>JAQAHH010000014.1 GCA_030783905.1 Bisgaard Taxon 45 | reverse complement strand
TTAGAAATACCAGGCAGGGCCCTGAGTAGGGAGTGAGGAAGTGGGAGAGAAGAGGCAGGGCCCTGTCTAGGGATTGAAGAGGTGGGAAAGAACAGGCAGAGACCCTTGTAGGGAATGAGGAGGTGGGAGAAACCATGCAGAGACCTGTGTAGGGATGGAGAAGGTGGGAGGGACCAGTTAGGGCCCTGTGTGTGTAGTCAGGATGTGAGAGAGAGGAGGCAGGGCCCTGTGTGCATTGAGGATGTGGGAGGGACAAGGCAGGGCTCTGTCTAGGGAGTGACGAGGTGGGAGAGGCCAGGCAGGGACCTGTGTAGGGAGTGAGGAAGTGAGAGACACCAGGTAGAATGCTGTGTAAAGAGTGAGGATGTAGGAGAGACTAGGCAGGGCCCTGTGTAGGGAGTAAGGAGGTGGAGAGACCAGGCAGGGTCCTGTTTAGGGAGTGAGGAGGTGGGAGAGATCATCAGGGCCCTGTAAAGGGAGTGAGGAGGTGGGAGAGACCACCCAGATACCTGTGTAGGAACTGAGGAGGTGGGAGAGAACAGGAAGAGAGCCCTGTGTAGGGAGTGAGGAGGTGGGAAAGACCAGGCAGGGACCTGTGCATGGAGTGAGGAGAAGGGAGAGAACAGGCACAGCCATGTGTAGGGAGTGAGGAGGTGGAAGAGACCAGGCAGGGCCCTGTGTAAGGAGTGATGAGGTGGATGATACCAAGCAGGACCCTGTGCAGGGTGTGAGGGGGAGGGAGCATCCAGGCAGGGCCCTGTGTAGGGAGTGAGGTGTTGGGAGAGACCAGGCAGGTCCTGTGTAGGGAGTGAGGAGGTGAGACAGACCATGCACAGCCCTGTGTAGGGAGGGAGGAAGTTGGAAATACCAGGCAAGGTCCTGTGTAGGGAGTGAGGAGGTGGGAGAGAACATGCAGAGAACCTTGTAGGGAATGAGGAGGTGGGAGAAACCATGCAGACACCTGTGTAGGGACGGAGAAAGTGGGAGAGACCAGGCAGGGTCCTGTGTAGGGAGTGAGAGACCAGGCAGGGCCCTGTGTAGGGAGGGAGGTGGTGGGAGAGAACAGACAGAGACCTATGCAGGGAGTGAAGAGGTGAGAGACCAGACAGAGACCTTTGTAGGGATTGAGGAGGTGGGAGAGACCAGGCAGGCCCTGTGCAGGGAATGAGGATGTGGGAGAAATCAGGCAGGGCCCTGTAGAGAGTAAGGAGTTGGAGAGACCAGGCAGGGCCTGTTTAGGGAGTGAGAAGGTGGGAGAGACCATCAGGGCCCTGTGTAGGGAGTGAGGGGGTGTGAGAAACCAGTCAGGGCCCTGTGTAGGGATTGAGGAGGTGGGAGAAACCAGGCAGGACCCTGTTTAGGGAGTGAGGAGATGGGAGAGACCATCAGGGCCCTGTGTAGGGAGCGAGGAGGTGAAAGAGAACAGGCAAGGCCCTGTATACAGAGTGAGGAGTTGAGAGAGACCACCCAGATACCTGAGTAGGGAGTCAAGAAGCGGGAGAGATCAGGTAGAGCCCTGGGTAGGAATTGAGGAGGTGGGAGAGACCATGCAGGGAGCTGTATAGGGAGGGAGCAGGTGGGAGAGACAAGGCAGAGCCCTGTGAAGGGATTGAGGAGGTGGGAGAGACCTGGCAGGGCCTTGTGTAGGGAGTGAGTATCTTGGAGAGAAGAGGCAGAGACCTGTGTAGGGATTCAGAAGGTGGAGAGACCAGGCAGGGCCATGTGTAGGGAGTGGGGAGGTTGGAGAAGCCAGGCAGAGCCCTGTGTAGGGAGTGAGGTGTTAGGAGAGACCAGGCAGGGCCCTGTGTAGGGAGTGAGGAGGTGGGAGAGACCAGGTAGGACCCTGTGTACAGAGTGA
>JAQAHH010000012.1 GCA_030783905.1 Bisgaard Taxon 45 | reverse complement strand
GGTATCGGTAACTTCAGCTCCGTAGAGCCTCGTCATCACGTCTCGTTGTTGTATGAAAGAGCGGATTTGCCTACCCTTTCCAACTACCTGCTTAAACGAACATATCCAACAGTTCGCTTACCTAACCTTCTCCGTCCCCACATCGCAGTTTATCCAAGTACGGGAATATTAACCCGTTTCCCATCGACTACGCTTTTCAGCCTCGCCTTAGGGGCCGACTCACCCTGCCCCGATTAACGTTGGACAGGAACCCTTGGTCTTCCGGCGAACGAGTTTTTCACTCGTTTTATCGTTACTTATGTCAGCATTCGCACTTGTGATACGTCCAGCCACCCTCTCGAGCAACCTTCATCCGCTTACACAACGCTCCCCTACCCAACAGATTTACATCTGATGCCGCAGCTTCGGTGCTATATTTGAGCCCCGTTACATCTTCCGCGCAGGCCGACTCGACTAGTGAGCTATTACGCTTTCTTTAAATGATGGCTGCTTCTAAGCCAACATCCTAGCTGTCTAAGCCTTCCCACTTCGTTTCCCACTTAATATAGACTTGGGGACCTTAGCTGGCGGTCTGGGTTGTTTCCCTCTCCACGACGAACGTTAGCACCCGCCGTGTGTCTCCTGAGTATCACTCTTCGGTATTCGTAGTTTGCATCGGGTTGGTAATCCGGGATGGACCCCTAGCCGAAACAGTGCTCTACCCCCGAAGGTGTCCGCTCAAGGCTCTACCTAAATAGATTTCGGGGAGAACCAGCTATCTCCCGGTTTGATTGGCCTTTCACCCCCAGCCACAAGTCATCCGCTAATTTTTCAACATTAGTCGGTTCGGTCCTCCAGTTAGTGTTACCCAACCTTCAACCTGCCCATGGCTAGATCACCGGGTTTCGGGTCTATACCTTGCAACTCAACGCCCAGTTAAGACTCGGTTTCCCTTCGGCTCCCTTATTCAGTTAACCTCGCTACAAAATATAAGTCGCTGACCCATTATACAAAAGGTACGCAGTCACCCTTTCGGGCTCCCACTGCTTGTACGTACAGGGTTTCAGGTTCTATTTCACTCCCCTCACCGGGGTTCTTTTCGCCTTTCCTTCACAGTACTGGTTCACTATCGGTCAATCAGGAGTATTTAGCCTTGGAGGATGGTCCCCCCATCTTCAAACAGGATTTCTCGTGTCCCGCCTTACTTATTGTGAGCTTAGTTCCACTCGTGAATTTTCGAGTACGGGATTATCACCCTCTTTGATTCGGCTTCCCAGCCGATTCCTCTAATTCACTAGCTAACACTCACTGGCTCTTCCGCTTTCGCTCGCCGCTACTTACAGAATCTCGGTTGATTTCTTTTCCTCGGGGTACTTAGATGTTTCAGTTCTCCCGGTTCGCCTCACTTACCTATGTATTCAGTAAGTGATAGTAGATTCTTCATCTACTGGGTTTCCCCATTCGGATATCTTGGATTAAACGCCTCTTATCGACTCATCCAAGCTTTTCGCAGATTAGCACGTCCTTCTTCGCCTCTGATTGCCAAGGCATCCGCCCTGTACGCTTAGTCACTTAACCATACAACCTCAAGTATTCTTTCAAACACTTAATGTTGCCGTTTAAACGCTAACACTTGCATGCCTTTTTTCATGCAAGATTTTTCTACTCAGACTTTCTTTCGAAAATCTCTTCAGTTTTTCAGCTTGTTTCCAATTTTTTAAAGAACAGTAAAGACAA
>JAQAHH010000011.1 GCA_030783905.1 Bisgaard Taxon 45 | reverse complement strand
AATATTATTGCGAATGGCATAATATCTTTTCTAAAAACTGGTATAATCTTGGCACGTTAAAAGTGAAAAATAGCGTAGTCTTTTTTCGATTTTAACGGGTCTAGTACGATCTAGATGATAAAAATAGGCTGAAAATTATGCGATTTTAGGTGCTACACAGCACCAATTCCCTAAAAAAGCGTAATAATTCCTTATAATTCAACTGCATCTGTACAGCACCTCCAGAGCATCTCCACAGCACCTAGAAAAACGCCTATCTTTTAACCAACTTTTTTACAATTCCTTGATATAACTGGCTTTAAAGGCAAAACGCAGTTTTGCGAGTGGTGTGTAAATCCATCTCATCTTTTAAATAAATTGCTTAATAATTTGTCACCCGTTCACCTGAATTTCGGGAAATAACTTTTCCGCTTTTGTGTTAAAAATGGGGGCGAAACTATGCCCGAATGTTTAATACATCTTTTCGTTTTTTTGCTTGTGACAACGTCTTTCTTTTTCACTTTCTTTAAGCTTGCTAGCTTGGTTTTTAGATAGGGGGTAGAATGGAGAAATAAACTCTAGGAGGTGTTATGAAACTCACCAAAGCGCAAAAAGAAGAGCTTTTAGCGGTATATTTAAAAGCGAAAGAAGAAAACACACTTATCCCAACCAGTAAACAGGCGATTAAAGCACGTGCCAATCAAAAACGGGCCGCATTTATTCAAAACAAAAAGATCATTGATGAGGTGTTTTACAGTGAAATGGCAAACGCTTAATGCCAATTTATTGGACTTTATGGCGTTACTGTCTGATGATGCCTTAACGTTTTTTGAGAAGTCCTTAGATAAATACGATATTGTGTTAAGCCCTTTTACGATTGAAATTAACAGCTACGTTGCCATTCATTGTCTTATTGACGGCAAAACAGCTACCGTCTTATCGTTTAACTATGGTCGATATGCTTATTCAAACAAAGGAATCAGCACAGAGGAATGCGAGTTTATTCAAGCGCTCGAATCCAAATATTTTGAATCCAATACCTACATTCAACTCTCCCCGAAAAACCGCCTAAAACTACTTAAATTATAAAATACTCACCTCAAACAACCTACCTGCCCAAATTTTTAAATAATTTCCTAGAAGCAACTTGTAACTTCTAGGAAGTACTTGTTTAACAAGACATCAAAATGATGGGTGTGGAAGTCCTTCACCTCTTTAAAAAGGACATCATGCTTTAAAGTCGTTTAAAAGCAAATTTAGATTACGTTTGTAAGAATAAGACTTACAAAGCAAATCAATGTTCGTTTTGACTGTCTTTTTCTAAGCTATTCATAACGGTAAAAATCTACCAGGAGGTAATATGAGGTATTTAGATTTAGTGATTGAGATATTAGCTCTCATCAATAACATCCTAGAACTCATTTTGATTTTGGGGCAGTAGGGGAAATTTTAAGGGGAAAATGTTGTTATTTTCCCCTTTGGTCAATTGCATGCTTATTCAATAAAAGTGCGTGGAGTGGTTTAACATAATCGCACTTTATGCGCAGGGTAATGCATAGGTATGCAAGGAACAAGGAATTATTCATTAAGATAAAATTAATTGATTTCTATTAATTTATGATTTATATTAATGCATAAATTCGATTAATTATAGTACAATGGAATCATTATGGCAAGAAAACCTAAAAAAACTAATTTACCTTCATCTAACTCCAACAACAATAATAGTTCAGGACCAATCGTAACAATACCGTTACCAGATATTCAGGATGGTGATAGCTTTAAGGTTATAGGTAACAGTAATATGGCTCTGGTCAACATAAAAAAAGAGGATGGAAGTATAATTACAAGAAAAATTAATACAATAAATACACATTCCTTTCAATATAGCAATGCAATTGTCACAAATTATAACGCCTCTACTCCTAACAGAGAAGAAAGGGATCAAATAATACTTAAATTGATAAATGATGGGTTTAAACAAACTGAGGTGGCTCTAATGACAGGAGTTTCTCAATCAACTGTAAGTAATATAGTAAAAAATAATAAAATTAAATAAAAAGAAAACGCCCGACTTTTAAAATCGGGCGTTTTCTTGTAATCTGTTCATTGTGCGTCTTTGCTATGATCAGACCCTCAGCAAGTCAAATCATAACAAAGGGTGGGGCGTTGTTCAAGTAGGTAAATCGAAAACAGTGCTGACGTCCACCTAAAATACCATTCAACAAGCACCCGAAAGGGATAGAACTCCAACGCACAACCATAACTTCAAGGGTCATTAGCTCGGACTGCTGGAAAGCATAAACAGGCAAATTGTGGTGCATACACAACGTCCTTACAACGAAATGTAAGCTCTGCCACCGTCTCACCGTACGATAACAGGTACCTGATAAACAAGAAGTTAAGGATACAGCGGAATTGATTGCTTAGGGTCTGCAATTCCCAACCAGAATAAGAACAACATCTTTTGAGTGCCATTCACACTCGGTTGACTGAACGCAAGCAAAAGGACAGCGCTCTTTGTGGCGTTGTGGATTTGTGGATTGCTTAACGGTTTTTTCGCGTTGCGATCGTATGGACAAACCTGATGGATAACTTGACGGCTACGCCT
>JAQAHH010000010.1 GCA_030783905.1 Bisgaard Taxon 45 | reverse complement strand
GGCGTTGTGGATTTGTGGATTGCTTAACGGTTTTTTCGCGTTGCGATCGTATGGACAAACCTGATGGATAACTTGACGGCTACGCCTTGCACAACTCTTCGAGTTGCACACAAGTTACCACACAGGTCTTGCCCACACTAAAAACCTACACTCCACAAGCTCCACGAACGCTAAAATTTTAATAAGTCTTTTTTGTTTTTTATTAGGAAAGCCCTCACGGGCTAAAAGATGAAGTCGCCCAAGGGCTCCGTATTTTTTATATACCACATCGGAGCTTTATGGATTCTTTTGTCTTAAAAATTTTAGCGGCTAAAATTCCCACGTTTTAATAAATAACTTTAGTGCCAAGATAAAAAATTTTTTACCTCAATATTATTGCGAATGGCATAATATCTTTTCTAAAAACTGGTATAATCTTGGCACGTTAAAAGTGAAAAATAGCGTAGTCTTTTTTCATTTTTAACGGGTCTACTCCAAATCCAACCGCCTGTTTAGCTGTATTTTTGTGCTATTTTTTGGTTCAAATTTGAACCACATAGCCCAAAAAAGCTTTAAAATTAATGAGTTAAAATTTGCACCAGATTTGCACCAAATTTGAACCACAAAAAACGCACATCTTTTAACCAACTTTTTTACAATCCCTTGATATAACTGGCTTTAAAGGCAAAACGCAGTTTTGCGAGTGGTGTGTAAATCTTTCTCATCTTTTAAAGAAATTGCTTAATAATTTGTCACCCGTTCACCTGAATTTAGGGAAATAACTTTTCCGCTTTTATGTTAAAAACAGGGGTGAAACTATGCCCGAATGTTTAATATTTCTTTTCGTTTTTTTGCTTGTGACAACGTCTTTCTTTTTCACTTTCTTTAAGCTTGCTAGCTTGCTTTTTAGATAGGGGGTAGAATAGGGAAACAAACTTAAGGAGGTGTTATGAAACTCACCAAAGCGCAAAAAGAAGAGCTTTTAGCGGTATATTTAAAAGCGAAAGAAGAAAACACGCTTATCCCAACCAGTAAACAGGCGATTAAAGCGCGTGCTAATCAAAAACGTGCGGCGTTTGTTCAAAACAAAAAGATCATTGATGAGGTGTTTTACAGTGAAATGGCAAGCGCTTAATGCCAATCTATTGGACTTTATGGCGTTACTGTCTGATGACGCCTTAACGTTTTTTGAGAAATCCTTAGATAAATACGATATTGTATTAAGCCCTTTTACGATTGAAATTAACAGCTACGTTGACATTCATTGTCTTATTGACGGCAAAACAGCTACCGTCTTATCGTTTAACTATGGTCGATATGCTTATTCAAACAAAGGAATAAGCGCAGAGGAATGCGAGTTTATTCAAGCGCTCGAATCCAAATATTTTGAATCCAATACCTACATTCAACTCTCCCCGAAAAACCGCCTAAAACTGCTTAAATTGTAATTAGAAGTGGTAAATTGTATATATCTCTTTTTATAGTAATTATATCGTTTCTAGAATAGCTTTAAGTTATAACAGGGTCGAGATATGCTGAAAGAAAATAAAATTTATTAAAATAATGTAAATAATTGATTTATCTTCTTTACATTATTTTGATAAATTTCATAAATAGCGTAACTAATTGATATAAAAAGATATTATTAGTTAATAACAATAAAATTACAATATAAAAAACGCCAGGGTATCTAAAAATCCTGGCGTTTTTTTGCTATAATAAAATAGTCTGCAAAAGCAGATAGGTTGCATCTCAGGGCTGGTTTTTAGACCCTGCTAGCAACTTCAACTAGAAGGGTTTATGAACCATTAAAATGCCCTAGATGTGTTATTTTTAACACAAATAAGGGTGTATATGAAAAATACAATCCAAAAGATAATAATTCTTGTGGTTTGTTGTATTCTTCGTGGTTCAATACTGGAGTTCTCCGCAAAACCCCATGTTGTAGAACCTCGCTATGAGAATTCACAACCATTAATCATTATCATGAATTGCATCAACTCAAGTTGCATTGTGACAAATGACTAAAATTTTTTAAATTCAAAGCATATCCGAGTTATCTGGATATGCTTTTTTTATGTTTGGGATCCCAAACATATGAGATTAGTATACATCAAAAAATCTAAATAAAGCAGAACCTTTATATATTTTTACTTAAAATCTGGTAAAAATTTACCTGAATTTTGGTAAAAATTTACTTAAATTTTGGTAAAGAAGGATAAAAACACTTTAACCTTTTTGCATGCTTATTCAAAAAAAGCGCGTGTATTTGTTTAACATAATCACACTTTATGCGAACTCACTGACATAATTATTCAAAAAACTTAAAATCCCACTTCCCAATCGATAAAATATCCGATATATTATCGGATATTTTATCGATACCAAGGAATAAAAATGCCATACCAAGGAAAACAACCTAAAGAATCAGCCAAAATAGCAGCTTACGTTCTTCATCATGAATTTGGGGCAAGTCAAAAGGCAATAGCTGAAGTATTCACTTCGTCTCAATCAACAATTAGTCAATGGATAAAAGAGGCGGAATATAAAAAACAAATTGGAGTTTTAGAAAATGACTTAGCTCAAGCTAGAAAAATGGTAGAAGATTTAAGTAAAAAATTACGTTTAGAATCTAAAATTCTATAAAGAAAAAGGGCTTAGGTTTTGACACCTAAGCCCTTTTTCGATAATCTGTTTCAGCGTTCTTTGCTAAGACCAGACCCTAGACAAGTCAAATCTTAGCAAAGGGTAGCTAGTAATGCAAGAAATTGCGAAGCGTCCCTACTACCAAAAAACCATTCAACGACGTAAACAAGAAACGCAAACCATAACTTCAAGGGTCATTAGCTCGGACTGCTGGAAAGCATAAACAGGCAAATTGTGGTGTAAAAACAACGTACTTACAGCGAAATGTAAGCTCTGCCACCGTCTCACCGTACGATAACAGGTACCTGATAAACAAGAAGTTATGGATACAGCGGAATTGATTGCTTAGGGTCTGCAATTCCCACCCAGAATAAGAACAACATCTTTTGAGTGCCATTCACACTCGGTTGACTGAACTCAAGCAAAAGGACAGCGCTCTTTGGGGCGTTGTGGATTTGTGGATTGCTTAACGGTTTTTTCGCGTTGCGATCGTATGGACAAACCTGATGGATAACTTGACGGCTACGCCT
>JAQAHH010000009.1 GCA_030783905.1 Bisgaard Taxon 45 | reverse complement strand
ACTTAGAAGTGAAACGCTGTAACGCCGATGGTAGTGTGGGGTTTCCCCATGTGAGAGTAGGACACCGCCAGGTTCTGATTATAAGAGTAGGAAGACCTCAAGTAGCGATACTTGGGGTCTTTTTTTTTTGCAGTTTTCCTAAAGTCATCTTTCGAATTATTTTGATAGTGGGTGTTTTTATAAGTATTTCTTTTGCGGATATTATTTTTACGTCTTCAATCCTTTTCTTGTGTCAGCAGTCTCAACTTACCTCAGCTTAATTCTGATTCAATTTCATCTCAAGTATTGATTATTTTTAACAAGGAAAGTCTATGAATATTACAGCTTAGTGTGGGGCGAGTGTTGGAAACAATTCAAAACATCATCAAGCTATAAATGGATAGTCGAGAATCATCATAAATTAGTTTAGATAACGATGGTTACTATCAATCTTTGCGTGCTATGTTTAATGTAGTGCTAGAATACGGTTTTTTTAACTCAAAATGATTTTGATAAGATTCTCTTTTCCGAGAGTTTAAAAGAAATTGAGAATGTTATTAACAGTTATACCCCTCCAGATTTTGTAAGTGGCGTCATTATTTTTTACTATGCATTTTGGGTGCAAGTGCAAAGCTTAAGATAATAGGCGAGCTTACTAGCTAAGAAATATAACCTACATATTGACTAATTAAATAGTAACTAACGATAATCGTTAGTTACTATTTATTTTCTTTTCTCTTCTCTTCTCTAATGTTGTGTATTACACAATGATAATATGCAAATTATGGGCTGTTATTAGGCGCACCTTATTCGGATGAGTTGTTATATTAATAATCACACATATCACTTTATTCAAACCCCGTTTAAATGGGGAAGGATGAAAAAAAGACTAATAAAATAGGGGGAAAAATATTTGTAATAAAACCGAAACTGATCGCTAATGGTACGACTTCAATTCCTCCTGCTTTTTGAATAATCGGCAACGTACAATCTAAGGCTGTCGCCCCTGAGATACCGATCGCAGAGGAGCGGTGATTTCGCATTAATAAAGGAATAAGAAATAAACTTATAATTTCACGAGACAGATCGTTAAAAAAGGCGATACTACCAAACATCGGTCCCCACGCATCATTGATGACAACACTGGACAATGAATACCAACCAAACCCTGATGCGATCGCAAGGCCTTGAGTGATGGGGAGTTTTAATAAGAGCGCAGCAAGTAGCCCACCAAATAATGACGTAATGATGAAAATCCCCCCTGTTATTAATCCTCGCTTATTGAAAAGTACATCACGTAAGGCAATGCCATTATTTCTTAATTGGATCCCCACAGAAAAAATAAGACAAACTAAAATGTAGGTACTTGCATGGAGAGGTAAGTTGAATTTGCCTTTTATCAGGTAACCAATGAATACACCGATCAACACCATCGCACAAAGTTTGCCCGAATCGAGCAAAAGTTTCCAACGAGAAGGCATTTCACCCGTGATTTTTTTTAATGGCTTCGGGGACAATCGATCGTAAGCAATCAGTCCGACTAAATTGAATGATTGGATGATGCATGCAAATGTGGTCGCAGAGATAGCAATAACAGGTAATTTTTTTGCTAGATCATCTAATTGTCCTAATGAAAATCCCATGATGAATAAAATCATATAAAGTAGTATCATCAGGACATGATTAATTGAGGTTAAGAGTATTTTGTTTTGTGTTTTGATCAGATAACCGAGAAAAAGTGGACATAAAACAATCAGAAGCCCTTCGTACATATACATATTCCTTAAGTAAAACGCTTTCTCCATTCTAGGTAAGGCGAGAAAAAAAACAAGAGGTGGTTATGCATTTACGGCAATTAGACGTATTGGGATTTCGTGGTATTCACCGTTTATCTATCCGTTTTAGTGCGGACATGGTATTAATTGGTGAAAATATGTGGGGTAAATCCAGTTTATTATCTGCATTAAGTTTGATTTTTAACCCAGAAAATGCACTTTATCAGTTTACATTGCGTGATTTTCATATTCCTGCCGAACAAACCGAGCCAGTAAATCATCTTATCTTGTTGTTTACTTTTGCTGAAAGTGAAAAAAATGAAGACAGTATGGCGTATCATTTACCTTATTTGCAACATCATTTGTTAGTCGAGCATCCTGATGGCTATCAGCGCCTTTATTTGCGGGTTGAAGGACAAATTAAGGCAAACAACCAAGTGGAGACGACTTATGCTTTTCTCAATGAGAAGGGCGAACCGATTAAGGTGGATGACATCAAGAGCTTGGTCTTTTCATTAATTGCTCGCCATCCTGTTTACCGTTTTCGTGATGCACGATTAAATCGCGCGCATCATTCTTTCCGATTAATTCGTACTGAAATTCAAGATGAAATTCAAGACGAAATTCGTGCGGTATCTGATCTGTTGTGTTATTACTTCTTAAACCATAAAAATATGACAGAAATTAAACAGGATACGACGTTACTTTGGCATAAAGCAAAATCACTGTGTGCGAAATTGAAACAAGACGAAACGCATCGGCTACGTAAGAAACTGTTTTTTTCGTTAGCCAGTTTATTTATTCGTAATCAGCGTATTCATTTTGGTCGTTTTACTCGTCCTATTATCCTTTTTGAAGATCCTGATGCGAGATTACATCCGAGAATGGTAGCGATTATGTGGGAGCTTGTCAGTTATTTGCCTGTACAACGGGTCACAACTACCAATTCGGTTGAATTAATTTCACAAGTGAATCTTCATGCGATTTGCCGTTTAGTGCGTACGCCAGAAAAAATTAATTGCTTTCAATTGGGACGAAAAGATCTGGGAAAAGAGGATTTTAGGCGCTTAACCTTCCATATTCACCATAATCGCAGTTTAGCGTTATTTTCACGGATGTGGATTTTAGTTGAAGGAGAAAGCGAGGTTTGGATTTTATCTGAGTTAGCGACCTTGTTAGAAATCAACCTTGAAATGGAAGGCATTCGAATTGTTGAATTTGCACAAAGTGGTCTAAAACCGTTACTTAAATATGTAAAAGCGATGGGCATTCAATGGTATGTATTAACAGATGGTGATGAGGCAGGGAAAAAATACGGTGAGATCGTTGAGGATATGCTAGATGAGGAAAGGGTTAGATCGGATAGAATCACCATTTTACCGAAACGTGATATTGAGCACTTTTTTTATGCTAATGGTTTTGCGGATGTCTTCATTCGTCTCGCGCAGTGGCAAATTAAATCCCATTCCTACCCTATGAGTAAAATTATTCAACGTGCGATTCAACGCACATCAAAACCTGATCTCGCGATAGCATTATCTAATGAGATAAAAAAGCGTGGTAGCCAATCTATTCCTTTATTGTTTAAACGCTTATTTTCAAAAGTATTAAGTTTAGCACGAACTTGACTGTTTATTTATACAGTTATGTGTGGTAAAGTGCGGTAATATTTTAAGCAATTTATCAGCTATATGAGTGTGTTGGAGATGATAAAGACGCGAAAGATTATTCATGTGGATATGGATTGTTTTTACGCTGCTATTGAGATGCGAGATAATCCCACCCTGATTGGTAAGCCGATTGCAGTAGGCGGAGCGGTTGAACGTCGAGGGGTACTTGCAACCTGTAATTATGAAGCGCGGAAATTTGGTTTACATAGTGCAATGTCAACAGCACAAGCGTTTAAATTATGTCCAAATTTGATTCTCTTACCAGTGAATATGCCTTTATATAAACAGGTATCACAGCAAATTCATACGATTTTTCGACGTTACACCGATTTGATTGAACCTTTATCTTTAGATGAAGCTTATTTGGATGTGACGGATTCGACCGTCTGTTCGGGCTCAGCAACATGGATTGCTGCTGAGATTCGTCAGGCGATTTTGACGGAACTGGGTTTAACCGCTTCCGCAGGCATCGCGCCTTTGAAATTTTTGGCTAAAATCGCCTCGGATCAAAATAAACCAAACGGTCAATTTGTGATTAAACCTGAAGAGGTATCCGCTTTTGTTGCTACTTTGCCATTAAAAAGGATCCCGGGGGTAGGTAAAGTGACTGCGCAACGGTTAGACAAAATGGGCTTGTGCACCTGTTCAGATATTCAGCAAATGAATAAAGCCGTCTTATTAGAACACTTTGGTAAACTGGGACAGCGAATTTGGGCATTTAGTCATGGGATAGATGAACGTCAGGTTGAGCCGCATCGGATCTTGAAATCAGTTGGTGTGGAGCGCACACTACAACAGAATATTGCGCAATTAGCGCAGGCAGATGTTATTTTAGCTGAGCTTTATACTTCACTCATTAAACGTCTTAAAAATCATTGCCCGCACTTATCGTTGTCGATACCACATAAAATTGGCGTAAAACTGAAATTTGCGGATTTTAATGTGACGACACTAGAAAAACGTGGCATGCTGATTACGCTTAACTCATTTGAAATACTACTTACTCAAATTTGGCAGCGTGCGGCTGGTAGGGAAGTACGGTTAATTGGTTTACACGTCAATTTACCTGAAACAGAATCTGTTAGCGCACAAGTACAAATGAGTTTGTGGTAAAATTTATTCAATTTACTATTGAATTTAACGATTTTGTTACTATATTACAACATTGATTACTTAACCTAACGATAAGGATTTTACTTATGATGCGAATTTTGCTATTTCTTGCCACGAATATGGCAGTTTTAGTGGTTTTTAATATTATTCTAAGTTTGACGGGGATCCAAGCACAAGAAGCGACGGGCTTATTGCTGATGGCGGCGTTATTTGGTTTTTCTGGCTCACTGATTTCTCTGTTTTTATCTAAAACAATGGCATTACGTTCCGTCGGCGCAGAAGTGATTACACAGCCACGTAACGATGCAGAACGTTGGTTGGTCAACACCGTTCGTGCGCAAGCAGAACGTGCGAATTTACCTATGCCTGATGTGGCAATTTATCATTCTGAAGACGTGAATGCATTTGCGACAGGACCGAGTAAAAATAATGCCTTAGTGGCGGTCAGTACCGGTTTATTACGCGCGATGACAGCAGATGAGGCTGAGGCGGTACTAGCACACGAAGTCGCACATATTAAAAACGGTGATATGGTGACCATGACCCTATTACAAGGCGTATTAAATACCTTCGTAATTTTTGTTTCGCGTATGATTGCCAAAGTGGTCTCGAGTAACCGAGATGGTGAAGGGAGTACGGGTGTTTATTTCCTTGTATCAATGGTCTTGGAAATTTTATTTGGTTTCTTAGCTAGCATGATTGCGATGTGGTTCTCTCGTTATCGAGAATTTCGTGCGGATGCTGGGTCAGCACAATTAGTCGGTAAACAAAAAATGATTGCTGCGTTACAACGTTTGCAACGTTTACATGAACCACAAGAGTTAGAGGGACAACTCGCTGCTTTTGCGATTAACGGTAAACGTGGAGGCTTAGCTGCCTTATTTATGAGCCATCCACCATTAGAAAAACGGATTGCCGCGTTGCAACAATTAGATAGTTTTAAATAACGCTAGCAATTTAGGGCAGAAAGAGGCATGATCTTGCCTCTTTTTGTGTTTAAAGTGCGGTCGTTTTGTCAACATTTTTAATTTGGGGTAGGTATGGTGCATCAACTTGCGGATTTGATGGCGATTTTTAATCAATGTTTTGAACGGGAATATAATACGATTTTGGTGAAAGGTGGTGATGAACCGCTGTATGTCCCTGCAAACCAAGACTGTCCGCAAAATGTGATTTATTTTGCACGTGGCTTTTACAGTAGTGGGTTACATGAAATTGCCCATTGGTTAGTCGCAGGTAAAGCCCGTCGTCAATTAGAAGATTTTGGTTATTGGTATGAGCCGGATGGTAGAACAGCACAGCAACAACGTTTATTTGAGCAAGTGGAAGTGAAACCGCAAGCAATTGAATGGATTTTATCCGATGCGGCCGGTTTTCGTTATTTCGCTAGTGTGGATAATTTAAGTGGCGATCCTGGAGATACCCAACCTTTTAAGCAAGCAGTCTATCAGCAAGTTAAATGGTATGCAGAAAATGGCCTACCCAAACGCGCAGAAACGCTACGTAAAGCGCTATCTGCATTTTATGGCACACCCAATCAAATCGACTTAGCGCGATTTGATGTCAGCCGAATTTAGGACAGCATGAACAATGTTAGCATTAGAAATTACACAACTACGTAAAATATATAAAAATGGTGTAAACGCCTTGGATGGTATTGATCTAACAGTGCAAGAAGGGGACTTTTATGCGTTGCTTGGTCATAATGGGGCAGGCAAATCAACCTTGATTGGTATCATCAGTTCGCTTGTAAATAAAACGAGTGGGGCAGTTAAAGTCTTTGGTTATGACTTAGATCGTGATTTAAGTGCATTAAAACAATGTATTGGGTTAGTACCACAAGAATTTAATTTTCATCAATTTGAGCGAGTCATTGATATTTTAGTTAATCAAGCCGGCTATTATGGTATTCCACGTCATGAGGCATTAAAACGGGCAGAGCGTTGGTTGAAAAAATTGGATTTATGGGAGAAAAGGACCCAGCAAGCAATCCGTTTATCGGGTGGCATGAAACGTCGACTAATGATTGCACGTGCATTGATGCATCATCCCCGGTTATTAATTCTAGATGAACCCACCGCTGGTGTGGATATTGAGTTACGCCGAACCATGTGGACATTCTTACGTGAACTCAACCAGCAAGGCACGACAATTATTCTCACCACACATTATTTAGAAGAAGCGGAAATGTTATGCCGTCATATCGGCATTATTCAACAAGGTAAATTGATTATTGATATGCCAATGAAGGCCTTATTAGCTAAGTTAGAAACAGAAACATTTGTCCTCGATTTGGCGCTCAACGCGGCGCAGCCGATTATTGAAGGTTATCAGGTTTTGCAGGTGACGGAGAATAGTGTAGAAGTGGAGGTTCGTCGTGAACAAGGCCTAAATTCGCTGTTTGCTCAATTATCAGCACAAGGCATTCAAGTGTTAAGTATGCGTAATAAAGCCAATCGTTTAGAAGAACTCTTCGTGTCTATGTCGCTAAACAAAGGAAAACAATCTGAACAGGAAGGTGGCAAATGAAATTAGCATGGGTTGCATTTCAAACGATCGTGATGAAAGAAATCCGCCGTTTTACGCGGATCTGGGTACAAACCTTAGTGCCACCCGTGATTACGATGACGTTGTATTTTGTGATTTTTGGTCATTTAATTGGCAGTCGGATTGGTGAGATGGGCGGTGTCAGCTATATGCAATTTATCGTGCCCGGTTTAATTATGATGTCTTCACTCACCAATGCTTTCGCCAATGTGGCGTCCTCCTTTTACAGCACAAAATTTGCAAAAAATGTGGAAGAATTATTAATCTCGCCAACCTCACCGCATATCATTATTCTAGGTTATGTGGCAGGCGGTGTAGCTCGTGGCTTATGTGTGGGTATATTGGTTACGATTGTGGCTTTGTCTTTTGTGAGTTTTGACGTCCATTCTTGGTTGGTGATTGTCCTCACACTCTGTATGACGACCGCAACGTTTGCGTTAGGGGGCTTGATTAATTCGGTATTTGCTCGCTCATTTGATGATATCAGTATTATTCCCACTTTTGTCTTAACGCCACTAACCTATTTAGGGGGCGTTTTTTATTCACTTACGCTTTTGCCCCCTTTCTGGCAATGGGTGTCAAAATTAAACCCAATTGTGTATATGATCAATGGTTTTCGTTATGGCTTTTTAGGCATCTCTGATGTTGCAGTAGGCTATACATTTGGCGTGTTAATCGCCTTTATTGTCTGTTTATATACGCTAGCCTATTATTTAATTAGTCGAGGAATTGGTTTGAAAAGTTAATCTCACTTTTTCTTTTGCGCCATGTGCAAGAAAGCTTAGATTTGACTGGCTATAAAATAAATTGTTGCCAAAACGTAAAATCTTTGCTATTTGTAAGTCCGCTAAAATAGAAGTGAGTTTCTTGGCAAACCAACAAAACAAATAAGGAAAATGACGCTATGAAAAAGTCTCTTAAGCTTTCGATGACTGCAGCATTAATGCTTTGCTCAAGCGCAGTATTTGCTGCGGATAAAATTGTGACGATTGGTACAGGTGGTCAAACTGGGGTGTACTATGTTGTCGGTCAATCTGTCTGTCAATTAGTGAATCGCGACTCTGCGAAAACGGGCGTAAAATGTAATGCGCCATCGACAGGCGGTTCTGTTGCGAATCTTAACTCAATTGCAAGTCATCAGATGGAACTCGGTATTGCACAATCAGACTGGCAATATCATGCGTATAATGGTTCTAGCTCGTTTGAAGGCAAAAAAAATGAGAAATTAAGAGCGGTCTTTTCTATTCACCCAGAACCTTTCACATTAATGGCGCGTACTGATGCGAATATTAAAGGTTTTGATGACTTAAAAGGCAAACGTGTGAATGTCGGTGATCCTGGTTCTGGTACACGTGCAACCATGAATGTGATTCTTGGCGCGAAAGGTTGGGATGCCTCCGCTTTCAAAGTGGCATCGGAATTAAAACCGGCTGAAATGGCGTCAGTGATGTGTGATAACAACTTAGATGCAATTACTTATAACGTCGGTCACCCAAATGGTGCATTAAAAGAAGCGGCGGCATCTTGTGATACACATTTAGTGCCAATTACAGGACCTGAAATTGACAAGCTTGTTGCAGAACATCCATATTATGCGAAAGCAACAATTCCAGGTGGTTTATATAAAGGGAGCGATAACCCAACCGATACATTTGGTGTCTATGCGACTTTAGTGACCTCTTCTGATGTGGATGCTGACAGCGTGTATGCAATTGTTAAAGCGGTTTTTGATAACTTCGATCGTTTTAAACGTTTACACCCAGCATTTGCTAACTTAAAAGAAGAAGACATGATTAAAAATGCGCTTTCTGCACCATTACACGAGGGGGCAGTGCGTTACTATAAAGAAAGAGGTTGGTTGTAATTTTTTTACCTTTCTATTTTTAAGGCAGGCAGGTTTCCTGCCTTTTTCCGTTTTTTTATTTTTAGATGACGAGGAGTTTTAGCGTGTCAACAAAAAATATCGATTATGATGATTTACAAGATATTGTGGCATCAAGTGATACTGGTGGTCGTGATCCTGACGGTTTCCCCAAAAAATTAATTGCTGGTGTGGCGATCTTATGGTCTCTTTTTCAGCTGTATTACGCCTCTCCAGCGCCATTTTGGTTGCAAGAGTGTTTGCGTAGTATTGGGGTCAATATCAATGTCGTTTTCGATGATACCAAAGCCCGTTCTGTTCATCTTGCCTTTGCGTTATTTTTGGCTTACTTATCTTATCCAGCCTTTAAATTTTCACCGAAGCATCGTATCCCGTTAACGGATTGGATCTTTGCAACCGCAGGGGCATTTTTAGGCTCATATTATCTGTTCTTTTATGATGGCTTAGTGACCCGTTTTGGCGCACCGAACTTGCAAGATATTATTGCGGGCTGTATTGGGATTGTGTTGTTACTTGAAGCCACACGCCGTAGTCTTGGTTTACCCTTGGTGATTATTGCCTGTATTTTTTTAATTTATAACTATTTTGGACAATATTTACCAACAGATTGGATCATTAGCCATCGTACGGGGTCTCTTTCTCATATCATTAATCAACAATGGATCACCACAGAGGGCGTCTTTGGTGTGGCATTAGGGGTGTCGACCAAATATGTGTTCCTGTTTGTACTTTTCGGTGCTTTGCTTGATAAAGCTGGGGCGGGGAATTATTTCATTAAAAGTGCGTTTGCTTATTTAGGTCATTTACGTGGTGGCCCTGCCAAAGCGGCAGTTGTTGCATCAGGGTTAACTGGGTTAATTTCAGGTTCATCGATTGCGAATGTGGTGACAACTGGCACATTTACCATTCCAATGATGAAACGAGTCGGTTTTTCGGCAGAGAAGGCGGGGGCAGTAGAAGTGGCCTCTTCGGTGAATGGGCAAATTATGCCACCGGTTATGGGCGCAGCGGCCTTTTTAATGATTGAATATGTCAATATGCCGTATAGTCAGCTGATCACGCATGCCTTTTTACCTGCGCTGATTTCATATATTGCGCTTGTTTATATTGTGCACCTTGAAGCCTGTAAAATGAATTTGCAAGGCTTACCGCGTACAGATCAAGCCAAACCCTTTATCAGTACGTTAATTCGCGCGTTAGGCACCTTTATTTTCCTGTGTGTGCTGTATTTTGCGGTTGAGTTTGGACTAGGCTGGTTAAAAGTCGTGACGCCACATTATGCGTTCAGTATTGTGATCGTGTTACTTTCTGTTATTTATCTTTTATTATTACGTCGTGTCGCCACTTTCCCAGATTTAGAAATTGATGATCCGCATTCCCCTGTAGTCAAATTACCTTCGGTTAAACCGACCATTAATGCAGGCTTACATTTCTTATTGCCAGTGATTATTTTGATCTGGTGTTTAATGGTGGAACGTTTATCACCGGGCCTATCAGCATTTTGGGGCGCTTTATTCCTCATTGTGATTTTATTAACACAACGCCCTTTATTAGCCTACTTTAGACATCAAACGCGCTTGCGCGATGAGTTTAAGCTTGGTTGGAAAGATTTGGTTGATGGACTTGAAGCGGGTGCCAGAAATATGATCGGGATCGGGATTGCCACCGCAACAGCAGGAATTATCGTTGGGGTCGTGTCATTAACCGGTTTTGGGGTTCAGCTCGCCACCATTATTGAAACCCTTTCAATGGGTAACATTTTCTTAATGTTATTATTGGTCGCTGGCTTTAGTTTAATCCTAGGTATGGGCTTGCCGACGACAGCAAACTATATCGTGGTTTCTTCATTAATGGCAGTGGTGATTATTGAAGTGGGTCGCCAAAATGGTTTCATCGTCCCGTTAATTGCCGTGCATTTGTTTGTGTTTTATTTTGGGATTATGGCCGATGTGACTCCTCCTGTTGGTTTAGCGTCATTTGCCGCGTCAGCAGTATCTGGGGGCGATCCTATTAAAACAGGATTAACCGCATTCTCTTATAGTTTACGTACCGCCATTTTGCCGTTCTTGTTTATTTTTAATACTGATTTACTGTTAATTGATGTGGGCTTTGCGAAAGGGGTGTTAGTTTTTATCACGGCGACGATTGGTATTCTTGCCTTTACAGCGGGAGCCGTAGGCTATTTCTTCCGTCGTAATAAGTTATGGGAAAGTCTCGCCTTATTTGTGTTAGCGTTTGCCTTATTCCGTCCAGGTTTCTTTATGGAACATATTTCGCCAACAGCGCGATATTTTGAACCCGCGCAACTAACACAAGAAGTACAACATGCCGCGGTAGGCGATAATTTAACGATCAAAGTATCGGGCTTAAATCCTTACGGTAAACAAATTGAATTTTATGCACAATTACCTATCGCGGAAGGGCAAACGGGAGAAGAACGTCTACAGAAAATGGGGTTAACCTTGTTTGAACAAGACAAACCAGAAGGTAAACAATTACTGATTGATGCAGTTGAAATTGATTCGATTGCAGCAAAAGCGGGATTGAATTGGGATCAAGTTGTGTTAGAAGGGTCTGTGCCTGTCAAGGATGCCCTTGCGAAAGAATGGTTATTTATTCCAACATTAATCTTATTGTTCATGTTAGCAATTTATCAACGCCGTCGTCAGCCAGCGTAAGGAAAAACTATGTTTAAGAAAATTTTGATTACTGCAGATTTAGGCCATTTAGAAGACGCAGAAAAGGCGGTCAAAACCGCATTAGAAATGACACAACATAATCCTGATACCGTGTATCGTGTGATGAGTGTGGTGCCACCTTTTGGTAGCAGTTTTGTGTCCTCTTTTTTGCCGAAAAACTTTGATCAAGATGTACTGAGTGAAGCGAATAAGGCTTTGCATAATTTCACGCAAAAACACTTTCCTGAAGGGGCAAAAGTCCAACATATTTTGGCTCATGGCCCAGTTTATGAGGAAATTATTCGTATTGCGAAAGAGAAAAATATTGATCTGATCATTATGATGGCGGTACGGGATAATAAAGAAGGACTAAGTTCCAATACGGTAAAAGTCGCACGTTATAGCGATAAACCAGTGTTGATCTTACGCTAATTTGCTCGCATAAAAGAAAATAGCTTGTTGGGAAACAAGCTATTTTTTTATCAAAAGTGCGGTCTTTTTTTTTTTGCTATTTTACCAATTCATAGCAAGGCACATAATCATTACCATCTGGTAACTTCATACGATCTTGCACAATAAAATCTTGTAAAACACGATCGATTTTTTCCAACAGTTCAACATCACCATGTAATTTAAATACACCGTATTCTTCAATGGCATCCTGTGTTTCAGGTTTGATATTACCTGCCACAATACCCGAGAAAGCACGACGTAAGTTAGCGATTAAATCAAGTGTTGACTGATTACGATGAAGATTGAGATTTGCCATATTTTCATGGCTTGGGATAAACGGTAATTGGAAATCCGTTGGAATTTTCAATGACCAATTAAACCCATAAGAATCACCCGTTTGATAGCGTTCCATTTTGACATCGTGCATGGTTTGGCTCATTTTTCTTGCTACCTGAACCGGATCATCAATAATGATTTCATATAATGCTTGTACCTCTTTGCCTAATGTTTCACCAATAAAACGATCGATGGTGGTGAAGTAATCGGCACTCTCTTTTGGTCCAGTTAAAATGAGTGGTAAGGTATGATCCTTATTTTCTTCTGCGAGTTTGATCCCTAAGATGTAAAGTAACTCTTCAAACGTACCTGGTCCACCCGGGAAAATCACAATGCCGTGTCCCATGCGCACAAATGCCTCAAGGCGTTTTTCAATGTCTGGCATAATGATCAATTCATTGACAATAGGATTCGGTGGTTCTGAGGCAATAATAGAGGGCTCAGTAATCCCGATAAAGCGGCTATTTTTATAGCGTTGGTTAGCATGCCCAATTGCGGCCCCTTTCATTGGGGCTTCCATTACACCGGGCCCACAACCTGTAATAATATTCAGTTCACGGTGTCCAAGCTCGTTGCCTACTGCACGGCAATATTGATATTCCAATTGATTAATGGAATGGCCTCCCCAACAGACGATAAGATTGGGGTGCTCACCAATCGGTAAGGCTTTAGCATTACGCAAGATGGCAAAAACTAAATTGGTGATGTGTTTGCTGTCTTGAATATTGTTCGGATTTAAACGTTGACTCATGACATTCACAAATAAAATATCACGTAGTACGGCAAATAAATGATATTGAATATTGCGAATGATGCGATCATCTACAAAGGCATCTTTGGGCGGATTATGTAATTCCAGTGATACCCCTCGTTCTCTTGCAACCAGATGAATATCAAAATCAGGGTATTTATTGAGTAGTGCACGGCTATCATCCGTGACTGCACCCGAGTTTAATACTGCTAATGAACAGTTACGATACAAAGTATAAAGTTGGCTTTTCGCTTTTTTAGTGAGTAGCTCGACCTCTAAATGAGAAAGCAGATCCATGCTACCGCGTGGATTCACATAATAAATATTTTTCGGCATAATTTCTCCTATTGACGAGCCAAGCGTTGGTTAGGTGGAACTGTTTCAAAATTTGAACGGAAAGGATTAATGTCCAATCCTCCTCGTCGAGTATAACGTGCATAAACCGTCAGTTTGTCAGGTTTAGCAAAGCGCATCAGATCACAAAAAATCCGCTCTACGCATTGTTCATGAAATTCATTGTGTTGGCGGAAAGAAACAATGTAACGCAATAATTTCTCACGATCAATTTGTTTCCCTTCATAACGAATTTGAAGGGTTCCCCAATCGGGTTGGTTGGTAATTAAACAGTTGGATTTCAGGAGATGACTGACAAGTGATTCTGTCACGACCTGATTATTGGTACAGTTTGCCAAAAGTTCAGGATTAAAGTCATAGTCATGAATTTCAATTTCTTGTTGATCCAGACATTCGCCTGCTAATTCTACAATTGGTTCATGACAATACGTTGACAATGGACGTAATATAACTTTGACCGATCCTTTAGCACAATCACTGAGATCTTGAGCTAAGTGGTGTTGTACTTCTTCAAAGGTGGCAAATTTGCTTTGGTTGAAACTGTTTAAATACAACTTAAAGCTTTTTGACTCGATTAAGTTTTCACTTTGAAAATCAATGACCACATCAGCAATTGCCACTTGAGGCAGACCGTTTAAGTTTAGCCAAGAAATTTCATAAGCGGTCCAAATATCGGCACCCAACGTGAAGGGCTGTGTGTGGGTAATGCCTAGCGTATCTCGATTTAAGTGACGCGGGACTGGCTGTAATAAAGTGCGGTCATAATTTGACGAATATTGTGTTTGTTGACCTAGTTTGAGTTTGTCTAAGCTATCGTGTTGATACTGCATCTTACCTTCCTTAATGCAAACAATTTAGTACTCATCAGCGGTTTATTGCCAATGCCATGATAAATTTGAAACAAGGCGACAATCATCACATTTAAAATAGAACAAGTCAAAAAGTGGTTGGACTAATCGCCAGTTTTTCTGGCATTGCGGACAGCAACGTTGTTGTTCTTGCGCTAAACTGTTGCCGCCAATACGGTATAAATAATAGTAAGTGGGGATACCCGTATGCTGTTCGATTTCGTTGGCCAAATAACGACCATGTTTGGATAATGTACTGTGGAGATCAGAAATTTCTGCCAAGGCTTGCTGTTCTAATATGCTGCCATTCATTTGTAACTGATCGCATGCCTGCCAATTTTCTTGCCACTTAATCACATCCATACTTAAATGCGGTATGTCCTTTAAAACCCGATATAACGGGATTGGACACATATCTTCGCCACTGTATAGTGGTGAACAAGATTGTAAATGGGTGGTATATAATACCTGCCAACTCACCTTGTCGTGTTGACTGGTTTGATCCGAGTTGAGATCGTCTGCAATGATGTGGAAACTATCAAAAAACAGACCGCGCTTATTGGCTTTAAACAAGGCATTTTCGACTGCTTGATTATTGTATTCTGGCAATAAGCTTTGTTGTTCAGGACAAATCAGACGTATAGCTAAACCTTGTTGCGCTTCTAGATTCGCCATATACAACGGCACTTCACGCCCAATAATTTGCCCATTATAACGCCATTGATCAATGACTTGATTAAGTAAATAAACCGGGTCTTGCGTGACATCCTCTGTTGGGGTATAGCGAAAAAAGGCTTCGATAAGATACATAGCATCACCAGCGAATAAGAAAAAAGAGATTTATTTTAATCAATTTTTGTCAAACTGACGTCTATTTTTTTCGTGTTATTGGCTAAAAAGGGCAAAATCCCCTAAAATAACCGCTTAGTTTGAAAGTAAGGAATCTTCATGCATCAACAAACAAAACGTCATTTACAACAACTACAATCCAATATGCAGTCGCTTGGACTGTGGCAGATTACGCCCCCACCAGAAAGTGCTTTTTTAAGTGAACAGCCTTTTGCGTTAGACACCATGAGTCCAACAGAGTGGTTACAATGGATCTTTATTCCGCGTATGTATGCTTTAATTGAAAATGAAGCCGTATTGCCCAATAAAATCTCCATTACCCCTTATCTTGAAGAAGCATTGAAGGAGCTGGATGGACTAGCAGATTTATTAAGTCCGATCAGCGAAATTGAAAAGCTACTGCAGAAATAAACCATGACATTAACGATTTTATATCAAGATGCCTATCTGGTTGCAGTCAATAAACCAGCAGGCATGCTCGTCCACCGCAGTTGGCTTGATCGACATGAAACGCAATTTGTGATGCAAACATTGCGTGATCAAATTGGTCAGCATGTTTATCCTATTCACCGTTTAGATCGTCCGACTTCAGGTGTCTTACTTTTTGCATTAAGTAGCGAAGTGGCGAATTTATTGTGTCTTCAGTTTGAAAATAAGCAAGTGCAAAAAAGTTATTTAGCCATTGTTCGAGGGTATGTAGTTGGTGAGGGACGGATTGATTATCCACTGAAAGTACAATTAGATAAAATTGCGGATAAATTTTCACAAGATGATAAAGTACCACAAGAGGCTGTCACCGATTATGTCGGTTTAAATCAGGTAGAAATGCCTTATGCTGTGAAAAAGTATCAAACAACGCGTTATTCTCTGGTGCGTTTAATTCCACATACAGGAAGAAAGCATCAGTTACGTCGCCACATGAAACATCTTTTCCATCCTATTCTAGGGGATACACAATATGGTGATTTACACCAAAATCGGGCCTTAACCGCACATACAGGCGTGCAACGCTTAATGCTGCATGCAGAGCGATTGACTTTTATACATCCTATCACACAGCAAGCGATGACAATCACAGCTGGTTTGGATCAGCAATGGCTCGATTTGATTAATATTTTTGATTGGAATTTAAAGTCCATATGTTAAGTATGGGGTAATTTTATTTGTTTTTTCTAGGTGAAATAAAATGTTAGATAACGCACTATTAGGTTTGACACACGAGCAACAACAGGACGCGGTTGAGAAGATACAACAACTTATGGCTGAAGGCATGAGCTCGGGAGAAGCCATTGCATTTGTGGCACAAGAATTACGTAAAAAACAACAAAAATTGAATAATACACATTCTTAACTCGTTATGATTAAGAGGTGTGAAGTGAGAAAACGTTTCCAAAATGCAAAAATTTTGTGATCTCGGTTTGATTTTAAACTATTTTTAATTGCCAAAAAGAGAAAATTCCGAGAATATTACTCTGAATAAAATTTGGGTGGTAAGACAATATTGTCTTATTAGAATAAAAATAGTCAAAAGTCGTTAGACGATTAGAGGTTTTAATTATGGAAGTTGGTGTAGTTAAATGGTTCAATAACGCAAAAGGATTTGGATTCATTTCGGCAGAAGGAACAGATGCGGATATTTTCGCACATTACTCAGTTATTGAAATGGAAGGCTATCGTTCATTAAAAGCGGGTCAGAAAGTGCAATTTGAAGTCGTTCATGGTGACAAAGGTTCACATGCGACGAAAATTATTCCAATCGTTGAATAAGGTTTCTCTTAGATTTAGTCATCATAACGAAAAAGACAAGGTACTGTCCTTGTCTTTTTTATCTGTTTATTTTAATAAGTCTTTTAGCCCGGCTTTCATGGCGGAGATTTGCGTTTCATACTGTGCTTTGCTTTCTCGTTCATCGATCATGTAGGTAATGGTATCGGAAAGGGTCATTTTCATTTTACGCGAATAGCGTGAAAGTCTCAGCCAAACAGCGTATTCTAGGTCAATGGATTTTTTCTTCGTGGATTGTTTTTCTCCATTAAAAAAGCGTTTACGACGAGCACGGATAGCTTGATCGAGTTTGATCGTTAACTGAGGTGATAAGTGGGTTTTAATCCAATCTTCAATAGCTTGCGGTTGGTTTTGTTGCGCCATAAGTTGTTTTACTTTGTCCTCACTTAAACTGCGCTCTTCATAGCAAGTAATATTTTCACCTTCACGGTGTTTTTTGATTAAGTACAACCATTTCCAATGTGCTTCTTGATTCTCAAGTTTCTGATATTTCATAATATTCTCTCACTTTGGCTCATTCGTGACGTGGTAACTCAGCCAATATACTCTTTTTTATGTCTATTTTCTAGCAGATTTTCACTATTTAGGGAAATGTGAGATAATGCCAAACTCATCAATGACACCCTTTAAAACAATTTAAAATAACGAAGAGAATACGCGTGAATCCATCTTTTTTAGCTGAAAAAGCCCTTTCTTGGCAAGAGCTACGCCCAGAACTTCAATTAACTGAATTACCTCATTCTCGCCTTGATTTTTTTGCGTTACAAAAGCGAGCAAGTGCAGCCATTGAGCAATTTTTACAAAATCCGCATCGTCACTTATTTGTACTAAAAGGAGATGAACAGGGAGAATATGCCAATTTACTTGAGGATTTTGTCACAAGCCGGCAACAACCCGATGAACAATTACATGGCGTACAATACCATGTGGAACAGGGCGATTCTTTTTCGTTTCCACGGATTTTTACCGAGGCTGCACAACATAAAGAAGATAATTTTGTTGCGAAAAAAAGAGTTGCCAGTGCATTACATGTTGATCAATTTCAATTGTTGGGGTCAGTACGTCTTCATCCAAGCTCTCAAGAGATTCAATTAAATCCAGGTTTAGTGCACCAACTCAATGGCGGTGTGCTAATTTTAGCTGTGGGATCGCTTATCAGCCAGTTTGATTTATGGCTACGATTAAAACAGCTACTTTTAACACAACGTTTTGACTGGTATTCTGCGCATCCGTTTAAAGATCTACCTTGTGATATCCCGAGTTATCCTTTGTCATTAAAAGTGATTTTGCTTGGTAACCGAGAAGAATTAGCCACCTTGGATGAACTCGATGCAGATTTGTATGACTTGGCGGATTATTCGGAAATCGAAAGTTATTATGGCATTGAAAGTGCGGAACAAGGCTTAAAATGGGCACAATATGTGCAATCCATTGCCAATGACCACCAATTACCTCAATTAACCTTAGATGGCTTGAATAAACTTTACCAACTTTTAGTGCGAGAAAGCGAAGATCGTGCATTTGTCTCGATCTCCCCACTGAAACTAAAGACGATTTTAGCGGGCTGTGCGATTTTAAATCAGAAAGAGACAGATTCATTACTCAGTGCGGTAGATCTTGAGCAATTTTTTCAACACAAAGAAATGCAGCAAGGCTTTTTAAAGGAACATACCTATTCGGATATTTTGCACGAACAAGTTTATGTTGCCACCGAAGGGGAGATCGTTGGGCAAATTAATGGGCTGTCTGTGATTGAATATCCGGGTACCCCAATGGCCTTTGGTGAGCCATCACGTATTAGTTGTATTGTGCAATTTGGTGATGGTGAAGTAGTGGATGTTGAACGTAAAAGTGAATTGGCGGGCAATATTCATGGCAAAAGTATTATGATTGCAGAAGCCTGTTTAGCACACACATTGGGCTTTCCTTCTCAATTGCCTTTTTCAGCTTCCTTAGTGTTTGAGCAATCCTATGGTGAGATTGATGGCGATAGTGCCTCGCTAGCAAGTTTCTGTGTGTTAGCCAGTGCCTTAGCGGATTGCCCTTTACCACAATCTATCGCTATTACAGGGGCAATCGATCAATTTGGCTTAGTCCATTCTGTCGGTGGGGTCAATGCGAAAATTGAAGGGTTTTTCTCTATTTGCGCGAGTCGTGGATTAACAGGGCAACAAGGGGTGATGTTACCGAGTACCGTCATCCATCAGTTGAGTTTAAGTGAAGACGTCGTGAATGCGGTAAAAACAGGTCAGTTCTTTATTTACCCTGTTGATGATGTCTATCAAGCGTGCCATATTTTATTCCAACGTGATTTAGTGGAAGAGGAAGGGAAAGCGTACAATGAGACGAACCAGCCACTTTCTCGCTTAATCACACAACGTATTGAACAACGTGCCGAGCAGCAGTTATATAAAACCAGTTTTTGGGATTGGGTGTTACGGAAAAAATAACTGCTCCGATAAGTTAAGCTTACATGTGTTAGCTATTTTTATTTTTACTCGACTCTGTTAGAATGCAAATAAGCAGAATTCGCTTGTATATCCTAAAACTGAGGAGAGTTTAAAATAATGAACAGTTGTACACCAAATAAAAAGAGTAGCTACAGCTACGAAGATTTACTCGCATCGGGTCGTGGCGAATTATTTGGCGAAGACGGGCCACAACTGCCAGCTCCCACTATGCTGATGATGGATCGCATTGTGGAAATGAATGAAACGGGCGGGCTATTTAATAAAGGCTATATTGAAGCAGAACTTGATATTAAGCCAGATTTACCGTTTTTTGGCTGTCACTTTATAGGCGATCCTGTGATGCCGGGTTGTTTAGGTTTAGATGCCATGTGGCAACTCGTGGGGTTCTACCTTGGTTGGATTGGTGGCAAAGGCAAAGGTCGAGCACTAGGGGTAGGCGAAGTGAAATTTACTGGACAAATTTTGCCAAGTGCGAAAAAAGTTGTCTATCGTATTCACATGAAACGAGTGATTAATCGTAAGCTTGTGATGGGTATGGCGGACGGTGAAGTGGAAGTCGATGGCCGCGTAATTTATACTGCAACCGATCTCAAAGTAGGACTATTCCAAGATACGAGCGCGTTCTAATGATTTTGATTGGCGTATACAGAATTAACATTGCCAGCCTAATAGGCTGGTAATGTTTTTTCAGCCTTATTCATCCACAATATCGGCAAATTCAGCATTAAGCAATTTGGCTAAATCTTGGGGGGCAAGTTCTACACTCAAGCCTCGTTTTCCGCCAGACACAAAAATGTGTTCAAAGGCTAGCGCAGACTGCGCAATCACCGTTTTTAAGACACGTTTTTGTCCTAAAGGGCTAATCCCACCGACTAAATAACCTGTACTTTTCTGGGCAAACTCCTTATCGGCCATTTCTACTTTTTTCACAGCGATCGCTTTTGCGGCTTTCTTTAAATTCAGCATATTCGCAGTCGGCAACACAAAACAGGCTAATTTTTTCTGATCACCATTTTCTGCTACTAGCAGTGTTTTAAATGACTGGTTGGGATCAATGCCTAATTTCTCCACAGCCTCATCACCAAAATGGGTGTTATTGGGATCATGATCATAGTGATGTAACTCAAAGGGAATCTTGTGTTTTTTCAGTAAATCAATTGCTGGTGTCATTGTCTTTTCTTCTTGTTCCAGTAAAATGAGCCCATTATTTTACTGCGGAGAGAAAAATGAACGCAACCTTAAATGTCGCTATTGCGGCAGAATTCGAATTAAGTGAGAAAATTGCTGAAACACTAGAACAAAGTCAACTAAATATTAGCCAATTATCAATTATTGAAATTTATCCTTTCAATGAAGAACAAGGGATACGCTTTAATAATAAAAGTGTGGCACAACTCAAACCAGAAGAGGTGGAATGGTCAACGATCCATTATCTTTTCTTTGCCGGTGATATTCAGCAAGTTTCTCATCTTGCTAAAGCCGCGGAAATGGGCTGCGTAGTGATTGATATGAAAGGGATTTGTGCTAGCCTTCAAGATGTGCCTGTGGTCATTCCTGGGGTCAATCCAGAAAAATTGGTGGATTTACGTCAGCGTAATATTGTGTCCTTAGCCGATCCACAAGTGACACAACTTGCACTAGCGATCGCAACATTGGTTTCCAATCACGAAGTCAAAGACATTGCGGTAACCTCGTTATTGCCTGCATCTTATACTAACGGAGAAACGGTAGGTAAATTAGCGGGACAAACAGCGCGGCTGTTAAATGGCATTCCACTTGATGAAGGTGAACAACGCTTAGCTTTTGATGTTTTCCCTACCCCCGCATCGCATTTAAATACACAAATTCACAAGATCTTTCCACAATTAGATCATGTCGTATTTCATGCTATCCAAGTGCCCGTTTTCTACGGGATGGGGCAAATGGTGACCGTATTATCGGACTATGCATTAGATCCTCAATGTTGCTTAGCGAGCTGGGCTGATAATCCGTTAATGACTTATCATGCCGAAAAATATTGCACCCCAGTGACGAATGGTGAACAGGAAATGGCAGAAGAGCAAGCTGCAAAATTACATATAAGTGGGTTAAGTGCGGTGGAAAATGGCTTACAATTTTGGTCGGTCGCAGATGAACAGCGCTTTAATCTTGCTTTATTGAGCGTCACGCTTGCAGAGTTAATTTACTCGCAAGGTTATTAATCGAAATGTGTTTTTGCACGGTATGTTTATCTTGAACTTTGAGAGCGCACTCGTTTTTGACGAGTGCGTTTTTGTTAAAACATTTGTTTGAAAGACAGTGAATGAATAACGGAGTCATTGATAAGAATCAATTTATACAAAAGCAACTGAATGCTATTAATCGAGGCAATACACCTATTGATAGTTTTAGTTGGCGCCATAATGCATAAACTGCACTTAATAATATGCACCTAGAAATATTCATGACGTAATCCAACATATCGGGGAGAGGATTTTGAGTGAAGAACGATAATATAAAATTCAGAAATCTAGAAATTAGATATGATAGTGGTGAAACTAGTATTCTAGTGATTAAGAATGTAGAAAATATTTTTAATATTAGATTTCCTAAATTATACATTGAGCTTATGTTAAAACATAATGGTTTAGCTGTAGAACCTGATTGTTTTGAGTATGATGATGGCGAAAGAATGGGAGAAATAAGTTTTGATAGCTTTGAAACAGAGCTAAATCCTGCTCCTTCAGATATTCGCCGTCAATATATTTATGATGACCCTATCTACGGCTATGAGCATGTATATTCTTTTGGTAGTACAGGAGAGGGACATTTTATCTGTTTTGATTATCGTGATGACCCCAAAGGTAATGAGCCTAAGATCTGTATTGTGATTCATGATGAATATGATGAAAAAACAGGTAAGCATTTATTATTTCCTGTGGCAGAGAATTTTGAGGCTTTTTTAGATAACCTGAAATCATTTGATGAAATGATGGAGAAGTATTCGTAATGTCTCCGTTCATGTCTCATAGCGATGCTCTCTCCCCTGATTTTATGGAAATTTTGTTTAAATTAGGAGGGCACTAAAATGAAAAAATTTTATTTAATTTTTTTATTATTCCTAAGCGGATGTTTTTATCATGATGGATGTATCTATACTCCTCAGATGGTCAATTGTTTTGTTGGTAAAGGAGATATATTTCCATCAATAGCACGTTTCCAAAAAGTAGAGGGCATCGGAAAAACTGATGCCAAGCAACGTTGGAAAGATGCGGTTGATTGTGGAAGTAAGTATGGCGATGAAGATTTAATCTATATAAATGATAATAATTTATATAGCATTTTTCACTCTTGTATGGTTAAAAAAGGATATAAAAGGTTTCATCCCGCAGAATGTGGATACCAAAATCCTAAATGGGATAAGGGTGTTTGTAATTTATAAGTGTTTTGGATTTTACTTGACAAACTTTTCTGAAAAAAGTTACCGCTGGTATGTCTTTAATGAAAGCACAGGTGGTACTTGTTGGATGTGTTATTCGCACAGTAGTTATTATGCGGAAGTACCTGATAAAACAATGATTGATTCACACGGCAAGGTAATTGAAAATGCAGCATATAAAGATTTTGCAGAAAAGTGGGGGGAAGTGGATATCAAAAATCCTGTTAATCCTTCATTACCTAAGTTGGTTAGACCTGCAAATAGTGATGGAGGTGTTTTAAATGACAAAGCTTTTTGAAAAAATTTCACCCCTTGATCGCGCTCGTGTCCGCACGAGTGCGCTTTCATTAAAGCTCTCGTTAAAGACAAGAGCTAGCAGTGAGGTTGATCGTAATCAATTTACTGAAGAACAGTTAATTCAAATCAATAAACGGCTTGATGAAATAGAGGGATTTACATGGCATCATAACTCACAAAGTCATCCCCAAAATATGCAGTTAATACCTACACCAATTCATAAGGCTGTTCAGCATATAGGAGAAGGCACTTTAAGTGAAGGAAGGTGATAAAATGAAAAATTTTAGGAATATAAATATTTATAGTGATTATGGAAAGGTCGATAAGGAAATTATATTAGAATTCGAAAATGAATTTAATATAAAGCTTCCTTCTTTATACATAGATTTAATTACGGCGCATAATGCTCCGAAGAGTGAAGAGAATTGCTTTGAATATGAGAATGAGCGTAATCAGCCCACGTTTTCTTCCTTTGGATTTGAAGGGTTTGAAACAGAGCAGTCTAGCGCTTCTCTTGAAAATATATATGCTCAGTATATTTATGATGATCCAATCTATGGTTATGAGCATGTATATTCTTTTGGTAGTACAGGCGAGGGAGATTTTATCTGCTTTGATTATCGAGATGACCCCAAAGGTAATGAGCCTAAGATTTGTCTTGTGATTCATGATGAATATGATGAAAAAACAGGGAAAATGCGACTGTTCCCTGTGGCAGAGAATTTTGAAGTGTTTTTAAATAGTTTGAAATCATTTGATGAAATGCTGGATAAGTATTCGTAATGTCTCCGTTCATGTTTCATAGCGATGGCGAATCTGTCATAACAGATGAAAAATCCCCCTTGATAACGTGGATTCTTTCCTCGAGTTTCTTCATCCTTCCTAAAGTGCGGTCAATTTTGAAAAAGTTTTGAAGGAGATATGGTATTTAGGCGGAAAACCATTGATTCCGTATAAATCAGGTAGCTTGTCTGATTTATTGGTGGAATCCTTTGTGGGTACTCACGGTATGCTAGGAGGGCAAATATGGGGTTGGTATGATAAACAGGGAAAAACTAACACTCTGCAACGTTTAGCAGATACAACAACAGCCGTGGCGATATCTGTTGCCGCACCATTTGCTGTGAGTGATTTAATTTCTCCTGATGTTATGGAAATATTATTTAAGTGAGGAGGTGATTAGGATGAAAAAGTTGTTATTGATCAGTTTATTATTACTTTTAAATGGATGCTTATATTCTTTTGAAGAGGAGTGTTTTAGACCGTTAATTCAGGTGGGTTCATCTGCTTGTCATAAGAATAAAGGAGATATATTTCCATCAATAGCACGTTTCCAAAAAGGAGAGAGCATCGGAAAAACTGATGCCAAGCAACGTTGGAAAGATGCGGTTGATTGTGGAAGTAAGTATGGCGATGAAGATTTAATCTATATAAATGATAATAATTTATATAGCATTTTTCACTCTTGTATGGTTAAAAAAGGATATAAAAGGTTTCATCCCGCAGAATGTGGATACCAAAATCCTAAATGGGATAAGGGTGTTTGTAATTGATAAGTGTTTTGGATTTTACTTGACAAACTTTTTTTAAAAAAGTTACCGCTAGTATGTCTGCTTTTAGGGATAAAGATTCGTTCATTTTCTCTAAATTTAGGTATGGTATAAAAGAGCTTGATTATCAAGTAATAATATCGTGTACCTTACAAAATAAGAATGTGGCTCAGCGTATTGGTTCTACAGACACAACAGTAATTCCAGTTGCTGCTCCATTTGCAGTTAGTGATGCTATATCATCTGATTTTATGGAAGTACTTTTTAAGTTAGGGGGAAATTAAAATGAAAAAATTTTATTTGACTCTCTTATTCACGCTAAGTGGATGTTTTTATCATGATGGATGTATCTATACTCCTCAGATGGTCAATTGTTTTGTTGATAAAGGAGATATATTTCCATCAATATCTCGGTATCAAAAGCCTTATAGTCTAGGAAAAACCAATTCAGAACAGCGTTGGAAAGATGTGATGTTTTGTGGAGGTAAATATGGTGATTATAAATTAGAGAATATAAAAACAGTGGAACAAGCAGATAAATTACATTTTTGTATGACTCAAAAAGGGTATATCCATTTGACTCCCGCAGAATGTGGATACCAAAATCCTAAATGGGATAAGGGGGTTTGTAACTTATAAATGTTTTGGATTTTATTTGACAAACTTTTTTTAAAAAGTTACCGCTGGTATGTCTTTAATGAAAGCACAGGTGGTACTTGTTGGATGTGTTATTCACATAGTAGTTATTATACGGAAGTACCTGATAAAACAATGATTGATTCACACGGCAAGGTAATTGAAAATCCAGCATATAAAGATTTTGCAGAAAAGTGGGGGGAAGTGGATATCAAAAATCCTGTTAATCTTTCATCACCTAAGTTGGTTAGACCTGCAAATAGTGATGGAGGTGTTTTAAATGACAAAGCTTTTTAAAAAAATTTCCCTGCTGTTTTTTACATTCTTACAATTTGGGTGTAGTGGTTTTCTAAATCCTTCTAATGATTGCTTCTTAGATTGGAATATGAATTGTATAGAGAAAGAAAAACAGACATTATCGAAAGCGGGATATATTTATACCTATCCAGGTAATAGTGAAGAGGCAAAAATTATTGTTAATAGATGTATGCTAGAAAATAAAAATAATGCTTCAACTAAAGAGGAATGTCTCTTAAGAAATGGTTTTAAAAAGCCTTAATATTTCTTTTAATAAAAATTAAAGCCAAAGAATATACATAAAAAGTGTATTATGAAAATCCATTTTAAACGAATTTAGATCAGTATATTTTTATTATCAGTTTGCTATCCTTGTAAATTCTTGGATTGGAATTGTCATCAAAGTGTCGCGGATACGAAAAGATATAAAGCATCTCTTATTTGTGAAAAAGAGCAACAAAAAGTTGCAAAAGGAATATTAAAGGGAAAATACACAGAAGATATCGATATTTACATTATAGATAAGTGCATTATTTCTAATGGGAAGTATAACTTTACTTCAGATTCTCAATTCAAACAGTAATGAATAATTTCTTACACTATGAGTAAATAAGAAACATGCGATCAGTTTTGAAAAAGTGTTAGGCTTTGAGGAATTGGTCGCATTTTTTGTGCGACAGTTCTTGAGCAATCATTAGGATATGGAAAACCAGCACAAGGTGTTGATGGATAGCCGTCAAAAACAAGAAGTTGAAATGCGTATTAGCCAAGGAAACTTATTAAATGCGACGCATATTCACTTAAATGCAGGGCGTGATAAGAGCGTATCAACGTCGGCGGAGGCGGGGAATATTCGTTTAACACATACTACGTTGGCAAGTCGTGATGATAAAGGACAACGTATAGCGGGTAGCACGCTCAGTTTGACAGGGCGTCAAATTGATATCCAAGCAGGTGAAAGTCGGACAAAAGAGCGTTCTAGAGGTCAGAATATCGGAGCCGAAGTGGGGGCATTTGCACAAGTTGGTCCACAGTCTGGAGTGGGTGCTTATGCAACATTGGGTGGTGGAAATCAAAAAGTCAATGGTGATAGCCTGAGCTATCATAATAGCCAGTTAGACAGTGAGCATGTCACTCTGCGTAGTCGCCAAGATATGCATTTAGTGGGGGCAAAGGTACAGGGCAAACGGGTTGATATTGAAGCAGGTGGTAACTTGCATATTGAAAGCCGTCAAGATGAAAGCCGTTTTGATAGTCGAAGTACCCAAGCGGGAGTGAATGCCGAAGTGAGTTTTGGTAATGCTTGGAGTGCCAATGGCAACGTAAGTGCAGAACGAGGTAAAAGTAACTATAAACAAGTCCGTGAACTGTCGGGGATAATGGCAGAGGAAGGTGGCTATCATGTGGTGGCAGAAAATGTGCATTTAAAAGGTGCGGTGATAGCCTCGACAAATCCCGCGCAGAGTGAGTTAACGACCAATAGATTCAGTTTTGAAGATATTAAAAATGAATCGAGTTACAGTGCCAGCAGTGCATCGATTTCAGGTGGGTATAGTAAGGGAAGAGAATATTATCGTGATGCGGATACACACAAGGTTGTGTCAGCAGGCAGTAAGGATGCCGAGTTTATAGCGGGTAAGAAAGGAGCGAACTTTAACGCAGGCTTACCGATGCACAGTGAAGGGAGTGAGGAAAGCCTTACCAAAGCGACCTTAACAGCAGGGCGGATTACGCTGAATAAAGACAGCCAACCAATAGAAACCACCGCCGACGCATTAGGGATAAATACGGATTTAAGTCAGGCTCAGCGTGAGGTGAGTAAACCGAAAGATGTTACCCAGCTTTTAGCGGAGCAGAAAGAGATAGCGAAGGCGGTGGGAGAGATAAAATCGGCGGTAGAGATTTATACGAGTAATCAACAGGAAGAGGCGGAGCTTGCGGTTAAGCGGGCGAAAAAGGCGTTAGCACAGGCGGAGCAAACAGGAAATCAGGCTGAAATTAGACAAAAACAAACCGCTCTTTTAGCGGCAGAAGAAGCGCAAGCGAAGTGGGGAGATAAAGGAGAATATAAACGGACAGCGGAGAGGCTGACGACATTATTGACGGGGATACTGGCTAAGCAAACGGCAGGGGGCATTGCGACCCAATTGATTTCACCGGAAGTGAATCAATGGATTAAAGAGGCAACCACCAATGACAAAGGGGAAACCGACAAAATTGCGAACACTCTAGCTCATGCGATTTGGGGGGCGATAGAGGCGACAGCCAATCGAGGCAACCCGACGTCAGGGGCGATAGCGGCGGCGAGTGCGGAATTGGCTGCACCGATGTTAGCGAAGGTGCTGTACAACAAAGACAAAGCAGAACAGCTGACTGCAGAAGAAAAGGCACAAATCACTGCGTTAAGTTCTATTACGGCAGCGGTGGCAGGTGGGCTAACGGCACAGGGCTCAAGTCAGAGCAACACCACGGTATCGAGTCTCACCCATGCGTCGATTGGTGGGGAGATTGGTAAGGTTGCGGTGGAGAATAATTTCCTTTTAAATAAACAGGCAGAAAAATATTTAACCAAGGAAGAAAAAGAATTATTTAAGAAATTAAAAGCAGAAGGTGTGGAGGATATTGAGCAATATCAAGACGCATATCTACAAGCTGAGACAAAAGAAGAACGAAAACAGGTGATACAAGCCTACCAGCAAGCTGTGGAAACAGCAGGAGAAAAAATCGTTGCACTTTATAAGCAAGGCGTATTATCAGATGATGATTATTTGGCGTTAGCGAGTTCTTTTGCTTCATCGATTAGTCGAGGGATACGAGATGCACAGCTCAAAGGTAAGGTAAACTCGAATGCAGGTTTGTTAGAACAAGACCCTTTACAACGAAATGCGATTTTTTGGACACCCGCAGGGATGATGAATAGTGAGCATCTTGCTCAGTTAAATGATATTTACTTAGATAAACAGGTCCAAACGGGGAAAATAACACCAGAAGAGCGAGAAATTCGAAGAGAGAGACTTCGACTTTTAGCAGGGAGTGTTGCGGACATTAATGTCAATCTAGACGAAATGATAGAGGGCATTAAAGCGGGTGATATAGCGATAGTGGCTTCAACCTTGGCAGTAAGAAAGTTATTAGATAAGAAAGCCGATAAAGCAGCACCAACGCCTCAAGAAGATGTGGAGAAACTTGGTAAGCATAATCCGAATTGGAACCCACATTTGAATGAACGGATTTCTCAACGTGAGGCAGGATTTTATTTAAAAGAGCAAAGATTAAATAAAGAAGCCAGTCAAATAGCATCTAGCATAAGCTTGCCGATAAAAGCTAAAGTATGGCTTACACACATTATTAATGGTCAAAGAAAAGGTAACTTGTTTGTAGGTGGGCACACCACCTTAGGCAATGTGGTTGTGGATAAGGTGATTAAGGAATACCCAAATGGGGTTTATGAAGCGAGGGTGTTGATCCCTAACCCGAAAGCCCAAACCGATCCTACCGCACCGAAATTTTTGGAGAAAAAGGGAAATAAAGGTGTATCCACGATGTTTCCAAGAACATGGACAGAGGATAGGTTGAAAGTTGAATTGGAATATGCATTTAAAAATAGAAGTAAAGTTGAAGGATTCAAGGATAAGTGGAAGGGGACAACAAAATCAGGCGTTGAAGTGATATATCAATTTGATAAAAGTGGTAATATTTCAACAGTTTATCCAGTAATAAATTGATGGAGATAATAAAATGAAAGTTCTTTTTAGTTATGGCACATATAATAATCGTCCATATAAAGCTTGCTGCGTTTATGAAAGTGATAACGAGGAAAATGATGGGGTGATTACTGATTATCTTGGTTCGTTAGACTGGTTAAGCTGGATGAGTGAAGTATTAGAGAAGCTTCGAGATCCAACGATTACTTGGGATTGGATTGATTCACAGGCATTTGAAGCCTTGATAGACCATGATCAAATAAAAGTGGGCTTCTATCTGTTAGATGGCTTGGAGGAAGAGGATATCCCTGATGATGTTGATGAGATAGATACGGATGCCCGTGTAATCCCTCGTAAAGAATTTGCCTATTTGCTGGAAAAATGGATCGCTTTTTACCAAAGACCCATTACTGATATAAATTACCAAGAAATTATTGACACCAAGGAGGCGTATTTATGACCGTAATTGTGGGTGGACATTCCACCTTAGGCAATATTCGGGTGGACCGAGTATTACAAACCTATAAAAATGGCGTGTATATTGCACAAATTTCCGTATGGGATAGCGATACCAATCAGTATATCGCCAAAACCAATAACAACGGCGAAATGCTGATGTTTCCCGAGACGTGGACAGCAGATAGGATATTGGTTGAGATTGATTCCGCCTATTCAAACCAAGTGGATGATTTAGATGCAGTACGTCAAGCAGAAGGAATGTGGGCGGGAATCTCTCATTCAGGCGTGAGAATTGAAGGATACAGTTATCCAGAATTCACCGCATTCCCAAGTAGCACACAGGAGTAAGTTATGCAATTAGTGTTTTCCTATATTGAACATAAATCACAGGTGATACCGGTTTGTTTTTGGAAAGAAAATCATCAACTTCATCCTTTAACAGGCTATTTAAATGACCCGATGGGTGGTCCCAATTACTTTGCGTTTTTGGATAAGGTGTTATCGATTTTGAGGGATGAAGACATCCAACAGGGAGATATTTCCTCGAATTCTTGGGGTGTGGAAATTCATGGTGATCAGGTTTATTTCTGTTTTTTATTTGCCCAAGAAGACACGAGCTTGCATTTTGCTTTAGCAAGAGCGGTGCTGATAGATATTTTAGTCTTGTGGTTAGCCTTCCGTAGTCAAAAGCCTGTTGCGGGTTATCAAGAAGTGTTAAGTTTTGCTGAAGCATAAAAATCAAACAGCCTGAAAAATAAAGTGCGGTCAATTTCAAAAACGTTTTGCTTTGAGGAATTGACCGTTTTTGTATCGTAGATATGATGTGAGCAATTGATATCCTGTTTGTGTTAAGTGGCGTGTGGTTTGATTAAAGCTCTCGTCAGAGACGAGCGCTAGCGGTGTTGACCGTTTTTTTATCATGGATATGATGTGAGCAATTGATATCCTGTTTGTGTTAAGTGGGGTGTGGTTTGATTAAAGCATTCGTTAAAGACGAGCGCTAGCGGTGGGGACTAATCATGAATGAACTATTGGACTTTTACAGAAATATAACTTTTTTTGAAGAATATGATGAAAACTCATTCATAGGAAGATGGCTTGATTACTCGGAATGGAATGACAAAGAATATTGGAAATTAGAGAAAGATTTACTGAAAATTGCTCAAATGTATAGAACTACTAATGAAGTTTTTCCAGATATTTTAATAGGGGTTATGCGTATCATTGAATTATTAATGATACCTAACTGGAATAGTTTTATAATATCTAATTCAGAAAATGTTGATATTTATGATAGGTATGAACGATTTAAATATATAATTTCAATACTTTTCAATAATAAAGATGTTAGACTAGATGGCTTTTCATATACAGAAAAGAATGATGATGTATTTTATAATGAATAGAAAATTAAAAGTAAGCTAACTTGTAGAAATAATAAAAGTCACGCTTGTATTTTTTTTCTTTGAGATCGTGCCAGAGTCCACACGAGTGCTAGATGTAGGCAGAGTGTCTTGGTGATTATAAAAAGTTAAGGATAGTATTGTTGATATGAAAGAAAAGACTAAATATTCAATGGAGAATCACAGTGATAAAAATAAATTTTTTATTTCTTGGTTAGGATTTTCAATATCATTATATGTTTTTTTATTATGATGTATTTGTCTTAAAGTTTTCTTTTAAGGAGACGTTTTTTACTACCTTTATTTTTATTTTGCCATGTTTCATTATTCATTATTTTATATATATAAATGTAGTAAAAAGTCTGAATGCCAAAAAAGAAACAATTAAGTGAAAGTGTAACATGTAAGAAAATAAAATATTAGGAATGACAGAATGATAAACTATTTAGAAGGAAATATTAACTCATTTATATCTGCATTAGGTAAAAAAGAAAGTAGTAAAGATATTTTAAAATTAGTAGAAATAATTTCTTCAGATTTTGAAGTGGATGAACTAAGCCATCAAGATGAATACGAGATATATTATTTGTTTTATAAGAGAGGTGTTGAATTTTGTTTTAAAAGAATAGGTGAAGAGTATGTCTTATATTCAGTTTTCTTTTTCTTGGTAGAGGTTGATAATTATTTTCCATGTCCATTTATTCATGAGTTAATATGTGATCTTAAACACGGATTTTCAATAGAGGATATTATAAAGTTTTTAGGGGAGCCAAATTTTAAAGGTAGTGGCTGGATAAGATATTCTTATAGTGGAAGAAATATTCATTTTGAATTTAGTGAATCTAGTGAATTATCCCAGATTAGCATTTTTATTTAATAATTTAGGACTGGGAACGATCTCGTGTCTACACAAGTGCGGTTTGATTAAAGCACTTGTCAAAGGCGAGATCTACCTGTGGGAGATTTGATAGAGAAATGGCTCTCAGGATTGACACTAGTAGAGGGAGCATAAATCAAGAAAAAACATTTAAAATAGGAACATTAGGTGGTGAATAATGGAAATAACTCGATTTAAAATCCTACTTATTGCCTTGATTATATTAGGTAATGGGTATGTGTTTCTTGGTGAACCAGCTAAAAAACAATTCGCTATAGAAGCAGAAACAAGGCGGATTTATCGCACTTTAACGACAGAAATTACTCATATGGAGGGTGAGTATAAACAATCGGGGGGACGGGTAATGGATGGGTTTATTTTGACTGTTTTTTTTCCTCATTATTCAGATATAGAAAACCGCATTAAGATTTTAGAAAAAATTAAAGAGATGGGATTTGAGTCAAAATATAAAAAATCAAAACCGAGTCTTCATCTTTTTTGTCAAGGAGAAAGTGGTTTTTTGATCGCAGAAAAACCAGAATTTAGAATAGATTATGAGAAAAAGATGACTTATTGTTTGGAGTAGAAAGAGAAGACAATGATAGGTGTATTTTCTAATCAGATTTAATTTAAGTATTAAAGTGCGGTCAATTTCAAAAAAGTTTTGCTTTGAGAATTGACCGTTTTTTACATGGGAGTGTGAAGACACGCCACCTTAGGCAATGTAATCGTATATAAGGTGATTAAGGAATACCCAAATGGGGTTTATGAAGCGAGGGTGCTGATCCCTAACCCGAAAGCGAAAACCGATCCTACTGCGCCGAAATTTTTGGAGAAAAGGGGAAAAAATCAAGACAGTGTTTCTATGATGTTTCCAAGAACATGGACAGAGGATAGGTTGAAAGTGGAGTTGGAGCATGCCTTACGAAATGGTAATAAAGTTGAAGGTTTTGAACGGAAATGGAAGGGGACAACAAAATCTGGTATAGAGATTGAGTAGATTTTTGATAAAAGTGGGAATATTAGTACAATTTATCCAATTAAATAAATTAGAGAGGCTTAAGTGAAGTTAATTTTTAAATATAACAGTGATGATATTAAGTTTTTATATCCCGTTTGCATACCACAAAAGATGAGTGAGGATAGAGAACGCGATGAATATATATGTATATATGTAAGTTATTTTTGCTCTAGATATTATTCACAGTATACAAAGAATTATATGTTAGAAGATTTATATAATGACTCAATCACGAATTGTTATATTGGTGTAGATGCCATAGATGCATTGATAGACTATGATAACGTCAAAATTGGATATTGGCTCTATGAAGATGGGTGTGAACCAGAAGATTATGATCCTGAAGAAACAACCTATGTTGTGATTAGTCGAAAAGAACTTATCTATTTATTAGAAAAGTGGGATGAATTTCTCGCTAAACCCATAATCGACCCTCATTACCAAGAAATTATTGACACCAAGGAGGCGTATTTATGACCGTGATTGTGGGTGGACATTCCACCTTAGGTAATATTCGGGTGGATCGAGTATTACAAACCTATAAAAATGGCGTGTATATTGCACAAATTTCCGTATGGGATAGCGACACCAATCAATATATTGCCAAAACCAATAACAACGGCGAAATGCTCATGTTTCCTACTAGACAAACCAAGTGGATGATTTTTTAGGTTTAATGGGCTTTAATGAAAACACGGGTAGTACTGGTTGGATTTGTTATTCGCATAGTAGTTATTATGCGGAAGTACTGGATGCAAAAAAAGAATGGGAAGAAAGAGAAAAATTTATACAAATTTGGGGAATGCCAAATTCAAATAAGCGCAATCCATCTTCACCTAAATTAGTTAAGCCAATGAATAGTAAAGAGCCGGGAGGACATGATGAAAATCCATTTTAAACTAATCTATATCAGTCTGTTTTTATTATCAGGTTGCTATCCTTGTAAATTCTTGGATTGGAATTGTAATCAAAGTATCTCGGATACAAAAAGGTATAAAGCCTCTCTTTTGTGTGAAAAAGAGCAACAAAAAGTTGCAAAAGAAATATTAAAGGGAAAATACACAGAAGATATCGATATTTACATTATAGATAAGTGCATTATTTCTAATGGGGAATATAAATTTATTTCAGATTCTAAATTTAAACAATAAATAGTTTTTTCATTATGGATAAATAAGAAAAGTGCGGTCAATTTCGGAAACGTTTTACTTTGATAAATTAAGTGCTTTTTCGTATAAGCTTAAGTAGGAAAAATATAGTGAAAATATTTATTAAAAACGGCATTGTCATTTTATTTCTATTGGGAATCGTTTCTTGTACCCCTCAAATGACAAGAAATGTCTGGAATGGTGTGTACTCTGATCATGCAGCAACAGAAGAATATAATAGAAAAAGAGATGAATTTTATGCTAAAGAAACCTCGGAAAAAAAAGAATTAAGGAAAAAAATACTGAAATTTGTTTAAAGATTTCTGGTGGGGAAAAAGAGAGTAAAGAAACCTGGGATGAAAATATTTTTCTGACATGTATGAAGAAAAGAGGAAGTGCAGTTCCTTAAAAATAAGAAGATTAGATAAAATAGGATAATCCTTCTATATCTATGCGGGTTAAACCTAATATTTTTAATACTAAGGAGATGCTTTGATGAAAGCATATATTAGCTTATTCATTATTCTATTCGGTTTATATGGATGTTATATAGGTGAAAATGATAATGGTGTTCCATATATAGGAATAGATTGGAATAGTAATAAATTGGATCAAAGATTATCTTATAAACGAGCAGATAGATGCTGGCAAAGAGAAAGAAAAATCGCAGTCTTAAAGCAAGGGAATACACTCTCTGATTCTATAGATAGTGATATTTGGCATAAATGTCTCCTTTCTGAAGGAAAATACTCATTTGCAAATGATGAGAATTATCAATAGGTTATGTGATTGTATAAGGAATCATATAAAGAGTTTGAGCGTATGTGGGAAAAACTTAAACATGAGGGATATAATCCATCGTAGGCGCAATGAGTCAATCCTATAAATACAAACAAAGAGGAACGTTATGATGAAAACGCATTCTAATATCGTCCTGATGATATTAATTTTTCTCCTTACGGGTTGCTATCCTTGTAAATTCTTAGATTGGAATGGTCATCAGTGTTACTGAAACCACATGGTATAACGCATCGGAAAAATGTGATAATGAGCAAATAAGTGTTGCCAAGGAAAAGTTAAAAGAGAACTTTAATAGAGAAATCCATATTCATATCATCAATCAGTGTCTTGATAACACTAATTATCAATTTAACTTAGATCCTCGCTATTCAAACCACAATAAATAGTGTTGTATGGGATGACTAAGCGAGGAAAGTGCGGTCAATTTTGAAAAAGTTTTGGGCTTTGCGGAATTGGTCGCATTTTTTAAAAGTAAAACAGCCTTGTTTTTCATATAGGGGAAAAACAAGGCATTCTTTATTATGGTAATGGATCGAGTCCATGTAAGATTTGTTGGGCATTTTCTTTGCTTAAATCATAGTGGTAATATTTTTTATAGAAATTTTGGGTTTTTTCTATCATATCTAAATCTTGAAATAAGGTCGGATGGAATTTTTGAGCGGCCCATAATACTTGTAATGCTTCTTCAGCACTATAACGATCCCATGGAAAAGTGCCCATTGGGTTGACATAAACACGTTGCTGTTTCACCGCACTTATGTTTTGCCATACTGGGTCACTGTGAATTTTCTTTATACCGTCCGCAGCATTAGCACTGCCAATAATAATGACATCGGGATTGGCTTTTAAGATCGCTTCCATACTCACTTCAACCAAATTGGCTTGCTCTGGTAGCGCGTTGCGTCCACCCGCTTTCGTAATCCAATCACCAATGATGGATTTACCGCCATCCACTTTTAGAAGATTATTACTGTTTGCAATGTGTAATACGACTGGCTTTTCTTTTTCAGCAAGAGATTGAGTCCGTTTTTCAACAAAGGCAATATTGTCTTCTAATTCTTGAATATATTGTTTGGCAATTTGGGGAGCGTTATCGCCAATCACGTTAGCGGTAATTTGAACCGTTTTTTTCAAGCCCTCAAAGTCTTGAAACATGACCATAACTGGTTTGATGCCGGCTTTGGTTAATTCCTCTTGCATACTACTACTGGAAATTAATGCGACATCTGGACGCTGTTGGAGGAGTTCTTCCATTTGAATGGTTTGTCCATTGGTTAACGCTGGGACGGTTTTAATACGAGGATAAACTTGATTAAACCATGGATGTTTTTGAATTACAGTTGTGGTTGCGACTAATTTATCAGCACCACCGAGCAATAGAATAATTTGATTATTTGCATGCCAAAGTCCCGCAATGCGCGTGACTTGATCAGGGATGTCGATCGTGTTGCCCTTTGCATCTTCAATTGTTTTGCTATGTACGAGTGGAGAGACAATAAGCAATACAGATAACAAAATACGCTTGATAGCGTGGTTAAAATGGTAACTAAACATAATGTTCCTCTTTGACAGTGTGATTAAATATGCGTAATTGCACAAATTTTACGTTTTAATGTAGGGACTTCAATTAAACGAAGATCCGTGTGATAAAGTGCGATGAGATTTTCTTCGGTAATGATGTCAGTCGCGAAGCCTGTTTGTAATTTCCCCGCAGCGTTTAAAATGGCGACTTTACTTTGAGGTATACAACTGTGTAATAACATAGGATGATCGGGGTGATGAGTTGTCATGATAATGGTAAAGCCTTGTTCAGAGAGTTCGCGGATCAGTGTCAAGGTTTTAAAGACGTTCCCGTAATCTAAAGCGGATGTCGGTTCATCAAATAAAATTAACTGGGGCTGCTGTACCAATACTCTTGCTAAATTAACAAGTTGTTTTTCACCACCACTTAACTGCATATAAACTTTGTTGGTTAAATGTTGTATGCCCAGTTTATGGAGAGCCTCATCCACTAAGGCGAAATCATGACAAGAAGGCTGATTAAATAGGCCTAAATGAGCCGCTCGGCCTAGTACGACATAATCACTGACTCGATATTGGTAGGTTTGTGGACTTTGCTGTGAAACATAAGCGATTTTTTGGGCAATTTGTTTTGAGCTTAGTGTATTGATATTTTGATTTTGTAATAAAATCGTGCCTTGATCAGGTGCTAATATGCCTGCAATACAGTTTAATAACGTTGATTTTCCTTGCCCATTTGCGCCCAAAATGGTGAGTAATTCACCTTTCGCTAAACTTAAATTAATCCCATTTAAAATAGGCGTTGTTTTGCTATATTGAAAATATAAGTGTTCAATTTGTAACATATATACTGCCTTATTTTAACGTATTTTGCTTAATGAGTACCCAAGCAAAAAAAGGGGCGCCAATGAAGCCAGTGAGAATACCGAGAGGAATTTCTTGTATATAGAGATTGCGTGCAAGCGTATCAATAATGAGCAGAAATATAGCCCCTATCATTGCGGCTAAGGGTAGGCTATTGAGATTGTTATCACCAATAAATAAGCGACTTAAGTGGGGAATAATGAGACCTAGCCAACCAATTGTGCCACTTAAACACACCGCTGCTGAAGTCAGGAGGGTCGCATTGATGACCATGATATGCCTTTCCATACGTATATTCGCACCAATTAATCGTGCTTCTCGATCTCCCAAAGACAGGACATTAATTCGCCAACGTAGAAGATATAAGAGTAGAGCTGTGCTGATAATGATCGGTGAGAGCATGATGAGATGATGAAAGTTGGCTTTGGTTAAACTGCCTAATTGCCAATACACGATATCCGCTAATTGTGTTTCAGGATTGGCGAGATATTTGATGAGTCCAAGAGTGGATAGCATAAATCCAGATACAATAATGCCTGATAAAACGAGAATAATTGTTGAATCTCGTTTGATTAAGCGTGGTAAATTCATTGTTAGCATTACTGCACATAAGCCACCTAGAAAGGCAAACACTTGTATGCCAAAAATATTCGTACCAAGTAAAATTGCAATAGCGGCACCGACACAAGCACCATTTGATACACCCAAAATATCAGGGGAAACCAACGGATTGCGAAAAATACCTTGATAGGTAACCCCGGCTATCGCTAAGGCACCGCCGACGAGTATTGCTGCAAAAATACGAGGTAAACGCAGATTAAAAATAATGGCATGCTGTGTTTCATTTGCGTTCTGTAACAGCAAGGTATGGATGACTTCTATCACGGGAATAGAAAAACGCCCCCAAGACATTGAAAACACAATAAGTATGAGTAAGAAAACGAATAATCCAACAAAGATGAGGGCATTTTTGTTCATATAAAAGAAGCGGGCGCAGTATCAAATATTTTCATTATAAAATAAATTATATAATGTTGATAGTATTGCTTTGAGAGAGCAGAAGAGAGGTTTTGTTAAAAGAGATTATCGTATGATTGATTTAGGGCGCACATTTGTAGTTAAGGTGGTGATTTTTTAAACACTGGTTAGAGATGCGCGTTAGCTTTAGGGCGTATAAAGTCAATATATGATAGAAAGAGCAAGAGAAACTCATGATTTCGATTGAACAAAACATCAACGGTGTAATACAGCCTAGACAAACTATGCTAGATATTTAATTGAGGGGGGAATGGACAAAATGTGGGATCTGGGTCCATTACACCTAATTGAGCATACAATAATAGAGCGGGAACGTGATTTACTTCTCTTTCCAATAACCGAGCCATTCTTTTAACAGCAACATATTTTTGTTCAGGGCCCCTGCTTGTGGGATAAAATACATCACATTAAGCCCATAACTTTGGGGGGAAATACCGTGCCCCACACTCGCTGGTAAAACTTCAAATCCTTGTTGTTCAAAAAGCAGTTTAGCACGTTGCATATGCCATTGGTTTGTTACAACAATAACGCGTTTAATGCCTTCTTTTTCGAGAATCTCACGACTAAACAACGCATTTTCTTTTGTGGTTCTTGCTTTGCCCTCAATCCATGTTGTTGGAACGGAAAAAAATGTATTGAGTTCATTCGCCATAATTTGTGCTTCTGAAATTCCTTTGGGGGAGCTACCCGTAATCAATAATGGAAGTTGGGTTTGCTTTTGTAAATAAGCCGCATAACGAACACGTTCTAGTGGAACCGCGCTCACCGTAAGTTTGTCATATAACTCTTTGCTATCACGAACCCCGCCACCGAGTAATACTATCGCTTGAGCTTGTTGATAGTCGGCTAAGCTTAAATTGTCCTCAATAACTAAACTGTCCTCGATTTTGTTTGAGGTATAAGGCAAGCTGAAAACATAGAGAATAGTGAGGCCTAAAAATGCACATAAACGGCTGAGCTTTTTATAATGTAAGACCGAAAAGAGCAAAGAAAGGAACCAAAGAATCAGCACATTAAATGGTGGAAGAATAACAACAGTAATGAGTTTTGTGAGTCCAAACATGTTAAGTAAAGATAAGTAAAAGGTGCACTATTATTCATGATCTCCTCTTCCTTGTCTATTGTTTAAAATTGTATTGTTGTTAAAATGGCGCCTGAGTTATTTGACCTAGAGCACAGCATGAAAGCCATTAAAGACAGTGCAATTTATTTATTCGGAGAGTTGATTTCGAGATCGGTGCCTTTCCTCTTATTACCGTATTTGTCACGTAAATTAGGGGTAGAGGGCTTTGGTGAACTGTCTTATTATCAAACGTATCTGGCCTTATTTCTGATTATTGTTGGGTTAAGCCAAGAAGGTGCTATTGCGCGCTTTTTTTATGTTTATGGTCAACGTGCTTTGAATTTAGTCGTCACTGCGGGATATGCTTATACTTTATCTGTTGGCAGTTTAATTTTAGCATTTTGTCTCTTTTTTAAGGCAGAAATGTTGGCTTATTTGGCACTTTCTGCGATTTTTCAATCTTTCTTAGCAGTACAATTAAGCGTTCGGCAATGTCAAAAACAGGCGATAGCGTATTCTACCATCCAATTTCTTTCAGCAACCTTGTCCGCTGGTATCACCGTTTTAATGTTAGAAATGTATCAAACCGAGTTGGTAGAAAAGCGGATTCTGGCGATTTTATTCAGTAATTTGTTGGTGTTTCTGTTTGCCTATTTTTTATATCGTCGAAAGGCACGGACAAAATCGTTTCATTTTCGTCAGTATAGGACCGCACTTTATTATGTGTTAGGCTTTGGTTTGCCGTTAATTTTTCATAATGTTAGTCTGTTTTTACGTGGGCAATTAGATCGGATTTTTATTTATCATACTTTTACTGAAGCAGAACTAGGCTTATATGCAATGGGGGCACAAATCGCGGCAATTGTCATGATCCTCATTCAAGTGTTGAATAAAGCGCTGATGCCTTATTTTTTTGAAGGCCTAAAACAACAACGTATTACATTAGTACAAGTGCAGCAATGGGCAAGATATAGTGTGTTATTGGTGCCGATCCCTGCGTTGGTCATGTGGTTTATTCCAGAACCCTTTATTGTGTGGTTGTTAGGTAGCCAATTTGTTGGCACCAAATACTATATTCTGTTGTTTTTGATTGCCACGACCTTAGTGGTACCTTATCTCATTTTAGTGAATTATTTGTTTTATCATGGTCAAAATAAATCGATCTCAATTTGCTCTGTGATAACCACATTGATTTATGTGATCAGTTTATTTGGTTTAACCTTCACCGAGATTCAGTTTGTGCCGTTGGCGAGTATCATTGGTGGCGTTGTCATTTTACCTGTGTTGTATTGGATGACGACTAAAGTAGGAAAGTAATATGAATTTGATTATTTGTTGTACACCATTGCAGGTGTTAATTGCAGAAAAGATTATCGCTAAATTTCCAGAAACGGATTTTTATGGCGTAATGTTGTCAACAGTGAGTAATAAAAAATTTGATTTTTATACGAAGCGGCTCGCCCAACAGTGCCACGGTTTTTTTTCGATGGTACAACACAAAGATCGTTTCAATCTATTAAAAGAAATCTTGCATTTAAAACGGCATTTTTCAGGTAAGCATTTTGATCAGGTTTTTGTCGCAAACATTAATGATTTACAAATTCAGTTTTTATTAAGTGCTATCCAATTTGACGTACTGAATACCTTTGATGACGGTACCATTAATATTGTACCAAATAGTCTTTTCTACCAAGATGACCCCGCTACTTTACCGCGTAAGCTGATTAATTTTCTGTTAGGGAATAAATACAGTATTCAATCATTGCGTGCGTTATCACATACACATTACACGATTTATAAAGGTTTTAAGAACATTATTGAGCAAGTGGAACCAATTGAATTAGTAGAGGCAGACAACAGCGAAAAAGTAGCCTCAGCGGTGATTAATGTGTTACTTGGGCAACCTATTTTCGCTGAAGATGAGCGTAATGTTGCCTTGGCTGAACGGGTGATCAAACAATTTGATATTCATTATTATTTGCCTCATCCTCGTGAAAAATATCATTTATCACAGGTCAATTACATTGATACAGAATTGATTTTTGAAGATTATATTCTTCAACAGTGTCAGACCAAAAAGTACCGTGTTTACACTTATTTTAGCAGTGCCATTATTAATATTATGAATAAAAGTGACAATATTGAGGTGGTGGCATTAAAAATTGACACGGAAAATCCCGCCTATAATGCTTGTTATGATTTATTTGATGAGCTCGGTATTAACGTGATTGATATAAGAGAATAGTATGCAGAAATGGCTTATTTCATTAGAAAAAGATCAGGCGCGTCGTGAGCGTTTTTTTGCTCAACCTGATACCGCTGATTTTAAGGTTTTTTCTGCAAAAAATACCTTGCAGGAAAGTTGGGAAAATTTGACCGCACTTTTTGACCTAGATAAATTTAAACAACGTTATGGCCGTGCGGTGACAAAAGGGGAAGTGGGGTGTACGCTAAGTCATTTGGCGGTGTACCACATGATTGCAGATGATCCTCGTTTAGCGCAAGACGATTATTGTTTAGTGTGTGAAGACGATGCGCTATTTAATCAGGACTTTCAGTCGCACATTAATCACTTGCTGACCGAAAAACCTCGCGCGGATGTGATGTTAGTTGGTCAGTCGAAAATCGAACAGTTTGATGCAAGTGAGCTTGAAATGACCTATCCGACAACGTTCGCTTGTTGTGCGAAAAGGATCGCTAATTCGTCATTTTATTATGCTTATCCTTATAAAAATTATTTTGCAGGCACCGTGGCATATTTGATTAAAAAATCTGCAGCTCAAGTCTTTATTCATCAATTGCAGCAAGGACAGCGTCCATTTTGGTTGGCGGATGATTTTATCCTATTTGGTCGTGATTTTTGCTTAGACATCATGGTGGTCCGTCCATTGCTGGCCATTGAGAATCCCGCTTTAGTGAGTAATTTAGAAGCGAATAGAGGTTCGCTTCCACATCATTTATGGCAAAAATGGCTGAAATATCCGTTGAAAAAATGGTTAGCTATACAACGTAATTGGCAAGTTAAAGGTTAGGAAAGGGTATGACAGCATTATTGAATTTCTTTTATTTGTATGATCCTTGGTTAGAGCATGTTTTTCGCATGGCTTTTTTTAGCGGGGTGATTGCCTGTGTCATCTTAGCGTATCGGGTTTATCAGCGACAATTACCAGACGGTATTGCCTTGCCGATAGACAGTATCGGGGTCATTCTTGCCTTAATTTTACTGAGCCTTATACCGATATTAATTAATGGGACCAGTGAGTTGGGTGTGGTGAAAATGTACATCAAAACCTTGTTACTGTTTATGTTTGGTGTGGCGATGTATCATGTGTTGTATCACCATAGTCAAGGAAAAGCACGCTTGATACGTGATTTAAAGATCGGGATTGTGGTGCAAGCGATAGTGGGGGTCGTTGCATTAATGGGTGTGGCTTTTATGATTGATTTAGCCTTATCCACTCATGCGCTATTACCTCGTTTTTATCATTCCGAACAAGAATACCGCTTATACAATTTCACCTCGTCTGCTTTTTTTCAGCTCAGTATTTTCTATCTGATGCTGTTACATTTTTTATTAGCCTATAATGCAAAAACTAATCAAATTTCATCAATTTTTGTATTTTTATTGCTGTTTATTGGCTTAATTTCAGGCAGAACCTTCTTTGTACTCTCCGTGGTCAGTGTGTTGGTTTATTTTAAATGGCGTTATTTGCCCGCGTTGCTCCTATTCGCTGGCTTGGTGTTGTTCTTTGCACTGAATTTTTCACAACATAAATATGTGGCACATGCTTTAGAGCCAGTGATTAATTTACTCTCACATCAAGAGGTGAGCAAAATCAGCTCATCGAGTGAAAATTTAATTAAAAATCATTTATTTATTCCAACTCTCAAACAATTTTTAATCGGAGATGGTTATTATTACACCGCGGAAGGAAAATATTATGGTGCGACCGATTCTGGTTTTATACGGCAAGTTTTGTATGGCGGGTTAGGTTATTTATTGGTGTGTTTTTTATTTACCTTCTATTTTGTCAAACGGGTAGCGGATAACTGGTTTGAGGGCAGTTGGCGCTTTATTCTTTCGACATTATTTATATTGAGTGTATTACACATTAAAGCTGACACCTATGCTTTTCCAGGGATCATGTTGGTTTTGTTGATGTTTTTATCCTTATTCGGCAAGACGGGGAAATACCGTATTTTTTGTCAAGCACGGGAGGGGCATCGTGTTTAGCATTATTGTGCCCTCTTATAATCGACAAGCTGAAATCCCTGCGTTATTGGACAGTTTGAATCAACAGACGGTAAAGTCTTTTGAGGTGATTATTGTCGATGATTGCTCTCGTGAACCTGTTACAGTGACGCAATCCTATGCATTCGATTGTACGGTGATCCGTAATGCCCAAAATGTGGGGGCGGCAGAAAGCCGGAATATCGGTGCAAGGCAAGCACGCTATGAATGGCTACTTTTTTTAGATGATGATGATCGTTTTGTAAACGAAAAATGTGCGGTTTTAACCGAGGTTATCACACAACATCCAGAAGTGAATTTTATTTATCATCCTGCCCATTGTGTGATGGTGAATGAAGGCTTTTCTTACCAGACACATCCTTATACCGACACGGGATTATTAACCTTAGATCATCTACTGCGTGCCAATAAAATTGGTGGAATGCCGATGATTGCGCTGAAAAAAGCCCTGTTTTTAAAAGTGGGGGGGCTGTCTGCTTATTTACGTGCATTGGAAGACTATGAATTTTTGTTGAAAGTCGTGTCTGATCAGGATTTTCATCCATTTTATGTGGATCACGCCTTGACGCGTTGTACCTTTCATACAAAACGTGCCAGTGTGTCCACCAATACGTTATATACCGAGCAGGCGATTGAAGAAATTAAAACACGCTATGTTCGTACGGCACAACACGCAACGGATTTTGAGTTAAATGCATTATATATGTTAGCCTATCCACATATGATGAATTTATCACGGGGCGCGGCACGCTATTACGCGATAATGTTCCGTAAAACGGGGCAAATCAAATATGGCATATTGGCGTTACTTACCTGTCTTTCGCCTCAATTGGTTATTCAGATGAAAAGGTTTATGTAATGAAATTTTCGGTTTTGATGTCTCTATATGTCAAAGAGAATCCCCTGTATTTAAGGGACTGTCTAGACAGTTTACAACAGCAGACCTTACCCGCAGATGAAATTGTGTTGGTGTTTGATGGCCCTGTCAGCGCGGCATTAGAGGCAGTGGTTCAGCAGTTTGAAACGCGTTTACCGATTAAAACGGTGAAGTTAGCACAAAATCGTGGTTTGGGTCAGGCGTTAAACGAAGGGTTATTGCATTGTACTCACGATTGGGTTTTTCGCATGGATACCGATGATATTTGCGTACCGACCCGTTTTGAAAAACAGGTTGCTTTTATTCAACAACATCCAGATGTGGTGATTGTGGGCGGGCAAATTGCCGAATTTGGGCAGTCGCTTGATGAGATTGTCAGTTATCGAAATGTACCGACTAGCCACGCTGAGATTGTTAAATTTACCCAGCAACGCTGTCCGTTTAATCATATGACTGTTGCTTATCAAAAGCAGGCGGTATTGGCTTGCGGGGGCTATGAAGATCTACAAGAAGATTATTATTTGTGGATTAAATTAGTGGCAAGTGGTAAAAAGGCGGCGAATTTACCCGATGTTTTAGTGTATGCCCGTGTGGGAAATGGTATGGTTGGGCGACGCCGTGGTCTCGCACAAGCACAAGCAGAATGGCGCTTGTTTAAATTGAAGTATCGATTAAAGTTACAGGGTCTGTTCTCTGGCTTGTTTACCTTTTTATTACGGGCATTACCACGCTTATTACCGACTTCATTGTTACGTATTATTTATCAATTTTTAAGAAAGTAGGAACGTTATTGTGTCAATTAAATTATGGTTTCGTGTCAGTGGCTTGCTACTGAGCCTTATTTTGGTGGGGTGTGCAAATAAGCCACCGATTACACCGTTAGCCACCGGCAGTCAATTTTCCAAAGCACGTCAGGTGGAAAATTTTTCAGATTATGTCATTTTTTTAAAACGCAAAGCACGCGCAGAAGGGGTATCCGAAAAGACTCTTAACGATCATAATGATATCCAGTATATTTCAAGAGCGATCGAGTTGGACAGACAACAAGCAGGACGTGTGCAAAAACGCGATCCGAATACGCCCGTTCGTTCTAATCCACATGGTACAACCCATTATCTGAATCGGGTGTTAACGCCACGCAAAGTAGAAGTGGCCACCACCCGTTATTGGGAACAACAAGCACAATTGGAAAAAGCAAGCCAACGTTTTGGGGTGCAACCAGAATATTTAATGTCTTTGTGGGGGATGGAAAGCAGTTTTGGGCATTATCAAGGTCAGTATGATGTGCTGTCTGTACTCGCTACTCTGGCCTTTGACGGGCGTAGGGAACATTTATTCAGTAGTGAATTTGTTTCCGCCATGAAAATGTTGGAACGTCGTGATATTCCTCGTCAAAAAATGTTAGGCTCATGGGCGGGGGCGATGGGGCAAACCCAATTTATGCCAAGTTCTTATTTACGTTATGCTGCTGATGGCAATCAGGACGGTGAAAAAGATATTTGGAAAAACCACGATGATGTATTTGCTTCGATTGCCCGTTATTTGAGTACTGTGGGTTGGGATAAGCAATTACCTTGGGGCGTGGAAGTGCAATTGACCAAGCCGATTGATATCGCGCTTTCTGGTATTGAACCTCAGAAAAAACGGACATTAAATGCTTGGCAACATTTAGGGGTATCACTGAAATCGAATAGCCAACAAAATCAGGAAAAACTGACCGCACTTGCGGGGGCAGACTTATGGCTTGTACAACCTGATAAGGAAGTCGGACGTGCCTTTTTAGTGTCCAAGAATTATCGCACATTATTAGATTGGAATCGCTCAAATTATTTTGCCGTTAGCATTGGTATGTTTGCTGATCAAATTAAGCACGAACTGGGATTATAATGCGATGGGTTTAACGATTGCCTATCTGTCACGCTCTGCGTTGGTGTGTTGATTGTTGAATGAAAAAACAATGCACCAACGCGTTTCTTTTGCTAGAATCTGGTGGAAAAACACCGTTCATTTTATCCTGTTTTTCAGCATTTCATGTTTATCATCGTCGCTTAGGAATCATAATGGAAAATCAATCTTTTCTTCATCGTTTTTTTCAATTAACTGAGAAAAAAACTACACTAAAAACCGAGATTATTGCCGGTATCACCACATTCTTTACCATGGTATATATTGTCTTCGTTAATCCGTCTATTTTGGGTGATGCGGGAATGGATAAACAAGTCGTATTTGTCACGACCTGTTTAATTGCTGCGCTAGGGACCATTGCTATGGGCTTGTTGAGTAATCTGCCCATTGCACTTGCGCCTGCCATGGGGCTGAATGCCTTTTTTGCTTATGTGGTGGTGGGAAAATTAGGCTATGCTTGGCAAATTGGTATGGGGACGATTTTTTGGGGCTCACTCGGTCTATTGGTCTTAACTATTTTCCAAATTCGTTATTGGCTCATGGCATCTATTCCGCTTGGCTTACGTGTGGGAATTGGTGCGGGGATTGGTTTATTCATTGCCCTAATTGGTTTTAAAAACATGGGACTGGTGATTGCCAACCCTGTCACATTAGTTGCATTAGGGAATTTGCATGATCCCAAAGTGCTACTTGGTATTTTAGGTTTCTTCATTATTGTTGTACTCGCCGCACGTAACATCTATTCTGGTGTACTCATCTCGATTGCGGTGGTGACAGGTTTAGCCTTTTTTATTGATCCAAATGTGACATTTAATGGTGTCATCTCTTTTCCCCCAAGTTTAACAACCGTGGTGGGCCAAGTGGATATTGCTGGGGCGCTTGATACGGCTTTACTGGGCATTATTTTCTCTTTTTTATTGGTTAATTTATTTGACTCATCAGGCACCTTATTAGGGGTCACCGATAAAGCGGGATTCAGTGATGAGCGTGGACGTTTTCCTAAAATGAAACAAGCCCTTTATGTGGATAGTGTGAGTGCGGTGGCAGGTTCTTATATGGGCACATCGGCAATCAGTACTTATATTGAAAGCGGCGCAGGTGTTTCAGTGGGGGGGCGTACAGGATTAACCGCGATCACCGTTGGCGTGTTATTCTTATTGACCATTTTCTTTTCACCTTTAGCCAGTGTGGTGCCCGCTTATGCGACAGCCGGTGCATTAGTGTATGTCGGGATTTTAATGGCATCCAGTCTGATTCGTGTTAAATGGAACGATTTAACCGAGGCCACACCGGCGTTTATTACGGCGGCAATGATGCCGTTTACCTATTCGATTACAGAAGGCATTGCCTTCGGTTTTATGAGTTATTGTGTGATGAAAGCCTGTACTGGTCGTTTGAAAGACATCAATGCGCCAGTTTGGGTCGTGGCTATCCTCTTTTTAATTAAATTTATTTGGGTAGGTTAATGATGAAAAAGATCCTGTTTATTATTCATGCAGCACCTTATGGTGACGAACGTTTTTTTAGTGCCTTACGCTTAGCTTTACAGTTACAAGAACAACACAAAAGTGCGGTGGCACTTAAATTATTTTTAATGTCGGATGCGGTGACGGGTGGCTTGGCAAAACAAAAGCCAGCAGAAGGGTACCATTTACAACAAGCATTGGAGATCCTGACGGCACAAGGCGCGCAGGTGAAACTGTGTAAAACCTGTACTAATGCGAGGGGCATCACTGAACTGCCTTTAGCTGAAGGTGTTGAAATTGGTACCTTATTTGAGCTTGCTGATTGGACCGTTGAGGCCGATAAGGTATTGAACTTTTAAATGAAAAAGTGCGGTAAACGAGACCGCACTTTTCTTATCTTGGATTTATAGCGAGAAAACATAATGGATACAGCTGTTCTCAATCCCGTCACTCTCCCGTTAAATAAGGTCTGTTTAATTGAAGCCTCCGCTGGAACAGGTAAAACCTATACCATTGGCTCACTTTATCTCCGCTTGTTATTGCAAGCCGGCGAAAACGGCTTTTCTCAGCCATTGACTGTTGAGCAGATTTTAGTTGTGACCTTCACCGAAGCAGCAACCGAGGAACTGAAAGGGCGTATTCGAGAACGTATTCATCAAGCGAAAAAGGCCTTGCTCGCTTATCAAGAAAAGGGTGAAGTCGCGCTGCTACAAAGTGAGCCGTTGCTTTTACACTGTATTGATTCTATTTCAGCTATTCAGCTTGCGATTCAGCGTTTAAATATCGCTGAACAAACGATGGACCTTGCTGCGATTTATACGATCCATGGCTTTTGCCGTCGTATGTTGATGCAATATGCATTTCATTCACAGATTCATTTCAATCTCACCTTAAATACCGATGAAACCCTGTTATTGGAACGTCTGTTTAAAGCCTTTTGGCGTGAGCATTTTTATTGCCAACCGTTTTTGATTGCCAATTATATTCACCAAACCTTGGGTTCGCCACACGCGGTATTTGCTAAGTTACGCCAATATATTGCGCAGGATTTGCGTAGCGATCCCGCTTATCAAGATTGGTTGGCGATGTCGTTACAAGATTTTTTACAACAACATATTGTGCCTCAACAACAACGTATTCACACATTAAAACAACAATGGCTAGCACAGGAAGCCGAAATCCAAGCGTTAGTGTTGGCTGAATTGGATAAAACCTATGCGAAAGGCGAAAAGAAAAGACTCAAACGCACCACCTTTAAAAAGCCAAATGTGCTCAATTGGTTTAACGCGATTCATGATTGGGCGAGTTCCCCGTTAGTCGAAGGATTGAATGATAAATTAAGTAAATATTTTAGCCAACATGCGCTAAATGGTTATGCCGAAGATGGCGCAGAGCCCTTGTGTCATGCCATTTTTGCACTGGTCGATGAAGCAAATGCGCAACAGGATAGGCAGCCCTTTTACGCAAAATTATTGCACTATTATTATTTACGCGGCGTGCAACAAGCCTTGATTGAGTATAAAGCGCAGCATACAGAGAAAAATTTTGATGATTTATTACGTTTGTTACGTGAAGCTTTGTATTCGGCACAAGGCGAAGAACTCGCTCAGTTTATTCGCGTGCAATATCCTTTTGCCATGATTGATGAGTTTCAGGACACGGACGCCCAACAGTACCAAATTTTCGCCAAAATTTACTTGCACCAAGACGCCACAGAAACGGGTTTTATTATGATTGGTGACCCTAAACAAGCGATTTACAAATTCCGTGGTGCCGATATTTTCACCTATTTTCAAGCGGCAGAACAAGCAGATGCACGTTTTACCTTGGGCACGAACTGGCGTTCAGCGCAACGATTGGTCAAGGCCGTCAATGGGTTATTTCAGTTTGAGCAAGGCGTTCCTTTTTTATATCCTCAAATTCAGTTTCTACCTGTCGCAGCTTGCCCAGATAAGCCTAAATTTTTGTTAAATGGTCAAGAAGAACCTGCGTTTCGTTGCTATGTTGGCGATGTGGGTGAGGTAAAGAAAAGCACGGGTAATTTAACGACTACTCAAAAACAAACCTTAGCAAGCATTTGTGCTCACTCGATTCAATATTGGCTACAAAGTGCGGTCCAAGATCAGGCTATTTTTTATGATGAACAGGCGACAAACGAGCAAGAAAGAAGACGCCCACTGCGCGCAGAAAAAATAGCCGTGCTGGTAAAAGACTGGAAAGAAGCATCACTGGTCAGCGAAGCTCTACAACAATTAGGCATTGCATCCGTGTATTTGTCTGATAAAAGTAATGTTTTTGATTGCCACGAAGCCAAAGAGTTAGTCATGATTCTAACCGCCTGTTTACAGCCATTTAGTGAGCGTAATATTTTAAATGCGATTGCTACGCGTATTTTTGGTTTAACGACGCGTGAAATCAGCGAAATTAAACAAGATGAACAGCGTTGGACACAGGTCGTTGAGCGTTTTGTGAATTATCAACGTATTTGGCAATGGCAGGGGATTCTGGTGATGTTACATCGCCTTTTCCTTGATGAAAACATCATGGAAAAATTGTTAAGCCAATTGGGTGGGGAGCGTAAAACAACCGATTTATTACATCTTGCTGAATTATTACAAGAAGCGAGCACGTTGAATGACAGTGCAGCGAGTTTATTGCGCTGGTTTGAGAAACAAATCCAAGGTGAAAATCGCCAAGATGGACAACAAATTCGCTTGGAAAGTGAACGTCAACTCGTCAAAATTGTGACGATTCATAAATCGAAAGGGTTGGAATATGATTTAGTCTGGCTACCTTTTATTGCGGATGCCCCGAAAGAAAATAAGGCGGTGCTTGATACCTATTACGATCATGACCGCCAACAAATCCTGTGGGATCTCGAAGCAACACATCAAGACGCGATGCAACAAGAACAACGCGCAGAAGCGATGCGTTTATTTTATGTTGCCTTGACCCGGGCGAAATACCAAGTGGCAATGGCATTACCCGAGAACTTTGTCAGTGATTGGAATTGTCTTCAATATGCGTTAACCCAAGGCGAAATGAGGGAAGCAGATGTGCGTAGTGCCCTGAATGCATTTCAGCAACGTATTGCTGACCCAGAGGTTAAGATTCAAGTGGATGAATTTGATGCGATCCCTCGTCATGAGAGTGCGTTGATGTTGGAGACAACCTCGAATGCCCCCCTGCAATGTGTCGAGTTTCAAGGCAATATTGAGCGTAACTGGCAAGTGACTAGCTTTAGTGCGATCAGCGCATTACATGAAAAAAACAAACAATTACAAACGCAAGGCTATCTAGACAATACGTCAGACTTATCACTTTTACTCGATCATAGAGATTATGATGTGATGTTAGACTTTGACACGACAGTCGCACCTGTGGCGGAGATCGCAGGCTATGCGAAAGGCTACACGCCTTTTGATTTTCCAGCAGGGACGATGGTGGGTAAAGTGTTACACCGCTATTTTGAAAAATATCCATTAAATCAAGCCGTGGACAGTATGGCGGTCGCGCAAATGTGTCAAACATTGCAATTAGAAGAAGTGTGGCACGAACCGCTCCAAAGCTGGCTCACGACCATTTTACATACCCCATTATTAAGCGATCAAACGCTGAGCTTATCGGATCTGAGTGCAAAAGATTGTATAAAAGAAATGGAGTTTTACCTGAAATTTAAACATGAATTTCAAGCACATAAATTTAACCAGTTACTACAAAAATACCATTTTATTTCGGCACCCTTACAATTACAAACTATCAAACAGGGTATCGCAGGTTTGTTACGGGGTTTTATCGATTTGGTTTTCCGCCACAATGGACAGTATTATTTAGTGGATTATAAATCGAATAAATTAGGGACTAATCCGTCAGACTATGCACCAGAAAAGTTACAGAATGTCATGCTCGCACAACATTATGACTGGCAATATTTATTCTACACCTTGGCATTGCATCGTTATCTAAAACAGCGCGATCCGCATTATACGTATGCCACCCATTTTGGTGGGGTCATATATACCTTTTTACGTGGCATGAATGGCATCGATCAACAGGGGATTTACTTCCACAAACCCGATGCCAATTTGATTCAAGAATTAGAGGAACTCTTTTAATGCTTACTGTCTTGCAAGAATTAAAACAACAAAAGGTGATCAGCGAAGGGGATTATTACTTTGCGAAATTGATCGCAGATAAGCAAGATCCTGCGTTGCCCATAGAGAAAAAAAATTTAGCCATATTACTTGCCGCACTGTGTAGTTACAGCTATCAACAAGGTCATACCTGCTTATTCTTAGAAAAAGGAATTGAGTCGAATTATTTTAATTTAGCCTATCGCACGGCTGAACGCGCTTACTTGAATATCATTCAAGAAAAAATCGGTTTTTTGCCAGTCGAAAATTGGCAGCCAAGCTTAGCGGAGCATATTGCGTTTAGTGCAACACCGTTGGAAAAGGTCGCGCCCTTGGTCTTCCAATTTAATGCACTTTATTTTTATCGGATTTGGCAAGATGAATACCGCGTGGCGCGTTATCTCCAAGCCGCAGTACAACGGGGGACTGACAGCACCGCCATCTCTCACGATCAAATCAAAGCGATCTTGACGCAGTACTTTCCACGAGCACCGCACCTTGACGGTGTAAATTGGCAGAAAGTAGCAGTGGCGACCGCCTTAAAACAACCTTTCTGTTTAATCACGGGGGGCCCCGGTACGGGGAAAACTACCACGGTTGCACGTTTACTCTTGGCATTGCAGTCACTTTCTGATTGCCGGCTCACAATTAAATTAGTCGCCCCCACAGGTAAAGCTGCCGCTCGCTTGACGGAGTCAATTAATGGTGCCTTAACGCGTTTACAAAGCCAAGAAAACATGCCCCTTTGCGCGGGATTAATCGCGGCAATACCGACCACTGCCCAAACTTTACACCGTTTATTGGGTATTCGTTTCTTTGAAGAAACACCTACATTTCATCAACATAATCCATTGCCGTTGGATGTGTTGGTGGTGGATGAAGCATCGATGATTGATTTGCCGTTAATGGCGAAATTATTGCAAGCACTTAAACCGCAGACGAAATTAATTTTACTCGGTGATGAAAATCAACTTTCCCCAGTGGAAGCGGGGGAAATGTTGGGGGCGTTAGCCGAATTTGCGCAACAGCCTTATAGTCCAGCTTTAACAGCGTATTTAAAAACGGTGGCAGATATTGAGTTAGCGTCATCAAACCAAGGTTATCCACTGCGTGATCATTTATGTCGTTTGCATTATAGTCACCGTTTCGCAGGCGATTCGGGTATTGGACAATTAGCACAGGCAATTAATCAGGGCAACATTGAGGCAAGTTGGCAAGCTTTTGCTCACTTTAATGATATTGAAATGGTGGATTTTGACCAGTTTTCATTATTAAAAGCGGATAATCCAATTATATATACCCAAGCATGTGCTGCGCTAGTGGTCAAAAGTGCGGTTGAAAAATACACTGATTATTTAGTCGCCTTGCAACAATTACACCCAAACACGCAATCACTTAATGCGCAACAAGTTGGGCATATCTTTACGTTGTTCAATGCCATTCGTTTTTTAACAGCCTTACGTATCGGGGAATTAGGTGTAGAGCAGCTTAACCAAAAGATAGCTCAACGTTTACAACAAAAGGGACTACTTGATTTTAAACATGAACGCGATTGGTATTTAGGTAAACCAATTATGATCCAACAAAATGATCACCATATTGGCTTGTATAATGGTGACATTGGTTTATTTTTAGGACAAGGTAAAGTCTGGTTTGAGCAGGGACAAGGGCATTATAAAACGGTGCTCGCTAGCCGTGTGCCAAACTATGAGACCGCGTTTGTGATGACGGTACATAAATCACAAGGTTCTGAATTTGCCCATACTTGTTTGGTATTACCGACCGAGCCTAACCCAATTTTGTCGCGTGAATTGATCTATACGGGGGTGACGCGTGCGAAACAGCAATTAACGGTTTTTGCCAGTGCGGAGATCTGGAAAAGTGCGGTGAGAAACCCAATCAAAAGACAAAGTGGCTTGAACCCATTGTTAGTTGAATTATTCCGCCAATCTGATTAGAGTAAGTCATTTCGTCTCAATTAAAGGAGTTAAAATGGAGCTTTATGTTTATGATCATTGCCCGTATTGTGTTCGTGCAATGATGATTTTTGGTTTAAAAAACATCCCCGTCAACAAACATGTTTTGTTAAATGATGATGAGGAAACACCAACCCGTTTAGTTGGAAAAAAAGTGGTGCCTATTCTGGTAAAAGAAGACGGTAGCGTGATGCCAGAAAGTTTGGATATTGTAAAATACATTGATACCCATTATGGCGAACCTATTTTACAGACTACTGTTCGTCCTGAAATTGAGGCGCTGTTAGCAGAAATCACGAGTTATTCCAATTATTTATTGATGCCACGTTTCATTAAACTGGATGTGGCAGAATTTGCGACACAACGTGCGATTGACTATTTCACCCAAAAGAAAACAGCGTATGTAGGTGATTTTACCCAACATTTTAATAATACACCGACATATCTTGCTCGTTTAACCACCGATCTTGAAAAATTATCTGCGTTCGTGCTAGGGGAAGCATCATTAAATCATCGTTTATCATTAGAAGATATTTTAGTCTTTCCAGTACTAAGAAACTTAACCTGTGTAAAAGGATTGCGTTTTCCTACACGCTTAGAACACTATATCAAGCGTTTATCTGAATTGAGTCAAGTCGATCTTTATACGTCACAGGCAATTTAATTGGTTAAAAAGGTTGCAATTTTCGGCAAAAATTCTATGCTTGTTGATGAGAAGTTAATCTCATGGGAACTTTATAAAAAGGAGCAGATTATGGCATTAGGTTGGTATGAGCTTAAATTGGCAAAAGACGGTCAATTTATGTTTAATTTAAAAGCAGCAAATAGCCAAATAATTTTAACCAGTGAACTTTATCGTTCACGTTCAGCCGCAGAAAATGGCATTGCATCAGTTCAAAAAAATGGCATAGATGAAAAAAATTTCGAAGTGCGTGTCGCAAAAAACAATAAGCCTTATTTTGTTTTAAAAGCAAAAAATCATCAAGAAATTGGTCGTAGTCAGTACTATGCCTCCTCCGTTTCGGCCAAAAAAGGTATCTTGTCTGTGACTAAAAATGCCACCTCAACGGTGATTAAAGATTTGACCAGCGAAGCATAATCCAATCAAACCGTTTGTGAAGCGATGGTGGGTTACGAACGGTTTCTTTTCTTCTCATTTTTCCGGCTTTCTCTTGCTTAATTTAACAAAAAGTAGTCGCTTTTCCTTTTTTTCTCGAGTATAATCTTGCGACCCTGTGAATGTACTGGATTTCCCACCAGACATTATTTTATCGAGATCGCACTCGAAGGGGTGTTTGATTAAGATTCATGGTTGTGTTTATGCGTATATAAACGATATAAACACTGGGTATTAATATTATTTTATTGGTAATTAATTAATGAAAACTTTTGTAGCAAAGCCAGAAACGGTTAAACGCGACTGGTATGTAGTAGATGCGACAGGTAAAACTTTAGGTCGTTTAGCGACTGAATTAGCACGTCGCCTTCGTGGTAAACATAAAGCGGAATACACGCCACATGTTGATACAGGTGATTACATCATCGTGATTAACGCAGAGAAAGTTGCTGTAACAGGTAACAAAGAAAGCGATAAACTTTACCACTGGCACACTGGCTATGTAGGTGGCATCAAACAAGCGACGTTTAAAGAAATGATCGCACGCCGTCCTGAAGCAGTGATTGAAATTGCGGTAAAAGGTATGTTGCCAAAAGGTCCATTAGGTCGCGCAATGTATCGTAAATTGAAAGTGTATGCTGGTGCTGAACATAACCATGCTGCGCAACAACCACAAGTTTTAGATATTTAATCACGAGGTTTAGGATATGGCAGAGAATCAAAACTACGGCACAGGTCGCCGCAAAAGCTCTTCAGCTCGTGTATTTATTAAACCGGGCAGTGGTAAAATCACTATTAACCAACGTGATTTAGACGTTTATTTCGGTCGTGAAACAGCACGTATGATCGTTCGTCAACCGTTAGAGTTGGTTGAAATGACTGATAAATTAGACTTATATGTTACTGTAAAAGGTGGCGGTATTTCTGGTCAAGCGGGTGCAATCCGTCATGGTATCACTCGTGCATTAATCGAATATGATGAGAGTTTACGCTCTGTATTACGTGCAGCTGGTTTCGTGACTCGCGATGCACGTCAAGTTGAACGTAAAAAAGTGGGTTTACGCAAAGCGCGTCGTCGTCCACAATTCTCAAAACGTTAATTTCTATTTTACGTTTTATATTCAGATTGCAAGCCCAAAAGGCTTGCAATTTTTTTATCACAATAAAATTTACCAGAATCTTTGGAAATCACGGGACGATTTGTGGTAGAATAAACGCCCATTTTTTATATAAAATCATGCCAAAATCGGGCAAAGTTTAATAAATTTTAATTCATTTTAGAGCTGTCGGAGGAATAGATGACAAGCGCTGCAAATAAACGTTCAATAATGACACTTTTTTCAGATAAAACAGATATTTATTGCCATCAAGTAAGGATTGTTTTGGCTGAAAAGGGTGTTGCTTATGAAACGGAAGTTGTAGATCCTCAAGTCGTATCAGAAGATTTAATGGAATTAAATCCGTATGGCACGTTGCCGACATTAGTTGATCGTGATTTAGTTTTATTTAATTCACGTATTATTATGGAATATCTTGATGAGCGTTTCCCTCATCCACCACTCATGCCTGTTTATCCAGTGGCACGGGGAAAAAGCCGTTTATTAATGTTACGTATTGAGCAAGATTGGTATCCCGTATTAGCAAAAGCAGAAAAGGGTACCGATGAAGAACGTGCAGTTGCATTAAAGCAATTAAGAGAAGAAATTTTAGCGATTGCACCTATTTTTACCCAAATGCCTTACTTCATGAGCGACGAATTTAGTTTAGTGGATTGTTATATCGCGCCATTATTATGGCGTATGCAAGAACTAGGTGTGGATTTCACTGGCGCAGGTAGCAAAGCGATTAAAGCATACATGGCACGTGTGTTTGAACGCGATTCATTTATGCAATCTTTGGGTGTGTCTGCGCCGAAAAATTTAATGGATGAGAAATAATTCAGCATGGTACATAAAGCGTCACCTAAGCGTCCTTATTTATTAAGAGCTTATTATGATTGGTTAGTGGATAATGATTTTACCCCTTATTTAGTGGTCGATGCCACTTATGCTGGTGTGAAAGTCCCCGTGGAATATGTTAAAGATGGACAAATTGTCCTCAATTTATCTGCAAATGCGACGGGGAATTTGGTGCTAAGTCATGAGAGTATTCAGTTTAGCGCACGTTTTCGGGGTGTTTCACAGGATATTTATATTCCAATGGGGGCAGCGGTGGCTATTTATGCTCGTGAGAATGGTGATGGTGTGCTGTTTGAACCTGAAGCGATTTATGATGAGGTAGCGCCTGCTATTCACGTTGAGCAACCATTGAGTTTTGTCGATGCGGTTGATAAGCCAAAAGCCAGCGAGAATACTCAAAAAAGCACAAACAAAGACAACACGACGGAAAAAAAATCGACTTCTCATTTAAGAATTATTAAATAAGAGGGGTTTTCTTTCTTCATAAAAAACACGCGTTTACGCGTGTTTTTTTGTTGTAGGAGGTTTATTGTGCCATTTTTTTTGCGGCTTTTAAGAAGCCTTGCGCACAAGTATATATGTCGCTTTTATGTTGTGCCGCGAGAATCATGTCGGACATTTCACGGAACGCCCCTTGTCCACCTTTTAGGCTCAATACATGATCAGCTTGCGATTTGACATAAGCGGGCGCATCTTGGACGGCAAAGGCGACACCACAGACAGCAAAGGCAGGCAAATCAACACTGTCATCACCAATATAGGCTGTTTCTTGCGCACAGACATTGGCTTGTTGCATCAGTTCAAAACAAGCACTCTCTTTTTCCAATTTGCCAAGGAAAAAGAGTTGAATCCCTAAATCGGCAATGCGTTTGCGTAAAATCGGTGAATCTCGTCCAGAGAGTACCGCAACTTGAATACCGGATTCCATTAACATTCGGATACCTAATCCATCTCTTACATGGAAGGTTTTGAACGCTTCACCTTGTGCATCATAATGCAAGGAACCATCCGTCAGTACCCCGTCAATATCGGTAATGACAAATTTAATATTTTGGAGTTTTTGCGTTAACATTAGCTGGTAAACTCCACAAGACCAACGACATGTTGTTGATCGTTAACCACCACTAAAGAGTGGATTTTTTTCGCTTTCATAAAGGCTTCTGCTTCAGCTAAATAAGCATCTTGATGAATGGTTTTTGGATGAGACGTCATTAAATCTTGTGCTGTTTTACGTAAGGTTTCTGCCCCATTAGCGGTAAGTGCACGACGAATATCACCGTCAGTAATAATCCCTTTTAATTGATTTTGCTCCATCACTAAAGCCACCCCCATTCGACCTTCATTCATGATTGTCAAGCAATCTGTAAAGGAGGTTTCTAAGCGCGTAACTGGCAGACGCGTTTGCATTTCATCTTTGACACGGCATAATAAACGGCGTCCTAGGCTGCCACCAGGGTGGAAACGAGCAAAATCTGCGGGCTTGAAATCACGAGCTTTAATTAAAGAAACGGCAAGTGCATCCCCTAATGCCATTGTCACCAACACAGAAGTGGTCGGCGCAAGATTATTAGGGCAGACTTCACGCTCAACACTAATATCAAGCACATAGTCGGAATGTTTAGCGAGGGTTGAATTTGGATTACCTGTGAGGGCAATGATTTTATTACCGAAATTTTTCAGGCTTGGAATGAGTTTATTGACATCGTCTGTTTCACCGCTATAAGAAATCAACATCACAATATCAATCGGTTTGAGCATACCTAAGTCACCGTGGAAGGCTTCTGTTGGATGTAGGAAAAAACTTGGTGTACCCGTAGAAGCAAAGGTGGCGACCATTTTTTTCCCTACCAAACCCGATTTCCCGATCCCGCCAATTACTAAGCGCCCTTGGCAGTGTAAAATTAACTCAACGATTTCGTTAAAGTGGGCATCAAGTCGTTGACTTAAACGAGCCAGTGCTTTTTCTTCAATCGTTAATGTTTCACGTGCGATCTGCAAATAGTTCATTTCAGAGTCCTTTATCGACATAAAAACTGAGGGAATTATAACATAAGATTGTCGTTGATTTTGAGTTTTACATTGATTTAGCGCAAGCTTTGCTTTTTCCTTGGCAAAAGACAAAAGTGCGGTCGATTTTCGTTGGATTTCAAATAAGTTCTGTCTTTTTTGCCGGAATTCCGTTATACTGCGCGCCTGAGTTGGTCAGACAATCGCTGGTTTATTGAAGCCCTTAACCGTCTTTATGACGACCTAGTGGGACAAGTAGACGAGAGGAAAGTCCGAGCTACACAGGGCAGAGTGCCAGGTAACGCCTGGGGGGCGCGAGCCTACGACAAGTGCAACAGAGAGCAGACCGCCAGTTTCGGCTGGTAAGGGTGAAAGGGTGCGGTAAGAGCGCACCGCGTGGCTGGTAACAGTTCACGGCAGGGTAAACTCCACTCGTAGCAAGACCAAATAGGAATCCAATGGGTGGCCCGCTCAGGATTCGGGTAGGTTGCTTGAGCGTATGTGCGAATGTACGCCTAGAGGAATGATTGTCCGCGACAGAACTCGGCTTATCGACCAACTCAGTACTTTTCTACACGCGCTTTTACCGCTTGTATCTTACTAAAATCCGCTCGCCAGATTTTTTGATCATCTTGGCTGTTTTCGCCCATTACGGCTTCCGCGTGAGATTGCATTTCACTTAAACGATAACTTTTTCCAGATAAATGTAATTCACTGACCCCTGTATTCTCGGCTAACCAGGCCGCATTTTCTGCATTAATCCCGGCCCCTGCCATTATTGTGATACGGTTTGATGCCAGTTCCACTAATTGTTTAATTAAGGGTTGACCTGCTATGGCATTCGCTTTTTGCCCCGAAGTCAAAACGCGTTCACAACCTAGCTGAATTAATTGTGTTAAACTTGTTATCGGATCGCGACAAAGATCAAACGCGCGATGGAAGGTGACCCCTAATCCTTCTGCTGCCTGTATTAACCTTTCGCAAACCGATAGGTCAATTTCAGCATGTTGAGTCAATGCACCGATCACGATGCCTTGAGCACCGAGTTGTTTGGCAAGATGAATATCATCAATCATCATCTTGACTTCATGTGTATTAAACAAGAAATCGCCTGCTCTTGGTCGAATCATCACATAGCAAGGAATTTGGGCTAAATTAACCGCACTTTTAATCAATGAATAGGGGGGCGTGACACCTCCCACGGAAAGACAACCACAGAGTTCTAGACGATCAGCGCCCGCATGTTGTGCGATGAATACTGATTCGATATTATCAATACAGACTTCGATTTTCATAAGATGCGATCCTGGACCAGAGTGAATAAAAAAGAGGCTAACTGCCTCTTTCTTGTTATTGAATCGAGTAATACCCCGCCATAGCACTGTAAATGCTATTTTCTTGCTGAATCAATTGATATTTCGCATTTAAAATAGCTAATTTTGCATCGTTCTCGGTATTCGCTGCCGTTAACCAATCCCTTAAGGATGCCACCCCAGCATCATAGCGATTTTTGTAGTATTGGGTAATGCGTTTGTTGTAAGCATCCGCTTTTTGCAGATTCGCAAAATTTGCTTTTGATTGTTGGTAGTTGAAATAGAGGGTATCAATTTCATTTAGTGCCGTAGTGATTGCTTGTTCATAGTTCACTTTGGCGAGTTCGTAATTTGCTTCTGAAATTTTTACATTCCATCTGACGGTATTCCAATTGAGGAAAGGCAGATTAATCCCAATTAGTCCGCTCGCTATTGGTGTATCTAGTGCGGTGTCAATTTTGGCACCTGCAGAAGCCAAACTCGCACCTAGCGTAATGGTTGGGAACCAACTTTTTTGTACCGCTTTCGCATCTTTAAACGCAGCGCTTAAACGATATTGTGCGCTTTTAATGTCAGGTCGGTTAGCAATAGTTGAAACGGGTACATTGGTGTTCACCCCCAGTGTTTTCACATTTAAAATAGCTGGGAATCTGACATTTAACGCTTCATTCGGTTTTAAATTAAGTAAATTACGCAAAGTTTGTTCTGCGACTTTTCGTTGTGTTTGATAAGTGATCAACTGGTTACGGGCTCTTAATACAGCTTGTTGTGCTTGATCTGAACTTGCACTGTCGGCTATACCGAGTTTAAAACGATTTTGCATGATCGTATTAATTTGGCTGTAATAGTTAATGGTGCCCTCTGTCGATTGTACTGCATCGTTGAGGAAGGCGAGACGGTAATAGGTCGCGATGACAGAATTGATGAGAGATAAACGTGCCGCCTCAAGATCTTGGGCACTGGCTTTATGTGCCCATTCACCTGCGGAAGCAGAGTCGGCTAAACGTCGCCAGAGATCTAAGGTGTAGCTAACATTAATAGAACCACCATGCTGAATTTTTGAAGGCTGACTGTGTTCAATATTTCGCGTTGCTGTTGATTCCACTTTACCACTAAAGGCAGGCACTAAATTCGCCCCTACTAAATTCGCTTGATAAAGCGCCTTATTCACATTGATAGCGGCTTTAGCCAAATTTTTATTATTGTCTAATGCTTGCTGAATTAAGGTGTTGAGCTGTGTATCTCGATAGTGTTCCCACCAACTTTCTTGCACCGCATATTGTTTTGTGATTTCTTGATACTGTTGAAAGTCTTGCTTGGCTTGTTGGTATGAATCATCCAGATTAGCACAACCAACCAACGCTGTAGATAATAATAAAAAAGTAATTGGGTTTCGTTTTAACATCATGACAATCCTTAGTTAAACATGCGAGTCGCTTGACCCATTTGCAAGAACGGATTATAGCAATTTTTTTCTTGTCTGACTAAAACCTTCATCTTGGTATGAGATGTAATTGGTCTAACAGTGCACAATGACATGCTCATCACTAAAAGGGCAGTCTATTTTGCGCGAGAAAATCGCGATTTTTTTCATTTATCGTGCTTCACACAATAGCTTAAAATTGTTTTATCCCGATTATGTTGAGCAAGGAAAAACAATGAAAGCAACCGATTTTAGACTCGCAAGTTGGTGAATGAACGTTCGTTCATTTTATCATTAAAAAGGAAAATAGGAAGATGAAAATCACAAGAAAAGACAGGGTATTTTTGTATTCTGGAGGCAAACAGGGTAGAATAGCTAGCATTTTTATAACAAAACCATTATGGAATTCGAGGTCAGAATGAGTCATCCAGTTGAAAACGTTGTCGCAGCTGAAAATACAGAAAAACGTCCCACCAATTTTATTCGTCAAATTATTGATGAAGATTTAGCATCAGGTAAACATACTGCTGTTCAAACGCGTTTTCCGCCTGAACCCAATGGTTATTTACACATTGGTCATGCGAAATCAATTTGTTTAAATTTTGGGATTGCTGAAGATTATCAGGGACGATGTAATTTACGTTTTGATGATACGAATCCAGTCAAAGAAGATGTGGAATATGTGGATTCAATTAAACAAGATGTGGAATGGTTAGGTTTCAAATGGGAAGGGCAACCGCGTTATGCCTCTGACTACTTTGATCAGCTTTATGGTTATGCAATTGAATTAATCGAAAAAGGCTTAGCCTATGTGGACGAGCTTTCGCCAGAAGAAATGCGAGAATACCGTGGAACACTAACTGAGCCTGGTAAAAATAGCCCTTATCGCGATCGTTCTGTGGCAGAAAACTTCGCTTTATTTGAGAAAATGAAAAACGGTGAAATTGAGGAAGGTAAAGCTTGCTTACGCGCGAAAATTGATATGGCATCACCGTTTATTGTGATGCGCGATCCTGTTATTTATCGGATTAAATTTGCCACCCATCATCAAACAGGGGATAAATGGTGCATTTATCCTATGTATGATTTTACCCATTGTATCTCGGATGCCATTGAGCGCATTACTCATTCGCTTTGTACATTGGAATTCCAAGATAATCGTCGTTTGTATGACTGGGTATTAGAAAATATTTCGATTGCGCGTCCATTGCCGCACCAGTATGAGTTTTCGCGTTTAAATTTAGAATCGACCTTAACCTCTAAGCGTAAGTTATTGCAATTAGTGAATGAAGGCATTGTCGATGGTTGGAATGATCCGCGTATGCCAACCATTTCCGGTTTACGTCGTCGTGGTTATACGCCAGCGTCATTACGTGAGTTCTGCCGTCGTATTGGCGTCACTAAACAAGATAATATGGTGGAATTTAGTGCATTAGAAGCTTGCATTCGTGAAGATTTAAATGAAAATGCACCACGCGCGATGGCGGTGATTAATCCACTTAAAATTGTGATTGAGAATTTCACGGGCAAAGAAATGCTTCGCGCACCAAACCATCCAAATCGCGAAGAATTAGGGATACGTGAATTGCCATTTACGCGTGAAATTTATATTGATCAAGCGGATTTCCGTGAAGAAGCAAATAAACAATATAAACGTTTAGTCCTCGGTAAAGAAGTGCGTTTACGTCATGCTTATGTGATTAGAGCAGAGCGTGTGGAAAAAGATGCAGAGGGGAATATCACCACGGTTTATTGTACTTACGATCCTGATACATTAGGGAAAAATCCAGCGGATGGACGTAAAGTGAAAGGTGTGATTCAGTGGGTATCCGCAGAAGATTCACTCCCAGCAGAATTTCGTCAGTACAGTCGCTTATTTACGGTGGCGAATCCAGGGGCAGCAGAGGATATTCATCAAGTACTTAATCCCAACTCATTAGTGGTAAAACAAGGTGTGGTGGAGAAGAGTTTAGCCAGTGCACAACCCGAAAAAGCCTACCAGTTTGAGCGGGAAGGTTATTATTGTGCCGATAGCAAAGACAGTCATCCTACACATTTAGTCTTCAATTTAACGGTGAGTTTAAAAGAAGGTTTCTAATTGTTTTCATGGTTGAAGAGCGCTTTTTTAAGCGCTCTTTTTTTATAATAAAATTACACTGATTAAAAATATAGCATTTTGTTAAATTTTATCTAATTAATAGGTCTTTTTTTAATTAAAAGACAATAAAAATCCCCATTTTTTATAAAAAAATAATAGAATACTGCACTTTGTTAATTTTGCTTTTTAACTCAGGAGGAATGATGAGCATATTTTCTACTTTCGAAACAATAGTAGAACAGGCTTTAACGTGGTTTGTTGAAAAAGTAGATGGTCCATTATGGGACATTACTATCGTCACTTTGTTAGGGGTTGGGTTATTTTTTACACTAACAACAGGGTTAGTACAGTTACGTTTATTACCACGTAGTTTACGTGAGATGTGGTCAGGTCGTACCGCAGAAGGGAATTCGTTAACCCCATTTCAAGCATTCACGACCGGATTAGCCAGTCGTGTTGGCGTAGGAAATATCGGTGGTGTCGCAACAGCAATTGCGATTGGCGGTGAAGGGGCGGTTTTTTGGATGTGGATTACTGCACTGATTGGTATGAGTAGTGCATTTGCGGAATCCTCCTTAGCACAATTATTTAAAGTCAAAGAGCCTTGTGGTTTATATCGCGGTGGACCTGCCTATTATATTACCAAAGGGTTAAAAGCACCGCTATTGGGTGCCGCATTTGCTGTCAGTTTGATTTTTACCTTTGGTTTTGCCTTCAATGCAGTACAGGCCAATGCGATCGTGGAAGCAACGAATAATGCTTGGCATTGGAATGCGCAGTATGTCGGTTTAGTGTTAGTTGCGATTACAGCGTTCATTATTTTTGGTGGAGTAAAACGCATTGGGGCAGTCAGTGCAAAATTAGTGCCAATGATGGCATTATTTTATTTGATTATTGCGGTGATTATTCTCGGTATGAATATTCAGTCTATTCCGACGATTATTTCACGTATTGTTTCGAGTGCGTTTGACTTTAGTGCGATGGCTGGCGGGATGTTTGGTGCCATTTTTTCTAAGGCCATGTTAATGGGCGTAAAACGCGGATTATTTTCTAATGAAGCGGGGATGGGATCGGCACCGAATTCTGCCGCTGCAGCAGATGTGAAGCATCCTGCGAGTCAAGGGTTAATTCAAATGCTTGGCGTCTTTGTGGACACCATCATTGTATGTACCTGTACTGCAGTTATTATTTTACTGTCCGATAATTACGGAAGTGAAACGCTAAAAGGGATTTCTTTAACACAACATGCATTACAATATCATGTGGGTGAGTTTGGTTTACATTTTCTCGCTGCCATTTTATTTTTGTTTGCTTATTCATCGATTATTGGTAACTATGCGTATGCGGAAAGTAATATTCGCTTTTTACGTAATAAGCCTTTATTTGTGTTAATGTTCCGTTTAGTGGTGCTCTTTTTTGTGTACTTTGGCGCGATTAATCCCGCCAATATTGTTTGGAATTTTGCGGATACCGTAATGGCGATCATGGCAATGATTAACTTAGTATCTCTTATCTTGTTATCTCCGCTTGTTTGGTTAATTTTGAAAGATTATCAGCATCAAGTGAAAGCGGGTATTGAACCAGTATTTAAAATCGAACAGCATCCAAATCTAATTAAACGTGGTGTTGATAAAGATATTTGGTCTTAATGACAAACTGAGTAACACATTCCTTTTCTATTGACCGCACTTTTACGAGTAAAAAAGCGTGCACATGTTGCGGTCAATCAGCAAGAACAGTGCTTGCGTGTCTAAAACAACATAATCTGTGTGAATGGGGATCACCGTCAACTCACTTATTTTTGGGGATTGTCAACATGCAAACACTCATCATTATCCGAGGTCACTCAGGTTCTGGAAAAAGTACCTTTGCTCAGCAAAAAATCGCTGAATTTAAGGCTCGTTATCTAGAGAGTGTCATTTTCCATATCGAGAATGATCATTTCCTGATAGAGAATGGCGAATACCATTGGACAATAGAACGTTTTCAGCAAGCTAAGCAACGTGCTCAACAAAAATTAGTCGAGGCATTTGCCTATTGTGCTGAATATCCGTTACAACACGTGTGTATTGTGGTGAGTAATGTAGGGGGAAATGCGAATGAAATCGAACGGTTAAAAGCGCAAGCAAAACAAACAGGGCTTGAAACGGTAGTGTATCGATTACAAAACTTTTTTCCGAATACACACCACGTTGAGCCACAACTTGTCTATGAAATGTATTTATCCTTAAATGCGAATCCTGTTCAAGATGAAATTTTGCTTGCGCCTATTCAGCCGATGACGGAAGCAATACGCAATGATATTGAGACATTACAAGCGCTAAAAAGAAAAAACCGCTACACCAAGAAGATGTAGCGGGAGGTCTTAACATAAGAAAGTTAAAAAGACGACTGCATTTGCAGTGCACTAGCATTATCTGAGACCGAGCATTTTTTAAATAGTTCAGAAAATGTTTTATTTTTTATAAAAAATTTTTTATTTGTGTTTCGATACCGATTTCGTCTAAATGTAAGTCCGCTAAAATTTCTTGTTGCGTACCTTGTGGGATAAAGAAATCAGGTAAACCAAGTTGTAATAATTTTGTTTGGTGTTGTTGAGAATGTAAGACTTCCGCAACTGCACTGCCAGCCCCACCTTGAATGACGTTTTCTTCTAAGGTTACAATCAGTTCATGTGTTTGTGCGATTTGATGAATGCGCTCAGCATCAATAGGTTTGACAAAACGCATATCAACCAACGTGGCGTTCAGTTTTTCTGCCACCGCTTTCGCATTTGGAAGTAGTGTACCAAAATTCAAAATCGCAATTTTTTCACCTTCGCGGAGTAAGGTTGATTTACCAAGCGCTAGCATTGCTAATGGTGTAATCGCTACACCAAGGGCATTGCCGCGCGGATAACGCACCGCAGCAGGTTGATTGAGTTGATAGCCTGTGTAAAGCATTTGGCGACACTCATTTTCGTCACTCGGGGTCATAATCACCATATTAGGAATACAACGCATAAAGCTAATATCAAAAGCGCCTTGATGGGTTTGACCGTCCGCACCGACCACACCCGCACGATCAATGGCAAATAAGACAGGCAGATTTTGAATTGCGACATCATGAATAAGTTGATCGTAGGCACGTTGTAAAAAGGTGGAGTAAATTGCCACGACTGGCTTATAGCCTGCAATAGCGAGGCCTGCTGCAAAGGTGACCGCATGTTGTTCTGCAATGGCTACATCAAAATACTGTTGTGGGAAACGGTTAGAAAACTCGACCATACCCGAACCTTCACGCATTGCTGGGGTGATTCCAACCAGTTTCGGATCTTGCGCAGCCATTTCACACAGCCAATCCCCAAAAATGCTTGAATAGGTGGGGGTGCTATTGGCTTTAGGCAACTGACCACTTAAATGATCAAATTTAGGTACACCGTGGAAACCAATAGGGTCTTTTTCGGCAGGGGCATAGCCTTTCCCTTTTTTGGTCATAATATGTAAAATTTGAGGACCTTTTAAGGCGCGCATATTTTTCAATGTGCTGATTAATTCTTCAATATTATGCCCATCAATCGGGCCGATATAATTAAAGCCGAGCTGTTCAAACATGGTCCCCACAGGAGAAACAAAACCTTTCACATGTTCTTCGGTTTTTTTGACAAATTCTTTAATTGGGGGCATGCCAGAGAGGATTTTTTTACCACCTTCACGAATCGAAGAATAGAATGATCCTGTTAATAAGCGCGCAAGATGATTGTTTAAGGCACCGACATTTTCAGAAATTGACATTTCGTTGTCATTTAATATCACCAACATATCAGTATGTAAGGCGCCTGCATGATTTATTGCCTCGAAAGCCATACCTGCGGTAATCGCGCCATCGCCAATCACACAAACGATTTTTCGTCCGGCATTTTCACGTTGTGCGGCAACGGCAATGCCTAAGCCTGCACTAATTGAGGTGGAAGAATGACCTACACTTAACACATCAAATTCACTTTCTTCACGCCATGGAAAAGGATGAATCCCATTTTTTTGACGAATGGTTGACATTTGGTCACGACGACCCGTTAAGATTTTATGCGGATACGCTTGGTGACCCACGTCCCAAATTAGTTGATCAAAAGGGGTTTTATAAACGTAGTGCAAGGCAACAGTTAATTCTACTGTCCCTAAGCCTGATGCCAAATGACCACTACTTTGACTAACAGACTCTAATAAATATGCGCGTAATTCCTGACAGATTTGAGGAAGCTGTTCTTTGCTTAATAAACGTAAATCGTCAGGTGAATTAATTAATGATAACAGAGGATAATTTTGCATAGTTGTTAGTCAATTCCAAAATAATTATAAAACCGACCGCACTGTAATCTTAGTATGTTGTGCGGTTTAACTTTTTCTATTTACCACAAATTCAGCGATTGCACGGAGTGCACTGGTATCAAAGGGAATATCATCTAATTCCGCGATAGCCGTTTGGTACAGTTCTTGTGCTTTTTGTTTGGCCCCAGCTAAACCTAATAATTTGGGGTAGGTGCTTTTATCCGCCAATAAATCGGAACCGACGGTTTTACCGATAATTTCACTTTCGCCTTCAATATCTAAGATATCGTCTTGTACTTGGAACGCCAAACCAATGGCTTCGGCATAACGCTGTAGTTGGTGCTCCAGTGCGGTATTGTTAAAATGTGATGAACAAATTCGTCCTAGCTGAATCGCTGCGGAAAGCATGGCACCCGTTTTATTACGGTGTATTTGTTCTAACTCCAGTAAGCTAATGTGTTTTTGTTCTGCAATCAGATCAAGACTTTGCCCTAAACACATCCCTTTTGCGCCTGCCGCTTGACTCAGTGTTTTCACTAGCGCTAATTTTTGTTCTGCGAGTAGATCGGGTGCTTGGGTTAATAGATCAAATGCAAAGGCTTGTAATGCATCCCCCGCTAAAATAGCGGTCGCTTCATCAAAGGCAATATGGCAAGTGGGCTGGCCCCGACGTAGATGATCATTATCCATTGCAGGCAGATCATCGTGAATTAATGAATAAGCATGAATGGCTTCTACACTTGCGGCCGCGTAGTCAAGTTGATTTAAGTCTGCCCCTAGCATTCTGCCGGTGGCATAGACTAGGAAAGGACGGATACGTTTTCCGCCAAGTAACACACCATAACGCATAGCCTCAGCCAGTGGTGAAGAGAGCGTATCTACATTCAATTGTTCAGCTAAAAAAGCATTAATACGTTGTTGGAGTTGGGGTAAATCGTGTGAAAGTTGATACATAACCTGCTCGTATTATTTTTATTCTTCCGCTTGATAATCGTGTAATTTAGCACTGTCACTTTTTTGCAATAAAATCTGAATACGTTGTTCAGCTTGTTGCAAACGTTCTTGTCCTAAATTCGCTAAAAAAACACCATTTTCAAATGCTTTTAATGCGTCCTCTAACGGTAGTGAACCACTTTCCAAACGAGTCACAATCTCTTCTAATTGTTGAAGGGTTGTTTCAAAATCCAACGCGTTTTTATCTGTGCTTTTTTTAGCCATTGCATATCCTTTTCACCAAAGTGTTAAGGGCACCATTGTACTGTATTTTTGTTGCTATGTTAAAATTATTTGCGTATTTTTTGGTGAGTAATCTCCGCTTATTACTTGATTTTCCGCACAAATAGAGAAAGATTTTCGATTCTGGATCAGATCTGCTAGAATGCAGCGCTTGTAAATTGAGAATAGAAAATAAAGAGATTATGAAATTTGTAATTAAACTGTTTCCTGAGATTATGATTAAAAGTGAATCGGTACGTAAACGATTCGTCAAAATCTTAACGGGAAATATTCGTAATATTTTAACGAAACATGATGATACGATTGCAGTAGTTCGGCATTGGGATTACATCGAAGTTCGTTCAAAAAAAGAAGAAAATCGACCGCACTTAATTGAATTATTAGGGCGCATTCCGGGTATTCATCACTTTTTAGAAGTGGATGAAAAGCCGTTTACAACGATGCACGATATTTTTGAACAGACCTTGCAAGATATCGGAACAAGTCTTGAGAACAAAACGTTTTGTGTGCGTGTTAGACGAAAAGGGAAACATGACTTTAATTCCTTAGATGTAGAGCGTTATGTTGGTGGTGGCTTAAACCAACATATTCCCACTGCTAAAGTCAGACTGAATAAGCCCGATGTTACCGTACGTATTGATATTGAAAATGACAATATGATGTTGATTAAAGCGCGTCATGATGGCATTGGCGGTTATCCAATTGGGACGCAAGAAGATGTCTTGTCATTGATTTCAGGTGGTTTTGACTCTGGTGTATCAAGCTATATGTTGATTCGACGGGGTTCACGTGTGCATTATTGTTTCTTTAATCTCGGCGGTGCTGCACATGAAATTGGTGTGAAACAAATGGCTTATCATATTTGGCAACGTTACAGTGCATCACATAAAGTGCGCTTTGTGGCGATCAACTTTGAACCTGTAGTGGGTGAAATTTTGGAAAAAGTGGATAATGGACAAATGGGCGTGGTACTAAAACGGATGATGGTACGCGCAGCAAGTCGTATTGCGGAACGTTTTGGCATTCAAGCCATTGTGACAGGCGAAGCATTAGGCCAAGTGTCGAGTCAAACGCTCACCAATTTACGTTTAATTGATGAAGCCGCTGAAACATTGGTATTACGTCCATTAATTACCCATGACAAAGAACAAATCATTGCCATGGCGAAACAGATTGGGACGGATGATATTGCCAAATCGATGCCTGAATTTTGTGGGGTGATTTCAAAAAATCCAACGGTGAAAGCCATCAAAGAAAAAATTGAAGCGGAAGAAGGTCACTTTAATTTTGCCGTGTTAGAAAGTGCGGTGCAAAGTGCACAATATTTGGATATACGTCAGATCGCTGAGCAAACGGAAAAAGACGTCGTGGAAGTTGATACGGTCTCTGTCTTGACTGCACAAGATGTGATTTTGGATATTCGCAGTCCAGAAGAAACCGATGAAAATCCACTGGAGCTAGAAAACGTCCAATTTATGCCGTTTTATAAATTATCTTCACAATTTTCTACGTTAGATCAAAGCAAAAACTACTTGTTATATTGTGAACGTGGTGTAATGAGTAAATTACAAGCCTTGTATTTAAAAGAACAAGGCTTTAATAATGTGAAAGTTTTTCGCATTTAATAGGCGATAATGGATCAATCATGCCGAGTGAGAACTCGGCATGATTGTTTATGTCATTTATTTATTTTTTCCAGATCGCATGGAATTCGCGATCTTGTTCACGATGTGAAATCAGGAATTTTGCAAACACATCATCCATTTCGTCTTTATCGTTCACTAAACCAATCCACACTTCTGCATAGGCTTCGGGATCGATTAACACACCAATTTCCATCTCCCAATCATCTGCGGTTTCCACAAATTCTACGGCACCACGTTCTTCAAATTGTAAGTTAAATAATAAAATATCAGCAGGATCGAGATGTTCCGGTGCCATTTCAAGGAAAATATCATAAGCCAGATCAATGGCAATATCGGGGTCTAATTTTGTGATATCTGTCATTCTTTGTTCCTTTCGGTCTTCAATCAAACGTGCATCATAACATGAAATGGAATAAACATGAGGATAATTGAGTATGGTCGCGGATGCTTTTTTCGTGTGATTTTGTGTAAGAAGGTGCGCTTGATAACGTCTAATGGTACATCGCCATTAAATTAAAAAAACAGAAAAAGAAAGACCGAATTGTTTGTCTTTATTGGGGGAATACTATGCACAAATTAAACGAAAATGATGTGACACCTGAACATATTTTTTTCGAGCGTCGTAAAATCATTCAAAGTATGGGATTAATGGGGGCGGCTTCATTATTGCCAGGTTTCGCATTGGCTACTGAAAAACAAGATTCACGTCAAGCTTTAGATTTTGTGAAAGATCATAATCCGCAGTCCTTGCTGTTAACGCCTGAAAATAAGGTGATCGGTTATAACAATTTCTATGAGTTTGGGGTTGATAAGGCCTCGCCTGCTAAATATGCTTCCGCATTAAAAACAGAACCTTGGACTTTACGGGTTGAAGGGGAAGTGGAAAAACCGATGACGTTTGATGTGCATCAGTTAATGCAGCAACTCCCATTGGAAGAGCGTATTTACCGTTTTCGCTGTGTTGAGGCTTGGTCGATGGTGATCCCTTGGATTGGTTTTGAACTGAATAAGTTATTGGCGTTAGTGCAGCCAACAAATCAGGCAAACTATGTCGAATTTGAAACCTTGTATGATCCAGACAGTATGCCTGGGCAAAAAAATCATTTTTTTGGTGGAGGCTTGATTTATCCCTATGTAGAAGGGTTGACGATGGCAGAAGCCATGCATCCTTTGACCTTATTATCAGTGGGACTCTATGGCAAAACCTTAGCCCCTCAGAACGGTGCGCCGATTCGGTTAGTGGTGCCTTGGAAATATGGGTTTAAGAATATTAAATCCATTGTGAAAATTACGCTTAAATCAGCACAACCAATGACAACTTGGCACCAAGCCGCACCACAAGAATACGGTTTTTATGCCAATGTGAATCCGGAAGTGGATCATCCGCGTTGGTCACAAGCAAGCGAACGCGTGATTGGTTCGGGTGGCTTATTGAGCGTGAAACGTCAACCAACCTTGATGTTTAATGGGTATGCTGAGCAAGTTGCGCATTTATATCAAGACCTAGATTTAAGGACCTATTTCTAATGTTAAGTCTGTTGAGAATACTGATTCATGTGGGGTGCTTCAGTCCATTTGTTTGGCTCGCTGTTGTGGTGCTGAGTGGTGATGAAACACAGCTAGGTGCAGATCCGATCAAAGAGATCCAACACTTTTTGGGTTTTACGGCAATCACCATTTTATTGCTTATGTTTATCTTGGGTAGGATTTTCCGTTTCATTAATCAACCTCAATTACAAGTACTGCGCCGAGCCTTAGGACTATGGGCATGGAGTTATGCGGTTTTACATGTGGGGGCTTATTTTGCGTTAGAGTTAGGGTATGATTTGTCTTTATTTACGCAAGAATTATTAAACAGAAGTTATCTTATTATGGGCGTTATTGCCTTGTTAATTCTGAGTTTGATGGCGATCAGTTCATTACCTTATTTAAAACGCAAAATGGGTAAATGGTGGTTTTATTTGCATCAATTAGGCTATTACGCGTTGTTGTTAGGGGCCATCCATTACTTTTGGTCGGTCAAAAATGTGACATTTTCATCGATGTTATATTTGCTGTTATCCGTCATGATAGTGTGTGGCGCCTTATATGACCGATGGAGAAAACGAGATAGCCGTGCGATAAATGCTTGTGTCGGAAAAGATTGATCTCACAAATAAGTGCGGTAGAATATCGCCCTTATTTTTTATAAGCGATTTGAACGAGTGCGATAAGATTGATGAATACGCTGATTGAACCTGATTTTTGGAAACATAAGACGTTACTTGAAATGACTGAAGCTGAGTGGGAGGCACTCTGCGATGGTTGTGGTAAATGTTGTTATCGAAAATTTATTGAAGGGCGTGGTAAACGTAAAAAACTGTATTACACGCGCATTGCATGCAATCTTTTAGACCTCGACACTGGAAGATGTACTCACTATGCAAAACGTTTTCAGTTGGAAACGGATTGCACGAAACTGACCAAGAAAAATTTGCCCGATTTTCATTGGCTTCCTTCTACTTGTGCTTATCGATTATTGAACGAAAATAAACCGCTCTTTGACTGGCATCCGCTTATTTCAGGCGATCCAGCATCGGTCAAAAAAGCCCAAATTTTGATTAAAGAGGGGATTCATGAAGAAGATGTGATTGATTGGTTTGAGTTTATTGTTGATGAACATTAAACCGTGTCTATGACGAATCAGTGCTTAGACCTGTAGTCGTCAGCAGACAGTATCACCATGATGATGCACTAGAAAGCGAGGCGATAGCGCTGAGTTGCGTCACAATACTAAGCGGATATGCCCTTTTGATGAGGGCTTTTTATTTGACCTGCGCAGCTGTAAAATAAGCTATGTCATTGAAATGATTGAATATGTAAAACATATCGCCACACTCTCTATCATTTTGCCACATTGTAATCAGATTCTTACCCACACTCACTTATCTTGACGAAGATCACTAATTTAAATAAAAGTCATTGCCTTTGTAGGTTGCTTGGATAGAATAACTATTAATCATTAATCTAGTTTAGGTTTGTTATTAATGGATATTGAATACATCCGGCGTGAGGCTGAAAAGCAAGGCATTGCCCCCTCTCATTATGATATTAATGGGCAGCTTATTTACGCCAGTCCAGATACATTAACGTATTTCACGGATTTATTGAAAGCTTCGTCAGATTCCTCATCTGCACAATTACACTTTCACGATGTTGTGGTGTTTCTAGAAAACGAACCGATTCAGTATTGTTTAGCTCGTCTTTCTCTAGCTGAACAGCCTTTGAGTTACCAACTCGTGAACGAGTCAGGCAAACACATCCTTACACAATCCTGTACTCGCAGTGCGTTTCTCAACTTACCTCCACTTGAGTTCGGTTATTATCATTTGCGTATTACAAACGCCGATACTCATTATTCTGTACGTGTCTTGATCAGTCCTCAAACAGCCTATCAACCCCCAGTGTTACAACAAAAAAAAGCGTGGGGATTAAATATTCAATTGTATAGTTTACGTTCTGAACAAAACTGGGGAATTGGAGATTTTGCTGATCTTGCTTATTTAGTTGAACAAGCAGTGACGTATGGTGTCGATTTTATTGGTATTAATCCGTTGCATTTAATGTATGACGCAGTACCAGAATGGGCAAGCCCTTACAGCTCTTCTTCTCGTCGATGGTTGAATCCTATTTACTTATCTGTACCAAAACTACCTGAATTTAAACGCTGTAAAGGTGTTCAGCATTGGTTTACTTCAGAAGACATTCAAACAGAATTGGCTTGTTTGCAGACCACAGACTTAGTGGATTATACCCGAGTGAGCGCACTCAAACAAACTGCGCTGAAACAACTGTTTGCCTTTTCAAAGCGCAGTCAATCTGCGGTAATTATTCAACGTCGTCAGGCTTTCTTACAATTTATGAAACAGCAAGGCGAACCCCTCTTGTTGCAAGGGCTGTTTGATGTTTTAGATGGTCAATCTCATCCACAAATGCCAACAGAGAAAACGATTGGCTGGTTAGGTTGGTGTCGTGAATGGCAATCTTTAAGTAAAGCGAAACGTCAGCGTTTACTCAAAACCTATCAAGCAGAGATCGAGTTTTATGCCTGGTTACAGTGGTTAGCGACAGAACAATTAATGGAAATTCAAGCATTATGTGCGCGTTTAGGGATGAGTTTAGGCATTTATGGTGATTTAGCGGTAAATAGCTCACGTGGTAGTGCGGATGTTTGGACCGATCCAGAATTGTATTTGATTAATGCATCAATCGGGGCACCACCTGATCCATTAGGCCCAGTTGGACAAAATTGGAATTTACCACCTTATAATCCTGCGATCTTAACACGTCGTGGTTTTCAACCATTTATTGATATGTTACGCAGTAATATGCAACATTTTGGTGTTTTGCGTATTGATCATGTGATGGGCTTATTCCGTTTATGGCTGATTCCAGAAGAAAAAACAGCCGCAGATGGCGCGTATGTCTATTATCCATTTGATGAATTAATGGCAATCTTAGCCATTGAAAGCCAACGTAATCGTTGTTTGATTGTAGGGGAAGATTTAGGCACGGTACCAGATGAAGTGCGGTCAAAACTAAACGAATTACAGATTTTTTCTTACTTCGTTTTATATTTTGAGCAACGTAATCGCCAATACCCACCAGGTGAGCAGTTTCCTGTAAACGCTTTCGCCACTATTGGTACACATGATGTGCCGTCACTACAAAGTTTTTGGCATTGTGTTGATTTGCAGCTATTTCATCAACTCGGGATTTTAGACGGCGAGATGTTGCAACAAAAATATGCACAACGCGTGATTGATAAACAGGCTTTGTTAGATACTTTGCATCGTGATGGCTATTTGCCACCAAATTATGAAGGGAACGCGTTATCGATGGCGATGCATGCCCACCTCAATTATGTATTGCACCAATATTTAGCTAAAAGCCGTACGCGATTGATTGGTGTACAACTGGAAAATTTATTCAGCCAAGAAATGTCATTTAATTTACCTGGCACTGATAGGGAATATCCAAACTGGCGTAAAAAACTCGCATGGACACTTGAACAGCTATTTAGTGATCAACATATCACCGCGTTTTTAAGCGAGATTGATCAAGCGCGTCATGCATGAACTTAATTAAAGTCGAATTTGAGGATGTGTTATGGTTCAATTAGTTTCACCTTCCGTGATTAATCAATTTTTTGAAGGAACGCATGCAGACCCATTTTCTGTATTAGGGATGCATGAAACAGAGAATGGTATTGAAATTCGGGCACTATTGCCAGATGCAAGCCGTGTGGTGGTGATTAATAATGAAACACAAAAAGCGGTTGGCGAGTTAGATTGCGCTGATGAGCGTGGCTTTTTTGTTACAGTGATACCGAAAACAAGAACCTTTTTTGCCTATCAATTACAAGTTTTTTGGGGCGCTGAATCACAGATTATCGAAGATCCTTATCGTTTTCATCCAATGATAGCTGATTTAGATAATTGGTTATTAAGTGAAGGGTCTCATTTACGTCCTTATGAAGTACTCGGTGCACATTTTATGGAATGTGATGGGGTGTCAGGGGTAAATTTCCGTTTATGGGCACCGAATGCGAAACGTGTGTCGGTTGTGGGCGATTTCAATTATTGGGATGGTCGTCGTCACCCAATGCGTTTTCACCAAAAGAGCGGTGTGTGGGAGCTTTTTTTACCAAAAGCTTCACTGGGTCAACTGTATAAATTTGAATTAATTGATTGTCATGGGCAGTTACGTTTAAAAGCTGATCCCTATGCCTTTAGTTCGCAATTACGTCCTGATACGGCATCGCAAATTAGCGTATTACCTGAAATCGTGCCGATGACCGCACAACGTCGCAAAGCAAATCAATTTGATCAGCCTATTTCTATTTATGAAGTGCATCTTGGCTCTTGGCGTCGCAATTTAGAGAATAACTTTTGGCTGGACTATGATCAGATTGCCGATGAATTGATTCCATATGTGAAAGAGATGGGCTTTACACACATTGAATTCTTACCTATTTCTGAATTTCCATTTGATGGCTCATGGGGTTATCAGCCGCTAGGATTGTATTCGCCAACTAGTCGATTTGGTACGGCAGATGGATTTAAACGTTTAATTGAAAAAGCCCACGAGGCGGGAATTAATGTGATTTTAGACTGGGTACCTGGCCATTTCCCAAGTGATACCCACGGGTTAGCCGCCTTTGATGGTACCGCATTGTATGAGCATGCCGATCCGCGTGAAGGCTACCACCAAGATTGGAACACCTTAATTTATAACTATGGGCGTAATGAAGTGCGTAACTTTTTATCCAGTAATGCACTTTATTGGCTAGAACGTTTTGGTTTGGATGGTATTCGTGTTGATGCGGTTGCCTCGATGATTTATCGTGATTACAGCCGTGCAGAAGGCGAATGGATACCGAATCAATATGGTGGGCGTGAAAATTTAGAAGCCATTGAATTTTTAAAACACACTAACTGGAAAATCGATTCTGAAGCACAAGGTGCGCTTTCGATTGCAGAAGAATCCACCTCTTTTGCCGGAGTGACAAAGCCGTCCAAAGAGGGAGGGTTAGGTTTTCACTTTAAATGGAATATGGGTTGGATGAATGACACGCTGTCTTACATGCAAAAAGATCCCGTGTATCGCCAATATCACCATGAACAGATGACCTTCGGTATGGTGTATCAGTATAGTGAAAATTTTGTTTTGCCATTATCTCATGATGAAGTGGTACACGGTAAATGTTCCTTACTCGGTAAAATGCCGGGTGATGCGTGGCAGAAATTTGCCAACTTACGGGCTTATTATGGCTATATGTGGGGCTATCCGGGTAAAAAATTACTTTTCATGGGGAATGAATTTGCACAAGGGCGTGAATGGAATTATCAAGAAAGCCTTGATTGGTTCTTACTTGAAGAGGCGTATGGTGGGCGATGGCATCAAGGCGTGCAGTTGTTGGTAAAAGATCTGAATCATCTTTATCAACAAAATGCACCGCTCTTTGAACTAGATGGTTCACCAGAAGGATTTGATTGGTTAGTGGTGGATGATCGTCAAAACTCGGTATTTGCCTTTGAACGTCGCAGTAAAAACGGTGAACGGATTATTGTGGTGAGTAATTTTACGCCTGTACCACGTCATGGATATCGTTTTGGGGTGAATATGGCGGGGAATTATGTGGAAATTTTAAATACCGATTCGGCATTTTATCAGGGATCAAATGTCGGAAATGGTGGTGAAGTGAGCAGCGAAATGATTGAAAGTCATGGTCGAGCACAGTCGATTTGCGTGTCTATTCCGCCACTTGCCACCATTTATTTGAAGTACCAAGGAAAATAATTGCATCTGATAGGTTGTGCTATCCTATGTATAAGCAGTAATACTATGTAATCAAAATAATAATATTATATAAATGAAAACAATAAAAACAGGGAAACCTTATCCGTTAGGGTGTTCAAAACAAACGGAAGCCGGACAAATAGGCTATAACTTTGCATTATTTTCTCAAGCAGCACAACGTGTTCAACTTTGTCTGTTTAGCGAGGGGCAAGAGCAGCGGGTTGACTTAATGCCGAGCGATGAAGGTATTTGGCATGTTTGGGTGAGTGATATCGCAGTTGGGACAGCGTATGCTTATCGAATTTCGGGCAAAACAGACCGCACTTTAGCGAACCCCAATAAATTAATGTTGGATCCTTATGCTAAAGCAGTGGTAGGCAAGCCGGATCTCAGTAGTGCAGAAAAATGTGCTTGGTTTGATTTGGCTGATTCAAGGGATAACGCCCCTTTGGCACCAAAAGCCGTGATTATTGATGAGCAGTTTGATTGGCAAGCGGATAAACCGTTGCGCACCCCTTGGTCACAAACGGTGATTTATGAAATGCACGTAAAAGGTTTCACGCAATTACGTGCGGATTTGCCAGAAACGTTGCGTGGGACTTATGCGGGTTTGGCCCATCCAAAGATGATTGCGTATTTGCAAGAATTAGGCATCACGGCAGTTGAGTTATTGCCTATTCAATATCAAGCGGATGAACGGCATTTACAGGAAAAAGGCTTAGCCAATTATTGGGGATATAACCCACTAGCGATGTTTGCGGTAGAATCCAACTACAGTACTCAACAGAGCAGTATGAGTGCATTAAATGAATTTAAAATGATGGTCAAAGCGTTACATCAAGCGGGCATCGAAGTGATTTTAGATATGGTATTTAACCATACGGCTGAATCAGAAAAACATTTTCCGACGTTCAGTCAGCGTGGCATTGATGATGAAACTTACTATTGGCAAGATACGCAAGGGCATTATTATAACTGGACGGGCTGTGGTAATACCCTGAATTTATCTCATCCCATGACGCGCCGTTGGGTGATAGATTGTTTATGTTATTGGGTAGAGGCGTGCCATGTCGATGGTTTCCGTTTTGATTTAGGTACTGTGTTGGGGCGTGAGGGAGAAGGCGGTTTTAATCCACAAGCACAGTTATTTGCAGCTATTCAAGCTGAACCGCGTTTACAAGGCTGTAAGTTGATTGCAGAACCTTGGGATATTGGTGATTTCGGCTATCAAGTGGGTAAATTTCCTACTTACTTTGCAGAATGGAATGATCGTTTTCGCGATGATGTGACACGTTTTTGGTTATGGAAGAGTGGTGAAAATGGTGCATTTGCCCAACGCTTGGCAGGCTCAAGTGATCTGTTCCAACAAGGTTGTCGTCAAGTGCATAGTTCGATCAATTTTATTACCGCACATGATGGTTTTACTTTACGTGATTTAGTCAGTTATAACGAAAAACACAATTGGGCAAATGGCGAAAATAACCGTGATGGGCGGAACCAAAATTACAGTTATAACCATGGTGTTGAAGGCATCGACAATATTTCCAGTACGGTGGAACATGACCGTGTTTTAAGTAGCATTGCCTTACTGATGAATTTGCTCTTAGCAAATGGCACACCAATGTTACTGGCGGGGGATGAGTTTGGTAATTCTCAGTTTGGTAATAATAATGCCTATTGCCAAAATAATGAAATAGCCTGGCTTAAATGGCAAGACTTTAATCCGTTATTATTTAACGCAACTAAGCAAACGATTGCGTTAAGAAAAAAAATAGCGAGTTTACAGCAAGATCGTTGGTGGTCTGATGTGAATGTTCAGTGGCTTAATACCCAAGGTGAGCCAATGACTATCGCGGATTGGCATAATCAAGAAAGCAAAGCGTTACAAGTACTTTTAGATAATCAATGGCTTTTTTTGATTAATGCGAAACAAAAATTACAAACTTTCTTGTTACCTGCAGGTGATTGGGAAGTTATGTATTGTGCAACAAAATTAACCACTCAAGGCGGTTTTATCGAGTTGGATGATGTCACTTTTGGTGTGTTGCAACAGTTAAACAAGCAGTAATTACATGTAAACAATAATAAGGGTTGTTGATATGAGGTTGTGCAACGTCACCCAATAATGGAGGTCATTATGAATAGCAGCATTGTGAAATTGCCTAATAAATATGAGTTAGTGAAGGATACCCTTGTCTTAATTCTTGCAGGTGGACGTGGGTCTCGCTTGTATGAATTGACAGATAAGCGTGCCAAACCAGCTCTGTATTTCGGTGGTAATCGTCGAATTATCGATTTTGCATTGTCAAATTGCTTAAATTCAGGTCTAAACCGCATTGGCGTGGTGACACAATATGCAGCGCATTCTTTGCTACGTCATTTACAAAATGGTTGGTCATTTTTACCCGCTGAACGCGGTGAATTTATTGATATGCTACCTGCACGTCAGCAAATTGATGATTCAACTTGGTACCGTGGTACTGCGGATGCCGTTTATCAAAATATGGCGATCATTCGAGATCACTATTGCCCTAAATATATTCTTATATTAGCGGGTGACCATATTTATAAACAAGATTATAGTCAGATGTTGTTGGATCACATTAATAGTGGGGCAAAATGTACCGTAGGTTGTATCGAAGTTGAACGTGAAAAAGCCAGCGAATTTGGTGTGATGGCAGTGAATGAAAACTTAAAAGTGAAGTCTTTTGTGGAAAAACCAAAAGATCCACCGGCCATGGTGGGTAAACCAAACACCTCACTTGCTTCTATGGGGATTTATGTGTTTGATGCAGCGTATCTTTACGATGTATTAGAGCGTGAGGTGAGTTCCCCTTATACTTCACATGACTTTGGTAAGGATATTCTACCAAAAGCCTTAGAAGAGGAAGTGTTATACGCCCATCCATTTAGTCGTTCTTGCATGGGGCGTAATACGGAAGGGGAAATTTACTGGCGTGATGTGGGAACATTAGACAGTTTCTGGCAATCGAATATTGACTTAGTGTGTGAAACACCGCAGTTAGATATTTATGACCAAAGCTGGCCAATTCGTGGTAACCCAGTACAAACTTACCCATCAAAATTCTTCTATAAGAAAGAAATTGCACGACCAGTGGATAACTCATTGATTTCCGGTGGTTGTGTTATTACCGATGCCTCTATTAGTTATTCGGTTCTATTCGATCGGATTAAAATTAATGAAGGGTCTGAAATTGATCACTGTGTCGTTTTACCACAAGTGACGATTGGAAAAAATTGTAAATTAAAACGTTGTATTATTGATCGTCATACCACCATTCCAGATGGGATGGAAATTGGTGTGAACTTAGAACTTGACCGTCAACGTTTTAGAGTCAGTTCTGGTGGCGTTGTGCTTGTGACACAATCCATGTTAAAGAAGCTTAATGGAGAAGACGTGGCATCAGAAGCCCATCTTGATTGATTAAGTATGGCATCCAAGAAAATACGGTGTATTACCGTACACCGTATTTTCTCTTGCAATGTATTCGAAGGAATAAAAAATGAAAGTATTACATGCTTGCTCAGAGTTATACCCATTGTTAAAAACAGGTGGGTTGGCAGATGTGATGGGCGCATTGCCTTTTGCACAAAAAGAGATTGGAATTGATACGCGTATTGTATTGCCTGCGTATCCTACAATTAAAGCGGGAATTCCTGAGACCACGGTTGTCAGTGAGTTTGATAATTTTGCTGGACATATTGTCTTGCGTTATGGCGAATATAAAGGCCTTGGCGTGTACTTAATTGATGCACCTCATTTATATCAACGTGAAGGCAATCCTTACCATGATCAATGGTATAACGATTATGCCGATAACTATAAACGTTTTGCCTTACTGGGATGGGTCGCAGCAGAATTAGCCACAGGATTAGACAGTTGGTGGCAGGCGGATGTGGTGCATGCGCATGACTGGCATGCCGGATTAGCCAGTGCCTATTTGTTTAATAAAGGACGCCCAGCCAAATCGGTTTTCACTATTCATAATTTAGCTTATCAAGGGCAATTTGCGCATCACCATTTGTTTGAAATTGGCTTACCAGCAGGGATGTTTCATGTGGACGGATTGGAGTTACACGGTCAAATTTCTTACTTAAAAGCGGGGCTTTATTATTCTGATAGCGTGACGGCAGTGAGTCCAACTTATGCGAAAGAAATTACTACGCCTGAATTCGGATATGGCCTACAAGGCTTATTAAGCACATTAAATTCACAGGGTAAATTGGTTGGCATTTTAAATGGCGTGGACGAACACATTTGGCATCCAAATCATGATACCTATCTTGAGCATCACTACAAGCTCAAAGCTATGACAGGCAAACGCAAAAACAAAGCTGCGTTGCAAGCTTACTTTAACTTACCGCAAGATCCAGATGCCTTATTATTTGTGATGGTGACCCGCCTAACAGAACAAAAAGGGGTGGATCTGTTAATTGATAGTGCGGAAGAAATTGTACAACAGGGTGGACAATTAACGATTTTGGGATCAGGCTCACCGCATTTAGAAGCCGGTATCTTGCATTTAGCTCAACAATATCCGCAACAAATTGCGGTGAAAATTGGCTATGATGAAGCCTTATCACATTTAATGATTGCTGGTGGTGATGTCATTTTAGTCCCAAGTCGTTTTGAGCCTTGTGGTTTAACCCAATTATACGGCTTGAAATATGGCACATTACCGTTGGTTAGAGCAACAGGTGGTTTGGCTGACACAGTAGTGAATGCGACAGCAGAAAACATCAAGTCACGACATGCGACGGGCTTTGTGTTTGAACAAACAGACAGTGAAGCATTACGCCAAGCCTTAGCGAATGCCTTTGCCTTATGGCAAAAACAGCGTCTCTGGTTCACGGTACGTACTGTTGCAATGGAGCAAGATTTTAGCTGGCAAATTTCAGCGACAGGGTATCATGCTTTATATCAACGCCTGTTATCGTTTAACTAGTATGGATTGTGCTTTGTAAATTTTTCACCTATTGCTATTTTTTGAGCAAAAAATTGTTGCATTTTTGTTCAGAAATGACTAAATTTCATCGTTCTCTAAAATAAGTAGGAGTGTAAAAGAAATTATGATTATGGATAACTTTGATTCACCTTTTCTCTATAATCGTCCCGAAATTACTGTTGACTCATTGAAAAAAAGCATCGTTTCTAAATTGATTTTTTCGATTGGTCACTCACCTAAAGAAGCAAGCAAACGTGATTGGCTGAATGCGACTTTATATGCGGTACGTGATTTTGTCACAGAAGGTTGGATTACCACAGCTCGTCAATCAAGAAGTCAAGAAACCCGTCGTGTTTACTATCTCTCTATGGAGTTCTTAATTGGGCGTACGTTGTCTAATGCGATGCTCGCAGAAGGCGTGTATGAGGTTGCAAGACAAGCCTTATCCGAACTCAACGTCAATTTAGAAGATGTGTTAGAAAAAGAAGTGGATCCTGGCTTAGGTAATGGCGGATTAGGACGTCTCGCAGCCTGTTTCATGGATTCTATTGCGACGTTAGCCTTACCTGGTGTCGGGCATGGTATTCGTTATGAATACGGAATGTTTAAACAAGAAATTGAAGATGGTCACCAAGTTGAAAAACCAGACACCTGGTTAGATAAAGGCGCGCCATGGGAATTTATCCGTCCTTCTAAACGCTATACGATTCGTTTTGGTGGCAGTATTCACTTTGAAGGGAAAAAATGTATTTGGACCAGCAAAGAAGAAGTTGAAGCTTTAGCCTATGACCAGATGATCCCGGGTTATGACAACGACTCTGCGGCTACCTTACGTTTATGGAGCGCTTACGCGGGAGATCGTTTTGATTTAGACGATTTTAATAAAGGGGATTATCTTGCTGCCGTAGAAGATCGTACATTAAGTAAAAATATTTCACGTGTACTTTACCCAGATGATTCAACTTGGAAGGGGCGTGAATTACGCTTACGTCAAGAGTATTTCTTGGTATCTGCTGCCTTACAAGACATTATCTATCGTCATAAGCGGATTTATCACACCATGGATAATTTTGCTGATAAAGTGGCCATTCATTTAAATGATACCCACCCAGCATTGGCGATCCCTGAATTAATGGCGATTTTAATTGATCAAGAAGGCTATGAATGGAAGGACGCATGGGATATTACTCGTCGTGTGTTCTCATATACTTGCCATACCTTAATGTCAGAAGCGTTGGAAACATGGCCAGTGGAAATGATGGCGCATATTTTACCTCGCCATTTACAAATGGTGCTTGAGATCAATGAATACTTCTTGGAATATGTCAGAACCTATGTATCAACTGATGCAGAGTTTATCCGTCGTGTATCATTAATTGAAGAAGGTGATCACCGTAAGGTACGTATGGGCTGGTTATCTGTCGTTGGCTCACATAAAGTGAATGGGGTGGCGGCTATTCATTCTGAATTAATGGTAACCTCTACTTTTGCTGATTTTGCTCGTATTTATCCAGAACGCTTTACTAACGTCACCAATGGGATTACTCCTCGTCGTTGGATTGGTGTGGCGAATCCCGAATTATCGGCATTATTTGATCAATACATTGGTAAAGAGTGGCGTCGTGATTTAAGTCAATTAACCTTGTTAAAAGATAAAGTACAAGATCCGGAGCTAAGAAAATCAGTTGCTCAAATCAAATACAATAACAAAGTGAAATTGGCGAATTATATCAAAGATAAACTTGGTGTTGAGGTTGATCCAAATGCTTTATTTGATGTGCAGGTAAAACGTATCCATGAGTATAAACGTCAAATTTTAAATGTATTACATATTATTTCTCGTTATAACGCGATGTTAGAAAACCCAGAGAAAGATTGGGTGCCACGTGTGTTTATTTTAGCGGGTAAAGCAGCGTCAGCCTATTATGTTGCTAAACAAACCATTAATTTAATTAATGATGTGGCGAATATCATTAATAACGATGCACGTTTAAAAGGTCGGTTAAAAGTGGTCTTTATTCCTAACTATAGCGTGAGCTTAGCGGAATTGATCATCCCTGCAGCAGACATTTCAGAACAAATTTCATTAGCTGGGACGGAAGCCTCTGGTACAAGTAATATGAAGTTTGCCTTAAATGGTGCCTTGACGATTGGTACATTAGATGGTGCAAACGTTGAGATCTTAGATAATGTGGGTCAAGACCATATCTTTATCTTTGGTAATACCGTTGAAAAAGTGGAAGAGTTACGTCGTCACGGATATCGTCCATTTGAGTATTATCAAAATGATGAGGAATTGCGTAAGGTTGTTGATCAAATTGTTTCTGGCTGTTTCTCGCCTGCTGATCCTAATCGCTACCATCAACTGTTACAGTCATTGCAGTACCATGATTATTATCAAGCGTTTGCGGATTTCCGCAGTTATGTGGATATGCAAGGCAATGTGGATGCAAAATACCAAGATCAGAATGCGTGGATTGACAGTACCTTACAAAATATTGTCAACATGAGTTATTTCTCTTCTGATCGCACTATTTTGGAATATGCAGAGAAAATCTGGAACATTAAGCCATTAAAATAATCCTACTATGATTATCAAGGCATAAAAAGTGCGGTGTCATTCAGAATTTTTTAGAATGACACCGCACTTTTTTTTATGCTAAATCAGCGTCGCTTTATTTAGATAATTTGACTTCTTCTAGCCAACGAGAAAGAATGAGTTTTGCTTGTTTGCTAGAACCAAATTTTTCGAAGTCAAACTTTATTAAATTTAACTGTTCGGGACTCACTGCACCGTGGTGCACTGTCGCATACTTATTGGTTGGAATTTGATAAGGTGCACGGCGAATCCAGTTAAGTTCTTGTCCTTCTTTACTGAGTGCCCAATCCATGAATAATTTTGCATTATCTAAGTTTCTTGCGCCTTTTATAATGCTAATCCCACCTAATGTATAGCTATCACCATCACAGACGGGAATCGATTGTAATGGTGCCCCTTTGGCTTTTTCTACTTCAAAGGTATGTAAGAAGCCAATACTGACACTACTGTCACCTCTTGCGAGATTACTGGTCACAAGTCCGCTCTTCACGTAGTGTGAAATATTATTGTTGAGCTTTTTGAGGAAGTCGAACGCTTTGTCTTCTCCCCATAATTGAATCAGCGTGGCAATGAACGCATAACCCGTGCCTGAACTTTGTGGATCGGGCACTTGGATTTCACCTTTTAGACGCGGATCCAGTAAATCATGCCAGCATTTTGGTGCTTCAAGACCAAGTTCTTTTAATTTAGTCGTATTGACCCCTAGCCCTAATACCAACATATAGCCAAAAGAGGTATAGTCGCCATATTTATGCACTAAATCTTTAAACTGGACTAAAACCTCCGCTTGTTTTGGGGAACGATATTTTTCTAATAAGCCTAAGTCACGTGCTTGTAAATGCGGTTCAAGTGTCCCGCCATACCAAATATCTGCCTGAGGATTATTTTTCTCTGCTTTCAGCTTTCCAAGCGTGACCCCTGTACTCGCACGAACAAATTTTGCATCAATGCTATATTGCTGTGAAAAACGTTGTGCGACTTCTTCACAGGCATCATTTTGCAGTGTGCAATAAATATTCAGCTCAGTAGTTGCATAGAGAGGCGGTGAGAGAAAAAAGAGAGTAGTTAAACGACAATTTTTTAGAAAAGAAGATTTCATTTTTTGCATCATAACCTATTCCATTAATGATAAAACGTCATCAGTTTCCGAAAAAGAAACAGCCTAATAAAAAATTTATAGTTAAAATGAATCAGATAAGTGTTTTATTTACCGCTGAGTAAAAATATTTATGTACCAATGCGTGCATAAATATCACTGAATTGAGCGAAACGACTATCCACCAAGTGCGGTAAGAAAATAAAAAATTCTTACCGCACTTCATTGCGAAAAGGACAAGCCAGAATAAAACGATGATATTTTTTTATGATTTAACCCGTATTACGCATACCAGCAGCCACCCCTGTTATGGTGATCATTAAAGCTTGTTCCACATCTGGATTTGGATTGTCTGGTTGACTTCTTAAACGGCGCAACAGTTCCACTTGTAAGACATTGAGTGGATCGGTATACACATTGCGCAACGCAATAGATTCGGCAATCCAAGGTAAATCCGACATTAATTGATCTTCGTGGGAAAGGGAGAGGACAGTTTGAATATCCTGTTTTAATTGTTCACGTAAGGACTCGCCTAGATACCAGAGTGAAGGATCAACTAAGTGTTGATCATAATGTTCTGATAGCCAAGTATCGGTTTTACTAAATACCATTTCTAACATTCCAATACGCGTAGAGAAAAATGGCCACGTTTTGCACATGTCTTCAATAATACTTTTTTGCCCATTTTCAATTGCTTGACGAAGTGAAGCGCCCGCGCCTAACCAAGCCGGCAACATTAAACGGTTCTGCATCCACGCGAAAATCCATGGGATCGCACGTAAACTTTCGACACCACCATTTGGATTGCGTTTGGCTGGGCGCGAGCCTAACGGTAATTTAGATAACTCTTGTTCCGGCGTTGCGGCGCGGAAATAAGGGACAAAATCTTTTTCCCCTCGCACAACATCACGGTAAATTTGACAAGAGGCGGTTGAGAGTTCATCCATTACTGCCCGCCATTGTGCTTTCGGTTCTGGAGGCGGTAGGAGGTTAGCCTCTAAGATAGCACTGGCATACAAACCTAAGCTTTCTATCGCAACAGCGGGTAAACCTAATTTGAAACGAATCATTTCGCCTTGCTCGGTGACACGTAAACCATTTTTCAACGAGCGAGGGGGCTGCGAAAGTAAAGCCGCATGGGCTGGCGCACCGCCACGCCCAATAGTGCCACCGCGGCCATGGAATAACGTGAGCTCGATACCGTATTTTTCGCATAGATTCACTAGGGCTTCTTGTGCGCAGTATTGTGCCCAAGAGGCCGCCATCATCCCCGCATCTTTGGCGGAATCAGAATAACCAATCATTACCATTTGCTTATTATTGATAACACCACGGTACCAGCCAAGATTAAATAATTCGGACATGACGTTTTCGGAAGCCTGCAGATCATCTAATGTTTCAAATAGTGGCACTACAGGCAAATAATAAGGTACGCCTGATTCTTTCAGTAATAAGTGCACCGCCAGCACATCGGAAGCGGTTTTTGCCATCGAGATAATGTAACAAGAAATGACCCCTTCAGGTTGTTCGGCAATGACTCGACAGGTATCTAAGACTTCTTGTGTGGCCGCAGAAGGATGCCATTCCCTTGGTAATAATGGACGGCGTGAACTCAGTTCTTTGATTAAAAAAGCTTGTTTATCGTTTTCACTCCATTGTGCATAATCACCTAAGCCAATATAGCGTGTAATTTCAGCAATTGCCTCGGCATGACGAGTACTTTCTTGACGGATATCTAGGCGAGAAAGGGTGACGCCAAAGCAACGAATACGACGTAAACAATCAAGTAATAAGCCATTGGCAATGATACGCATGCCACAGGCTTGTAAAGATTGGTAACAATCATAGAGCGGTTCCCAAAGTTGGGCATCTTGCGTAATGATGTCTTTTTCTGCCACACGGGGTGTACGATTAGCCAAGAGATCATCGTAATAGGCTAGTGTTGCCGTGAGTTTGCTACGTAATGCCTTAACAACCGTACGGTAAGGTTCCATATGTGAACCATATTTAGCTTGGAATTCAGGTGTACATTTTACTACTGAGAGTTCATCTGAGAGGGCTTGAATATCCGTTAAAAACAAATCCGCCGCTTTCCAACGCGCTAAGCGTAAGACTTGACGAGTCACTTCCGCAGTGACAAATGGATTGCCGTCACGATCCCCCCCCATCCAAGAGGAAAAACGAATTGGATTCAGTTCAACCGGTAAATTAAAGCCGAAATATTCGACCGCACTACTATTTAGATGGCGCAGAAATTCAGGTACAGCTTGCCATAAGCTGTTTTCAATCACGGCAAATCCCCATTTTGCTTCTTCAAAAGGCGTCGGACGCTGGGTACGAATTTCATTGGTATGCCAAGCTTGTGCGATTAACTGTAGTAAACGGCGTTCAATGGTTTGGCGTTCGGATTCTGTTAGATCCGTATGTTCTAATTTACTTAAACATTTATTAATTTCGACATGCTTATGCACTAAGGAACGACGCGTTACCTCAGTAGGATGGGCGGTTAAGACCAATTCAATTAATAATTTTTGCACGGTCTCCATTACGCGTTCTTTAGGTACTTGTTGCGCTTTTAAACGTTTAAAAAGGGCCGAAATAGAGCGCTCAGAAGCGACCTTGTCATGGTGATGACGAGAAATGGTCTGATATTGTTCAGCAATATTGGTCAGATTGAGAAACTGACTAAATGCACGTGCTACAGGGATAATATTTTCGTTAGAGATCGTCGCTAATGTGTTTAATAACGCATTACGCGCTTGATCATCACCGTGGCGCGAGTCACGCGAAAGAACACGAATATTTTCAATTAGCTCAAGAATGTCACTACCTTGTGCATCGCTAATGGTTTCACCTAAAAAGCGTCCTAGCATACTGATATTATTACGCATAGTAGAATATTGCTGAATCATAAAAAGCCTCTCTGAATAATCCTCGATTTCAACGAAAGAAAGGTAAAATACCTCGACTAAGGGAGATATAAACAAAAATACCTTGAAAGATCAATGATAATTAATTTATAAAATGAAAAAATTGAAATAAGTGAGTTTCTTTTGCTTTTAATCAATTTTTTCTAGTTTTTATTAAATGTTTTTTAATGAATGGGATTAAATATTAATGCCCTTATAGTGTGACGAATAAGGGCATTTAAGGTATGTGGGGTTAAAGGTGTGACTTCACTGATTTCCGAATGACGAGTTCTGGGTGCATTTCAATGACTGCGCGTTCTTCAGATTTCTCATTAATCCGTTCAAATAATAATGTCACCGCCCGTGCACCTAAACGGGATTTTGATTGGTGTATGGTTGTTAAAGGTGGCGAGTAAAAACGTGATGCATGAATATTATCATAACCAATAATGGAAATATCTTCTGGCACACGTAGACCTTTTTCACCAATCGCAGAAATCGCGCCTAACGCCATAACATCATTACAGCAAAAGACAGCGGTGGGGAGCTTATCTTGTGCTAAGATTTTATTCATACATTCGTAGCCATCTTCTGGTTCAAAGAATCCTTCCATTACCCAATCAGGGTTAATTTTCAGCCCTGCTTCAGTCATCGCTTTAATGAAACCTTCATAGCGTGTTTTGGCTGTCGTTTTCGTAAGCTCACCTGCAATAATACCGATATCTTTATGCCCGTGATCAATTAAATATTTTGTGGCGAGATAACCGCCCTCAAAACTATGATCTTGAATGATATCTGTATGTTTATTATCCGGACCCCAGTCCATGACCACCATAGGTAAAGAAGTGAAGTGGGCGAATAAATCGAGTGAATCTTGGGTATATTCTGCACACATGACCAAAATGCCATCAACACGTTTCTTAATCAGCATTTCAAGGTGATTTTTTATCTTTTCTACATTATTTTGTGTATTACATAAAAACAGTGAATAACCTTGACGGTAGCAATGTTCTTCAACCGCGTGGATGATTTCAGCAAAATAAGGCGCTTCACTACTGGTGACAATCATACCAATGGATTTTGTCGTATTCACTTTTAAACTACGTGCGACCGCACTTGGGGAATAATTGAGTTCCTGAATGGCTTGTAAGACTAATTTTTCTGTTTCAACTGCAACAAAACGGGTTTTATTAATTACATGCGACACAGTGGTGGTAGACACCCCCGCCATTTTTGCGACATCTTTAATTGTTGCCATAATTCTTTTTCTCCATACAAATGGGGTTCATTATAAAGAGTGAATCTCAATTGGTTAAGCAATAGATGAGAAATATTTGTCTCATATCACAATTTTCATTTTTAAATGTACAAAGAGACTTCTATTTCATCGTGTTTTATTGTTAGAATGGCGACCTATTTGATGAATCAGGAGAGGTAACAATGAGTGAATTTGGTTATGCAATGATGACGGTTGCTTTGGCGTTGGGTTTAATCGTGGTATTGGCGTTCTCCATTTTTTAACAACAACCAGAAGCGAGCATTAAATCACAAAAGATCGAGGCACATATTGCCTCGTTTTTTATTTGAGTATGGCTTGAAGAGCGGATTTTAGTTCAGGATAAGCAAAAACAAACCCTTGTGAAAGCAGTTTTTCAGGCATAATGTTTTGACTATCTAATAGCAGTTGCGCTCGCTCGCCAAGGATGAGACGGAGAATAAACTCGGGTACGTTGGCAAATGCAGGGCGTTTTAGAATACTCGCTAAAGTGTGGTTAAAGTGAGTCTGAGGTATAGGGTTGGGCGAAACCAAATTAAAGGCACCTTGGCACGGTTTATTGTCTAATAAAAATAAAATGCCCTTCACCATGTCATCAAGTGCAATCCAAGCCCAATATTGTTTACCTGAACCTAATTTTCCTCCCAAACCTAAACGGTAGAGGGGAAGCATTTTGGCTAAGGCGCCGCCCATGTTACTCAGTACTATACCCGTACGCAATAAACAAACTCGCGTTTTCGCGCCTAGCGCTTCTGTTTCCCAGCGCTGGCACAGTTGGCTTGGAAAGGTATTTGTCGGTGGCGTATTCTCAGTGACGATTTGCGCGTCTTGATTACCATAATAACCACTGGCAGAACCCGAAATAAACGTATGGGGGGGAATACGACTGGCGTTGATAAGCTTTACTAGTTGTGCGGTTAAATTGATACGGCTTTCGACTAAACGTCGTTTTTGTTGAAGGGTCCAATGGTGCTCAAAAATAGGTTCACCCGCGAGATTAATGACCGCATCGAATGTATCAAGTGTCGTGTAGGGCGCGAGAGAAGAAATCAGTGTAACCGAAGCCGGTAATTTCTGTTTTGCCCTGTGTGGATCTCGTACTAATGCCGTGATGGTATGCGCTTGTTTGATTAATTGTAATGTTAATTGAGCGCCAATGAGTCCTGTTGCACCAGTAATTAAAATATTCACCTCAAGCCCCCATTCTGATTATGTTATATACTGGTTTCAAATAAATTTCGAATACTTTTGATTAATTGTTCAATACTGGCATCCAAGGTTGGGGTGACAAAAATCGTATCATCGCCTGCGATGGTACCCAAAATGCCTTCCGCCTTACCAATGGAGTCGAGGAGTCGAGCAATTAATTGCGCCGCCCCAGGCGTAGTTCTGATCACCACCACAAAATGGTTGTGATCAATATCTAGCACTAAATTTTTCAGCGGGCTTTTGGTATTAGGAACACTGAGTTCATTTGGTAAGCAATAGACCATTTCCATGCGCGTATTTCGTGTTCTGACTGCGCCAAATTTGGTTAACATCCGCGAGACTTTCGATTGGTTAATATGTGTAAAACCAAGGTCTTGTAATGCTTGTACAATCTCTCCTTGTGAGCCGAATCGCTCTTGCGCAAGTAGCTCTTTAAAGGCATTGAGTAAGTTATCTTGTTTGTCGTCATTCATAGTTGGTTTCCTTTCACCCGATAATGCAATGATCTTGCATAAATTTGCATAAATATGCAAATAAATTCCATCGTCTTGTTTTGTTTTTAAGCAAATATAAGGCTTTTTACATGAAAATTTGAGTTAGATCTCACTATTGCATTTCTCTATTTGAAATTAGTGGTCGTTCATTCTAAAATCATGAATATTTAGTTTATTAACCCATAAGGAGTAGCAAATGAAAGTTGCAGTTCTAGGTGCCGCAGGTGGTATTGGTCAAGCATTAGCATTATTATTAAAATTACAATTACCAGCCGGTTCAGAGTTATCATTATATGATATTGCCCCCGTGACACCAGGTGTTGCTGCGGATGTCAGCCATATTCCAACTGCCGTGAAAGTACAAGGATTTGCAGGTGAAGATCCAACATCCGCATTACAAGGTGCTGATGTGGTATTAATTTCTGCAGGTGTTGCCCGTAAACCAGGTATGGATCGCTCAGATTTATTTAATATTAATGCAGGAATTGTGCGTAACTTAATTGAGAAAGTCGCGAAAGTTTGTCCAACGGCGTGTGTCGGTATTATTACTAATCCAGTGAATACCACAGTAGCGATTGCGGCGGAAGTATTAAAAAAAGCAGGGGTTTATGATAAACGTAAATTATTTGGTGTGACCACATTAGATATTATTCGTTCTGAAACTTTTGTGTCAGAATTGAAAAATTTAGAACCTACGCGTACTACCGTGCCTGTCATTGGTGGGCATTCTGGTGTTACCATCCTTCCATTGCTTTCCCAAGTACAATATGCAGAATGGAAAGATGAGGAAATTGCACCGTTAACAAAACGTATTCAAAATGCCGGTACGGAAGTCGTCGAAGCAAAAGCCGGAGGGGGCTCAGCCACCTTATCCATGGCACAAGCCGCAGCCCGTTTTGCACTTTCACTTGTGAAAGGCTTAAGTGGTGAAAATGTGGTTGAATGCACTTACGTTGAAGGTGATGGGCAATATGCACGTTTCTTTGCTCAGCCAGTTCGTTTAGGTAAAGAAGGGGTAGAAGAAATTCTCCCATTAGGGCCATTAAGTGCGTTTGAACAACAAGCATTAGATGCTATGTTAGATACATTACGTGCGGATATTGAATTAGGCGAGAAATTTGTCAATCAATAATCTTTGCATAGAATAAAAGTTGTGTTAGGGAGTATCGAGAGTTATCGGTACTCTTTTTTTATACGCTACGGGGTCAATGGTAAATTTTATCTTAAAAGCGTGAATTAGTTCACATTATTGAAAATACCCATTTGCTAACTAAGGTTTATTTTCGTATCCTGTTCCTAGCTAAAAATAAGTGCTATCAAAAATAGCCGACATATTTTGCTTTCCGAGTAGTGCCTTAGTTCAAGGCACTTTTTTTTGGATAAAAAAAGCTGATATTGCTATCAGCTTGTGTGATGGTTGTCATTATTACATTTTCTCAACGGTCTTAATACCTAACAAATCTAACCCTTGTTTTAGTGTTTTTTCAGTGAGTAATGCCAATTTTAAACGACTACGTTTAATTTGTTCGTCTTCATTGTTCAGAATTGGGCAGTGTTCATAGAATGAAGAAAAAATACCGGCTAATTCATATAAATAAGTACATAACACATGAGGGGTGCCTTCTTTACCGACAATCTGGATTGCTTCTTCAAATTGTAATAATTTAATTGCAAGCAACCGCTCTTTTTCATTGCTGATGACAATAGGACTGTCACTCAGATCCTGTTCATTTAGTTCACTACGATTGAAGATAGAACGGATGCGTGTATAGGCATATTGCATATACGGTGCAGTATTACCTTCGAAACTGAGCATATTATCCCAGTCAAAGACATAATCTGTGGTACGATTTTTGGAAAGATCCGCATATTTGACAGAACCAATCGCAACCGCTTCAATGACCGCTGCTTTTTCTTGTTCTGAAAGTGCGGTACTTTTTTCCTGAATTAATTGGGTCGCACGTTCTACTGCTTCGTCTAATAAATCGGCCAGTTTTACCGTTCCCCCAGAGCGGGTTTTAAACGGTTTCCCATCTTTGCCCAACATCATACCAAAGTTTTTATGCTCTAATTGGAAACTGTCAGGCACATAGCCTGCTTTACGGGTGATTAGCCAAGCTTGTTGCATATGTTGGCTTTGACGGGTATCTGAAAACACTAAAGCACGATCTGCTTTCAAGGTTTCATAGCGGTATTTGGCGGCTGCAATATCTGTTGTGGTGTACAGAAAACCACCATCTTTTTTCTGTACAATCACCCCCATAGGTTCCCCTTCTTTGTTTTTAAATTCATCCAGATAAACCACTAATGCACCTTCGTCTTCAACCGCAAGACCTTGTTGTTTGAGATCCGCAACAATGCTTGGTAACATCGGATTATACAGACTTTCACCCATCACATCCTTTTCGCTTAAGGTGACGTTCAAACGATCATAATTTTGTTGATTTTGTTGCATGGTGATGTCAACCAATTTTTTCCACATGGTGCGGCAATATTCATCACCACTTTGTAGTTTCACAACATAATTACGTGCTTTTTCAGCAAAGAGAGAATCCGAATCATAATGTTCTTTGGCCGCGCGATAGAAGGCTTCTAAGTCACTTAGCTCCATTTCACTGGCATGTTCATTTTCGACTTTTTCTAAGTAAGCAATCAACATACCAAATTGGGTCCCCCAATCACCGACGTGATTGGCACGAATGACCTTATTACCTAAAAATTCCAGTGTTCGAACAACCGCATCACCGATAATGGTCGAACGTAAATGCCCCACATGCATTTCTTTGGCAACATTCGGTGAAGAGTAATCGGCGACAATGGTTTGTGTTTCAGTTGCCTTAATGCCGAGTTTGTTATCTTTGAGGGCAAGGCTAGCTTGTTCTGCCAACCAATTTTTATCTAGGAAAAGATTAATAAAACCAGGACCCGCAATCTCGATTTTTTCGACAATACCAGTTAAATCCAATTGTTCGAGCACCTGTTGTGCGAATTCACGCGGATGACAGCCAAGTTTTTTCGCTGCCGCCATAATGCCATTAGCTTGATAATCACCAAATTGTACTTTTGCGGATTGGCGAACTAGAGCATCAGATTGTGCATCTGCACCGCAAGCAATCATGGCTTGTTGAATTTTGGAAGATAAAATAGATTGAATATTCACTGTTTTATACCTAAGCATAACAATTAATAAAATAATCGGTTATGATACCGTTCTTTCCCTGTCCAGAAAAGATAAAGCGAGAAAAAATGACAACTTTTAATCCTCCACACGATTTATGGAAACAAGATAGTGCAGATTTCATCCCATTTTATGCCTTTGAAAACAATATTCAGCAATTAGCAGAAATCATGAACTTAGATCTTTCTCAATATGAAATCGATCATATTGCATTGCGTGTTAACACAGAACAAAGTGCAAAATATTGGCTGACACTCTTATTAAAATACGGTACAATTTTATCCAATAATCTCGTTAATGGACGGATTATTTATCTGATAAAGCTAAATAATCCAGTACCGTTTTTGGGACAATCTATTGATGTCATTGAATTACCTTTTCCTAAAAATAAAGTTTACCCCATTGAAGGGTGGGAACATATTGAAGTCGTCATGCCATTTTTGCCACATGAAACAGTTGAGCAGTGGGTGGCACGTATTCATCATAGGTTTTCATGGGAACTATCGGATAATTTAAACGTCAAATTGAGTGAACCTCGAGTGGAAGGCGAACAACTACTTAATCCATCGATTGCAGTGAGTTTAATGGATAAAGCACGCAATCATACTTGTATTAAAGTTCACCCCTATCACATAAAAAAAGTTATTGGGACTGAGTAAAATGAAAAAAGTAGCGGTATTAGCAGTGGTATTAAGTTTAGGATTAGTTGGTTGTAGTAAAAATTATAATGATCACTATCAGGGTAATGGTTATCGTGCAGAAATCTTGTTTAGTGAATACAATGGTGAGAATCTAACTCTCACTATTCGTAAAAATGATTGTGAAAATAAAGATGGTCCAGTTGAAACAATACAAATTGGCCATACATATGATTCAACTTTAGTTGTGGGTGCTTGTGTTCGAGTACTTGACAATAATGAAGGATTAAAGAATATTTCTACCTTTAATCCAAGATCACCTTTATAATAATTCTATTTTTAAAGTAGGAGTTCTATGAAAAAAGTAACATTTGCCTTAGCTATTTTAATCAGTTTAGGCTTAGTAGGTTGCGCGAATACCGACATTTACAGTGGTAATGTATACGAAGGTAATCAGGCAAAAGAAGTACGCTCAATTTCTTATGGTACGATTGTATCTAGTCGCCCAGTTAAAATTCAAGCTGAGAGCCAAGGTGTACTTGGTGGCTTTGGTGGCGGTGCACTAGGCGGTATCTTAGGTTCTGGTATCGGTGGCGGTACAGGACAATTGATTGGAACCGCAGTGGGTGCAATTGGGGGTGCTGTTGTGGGCAGTAAAATAGAAGAAAAAATGAACCAAGTCGAATCTTTAGAGCTGGTGATCAAAAAAGACAACGGACAAGAAATTGTTGTGGTACAAAAATATGATCAAAGCTTAGTACCTGGTGCGCGTGTGCGTATCGTAGGGGGTTCTAAAGTCAATGTGTCTGTGATTCAATAAAAGATCTTTGATTGATAAAAAAGCCTTCGGTGATTTAACTGAAGGCTTTTTTATTGCCAATTATTACCTTTTCTTACCAAACTACCTTCTTGGTCTGTGGCAAGCTGCCAGGATAAGAAAGAACATCAATAAAAGCACATGTTATAGATGTGCTAAGTTGATTTTTTGCCCAAGCGTGGCGCTTTCATACACTTTTTCGATAAGCTTAAGTACGGTGATGGCTTGTTTTGCGGTAACGAGAAGGGCGGCATCTTCAGTGAGAACCGCATAAATATTGTCATAATAGGCGTGATAATTGCCGGGAATAGATGCTATTTTTTTGCGTATCACAACACCGTCTATTTCGGTATGTAATATGCCCCAATCTTGTTCTGGTTCTTTATTCCAACCTGTTTCTGGTTTGTTACCTGCGAGAAGTAATTTCTCTTGATTATCTAACGTTGGTTTAATGTACGAGCCTAACTTGCCTTGTAAAATAATATGCGGTGCCGTTTCTCTGGCATATTTTGTGGATGACAACGTCACTTTTTTATCTGCATAATACAACGTGATGCGAAAACTGTCATCACTGCCACTTGCTGGATTTTGTTTTGTTACATCGGCATAAAGTGCCTTTGGCATGCCAAACAGATCAACCACCTCATCAAGCAGATGTACACCTAAATCATACACTAATCCTGTGCCGAATTCGCCCGTTTCTTTCCATGCTTTTTTGTTTTTATGCGGGCTGTAACGTTCGTAGCGAATTTCATATTCAACGATGTCACCTAAGGTATTTTCTGCAATCAGTTTCTTGACGGTAAGTGCACCGTTATCCCAACGACGGTTTTGGTACACTGATAATACAACGTCTTGCGCTTCCGCTAGTTTATCAAGTTCAATCGCTTGCTGAGAGGTGATGGCTAAGGGCTTTTCCACGACCACATGTTTTCCTACTAAGATAGCTTTTTGTGCCAACGCGTAGTGGGTTTGATTAGGGGTCGTGATGATGATTAAATCAATATCTTCGGTCAATAAGTCATTAAAATCATGAACGACTTCAACATAAGGATAACTCATTTTCGATTTTTCACTGCTACGCTCAAATACTTTTTTGATGTTGAAACGTGGGTCAAGATCTAAAAACGGGGCATGAAAGGTTTGAGCCGACATGCCAAAACCTGCGATACCGACATTAATCACATGAGACATTATTTTAGTTTCTCCAATTTAGCAAATAAAACGGTATTGGGTTGTGCTTGGATTTTGCGCATTCTAATCATCAACAGTGTCGCGGCAACCGTTAAGCTGACAACAAAGCCGATCCAAAAGCCTTCAGCGCCTAAGGCAGGCATCAACATATCGGTACGAGCTAAGGTATAGCCCATTGGCATACCGACCCCCCAATAGCAAAAGAGCGTGATATATAAAATGGCTTTAGTGTCTTTGTAACCACGTAATGCGCCCCCTGCGACCACTTGAACCGTATCTGAGAATTGATAAAGGGCGGCAAGTAAAAGGAGCGTGCCTGCCATTGCAATCACATCTTGATCATTGACAAAAATTTCAGCAATTTCAACACGGAAGATAGCCGTTAATGTGGCGGTGATGATCGCAATCAACAAACCGACGATGAGAGCAGAATAAGAAACTTGTTTTGCTTTATCTGCAGCACCTTCGCCTAAACATTGTCCCACCACAATCGTGGCTGCCATGCCTAATGACATAGGAAGCATAAACAAGAAGGAACTCGTATTGAGGGCAATTTGATGACTTGCCACAATGTCGGTACCGAGAGGGGATAATAACAATGCTGTTAGGGCAAAGAGTGCCACTTCACAAAATAAGGCAACCGCAATAGGGAAGCCTAAATTCAGCAGTTTTTTTAATGTTTTCACATTAGGTTTTTCAAAGATTTTTTCAAATACTTTAAGATCACGTTGATTGCGTGCATTTTTACAATAGAGAATCATCAAAATACACATAAACCAGTTCACAATGGCAGTTGCAATCCCACAACCAACCGCACCAAAGGCGGGGATACCTAACTTTCCGTAAATAAAAATATAGTTAAGTGGAATGTTTAATCCTAAGCCTAAAAAGGTGATGACCATAGCGGGTTTGGTTTTGGCAATACCATCATTTAAGCAACGAAAATTAATCATCAATAGATAAGCGGGTAAGCCCCAGATCATGGCGTGTAAATAGCCAATGGTGATCTCTTTAAGATGATCTTCCACTTGCATATAGTCAAAAACGAGGTTGCTATAATAAATGAGAATACCCAAAGGAAGGCAACTAAATAAAATAATCCAAATACCTTGTCGTACTTGATGTGCAATTTGATCGCGTTTCCCTGAACCATTTAAATAAGAAATAGTGGGCGGGAGGGCTAATAATAGACCATGACCAAAAAGCACTAAGGGGAACCAAATGGATGCGCCCACTGAAATAGCCGCCATATCAGCAGAGCTGACGCGACCAGACATGATAGTATCCACTAAACCCATTGAGTTTTGAGCAATTTGTGCGAGTAAAATAGGAAGGGCAATTAGCAATAATTTTTTTGCTTCCACTTTATAAGTGCGATAAGCACTAAAATCTATAAATTTCATAAAAATTCCGAGTTTGTTATAATAATAGAATATTGGGTTTCAAAGAGAGATGACTATGTTTACAGGTATTGTTCAAGGAACTGCAAAAATTGTTTCTATTCAAGACAAAGCTAATTTTAGAACACAGATTGTGAAAATGCCACAAGAAATGCTGAAAGGACTCGAAATAGGTGCATCAGTCGCGAATAATGGTGTGTGTTTAACTGTTACAGACATTAATCAAGATTGTGTGAGTTTTGATTTAATGGCAGAAACATTACGGATTACCAATTTAGGCGAGTTGCAACCAGGTGATTGGGTGAATATTGAACGTGCGATGCAAATGGGCAGTGAAATTGGCGGACATATTTTATCGGGGCATGTGTATTGTACGGCAAGTGTGAAGCAGATTTTTAGCTCAGAAAACAATCGTCAGATTTGGTTTGAATTACCGGATATGGCAACCATGAAATATATTTTACCTAAAGGTTTTATTGCGATTGATGGCATTAGCTTAACCATTGGTGAAGTGAAAGGACAAACATTCTGTGTCAATCTTATTCCTGAAACATTAAATCGCACTTTAATTGGTACACGTGAGATAGGGGATAACGTGAATATTGAAATTGATCCACAAACCCAAGCGATTGTGGATACGGTGGAGCGTTATTTAAGTACAAAACAACAATAATAAGACCATAAAAGACAAAGTGCGGTGAAAATCTTCTACATTTTCACCGCACTTTTTTATGGGATTAATTTAAGTAATTAAACACTTTTACCACTTTGTTGACACCTGACACATTACGCGCGATGTCTGCAGCAGCATCCGCTTGTGCCTGCGTCACATTACCCATTAAAAAGACTTCGGCATTTTCCGTAACGACTTTGATATCCGTCGATTTTACGCGAGAATCCACCAGCATTTTGGATTTGATTTCGGTGGTCGTGACGCCATCTTTCGCAATTTGACCAAAGCTAATTTGGGGCTGAATACGAATTTGATTATAGACTTCGTTTACGCCTTCCACCCCTTTCGCTAAGCTTGTGGCAACCTCTGCCACGCTTGCATTGGGTGCCTGCCCAATTAATAACACTCGCCCACTATACGAAATAATATTAATACGTGCTTCTGATTTCACTTGGGCATCTTTACGAATAGCAAAACGCACTTTTTCTTCTAATGTTTCATCATCAACTTGTGTACCCACAGTTCTTGGGTCAGTGGCCACTTTGGTGGCAACAGCAGCAGTACCCGCAATGGTTGCTGTCACACAACCTTGTAGTAGGAGAGCAGCAGCGAAAATGAAAGTGCATTTTTTTAACATGTTGATTTGCATAATTTATCTCCTTTTGGATTTACAATAGCGATTAGTTTTGTTGAAATCCAGATGCTTGTCAAGTTAGGAATGTGAAAACAACGTGTGATCCACGAGTTCGCAAATCGCATTCGCGATAAAACAATGGCCTTCAATCACGCGACTTTCTTTCATCGCGGGAAGCGCGATTTCTAAATCATGTTCGGTGAGAAATCCCTGAATATGATCATTCGCCTCGCTCGTCAAAACAATCACAACAATCCCTTTATTGACAGCACTGTTAATAGCATTAATCACAATGTCATCATTATGCGGTAAAGGGGAAAACGCAATAAGAATGTCGCCTTGCTGAGCAACCGCATTAAATTGGCGTTGAAATAAGGTTTCAGTATTATTATCCAACGCCATAGCCGCATTCACTGCACTGTCTAGACTGAGTAAAACAGAGGGGAAACTTGGTCTGGCTAATTCATAGCGATTTAATAAATTGGCGACAAATAATTGTGCATTAATATAAGAACGCCCGTTGCCACAGGCAATAATTTTATTCCCTCTCAATAAACAATCCACGATCATCTGCGTGGCTTGCATGATCGTATCAGGCAATAAACTGGATGCGGAAATTTGTGTTTGAATACTTTCAGTGTATAAAGCTTTGAGTTTATCTAACATAATTAATCAAGAAAATTTATAATCCATTCTAGGTCTTGGGGAGTTTTACCGAAAGCAATTAAATCAAACCGACAGTCAGTGTCTTCCAAACTACAATTTCGTTGTGCAAGCCACAAACTGGCTGCATTCAACCACTTTTTTTGTTTTTCCCAATCAACACTTTCCACCGCGGAGCCAAACAGCGCATTTTTGCGTTGTCTAACTTCAACAAAAACCAATGTGTTTTGATCTCGCATAATCAGATCGAGTTCACCACAGGAAAAGGATTGATTGGCGGCCACAAATTGTAGCCCTTTTGATTCTAAAAAGAGGCGAGCTTGGTGTTCAAATCTCGCCCCTTGTTGACGTTTAAATGAGAACATATTAGTTCAAAGGGATAATGGCACCACTTTGGTATTGGAACCAGGTCATGTCACGTTCAATATTACAATTCGCGCCCGCACTCAATTTACCGGTTAAGCCATCAATGTTATAGCCGGGTACTTGGCGTAATTCATTAAAATGATTAATCAGTAGCCAAGCGTCAGCGCCCATTGCATATAAGCGCATCAAAGAGAAATCCCCTTTAGTTAATTGTTCAATTTTCTTATATTGGCTAGAGGTAACATCTTTGAAGAAAGGAATATCACTAAATTGTAATCCTTCCATGAGTAAACGATATTCTGGTGCATTATTAGCGGAATTACTGCGCGAACTAGCATACAATTTGGTTTTGCGACCACTGTTATCTAGCGTGGTTTTAATTTCCGCTAATTGCTCACTCATGGCAACAATATAGACCCCAGCGGTGTTTTGATCGTCTAAGGTATAACTAATATCGGCTGGTAGAGTATAAAATCGAATATTGGCATCAGTCGCGGCTAATTGTTGCCAGCGCACATTAAAGGCAGAGGCAGTACGACGACCTAAGTCATTTTGTGGGACGAATACAGAAGGCGTTCTAATGCCATCTTTCCACATTTTATTTGCAGCAGATTCCGCCTCATCTTCAGGCGAGAGACCATAGTAGCATAATTGTCCGATTGCGCGTTCATTTGACGTGGAGTTTAGTGTTAATACATCTAAACCTTGTACAAGCTGTGAGTTATTCAAGAGCATATCCACATTCTGTTTTAGCAATGGACCAACGACTGTTCGAATCCCAGCTTGTTTCACTTGATCGAAAATCACATCAACGGGGGTGGCTGCGGTGTCAAATACTTGAACTTGTGTCGCACTATTGTCTTTTGCGGCATCAAAACCTGCTTTAATGGTATTGCCAATGATTTGTGCATTGCCGCTAAGTGGGAGTAAGAGTGCCACTTGAGAAAATTGTGTTTGTTGGAAATTAAATAAACTTTGTAGTTCGGTTGGGAATAAGTAAGCCGCCGGATGTGTAGAGTAGGCTTGTTTCCATTGTTGGATTGCTTGGCTTAATTGTGCTGGATTACTTAAGTTTTGGTTATACGCTCGTGTTAAGGCTAACCAACCGCCCAGTGCAATATTGCCTTCAGCCACAGTATTATTAATTACACCGCGGTTAGCATTACGTAGGAGTGACCAAGTGCGGTCAATATTTGCTTGTTTTCGAGAGACATCCGATAAAAGCTGATCGATTTGAATTCGTGCTTTGACCGCTTCAATCACATCATAGCGATTTTCTGCAATACGTGCGGCAACATCATAATAGCGTGCTAATTGTGAACGGCTTAATTGCGCGAGATTAATCTTTTTAAGTTGTGTCTCTGCCGCGGTGTTTTGTTGTTTTACCGCAGAAATATGGGCATCAATAATAGATTTATCTAATACTTGTTCGTCAGTTAATGCGGTTAATTCATTGAGTAATGCTTGTGCTTGAGGAATTTTGTTTTCTGTGACAAGTACACGTGCGGCAAGCAGTTTATAGGTTTGTTGTTCTTCACTATTTTGCGCTTGATAGACTTTATTCATATAAAAGTCAGAATTGGCATTGGCATCATTTTGCAACAGGCTAGCAGTGTGACCACCGAATAATGTGGTACAGCCAGTAAGAAAAAGCGCCAATAAAAAAGGCATTAATCGATTTTTTAAATGGGTGTGTTGTAATAGAATAGTCATGATTACTCCGCTTGTTAACAACAATAGCACGATCTTACTTATCTCATTAACTAAAAGCAAATAAAAAGAAGTACAAAATGAACAATTTAACAGGAATTTTATATATCGTTGCCACGCCAATTGGCAATTTACAAGACATTACACAAAGGGCGTTGAGCGTTTTCGAACAGGTTGATCTGATTGCTGCAGAAGATACGCGGCATAGTGGTTTACTATTGAGTCATTATGGTATTAAGAAACCTTTTTTTGCCTTGCATGATCATAATGAACAACAAAAGGCACATCACTTAGTCGAGAAATTACAACAAGGTCAACATATCGCCTTGATTTCAGATGCGGGCACGCCATTGATTAGCGATCCTGGTTTTCATTTGGTGCGCCAATGCCGCCAAGCGGGCATAAAGGTGGTACCTGTGCCTGGTGCCTGTGCGGCAATTACCGCACTTTGCGCCTCAGGTATTGCCTCTGATCGTTTTTGTTTTGAAGGGTTCCTACCTGCCAAAACGAAAGCGCGTTGTGATAAGTTGCAACAGCTCGTACAAGAAGAACGTACATTGATTTTTTATGAATCCACTCATCGCATTTTAGCGACCTTAGCCGATATCGAGCAGACTTTTGGCGCCGAACGTTATGTGGTATTGGCACGGGAAATCACCAAAACTTGGGAAACGATAGTGGGTGACAATGTGGCAAGCTTGCGTCAATGGCTCATGGAGGATGCGAATCGCACCAAAGGTGAAATGGTGTTAATTATTGAGGGGAAAGTAAAACAGGAAACGGATGAAATACATCCTCAAGCTCTCAAGGCCCTTGAATTGATTAGTCAATCGCTGCCATTGAAAAAGGCGGCTGCCATTGTGGCAGAAATTTATGGTTATAAGAAAAATGCGTTGTACCAATATGGTTTAGCCCATTTTAATTAAACGCCTCATCTAGATAAAAACGCCCCATACCCCGTGAACGCATTGGGGCTTTTTAGAACCCTTTGAGGAACACATTAATGGAAAGACTACTGCTTCTGCCGTAGTCATCTGTCACTGAGATGGTATAATCGCCCGCTGATGTCGGTCGCCAGAAAAGAGGTTGTTGCGGCATACTCTCACCAATAAAACTATTATTGACAAACCAATATAATTGGTTCACTTCAGCAGCGGTAATCGCAGACAGGAGTATCGGACGATTTTCTTTATTATGTTCAATATAGTAAGCACGCTGTGCTAATGGCGAAATAATTTGCGGATTATTGCTGTGTAGATGTTGTAGTGCTTGATAGTGTTGTTCAAAAGGACAAGCGGGGTTAATAATAGGCACTCTTTTCATGACACCCGCTTGTGCAAATATCTGCTGAAAGTCGCTTGACCACATTTCATAAATTTTTTGTTCTGTTTCCACTTTATCTTGTGTTGAACATGCTAGCATATCGGTATTTTTGATCACCGCAAAAGGCTGATAAAGCTGGCTGACCGTAATCGGTGATTTGCCCGGGATAAACAGGGTATGAACTTGTTGTTGGCAATAGGCATTCGGTAACTTGCCGTCTGCCTGACACACTAACATCTTTTTCAGATTCAGTGGCTTACTAGTTTCAGTGACAATGTCACGCATTTGCGGTTCGCTAGCGATTAAACTGTCTGCTAATTGTAAGAAAAGCGGGGCAGCCAAGGTTCGCCCAATAAAATGGGGATTACTTTTATTGTCAAAATTACCCAACCACACAATCAGTGTGTAGTGCCCAAAATAACCCGCCGTCCACGCATCACGTAATCCATTTGAGGTACCGGTTTTCCAATAGAGCGGTAACGCGGTTTTAATGGATTTATTTTGGATATCTGTGCGAAAATTCTGTCGTAAAATATCATGGATCATGACCGCACTTTCTTGACTTAACAAGGGCTTAGCAGACGGAAGGTTGTCTTGTTGAGTGAACTTTAACGGCTGCCAAGCACCTTGATTGGCTAACATGGCATATAAGCTGGCCAACTGTTGGATATTGAGTTCTGCGCCCCCCAGTACAATCGATAAACCATAATAGGCTTTGCTTTTAGGCAATTTGATTTCTGCGTGCTGGAGAAAATCATAAAGATCGGGGGTAAGCTGTTTTGCCATATCAATGGCGGGAATATTACGACTTTGGAGTAAGGCTTGGCTGACACTGACAGGACCTAAAAAATTACCTTCATAATTTTCTGGTTGGTAATCACCAAAGGCTGTCGGTAAGTCTTTTAAAACTGTTTTTCCGTGAGCTAAACCTTGATCAAATGCTAAGGCATAAACAAAGGGCTTTAATGTTGAACCATAGGAGCGCTGAGCTAAGGTGCCATTAATTTGCCCTGAAATTGTCTGATTAAAATAGTTTCCCGATCCAACTAAGGCTTTTACTGCCATATCGCGATTATCCACTAATAACACGGCCACATTCTCGACGCCTTTTGCGTATTGCTGTGACAAATAGCGCCGTGTAATGCGTTCAATCAATCGCTGTTGATGGCTATTGAGGGTACTCACAATATGAGATTGATCGGGATAGTGTTGTAATAATTGGTCCACAAAGTGCGGTGCAAAAAACGGTAATTTTTCTAATGGTCTGAGTGGATAATTGAGCTGAAAATCCGTTTGCCATTGTTGATCGGCCGGATGTTGTGCTAGCCAACGTTGGTAAAGTTGGTTGCGTGCCTTGAATAATGCCGGATTTAATTGTTGATTATTTTGACGAATATAGCTGTTTGGATTTTTAGGTAAAATCGCTAAGGTGAGGGCTTCCGCCAAATTCATCTTATGATTGGCTTTATTAAAGTAGATTAAACTGGCGGTTCCCGCCCCTTCAATATTTCTGCCATAAGGGGCAAAATTAAAATAGGCCTCTAAAATTTCGTTTTTTGAGTAACGAATTTCCAATTGGATTGCGCGTAAAATTTGTTCTGCTTTGCCTAATAGACTTCGGCTGTCAATACCCCATAAGACGCGAGCCAGTTGCATCGTAATCGTTGATCCGCCTTGTGGTGAGTTGCCCAAAATGTAGGTTTGCCATGCCCCACGTAATAGCCCGTAGGGATTAACACCAAAATGCCAATAAAACCATTCATCCTCTTGAAAAAGTACCGCGTCAATAAGTTTTGGTGAAATGTCTTTGAGTGGTGTCCATAAACGGTATTTCTCATCTTTGGCGGTAGTGAGACGTAGCAAATTATATTGTTCATCATACACTGCCGTGGAATACGGAAAATGATCTTTTAATGGAGGATAGGGCAAAAGGCGGATAAAGAGCGCCACGCTCATAAGGAAAAGCGCGCTGTAAATAAACGAGAACAGACATTTTTTACTTAAGCGTGACATTTCAGCTGACCTAAAAAAATTCCCCTTACGTTGCAGAAAGGGGAATGATTGAGATTAAATGTGTTTAGAAGTTTGCATTACGTGGTGAACGTGGGAATGGAATCACATCACGAATATTTTGAACACCCGTCACATAAACGATTAAACGTTCAAACCCTAAACCGAAACCAGCATGTGGCACTGTACCATAACGGCGCAAATCACGATACCACCAGTAGTCTTCTGGATTAAGTCCCATTTCAACCATACGTTTGTCTAACACATCTAAACGTTCTTCACGTTGTGAACCACCAATAATTTCACCAATGCCTGGCGCTAATACGTCCATCGCTGCGACGGTTTTCCCGTCATCGTTTAAACGCATATAGAAGGCTTTGATATCTTTTGGATAGTTTTTCACAACCACTGGTGATTTGAAGTGTTCTTCCGCTAAATAACGTTCATGTTCAGAGGATAAGTCGATTCCCCAAGAAACAGGGAATTCAAATGTCTTACCTGATTGTAATAACACCTCGATGGCATCTGTGTAATCAATTTGCGCGAAATCAGAATTGATGAAGTTTTCTAAACGGTTAATCACGTCTTTATCAACGTGTTTTTCAAAGAATTTTAAGTCATCTTTACGTTCTTCAAGTACCGCACGGAACACATATTTCAACATATCTTCGGCAAGTTTCGCGTTATCTGCCAGGGTAGCAAAAGCAATTTCAGGCTCAACCATCCAGAACTCAGCTAAGTGGCGTGTAGTATTAGAGTTTTCTGCACGGAATGTTGGGCCAAAGGTATAAATTTTACTTAAAGCACAAGCATAGGTTTCACCGTTTAATTGACCTGATACAGTTAAGAAAGACTCTTTACCGAAGAAATCTTGTGAAAAATCGACCGCACCTTTGTCATCATGTGGCAGATTTTCTAAATCGAGGGTAGACACACGGAACATTTCACCCGCTCCTTCTGTGTCCGATGCGGTAATTAATGGGGTGGCAACCCAATAAAAACCTTGCTCGTGGAAGAACCGATGAATGGCTTGTGCCAAGCAGTGACGTACACGTGCAACAGCACCGATAATATTCGTACGTGGACGTAAATGCGCCACTTCACGTAAATATTCAATTGAGTGACGTTTGGCTGCCATTGGGTACGTTTCTGGGTCCTCAACCCAACCAACCACTTCAACTTTTTCTGCTTGTAATTCAACCGCTTGACCTTCAGCAGGCGACTCAACTACAGTCCCCGTTACCATGACAGAACAGCCTGTGGTTAAACGCAGTACTTCCGTTTCATAATTTTCGATGTCATGATTGACAATAGCTTGGATAGGATCAAAACAAGAACCATCATAAATGGCTAAAAAAGAAAGACCCGCTTTCGAATCACGACGAGTGCGAATCCAACCACGGACAGTGACCGTTTCGCCAATAGCAACGTTGCCTTGTAAAACATCTACGATAGATGCGACTTTAGTCATATAAAACCTCAATTTTCAACAAATTTTTTGTTAAGAAAAAAACTGATATAGTTTAACTCAACTTCTTTAAATTCACAAAATCTATTAAAAATTTTGTTTTTGTGAAATAGCCCCCATAATTGAATTAAAGTGCTTGTTTTTATTAATGTAACTGGTTATAAGTACAAATCGACCATTTTCTATGTCGAGTAGACTCACGCGTGTGAATACGCAATCAAAACGAAAACAGAGGTGTTGTTAATTGTTTGAGCTAACAACATGATGTGACATCATTGATATATTGGATATTGCAGTTATGCCAAAAATTAGAAAAGAGGATAAATTACCATTACGTTTGACACAACTAGGTAAAATTTATCGTTTAGTTGAACAATTTGAAGAAATTTCTCGTATAGACTTATCAAAACTTTCACGTTTAGCGCCAGCGACCATTACGGCATTGACGCGTGAATTAATCAAAGAAAAATTGATTGTTGAGCGTGCCGTACAAAATACAGAAAGTCGAGGGCGTCCCGCCATTGGATTATGTGTATCACCTTTTTATTGGCAAGCCTTATGCGCCACATTGGTTGAAAACCGTTTTGAATTAATTTTAAGTGAACTGGACGGCGGTGAAATAAAAAATCGAGTCTATCCTTTAACCGCTACCGATTTAGTTCATTTAGATCAGGTGTTGGTACAGCATTTACAACAATTTCTTTTTGAAACGCAACATGAGTTAAATCATTTAATTACCTTTTCCATTGCCGTGGGGGGCGAATTAGATAGTAAAAATCGATTAATTAAGTTAGGTGATACAAAACTCGATCTTGATTTAGAAAGCCTATTTAAACCATATTTTAAAGTCCCTGTACTAGTAACCGAATATTTCCAAACTTGGTTAATGGCGGAGTCAACCTTGGGCAGTGTGATTAATTGTGATAATGTTTTATTTTTACAGTTAGATGATGTGATTAATTTTAGTGTGTTGTCTAAAGGTGAACTTTTAACCCATCAACATCAAGTCAGAAGTCATATCAATAAAATGATTGTACCGAAGATCAGTCCTTTACAAGAACTGATTAATCCACACTTAGCCGATCTTGAACGTTATCAACTCCAACATCAAATTACCCATAAAGCCATTTATCCTTTGATCACGCATTACTTCCCAGACGCCTGCTCGGTACAAAGTAAAATTGAATTTTTATGTCAAAAAGCAAATGAGCAACATCCACAAGCGAAACAAATTTTATATTATGTTGCGGATAGTCTTGCCTATATCTTAATGAATCTGGTGAATATTTTTGATTCGGAGAAAATCATGTTAAGTTCGAGCTTTTTAAATGCAAAAGAGATTTTTCTCCCTCGAGTGAATCAAACGCTCAAAGCAAATTTAGGTGCGGATTATCCTCATGTTGAAGTGATTACTGGACGCTATGAATGGAATACACCGGTTGTCGCCTCCGCAGCCATTAAACAAGGTATTTATGACGGTAGCTTGTTGGGGCATTTTATTAAGCATTAAGTTTGGTTGAATTTAGCGCTGTCTTTGATTTATATCAAACAGTGCTTTTTTATTTTTCTGCTTGTGATGAAAGGGAAGAATTTCTGAGAAAAAGTTGTGTTATCTCAACATTTCTTCTGCCTGATTGCTTTAAGATTGCCCCTTAAGAGATAACAAGGGGATAAACCATGAGCAGTTTTTTTCTGACTGGCACAGATACCAATGTGGGTAAAACGGTAGCAAGTCGAGCGATTATACAAGCCTTACAAAATCAAGGTATCCAAATTGTAGGCTATAAACCTGTTGCTTTTAGTCGAGAAGAATGTGTTTATACCGATATGGAAAATCAACAGGCTTCAGAAAGTGATTACGACTCACAAGATAACAGTGATGTGCTCACACTCATGCAATCAACAAAAGAGAAGGTGAGTTATCAGGATATCAATAGTTATACCTTTCGCCACAGTCTGCCGGTTTTTTCTGATCAAGGCAAACATATTCATATTGAAAAAATGGATGCGGACTTAACTCGTTTAAATCAACAATATCAATCCGTGTTAGTCGAAGGCACCTATGGCTGGTTAACGCCACTTAATAAAACGGCATGTTTTGCAGATTGGGTAAAATCACACCAAATGCCTGTTGTGTTGGTGGTAGGTATTAAAGAAGGCTGTCTTAACCATGCTTTCTTGACGGTGGAGTCTATACAACAAAAAGGTTTACCATTATTAGGTTGGATTGCGAATCGAATTAATCCTTGTTTAGGGCATTATGCTGAAATTATTGATTTACTCAGCGAAAAAATTGATGCACCATTATTGGGGCAAATCCCTTATTTACATAAACCTGAAGAACAAGATCTTGCGCGTTATATTCATAACCTAGATCGCTTAACCTATATGGCAACCGTATTAGTCGATTAATTTAAAATGAGAAACAAAAAAGCGTTTTGTGAATGTCTCCACAAAACGCTTTTTTACTTGAGCTTGATAACGGCACTTATTCCATATTTTCCATATTCATTTTGGCTTTTTTATTCTTTTTCCATTTCCAGATTAGAAAAGCGGCCAAAGCAAAAATCAAAATATAAATCACAAGTTGTCCCTTGTGAATTTGTTCATGTAACCAATCCAAATTCTGTGCGCCGAAAAAGCCTAAATAAACCCAAATTGGCACAGAAATAATGGCGGCAAGGAAATCAATTAGTACAAAGCGAGTATAGCTCACTCGGCGTGTAATGCCTGATACCATATAAATGACAGCCCTCAGACCTGGTAAGAAACGTGCCGTAAACAAAACACGGTTACCGTACTTTTCAAACTTATCTCTGACTAGCCGTAAGCGATTGACCGTAATTAATTTACGCATGAAACGAAAACGCAGAATTTTTGCGCCATAAAAACGCCCTAACCAGTACATACAAGAGTCACCAGCCAGTACGCCAAACATACTCACCCCTAACATAATATGGACATTAACATCATTGGGGTATAAGCCAGCAATCACCCCACCCGAAACTAACGTAATATCTTCAGGAATAGGTAAACCAAACCCACAAAGAATTAGTACAAATAAGACGGAAAAATAACCATAATCAGAGAAAAATGAAATTAGAATATCCATTACAAGCACTCAATTTATAAGAAAAAACGGTGTGCTATTCTAGCGCGTTTTTTGCATAAAGTCGCGAAAAAAGTCAGGGCTATTTTATGTTTGCTTTGTAGGGGGAAATCAAATATAATCTAGCCCCTCAAAGTAGCTTGCTTTGAGCTGATTTATGGAAAATCGCTGGGTCGCCTGCGATTTTTGTCTTTTAATTTTTACTATGAGATAGAGCAAAATGTTTAAATTTAATGCTGAAGTTCGTCAAGCGCAAGGTAAGGGTGCGAGCCGCCGCCTGCGTCATAATGGTCAAATCCCTGCTATCGTTTACGGTGGTAGTGAAGCACCTGTTTCAATCATCTTAAATCACGATGATTTAAACAACGCACAAGTGCACGATGCATTCTACACTGATGTGATCACATTAGTTATCGAAGGTAAAGAAGTGGCAGTGAAAGCACAAGCGATGCAACGTCACCCATTCAAACCAAAATTAGTGCACATCGATTTCAAGCGTGTTTAATTTTTTGAACTAAAGAGAAAACCCAATAATTACTTATTGGGTTTTTCTTTTTTATCTAGCCTTTTAGCCTATTAAAAATTCTTTCAACGCTGGCATTTCTTTTTTCGCATCTTCTACACCTAAATCATACATTGCCTGTACTTTTTCTACATCTTTCTCAATGCGTTTAATCGACAAAGTTTGAGAAGGGCGAATAACAAAAATTTCTTTGTTCTTGTTGAGGTTAATAATTTCTTCGACGGTGTCATTGTAATTTTGGTAACGTTGTGCAAGCTTTTCCACTAATTTAGGGTATTTGCGATAAAAAACGTTGAAGATCCAAGAAGGCGTTGGCTTTTTACGGTATTCTAATGGGCGAGTGAGTACCACAATAATTTTGTCATAGCCTAATGCTTGGCATTTTTTGAGTGGAATACTGTCTGCAATGCCGCCATCTAGATAATATTGACCATTGATTTCTACCATGTTGGATACAAAAGGCATCGCAGAAGTCGCACGTAAGACTTCCATTTCTTCAAAGGCATTGCCTAACTTGAAATATTCTGCTTCACCAGTATGAACATTAGTCAGTGTTGCATAGAAATCAATATTTGATGACATGAACGTATCAATATCAAAAGGATCTAACGTAAATGGCACTTCATAAAAAGCGAAGTCTTTATTGACGATATTGCCTGTGGTTAAAAGGCTATGTAATCCCATATAGCGTTTGTCATTGAGATATTTTTTGTTATAACGAATTGCTCGTCCTCGTTGTTTAGAAGGAAAGTTTACACCGAATAATACACCAGCAGAAACCGCCACAATCCCATCAATGTGAATATGTTGATCAAGGAAAACATCAAGTACACCAGCGGTAAACATTGCACGCATTGCGCCACCTTCTAACACTAAACCCACTTTCATTTTTTATCCTTTATAAATAAACATGTTGGAAAATCGACCGCACTTTAATTTTATACTCGATCATCACATGCAAATTGTGCCTGATTTTTCTGCTTATCGCTAGCTTAAATCTCCTCTATAATAGAGCGTTTTACAGCATCCTATTTAAAAAGATAAATAAACCATGAAAATTGCATTAGGCATTCAATATAACGGAAAAAATTATTGTGGTTGGCAACGTCAGGAACATGTGGCGAGTGTGCAAGAACAGTTAGAAAAAGCGATTTCTTTTGTGGCTAACCACCCCTGTCAGATTTTTTGTGCGGGTCGAACCGATTCGGGGGTACATGCCACTGGGCAAGTGGTGCATTTTGAAACGGATGCCATTCGGGCAGAAAAAGCCTGGAGCTTTGGTGTGAATGCCAATCTACCTGACGATATATCGGTCAGTTGGGCTAAGCAAGTAGAGGATGATTTTCATGCTCGCTTTAGTGCGACCGCACGGCGTTACCGCTATATTTTATATTGTCATCAATTGCGTTCAGCGATTTTGCCTGAAGGGATCACTCATTGTCATTTCGACTTAGATCATCAATTAATGCATCAAGCAGGACAAGCCTTATTGGGGGAACAAGATTTTTCTTCTTTTCGGGCCGCACAATGTCAATCACATACACCGTTTCGAAATGTACATCATTTAAAGGTGGTGCGACGTGGACAATATATTATTGTCGATATCCAAGCCAATGCGTTTGTTCATCACATGGTGCGGAATATTGTTGGCAGTTTGATTGAGGTAGGTGCGGGTCATCAGCCTGTAGAATGGATAGGGTGGTTACTGGCACAAAAAGATCGCCGATTGGCTGCGCCAACGGCAAAACCTGAAGGGCTTTATTTGGTTAATGTGCATTATCCAGAACACTTTCATTTACCTCAAAATACACTCGGACCGTTGTTTTTAGAAAATGAATTAAGCTAGTCACATCAGACCTTTATTGCTAGCATATTGCGCAAAATTATGGTGTAATACGTCGAATTTTCTCGTTAATAAAAAGGGTTAACATGAGTTGGATTGATCGAATTTTTAATAAAGATACTTCTTCCACAAGTTCTCGCAAGGCAAACGTTCCAGAAGGTGTTTGGACAAAGTGTACTGCTTGTGAACAAGTGCTGTATCGTGATGAATTAAGACGTCATTTAGAAGTTTGTCCAAAATGTGGGCATCATATGCGTATTGATGCGAGAGAACGTCTTTTAGCACTTTTAGACAAAGACAGTAGCCAAGAATTATCCGCGGATCTTGAGCCAAAAGATATCTTGAAATTTAAAGATTTAAAAAAATATAAAGATCGGATTTCCGCTGCACAAAAAGAAACAGGTGAAAAAGACGCCTTAGTTTCAATGTTTGGTACATTATATGGGATGCCAATTGTCGCCGCTGCCTCTAATTTTAGTTTTATGGGCGGGTCAATGGGATCTGTCGTGGGGGCAAAATTTGTGCAAGCGGCAGAAAAAGCGATTGCAGAAAATTGTCCTTTCGTGTGTTTCTCTGCCAGTGGTGGTGCACGTATGCAAGAAGCGTTATTTTCCTTAATGCAAATGGCAAAAACCAGTGCTGTGTTAGCGAAAATGCGTGAACAAGGAGTGCCTTTTATTTCGGTATTAACCGATCCAACGTTAGGGGGTGTTTCTGCGAGCTTTGCGATGCTTGGGGATATTAACATTGCCGAACCTAAAGCATTAATTGGTTTTGCTGGTCCTCGCGTTATTGAACAAACTGTCCGTGAAAAATTACCAGAAGGCTTCCAGCGCAGTGAATTTTTGCTTGAAAAAGGCGCCATTGATATGATCGTGAAGCGTGCGGACATGCGTCCTACTTTAGCCAGTGTGCTCAGCAAATTAAGTAATAAACCGTCGCCTTTTGTGGAACCTGAATTGGTTGAAAATGGCGAACAAATTAAACGCGATAATGAATAAGTCTAATCTATCATTAACAGCCACTTCGCCTCTTGCGCAGTGGCTTTCTTATTTGGAAAACAGTCATTCTAAAGCCATTGATTTGGGGTTAGAAAGAATTAAATCCGTTGCCCAATCCTTGCATTTATTAACGCCAGCTCCGTTTGTGATAACCGTAGGGGGAACAAATGGCAAAGGCACTACTTGTCGCTTACTTGAGACTATTTTATTAAATGCGGGCTATCGTGTTGGCGTGTATTCCTCTCCTCATTTAATTCGTTATAACGAACGTGTGCGTATCCAAAATCAAGAATTATCCGATGAGGTACATACCGCGTCTTTTGCCTTTATTGAACAACATAAAACGGAATCCTTAACCTATTTTGAGTTTAGTACCCTTTCTGCTTTACATTTATTCAAGCAGGCTAAATTAGATATCGTGATTTTAGAAGTCGGGTTGGGAGGACGTCTAGATGCAACCAATATTGTCGATAGTGATGTAGCTGTGATTACCAGTATTGACATTGATCATGTGGATTTTTTAGGAGCAGATCGGGAACAAATCGGGTTTGAGAAAGCCGGCATTTTCCGAGCCAACAATCCCGCAATTATTGGGGAACCTACAATTCCACACAAATTATTAGCATATGCCCAATCACTTGGCTGTCAGCTATCTCGTCGTGATCAAGATTGGCAATTTAATGTACATACAGATAATTGGGATTGGTATGGGCAAAAAGGGCGGTTAGAAAATCTACCACTTTGTCAGATTCCATTAGCCAACGCGGCAACCGCGCTTGCCACATTGGAACATTTGCCGTTTCAGATTTCAGAGCAGGTGATTCGTCAATCCTTGCAAGAGGTGGAATTAGTTGGACGTTTTCAATGGTTAAAACCCGACGTACTGTTTTCTTTAGCGGATAAATGTACTAAAGCGTTGACTGATTTTCCACAAATCATTATTGATGTGGGACATAATCCACACGCTGCACATTATTTAGCAGAAAAACTGACCGCACTTAAAACAAAAATAACGGGCAAGCTTGTCGCCGTGTGTGGCATTTTAAAAGATAAAGATGCACAAGGTGTGCTTTCTCCCTTGTTACCGGTGATTGATGAATGGCATTGCGTGACCTTAGAAGGGTATCGTGGTCAAACGGGACAGGCATTATGTGTGACGTTGCAACAAATTGCACAAATGCAAGCATATCAACTGAATGCGAACAGTGCTGACTCTGTGGCATTAGGTGTAAACCAAGCGTTGGCGACCACAACGCAAGAGGATGTACTCTTAGTCTTTGGTTCGTTCCATACAGTGGGTGAATTTTTACAGTTACTTTAACCGTATAAGGCAGAACTGGATTCTGCCTTTATTCTTCATCGAATGTATCCATTAAGTGCTGTATATCATTCACTTTCTCAAGCTCAAAGTGACCAGTGTCATTGCCTGTTTGTAGATAATGTACAACGCTAATGGAGGTATTTGCTAGGCTTGTGCTTTGGTCTCGATGCGTTTGCCAAGTGGCACCACGAAACAAGGCCAAAAGCATACGTAAGGTATGACCATGAGACACAATCAGAATATTGCCGGTGTCATAGCGTTGAATAATCTGATCAATGACCCCCATAGCACGATTGGCTAAGTGTTGATAGGTTTCCCCTCCGTTTGTTACCCCCAAGTATTGCGCAGGTTGCTCACGCATTTGACGGTATTCTGGCAACTTGCTTAATTCTTCAAGCGATTGTCCTTCCCATGATCCGAAGCACAATTCATTTAGACCTGCATGGCAAATGAGAGGGGTAGTCTTGTGTGCTAAAATCAGATTGGCGGTGGAAATTGCACGAGGCAATAGGCTACTATAGGCCACCGTGAAATCAATGTGGGATAACGCTTTTGCTGTGCGCTTAGCCCCCTCCGTGCCTTCCGATGTCAAGGGAGAGTCGCCACTTCCTTGTAGTCGTTTTTGCTCGTTCCACTCCGTTTTACCATGACGTATCAAGTAGAATGTTAATGTTTTCATCTTGTTCCTCTTTGTAAATAGACGCATTATAGCGAAAAAATCCTGAGAATGGGGAATAGAGAGTAAGGTATGCTATAATGTGCTCTCTTTATAATTGATTGAGAACCTTATGTTAGCCTTTCATTTTGTCTATCAACATCCTGATTTTGTTGTGATTGATAAACCTTGCGGTATCAGTGTACATAAAGATGAGGAAGCAGTAGGTCTTACGACCCTTGTCGCACAACAACTTCATGTGTCTCAGGTTTGGTTAGTACATCGTTTAGATAAAGTCACCTCAGGACTGCTCCTATTGGCTTTGAATCAGCGCGCTGCTCGCGATCTTTCTCAATTATTTGCCGAACACCGTATCCAAAAAACCTACCTTGCGTTATCCCAAGATAAGCCAAAGAAAAAGCAAGGCTTAATTGTGGGGGATATGCAAAAAGCGCGCCGTGGTGCTTGGAAACTTTGTCCAACCAAGGACAAGCCTGCGATCACCCGATTCTCTTCTCTCCGTTGCGAACCGAATTTGCGTTTGTTTGTTTTAAAACCACAAACAGGGAAAACACATCAATTACGTGTAGCCATGAAGAGTTTAGGTAGTCCCATTTTAGGTGATGCGTTGTATGGTGGAAATTCACCAGTAAGAGACCGCACTTATTTACATGCTTATCGCTTACAATTTGCGTATCAAGGACAGACATTTGATATCCAATCCTTACCCAAGTGCGGTCAATTTTTTGAGCAAATGGATTTAGTCAAATTATTAGCTGAAGTAGAGCAGTAAGGGTATTTTTTATGCATCATTATGAGAGTAAAACCGCGTTAAAAAATGCAATTCAGCAAGCTTATGAGAAATATCTTTCGGAATTTGATGTCATTCCAGAAACATTAAAAGATGAAGTGTGTCCTGAAACTGATCGCACACCTGCACAAAATCTGGCTTATCAAGTCGGTTGGACAAATTTATTAATAAGTTGGGAGCAAGATGAGCGAAAAGGATTGCCTGTCAAAACCCCTTCTGACCAGTTTAAGTGGAATCAATTAGGTGAACTTTATCAATGGTTCAATCAAACTTATGCTCATTTATCCTTAACGGAATTAAAAAATCATTTAGCCTATAATATACAAATACTGTATAACTTGATGGATACGATGAGCGACGAGGCGCTTTTCTCACTACATCAACGAAAATGGGCGGATGATGCAACTAAAAAGGCAAAATGGACAGTATCTCAATTTATTCATGTGAATACGGTTGCGCCCTTGACAACCTTCAGAACAAAAATCAGAAAATGGAAAAAACATTGCTTATGATCACATCATGGTGTGAACGCCAATTTTCTTTATTTCCTATCTCAACTTAAGCTTAAACCATCGTGGCATACAGCGTCATTAAAACACAAAAAACACCAAGAAAAACGTGATTTTTAAGGCGGTTAGTATTATCATTAACAGTATTTTTCATAGCATAATTGAATTTAGAGGAAGGCATGCAAAACCTAGAACAAATTACCGAACAAGCATTGGATGCAATTGCCCGTGCGGAAGATGGCAAAGCATTAGATGCAATTCGTGTGGAATATTTTGGTAAAAAAGGACCTTTTACCGCATTAATGCAAGGATTACGTGATGTTTCACCAGAAGAACGTCCAGCAGTAGGTCAAAAAATTAATGAGGCAAAACAACTGGCACAAAATGCGTTAAATGAAAAGAAAGCACAGCTTGAAACAGCAGAATTAAATGCGCAATTAGCCAAAGAAAAAATTGATGTCAGTTTACCGGGGCGTAAAGTAGAAACGGGTGGATTACATCCAGTAACCATGACGATTGATCGTGTGACAAAATTCTTCTCCGAGTTAGGTTTTTCGGTCGAAAGTGGTCCAGAAATTGAAAGTGACTATTATAATTTCGATGCCCTCAATATCCCGAAACATCACCCTGCCCGTGCTGATCACGATACCTTTTGGTTTAACCCAGAATTATTGTTGCGCACACAAACCTCAGGTGTGCAAATTCGTACCATGGAAAAAATGCAGCCCCCGATTCGTATTATGGCACCAGGTCGTGTGTATCGTAATGACTACGACCAAACGCATACACCGATGTTCCACCAAATCGAATTATTGTATGTGGATAAAAAAGCGAATTTCACTGAATTAAAAGGCTTATTACATGATTTCTTACGTGCCTTTTTTGAAGAAGATTTGCAAGTGCGTTTCCGACCGTCTTATTTCCCTTTCACAGAACCTTCAGCTGAAGTAGATGTAATGGGCAAAAACGGTAAATGGTTAGAAGTGTTAGGCTGTGGCATGGTGCATCCAAATGTACTGCGTAATGTCGGTATTGATCCAAACGAGTATTCGGGTTTTGCGGTCGGTATGGGCGTGGAACGTTTAACCATGTTACGCTACAACGTCACAGATTTACGTGCTTTTTTTGAAAATGACTTACGTTTCTTGAAACAATTTAAATAAGAGAATCAACATGAAAAAAGCCATAGCAATGAGTTTGCTTATGTTGTCTGTTGTGATGTCAGTGCATGCCAAAACCAATAATGCTGATGTCAAAAAAGAAGAAAAAAGAGCACAACCAATTGCCGGTTTTCGCCTTTTTGATTTATCAACGAAAGTGCCTCAGCTAATAGAGGGTAATCAGTTTTCGCGTGCTATACCGCATCAATTATGTATCTTTGTTGAGAATGTTGAGGTGAAAGAACAAAATTTGTTAGCGGAATATTTTGTGGCACCCGCACCAATGCGTATGCAAGCAGAAAATGCAGAAACGCGTACAACAGAAGATGGGACTGGTAACTTAATTATCTTTAAGTTACCTAAAGCGGATATTGCAGGGGGGACAATTACACAATGTTGGCAATTTAGTAAAAATCATCCCGTTGGTACGTATCAGTTAGAACTTCAATTTAATGATATTGTGTTTAAAGGATTAGCCTTCCAAATTTTAAAATAGCAAGAAGATAGAGAGTGGATAGATGAAATTTAGTGAATCATGGGTGCGTGAATGGGTCAATCCGGCCATTAGCACAGCGCAATTATGCGATCAAATTACGATGTTAGGTTTAGAAGTCGATGATGTGGAGAAAGTCGCAGGCGATTTTTCTGGCGTGGTCGTTGGTGAAGTTGTGGAATGTGCTCAACATCCTGATGCCGATAAATTACGTGTCACCAAAGTTAATGTTGGTGGTGAGCGTTTATTAGATATTGTGTGTGGCGCACCAAACTGTCGTCAAGGTTTAAAAGTCGCTTGCGCAACAGATGGCGCATTGTTACCAGGTGATTTTAAGATCAAGAAAACCAAATTACGTGGACAACCCTCAGAAGGTATGTTGTGTTCATTCAGCGAATTAGGCATTGATGTGGAATCAGATGGCATTATTGAATTACCACAAGATGCGCCTATCGGCACCAATCTCCGTGATTATTTAAAATTAGATGATAATGCAATAGAAATTAGCTTAACGCCAAACCGTGCAGACTGTTTAAGTATCGCAGGCATTGCCCGTGAAGTAGGGGTGATAAATAAATTGGCAGTAAATGCATCGCACTTTGACGCGGTAAAAACCACCATTGAAGATAAAGTTGACATTCAATTGCATGCACCAGAAGCTTGTCCACGCTATTTATTGCGTGTGGTCAAAAATGTGAATGTAAAAGCACAATCCCCAATGTGGTTAACAGAAAAACTACGTCGTTGTGGTATTCGTTCTATCGATCCAGTCGTGGACGTGACTAACTATATTTTGCTTGAACTTGGTCAACCAATGCATGCCTTTGATGCCGATAAAGTGGCTCAACCAGTACAAGTCCGTATGGCTAAAGCCGGTGAAGAATTAGTGCTTTTAGATGGCTCTACGGCAAAATTAAAAGACAATACGTTATTAATTGCTGATCAAAATGGTCCATTAGCCATGGCAGGCATTTTTGGCGGGCAAGCCAGTGGTGTGAATACCGAAACGAAAGATGTGATTTTAGAAGCCGCTTTCTTTGCGCCTTTAGCAATTGCGGGGCGTGCGAGACAATATGGTTTACATACCGATTCTTCACACCGTTTTGAACGTGGTGTGGATTTTGAATTACAACGTCAAGCCATGGAGCGCGCAACGGCCTTATTGGTGGACATCTGCGGTGGGGAAGTCGGTGAAATTTGTGAAGTCGCCAGTGACGCCTTTTTACCAAAACTCAATCAAGTGTGCTTGCGTCGAGAAAAACTTGATGCCTTATTAGGTCATCACATTGATACCGCGACAGTGACGGCTATTTTAACTCGCCTTGGCTTACAAGTCAGTTATGCCAATGATGTATGGCAAGTCACTTCAGCAAGCTGGCGTTTTGATATTGAAATCGAAGAAGATCTGATCGAAGAAATTGCCCGTATTTACGGTTATAACAGTATTCCAAATAATGCACCGTTAGCTCATTTACGTATGCGTGAGCATAAAGAGGCGGATTTAGAGTTAGCGCGAATCAAAACGGCATTGGTTGATGCGGATTACCAAGAAGCGATTACTTATAGTTTCGTTGATCCGAAAGTTCAACATTTATTACATTCACAACAAGATGCACTGGTCTTACCAAATCCAATTTCAGTAGAGATGTCAGCCATGCGCTTATCTTTATTAAGTGGTTTATTAGGGGCAGTACAATATAACCAAAATCGTCAACAAACACGTGTTCGTTTGTTTGAAACAGGCTTACGCTTTGTGCCAGATGCACAAGCAGAATTTGGTGTGCGTCAAGAATTGATGCTCGCTGCGGTGATCACGGGTAATAAAAAAGCTGAACATTGGACAGGCAAATCAGAAAATGTGGATTTCTTCGACCTAAAAGGGGACTTAGAAAGCATTTTATCTTTAACGAGTACTGGTAATTTGGTCAAATTTGTAGCAAAATCATATCCAGCATTACATCCTGGTCAATCTGCGGCCATTATGTTGAATGGTGAAGAAATCGGTTTTATTGGTACACTTCATCCAAATGTTGCCAAACAATTGGGGTTAAATGGAAAAACAGTGGTATTTGAAATTCTTTGGCGAGCCATTGCAACGCGCCAAGTGGTTCAAGCAAAAGACATTTCGCGTTTTCCAGCAAATCGCCGAGATTTAGCTATTGTTGTTGCTGATACGGTTGCAGCAAGTGATATTCTTGATGCTTGTCGAGAGGTTGCTGGCGAAAAATTAACTCAAGTAAATTTATTCGACGTATACCAAGGCAATGGTGTAGCTGAGGGGCACAAGAGTTTAGCCATTAGTTTGATTATTCAAGATAATGAAAAAACCCTTGAGGAAGATGATATCAACGCAGTGGTTTCCGTTGTATTATCTGAATTAAAACAACGTTTTAATGCTTATTTGAGAGATTAAATTATGACACTGACCAAAGTAGAACTTGCAGACAATTTAATTGAAAAACTTCATTTAAATAAACGTGATGCGAAAGAATTAGTGGAAAACTTTTTTGAAGAAATTCGAGTTGCGTTGGAAACAGGTGAAGACGTGAAACTTTCTGGCTTTGGTAATTTTGAATTGCGAGATAAGTCATCTCGCCCAGGTCGCAATCCTAAAACAGGTGAAAGTGTTCCTGTTTCTGCTCGTCGTGTCGTTGCTTTCAAACCGGGTCAAAAACTGCGCGCCCGCGTAGAAAAAACGAAACCAAAGAGTTAGTTTTTTGCTTTTACAATACACTTTCAAATTGTTAAGCTATCTGTAGGCTAACTATGGATAGCTTTCCTTTTGGTAGAAAAAATATGAAGATGTTATTAAAGCAATGTGTATTGGTGAGCCTATTTTGCCTCCTATTCGCCTGTAGTCATCATGGTAATTCAGACAAAATCAATTATAAAGGTCAACTCAATGATCCAATTATGGTGATCGCGTTATTGAGTGAACAACAACGAGAGTGGGCAGGCACACCGTATCGTTTAGGTGGACAAAGTCGAACAGGTATTGACTGTTCTGGGTTTGTCCAAAAAACCTTCTTAGATCGTTTTGATATCCGTTTACCGAGAATGACAGCTCAACAGGCAAATTATGGCAAATTAGTTTCTAAGCAAGATATCCAAACTGGTGATTTAGTGTTTTTTAAAACAGGTCGAGGTCCCAATGGTTATCATGTCGGTATTTATGTCAAAGATGATTTATTTTTACATGCCTCAACCAAAGGCGGTGTGATCTATTCTTCCTTAAATAGCCCTTATTGGTCAAAGGCATATTGGCAAGCAAGGCGGATTTAATTGGCGAACCTTATAATTCGCCAATTAAATCATCAATCGCTTGTGATAACAAACTCCGATCATGGCGATAGCTAATATCATCTGCCTGTAATGGGCGTACCATCACTTTCAATGACAAGTCTGCGCACAAATCAGTTGCATTGGTTGGCACGATAGTCGCGTCAATAATCTCTTTACCGACCGTGTGATGAATCCATTGAATACGATCTGAAAGCGATAAAGAGGCAGCAGGGCTTTGCTCAACAGCTAAATTATCAATAAATATTTTCTTGGCGTGGCTATTTTGCAATGCTTCAATCACCTCAGGTAATAAAATAGGCGGTAAAATACTGGTGAGAAAACTGCCTGGTCCCAATAGAATGACCTCTGCTTCGTGTAATGCCTCAATTGCTTCTGGGGTTGCTTTGACTAAAGGCACTAAGAAAATGGATTTAGGCAATTCAGTGAGACTATCAATTCCCACTTCGCCAACAATACTGGCCCCCGATTGTAACACTGCGGCAAGATGAACAGGGCTTTCAGACATCGGAAAAATATACGATTCTACGTGCAATAATTCCCTGACTAAATGAATCGCCTCTACTGGACGAATATGCATATTTTCTAGGGCTTTCAGCATCAGATTGCCTAAGTTATGACCAGAAAGTTCTCCCTTGCCCGAAAAACGGTATTCAAACAAACAGGAAGCAGTACTGGGTTCGGTGATAATTTGATTTAAACAATTGCGTAAATCACCCCAAGCAATGCCACCATGATTAAGCCGAATACGACCCGTTGAGCCCCCATTATCGGTTGTCGTCACAATACCTGTTAAACGTGATTTCATAAAACTTAATGCCGACATTAGTCGCCCTAAGCCATGCCCACCGCCAATCGCGACCACTTTTTTGACCTTATCTAAATGTTCATACTGCGTAAAACGCGTTAAGTCCGACATGTTTACCCTTTTATTTTTTTCGTTATAACTAAAGACATCGCTATTTTTTCAAAGTTCTTTTCTACTTCAAATTGAGTAGAGCAGTGTCCAATATAGCGTTAATTTTAACGCTATATATATTTTTATATAATTGATTTTAAAGAATTTTATGCTTTTATGACTGAGATCATATTAATTGTTTGCAATTAAATAAACTTATCTTTTACAATACCAATCAACAATTTGATTAACCCATTATCGCATAACTCCGAGCTTATTTAACCTACGTTTCTGCAATAGAAATAGGGTGGTAATGCCAATAGCATAAAACTTATGCTATTCAGGGATACGCTGGAAACGGTTTATCCTCTCGTATTTTAGAAAGGTGTGACATGCAAACAATTCCAATTAAACCCGTTGGACAGGCTCCTTTAGTGGATGCGTTCCAACGTCGCTACTACTATTTGCGACTGTCGATTACAGATGTGTGTAACTTCCGCTGTAATTACTGTTTGCCGAATGGTTATCAGCCTGAAGCCAATAAGCCTAGCTTTCTCACCTTGAATGAAATCCGTTTAGTGGTAAACAGTTTTGCCGCAATGGGAACAGAAAAAGTCCGGATTACGGGCGGTGAACCTACATTACGTAAAGATTTTCTATCAATTGTAGAAACCATTGCACAACAGCCAGCCATCAAACACATTGCCTTAACGACCAATGGTTACCGCATGGCAAAGGATGTTGCGGACTGGAAAGCGGCAGGCATTACCTCGATCAATGTGAGTATTGATAGTCTTGATCCTCGTCTATTTCATCGTATAACTGGGGTAGATAAATTTGATGATGTCATGCGTGGTCTTGAGCGTGCCTTTGAAATCGGTTATCAAAAAGTGAAGGTCAATTCGGTGTTAATGAAAGCATTAAATGAGACAGATTTTGATCAGTTCTTAGCTTGGATTAAAGATAAGCCGATTCAAATGCGTTTTATTGAACTGATGCAAACAGGTGAGATGGACCATTTCTTTCATAAACACCACTTATCTGGACAGATTTTAGCAGATAGATTGCTGAAAACGGGTTGGATTTTGCAAGAAAAAGGCGTGCTTGATGGACCGGCTAACGTGTTTCGGCACCCAGATTATGTGGGGGAAGTAGGTTTAATTATGCCTTATGAAAAGAATTTTTGTGCCAGTTGTAACCGTTTAAGAGTATCCGCCAAAGGTAAACTTCACTTATGTTTGTTTGGAGAAGAGGGGATTGAGTTGCGAGATTTATTACAATCCGATGATCAACAATGGCAACTGCAAGCCCGTATTTCTTCAGCACTACAAGGCAAACGCGAACACCATTTCCTACACCAAGGGGACAGTGGTGTACGTACAAACTTAGCGAGCATTGGCGGTTAATAAAACATTGTTAAAATGTCCCGCACTTTTTCTCTATTTTTGTTATTTTCCATTAATTGATGAGATGTTATGAGCACATTTACCCATATTAATACACAGGGCGAAGCCAATATGGTGGACGTTTCCACTAAACAAGATACCGTTCGTGAGGCCAGAGCTGAAGCATTCGTGACAATGTCACCTAAAACGCTCAATATGATTGTTTCGGGACAACATCATAAAGGTGATGTGTTTGCCACTGCACGTATTGCGGGGATTCAAGCAGCAAAACGGACATGGGATTTAATTCCTTTATGTCACCCTTTGTTACTCTCTAAAGTGGAGGTGAGTCTCACTCCAATCATGGAACGTAACCAAGTGCGTATCGAAAGCCTATGTAAACTAAGCGGTAAAACAGGGGTTGAGATGGAAGCCTTAACAGCAGCAAGCGTGGCCGCGTTAACGATTTATGATATGTGTAAAGCGGTTCAAAAAGATATCGTGATTGAGCAAGTACGTTTACTCGAAAAGTGCGGTGGGAAATCAGGTCATTTTATAGCGAAATAGGATACTATGTTAAACATTTTATTTTTTGCTCAAACCAGAGAGCTTATTGGGGTAGACAGTCTTGAATTACCAGCTCGCTTTAGGACTGCAGAACATGTTCGTCAACATTTAGCTGAAAAAGGCGAACGTTGGGCATTAGCACTTGAAAAAGGTAAAATATTAGTGGCAATTAATCAGTCTTTAATGCCGTTAGATAGTGAGGTGAAATCGGGTGATGAAATTGCCTTTTTCCCCCCTGTCACTGGAGGCTAAATGAGCAAGGTGAAGATTGCCGTACAAGAACAACCTTTTGATCAAAATGCCGTATACCGTTGGTTGTCCGAACAACATTCAGTAGGGGCAACGGTCATTTTTGTAGGTAAAGTACGGGATTTAAATTTAGGTGATGAGGTGGCGAGCTTGTATTTAGAACATTATCCTGCGATGACTGAAAAAGCGTTACGAGACATTGTAGCACAAGCCCAGTCCCGTTGGGATATTCAGCGAGTGTGCGTGATTCACCGTGTTGGTTTATTGCAAACAGGCGATGAAATTGTGTTGGTTGGGGTCAGTTCTGCGCATCGTGGTGAGGCTTACCAAGCCAACGAATTTATTATGGATTTTTTAAAAAGCAAAGCCCCATTTTGGAAAAAAGAAAAAACTACACAAGGTGAACGTTGGATTGAAAGTCGAGAGACTGATCTGCAAGCCTTATCTCGGTGGTAAAAAACAAAAAAAGAACCGCACTTTTATCGTGCGGTTTTGTTTATTTTTAATAATCTGATTAAAGGACTTTTGCAATACTTTCACAAAGATAACGAATATTTTGTTCAGTAATCCCAGCCACATTAATTCGACCTGAACGCACTGCATAAATCGCAAATTCTTCTTTTAAGCGATCCATTTGTGCGGGATTGAGACCACAGAATGAAAACATTCCATTTTGATCAATAATGAAACTAAAATCGTGTTCAGAGGCAAATGTTTTCAACAATTCAACAAATTGGCTCCGCATTTGTTTAATACGCTCACGCATTTCGGTTAATTCATTTTCCCATTCAGTACGTAGCTGACTATCTTTTAATACAATAGACACTGTCGCTGCACCATGTGAGGCAGGGTTAGAGTAGAGAGTTCGAATAATGGTTTTGACTTGAGTGAGCGCTGTTGCTGCCACTTGCTCCGTTTCTGCCACTAAGGTAAAAGCTCCCACACGCTCACTATAGAGACCGAAATTTTTAGAATAAGAACTTGCCACTAATAATTCTTTATGATTTTTGGCAAAGGTACGTAAACCAAATGCATCTTCCTCAAGACCATTTGCAAACCCTTGGTAAGCAAAATCAAATAACGGCAACCAACCTTTTTCTTCCGACATTTTGGCTAATTGCTGCCATTGTGCTGGGGTTGGATCAATCCCAGTTGGGTTATGGCAGCAACCATGTAACAAAACGACATCACCTTCACTGGCATTGCTTAAATCCGCAATGAGGTTATCCCAATCTAAGCATTTCTTTTCTGCATCATAATAACGGTATTCACGGATCGTCATCCCAACCGCATTAAAGATCGCATTGTGGTTTGGCCAAGTAGGGGTGCTAATCCAAACATTTTGTGCTTTAGTTTGGCGCTTGATAAATTCTGCTGCGATACGTAATGCACCAGTGCCACCTAAACTTTGAACGGTTTTTGCACGACCTTGTTTAATTATTTCTGAGTTTGCGCCAAATAACAATTCTTTCGTACAGGTATTGAATTCTGCGACACCATCAATAGCTAAATAATTTTTACTCATTTCAAGATCAAATAAGCGCTTTTCTGCCTCTTTGACCGCGCGCATAATTGGTGTGTTGCCTTTTGAATCTTTATACACACCAATGCCAAGATTGATTTTATTATCACGCGTCTCAGCTTTGAATGATTCCCCTAAACCTAAAATCGGATCAGCTGGCGCCGCAGTAATATTTTCAAACATAATGACATCCTTAATGTTGTGTTTAGTTATCGGTGAGCTAGTTATACTGCACGAAACAAAGATTATCAAGCTCACCTTAAATAAATTTAACAATTAATCTTATTTTTTAGATAATATCTTAAAAATTGGTTGATAAATTAAATTATTTTAGTTTTTCTACGGCCCAATTTAGACCAGATTGATAATCCTCTGGTAATCGTTGGCGTAGTCTCTCTAAATTAGCGATTAATATCTTTTTATCTGGATGTGTAAGATTAATGTGTCCTACTTTACGCCCCGGACGGACTTCTTTCCCATACCAATGTAATTGACTGAAAGGGATATTTAACCAAGCCACATTGTGTTCCGTGCCAATCAAATTGACCATCACACTCGGCGCAAAAGTTTGCAATGCTGGGGTCGGTAAATCCAGTAAGGCTCTTAAATGCAATTCAAATTGGCTAATTGCGCAACCTAATTGGGTCCAATGGCCACTATTATGGACACGAGGTGCTAACTCATTAATTAAGAGCTGATCACCAACGACAAAACATTCCATCGCCATCACCCCAACATAATTTAAGTGATGCATAATTTTACCAAGCATCGCTTCCGCATTGGCTTGTTGCTGTGTTTGTTGCGGGAAGTGCGTATCGACCACACTATAACGCAGAATACCATTTTGCTGTAAGTTATGCGTGACGGGATAAAAGCGTGTTTCACCATGCTTAAACCGCGCCCCTACGAGAGAAATTTCATAATCAAAGGGAATAAATTTTTCGGCAATGGTTTCACCGTATAAGTCATCGGTAATAACATCCGTATTTTGTGGTTGAATAATCCACTGACCTCGACCATCATAGCCCCCCATACGACGTTTCACGACTACTTTCTCGCCAATGTGACCAAATACTGTTGACCAGCTTTTGTTGTCTTTGAGTAAACACCAGGGGGAAGTCGGTAACTGCAGTTCATCAAGCAAGGTTTTTTGTGATAACCGATCAGCTAATTTGGCAAACACATTTTGATTAACAAAATTAGCATGATTGCCCAGCATCTCGGTTAAGGGTGTTTTTTCCCAACGTTCAATTTCTGCTGTAATAAGACTATCTGACGCTAAATCAACAAGTGGGGCATTAAAAGCAAGGGGTTGGACATCAATATCTAACGGGGCGCCCGCATAACGTAACATACGTCCTAACTGTCCATTGCCAAGTACATAAACAGTTGGATATAAAGCACTTTTTTGCATAGTTAAACCATTATATTAAGAGATTAAAAGAGACAGGGCGAACATGTGTCCGCCCTAAAATACTTATGGAATCCGTGGATCAGGATTCTCTAATACGCTATTTGTTTGTTTTTCTCTGAATGTCGTTAATCGTGTCAGTAGGGTTGTATCAAATGCCGCTAAGATTTGCGCGGCTAATAATCCCGCATTTGCGGCACCCGCCGGCCCAATGGCGAGAGTGCCGACAGGAATGCCTTTGGGCATTTGAACAATTGAATAAAGACTATCAACGCCACTTAGCATCGAGCTTTTGACGGGGACACCGAGTACAGGCACTAAGGTTTTGGCGGCGATCATACCAGGTAAATGCGCGGCACCGCCCGCACCGGCGATAATCACTTTGTAACCTTTAGTCTGTGCTGTTTCAGCAAAAGTGAATAATTTATCTGGTGTGCGATGTGCAGATACCACTTCAACGTGGTAAGGAATTTGTAATTCATCAAGAATATGAGTTGCTTCTTGCATGGTTGCCCAGTCACTTTTTGAGCCCATCACAATTGCAATTTGAGGTGTGCAATTTGACATGTCATTCCTTCATGTTATTCAAAAATAAAAGCGTGGCTAGAATAGCATACAATAGTCAATAAGCAAACGATTGCTTGGCTTTTTCTAAACGAAAAGACGATTGCAAGTTTGTGAAGAAAATCATATCCTAACTACATTTTTTAGTCCTAATAATAACAATAGGTTGTTTTATGCACGCCAAAGCCAAATACAGAAAAGATTATCGCACACCTGATTTTACTGTCACAGACATTTCCCTTGATTTTCAACTTGATCCGAAAAAAACAATTGTCACGGCAACCAGTCAATTTCGTCGCTTAAATCCTCAGGCACAAAAGCTACGCTTAGATGGGCATAGTTTCCAATTTTCGTCACTCAAATTAAATGGTCGTGATTTTAAACACTTTGAGCAAGATGGCGAGAGTTTAACCTTAAATTTAAGCACGATTGATGCTGCACAATTTAGTTTACAAGTTGTTAGTATTTTAAGCCCAGAAAAAAACACATCGTTACAAGGGTTATATCAATCAGGTGAGGGAATGTGTACACAATGTGAGGCTGAAGGTTTTCGCCAAATCACCTATATGTTAGATCGCCCTGATGTATTAGCACGCTATACGACGAGAATTACGGCGGATAAAAGTAAATATCCTTATTTATTATCGAATGGTAACCGTATTGACAGTGGCGATTTACCTGACGGTCGCCATTGGGTAGAGTGGCATGATCCCTTTCCGAAGCCAAGCTATCTGTTTGCCTTAGTCGCAGGGGATTTTGATGTGCTTCAAGATACGTTTATCACAAAAAGTGGGCGAGAAGTGGCTCTGGCACTCTTTGTTGACCGTGGCAATTTAGACCGTGCGGATTGGGCAATGCAAAGTTTAAAACGTTCGATGAAATGGGACGAAGATCGCTTTGGTTTTGAATATGATTTAGATATTTATATGATTGTGGCAGTGGATTTCTTCAACATGGGGGCGATGGAAAACAAAGGGTTAAACGTGTTTAACTCAAAATTTGTGCTTGCCAATCCGCAAACCGCCACAGATGAGGATTACATTGCCGTAGAAAGTGTCATTGCACATGAATATTTCCATAACTGGACGGGGAACCGTATCACCTGTCGTGACTGGTTCCAACTCAGTTTAAAAGAAGGGTTAACGGTGTTTCGTGATCAAGAATTCACATCAGACCTTTGGTCACGTTCAGGCAAACGGATTGAAGATGTACGTTTATTGCGTACCGCACAATTTGCTGAAGATGCGAGTCCAATGTCTCACCCTATTCGTCCTGATAAAGTGATTGAGATGAATAACTTCTATACCATGACCGTTTACGAAAAAGGGGCAGAAGTGATCCGGATGATGCATACCTTATTAGGCGAAAGCTTATTTCAAAAAGGAATGCAACTTTATGTAACAGAACAAGACGGTAAAGCGGCAACTTGTGAAGATTTTGTCTCAGCAATGGAACGTGCATCAGGGATTGATTTAACCCAATTCCGTCATTGGTACAGCCAATCGGGCACCCCGGAGTTAAGCGTGAGTGATAGTTATGATCCCGACACAGAGGTATATACTTTACATGTAGCACAACGCACCCCACCGACCGCAGATCAAATGGAAAAAGTGAATTTGCATATTCCATTAAAAATCGCGTTATATGATAAAACAGGTCAAGTACAAGCTTTAGAAAACAACGGTCAAGTGATTAACCCCGTCCTCGATGTGAAACAAGCCGAGCAAAGTTTCCACTTTACTGGTATAAAAACGCCACCTGTTCCAGCCTTGTTATGCGATTTTTCGGCACCCGTAAAATTGTATTATGAATACCGTACCACGCAACTGATTACTTTATTGCGTCATGCCGAAAATCAATTTGTACGTTGGGATGTGGCACAAATGCTTTATGCGGCAGAATTACGCCGAAACTTAACTCGCTATCAGCAAGGAAAAAGCTTAGAGTTTTCTGCTGACGTGTTGGCGGAGTTATACCAAATTTTAGAGGGTTATCAGCAAGATCCTGAATTGGCTACGCTCATTTTAACGTTACCTAAAGTCACCGAATTTGCCGAGCTGTTCAAAACCATTGACCCAGAAGGAATTAGTGCTGTACGTGATTTTATGCTGCGTACTATTGCAGAAAGCCTGAAACAAACACTATTAAAAGTGTATAACGAGATCCGTTTAGAAGTATACCGTGTCACCGCGGACGATATTGCTTTACGTGCCTTGCGCAATCTTTGTGTCAGCTATTTAGCTTATACTACGGTTGGTAATAACTTGGTGCATAAGCATTATAGCTATGCCAATAATATGACGGATACTTTGGCAGCTTTAAGCGCGGCGACTAAAGCACAACTGCCTTGTCGTGATGCCTTATTAGCAGATTTTGAAAGCAAGTGGCAACATGATGGTTTAGTCATGGATAAATGGTTTGCATTGCAAGCGACGCGTCCAGACGAGGATGTCTTATTAAATGTGATGAAATTAATGGATCATCCAAGTTTCAACTTTAATAATCCAAACCGCCTAAGAGCCTTGATCGGCAGTTTCGCACAATATAACTTGAAAGCCTTCCATGCGATTGATGGTTCAGGTTATCGTTTCTTAACCGATATTCTCATTCGTTTAAATGAAAGCAATCCGCAAGTGGCCTCACGTTTAATTGAGCCATTAATACGTTTCTCGCGTTATGATGGACAACGTCAAACCTTAATGAAACGAGGTTTAGAGCGTTTAAGTGAAGTGGAAAACATTTCACGTGATTTATATGAAAAAATCGAGAAAGCATTACAATAAATAATCAAAAGTGCGGTCAAAAAATCTAACAATTGATCGCACTTTTTTATGTTTATAATATGAGAAAGTCGCCTAAACGCGTTTTATTGTGTCCAACAAGCACAAGTCAGTTTCAATTTTTTCATTACATTTTAGACTGAAAAGCGTATAATCCGCCCGATCACAGTTAAACTATCCAGAGAGATAAACGAGTATGTATGCATTAATCCGCAAAGCCCTTTTTTCCCTTGATGCTGAACAAGCCCATGATCTCACCATCAATACATTAAAAACCTTGGGGCGTTCTCCACTCAATCCCTTGTTAAAAACCTTGTTCGCCTGTCCAGCCGGCACATCTAAGACCGTTATGGGATTACATTTCAAAAACCCGATTGGTTTAGCCGCTGGGGCAGATAAAAATGGTGATGCGATTGATGGTTTTGCTGCAATGGGATTTGGTTTTATTGAGGTAGGTACAGTGACTCCCTTGGCACAAGACGGCAATCCTAAACCACGTCAATTTCGGTTACCTGAGGTAGAAGGCATTATCAACCGCAATGGGTTTAATAATTACGGTATTGATTATTTGATTGAAAATGTGAAACAAGCCAAATATGACGGTATTTTAGGGATTAATATTGGTAAAAATACTTTTACACCAGTCGAAAATGGTAAAGCGGATTATCTTGTTTGTTTAGATAAAGCCTATCGTTACGCGGATTACATTACGATTAATATTTCATCTCCTAACTCACCGGGTTTACGTCAATTACAGTATGGTGAGGCATTAGATGATTTATTACAGGGACTGAAAGCACGCCAACAAGAACTGACTGAGCAGTATAAGAAATATGTACCGATTGCGGTTAAAATTGCCCCTGATTTAACGGAGGCGGAGCTGGTTCAAATAGCAGATACATTACAACGTCACAAAATGGATGCTGTTATTGCCACCAATACGACTATTTCACGTGAAACAGTCAGTGGTTTAAAAAATGCGGAGCAGCAAGGTGGATTAAGTGGTAAGCCACTACAACAAAAAAGTACTGAAATTATTACTAGGCTGTATCAAGAATTGAAAGACCAGGTGCCCATTATTGGCAGTGGTGGGATTGATAGCGTGGCCAGTGGACAAGAAAAAATCAACGCGGGTGCAGAATTATTACAACTTTATTCTGGCTTAATTTATCATGGTCCACATTTAATCAAACAATTAGTGAAACAAATTAAATAGCGTGATGAAATTTGGGGCGGATCGGAATATCTGCCCCAATGCTTTATGCTTTTTCTTTTCATATTAGGACAATAGATGACAACAATTTATGATCTGCATTGCCATAGTACCGCTTCAGATGGCGTATTATCACCAACAGAGGTCGTGGCACGAGCCATCGAAAAGGGCGTGAATGTGCTTGCGTTAACAGATCATGATACCACTGCGGGGATTACCGAAGCGCGTTTAGCCGCGCAACAAACGGATTTAACGTTGATCAGTGGAGTCGAAATCTCAACTACCTGGGAAAATCGTGCGATTCACATTGTGGGGTTAGGATTTAATGAAACCTCAGCAACAATGACCGCACTTTTAACTCATCAAGCCGAATTACGCTATCAACGTGCAGTTGAGATTGGCGAAAAATTAGCAAAAGTTGGCGTGACAGAGGCATTTAAGCAAGCAAAAATGTTAGCTTCAGGCGAAGTCACAAGAGCGCATTATGCACGTTTACTCGTGAATATGGGTAAAGTTGCCAACGAAAATCAAGCATTTAAAAAGTATCTCTCACAAGGGAAATCTTGTTATGTGAAAGCCCAATGGTGTGATATTCCCACCGCGATTGAGGTTATTCATCAAGCAGGTGGGCTCGCAGTTCTTGCACATCCTTTACGTTATACCTTAACCAATAAGTGGGTGAAAAAGTTAATTGCTGATTTTACCCAATGGGGGGGCGATGCCATTGAAGTGGCTAGTTGTGGACAAACACCTGAGCAACGCTTGTTGCTTGCTCAGTGGGCAAAGCATTTTGGTTTGCTGAGCTCTGTCGGGTCGGATTTTCACTTTCCTTGTGCGTGGGTCGAACTCGGTAAATCGTTATTTTTACCTGACGATAGTCTCCCCGTTTGGACAAAACTGTCACTTGACTGAGATACGGCTTGAACATCGTTTACCATCTATCTTCATCTAACAAGTGCGTTGGCTTTAGTCGTTTATATGCCATTTTTGAAAAAAAGAGTTGACCTACAAGCAGATAGTTAGCAATATAGCGACTATTTTATAGAAATCTAAGTGAAACTGGGTAAGAGAATGAGTAAATCCTTGGTTATTGTGGAGTCGCCAGCAAAGGCAAAAACCATTAATAAATATCTAGGCAGTAATTATGTTGTTAAATCTAGTGTGGGGCATATCCGTGATCTCCCAACGGTAGGCTCAAGTAATGGTGAGAAAGCAAAGGCAATTTCCACAAAAGGATTAAGTGCAGAAGAAAAAATCGCGATTAAACAAGAAAAAGATAGAAATGCGTTAGTCAAACGTATGGGGATTGACCCTTATCATCAATGGAAAGCGAACTATCAAATTCTACCTGGTAAAGAAAAAGTGGTTGCTGAGTTAAAAGCCTTAGCGAAAAAAGCCGATCATATTTATCTTGCAACCGACTTGGATAGAGAAGGGGAAGCTATTGCTTGGCATTTACGTGAAGTGATTGGGGGAGATGATGCCCGTTTTAGTCGTGTAGTGTTTAACGAAATCACCAAAAATGCAATTCAACACGCTTTTGAAAAACCAGAACAACTGAATTTAGATCGTGTCAATGCACAACAAACTCGTCGTTTTTTAGATCGTGTCGTCGGTTTTATGGTGTCGCCGTTATTGTGGAAAAAAGTCGCACGAGGCTTATCCGCAGGGCGTGTCCAATCTGTTGCGGTTAAATTATTAGTAGAACGTGAGCGTGAAATAAAAGCATTCAAGCCAGAAGAATATTGGGAAATTGATGTGTTAACACAAACCCAAGAAAAAGAAGTGCTACGTTTAGCCCTAACCCAGTTTAAAGGGAAAAAGTTTGAGCCGAAAAATGCCACACAAGCACACAGTGCGGTGGAGTTTCTACAACAAGCAGAGTATGTGGTTTCTGATTTAGAAACCAAACCAACAAGTTCCCGTGCCAAAGCCCCGTTTATTACCTCAACCTTACAACAAACTGCAAGCACGCGTCTCGGTTTTGGTGTGAAGAAAACCATGATGCTCGCACAGCGTTTATATGAAGCAGGCTATATTACATACATGCGTACTGACTCAACGAATCTGAGTCAAGATGCACTAAATATGGTACGTGGCTATATTCAATCCCATTATGGCGATACCTATTTGCCAAACAAACCACATATTTATTCAAGTAAAGACAATGCTCAAGAAGCACATGAAGCGATTCGTCCATCTGATGTCAACACATTGGCCACTCAGTTAACGGGGATGGAAAAAGATGCGGTGCGTTTATATGAGTTGATTTGGCGTCAGTTTGTCGCTTGTCAAATGCCGGCAGCACAATACGATAGTACCACAGTGACGGTACGAGCAGGTGAGTATGAATTAAAAGCTAAAGGTCGTATTTTACGTTTTGATGGTTGGACGAAAGTGTTACCTCCAATGAGTAAAAATGCAGAAGACCAAGTCTTACCGAATGTCCAGTTAAATGAAAAATTACATCTAGATCAAGTCTTACCGGAACAGTTATTTACTAAACCCCCGGCACGTTTTAGCGAAGCAGCATTAGTAAAAGAGCTCGAAAAACGGGGAATTGGTCGCCCTTCTACTTATGCGGCTATTATTTCTACCATTCAAGAACGCGGTTATGTGCGAGTGGAAAATCGCCGTTTTTATGCCGAAAAAATGGGTGAAATTGTCACCGATCGCTTAAATCAATCCTTTACAGAATTGATGAATTATGATTTCACTGCCAATATGGAAAATGTGTTAGACCAAATTGCAAAAGGTGAAAAAGATTGGAAAAGCGAATTGAATCAATTTTTTAAAGACTTCTCTCAGCAGTTAAGCCAAGCAGAACTGGATGAATTAGACGGCGGTATGAAACCAAATAGTCTAGTGCCGACGGATATTAATTGTCCAACCTGTAATCGCAAGATGGCCATTCGAACCGCAAGTACTGGGGTCTTTTTAGGTTGCAGTGGCTACGCTTTACCACCCAAAGAGCGGTGTAAAACCACCATGAATTTAATACCAGAAGCGGAGTTGCTTAACGTATTAGATGAAACATCTGAAACAAAAGCCTTAATGGAGCGTAAACGTTGTCCAAAATGTGGCACCGCAATGGATAGCTACCTGATTGATCCTGAACGTAAAATTCATATCTGTGGGAATAACCCAAATTGTGATGGTTATCTGTTAGAACAAGGGAGTTTTAAAATTAAAGGCTATGATGGACCGGTTGTCGAATGTGATAAATGTGGTGCTGATATGCATTTAAAACTCGGTCGTTTTGGCAAATACATGGGCTGCACTAACTGTGATAATACCCGCAAGATTCTAAAAAGTGGGGAAGTTGCCCCACCAAAAGAAGATCCAACGCATTTTCCAGAACTGAAATGTGAAAAATCCGATGCTTACTTTGTATTACGTGATGGTGCAAGTGGCGTATTTATGTCGGCCCATAATTTCCCAAAATCGCGTGAAACCCGTGCACCAAAAGTCGCGGAATTAGCATTATATCGTGATCGTTTACCCGAAAAATTACGTTATTTAGCCGATGCGCCACAGCAAGATCCTGAAGGGAATGCGGCAATTATCCGCTTTAGCCGTAAAGAAAAGCGCCAGTATGTGACTTCAGAAAAGAATGGCAAGGCAACGAAATGGATTGTGGATTATCTTGGTAATCAGTGGGTAGAGCGGAAAAAATAAATACCCATGTATAAAGACAGAGAAGGCTAGAATCATTTCTAGCCTTTTTTACATTATTCGCTCGGATTGTTGCGGTTTAATAAATAAAGTGCCGCGGCGCCTAAGGCAGAGTAAGCCAAAAATTTGGAACTCAATAATTTTTTACTGAGTAATGAAACTGCTAAGGAACGTACCATAGGCTGATTCAATGAAGAGACTACGGTAGAAATTGAATCCACAAAAGTGGGGCTCGCACTTGTTTGTTTACTTTGTTTGCGATCGGATTGCGCATAAAGTTTCATGCGCAAAGCATCGCCTTTCATCATTAACAATTCTTTTTCTTGCTCTAATTCTGTTTTCATAACATGCACCTTATTCTTGATGATCTTTAGCTGAAGGGGAACCAAGTGCACCTTTTATTGCTTGAATATCGTGCTTTACTTCGGTTAAGGTGTCGACCATAAAATGGCGTTGTTTATTTAACGTATTTCGCATCAGTAGCAATAGAATCAGAATAAGAAGAAATGCACCTGCACTAATGGAAAAAAAGACAATATGTTTGATTTCAGGCTCAAGCAATGCATTTAATCCAAATAATAAACTAATAAAAGACACTAACAAAAGAATAAAAATCACGAATAATACACTTAATAAAGTGATCAAAAAGTTCTTTTGTTTGACCAACTCAATTCTTGCCATGTCCAAACGCACATGAATAAGCTCAAGAGAGGTGAGGCTGATATTCTTGATTTTCTGTAAAATTTGCATTTATTTTCCTAATTATAATAAAAGGCTACAAGTGTAGCCTTCTACCATTATGAAGCATTATCTCTTAGAGATTAAAACACCTAATAATAATCCAATCACACCCGCAACCCCAATTGCTTTGTATGGATTATCTTGTACTAATTCATCTGTTTGTTTAATCACTTCTTTTGTACCGGCAACGGCATCATCTTTTAACGAACCAAATTGTTTCTGTAATTTAGAAACGCGTGAATCAAGATTAGATTTCAATTTTTTAAGTTCGTCTACGCCTGCTTTTGATTTTTCATCAAAAAGCTCTTCAGCATTATCCAAAATATCGCGAATTTCACTTAATAATTCATCACGTTTTTTATCGAATTCTTTACTCATCTTTGTAAATTCTCCTGCTAAATTTGGTAAGTCTAACGAGAGGATTCTGGCTAGACCACTTCATCTTATTATTTTTTAACCTAAAATGTCAAATTTTTGTTAATTGTTCTCTTTAATTACATAGTAATGATGATACACCTTAATTGGGTGAGAACCCTTGTTTTAACTGGGAGAAGAAGAGATTCATGCGATTAATTTGTAGCATATTATTCATAATGCTGATAAAAGTATCATGTTTTACATGACATCCAATTTTATTTTCTCGGTAGTTATGCAGATTAACATGCTCAGATTTCACGTGGCGTTATCAAATAAACTTGGTCATTGTTATTTTGATTAATTACCAAACTGAAAAATAAGAAAATTATTCTAAGATTAGAATAGACATCATCTGCTTTTAAAAGAAGTAGAAAAATTCTCTCGAATATGAAATATATCTCTTAAAAGAAAGCCCCAAACAAAAATAATAGAATAGTGACAGCATTGAACAAGTGAACATGTCACGCCCAATGTAATTGTCACTTTTATATTTAATTTAACATAATATACATTATGCGAAATTAGTGACAAAGTTAGCAAGCGCTACGATATAAATAAATCACAGACTTATGCACAAGTCACTTTTACCATTTAAACAAGATAAAATAAGGGATTTTTCGAGGATGTCACATAAAAAGTATTTAGGTTATAAACCGCAATAATGCAATTGTCAGTAAAATTTAAAGAAAAAATAAAAAGACGCTTTTAAAAGAAAATAAAAAAGTCATGGATGGTTTTTCTCCATGACTTTATTTTTAATTGATCGCGCTACGTAAAATCTGAGAGAATTTGCCTAGCAAACTAAACCAAAATGAAATGTCGTTAGCCTATTTAAGCTAATATTTTTACCCCATATTCATACACTTTCTGTAATAAGGCTAAATTATCTTCATTTTCATGATATTCTTGCACCAAATGTTGCAAACTTTGTTCAAATTGCAGTGCATCTTGTGCTAATTTCTTATGGCGATACTTCTGCCATTTAATTTGCTCTGCTCTGGTTAAGGTATGGAAATAATGTCTTGCTCGATAATGGAATAATAATTTAGGGATACGCGCATCTTTAAAAGACAATCCATGCTCAGCTAGCTTCTCTGCGGGTAAGCTACGTAAAATCGCCATATTGTTTTTATCACTGTAATCAAAGAAGCCATGATACAATTCTGTTTCTACATTGATGCCTGGTTCAACATTGCGTTTTTCATTGAAAATCTCAGTGACCTTGTCACGAATAAGTGGGGCATTTTTGAGGTGTTGTAAGTTGTTTAAACAAAATTCACGATCAATGCCTAGTCTTTCCGCATTTTCTGGCAATAACGTTTTAGCAGGTGCAAGAATTGGACACTTATTAATATGCACCAATTTTAATGGTACAGGTAAGCGCCCCTTTTCGATTAATTCAGCTTTAGGGGTATAAAGGTTTTGACGTAATTCGTCAGCATCTTTACTCACTAAATCCGCGATATCCGCAGCCAAATCACAACAAATGACTGCATTTTGATTAGTTGGATGCCAGGCTAAAGGCACAATCCAGGTAGTATTGCCGCGATAATTACCTAACATACCGGAAACGTGTACTAAAGGGGTTAAATTAGCGGTATCGATCAGTTTCTCTATCTCTTTCTTACCACGATTATCAAAGAAATATTGAAATAATTTAGGTTGCTTTTCTTTAATCAATTTAGCCATAGCAATAGTGGCATACACATCCGCCATCGCATCGTGGGCATTGCTGTGCTCAATCCCGTTAGCTTTGGTTAATTTTTCTAAACGAAATGACGGCATGCCGTCTTCATCAAATGCCCAATTAATCCCTTCTGGACGCAAAGCATAACAAGCGCGTACTAGGTCTAATAAATCCCAACGCGAATTGCCATTTTTCCAACTGTATTCATAGGGGTCAATAAAATTACGATAAAATGTATAACGCGTCATTTCATCATCATAACGAATGTTATTAAAGCCCATCACACAGGTATTTGGCTGACTAAACTCTTGTAAAATGCGTTCCGCAAATTCAGGTTCAGCAATCCCCTTTTCGTTACATTCTTGTGGTGTAATACCCGTCACCAATACTGCTTCAGGCGCAGGTAAATAATCATTGGTTTGTTTACAATAAAACATGACAGGGTCACTAATAATATTGAAATTGATGTCGGTGCGAATACCAGCAAATTGGGCGGGACGGTCAGATGCAGGATCAACGCCAAAGCTTTCGTAATCGTAAATGAAAAAACTAAAATCTGGTGATGTGGACATAATCGAGCTCGATAAAAATAAACGCTATTCTAGCATAATCAATAAAATTCAGAAAAAACAAACCGCACTTTTGTGCGGTTGTTATCATAGCAAAGGCGTTTTAAAGGAGCTTATCTAAATAGAACAGACAAAAAATAGCACTAATTCCAATCACAATCCCCACCCCATTGATTTTACTGAGTTTCTCTTTAAACACCAATGCGCCTGTAATGGTACCTAAACAGATGACCCCTATATTCATACCAGCAAAAACCAGTGTAGGATTCTCACTGAAACTTTGGTGTGCTTTAATATAGAACAAAATATTCATAAAGTTTAGACCACCTAAAATTATTCCGCCAATAAAACTTGGCACGGTCCAAACTTCACGTTTGAGTAACAAGTAACCAAACATCACGCAGGCAGCTAAAACAAAGGAAATAAATAACGTGGCGGGGAATGCACCACCGCTTTTCGCCACTTGTTTAAATAAAATATCAATAATGCCGTAGCCAAACCAAACGAGGATTAAACTGACAATTCCTTTTAAATTACTTTCTGTATCAGTGGGTTTGTTTAATAAGCAAAATAATGCCATAAAGGCCAAAATAATCCCAATTAAGCGAGATGAACTGAGTTGCTCACCAAAAATCACAAAAGCGGCCACAATAGGTAAAAATAAGGATAAACGTTGTGCGGCATCAGAGCGTACAATCCCAGCAAACTCAACCGCCTTAGACATCACAATAAAAACTGTCGGCAATAAAATCCCTAAGGCAAAGAACACCGGTGCATTGTCACTTTGCACCACAAACTCCGTAAAACCCAGCCCTTTGAAATCTGGCTTTAATAAAAAATAACTTAAACCCAGTGCCACAATATAGTTGAAGGCAATGGCTTGTTGAATCACAATATTTTTCTGACGTGCCACTTTAAGTAACACCGAAACCGCCACACTACAAAGGACGGCAATGATAAGATGATGCATACATTTTTCCTTAAAAAATTGAAAGGTGAATTATAACACCCTTTTTATTTCCGCTAAAAATTAGCCCGCGCGGTATTCACTCAAAAATAATATTCCGCGATGACGAGATAAAAAAGTGCGGTCAAATTTTTACTAAAATCGACCGCACTTTGTCTTTCTTTTATTTAACGACTACACTGTTGCACCAAAACCACGTAAGCCAACCACATGTACATGTTCTTGGTTGCCAGCGATTTTGCGCACCAATTTATAGGTTGTGCCTTTTTCTGGGCTGATGTTTTCAGGCGCGGCGATTAATAATTGCATATCCAAACGCTCGCACAACTCAAACAAGGTGGAAATGGATTTTGCATCCAAACGTGCGGCTTCGTCTAAGAATAATAAACGGCATGGGACAATATCTTTACCACGGATACGACGTGATTCTTCTTCCCAGCTTTGTACTACCATTAACAGAATCGACATCCCCGTACCAATCGCTTCACCTGTTGATAATGCGCCACTTTCTGCACGCAACCAACCGTCCGCACCACGATACACTTCCACTTCAAGATCAAGATAATTACGATAATCCAGTAACTCTTCACCGATAGTTTGCGCGGTACGTTGCCCCATATCAATATGTGGGTTCAAACGCTGATACAACTTGGCAATCGCTTCCGAAAACGTCATGCGGTTATCGGTGAATAAATCTTGATATTCCTCTTGTGTCCCTGATAAGGCATCCAGTAACATCGCATGGGTATCACGAATATTGACCACGAGGCGAACCGACTTGACTTGACCAAAGGCAATATTTTGTAAGCCTTGGTTCAGCATACGAATACGGTTTTGTTCACGCTGAATAGTTTTACGCATGATATTTGCCACACTTTCAGAACTGATTGCCAGTTTCTGTTCACGGCGAGTCAGTTCATCTGTTAAGCGGGAAAGCTCAATTTCCATTTGCTCAATCGCATCGATTGGATCATCAGTTTTAATGATGTCCTGACGAATACGTTCGCGTAAATGTTGATAGACAGCAATAAAGAAGCGCACTTTATTTTCTGGCTTACGATTATCTTCAGACAAGCGTAAACTATCGCGTAAATATTCATTATCTGCGACCGCAGTACGCAATGCACCAAGTGCCTTATCCGACATAGAACGCAACTCATCAGCAGATAAATAGGCAAACTCGCGGCGATTTAAGCGTTTTTCCACATCACTACCTCGCGATAAACGCATCACCACACACCAACTCACTTTCGCGGCAACCACCAATTCACGCTGTGTTTTGTAATCGCGTTCTGCTTTACGAATACGCGCATTTAAGCTTTGGGCTTCACTTTCAATTAAGGTTAATTGTTTTTCTACATGGTGACGACGTTGGCGTGTTGCCGATAATAATTGGTGTAATTCATCACGACGTTGTCTCGCGCGTTCTTCTGCCCCTTGATCAGCACGCACGCCTAACTCGCCCACTTCTTGCAATAATTCTTGTAGCATTTGCATTTTGTTATTGAACGAGGTTTGTAGCTCAATATACACCCGATTGTAATTGGTAAATTGCTGCTGCTTTTGTTGTAACTGCACTTTTTGCACTTCACGTTGTTGTTGCAAACTGTCTAACTTAGCACGTAATTGTTCATTTAAATCGGTGTTTTCTGTTTGAACACGATCTTCATAAGCAAAATGTGCTTTACGTTGTAATACATCCGCTAATGCAAATAAGCGTTGTTGGACTTGTTTTTGCTGTGAAATCGCTTGTTCATAATCGGCTTTTAAGCGCTCATAATGTTCTGGGTCACTTTGTAATGTGTTTGCAATAGGTTCTAATTGTGACAACGTCGCGCCATACTGACGAATAAATAATTCATCTTGCTCCGCGATATCTAACTGCTCACGGCATGCTTCCACACGATCAATCAAACTCTCATCCGCAATCAGATTTAATTGTGGCATCAACTTATTCAACAATTGCATTTTTTCTTTTGCATTGTCTAACTGAAGACGTAATTGTTGTTCTGTCGTCACGAAGTGATTTAATTCGCGTTCAATCTCATTGCGTTGCTGCTGGATTTCCGCCATCACTTCTTCAGGATTCGGTTGGAACGCAAGCGCTAAATGTAAACCCACAAATTGGCTAAAATGCTCGTGTAAGCGTTGACATTTTTGCACATCAAACGCACGTTGTGCATGCTGTTCTGTCACCTCATCCCGTTGTAATTGTAAGGCTTCCAAATGTTTTTCACGCGCAGCACGCCCAAACAAAGGGATTTCTGGGAATTTAGAATAACGCAACTCCCGATCAGACACTTGTACGACCACACCGTGCGCCAATTCTTGGGCGGAAAGGACACTATCATCAAAGGCGCTTGGATCACCTTCGATTAAATACAAATCATCAGGACAATCTTCAAGCTGGGCCAACTGTCCTTTCACAGCTTCTAGATCACGCACCACAATGGCATGACGCGTAGGCCCATATAAAGCAGAGAAATAAGGCGCATCCTCAATCGGGACATCATCGTACAGTTCAGAAAGCAGCACCCCACCAAAACGTTCTGCCAGCATATTCAAACGCGCATCTTCCGACCCATCGGGTTGGCTTAAGCGGGAAATTTGGGTTTCTAATTGTTGACGTTGTTGTTCAAGCTGATCACGCTCAATCGTCAGTTCACGTTCTTTCACCAATTGTGCTTGCATAAATTGCATGACATCTTGACTGTCTGCAAACTGCTCACCACTTTGATCTTGTAAGCGTTCTAACGCCGCTTGTGCAGTTAACCAAGCAGGTGCTTTTTTCGCATTATCTTGATAAAGTGCGTTGAGTTGCTCACGTTTCTGACGCAAGGTTGAACGCTGTTCCACTTGTTCGGATAATTCCGCACTAACATCGTCAATCAAGGCTTCTTGTTCGGCATGATATGCCTCGAGTGAGTCGGCATCGTCTAAATTTAAATTTGCTCGTTGATTAAATTCTTTCAGCAAACGGACCGCACTTTGTTGTTGTGCATAGCGCTGTTCTAATTCATGAAGTTTGGCACGCAACTGAGGCGTTTGTTGTGCTTGTACTTTTTGTGCCGGGTAGTCACGTAATAAGGCTTTCGCTTGTTCAAAGGCGGCAGAGCGCGGGATCTCCCCCGCGACTTTACAGACTAACTGATAGGCCTTATCAAATTGTAGCTTAGCCGCATCAGAAATTGACATTTTTTGTTCTAATTCAAGCACCTGATCAGTGAGGCTTTCAGCATGTGCAGCAAATTCGTTGTGGTAAGCTTCAACATTTTTTACGCTTAAATCGGCTAAACCACATAGTGCTTTGGCTTTTTCAAGTGCAGCAATCGCTTGTTGATATTGTAATGCACGGGTTTGTTGTGCATCTAAGGCTTGCTGATAGTCGGCTAATTGGGCGCGAATTTGATCCACTTCCTGTTCAACGTGTTCTACTTGGACCTGGCTTTCCTCAAGTTGCTCGGAGGCCGTTTCAACCACCATTTTCTGTTCTTCTAAACGCGCGGTAATTTCAGCCACATCATCTTGATAGCGGGCGATTTTTTCTTGATGACGTAATGCATTCAGCACTAAGTTCAAATAATCCACCGCACTTTGATGATCCACTTCCAACGCTTTTTCATTCTCAGCTAATTCGGCAGCCTCACGACTGAACTCCACTAAACGTTGTTGTGACAAATACTGTTCTGTGCGCGCACGATACCAATCTTGGCGGCAACGTACCGCACTTTCAATGTTACCGCGACGTTCATTCGCATGGCGCATATAATCCGATGCCACATAGTTGGAGGTTTCGGTAATCAAATGCTTGAATAAATCGCGATCAGCTTGAGTGACTTTAATGGCTTCTAAGGTCATGCGGTTTTCACGCAAGGCACTTTCCATATCTTGGAATGCCTTACGTACACCTAAGTTTTCTGGCAATAAGTAATCACGTAAAGAACGCGTAATCGCACTTGAAATCCCACCATAGAGTGAGGCTTCGATCAATTTATAGAATTTACTGCGATCAGAAGACGAACGTAGGCGTTTAGGAATGATACCTAAATCAAACATCATGGCATGATAATCGGTAATCGAATGATATTGTTTAAACTGTGCACCCGACTGCTCGATTTTCTCTTTTAATTCATTCAGTGTCAGTACACGTGCTTGGCGCTCATTGACCACATCCGTAAAAATGGATGTGGGATTTTCGGTTAGGCTAAGCCCTTGAATAGAAAAAGTTTTGATATCCACTTTCTTATCACGACCCGCCACTTGTTGTAGCCTTGCACCTACAATGACACGTTGATTGCGCGAGTTAATCGTATCTAATGCGGCATAGCACACACCTGGACGCAATTTACCATGCAAGCCTTTATCACGTGAACCGCTAGTGGCGCCCGCTTCTGTCGTATTACGGAAATGTAACAAGGTTAAATCAGGGATTAAGGCGGTGACAAAACCAGCCATAGTCGTCGATTTCCCCGCACCATTACCACCAGAAAGTGTCGTCACTAATTCATCTAAATCAAAAGTACGCGCAAAAAAACCATTCCAGTTAATTAAGGTGAGGGAACGAAATTTACCACGAGGTGCACTATTCGCCTGAGAAAACACAGCATGAGGAACCGTTGTTTCAGCGAGTTCAAGATTTTCAAGGGCTAATTCTTCAGACATTATGCAAGTTCCTCATCATCTAATTCATCTTCAATTTCATCATTCTCATCCACATCATTCAGTGTGGCTTGTTTTTCTAAGGCTAAGGAGTCAGGCGTTGCCGCTTCCCCATCACGAATTAAACGTAATTGCGCTTCACGCGGATCATCCCCCGCTCGCACTTCCGCCCCAAAACGAAAGACCGCTTCGGCAATAGTAAATTTACCGCTGTTTTGTTCCCCTACGGCATGAATCATGCCTAAACGGCGTAAACGGGTTAAGGCCGCACGTACTTTCTCAGCGAGTTTTTGTTTATCTAAGTCTGAACCAGAAGAACGCTGATTGACGGCTTTCAATAGCTTACCTTCATCCGCTAAATTTAATAGCTCATCATAGACTTCTTGGGTGGAGAAAATCCCCTGTTGTGCCAGACGTTCGGGACTTAAATAGAGATAACAAAGCACTTTACCAACCAACATTTCTAATTCTGTCAAGACAGAACGGGCAATCAAGGTCGTCGCTTTCGGGCGTAAATAGAAAAAACCTTCGGGAGCACGAATGAGTTCCACGTTATAACGACGGTAAAAACTATCCAATTCATGTTGGAAGTCCATTAAAAATGCATGATTATCTAACTGATCAAGGCTAATGTGTCTGCCTGAACGCAATTGGCTATCCACAGCTGGAAATAATGGATTGGCAATCGCTGCTGCGAGCTTGGTTGAAATAAGGTCTTGAAGATTATCTGTCATTGTTTGTTATTCTCTAGTTGAAAATTTGGCTAAAACGTACCGCACTTACTGGATTATTTATATTCATCAATCTGATGGGCTTGGACTTCTGCCCCCCGATCATTAATCGCTTCCCAATTTGGATAAAGTCCGCTTAAATCATCATTTGCCAAACCTAAACGCACGGCTTGATCCACAATAATGCGTGCAACATCGAAATGTTTCGCTAATGGATAATGGGCTAATTGTTCTTTTAACACCAAACTTAAATTAATCGGTTCATTACGTTCACGGTAAGCGATTAATAGGGTTTGCATATGCTCAACAATTTGCTCATGTAAATCAGCAAGTGATTCATATTGCAAGGCCTCCGGTAATTCCCCTAGTGCATCTTCTTCACGCAAGGCAAGTTCTTCATCACGCATATCAATTAAGCGCTCAGCCTGTGCGGTCCATAAAAACCAAGGATGATCAAAGTATTGATGAATAGAATGGCGTAAACGTTGTGAGAACACCCGATTTTTATCCATATCAATGGCGGTACGGATAAACTTATGGACATGACGGTCATAGCCAATCCATAAATCAATCGCTTGTTGTCCCCAGCTAATAATTCGGTCTAATTTCGCTTGTAAATCGGTAATGAGTTGCGCCACAAAAGCGAGATTTTCCTGACCGATCACACAATCTTGAATACGTAATAATTGCGCTTGTAATTTATCGCCAGCCGCATTTAAGGTATCTTGCAATTCACGTAAATTGCCAGAGGTTTCATCTAATAAATGTTCACAACTGGCAATGGCCGCCTGCCAATCTTTGGTTAAGAGTTCAGCAATCTCTTCTTTAATACTTTGCTGGTTTTCATCCATCACGCGTTGAGATAAATCTATGCTGTCAAAGATCTCAGCCACGGAATATTTTAAAGGGGCAAACACATTGCGACGCCAATGATGTTCATCCCCACCTTCTTCAGCCGCTTCTGAGGCACGCTGAATTTCATCTGCCACAATCGATAATTGTACTGATAAACGCAATGCTGAAAATTCCCGTTGGCGAATATAATAATCTGAAATGCCCACACCTAGTGGGGTCAGACGATAAATGGAAAGCCCCTCAGTAAATTCACTACTAAAGCGGTTCAAAAAACGTTGTTTTACTAATTCATTGATGGCGTTATTAGCACGTGTGGCAACGGTATCGTTGGATTGTTCAAAGGCGGTAGAAATATGACGAAAAATATCGACTAAATCCGCTTCCAGCATTTCGCCGTCTAAACGTTCATTATTATAAATTGCAATTGCCAACAAAAAGGCTAAACGTTCGGTGGATAAATTTAAGGCGAACTCTCGCTCTCGCGTCCAAGCAACAAGCTCAGGAATGGTTTGTGACGTTTCCAGCATTAACATCTCTCACAGCAAATAAAATCAGCAAAAAATTGGCATGATTATACCCAACTTTATCGGATCTTTCAGCTAACAATTTCACAAAAACTAACCGCACTTCATGAAAAGCACAATTTCTAATGGAAAAAATTACAATTACCCCTTACTATACGCAGATTTTAAGCAAAACCGAAATTTATGATGACTGAAACAACCCAACAAGATAAAAAACAGACTTACAATTTCAATAAGTTACAAAAACGCTTACGCCGTCATGTCGGCAATGCCATCGCTGATTTTAATATGATCGAAGACGGTGACAAAGTGATGGTGTGCCTTTCAGGTGGCAAGGACAGCTATACTCTATTGGATATTTTATTAAATTTACGCCTCAATGCACCGATCCATTTTGATATTGTGGCGGTGAATTTAGATCAAAAGCAACCGGGTTTCCCTGAACATATTTTGCCGGAATATCTGCAAAGTATCGGTGTGGATTACAAAATTGTAGAAGAAAATACTTATGGCATTGTTAAAGAAAAAATTCCTGAAGGGAAAACCACCTGTTCATTTTGTTCTCGTTTAAGACGTGGTATTTTATATCGTACTGCGACAGAATTAGGTGCGACTAAAATTGCCTTGGGGCATCACCGCGATGATATGTTAGAAACCTTATTCTTAAATATGTTTTATGGGGGTAAATTGAAAAGTATGCCGCCAAAATTGATCAGTGATGACGGCAAACAAATCGTCATTCGTCCCCTCGCCTATTGCAAAGAAAAAGACATTGAAAAATATGCACAGGCAAAACACTTCCCGATTATTCCATGTAATTTGTGTGGCTCGCAACCGAACTTACAGCGTCAAGTAGTTAAGGAAATGTTACAAAAATGGGATCGCCAATACCCCGGACGTATTGAAACCATGTTTAGCGCCATGCAAAATATTGTGCCATCACATTTGTGTGATACCCATTTATTTAATTTTAAAGATTTGCAACAAGGTCAAGTGTTAGAAAATATTGAAGGGGATATTGCATTCGATAAGCACGAATTTATTGCCACAAGCCCGATTGATGAAGACGATGGACAACAGGATTTTCATCACGCAAACATGATACATGTGAAAGAAATTCATTAAACTCAAACTAATAAAGACAAAAAGGAAAGAACATGACACAACAAGCAATCTTTGCCGGCGGCTGTTTTTGGTGCGTTGAGGCCGTATTTAATCAAATTAAAGGCGTTGAAAAGGCAACCTCTGGTTATATTAATGGGACGACTGAACATCCCACTTATCAAGAAGTCTGCACGGGTGAAACCGGGCATGCGGAAGCCGTAAAAGTCGAATTTGATGCGACAGTGATTAGTTATGAAAAATTATTAGATATCTTCTTTTCTATTCATAATCCGACCCAATTAAATCACCAAGGCGAAGATATCGGCACACAATACCGCACAGGCATTTATTATTTGAATGAGGAACAAAAACAGCTAGCAAATAAAAAAATTGCCGAATTACAACCGCACTTTAGCGAAAAAATTGTTACCGAAGTGCGACCGGCTGAAACATTTTATCCAGCAGAAGATTATCACCAAGGCTATTTATTACAGAATCCACAAAATAGCTACTGTAATTTAGTGGCAACACCAAAATTCTTAAAAGCAAAAGTCAAATTTGAGGAGATTTGGAAATAAGCATTGGATATGATTATTTTTATATTTCATATAAGTGTGAAAATAATGCTAAGCCAAAAGAGATAATAATCAATTTCAGCGCCTCTTTTTCAAAAAAGGGGCGTTTTCATATACTAAATCGAATATAGCATTCTCGTTTTAACTTACCTCACTACCTTTTATTACAGACAATAATATCTGCAGACTAAATAGGGGACGTTCTCGTTTTGGATAGGAAATACGAGCAAAGTAAAAACGTGTAGGGATAAAGATAGGGTGGGGAAATCCACATATTGATATAAGACGCGCTACGAAAACGTAGCGCGCTATTTGAATAAAATTTGGGATAGTTTAGAGGTATATTAATATTGTTGGTTAAACTCCTTTTTTACAATTAAAACTCGTAGTTTACGCCAACGTTATAAGATAACGCAGCACCTTTTACGCTCTTCGCGATACCCGCTTTCGCGGCAATTTTTTCGTTAAAACGATAGCCTGTACCAACTGCAATCGCTGTTTGAGATTGATATCCACCAAGCGCTGCCGTGATATTAAATTTACCCACGTTATAAGGTTGGAATAAACCATTTAGGGCTGACTGAGTCGCAAGGCCACGCTTTAATGAGGTTTTAAGGTTAGCTAAATCCGAAGTGAGTTTCTTAATAGCGTCATGATTTAGAGTAATTCTTGCTGTATTTTTTTCAATAAGCGCTTGATTATCCGTAATAGATGCGGTATTTGCTACGATAAGTCTTCTATTATCGGTCATATTACTCTCAATATTTTTTTTATATTTTGTAATTAACTCTTTATTAGCGTTAATATTTTCTTTATTAGCGTTAATATTTTCTTTATTGGCGTTAATACTTTCTTTATTGGCGTTAATACTTTCTTTATTAACATCAATATTTTTGCTATTATCACTAATAGTCTCCATATTAGTATTTATTTCATCATTAAGAATTTTCAGAGAATAGTAATGTGCCAGATCCAAAGCACCACCATCATCATCACCATCAGAACCTAACCACTGTTTAAGACCAAGAGCACTATATTGATATCCCCAGGTTCTCCATAAGTTTTTCTTTTGTTCCTCTGTTATATCCTTTTCATGAATTTGATTTTTTTCCCATTTCTCATAGTCTGATAACTTATAATATTCTTTAAATTTTTTTTCTGCTTTTTCTTCAATACTAAGATTATACGTTTTTGCGATTACCACATTACTCACTAAACAAAGTGATACTGCAACCCCTGCAGCGATTTTAGATAAATTCATTAAGTACTCCTTAAACTTTTTACTTATACAACAGATTATTTATCTCTTAAAACATCTAGTATCACGATATTTGATCACAAAACTAAATGTGGGGCAGATTCTAATCGCAACGCTATATATATGACAAGTGTTTTATTTATTTTGAAATCTAAAAGAATAAATATAAAGCTAATAAAGAACAAAATGAATTCAATTTGAATATTATTTATATAGAACGACTAATTTGACTGTATATAAAAATATAAAATTTGATATAAAGAAATGTATTAAATTAATCTCATAATAGAAGAAGAAATAGAAAGGCTGAATGTAAAACAATCAACTAAGAATAAAAGACTATATCTTAATATTTATTAAAAATAATTATAATAAATTTATTTATTAATCTATTTTGTTCTATAAATACGTTTTGCACAAACTATAATAATTTGAAGATTTAGCTATCAGTGCGAGATAAGATGAAAAGGTAGAAATAGACAATGCAAGGAAATAAGCACCAAAAAACCAGTTAGTAGCTATTGGAGAAATAACAGGTATAAAAAAGGACGCGATAGCGCGCCCTAATCTTAATTCTGACTTTAAATTAAAGTGCAGATTTTGCTTTTTCTACTAATGCAGTGAAAGCAACTTTATCGAATACCGCGATATCGGCAAGGATTTTACGGTCGATTTCAACAGACGCTTTTTTCAAGCCGTTGATGAATTTGCTGTATGATAAACCGTTTTGACGCGCAGCAGCGTTGATACGTGCAATCCATAATTGACGGAATTGACGTTTACGTTGACGACGGTCACGATAAGCATATTGACCAGCTTTAATTACTGCTTGGAACGCAACACGATAAACACGTGAACGAGCACCGTAATAACCTTTAGCAGCCTTAAGAATTTTCTTATGGCGTGCTCTTGCAATAACACCACGTTTTACACGAGCCATTATTTAATCTCCTATTGTCTTAATTTGAAATAAAATTTAACTAATCGTACGACTGTACTTAAAACGCAGCTTATGCGTATGGTAAGCACGCTACAACTAAAACTTGGTCTGCTTTCGCAACCATGGATTTATGACGTAAATGACGTTTACGCTTAGTTGTCTTTTTAGTCAAAATATGACGTAAGTGAGATTGTTTACGCTTGAAACCGCCAGAAGCTGTTTTTTTGAAACGCTTCGCAGCACCACGTACTGTTTTAATTTTAGGCATTGTTTAATAACTCCGCATTGTTTTTTGTTAAACACCGATATTCAGGCGAATGTCCGAGGACATTACTTGTAAAGCACTGAATATTTCTTACTTTGAATAACCCTATTTCAGCTTATTCTCTCTAAAACGCTCAGGCTGCGTAGTTTGCCTGCTCCGTTTTGGGTTTTTCATAACGAAAAACAGACGAATTCTATAGAATTCGTCTGCCTTTAGCAAATCATTTTTTCAATTTGTGTAAAATTTTGATCTTTACTTATCAATATGCGACACAAATAAAAAATGCAATCATTATTTCTATTGATTGCATTTCGAGAAAACTATTTCTTTTTCGGCGCTAGGACCATAACGGCTTGTCTGCCTTCCAATCTACCCGGTGCAGACTCTACCACAGAAATTTCAGCTAAATCGTTTTTGACGCGTTCTAACACTTCTAAACCGATATCTTGGTGTGCCATTTCTCGTCCACGGAAACGGACGGTGATTTTTGCTTTATCACCCTCTTCTAAGAAACGAGTCAGACTACGTAATTTTACTTGATAGTCGCCTTCATCTGTACCCGGACGGAATTTAATTTCTTTTACCTGAACAACTTTTTGTTTTTTCTTCTGCTCTTTTGCCGCTTTTCCTTTTTCATAAAGGAACTTACCGTAATTCATGATGCGACACACTGGTGGCTCTGCGTTTGGACTAATCTCAACAAGATCTAATTCTGCATGTTCAGCCATTTCTAAAGCTTGTTGAATTGATACAATACCTGCTTGTTCGCCATCTTGGTCAATCAAACGAACTTCTTTTACTCGAATTTCATCATTAATGCGATTCGGACGGTTAGCTACGGGTGCTTTTTTTACGGTTTTAATAGTCGTATTCCTCTATTAGTTTATCTTGCGTTCATCTGCTTAGCAGAAGAAAAGTCTATCTTGTTCCAAAAGAACAAAACGAACGAAATTCTACTGTATTTTAAGTATTTATGCAACAACCCTAGTTTGATTTTTTCCTCGCTAAGGTCACACTGATTTTTTCGCCAAAATGTAACGGCTGATAGATTCGAGCGGTTTCAAGGCAAAGCATATTTTGGTAATCGCGTTCTTGCATAGCACTCATGACAGTATCCCACGGGTTCCATAACACCGTTTCTGTTGCATTTTGATGGGTGACGTCAATTTGACGATGAAATTGATGATCGAGAATATAATTTGTTGCTGTTTCTAGCGTATAAATACAATCAGTATGTTGTGTAATGCGACGAGAAGACGGTGCCTTTTCCTGTTGTTGTGTCACCGCATTGAAACAAACCGTTGGTAAATGCGTTATCTCAACGTGCTCAATATTGCCCACATGAAAATAAGTATGGAATGCCGCTTGTTTACCATAATGCGTAAAAATAAGTTCGCATTTCTCACTAAACAACATTACCATTTTGGCTTCAACAAGATGTTGTTGATCTAACAACACAAACTCAATACGAGCCTGTTCAATACCAATCTGAAAATGACTCAGTTTCCATAAGGCTAAACGCGCAGTGCCATGTATCGGTTTTTTCATTGCACCAAACCAAGGGTAACAAATCGGTATCCCACCACGAATCGCTTGGCCAAACAGAAAAGGTTCTATTGGACTTAACCATAATATATCGTGTTTTTCACCTTGAGGTGTCCAGCTTAATAACTGGGCACCTTGCAACGCAATCTTCGCTTCTCCAAAATGGGGATGATTTAATTCTAAAACGGGAATTTGATTATAGTAAGATAAGGTTAATTCAGGGCTAACTTGCTTAATTTTTTTATATTGAATCATGATTGACTCCTTCATTCGTTTCTTATGCTTTAGCAAACCGAATTTGATTACTCATGTTTTTCATGTCTTCTGCTGTTTGACGGAAGAAATATTGATAAGAAGCACATAAATAATTGTGCTTAAAATAGTCGCCTTCCACGGTCAGAATTCGGTGTTTAGGGCATCCCCCTTGGCAAAGGGATTTAAATTCACATTGGCGACAAATTTGGGTCAATTGACCTTGCTTAGCAAAACCAAAATGAGATTGTTTAGGCGACTGAACCAGTTCTGCAAGGGAAGAATGATTAAGGTTACCAATTTTATAGTCGGGATAAACAAAATGATCGCAAGAATACACATCACCGTTAGCCTCTACAACGAGTGACTTACCGCAAGTGGGTTGATGAATACAGCTACTAGAAGGATAACCTAACCATTGTCCTAACAAATTATCAAACTCTAAAACGAAAATACGTCCAATATCTTGTTTTTTCCATTCAGTAAACACATCTACCAAAAAATGTCCGTAACCTTCCGAGGGAACAGAGAATGTCTGTAGATGGTCAGCATGCTGTTCCACAATAGGAATAAACTGCATGAAGGTAGCGCCTAATGCTTTTAAAGCGAGATAAGTTTCTTTTCCTTTATGCCAATTTTGATCGTTAACTACTGTCAAGGTATTAAAATCGACTTGATATTCTTTTAATAAAGCTAACGCATTCAGGACGCGATCAAAGGTCGGTTGCCCATTACTGGTAATACGATAACGATTATGGACCGCACTTAATCCATCAACAGATAACCCAATCAAAAACTGATGTTGTTTGAAAAAAGCGGCCCATTGGCGATTAAGGGCAATACCGTTAGTTTGAAAGGCATTAGTAATGGTTTTCCCCTTTGCAAATTCTTGTTGAAAACTGACCGCTCTTTTGAAGAAATCTAAACCTAATAAGGTCGGTTCTCCCCCTTGCCAAGCAAATTCCACACGTTGCCCTGCATGAGACTCAATGTAATTTTTTACATAATTACGTAACGTTTGTTCTGACATGAAGGGGGCTTTTGAACCAAAAGTTTGCTCCTTTTCTAAATAAAAACAATATTCACATTGAATATTACAATGGAAGCTACTTGGTTTTGCCATTAAGTGGAAATTTGTTTTAGGTGAGAAAAATGCCATATTATGTGTCTCTTATTTCCCCTTGTGATGATGAGGTAATAATTCAGTAAATAAGCCATTTTGCCTTAATTCTTTTGCTATACGAATGGCCGTTTCCGTTTCACAACCTGCGTATTCTGCGATTTCTCGATAAGTCCAGTTATAATAAGGAAAATTACTTGTCAAAAAACACATACTATCAATGACACGATCTAAAGTACGTAAATAGGCACTTTTCGCTAAACGCTGTTCAGCATCCCGTAATTCATTAGCCAGTGTTTGGAGTAATGCTTTGCTTAGTTGTAAGTTATGTAAGAAAAACAAATCAATATTTTCGGGTTTGATACGAATAACTTCGGCTTCAATTAAGATCTTTGCACTACAATGATAACGACTGTCACCTAGGCCAAACAGAGTCCGAAAACCAAAATAATCCCCCTGACGATATAAGCGAACTAAGCTCTCTTTACCATTATCTAAAGTGTGATATAAACCGACTAACCCTTCTTTAACAAAATAAAACTCTTGTGCAACTTCACCTTGCTGATAAACCGTCATTCCTTTCGCTAATTGATGTAAATAGGTCAGTTGGCAGTGCTGCAAATTGGTTGGTCCAATTGACGTGTTATCCATAGATTCCTTCTTATGTCATATTTATTGTTCATCGTTAACTCATTCAAGATAATGAGGTTAACGTTTTAAAAAAATGTTAATGAAACGTTAACCTCATTACCTTACTTGAATCAGCGGAGAAAAGAAAGGCGAACAGATGTCGCCTTTCAGCGATTAGATTTCATCAATAATTCGGTAAACCCAGTTTTCCAATGGATCACCCAATCGTTTCATCTCAACACGCATTTCCTCAAGCATTTCTTTTTTTACGTCCTGATAGCGTTCATCGTAGAATAAATTGTGCATTTCTTCCGGATCACGACGAACATCATAAAGTTCGCATACATCGGTGGCATTAAAAACCAATTTATAATCTTTACGACGCCACATCCGTTGTTCAAAATACACAAAATGCCCTGCAAGTTGCGCTAAAATCCCTTTTCGGTCATTTTGTTGTTTTTCACGCGTGATCGGCAGTAAGGTTTCGCCTTGGAATTCAGTTGGAATTTTTTGCTCTGCAATATCATAGACCGTAGAAGTTAAATCATGTAAATAAACTAAGTTATCATCTTGTTCATTGACACGATTCGATTTTGGATCTTTGATGATTAAGGGAATGTTGTAGGTCGTATCAAACATAAACTCCCCTTTTTCAATCATTCGATGTGCCCCCATTGCATCACCATGATCAGCTGTAGCAACTAAGAAGGTGCTATCATATAAATTGTGTTGTTCGAGAAAAGCAAATAACTCACCAATCGCATCATCAATTAAGCTAATATAGCCCCAGAATTTTGTGATCACTTCTTTCCAATGATCTTCACTCGCCTCCCACATGCCCCACATTTTAGAAATGGTGCGGAAATGCCCCGGTTTACCTTCTAGTGGTTTAAAGAAACTTTCATCCAATACAACATCATCTTTGCTATACATCGAATAATATGGTTCAGGCACGATACAAGGGGTATGCGGTCCCCAGAAGTTAATCCAAGTAAAGAAAGGCTTGTTTTCCTCTAGTGATTCTTGGATATATCTTTTCGCTTCATCAATAATGAAATAAGGAATGGTTTGTTCTTTTGTCCCCGATAAAAAACCACAAAGTTCTTGTACCCGTAAATGCGGATTATCGCCAAAATACGCCTTACTGACTTCAGGAAACTCAAAGCCTTTTTCCTCTAACCATTCTTTATAACGGTTAGAATGTGTCGGGGGTTGATTGAACACCAAATTTTTATATACGCCACTTCCAGGATAACCATAACCATCAAAATTATGTCCCTTGATAGCATAATCTTCTGGCACAGATTTGGTTCCGACATGCCATTTTCCCACAACATAAGTATTATAGCCTGCTAATTGTGCAATATTGGGCGCTTGTCGACTAATCTCCCCAGTTCCGCCTTTTTCCCCATTTTTGATAATGCCATGCGAAGATGGCATTAATCCCGTAAATAAAGAAGTACGTGCAGGTCCACAAACCGAAGCTGGCGTAAAAGCATTATTAAACCGAATACCATCTTGTGCAAGCCTGTCAATATTCGGTGTTTTAACCACTTGGTGCCCGTAAGCACCAAGCATATCTTTCCTTACTTGATCTAAGAGAATATAGATAATATTCATTATTTAAGCCTCTTTTTTGCTGCGAAATACAAACAGAAAAATCACTTGTAAGATCGCATAAATACCTAAAATTAAGAGTGGTTGACCTTCTGTTGAAGCTAAACCAAGCGGTGAAAGTAAAACATGTAGGGAAATCAAACCTAACACTAATGATGCCACGGTGACACGAGCATGTGCCCAGTTGGTTAAATCAACACCTTCTTTATTTTCTTTACTTTCTTCGTATGGTTCACGTTTTAAGAATTGACCTAATACTAACATCACAACAACATCAAAGACGAATAAAGCGGCCATCACGTACACGAAATTGACTTTCACTTGGAACACCCAAACGATAGAGAAATATAAAATAACATGTAACAATAACGCAATACGAGCCGCCAAACCTGAAACGGTTTTATTAAACAAACCGACTGCAAACAGCGCCACAATTGGAATGTTGACAAAACCTGCAAAGCGTTTGGTTAATAAGAAAATCCCATCTGTACCGAACATTAATAAAGGACCAATAATCATCGTCAATACTGCCATAATTGCAGAGACTTTTTTCGCATGCAAAATAAGTTCTTTTTCTGTGCGTTGTTTTTTGCTGATTGACGGTAATAAGTCTTTACAATAAATCGTTGCGGCAGAGTTTAAGAAAGAGTTAAACGTACTTAAAATCGCACCAAATAATGCGGCAATAAAGAAGCCTTGTAAGAAAGTTGGTAATACACGATTGACTAAGGCTGGATAAGAGGTATCAATAGGATTTAACCCTTCGCCAAGAATATGGAAACTTAATAAACCCGGTAAGTTAAGAATTAAGGGCAATGTTAAGAGGAATAATGCAGCAAGGAGAATCCCTTTTTGACCAGATTTTAAATCTCTCGCCCCTAACGCACGTTGTACAATTGCTTGATTCGTGGTCCAATAGAAGAAATTTACAATCAAAATACCTGTAAAAATCGCAGGCCAAGGTACCGCATCCTCTGCACCACCAATCGCATTGAATTTTTCTACATGTGTTGTTGTAATCGTTTGCAAACCTGCCGTAATGCTACCATCACCTAAATGAATCAAGGCAAAGATTGGGACTAATAATGCCCCCACAACTAAAAGTACCGCATTGACCGTATCTGACACCGCGACCGCTTTTAAACCACCAAAAATAGCATAAATTGCCCCGACCACACCGATTGCCATGACGGTATAAACAATTGATTGACCATAGCTAATGCCAAACACCGTTTCTAAATTGAAGATTTTATTAAAGGCAATCGCGCCCGTATAAAGTGCGGTTGGAATAACAATAAAAAGATAAAACACCAAGAAAAGCGCAGACATAATTAAGCGCGTTTGGCGGTCAAACCGATTTTCAAAAAATTCGGGAATCGTGGTATAACCGTTTTTAATATATTTAGGTAATAAATAAAGTGCTAAGAAACACAGAGGAATAACAGATTGTACTGTCCACGCAATAATTGAGAAGTTACCTTTATAAGAAACAGCATTAACACCAATTAATTGCTCCGTTGATAATGACGTCAACACCATTGAACAACCAATGACCAGACCACTTAATCCCCGCCCAGCTAAGAAATAACCTTTAGACGTGCTTAAATCATCATTTTTGGTTTTTTTCCATGAAATCAATGCCACAATTCCCGTTACGAGGAGAAAGGTGACGATAGTGATAAACATAATATCCTCCTTGCGCATATTAAGATAAATAAAAATATCTAAAAAAAGATACGCAATTAGAATAATACAGGCACTATTGATGATTTATGATATTTATCATATGACCATGGTGAGTTAGATCACAAATTTTAAATGAGAAAGAAAAAATATTTCTCAATATGAGCATGATCATAAATTGTCAGTTCAAACTCAAGGCATAATGCAATAAAAAAGATGGAGGCTTTTTAGTTATGGGCTTGCAATTAATTTTTATTCTTATTGTATGTGGTGTACTGACCAATTTTATGTCTGCCATTTTTGGTATTGGGGGCGGTGTGTTGATGGTGCCAATTTTATATACCCTCTTTCCCGATTTCCCCTTACAAATGGTGGCAGCGACATCGCTTACTATCGTGATTGGTTCTTCTCTCATTAACCTTATTTATTTTTATAAACAGAAAATTCAAATTAATTTTAAAGCCATGTTACTTTGGTCTGTCGGGATGCTTATTGGGGTTCAGCTCGGTTTTGAAGCCAGCTTTTATTTGCCGGATACGTTGATTGTCATGGTCTTTATTAGTGTATTAACGGTCTTAGCCTTACGAACTATTTTTCATGCTAAGCTAGTCAAAACCGATCAAGCAGAACGCCCTGAAAATTTAAAAGGCGCGGGATTATGTTTATTTGGTGGCAGCGTGGCGGGGATGACAGGGATTGGAGGCGGGTCGATTATGGCACCGTTAATCGGTCAACTCAATAGTGTCAAACCTCACCAAATTGCCCCTTATACCAACTATATGATGGTTATTGGCGGATTGGGAAGCTTATACGGTTATTTATCCAAAACACCACCATTCCATTTAGACTACGGCTGGCAAATTGGTTACGTGAATTTTTCAGTGGTTGCAATTGTTGTATTAAGCTCATTTGTTACTAGCTTTATTTCGATGAAGATCCGTGGACTTTTGCATCCTGATGTGGCCAGAAAAATGCTCGGTCTGATTTTATTAGCAATTGCGGCTTATATGTTGATTGCACATTTACTTAAATAATCTCAAAGCCCTGCAAAGTGCGGTTGTGTTAACAGAAATTATCACAGTTCCACAGGACGTCTCAGGCATCCTCGCTTTTTTATGATTTGGGTTTATAAGCCATGTACGCAGTAAACTGATGACTCTCAGCACGTAATCATGTTATTCATTTATTCTCTCCGCATAAAAAATGCGGTCAAATATGACCGCACTTTGCTATTTTTTAAAGAAAGGGAAAAACTACGCTTCACCTAACAATTTCAGTTCACGAGAACGCACTTGTTTTTTCAGAATATCTAAGAATTCTTCAATAGTGAAGGTGCCAAGGTCTGCACCTTTACGGGTACGCACCGCTACTTTGCCGGCTTCGATTTCTTTATCACCACAAACTAACATGTATGGCACACGACGTAAGGTATGTTCGCGGATTTTAAACCCGATTTTTTCATTACGTAAATCTGATTTCACACGTAAACCTGCATCAGATAGGGTTTTCACCACTTTTTGCACATAGTCAGATTGTGAATCAGTGATGTTCATCACGATTGCTTGCGTTGGGGCTAACCACGCTGGGAAGAAACCCGCGTATTCTTCGGTGATAATCCCGATAAAGCGTTCAATTGAGCCTAAAATCGCACGGTGAATCATCACTGGCGTACGACGATCATTGTCTTCCGCCACATAAGAGGCATTCAAGCGACCCGGTAAGGCAAAGTCTAACTGAATGGTGCCACACTGCCATTCACGATCTAAACAGTCGCGTAAAGCAAACTCGATTTTCGGACCATAGAATGCGCCTTCCCCTTCTTGAATTTCATAGTCAAGACCATTGTGCGACAGTGCGGCAGCAAGACCGGCTTCGGCTCTGTCCCACATTTCATCGGCACCAATACGTTTTTCTGGACGGGTTGACAGTTTGACTTGAATGTTTTCAAAACCGAACGTGCTATAAATGTCGTAAACCATTTTAATACAGGCCGTCACTTCACTTTCAATTTGATCTTCGGTACAGAAAATATGCGCATCATCTTGGGTAAAACCACGTACACGCATTAAACCGTGTAATGAACCAGAAGGCTCGTTACGATGACATGAACCAAATTCTGCCATACGAATCGGTAGATCACGGTAAGATTTCAAGCCTTGATTGAAAATTTGTACGTGGCCTGGGCAGTTCATCGGTTTAATCGCATATTCGCGGTTTTCCGATTGAGTAGTGAACATTAAATCACCGTAGTTTTGCCAGTGCCCTGTTTTTTCCCAAAGCACGCGATCCATCATAAATGGCCCTTTGACTTCTTGGTAATCATACTCTTTTAATTTAGTACGCACGAAGGTTTCAAGCTCACGGAAAATTGTCCAACCGTCGTTGTGCCAAAACACCATGCCCGGTGCTTCTTCTTGCATATGGTATAAATCTAAGGCTTTACCAATTTTACGGTGGTCACGTTTTGCGGCTTCTTCTAAGCGCGTTAAGTATTCAGTTAATTGTTTTTTATCAGCCCAAGCGGTACCATAGATACGTTGTAACATTTTATTTTTACTGTCACCACGCCAGTATGCCCCGGCCACTTTCATTAATTTAAAGTGATGGCAAAAACGCATATTAGGTACGTGTGGACCCCGACACATATCAATATATTCTTGGTGATGATAAAGGCCTGGTGTATCACAACGGTCGATATTTTCATCTAAAATCGCCATTTTGTATGGTTCGCCACGGGCTTCAAAGGTATCACGCGCTTCTTGCCAGCTGACCACTTTTTTCACCACATCATAATTGGTTTTTGCGAGCTCAAGCATGCGTTTTTCTAATGCATCTAAATCGTCTTGGGTTAAAGAGCGGTCTAAATCTACATCATAATAAAAACCATTGTCGATGGTTGGGCCAATCGCCATTTTCACATGCGGAAAAAGTTGTTTAATCGCGTGACCTAATAAGTGCGCACAAGAGTGACGAATAATTTCTAAACCGTCTTCATCTTTTGCGGTAATAATTTCAAGTGTGCTATCTTCAACGATAACATCGCAAGCATCTTTACGCTCACCATTGACCCGTCCCGCAATACAAGCCTTCGCAAGACCTGCACCAATACTCGCGGCAACATCCATCACAGAAACCGGTTGTTCAAACTGACGCTGTGAACCGTCAGGCAAAGTAATAATTGGCATAAGTTTTCCTTTACAGTGGTAACCCATACGAGAGGTTACTTGTTTTCGCTAAAATTTCTCAAAAATAAACCGCACTTTAGGCTCATTCCTACTCTGAATAAGGCAAAAGTGCGGTCGGAAATTGTATCATACTTGATTTTATTTGGCGATTTGGATTTTCACTTCCCCCCTTTCTATCGCAAGTAAACTTGCTCGCACAGTTTGATTAAGGGACAAACAAAAAATAGCCATTTTTATAGCAATCTGTTATAAATTAAAACAGCAAATTCTTTGGTTGATCCTCACTATTTCACTTAGTATACAGGGAAACGATGTATTTACTTATTAAAGGAGACTGTATGAAGTTGACCACTAAACTCTCATTCATTGCCGCAGGATTGATTATTTTTAACAGTGCACAAGCCAGTAATAAAACCTTTGTTAATTGTGTGAGCCGTGCACCAAGTAGTTTTAGCCCTGCCCTCGTCATGGAAGGCATTTCGTATAACGCCAGTTCTCAACAAGTGTATAACCGTTTGATTGAGTTTAAACGAGGTTCGACCGATATTGAGCCAGCTTTAGCCGAAAGCTGGCAAGTCAGTGATGACGGTTTAACTTATACGTTCCATTTACGTAAAGGCGTAAAATTTCACAAAACCAAAGACTATCAACCAAGCCGTGAATTTAATGCCGATGATGTGATTTTTTCTTTCCAACGTCAATTAGATAAGAATCATCCTTATCATGACGTGTCTAAAGGCACTTATCCGTATTTCAATGCGATGAAATTTCCTAAGTTGCTAAAAGCAGTGGAAAAAATCGATGATCACACCGTGAAAATCACCTTAACTAAACCGGATGCCACCTTCTTGGCGAGCTTAGGGATGGATTTTATTTCTATTTATTCTGCCGAATATGCCGATAAAATGATGCAAGCGGGCACACCAGAAAAAGTGGACACTACCCCGATTGGTACTGGGCCATTTATCTTTGCGGGTTATCAGTTAGAACAAAAAATCCGTTTCCTGGCTAACCCAGATTATTGGCAACCCAAAGCTGACATTGATCGTCTGATTTTTGATATTGTGCCTGATGCGGGAACACGTTATGCCAAATTAAAATCTGGCGCGTGCGATATGATCGACTTCCCGAATATTGCGGATTTAGCCAAAATGAAAGCTGATCCGAAAATTCAGTTGATGTCGAAAGAAGGACTAAACATTGCTTATATTGCCTTTAATACCGAAAAAGCACCCTTTGATAACGTCAAAGTCCGCCAAGCCTTAAACTATGCTACTGATAAAAAAGCGATTATTGATGTGGTGTATCAAGGCGCAGGGGTGATGGCAAAAAATGTCCTACCACCCACCATCTGGAGTTATAACGATGCGGTACAGGACTACCCATTTGACCTTGAAAAAGCCAAACAACTGTTAGCCGAAGCCGGTTATCCAAACGGATTTGAAACCGAAATTTGGGTGCAACCAGTGGTGCGTGCTTCAAACCCGAACCCTCGTCGTATGGCAGAAGTGATTCAAAATGACTGGGCGAAAGTGGGCGTGAAAGCCAAATTGGTGAGCTATGAATGGGGCGATTATATTAAACGCACCAAAGCGGGGGAATTTACCGCGGGGACGTACGGTTGGTCAGGCGATAACGGTGATCCAGATAACTTCTTATCACCGTTATTAGGCACCGAAAACATCGGTAACAGCAATTACGCCCGTTGGAGCAATGCGGAATTTGATGCGTTATTAAGCAAAGCAATCAGCTTATCTAATCAAGCCGAACGCGCTGAGCTATACAAACAAGCACAAGTGATCGCGAAAGAGCAAGCCCCGTGGATCACCGTCGCCCACTCCATCACCAACACCGCATTAAGTCTACGTGTCAAAGACTATAAACAAAGCCCATTTGGTTATAGCTACTTCTACGGCACCAAGTTATCGGATTAATAAAACTAGCAAAAAACAACCGCACTTTAGTGATAAAGTGCGGTGTTTTTTAGAAAAAAGATAAGGTTATTATTCAATAATGGAAATTTTCCAATCTGGGTTTTCTTGTTGGGTTTTCGCCATGTCTATGTTATCTGGAACAGCATGCTCAAATGTTGCCGCGGCTTTTACTAATTGAATACGAAGAAAATTTTTTCTTTCCGATGCAGTAAAGTATAAAATAACACTGCCTTTTCATTTTAAATCAGCCCAATTTCTCTTCGAATCCGTATGATAAGTAAAAATTGCCCCATTTAAACTAGTCTTCTCTAAACTAGCATCATCTAAACGAGCCCCCTCTAAACTATTTTATCTTTATTTTTCTCTAACTGTTTCCTCCCCCAACACCTGAGGCACAGAATAGTCTAAACGAAAGTGTTGTTTTTCCGTTGGTTCGGGTAGATACAGAATAACTTTAGTAATATCTCCGCTGTAGTAACTTGTTATTTGCAGTGGCTGTTTATTTTCATCGACATCTGGTGGGAACGGTTGGCGAGATTGGAAAAATTGGCGAATTTCTGCCTCCGTTTTGATTTTGTCCAGCTTGACTAAGCGATGTACTTCTGTAAATAAGTTCGCTAATTGATGATGATACGCTTTTTCTGCCTCAGTCAGTAACGGATGACGTAGTGTTTCAATCGGGGCTAATGCACGTCCATCTTGATAAAGGGCATATACCATGATCTTATCCGCAATGTCTTTAGGCAGACGATAGATTAATGCGTTGCCAATTACCTGTAACAATTCAATTTTTCCCCATGGCGTCGCTAGCGTGTAAGGGAAGTGCTCAATCTTGTGTGGCGTAAAATGCGGTAATGAAAGTTCAATTTGAAAAGATACCCGTTTCAGCGGTTTATCCGTTTCAATCACCACTTGGCTATAAGGTTCATTTTGGGTGGCATAAACGGATTGCTCAATCTCTGATAACAGATGTGGCCAAACTTCCCCATCAAGCTGACGTGTCGCAATGATTTTGGACACAGAAAAATATTCAACCTGTTTTTCCAGATTACCCTTTATCTCTTGCATTTCCGTCGGGATAAAAATGGGTTGAAAGGAAGGATTTTTTGCTAAAAAGGGAGTATTCACATGTAATAAGGAGGCAAGTTCGTCCTCTTTTTTCTCAATATTGAAGAAATGATAAGGTGCTTGATAGTGATACTGCACTTGACTTTGCGTAAAGAACGCCTGTAATGCCGCGATATTGTGCTGTGTTTGAGCCGGCAACGGCATAAAATGCTGAGCTTGTTTGGGATCAAAAGGGTGAGGCGGTTTTAGCGCTTCAAAAACGATAGGTTCGAGTGAGCCACGTGTTGCAACCTCTTGCATATAGGTCATGGAAGACTGTAATTCCTCCAGTAAACGTTGTTTGTCAGTTGTGGCGTTAGCTTGTTGTGGGAAACAAACTATGAAACAGACTAAGTAAGCTAGCGCTTTGATCATTTCCTCATTTCCTCTTAGATTCAGTCACTTATCATTATATATACAATAAAATAGCTATCGCAGCTATTTTTTCTACATATAATCCGTTATGTCACGCCTCCATTGTGGTCACTTAGCTCACACTTTGATCACACATCAAGCAAAATAGCTTTTTTATTTAAGCATTTTCTTTAATTTTAAATTAAAAATTAAAGAAATTTGATATCAATCACAGTAATTTTTGCCGAATCTTTTACACTAAAGTTGACTGTGCTCAACCATAGGAGGATGCTATGTGGAAACATGTTTCTCAAGTCTTAGCGGATCAATTTGGAGCTTACTATTCCATTAAACACAAAGAAAAAATCCATACAGGTGAAATGCACGAAGCTTGGATCATTGATGACGGTATCCAACCTGTTTTTCTTAAAGTGAATGATAAAACCTTCCGCTCTATGTTCCGTGCAGAAGCTGATCAACTCCTCCTTCTCGCTAAAACGAATACAATTCATGTGCCAAATGTTTATACGGTAGGCTGCTCTCATAGTCATAGTTTTTTATTACTGGAGGCACTTAAGCTAGACAAAAACAATCCTGTCGACGCCATGAGTAAATTTGGCGAGCAACTTGCAAAACTCCATCTGATTAAAGGTGCGGATAATTATGGCTTGGATTTTGATACTTGGCTTGGACCTGAATATCAACCCAATGATTGGAAAGATAATTGGGCAACCTTTTTCAGTGAACAGCGTATTGGTTGGCAATTGCAGATTTGTCGTGAAAAACAATTAATCTTTGCTGACATTGATACGTTGGTGAAGAAAGTCGCAGAATTGTTGGCTAAACATAAACCACAACCAGCTTTATTACATGGTAACTTATGGATTGAAAACTGTGCGACGGTAAATCAAGTCATTTACACTTATGATCCTGCCTGTTATTGGGGGGATAGAGAGTGTGATTTAGCCTTTAGTGAACTGTTTGAACCGTTTCCTCCTCAATTCTATGAAAGTTATGACCGCACTTATCCTATTGATCCCGGGTATGCAGATCGTAAAGCGCTCTATCAACTCTATCATTTATTAAATTTTAGTCATCGTTTTAACAAACATTATATTGAGTTAACCCAAAAATTTATTCACGATATTTTGTCAAGATAAATCAAAAAAACAAAGGGCGCTGATAAAAGCGCCCTTCTTTTTACAGATTTATAGACTATTATTTTCTATAAAGTGGTGCAGGTCCTGTAGTTCCTGCTTCCATGCCTTGGGCACCTTGTTTTAACACGGTACCAGAAGCAGTGATTTCAACACGACGGTTAGGACGTAAGCAGTCTCTTAATGCTGCACCTTGTACATCATCGCACGCTTTCACTTGCTGTGCTTTACCATAACCCACTGCGTGAATATTTGCTACGACACCTTGCTCAATTAAACGTGCTTTAACACGTTCTGCACGACGTTGAGAAAGTTTTAAGTTATATGCTTCTGAACCTAAACGGTCAGTAAAGCCTGCTACTTTTACCTCTTTTGCATCGGATGCTTTTAATTGTGTTGCCACACTGTCAACAACTTCTTTGCCTTTTGCCGTTAATGCATCATTATTGAAATCAAATAAGAAATCACCACTTAAGCTAAATGCTGAGCTACCATTACAGCCATTTGGATACCAGAAGAAACTTTGTGCATTCATGTTTTTGTCAAATAACACTTTATATTGACACACTTTGTGGACACCATTTTCACGGTAGTTAAACACATAGTCCCATTCACGCACACCATATAAACCTTCCGAGAAGTGTGGACGACCTAACAAGTTATACAGTTGATCTTTATTCATACCACGTTCAACCATGCGTACATTATCCCAGTTTGGCCAAGAACCGAATTGGCTTCCATCATGATTAAAGACAGATTCGTCAATTTTTGGCCAGACTAAATTGTCAGATGTACCTTCTGCTGTAACTTGACTTAAATTACCACAGGCAGCCAATGTTGTCGCAGCAACAATGGTTAATAAAACGCGAGATAATTTCATATATTTACCTTAGTTCCCTTTTATTATTAAAATTCGTCATCCCCAAAATAACAACAAAACAGAAGAGAGTGACTCTCAATAAAAAACAATTCGTCTATCTTCATTTTGTCGTTAAATAGTCACTTTTGCTAAACAACGGGCGATATCCAAAATTGCTTAAAATTCAGCTGAATATAGTAAGCCCAATTTTTCATAAAGTAAATCAACAAATACTTAATATTTCGAAACTTTTAGTCAACTACTGTAAAGATGCTTCAGCTAAAGTAATGTACTGTTATTTCGTTTTAGCCAACGTAACAAGAAGGCATCGGTGCTTTCTTCTGCTTGTTTCCCCACTTTTTGCAGGAAAGATTGCTTTATATGATATTTCACTGATAAAACCGTTTTATTTGCTTTTATCGCGTTTAAAATCAAATCATCACTCGTTGAAATCGCATCCACTAAATTTAATCCAAGTGCCTGTTGACCAAACCAATGCTCCCCTGTTGCAATTTGCTCAATATCTAATTGAGGGCGATTTTCTGTCACAAATTGTTTAAATAATTGGTGGGTATCTTCCAATTCTTGTTGGAATTTTTGTTTTCCTTTTTCTGTATTTTCACCTAACACCGTCATGGTACGTTTATATTCACCCGCCGTCATCACTTCGACATCAACATCATGTTTTTTCAATAAGCGATGAATATTCGGAATTTGTGCCACAACCCCAACTGATCCCAAGATGGCAAACGGTGCGGCAACAATTTTATCTGCCACACAAGCCATCATATACCCCCCACTGGCAGCCACTTTATCGACTGCAATGGTTAATTTAATGCCATGCTGTTTTAAGCGTAATAACTGTGAGGCAGCTAAACCATAGCCATGCACCATACCACCCGGGCTTTCTAAGCGCACTAAAACTTCGTCTTCTGGTTTGGCGACCCCAATAATAGCACTGACCTCTTCACGTAGTGCGCTGGTTGCAGAAGCGGCAATATCGCCTTTAAAGTGTAAGACATAGAGGCGGGGTTTATGTTCATCTTCAATAAGCTCACCTTTTTTACGCTTTTCCTTTTCGATTTTCGCTTTGTCTTTCTCTGCTTTTTTTTCTTCTTTTTCTAATTGTTTGCGTGTTTCTTGTGTCAAACTAAATTCACGCAATCTTTTACTATGTTCTTGGTATTGTTCCGATAAATCTACCACAACAAGTTCGCCCGTATTTTTTGCTTGGTGTTGTTTAAATGTCACAATCATAAAAACAATACCCGCTATGACCAATAAAATTGTTAAGATCTCTAAAATAAAAAGTCCATATCCTGTTGCAATATCAGACCACATGTTTTTTCTCCTTGAAATAAATGATGGTTAATCATAGCGAATTTAAGTGAAAGTGCAACTCAGACTAGGCAGATCGCGCTAGCTTCTCTTTTTAATTCTCTCGGTGATGAACGCATATTGATCTAATGGCACTTTATGCTACCTCTTTCCGTTCGTCTTTTTTCCCTTTACTGCCCATCTAGTTTTAACGCACGCTCACTTGACAATATAACCATAAACTAGTTTAATAGTACAAAATAACAAAACAAGGACGCCTATACTATGTCATTCGCTTTTATTCATACCTTGACTCAGTCAATGCCTTATTATGCCGATCCCACACATGTTTTTGCGACACTTTGTCAGGATAAAACAAACACGCTGTTACTGGAATCCGCTGAAATTCACAGTAAAAACAGTTTAAAAAGCCTTTTAATTATCCAACCCGCACTGAAAATAACCTGCCATGGATTACGTGTAACCTTCTGTGCGAAAACACAAAATGGCATTGGCGTTTTAAATGCCCTAAGAAAAAAGTTACAATGTCACCACGAAATCATTGATAGCACAGATGTGCAATTTTCACTTGTCTTTCCTAAACTTGACAAAAACCTTGACGAAGACAACAAATTGCATGCTTCAACTAGCTTTGATGCATTACGCGCGCTCCTCTCGCTGTATCAACATAGTGAAGTACCGGTGTTATTAGGCGGTTTATTTGCCTATGATTTAGTCACCCAATTTATCCCCATGGATGACATCCAATTACAAGATGACGGGCTCCGTTGTCCCGATTATTGTTTCTACTTAGCAGAACATCAATTAACACTCGATCACCAATTACAGCAAGCTCAGCTACACAGCTTTTGTTTTACCCCACAATGTCAAACCACATTACAACAACAAGCTGATCAGATTTTACAAAAATGCGCAAAAATTGAACCGCACTTCAATCCTATTACAGCCAATACCACACTTACAACCAATCTTGATGATAGCCAATTTAAGCAAGTAATTCAGATATTAAAGCAGCATCTTTATCAAGGGGACGTGTTCCAAATTGTGCCTTCACGTCGTTTTTCTTTAGCTTGCCCAAACACATTGGCAAGTTATCGTCAGCTGAAGCACAATAATCCGAGTCCTTATATGTTCTTTATGCAAGACGAGGACTTTACTCTGTTTGGTGCCTCCCCCGAAAGTGCCTTGAAATATACACAGCAAACCCGCCAACTGGAAATTTATCCGATTGCAGGTTCACGCCCGCGCGGTTTTCATCCTGATGGTCACATTGATCCAGAATTAGATGCTCGCTTAGAACTTGAATTACGACTAGATCAAAAAGAACTGGCTGAACATTTAATGTTGGTGGATTTAGCGCGCAATGACATTGCTCGAGTGTGTGAAATGGGAACCCGTCAAGTCGTCGATTTAATGCAGGTGGATCGCTATTCTCACATTATGCATTTAGTGTCCCGAGTGGTGGGTAAATTACGACCTGAATTGGATGCGTTACATGCCTATCAAGCTTGTATGAACATGGGCACCCTCACTGGTGCACCCAAAATCAAGGCTATGCAACTACTCTATCAAGTTGAACGACAAAAGCGGCACAGTTATGGCGGTGCCGTGGGATATCTCGCCTCGAATGGCGATTTAGATACCTGTATTGTGATACGTTCTGCCTTTGTGCAACAAGGTATTGCCTATATCCAAGCGGGGTGTGGCGAAGTGCTTGATTCAGATCCGCAAAAGGAAGCCGATGAAACACGACATAAAGCTCAAGCTGTCATTAACGCGATTATTCAAACTCACCAAACGTCTCACCAAGCATAAGGATAGCATTATGGCAACAATTGTATTTTTAGATAATTTCGACTCGTTTACTTATAACTTAGTGGATCAATTTCGCTGTTTAGGACATCAGGTTCACATTTATCGTAATGATTGTGATCTCGATTTATTAGAACAAGTGACCCTTGCTCAGCCCAATACTATTTTGGCTCTTTCACCCGGTCCAAGTACCCCACAACAAGCGGGGAATATGTTGCCCCTGATTCAGCGTTTAAAACAAAAAGTCAGAATGATTGGCATTTGTTTAGGTCATCAAGCAATTATTGAAGCTTTTGGTGGTCGAGTTACTCATGCTGGGGAAGTTTTACATGGTAAAGTGTCAAACATTACACATGATCAGCAAATGATGTTTGCTCAATTACCGAATCCGATGCCCGTCGCACGCTATCATTCCTTAATGGGGGTCGATTTATCTGATGAATTTATTGTCAATGCGACCTATCGTGACATTATCATGGCGATTCGACATAAAACATTACCGATCTGTAGCTTCCAATTTCATCCAGAAAGCATTTTGACGGTACAGGGTTCACAATTATTAGCGCAGTCGATTGAATGGCTACTGGCGCATGAAATGTGAATAGCCTCAAGCACAATGAAATGGGTGATGAAAAAAAATAAGTAACCCTGTCACATAAACACATCTGGCCGGTGTGCCTGTGTGTCAATACTAGGTTTCTAAAATAATCAAATTCGCAGTAAAAGAGTCAGTGACATCCGTTTTCCTCCATGCAGTCATCCTGACTGCATTATGTTTATGCCCTTTTAATCAAGATGTAACGTATTTTTCTGCTAGACGTAGAATTTAACTCTTGACATTGATATTTTGTACTAGTTTAATAGTTCAAAATAAAAAAATAAAATACAAAGGAAAACACATGCAAACTGAGCAGTTACTTCATCAACTTTTTGAAAAAAAAGCATTAAATCAACAACAAACTGAGTATCTGTTTACCGCTATCGTACGTGGACAACTGGATCACTCACAACTCAGCGCTGCATTAATTGCACTAAAATTACGTGGTGAAACCCCGGAAGAAATCAGTGGTGCAGTCATTGCGCTACAAGCTGATGCGGCCTCTTTTCCAAGACCAACCTACCCTTTTGCTGATATTGTCGGAACAGGTGGGGATGGCGCAAATACGATTAATATTTCTACCGCCTCAGCCATTGTGGCAGCCAGTTATGGGCTGAAAGTCGCGAAGCATGGTAATCGTAGTGTCTCAAGCCAAACGGGGGCCAGTGACTTATTATCAGCTTTGGGGGTGAATGTCCAAATGTCTGCCCAAAAAGCACGACAAGCTTTAGATGAAATTGGTTTATGTTTTCTCTTTGCTCCACAATATCATCTGGGTTTCCAACATGCTATCCCCGTACGCCAAGCCCTGAAAACACGCACTATTTTTAATATCTTAGGTCCCTTGATCAATCCCGCGAAACCAAAACGACAATTACTCGGTGTGTATTCATCTGACTTAATTCAACCTTATGCCGAAACCGTTGCGCGCTTGGGGCATGAACATAGTTTGGTCGTACATGGTGCGGGCTTAGACGAAATTGCGTTACATGGTGTCACCGAGGTAGCCGAAATCAAAGCAGGACACATTGAACGTTACAGCTTGACACCAGAGGACTTTGGCTTTCAGCCACAGTCACTCGATGCACTCCGAGGCGGAAAGCCTGCCGAAAATGCCAAAATATTAACCGCACTTTTACAAGGTAAAGGTAAACTTGCTCATCAACAAGCTGTTGCAATGAATAGTGCTATGTTGATGACCTTATTTGGTTATCCAGATATCAAACAAAATGCACAAGAGATAATGAACCTCATCGCCAGTGGTAAACCTTTTGAAACCTTACAACAATTAACCCAATATTAATCGGTTTTTATGATTGAATCTGGAGAAAAGATCAAAATGACACAACCTCTTCCCTCTATTCTGCAAAAAATCATTCAGGATAAAGAAATTTGGATTGCGGAAAAACAAACACAGTTACCGTTGTCTACTTTTCAACATCAGATCATGCCTAGTGATCGTGATTTTTACCAAGCCATTCAGCAAAGTACAACGGCACAGCCTGTGTATATTTTGGAATGTAAAAAAGCCTCGCCCTCTAAAGGCTTAATTCGGTCAAACTTTGACTTGGCGGAGATCGCCGATGTGTATAAACACTATGCGACAGCAATTTCAGTCTTAACCGATGAAAAATACTTTCAAGGTGCGTTTGCCAATATCGCCGAAGTACGGCAACGAGTGACACAACCAATTTTATGTAAGGATTTTATCCTATCCGAATACCAAGTGTATTTAGCACGATATGCACAAGCAGATGCAATTCTACTTATGCTATCTATCCTCAATGATGAACGCTATATGCAATTAGCCACACTCGCTCATCAATTAGGGATGGGAATATTAACGGAAACTAGCAATGAAACGGAGTTTGCCCGTGCATTAGCATTAAATGCCAAAGTGATTGGGATCAATAATCGGAATTTACACGATCTCAGCGTGGACGTGCAACGTGTTGTCAACATTACACAACACTATGCGGATAAAATGCCTACTGGAACCAAAATCATTAGTGAATCAGGTATCTATCAACACTCTCAAATTCGTGAATTACGCCATGTGGCTGATGGTTTTTTAATTGGTAGTAGCTTAATGCTACATACTGACTTAAATCAGGCAGTACGTTCGCTGATTTTTGGCGAAAATAAAGTCTGTGGCCTGACACGCAAGCAGGATGTCAGCATGGCTTATCAACAGGGGGCGCTTTATGGTGGGCTGATTTTTGCGCCAAATTCAAAACGCTGTATTAGTTTACGTCAAGCGCAAGAACTGGTGACACAAGCCCCCTTGCGCTTTGTTGGGGTATTTCAAAATCAAGCCATTGCGTTTATTTGTCAGATCGCCAGCCAATTATCACTTCACGCGGTTCAACTACACGGTAATGAAAGTCGCGACTTTATTTACCAATTACGCGAACAATTACCGCCTGAATGCGAAATTTGGCAAGCCGTCTGTATTGATCTGACGATAGCGAGCCCAATTCAACTTGTAGAACATGAACATGTTGATCGTTATGTTTTTGATAGTAAAACGAATACGCAACAAGGGGGGACGGGGCAAGCATTTAATTGGCAAACCATTCCCGCGCAATTCAAACAAAAAAGTATGTTGGCCGGTGGAATCACGCCAAACAATATTAAACAGGCCCTCGCTCAAGGTTGCTTGGGGCTAGATTTAAATTCAGGGATTGAAGCCTTTCCGGGTGTTAAATCAGAAGAAAAAGTCGTTGCAGCGTTTGCCCAACTTCGCTAAGTTAAGAAAAGAGACAACCTAATTCAAAAAATATTGAGGTCAACATGAAAAAAATAGCATTGGTTACCGGTGCCACCGCCGGATTTGGGGTGGCAATTTGTCGTACATTGATTCAACATAACTATAATGTCATTGGAACAGGACGACGGGCTGAGCGCTTAACCGCACTACAACAAGAATTGGGCGCAGACTTTTTGCCGCTTACCTTTGATCTCAGCGATCGACAAGCCACAGAAATGGCGATCAATACCCTACCACCCAGTTGGCAGGCAGTCGATCTGTTAGTCAATAACGCCGGCTTAGCGTTAGGTCTCGAAACAGCAGATAAAGCCGATTTAGATGATTGGATGCAAATGATCGATACCAACATCAAGGGCGTAGTGACCATCACGCGTTTGCTCTTACCACAAATGGTTAGCCGTAATCATGGCCATATTATTAACTTAGGTTCGATTGCGGGCACTTACCCTTACCCAGGTGGTAATGTTTACGGCGCGAGCAAGGCCTTTATTAAACAATTTAGCCTAAATTTACGCGCGGATCTCGCAGGTACCGCGATTCGGGTTACCAATATTGAACCGGGATTATGTGGTGGTACAGAGTTTTCTAATGTGCGTTTCAAGGGCGATAATGAACGTGCAGCAAAATTATATGAAGATGTTCAATTTGTCACGCCCGAAGATATTGCCAACATTGTCTTGTGGGCAAATCAACAACCTGAACATGTCAATATTAACCGTATTGAAGTGATGCCAACGGCACAAAGTAGTGCCCCCCTTAATGTGGTGAGACAGAAAAAATAATCGCTGCCACTCTTTTTCACGCTATCCATACAATACTCAAAGGGACAAGCGGTGTTCTGTCCCTTTCTCGCCTGACCGTTTTTTTGACGCTGTATTTATTTTGCATAAAACACTTGCTTTTTAACTCTTACACTAGTTTAATAGTTCATACTAAAAATTAGTTCTTGAGCGATATCATATTCTCCAAGGATTTATCATTATCATTTTAAGGAATCATCATGTCAGAAACCTTACTTAATCCCTATTTCGGTGAATTTGGGGGGATGTATGTCCCCGAAATTCTGGTACCAGTATTAAAAAATCTCGAAAAATCATTTGTTGAGGCACAGCAAGATCCCACATTTAGACAAACTTTCCTTGATTTGTTGAAAAATTATGCGGGTCGTCCTACTGCCCTCACCCTATGTCGTAATCTCACCTCAGGCAGCCAAACGAAACTCTATCTCAAACGTGAAGATTTATTACATGGCGGTGCGCATAAAACTAATCAAGTATTAGGTCAAATCCTCTTAGCCAAACGGATGGGCAAAACCCGTATTATTGCAGAAACGGGGGCAGGGCAACATGGCGTGGCTACTGCGCTCGCTTGTGCCATGCTCGATATGCCATGCCAAATTTATATGGGCGCGAAAGATGTCGAACGCCAATCACCAAATGTTTTCCGTATGCGTTTAATGGGGGCGACCGTCACCGCAGTGACGAAAGGGTCGGCATCGTTAAAAGACGCCTGTTGTGAAGCCATGCGCGATTGGGCAGAAAATTATGAACACACTCATTATTTACTTGGTACCGCAGCCGGTCCTCATCCTTTCCCCACAATCGTGCGCGAATTCCAAAAAATCATTGGTGAAGAAACCAAGCAACAAATTTTAGCACGTGAAGGGCGCTTACCTGATGCTGTGATTGCTGCGGTTGGCGGTGGATCAAATGCGATTGGCATGTTTAATGATTTCATCGAAGAAAGCACCGTGCGTTTAATTGGTATTGAACCAGCAGGAAAAGGGATTGCCACTGGCCAACACGGTGCACCCTTAGGGCATGGCACAACAGGGATTTATTTCGGGATGAAAGCACCGTTGATGCAAACATCGGATGGGCAAATTGAAGAATCTTATTCGATTTCAGCAGGGCTTGATTTTCCTTCCGTTGGACCACAACACGCGCACTTACAAGCGATTGGTCGCGCACAATATGAGTCTATTACCGATGATGAAGCCTTAGCCGCGTTTCAAGCCTTAGCACGCCATGAAGGAATTATTCCCGCATTAGAAAGTGCACATGCCCTTGCCTATGCCTTAAAACTGATTCGTCAACAGCCTGAAAAAGCGCAACTTTTAGTAGTGAATTTGTCTGGTCGAGGGGATAAAGATATTTTTACCGTGGACCGCATTTTATCGCAAAAAGGAGTTTCACATGAGTCGTTTTGATACCCTCTTTTCACAATTACAACAAGCACAACAAGGTGCATTTGTGCCCTTTGTCACCCTGTGTGATCCGAATTTAGCGCAGTCATTTGAGATTATCCAAACGTTAGTGGAAAATGGCGCTGATGCCTTAGAATTAGGTTTTCCTTTTTCTGATCCGTTATTAGATGGCCCTGTGATTCAAGCCGCCAATCAACGTGCATTAGCTGCGGGTTGTAGTACGGAGGCCAGTTTTCATTTATTAGCACAAATACGCTCGACTTATCCAACCCTACCGATAAGTTTACTGCTTTGCGCCAATCTCGTTTACGCACAAGGTATTGAAGGTTTTTATCAACGTTGTGCCGACGTGGGGGTCGATGCGGTATTAATTGCTGATTTACCCTTGCTCGCTCATCCAGAGTTCACGGTTATGGCAGAAAAATATGCCATTCAACAGGTTTTTATTTGCCCACCTAACGCCAGCGAAGACACCATTAAACGTGTTGCCGAGCAAACAAAAGGTTACACCTATTTGGTTTCTCGTGCAGGTGTCACAGGGATTGAAAACCAACACGCTGCCAGTCACTTAGAAGCATTAGTGGCACGCTTGAAAGCCTACCAAGCCCCACCTATTTTGCAAGGTTTCGGTATTTCCCAACCCCAACAAGTCAGTGATGTGTTAAAAATGGGGGTAAATGGTGCCATTTCAGGTTCAGCCATTGTTAAAATTATTGAACAACATTTACACGACCCACACACCTGTTTAGCCGAGTTAGCCGCTTTCACACAAAAAATGAAAAAAGCGACCGCTCGTTAAACTTGTCATACCACCCTGTTTAGCCTATTTAGATTTATGCTGACATAAGCTAAACAGGGTATTAGCCCGCTAACTTGATAAAAACCAATTTCCTCGATTTCATTTTGTACGCTATACTAACCCTCTTAATTTTTGCTGTATAGGAATCACTCTAATGAAAAAAATTGAACAACTTTTTGCCAATAATTATAGTTGGGCGTTACGGATGAAAGAGGAAAATTCCTCTTACTTTAAGGAATTGGCTGATCATCAAACCCCGAGTTATCTTTGGATTGGTTGCTCAGATAGCCGGGTTCCTGCAGAAAAATTAACGAATTTAGGGCCAGGTGAACTGTTTGTTCATCGTAATGTTGCCAATCAGGTTATTCACACCGATTTAAACTGTTTGTCAGTCGTGCAATATGCCGTTGATGTCTTAAATATTGAACACATTATCATTTGCGGTCACACCAACTGCGGTGGGATTAAAGCGGCCATGGCAGATCAAGATTTAGGTTTAATTAATAACTGGTTACTGCATTTACGCGATATTTGGTATAAACATAGTCATTTACTTGGTAATTTATCGCCTGAAAAACGTGCTGATATGCTAACTAAAATTAACGTGGCTGAGCAAGTGTATAATTTGGGACGTTCTTCTATTGTGAAATCAGCCTGGAAAAATGGGAAAAAACTGTCACTACATGGCTGGGTTTATGATGTGAATGACGGTTTCTTAATCGATCAAGGTGTGATTGCCACCAGTCGTGAAAGTCTTGAAATCTCCTACCGCAATGCCATTGCTCGTCTGTTAAAACTGAATGAAGACGAAATATTAAAAAAAGCGCATACGGAAGACTAATCTCGAAAAAGAAGCGGCAAGACTGACCTAAGCTGTTTCTTTTTACTCAAAATATACGCCTATTTTCCTCACCTAATTTTTGCTAGAATGCTGGCCAAAATAAAACGCTTTACAATAGGAAAAGATGAATGACGACTTCCCCACATCTCGTTGAGGTCAATGCACAAAACCTCACTGACATTTTACAACAATCGCAACAAACTCCTCTGGTCTTAACCTTTTATGCACCAAGTCATCAGCCTTCTATGGAATTTATGACGTTGTTAGCACGTTATGCAGAACGCTATCAGGGGCAATTTATTCTCGCCAAAGTCAATTGTGAAACAGAACAAATGGTGGCAGCACAATTTCGTATTCAAACCTTACCGACCACTTATTTATTTAAAGAGGCTCAGGCGCTTGATGCCTTCCCTGGTGTTTTGGATGAGCACTCTTTGCAACAACGCTTAGCGCTCATTTTACCGAAAGAAGATGAAATTAAATTTATGCAAGCACTCGAATGGCTTGAGTCAGAGAACTTTGAACAAGCGCTTCCCCTGCTCAAAGAAGCCTGGGAACTTTCAGCGAAAAAGAACAGCGACATTGCTTTACTTTATGCCGAAACCTATATTGCCATGAAGAAAGTCGAACTAGCACAGGAAATCTTAAACCAAATTCCCCTACAAGATCGTGATAACCGTTGGCACGGCTTACAAGCCCAAATTGAATTACTTATTCAAGCGGCAGACACCCCCGAAATCCAACAATTACAACGTGATTTTGCCCAAACTCCCTCTCCCTCGATTGCCTTAAAGCTTGCCTTACAATTACACCAAGCCGAGCGTAATGATGAAGCGCTGAGTCTGTTATTTGACTTTTTAAAGCGCGACCTCAATGCCGAGAATGGAGAAATCAAACAACAATTTTTATCGATACTCGCGGCAATTGGACAAAATGATCCAATGAGCAATAAATATCGTCGTTTACTCTATTCCTTATTATATTAATAGGCAGGTAGTAATAGATTGACCTCTCTGAACAGTCTATAATGCAAACTAAATTTTCGTGATAGCAAAGGATAACAAAATGAATGCAATCAAACACAGCCCACTTTTGATTTTAGGCTCGGGTCCTGCTGGTTATACTGCGGCAATTTATGCAGCACGTGCAAATCTTAAACCTGTTTTAGTGACAGGATTACAGCAAGGCGGACAACTCACCACCACCACTGAAATTGAAAATTGGCCGGGTGATTTTGGGGAAACAACCGGGCCAGAATTAATGCAACGGATGTTACAACACGCGGAAAAATTTGATACGGAAATCATCTTTGATCATATCAATAAAGTGGATCTCGCCTCTCGTCCATTCAAATTATATGGTGATGTACAGACTTTCAGCTGTGATGCCCTCATTATTGCGACAGGAGCTTCTGCCCGTTATCTAGGGTTACCTTCAGAAGAAGCCTATAAAGGGCGTGGTGTGTCTGCTTGTGCAACCTGTGATGGCTTTTTCTATCGTAATAAGCCTGTGGCCGTCGTCGGTGGCGGAAATACGGCCGTAGAAGAAGCACTGTATCTTGCCAATATTGCCTCTGAAGTACATTTAGTGCATCGTCGTGACAGTTTCCGTAGCGAAAAAATCTTGATTGATCGTTTAATGAAAAAAGTGGAAGAAGGCAAAATTATCTTACATACCAACCGCACTTTAGAGGAAGTACTCGGTGATAATATGGGCGTAACTGGCATTCGTTTGAAAGATACCCAATCCTACGCCACAGAAGAAATCAGCCTAGACGGTGTGTTTATTGCGATTGGTCATGCACCAAATACGGATATTTTTGCTGATCAGCTTGAATTAAATAATGGCTATATTGTGGTCAAATCCGGCCTAGAAGGCAACGCAACCGCCACCTCAGTGGAAGGGGTATTTGCTGCAGGTGATGTGATGGATCATAACTATCGCCAAGCGATCACTTCTGCCGGTACTGGGTGTATGGCCGCACTGGATGCAGAACGTTATTTAGATGCGCAAAAATAGCGCGTTAATGCATTATCTTATTCGCCCAAATGTGTTTTTGGGCGAATAATTTTTTTCTTACGGAATACATGATAAGTCAATTATGGAAAAAACTCGCCAAAAATATTTACAAAAATGGCTTTGGTCACAACAGAAACCAATCAAAGGGCTATTAAATCTCAATATCTTACTTGCCTCGATTTCCGCTGTGATCTTAGTGTTCAATACTTATCTTTTAGCGAATCTTCTCCATCACTTGATCATGCTCAATACGCCTCGGCACGAACTGCTGTCCTCTTTTATTGGCTTAGTCATCGGCTTTGCCTTACGCGCACTCATTTTATGGGGACGTGAACAAATTGGCTTTAAGTGCGGTCGGATTTTACGCAATATTTTACGTCAAAAGATCTTAGACAAAATCCATCAAGTCGGTCCCGCCACCATTAACAATAAACCCGCGGGTAGCTGGGCGACCATTATGTTGGAACAAGTGGAAAACCTCCATAATTACTATGCGCGCTATTTGCCCCAACAGGCACTGTCTGCCATTGTACCGATTGTCATTTTAATCGCCATTTTCCCGTTAAACTGGGCAGCCGGTTTGGTTCTCCTCATCACCGCCCCATTAATTCCCCTTTTTATGATTTTAGTTGGCATTGCCGCAGCAGACAGTAGCCAAAAAAATATGGCCACCTTAGCCAAACTCAGTGGACAATTCCTCGATCGCTTACGGGGGTTAGAAACGTTGCGTTTATTTAACCGAACAGCACAACAAACACAGCATATCGAAAAAAATACCGAAGATTTTCGCGAAACCACTATGGATGTGCTGAAAATGGCGTTTCTTTCTTCTGCTGTATTAGAATTTTTTACCTCTATTTCGATCGCGCTGATGGCGGTCTATTTTGGCTTCAGTTATTTAGGTGAATTAAACTTTGGCACCTATGATACCCCGCTTACTTTATTTGTGGGTTTCTTTTGTTTAATTTTAGCACCAGAGTTTTACCAACCCTTACGTGATCTCGGCACGTACTACCATGACCGAGCCGCAGGGATTGGGGCAGCCGATGTCATTGTGGATTTCTTAGAAGCGGAGCACATTACCGTACAAAGCACAGTACAACAGCCTACTCACATTGAAAGTGCGGTGGAAATTCGTGCAGAAAATCTGATCATTCTCTCGCCACAGGGCAAACCACTCACCAAAGCACTCAATTTTATTCTCCCAGCAGGAAGCCATAGTGCCATTGTTGGACAAAGTGGTGCCGGTAAAACCTCGTTATTCAATGCGATGCTCGGCTTTCTTGCCTATGAAGGGAGCTTAAAAATGAACGGTGTTGAACTCAGCGAGATGAATCTCACCCAATGGCGTAAACATATTGCGTGGGTCGGACAAAACCCGTTGTTATTACAGGGAACCATTAAAGAAAACCTTTTATTAGGCGATATTGTGGCGACCGATGCACAAATTGAGCAAGCCTTACGTCTAGCACAAGCCAAAGAATTCACGGATAAACTTGGCTTACAAAGTGAGATTAAAGACGGTGGGTTGGGACTGTCTGTGGGACAAGCACAACGTTTAGCTATTGCACGCGCCTTACTGCGTCAAGGCCAATTGTTGTTGCTCGATGAACCAACTGCCAGTTTAGATGCACAATCTGAAAATCTGGTTTTACAAGCATTACAACAAATGAGCCAGCAACAAACCACCTTGATGATTACACATCGGATTGAAGATTTAAAACAATGTGATGAGATTTTCGTGATGCAACAAGGTGACATTATTCAACAAGGGCATTTTGAACAATTAAAAAATAGCGGTTTCTTTGCTGAATTGTTAGCTCAACGAAAACAGGAGGTGAATTAATGCGTGCACTTCTCCCTTTTTTACGTCTTTTTAAACATGCCAAATTTACGCTGTGTCTCGGTGTAGTATTAATGATCACAGGCTTGGCTGCCAGTATCGGTTTACTCACTCTATCAGGCTGGTTTTTAGCCGCTACCGCCATTGCAGGTATAGGAACATTATTTAATTTCTTCTACCCTTCTGCGGGCGTACGTGGCCTTGCTATTGGACGGACAGTCGCGCGTTATTTTGAAAAAGTAGTTACTCATGATGCCACTTTCCGCGTGCTCGCTAAATTGCGCGTGCAAGTCTTCCGTCGCATTATTCCGCTCAGTCCTGCTGTACTGAACCGCTATCGCAATAGTGATTTATTAAATCGCTTAGTCGCGGATGTGGATACGCTAGATAGCTTATATTTACGGTTAATTGCCCCCTTTATTAGTGCCATTGTCGTCATCGGTCTGATTACCTTAGGCTTAAGTGTTATTCATGTCCCGTTGGCGTTGTTTATTGGTTTAACCTTACTTTGTTTTTTATTGATTATCCCGACGGTTTTTTATCATTTAGGCACAAAATTTGGTGAGAAACTCATTACCGCACGGGCGACCTACCGCACACAATTTGTTGAGTTTATTCAAGCGCAAGCAGAATTATTGTTATTTAATGCTAGCCAACAACGCCAACAAAAACTCAAGCAAACAGAACAAGCGTGGCAAACTTATCAACAAAAAGAAGCTAATTTAGCTGGATTATCCAGTGCGATTTTATTACTGGTAAACGGCTGTATTCTTTCTGCGACGCTCTGGTTCGCCGCAGAGGCAGATTTGGGTGATGGTATCTATAAAGCGGCACTGATGGCATTATTTACCTTTTCTGCCCTCGCTGCTTTTGAAATATTAATGCCGATTGGGGCAGCTTTTTTACATATTGGACAGGTGATTGCCTCGGCAGAAAACGTCAATGACATCATTGCGCAGAAACCTTTGGTGTGTTTTGAAGGCAATCAACAAGTTGAGTCAACAGACCAACCGCTAATTGACGCAGAAAATCTGTCATTCCGTTATCCTACACGCGACAATTTCGCGCTAAATAACCTTAATTTAAGGATTTTTACTGGGCAAAAAGTCGCCATTTTAGGTAAAACAGGGAGCGGGAAATCCACCCTCTTACAACTCCTTGTGCGGAATTATGATCCAGAACAAGGCAACTTACGACTGGCCGGCAAGCCTATCCAACACTATAGTGAACAAGCATTACGTGAGCAGATTTGCTTTTTGACCCAACGAGTGCATGTGTTTAGTGATACCTTGCGTAATAATTTGCAAATGGCGAGTGCTGATGTGATCGACGATGAAAAAATGGTCACCGTATTACAGCAAGTCGGATTAGAAAAATTACTGACCCAAGATGAAGGGCTTGATAGTTGGCTTGGCGAGGGTGGGCGTCCACTTTCTGGCGGAGAACAACGGCGTTTAGGCTTAGCTCGTGTTTTACTGAATAAAGCGCCATTGCTTTTATTAGACGAACCCACAGAAGGGCTTGATCGCGAAACAGAACGCCAGATTTTGCGTTTGATTTTAAATCATGCAAAAGACAAAACTTTATTAATGGTTACGCATCGCCTCACCTTTATTGAGCAATTTGATTTGCTTTGCCTGATCGATGAAGCAACATTAATTGAACAAGGCAGTTATCAGGCACTTTGCCAAGTAGAACAAGGTTACTTTAGACAGCTGATTGAGCGCATTTGAGGAAAAGAAAGCGTTGGGTGGAAACCTCCCCAGCTTGATCTCGGCACACGGAAATTCTGACTTTGGCTGCTTTCTTCCGAACCTGACCGGGTAAACCAGACACCATTGCGAGGAACCGAGAAGGTTTCCATAGGATAATCACTGCACATCCGTGAAGTGATTAGGTGGCGTATTATGCAATAAGATTAAGAATATTGCAAACGTTGATGCGTGATTTCAGTTGGATTGCTTATATTTTATAAGGTTTATGGGTTAGCTAGCCAAAAAATGCGCTCATCTCCTCATCCACTTTCATTATAAGGAATAAAAGATGTCGAATGTACTCAATAATTTAATTACCTTATTACAGCTTGAACGCCTCGATGATGTTCTTTTTCGAGGCAAAAGTGAAGATTTAGGTTTACGTCAAGTGTTTGGCGGACAAGTCGTCGCCCAAGCATTATCCGCCGCCATACAAGTCGCCCCACCCGATCGTCTCTTGCATTCTTGTCACGCCTATTTTCTCTCCCCTGGTGATAGTCAGCATGGGATTATTTATGATGTCGAAACCTTACGTGACGGGCGAAACTTCACTGCTTTGCGGGTAAAAGCGATTCAACACAATGAACCGATTTGTCATATTACGGCGTCTTTCCAAAAAGCAGAGCGTGGTTTTGATCATCAAAGTCGTATGCCTGAGGTGGAATCACCTGATCAATTGATTGCAGAAAGTGCCATGATTCAAAAACTGGCCCCCTATATGCCCGAAACCATTCGTGCCAAATTTACCGCTGAACGCCCTTTTGATATCCGTACCAAATATCTGAATAATCCTTTTCAAGGTACGCAACTACCTGCAGAACAATTTGCTTGGGTAAAAGCCAATGGCCACGTACCACAAGATCACAAAATCCAGCAATGTTTGCTGGCTTATTTTTCCGATTTTCATTGTTTATTAACCGCACTTCATCCCCACCAAAAAGGCTTTTTACAAGCGGGAATGAAAGTGGCGACGATTGACCATTCTATTTGGTTCCATCGCCCTTTCGATTTAAACGATTGGTTGCTGTATGCCATTGAAAGTAATAACGCTTTTGCTGCGCGTGGCTTAGCACGTGGTCAAATTTTTGACCGTCAAGGTCGTTTGATTGCGACAACACAACAAGAAGGGTTAATTCGCTATACGCCAGAAAAAGAAGGTGAAAAATGAGCGCACTTTGGTATGCAATCACGGAAGCATTAGTTGAAACACAACCAGAAAAGAAATGTGCATTGGTCAATCACTTATATGATGAATTGCTCCCTCATACACAGTTACCTACGCTCACCGATTTTCCTGAGGTCAATGCCACACAAGATATCGCAGGTTTTCCAAGTCAACCCATTTGTGTGGCGCCAAAAGATGTTCCCAAACGCACTTTTGCCACTAAAGAAGGTTATGCCGCGACACTCCATGCCATTGCGCATATTGAGTTTAATGCCATTAATCTTGGACTCGATGCAGCTTGGCGCTTTGGTCGCTGTGCACAACAAGAACTCAATCAAGGCATGGCATTCGTAAAAGATTGGCTACGCGTGGCACGTGAGGAAAGTACCCATTTTAGTTTACTCAATAAACATTTGAAAAGTTTAGGTTATCAATATGGTGATTTTGAAGCTCACGCGGGGTTGTGGGAAATGGCACAAGCGACCGCACATGATATTTGGGAACGGATGGCACTCGTTCCGCGTGTGCTTGAAGCACGCGGTTTGGATGCCACGCCAGTGTTGCAAGATAAAATTCGTCAACGCAAAGATTTTGCGGCAGTGGAAATTCTTGATGTGATTTTACGTGATGAGATCGGGCATGTCAGCATTGGCAATCACTGGTATCATGCCCTGTCAGAAAAGCGCGGACTAGATGCGATGCAATCTTTTGCTGAATTACTGCGTAAATATCGTATTGTGATTTTCAAAGGGGTCATTAATACAGATGCACGTCTCCAAGCCGGCTTTACACAATATGAATTGGACTGGATTTATGAAATTGAACAAACCTTGAAAAGTTATTTAAACGCAGCCAAGCAGTAGTGTTACCTCCCCTGCCTTTCAGATAAAAAATCAAAAAAATACACCGCACTTTTATCAGGGCGGTGTAAGTTTAACGTATGGTTAATCCTGTGGTTTGACAGCAATATGTACCGTGATTTCTTCCCTATCATGATATAAATGTTTCGCTTGAATGCGATAACGGAATCCCTGTTTTTCTAAGCTTTCCGCAATCATCTGTAAACATTTTTTCACTTCAAGATAGCGCTTTTTCATCGGTAATTTCAAATTAAAAATGGTTTCGTGACACCAACCATTCACTAACCATTTGAGGATTAATTGGCTGATTCGGCTAGGCTGTTCCACCATATCACAAACTAACCAATCAATCTTACGGCGTTTAGGGGGTTGGAATTTAAAGCCATCTTCCGCACAATGCTCAATACGCCCTGTATCATGCAAACTCGCTGCCATTTTACCGTGATCGACTGCGTAAACAAATAAACCGCGTTTCACTAACTGGTATGTCCAACCGCCTGGACAAGCCCCTAAGTCCACGGCATACATATGCTCATTCAAGCGTTTCTTTTCTTCTTCTCTAGACAGAAAGGTCAAGATAGCTTCTTCCAATTTTAGCGTGGAGCGACTTGGTGCCTCTGCCGGAAACTTCAGACGCGGAATCCCCATAACATACTCAGAATGGTTATGATTATAAGAATAGCCCACATAACATGTGGTTGAATCTAACATCAGAATATGTAATGTCAGCCCTTGTTTGTGATGTCTGCCCTGTAACCAACCTTGTTTTTTAAAAGCCTGACGTAATGGCACGGTAAATTTGCGACAAAAAGCAGACAGTGACTTGGCTTCATTCGTATCGGCTGTTTCCACAAGCAATTCAGTGCTATGCATTAAAGGGATTTTATGTGCGATATCTTGATACTGTTGAATAATCGGACTAATGCGATCTTGCACAGGGAGATCGGCTAAACGATCAGACACGACAATCATCTGACGTGCAAAAATCAGTTGATTAAAAGGAATCTCTCGTGCCAAACGATCAGCATCATCCGCTTGATAACATTCAAAAATTACATAACCTTGATTTTCTTCTACTCTGGCAAAACCAAATACGCCTAATTCCGCTGCTTTTTCGGTAATTTCGGCAGCGAGTTCTTTTTCAAAGCCAGAACGGCAATATAATGCTAATTTGTTCATTATTTCTGTTTCATTGTGTCAATGATCCACGCTCGGAAAGCGTGGATACGTTCATCATTTACATCAAAATGATTCACCACATAAAAAGATTTAGGATCATGTAAATTCGTCGGTAACACAATTTGTAAGTGACCGTTGTCAATTTCTTGTTGGGCTAATAAACGATTAGCCAATACTAACCCTTGTCCATGAATAGCGGCTTGTAGCGCCATAAAGGTATGACTAAACAAGGAACCTTGCTGAATATTTAAATCTTCTAATTGCAAAAAATTCGCCATGTTCTGCCAATTATCACGAGTATGAATATGAATCAGGGTGTGATGTTTCAAATCTTCTTTGCGGTGAATAGGATTGTGCGCTAAGAGTTTTGGTGACGCTAGAATCAGAAGGTTTTCTTCCACTAGCTTTTCAACCTGTAGATTATCCCAGTTTCCTTGCCCATAATAAATAGCAATATCAATATCTTTGCTTAAAGATCCTTCATCTTGATCAACCCCTTTTAAACGGACTTCGATATCAGGATAGCGTTGATTAAATTCACTGAGATGGGGCACCAACCATTGCATACCAAAGGTCTGTGGTACACTAATGGTTAAGTGTTTATCATTTTTTTGAGCTAATAACTTCTCTGTGGCTTCCACTAATCGCCGTAAAATTTTGTTCACATCGGTAAAATAGGCTTTACCTAGTTCGGTTAATTCAAGCGACCGATTTTTACGTTTAAATAAGGTTATACCTAAAAAATCTTCTAATAATTTTATTTGATGACTGATTGCTGCTTGTGTCACAAACAATTCGTCTGCGGCTTTTGTGAAACTTAAATGCCTGGCGGCGGATTCAAATGCTTTCAATGAATTCAAGGGAGGCAAACGTTTATACATATTTCTTCTCAATGTTTATTTTTTGATCTATAATAAAGCGTGTTTCTTCGCATTAGTTTTTCTAATGCGTCATATAAAAAAATATCGATTGTCCACACGCTTATTTCCCTCTAAAATGCGCGCATACTTAATGATTGGTAATTCCTTACTGGTTAAGAGTTTCGGACTTAAGTATGATGTTGTGTTTGCATATTGTTTGGGAAACCAAACAGAGTAACTTTTTTTGAAGTTACTTATTTTCACTTCCTGTATATTTATTTTAGACCTTTTTGGTTAAACACCGCTCTTTCGAGCGGTGTTTTTTTATCTGCTCGATTCTAGCATAGACCCACGCATATTGCTTGTGTTCCCATTAAATATTTGCGTTTCTGTTTTTTCTTTAATCTTTATCTTTTTTCAGATAAAGACTTGCAAGCCATGAAGAATGGTGTAGATTAAAAACATTACCAAACACAATAAAAAGGACATAATAATGACAAAAGATCTTGATTGGAAAAATTTAGGCTTTGGCTATATCAAAACGGATTATCGCTACATTGCATATTGGAAAGACGGGAAATGGTCAAAAGGCGAGCTAACACAAGACAATGTGCTGCATATTAGTGAAGGTTCCACCGCACTCCATTATGGTCAACAATGCTTTGAAGGGTTAAAAGCTTATCGTTGCAAAGATGGTTCCATTAACCTTTTCCGCCCCGATCAAAATGCAGAACGTATGCAACGCAGTTGTCGCCGTTTATTGATGCCTGAAATCCCAACAGACATGTTTATTGATGCCTGTAAGCAAGTAGTCAAAGCTAACCAAGCATGGCTTGCCCCTTATGGCACGGGTGCTACCCTCTATTTACGTCCATTCTTGATTGGCGTAGGTGACAATGTCGGCGTTAATCCTGCGCCAGAATATATTTTCTCGATTTTCTGCTGCCCTGTTGGTGCTTACTTTAAAGGCGGATTAAAACCGACCAATTTCTTAGTATCGAATTATGATCGTGCTGCCCCACAAGGCACTGGTGCCGCAAAAGTGGGCGGAAATTACGCTGCCAGTCTTTACCCGGGCAAAGAAGCCAAGCACAATGGCTTTGGTGACTGTATTTATTTAGACCCGACCACCCATACCAAAATTGAAGAAGTGGGTTCCGCAAATTTCTTCGGGATTACCAAAGCGAATAAATTTGTCACCCCACTTTCACCTTCTATTTTGCCAAGTATTACAAAATATTCTTTACTCTATTTAGCCAAAGAGCGATTAGGGTTAGAAACAGAAGAAGGTGATGTGTATATCGATCAATTAGATCAATTTAAAGAGGCAGGCGCTTGTGGCACAGCCGCTGTCATCACACCGATTGGTGGTATTCAATATGGTGACCACTTCCATGTGTTCTACTCTGAAACGGAAGTCGGTGAAATTACCACAAAACTCTACAATGAATTAGTGGGTATCCAATTTGGTGATATCGAAGCCCCTGAAGGTTGGATTGTTAAAGTAGATAACTAACCTTTAGCCAAGCAACATCAGTGCGGTCGAAAATCTTGAAGTTTTCGACCGCACTTTTATGGATTATTTATGGCATTTCATCACATACTAGCAGTAAGTAATTTGCTCTTGCTCCGCAAGATAAATTTGTGTTTCCGCCAATTTTGTTTCCGCAATAATCTTACCCTGACGAATGGAATAACGTGTTGGCACTTGTCTTCTTACCGCATCAAAGCCATTTTTTGCAGGTAAAATAATCAAGTTCGCTGAATGCCCAACCTGAATACCATAATCGGTCAAGCCTAATGCTTTTGCGCTATTTTCGGTCACTAATTTTAATCCTGCGTTAATTTGTCCGTAACCCATTAATTGACAAACATGTAATCCCATATGTAAAACTTGTAACATATTGGCCGTCCCTAATGGATACCAAGGATCAAACACATCGTCATGTCCAAAACACACGTTGATGTTATTTTTCAGCATTTCTTTCACTCTGGTAATACCACGCCGTTTTGGATAAGTATCAAAACGCCCTTGCAAATGGATGTTCACCAGTGGATTGGCCACAAAATGTATGCCAGACAATTTTAACAAGCGGAACAACCGTGATGCATAGGCTCCATTATAAGAGTGCATTGCGGTGGTATGGCTCGCAGTAACCTTATCCCCCATTTCATATTTCAAAGCTAAAGCAGCCACGGTTTCCACAAAACGCGACTGTTCGTCATCAATTTCATCACAATGGATGTCAAGCTGTTTTCCATATTTACGCGCAATTTTAAAGGCAATGTGCATAGACTCCACCCCATACTCGCGCGTGAATTCAAAATGTGGAATCCCCCCTACAACATCTGCCCCCATCGCCATTGCTTGATCAAGCAATGCTTCACCATTAGGGTAAGATAGAATGCCCTCCTGTGGAAAAGCCACAATTTGCAAATCAACCCAAGGTGCCACTTCTTTTTTCACCTCAAGCATGGCTTTCAGTGCCGTTAATGTGGGATCAGAGACATCCACATGCGTACGCACATATTGCACCCCATTTGCAATTTGCCATTTTAAGGTTTTCCATGCGCGGGCTTTGACATCTTCATGACTTAATAAGGACTTACGCTCTGCCCAACGTTCAATCCCTTCAAACAGGGTGCCGGACTGATTCCAATTGGGCTGCCCTGCGGTTTGTGTTGCGTCTAAATGAATATGGGGTTCAACAAAAGGTGGATAAGCGATGCCCTTTTCCGCATCGATAATCTCATTTTCATCGTCTATCTGCTCATCATTGGCGCAAATTTTCACTATTTTTTGGTCCGCAATCAAAATTTGCCAAAGTCCTTCTCGATCTGCTAGGTGAACGTTTTTAATTAACATGATGCACTCCTATTTGGTTGCCAAGATTTTTGCACAAAATGGATTGAGAATAAGATAAGAAAGCGCCCCACCTAATACCGCATTGACAGGAATAATACCAGGTAAATATTTACCACAAGCGACCCCAATCGCAACGGCAATAATCGCGGTCCAATTAATTGTCACAAATTTTGCTTGGTCAAAATCTTGGTAAGATTGACGACGTAACAAGTAATCCGCAATAATAACGCCGCCCACTGGTGGAATAGCTGAAGATAAGAAAGTGAGCCAGCCAACAAAATTATTATATAGCCATAATGCAGACAATGTGCCAATCACGCCATTCACCATAGATAAAATACGACTACTTAGCCCTGTAATATTGGCAAAGCCTAAACCTGATGCATACAGTGCGTTATCGTTAGTTGTCCAAATATTTAAACCTAATACAATAATCGCGGGTAGGATCAATCCTTGCGCCACCATAACATCAGAAATATCCGCCATGCCTTTTACTGACGCCCCTGCGGCACCAAAAATAAACATGAGCGAGTTACCTAAAAAGAAAGCAATCATACTAATAATAATTGCTTGTTTCGGAACACGACCAAAACGAACAAAGTCAGCCGTTAAACTCCCTGCACTAATAAAAGACCCCACCACGAGTGTAATCGCCATAGAGAGCGGCATCGGTTCTTTAGGGATAATGCTTTTTACCACGTCCAATCCGCCCGCATCGGTAATCGCTAAATACACAGAATAAGAACCTAAAACCGCAATTGCCGGTACCGCAACGGCAGATAATACGGTCAGGGCAGAAATCCCAAAATAAACAGTGATTGTCATTAATAAGCCCGAGGCAATAATTAAGGTATTCACATCAATACCAGTCACTTTATTGACAGGAATCGCAAACATTGCCACCCCGACCCCAAACCAACCGACTTGTGTACCACCGAGCAATAAAGACGGTAACCACGAACCTTTTATCCCAAAAGAATAGCGTGCAAGAATATGGGTGGTTAACCCTGTTTTGGCACCGATATAACCTAAACAAGCGGTATAGACCCCAAGCATTAAGTTACCAATCAAAATAGCCGTCCAAAAATCGTTATAGTTTAATGAGGTGCCTAAAGTGCCACCGGTCCACATACTGGCAGAAAAAAAGGTTAAACCGAGCATCACAAATGTCAGGGCAATTCCCCCTTTACGTTCATGTTGTGGTACCGGTTTCAAACTGAAATTATCTAAGCTCATTTTTAATTCCTATTGGTCAAAAAATAAAAAATCGCTGTATTATAATCCGCTTATTTAGAAAGGCAAACGTTTGCTTTGAGGAAATTAGAAAATCATTAACGAGTGGTATTTATGCGAATAAACCCAAAGTGAAAGCAAAAAGAAGGCTAGAAAAGGAATAACACAATGTAATTGAAAGGAAAATAAAAAAGCGCCAGACTGGCTGACGCGTTAATCTGAATTTATTTTTGTAAATTTCGGCGTTTAATCACTGCAGTTGAAAGCGATTCCAAGACTTTTTCACTGTCTTCCCAACCAATACAAGCATCAGTGATACTTTGTCCGTAAGTTACCGCTTTGCCCTCAACTAATTCTTGACGCCCTTCAACAAGATGACTTTCTACCATGACACCAAAAATTTGAGTCGAGCCCGTGGCAATTTGCTGACAAACACTGTCGCAAACGTCCAATTGTTTTTTGAATTGTTTACAGCTGTTTGCATGACTGAAATCGACCATCACATGTGGAATACGACCTGTTTTTTTAATCTCTGCACAGATAGTGGCAATATCCTCCGCACAATAGTTAGGACCTTTATCACCACCGCGTAAAATAATATGGCAGTCTTCATTCCCTTTTGTGGAGACAATTGCAGAATGCCCAAATTTCGTCACGGAAAGAAAATAATGAGGCGCTTGTGCCGCACCAATCGCATCTAACGCGATTCTCACCCCACCATTGGTACCATTTTTAAAACCAACAGCACAAGACAAGCCAGAGGCAAGCTCACGGTGTACTTGTGATTCGGTCGTTCTGGCACCAATCGCCCCCCAGCTCATAAAATCAGCTAGGTATTGTGGGGTAATCATATCTAAAAATTCACCTGCGGCAGGTACCCCTAAATCATTAATATCGGACAATAGTTTACGTGCAAGACGTAATCCTTCATTAAGCTCGAAAGTACCATTAAGATAAGGATCATTAATTAACCCTTTCCAGCCCACAGTAGTACGGGGTTTTTCAAAATAGACACGCATAACAATTTCAAGGCTGTCATGGTATTTTTCACGCATGACTTTAATCCGTTTTGCGTACTCTAGCGCAGAAACCGGATCATGAATTGAGCAAGGTCCAATGACAACCAATAAACGGTCATCTTTTTGATGAATAATATTATGTGCATTTTTACGTGTTTGTCTGACGGTTTCTACCGCCACCTCACTAGCAGGAAATTTTTCTAATAACGCCACAGGCGGTAAAACTTGCTCAATTTTATCAATTCTGGTGTCATCATTTTCGATATAAATTTCATTTTTGTATTCTGTCATACTGCACTCACTTACTTCTCATTAAATAGTTCATTTTTAATCTTTATTTTTCAATAGGTTATTTTATCCACATCGCAGATGTGCCCAATCTAACACCAAACAATCACACTAGTAAACTAGTTTTTTGATAATAATTTAGCTAATAATGACTCAACACCTGAGCAGGTTGCAATTTGGCGGCACGATTTGCGGGGTATAAACTGGCCAGTAAACTCAAAATTAATGCCGAACAGAATACCAGCAAAATGTCTTGCCAATGTAATTCACTTGGTAGGAAATCCACAAAATAAATGCCATCAGACAACAGTTTACGTCCAAGCAAATATTCCACACCTTGTATGATGGATGTTAAGTTTAACGCCAAAATAATGCCTAAAAAAATGCCAATTAAACACCCTTTCATGCCGGCTTGCAAGCCATACCAAATAAAAATTTGTTTTATAAAGCGGTTATTGGCGCCCAATGTACGCATAATCGCAATATCACCTTGCTTATCTTTCACCGCCATAATCAAAGTCGAAATAATATTAAAGCACGCCACCCCGATCACTAATACCATAGCGATATACATGACGGTACGAATTAATTGAATATCGCGATACATATAGCCAAATTTATGAATCCAATGTTGAGCATACAGTGGCTGAGGATAATCCCTTAACATCGGAAAATCGAGGGATTGCACTTGGAACGGGTGTGTGAGTTTGAGTTCCACGCCATGCACTTCGTCATCATGCATTCCTAATAAGTGCTGTGCTTGAGCAATTGGCAATAACGCATAACTGTGATCTAATTGCCCCTCCAAACGTAAAATGCCACTAATTTGGATACGATGACGAATTGGCTGAGCTAATTGATTTTGTTCATTGCGCGGGGAAATCAGTAAGCTCACCCAATCCCCAACCTTCACATCAAGATCACGCGCAATACCATAACCTAAAATCAAGCCAGATTGTTGATCAAACCGCTGCCAAGCAGCATCTAATACAAATTGCCCTACCGCACTCACTTGATCTTGTGCAAACTTATCAACCCCTTTAACTTGTACTACTTTAAGTTTCGTGCCATTTTCCACTAACGCGGTAAATGTCACATAAGGCGATATACCTTGAATTTGCTCATGCTGTGCTAATCGCTTGACTAACGTATCCCAAGGCTTAATTTGGGTTGTCCCGTTTTCATTCGGGTAAGCCAGAATGTCAACATGAGGCACGACGGCCAAAATACGCTGATTTAACTCACGTTCAAATCCATTCATGGCACTCAAGCCCAAAATAAGCACCGCCACACCCAGTGCAATACCAATACTAGAAAACGCAGAAATTAACGAGACTAAACGATTTTTTTGTTTGCTACGTTGGTAACGCCAGCTAATAAAAAACGGTGTATTCATTTAATATTCCTCGTGTAATACACCATCTTGCATCACTAAACGACGCGATAGTTTTTCGGCCAAGCTCAAGTCATGTGTAACTAATAAAAAGGCAATATTTTGCTCTTGATTCAGTTGCTTAATTAACTCAAAAATACTTTCCGTGGTTTTACGATCCAAATTACCAGTCGGTTCATCAGCTAACACTAGCGCTGGATTATTGACTAATGAGCGAGCAATAGCAACACGTTGGCGTTCCCCACCAGAAAGGGCTGAAGGACGATGAGAAATACGGTGCGACAATCCCACTGCTTTTAACATGTTTTCCGCGCGTGCTTGTGCTTCTGATTTATTTTGTTTACCAATTAACATTGGCATCATCACATTTTCAAGTGCACTAAAATCCGCCATTAAATGATGAAATTGATAAACAAACCCTAAATAGTGGTTACGTAATTGTGCGAGCTGATTGCCATTAATTTTCTGCAATGATTGATTTTGAAGGAACACTTCCCCATTTGTTGGCTGATCAAGTCCACCCAAAATATGTAACAGGGTACTTTTTCCTGACCCAGAACTCCCCACAATGGCGACAAGCTCCCCGGCTTGCATGGAAAAAGAGACGTCTTTTAAAACGAGAGTCTGTTGTGTCCCTTCTTGATAGCATTTTGTAATATGCTGACAATATAATAAATGTGATTTCATGTCCAAACTTGCCTTCTTATTCATAACGTAGTGCTTCTGCCGGCTCAATTTGCGCTGCACGATAAGCAGGATAAATTGTTGAAATTAAGGATAATAATAAAGAAAAAAACAAAATAATTAGGAATTGGAACGGATCAAATGCCGTCGGCAAATAAATAGTAGAGGCATTAAACCAGCCTATTAAGCTATCTAAATTTAAGGTCACCAGCACACCTAAGATGGCGCCAATCAAAGTACCCACAAACCCAACTAAACACCCTTGATAAATAAAAATCAACCGCACTTGATGCTTATTCAGTCCTTGTGTTTGTAAAATTGCGATTTCCCCTTGCTTATCCACCACCATCAGGCTAAGTGAAGTGAGAATATTAGAAACCGCCACAACAATAATTAAACTAATGAGTAAGCCCATCATATTTTTTTCCATACGCACCGCTTGGAAAAATTCGCCTTTTTGTTGGCGCCAGTCGTACAGTTGCCACGATTGTGGCTCAAAATATTGTGCAAGTTCGGTAATTTGGAAAGGATCTTGCAAGAAGAGACGATAGCCTTGTGCTTGTTCAGGTTGAATGCGCATTAAACGTCCAAGATCAGATAAATGGGCAAAGACTTGATAATTCGATGCATCATCTCCTGAATAATAGATATCACTGACCGTAAAAAGACGCTGTACTGGGATACGACCAAAAGGGGTATATTGACTGTTTTCCGTCATCATCAAGCGCACTTTATCACCAATATGTAATTGTAATTTCTGTGCAAGTTGTGCCCCAATCACTAAATTAAAGGCGCCTGATGGTAGAATTTGTTCAAAATCACGGCTCAACATCGTCATTAATAATGGATCGTCAGAAGGTTGTTGTACCCCGATGGCTTGACCGGCACTCACGCCTGCTGCCGTCTGTAAAATGACCTGTGTTTGGTTTATCGGCACTGCTTTTTGTACAAACGGAGGGAGTGCTAACATTTCATCTGTTAAGGTAATACGTTGTGTTGTTGGCATGACAATAGCATGAGGAATATTTGCCAAAACATGTTCTTTTTGATGTTGCTCTAAGCCATTCATTACTGATAATACAATAATTAATGCCATTACACCGAGTACAATACCGATACTTGCTAAATTACTGACAAGCCGTCCAAAGCGATCCACACTTTTGGCCCGCCAATACCGCAATGCAATAAATAAAGGAACAGAAAATTTCATCTTCATCCAAATTAAGCCATAAAAAATATCGTGCTATTATTGCATAAACGACATACAACAACATCACGATATTTGATTTAGTTAGGCAATCTGCTCATTTTTTACAAAATCTTCAATATTTTGTTTTACCTTATTCACTAAGATGCTGACCGCACTGTCAGATGCCCAAGCGATATGCGGAGTGACAATTAAATTAGGTAAACGTGTAGCCGCTTGAATGATAGGATTGTCTTTTTCAGGTGGTTCTTTGACTAACACGTCAACGGCGGCGCCACCGAGATGTCCACTTTCTAATGCAGCAACTAATGCTTGTTCATCCACTAAAGGACCACGACCTGTATTAATTAAAAACGCGCCTTTTTTCATTAAGGCTAAAGTGTCTTGATTGATCAAGTTTTGTGTCGTATCAGTCAATGGACAATGTAGTGTCAAAATATCCGCTTGTGCTAACACTTCTTCAAAAGGCGTATAGCCTTCTCGACAGGTTTTCGCCCCTTTATGCTCCGCATAAAGTACCTGCATACCAAGTGCGGTCGCTAATCGACCAATTTCAGAACCTAAGCAACCTTTCCCGACGACGCCAAGGATTGAGCCTTTTACATCTGTAATCGGATAATCAAAGTAACAAAATTGTTTACTATCTGCCCATTTGGCTGATAACTGATCGCGATACCAGCTCATAATACTGTGTTTGAGCGCATAAATCAGACCAATCACATGTTCAGGTACAGTCGTGGATGAATACCCTGTCACATTTTTCACGGTAATACCTAATTCTTGCGCGGCAACCAAATCCACATTATTGGTACCTGTTGCGGTAATCGCAATTAATTTTAATTGCGGTAATTGTTGCATCACTTCACGGCTAAAAACCACTTTACTCGTTACCACAATTTGTGCATCTTGCATACGCGCTATCACTTGATCTGGTGCAGTATGCTCATATTCAACCCATTGATGTGGAAAACTTGGACGAGGAATGGGAATATGTTTTGGTATCGCGGTACTATCTAAAAAAACAATTTTCAACATCGTTTACTCCTTTTTATTATCATCGTTGCTATTCTGTCCAATTTAGTTTCAGATAGCAAATAGAAATTTAGCAGATGATAACTTTTTGAAATACATTCAAAAATAGGTGAGATTTGATCAAAATTGTCCAATAAATAAAAAGCCCTAGCATATAACTTGCAGGGCTTAAATGTGTTATTTTCGTTTTAAAATAAATTAATTTGACGTATCTAATTCAGGAAAATGTTTGACCAGATCATCGATCGCTTTCATTTGGCTTACAAAGCCTTCCAAAGCAGACAATGGTAAGGCGGATGGCCCATCACATTTTGCTTGATTAGGATTAGGATGCGCTTCTAAAAATAATCCCGCTAATCCCACTGCCATTCCAGCACGAGCTAATTCCGTTACTTGACCACGACGCCCACCTGAAGCCGCGCCAAAAGGATCTCGACATTGTAATGAATGAGTCACATCAAAAATGACAGGGCACCCATTCGACACTTTTTTCATCACAGAAAAGCCCAGCATATCCACCACTAAATTGTCATAACCGAAATTCGTGCCACGATCACATAAAATCACGTTATTATTCCCGCACTCTTCGATTTTTTCCACAATATTTCCCATTTGACCCGGGCTTAAAAATTGTGGTTTTTTCACATTGATAACCGCGCCTGTTTTTGCCATTGCTTCCACTAAATCGGTTTGGCGCGCCAAAAAAGCGGGTAATTGAATAATATCCACCACTTCTGCTACAGGTTGACATTGATAAATTTCATGTACATCGGTAATCAATTTCACCCCAAATGTGTCTTTCAATTCTTGGAAAATCTTCAGACCTTGTTCCATACCTGGTCCACGATAAGAATGGATTGATGAGCGATTTGCTTTATCAAAGGACGCTTTAAACACATAAGGTACACCTAATTTTTCCGTGACCTTAACATACGCCTCACATACTTGCATCGCCATATCGCGACTTTCTAAGACATTCATTCCCCCAAACAAAACAAAGGGTTTATCATTAGAAATTTCAATTTCGCCTAAGCGAATCACTTTATTTTGCATCATGTTTTCCTTCTTAATGTATAGGATAAGTGTCTTGTTTTAACTCTTCTAACTGATTTTTCAGTAAAAGTGCGGTTGGATCTTGAGGACATTGATCAATAAAATACTGAAAATCTTCTGTTGCCACATGATAACAGCCCATTTGTGCTAATACCAACCCCCGATCACGAATTTCATAAGGATCATCTGGATTATAATCAATTAAATGGGCAATATAACAAAATGCTTCATCATTCTTTTCTTCACGAATTAATGCATTTTTAGCGAGTTGACGAAAACGTCCTAATAAATCCCCCACATTCGCAATCGCCAATTCAGCTGGTGTCAATCTCATACCAAACCCCATTGCTCCCTCATACCATTTATGTAATAACGCTTGTGAAATATACTGCCCATCCCAGGGATTAATAAAGGCCACATCCCCATCCACCTCCGCTCGTATCACTAATTGAGTTGGAAAATTGACAGGATAAAGCGGTAAATTAAGTTTATCTGCAATATATAACAAAATAGCGCCAAGACTAACAGGCATACCGCGACGTGTTTCTAATACATCATTCAGGTATAAATTGGACGATAAAAAATACGATTCAGGGTCACAGTGAAATCCCCATTCTCCATAAAAAAGCTGTAAAAGGAGATGGATTTTCGCTTTGGTATCTAATGTATCTGGAATATCTTTTCTTGCCATCCGAACCAAATGCCCTATTTGCCCACGAAGTCGTAAACGATCTTCATGTTGCATCCCGAGTGTCGTATTGTAAAAACTCAACATTTCATCATATAGGGCTTTCTTCACATAGTTCATTTTACTCACCTCCAACAACCTAAGGTTACTCTTTCATTCCCACTATAATCTTTAAAGGTCATCACATCATGCCATACATTTTTTTCAAAAATCGCCCGCACTTTTTCAGCTTGTTGCCAACCATGTTCAAGTAATAACGCCCCTTGCGGTTTTAAAAATAAGGGCGCCTGCTCAATAATATGACGGATATCGGCATAGCCTTCTTCTGCTGCCACTAAAGCCGATAACGGCTCAAAACGGACATCGCCTTGTGCCAGATGTGGATCGTTTTTATCAATGTAAGGGGGATTACTGACAATCAAATCAAATGTGTTCTCTGACTTAAGTGAATCAAACCACGCACTTTGTAAAAAGTTAACCTTTAGTCCATTTTGCTTGGCATTGGCTTTTGCTAAGGCGACAACTTCAGCAATACAATCCACCCCCAAAATACTTAAATTGATACCGCACTTTTGTGTTAACGGCGTCAATTCTGTGGCTAGGGCTAATGCGATCGCCCCCGTTCCGGTGCCTAAATCGAGTATTGAAAGTTCGCCGGAAAAGTGCGCTGAAGTAATACGTTGTTTTGCTAAGTCTAGCGCGTGTTCCACTAAAATTTCTGTATCTGGACGAGGAATCAACGTCTGTGCTGAAACCTTCAATGACAATGACCAAAACGCTTTTTCCCCGAGAATATAGGCTATTGGCTCACCCTTGGCACGGCGCATTAAAAGTGGTGCTAACTGCTGTAATTCGCCTTCCGTTAACACCGTTTCTGAAAAGGCGAGAATACTCGCTTTGGAACGTTTTGTGACCGTTTGTAATAAGAGATAACAATCATTTTTTACATTTAAAAAAGGATCGTTATCCCTGTTTTTCGTCAACACCTCTCCGGCGAAGTGTAGCCACTCTTGATAAGTCATTATTTCATTATTTGGCTTGGTTTATATGCATATCTCATGGATGTTGCTGTATTATCCATTACCCTTGCTCTGACAAGGCAGCAAGCTGATCTGCTTGATATTCAGTAATAATAGGTTGAATTAATTCATCAATTTTACCATTCATCACTTCATCTAAGCGGTAAACCGTTAAGTTAATCCGGTGATCTGTCACGCGACCTTGTGGATAGTTGTAGGTACGAATTTTATCTGATCGGTCACCAGAACCTAATAAATTACGACGGGTATCTGCTTGTGCTTGCTCTTGACGTTCTTTCTCCGCCTGAACAATACGTGACGCCAATACCGACATGGCTTTCGCTTTATTTTTGTGTTGTGAACGCTCATCTTGACACTCAACCACGATACCTGTCGGAATATGGGTAATACGCACCGCAGAATCTGTCGTGTTAACGTGCTGACCACCCGCTCCGGAAGAACGGTAAGTATCAATGCGTAAATCTGATGGGTTAATTTCTGGTAATTCAGATTCGGGTAACTCAGGCATCACCGCGACGGTACAAGCTGAGGTATGAATACGACCTTGAGATTCAGTCTTAGGGACACGTTGAACACGGTGACCACCCGATTCAAATTTTAATTGCCCATAAACACCTTCACCATTGACCTTCACAATAATTTCTTTATAACCGCCTTGCTCACTTTCATTTGCGCTTAATACTTCAACTTTCCAACGCTTGCTTTCTGCATAACGGCTATACATACGGAATAAGTCCCCAGCAAAAATCCCGGCTTCATCCCCACCTGTTCCAGCACGAATTTCTAGATAGCAGTTATATTCATCATTTGGATCTTTCGGTAACAATAAAATTTGTAATTGTTGTTCAACTTGTTCGATTTCTGTTTTGCATGCTTCAATTTCTTCTTGTGCCATTTCTCTCATACTAGGATCATCCAGTAATAATTGCGCTTCTTCCATATTACTGTTTAACTGATTCCAACGAGCAAAACATTTCACCACATCTTCTAATTGTGCATATTCTTTTGAATAAGCACGAAATTTATCCTGATCACTGATTACTGAAGCATCCCCCAATAATGCTTCTAGCTCCTCATGGCGCTCTTTCAAACTGTCTAATTTACTGATAATTGTGGGTTTCATTCCTTAACCTTACTGAATTAACAAAAACGAAATAAAAAATCGGATAATTCTACCATGTATTGCGAAAGAAATTATAGCAATATTCCAATAATCTGTTTTCAATAACAAACTAAAACACCGCACGTAAAAGCTGTGGTTCTCAGCGTACCCAGTTGCCCGAAACGTGAGTTGCCATATTGGTTCCTCTATTGATTATATAATCATAATTTTTTCACCGCTAAGTGCTTTAGATTTATACGCATAGCCTATCGTTTTTATCAAAAGATAAAAACTGGCTATAAAAAAACGGTGATAAGAATGCGCTTATCACCGTTTCATTTTTAAAATGATGTTTACTCAACAACCAATGTACGGCAAGTATTGGTACCGCTTGCTAACAATTCATCACCTTGAGTTAAAAGGACTAAGTCACCAGATACTAAGAAACCTTTCTCTTTTAATAAACGAATCGCAGCGGCTGCACCTTTTGAGTTACGGCTAACATCGTCAAAATACATTGGTGTCACACCACGGTATAATGCACATAGATTTAATGCGTCTTGGTTACGAGATAAAGCGAAAATCGGTAAACCCGAACTGATGCGTGACATTAATAACGCAGTACGTCCAGTCTGCGTCATCGCAATAATCGCTGCCACGCCTTTCATATGGTTTGCTGCATACATAGCAGACATTGCAACTGACTCTTCGATAGAATCAAAAGTCACATCCATACGGTGACGGGAAACATTGATGCTTGGCATTTTTTCAGCACCTAAGCATACTTTTGCCATTGTTGCGACGGTTTCTGCTGGGTATTGTCCTGCTGCAGTTTCGGCAGAAAGCATTACCGCATCTGTACCATCTAATACAGCATTCGCCACGTCCATCACTTCTGCACGTGTTGGCATTGGATTGCTAATCATAGATTCCATCATTTGTGTTGCCGTAATGACCACACGGTTTAATTTACGTGCACGGCGAATTAATTTTTTCTGTACGCCAACTAATTCAGGATCACCAATTTCAACCCCTAAGTCACCACGTGCCACCATGATGACATCTGAAGCTAAAATAATGTCATCCATTGCTTCCGTTGTTGCAACGGTTTCAGCACGTTCTACTTTGGCAACAATTTTTGCTTTTAAACCAGCCGCTTCAGCCAATTCACGAGCATAGTTCAGATCCGCACTTGAACGAGGGAAAGATACGGCTAAATAATCAACACCGATTTTTGCAGCCAATAAAATGTCATTTTTATCTTTTTCGGTCAACGCATCCGCAGATAAACCACCACCTAACTTATTGATCCCTTTATTGTTTGATAAAGGGCCACCTACCGTTACTTCGGTATACACTTTATTGCCTTCTGTAGATAAGACTTTTAGTTGAACACGACCGTCATCTAATAATAAAATATCACCCGGTACAACATCTTGTGGTAATGTTTTATAGTCTAAACCCACGCCCTCTTGCGAGCCTTCACCTTTCGGTAAATCTGCATCAAGAACAAATTTATCACCAATATTTAAGAAAATTTTTCCGTCTTTAAAAGTGGATACACGGATTTTAGGACCTTGTAAGTCACCTAAAATAGCAACGGTTTTTCCAAGTTTTTTCGCGATTTCACGTACTTTCTCTGCGCGACCAATATGATCTTCTGGTGTACCGTGAGAAAAGTTCATACGAACAACATTCGCGCCAGCCATGATGATCTTTTCAAGATTATTACCACGCTCTGTTGACGGTCCCATTGTACATACAATCTTCGTTCTTCTTAGTCTTCTAGACATTGCCTACTCCGTAAATAGTAAATATAAGTTATAAAATATTGCGCTTAGCTTTCTTACATAATTCAAGCTTGAAAGAAAAAACTGTGCATCATTATACGCCTAAAATAAAATTAGATCGAGATCACAATTTCGAAAATCCCCTATTTTAGTGAAGGAAAAATGGTTACTTTTTTTGCAGTTAAAAAAGGAAAAAGAAAAAATACTTGTCTTATGGTTTGAAAGCTTATATGATAGCCCCGCATTTCAGGATGCGACTATAGCTCAGTTGGTTAGAGCACCACCTTGACATGGTGGGGGTCACTGGTTCGAGTCCAGCTAGTCGCACCATTTCACTTTCCAAACCTATCCAAAACAGTCCAAAATTCCCAACAAAATCAATAATAAAGCCATAAACCACACATAAATCTTTCCAAAATAATCCAAAACATTCCAATCCTATCCAACAATTTTGGTATTACATTTTTTTAAATTTGGTATTACGCCACCCTAAAAATGGGATTTTTGAAATGCCATAGCAACAATTTTGGAAAGCCTAATACTCAAAGAGCCATCAAATATTATTATAAATAAGCTATTGATATATCCGTTAATAAACCAGATACCGTATTCAAACGGCAATCCCAAAATACCCATATCTTTTTAGCTATTGCGATACACTGAAAAGAGAAAACGTCAAAAGAATTTAAACCTTGATGGCTATATAAAGAAAAAGCCTCTTACCCAAAGGGAAGAGGCTTAATTGTTATGTAGTGATATAAAAAACTTAGATAGTTTTTACATCAATCGCTGAAGGTCCACGTTGTGAATCTTGGACACTATATTCTACACGGTCACCTTCATTTAATGTTCTGTAGTTAGAACCGATGATACCTGAAAAATGAACAAAAAGATCTTTGCCACCGTCTGCTGGTGTGATGAAACCAAAACCTTTGTCAGAGTTGAACCATTTTACTGTACCGTTTAATTTAGACATGTTGTCTTCCTTCTATTGATAAAATTTAAAATTATGCTTGCAACAAGCGTAGTGCTAATAACTGTTACTTAAATAAAGATGAGTAAGAGTGCTTTTCAAGTAACAAATATAACGCTTGTAAATGAGGAAGAACTGTACTAACTAACTTATATAAAGACGGGTCTAGCAGGTACGCATTAGAACACTTAAATAGAGAGAAAGCAAATGATATTTACGATTATTTTCATTTTAAGCGAAAAAGGACTTGGTCCTGTATAGAATATAACCAAAATTGGGATTTGCAATTCATTTCTTTTTTTCTTATCCTACTATTTGAGTCAACTATTAACATTAAAATAAAGGGTAATTTATGCAAAATGAATTCATTTGTTATAAAAAAATGCCAGTTTGGACAGCCAACAGCCTACCGCGCATGTTTCAAGAGAAACATAATACGAAAGTCGGCACTTGGGGAAAATTAACGGTACTGAAAGGAAAACTCAAATTTTACGAATTAACGGAAATGGGAGAAACAATCCAGGAACATATTTTTACCCCTGAAACCCACATTCCTTTCGTTGAACCACAAGCTTGGCATAAAGTAGCAGCCATGTCAGAAGATTTAGAATGTTTCCTTGAATTCCATTGTAAAAAAGAAGACTACTTTCATAAAAAATATAATATGACCACAACGCATTCAGAAGTGAAAAGTGCGGTGGAAATATTATCACCTTGCAAAGTATTAGATTTGGGCTGTGGGCAAGGACGTAACGCTCTGTTCTTGAGCCTATTAGGTTACAATGTCACAGCTTGGGATCATAATGAGACCAGCCTCAAATTTTTACAAGACACGGCTGAAAAAGAAAATCTTACTATTCAGACCGCACTTTATGACATCAATAGTGCAAAGATCAGCGAAAATTATGACTTTATTTTATCCACCGTAGTCTTTATGTTCCTCAAGCCTGAACACATCCCGCAGATTATTGAAAACATGCAAACCCATACCAATGTGGGAGGGTATAATTTGATTGTTGCAGCCATGTCAACAGAGGATGTTCCCTGCCCTGTTCCCTTTTCTTTTACCTTTAAAGAAAATGAATTAAAAACCTATTATCAAGATTGGGAATTGGTAAAATACAACGAAGAAATGGGCGAATTGCATAAAACCGATGAAAAGGGTAATCGAATTAAAATGAAATTTGTCACCATGCTCGCTAAGAAAAAATAATGCCACAACGCCCTGTTATCAGGGCGTTTTACTTGTTTTAATCACCTAATTTACTCATTGGAAAATCTAAAATTTCTGCTAAGCTCAGTATGCTTTCTACATCCGTCTTTAGACAAGGTAAAAAACAATAACTCTCTAAACCCGTTTCAATATCTAATAAACTATAATTTGATTCGGCTTCAAACTTGTTGCCAATATCATTAGGTTGTAAACCATCTTCTTCATCAAGTTCAATGGGGTGTTCTAGATATTTAGCAAGAAAATCAAATAAAGCCTCATAATCCATTTGCCAGTGATCTTCATAAGTAGAAGTTAAAAATTCACACAAAAGAAAACGGTAATTTAAGAAAGCGGGTTTTACTGTGCCATAAAAGCCTTCATCTTTGACTTGTTGGATTAATTGTTTTTGTTGCTGTTGTATGTCTAACCAACGGGCTTTAAAGCCTTCTATATTCTGAATGTGCGTTAATTGGCAGAATTGCGTTAAATACGCTGAATAGCTTTCTAATGTTTTTTGTTGGTACGTTGTATTCGACAAAGCGAAACCAGTCACGTCAATAGACAGTGCTTGGCATATCTGCCCAATCGCACGTTCTAATAGTGACCAATAGGTTTTATCTAATTGTTCTTCACTCTCGATGTCTAAGAGACATGCACACGTCATTTCTTTAAAAATACTACCAAATGTATTTGGTACCACTAAAATTTTAAAACGCGGCTCCCCTTCTCTATCCGTATAAGGCAGACAAAAGAAAGTGACCTGTTCATATTTGATTTTTTTCGCTTTCAAATGTGCCTGAACTGGCGCAATACCAAAACTTATCATGATAAAACAATAACTGTTACCATCGACTAATTCCTCTTTCGGAATAGGTTCAATATTCGCTTTCCATAATAATTCTGCTAATGCATCATAATGATCGGTATAACCAGCATCCGCTAAAGTCGCCGCAATCAGCTCTTTTTCGTCATCATCCACATCGACAAAATGCTCTGGATAATAATAGTAATCCACTAAAATATCGGTTTTAAATAGATTATTGGGTATCTCGACACTATCACTTTCATTGTCTAAATATTCTTCAATTTTGACTAAAGCCTTTAAGATATGATCATACATAATTTACTCTCATCTAAAAAAATCCCATTTATCAATGTAGCACAATTTATCAGCATTTTAATCATGGATAAATTAACAAAAAATTGACCGCACTGTATCTTGAAAGAAACAAAGTGCGGTCAATTTTAATCAAATTTTAAAAAGAAGTGAGTGATAACACTACTATTCATCAATAGTACGCAATAATTCGTTAATACCGACTTTACCTAAGGTTTTGGCATCGACTTTTTTCACGATCACGGCACAATACAGGCTGTATTTCCCACATTTAGATGGAAGGCTACCTGACACCACTACAGAACCAGCAGGTACACGACCGTACGTCACCTCACCGGTTTCACGATCATAAATTTTGGTCGATTGTCCAATGAAAACGCCCATTGAAATAACAGAGCCTTCTTCTACAATTACCCCTTCGACAATTTCAGAACGTGCACCGATAAAACAATTGTCTTCAATAATCGTTGGATTCGCTTGCAATGGTTCGAGTACCCCACCAATGCCCACGCCACCAGATAAATGAACATTTTTACCAATTTGTGCACAAGAACCAACCGTTGCCCATGTATCAACCATGGTTCCTTCATCAACACGCGCACCAATATTGACATAAGACGGCATTAAAACCGTATTTTTAGCAATATAGGCGCCTTTACGCACGGCTGCTGGTGGCACAACACGAAATCCTTCTTGTTGAAAACGTGTTGCATCATAATCAGCAAATTTCATTGGCACTTTATCATAATAATTTGTCTCGCTCCCAGCGACCAAGGTATTGTCATTAATGCGGAACGACAATAATACTGCTTTTTTTAACCATTGATGCGTGACCCATTCTCCATCAATTTTTTCTGCTACGCGATATTTGCCTGAATCTAAGCCTTCAATGACTTCTTCAATCGCTGCTCGCGTTTGCGCATCGACTTTTTTGGGTGTGATTTCTGCACGCTGTTCAAAAGCGGCTTCAATGATATGTTGTAATGACATGCAATTTTCCTTCAATGGATGAACGTTTTAAAGTACTTAGTTTTATCATATTTCAGATGAAAACTCACCTGTTAATTTAAAAGGGAAGACTGAATTGGGATGAGAAAATGACCAACAAATATTGCTCATCTCCGCCTATTTCAGCTAAAATCAAATAGCCTATCGCTTAGCAAGGAACCCCTTTTATGAATAAACACTATTTTCTCTCCTTCTTTAGCGCATTAGCTGTCGCGCTCACACTCTCTAGCTGTTGGGATAAAAAACAAGATGATGCCAATGCCATTCAAGTCAATGTGAATCCAATTGAAATGACCAATTATGATGAAACACCAAAAGAAGTCTATCCGCTTGTCATCACGTTCTCTGGTCCTGCTGCGCCGATTGCATCGGTCAATAACGAACTCACTCAAGGAATCTCTATTGAGCCCGCATTAAAAGGAAAATGGTTTTGGAATAGCGATACGCTCCTTTCTTTCAAACCTGAAAATGATTGGCCTACGGGGCAAAACTATCAGGTGAAAATTGATGAAAAAATTCTCAATCCTCAATTAAATTATACGAAAAAGTTAAAAGAACCACTTACATTTAAAACGCCCGCATTTCAAGCAAGCTTACTCGAACAGACTTTCCACCAAGATCCCACCCAAGCGCACGTTCGTCATGGGATTTTCAAACTGTCGTTTACCCATCCCGTGGATCGTCAAAAATTTGAAAAAGCGTTACAAGTCAATTTGATTCGTAAGAATAACGATAATACACAAAGTATCATTTCACCGTTGAAATTTAACGTTCGTTATGGTGAAAAAGATTTAGTTGCTTGGATCAACTCCGATAATGTGGCGCTCGCCCAAAGCGATAATCAGTATATTGAGCTCAAAATAGATAAAAATTTCACCGCACTTTTAGGCAACAATTCACTTGAAAAAGATATCATTTCTGCAGTCAAAGTGCCGACCAAGTATAGTTTGGATTTTTCAACAGGGATTTTGATTGCACAAAATGAAAAAAATGAAGCGGAACAAGTTTTACAGTTAAATTTTACCCATAGTATTAAAGGTAATGAGTTAGAAAAACATATTTCTGCTTATTTATTACCTGAACTCACGCCTGAAAATCATCGCCATTGGCGTTATAACCTCATCAGTCGTGAGGTACTACAAAACGCTATTGCCGTCCCCCTCCAACGCATAGCAACAGAAAAGCGTTATGCCAATCAACAAAACTTTAAATTGGATATTCCAGAGAAACGTTGTTTATACATTGAAGTCCAAAATAACATCACTGCCTTAGGTGGCTATGAAATGAAAGGGGCATTAGGCGATCTTGCCTGTGCACCAGACTATCCAAAATATGTTGGCTTTGTCGGTCAAGGCTCTATTCTCTCCGCCATCGGTGACAGAAAAGTCACCATTGCTACACGTAATTTTAATCACGTGAAGCTTGAAATAGGTCGTATTCAAGAAGAGCAATTACGTCATTTAATTGCATTAAATCAAGGTAATTTCCAAAATCCCGATCTTGGTCAATTAAAAATAGATCACATTGCGGATTTCTTTAGTAAAAGCTACAAGTTCAGTAATAACAAACCGCAAGAAACCAGCTATCTTGGTGTTGATTTAGACGCCATTGTGAAACAAACCGGTCCTTCTATGGGCATCTATTGGTTGAAAGTCACTGGTGATACGAATACTCACGACAACAACTTACGTGACACTTCACAACATACAGATTGGCGTAATGATGCCACGAATCAGTTCACTGATTATCGTCTCATTGTGATCAGTGATTTAGGGGTAATCGCTAAAAAAGCGGTTGATGGTTCGCAAACCGTCTTTGTTCAATCAATCAGTCGTGGCGAACCCGTTGAAGGTGCGAGCGTGTCTGTGATTAGCCGTAATGGTGCGATTATTAAGAGCGACTATACTAATGAACAAGGCGTAGTAAACTTTTCATCCTTAGAACATTTCAAGCAAGAATTGGCGCCAGTGATGTATTTAGTGTCAACCCATGACAATCTCTCTTTCTTACCGATTGGGAAATATGATCGTAGCCTTGACTATTCACGCTTTGATGTTGGCGGTATTTATGCCAGTGAAAATGCCGCAAGCTTAAAAGCCTATTTATTTAGTGATCGTGGTATCTATCGTCCAAATGAAACCTTGCATACGGGGATCATTACGAAAGCACAAGATTGGCAGCTTGCTTTAAATAACATTCCACTCCAGTTTAATATTTATTCTCCAAGTGGCATGTTGATGCACAAACAAACCATCCGCTTAGATAAGAGCGGTCTAAATTCAGTCAGTTTTGCCTTGCCTGACACCGCTGAAACAGGCGAATGGTTTGCGGAATTACTGGTCACGGAGAAAAATAACCAAACAACAGCTATTGGTTCAATGACATTCCAGGTGCAAGAATTCCAACCGGATACCTTGAAAATCAAGGCAATGTTCAATCAAGTACAGGGGGAAGGTTGGGTTGCTCCACAAGATCTCGTTGCCACCGTACAACTTGCAAATCTGTTTGGTACACCTGCACAGAATCGTAAAGTCCAAGCAAGTTTGACCTTGCAACCATTGCTACCAAAATTTAGCCAATATGCGGATTATCGTTTCTTTGATAATCAACGTAATAAGTCTGACATTTTGTATGAAGCAGAATTAAATGAACAAGTTACCGATAAAGACGGAAAAGCACAGTTCCCGATTAATCTTTCTCAATATGCAGAAAATACAGCACAAATGCTCTATTTCACAGCAGATGGGTTTGAAAATGACAGTGGACGCGCTGTATCAACTGTCAAATCGGTGATGGTATCGGCACAACCCTGGTTAGTCGGCTATCAAACAAACAGTGATTTAGCTTATTTAAAACGCAATACTCAAGCAGTAGTCAATTTGATTGCGGTCAATCCAACCTTAGAAAAAGTGGCAGTGGAAAAACTCAAAGCCACCTTATTAGAACGTAAGTATGTGTCTGTTCTCACACAACAGGCATCGGGTGCTTACAAATATGAATCGAAGTTAATTGAAAATGAAATTGAGCAAAAAACCATTCAGATTAACGCAACAGGGACCGATGTGGCTTTGAACACCAGTAAAAGTGGTGATTATATCCTCGTATTAAGCAATGAGTACGATCAAGAAGTGAATCGAATTCATTATACCGTGATCGGCAATCAAAACCTCAGTGTGGCAATGGATAAAAATACTGAGCTGAAATTGCGTTTAAACAAAAAACAATTTAAACCAAATGAAGAAATCGAAATTGCGATCCATGCACCTTATACTGGTACAGGCTTAATCACCATTGAAAGTGATCGGGTGTATGCGCATAAATGGTTTAAAGCAACCACAAACAGTTCCGTACAACGTATTCAATTACCAGAAAATTTTGAAGGTCATGGCTATGTCAATGTCCAATTCTCACGCGATATTCATTCTGATGATATTTTTACTAGCCCACTAAGTTATGGCGTGATCCCATTTAGCGTGAACGTGGATAATCGACGCTTAACATTAAAGCTAGACAGCCCGAAGAAAATCAAATCGGGCGAAACCGTTGAATTTAAACTCAGCAGTAACAAACCGAGCAAAGCCCTTATTTATGCGGTAAATGAAGGCATTTTACAGGTGGCGGGGTATAAATTCACTGATCCGCTCAGCTATTTCTTCCCAAAATATGCCTTACAAGTGCAAACCTTGCAAATCCTTGATTTAATCTTGCCTGAATTTAGCAAAGTGATGCAATTTGCACAAACTGGGGGGGATGCGGATATGGACATTGCACTGGCAATGAAAATGGCCATGGCAAATATAAATCCATTTAAGCGTAAAACAGATAAACCCGTCGCTTACTGGTCTGGCATTGTCGATGTGAATGGAGAAAAAACGGTCAGCTACCAAGTTCCGGAAGAATTTAACGGGAACTTAAAAGTCATGGCAATTGCGCTTTCTCAAGACGGCAAACAATTGGGCCATACTGAAACAGAGACCCTTGTACGCAATGATCTTATTCTTTCACCTACTGTGCCACTCACGTTAACGCCGGGCGATGAGTCAGAAATCAATGTTGTGATCGCGAATAACACAAATAAAGCGCAACAAGTCAACTTAAAAGTAACCCTTGAACCACACCTTAACCTTATCGGTGATGGTGAAAAGGTGATTGATATCGCCCCCATGTCAGAAGGTCGTGCTCATTTTGTGATTAAAGCGACAGACACTCTCGGTTCGAGCAATATTCGCTTTATTGCAAGTTATGAAAATGCACAGCAACAAAAAGTCGATGTGGTTCGTCATGTGTCACTCTCTGTTCGCCCAATTATGCCAAAACAATTTGTCACACAAATTCAAAAAGTAGAGGCAGGGAAAACCGTCAATAGCACATTACCAATGACACTCTTCCCGCAACACCGTCAGCAAGTCGCCTTATTTTCACCCGCACCAATTGCGTTAGCACAAGGCGTATCTGCTTACCTGACCAATTATGATAACTACTGTACTGAACAAATGGTCAGTGCGGCAATGCCACTGGTTCTCTTTACGACACACCCAGAATATCAGCCACTGTTGACCGCACTTTCACGGAATACAGTTCAAAACGCCAGTACGATTGCGATGCAAGATAAGCTAGAAAAGGCCCTCAAACTGTTACCAAGTCGCCAAACAGAATATGGCAATTACGGTATTTGGACTAACGTTGAAGAAGGGCATTTATTTGTGACAGCTTATGTTGCACACTTCTTAATTGAAGCAAGAGAGCGTCATCTTGTGTTACCAAAAGCTTGGTTCGATGAGAAGGGCTTATTTAATAATACGATCCGTGCCTTAGAAGAACAAAGTCTGCCACAAGATGGCGATAGTTTAGAGGCGTTACGTCAACGTGCTTACTCGGCTTATTTATTAACACGTTTAGCCAAAGTGCCCTCCAATGCATTGTTGTCCATTCGAACCCAATTAGAACAACAATTTCGTGCAGATGATTGGCAAAAAGACACCGTTTCTGCTTGGTTGGCGGCTGCTTATCAAATGTTAAAACAAGACAGTGAGGCCAATAAGTTGATTGAACCGGTGGTAAATCAATTAATCGCACCACGTCAAACGCAATGGATATACCAAGAATATAGTGATCCACTGATTAAAGACAGCACAATGTTATATGTTATTGCACGTCATTTTCCTGCTCAGCTAGCGAAAGTGTCAGATAGCGTGCTAGACCGTATTGTGCAAGATCTTAATCAACAACGCTATAACACGCTTTCTTCTGCCATGGTATTACTTGCGTTAGATGCCTATGCACAACAGCACCAAACTGACTTGACGAATTTACACATTCAGCGTCAAGGTAAAGCGATTGGGCAAAGTACAACGCTCTTCCACTTGGCCCAGTTGACTGACACACAAATGGATCTCAGTTTCGTCAATAACAGCCAACATGCAGCTTGGTTTGCACTCAGCCAACATGGTTATCCGCAACAAGCGGCACATAAAGCATTATATCAAGGATTAGAAATTGACCGCACTTATACGGACAAAGACGGTAAGCCACTTAGTCGCATTAACATTGGTGATGTGATTGATGTCACCGTGAAAATCCGTTCCACCGCAGATTATGTCAGCGATGTCATCATTACCGATCTCTACCCTGCTGGCTTTGAAGTCATTTGGCAACAAAATGCGGAAGAAGAATCGGAGGATGACGGGTTTGTCCAACATACTGACTTACGCGAAGACCGCTTACTCAGTTATTTAACCGCCGAAAAAGAAATGCGCGTCTTAAAATACCAGTTAAAAGCAGTCAATGTTGGTACTTTCCAGATTCCACCCATTTATGCAGAAAGTATGTATGACCGAGCGATTAAAGCGTATTCCGCGAGTGAAGGACAAATTCAGGTCACTCAATAATCGCGTCTAACAAAAATACCCACCAATTCTGGTGGGTATTTTTTTATAAGATGAAAAACAACAATTAACGGATCGCTAATTCAATGCCCTCAAACAATTTTTTCACGGCATTGTTATCACGTAAACGCTCTGCTTTTTCAACTAACTCACGCGTTAAGTGTGGTGAAAAATACTGAATAAAATCATACATGTAGGCACGTAAAAAAGTGCTATGCTTAAAGGCAATTTGGACAGTACTTGGATTAAATAAATGATCTGCATTCAGTGCAAGTAAATCGTCATCATCTTTTGTGTGTGCCATTGAGGCCATAATGCCTACACCTAAACCTAAACGCACATAGGTTTTGATCACATCGGCATCGGTGGCGGTAAACACAATATCGGGTAAGATACCTGCGCGATTAAAGGCATAATCCAAATCAGACACACCTGTAAAACCAAAGGTATAGGTCACAAGCGGATATTTTCCTAATGTTTCAATGGTCAGATTTTTACCTTGTGCCAGGGGATGATCACGTTTAACAATAACTGAACGGTTCCACCTATAACAAGGCAAAAGCACCACATCATCAAATAAATACTGTGCTTCCGTGGTAATCGCAATATCCACTTCACCAGATAGCAATGCATCATAAATCTGTGTCGGTGAGCCTTGATGAATATGCAAACTGACATCGGGATACTTCTTTGAAAAACGTTCAATCACGGGGGGTAACACGTATCGTGCTTGTGTATTAGTCGTCGCAATACGCAACACACCATGATGAGGTTGCGTATATTCATTCGCAACCGCTCGAATACTTTGTGTCTTGACTAAGAGTTCCCGGGCAATCGCTACGATTTTTTGACCTGCTGGCGTTAAGGATTTAATATGCTTTCCATTGCGTTCAAAAATTTCTAAACCGAGTTCATCCTCTAATAAACGAACTTGTTTGCTGATCCCCGGTTGAGAAGTAAAAAGAGCATTTGCTGCCTCTGTCACATTTAAATTTTGATTAACAATTTCTACAATATAACGTAATTGTTGTATTTTCATTCAGTTATCCTCTCACAGCACTCCGCTCTATAAGAAAAAACTTATTTTTTATAACGTTTATTTAATTCAGCATAACGCTTCACAGCCTTACGAATTTGACCCGTTTTCGCTCTACGACGAGGTTTCGTCACGTCAAGTTTCGTTTCCACCTCTGCTGGTAACCCAACTAATTCCCTTAGATAATTCACATTGGTTAAGTCCATTTCTTCCCAACCGCCTCGTGGCAACGATTTCATTAAAGAAATATTGCCATATCGAGTCCGAATTAATCTGCTCACTTGTACGCCTTGGGATTCCCACAAACGACGAACCTCACGATTACGCCCTTCCATTAAGGTCACGTCGAACCATTGATTCATCCCCACACCACCGGCAAATTTAATCTCTTTAAAATTGGCAGGTCCGTCTTCTAATTGCACGCCTTTTTTTAAACGATGTAACATCGCCTCATCAACTTGTCCGAAAACACGTACCGAATATTCACGTTCAACCTCTCGGCTCGGATGCATTAAACGGTTCGCTAATTCGCCATCAGTCGTGAAAAGCAATAATCCAGAGGTATTAATATCTAAGCGTCCAACCGCAATCCAACGCGCACCCGTTAAACGGGGTAAACGATCAAATACGGTCGGTCTGCCTTCAGGATCATGGCGCGTGCATAGTTCCCCTTCAGGTTTGTAATACATCAGTACACGACATACTTCTTTTTGGGCATGCAGTAAATTAATCAAATGCCCATCAATACGAATTTTTACCCCAGCTTGTACATCAATACGATCACCTAACGTGGCAATTCTCCCATCAACACTGACACGATTTTGTGCAATCATCGCTTCAATTTCACGCCGTGATCCTTGCCCCGCCCGTGCTAATACTTTCTGTAATTTCTCCCCTTCAACCAACGGGTTTTTAACCACAGATTTTACACTGTGTGTCTGCGTATTGCTCTTAACCGGTTTCGATTGGGCTTCAGCCACTTTTTTCCTATTTTTACTCGTCGTAACTGTCGCGTTTGAAAGGCGTCGCGATGTTTTTTGCTCAAAGTGCGGTTGATTTTGACGAGAATTTGGTTTGGTAAACTTCATATTTCCTCTAATTTGTCGCTTTCACAAGCGTCTTTTTACTACATGAAACTAAACAAAAGGCGTGGTTGAACCACTCCCTTCGCGGATAATGATTGGGGTATCGTTTGTTAAATCAACAACAGTTGTCGGTTCTGCACCGAGATAACCACCATGAATAATCAAATCGACTTGCTTTTCCAAGCGATCTCGAATCTCTTCTGGATCAGACTGGGTCACATGTTCCTCACCCGGTAACATCAGCGAGCAAGATAAAATCGGCTCCCCTAAAGCATTTAATAAATCTAATGCAATTTGATTGTCAGGTACACGAATCCCAATCGTTTTACGTTTTGACGTCATTAAACGTCGTGGTAATTCTTTTGTTGCCGTTAAAATAAAAGTATAACGACCCGGTGTATTATTTTTAATCAAACGATACGCCATATTATTCACTAATGAATAAGTCGATAACTCTGATAAGTCACTACAGACAAGGGTAAAATTATGTCCCTCGGGTAATTGGCGAATCCGTACAATACGATCCATTGCATGTTTATCCCCGATCATACAGCCCAGTGCATAACCAGAATCCGTTGGATAAACAATTACCCCACCTGCGCGCAAAATCTCCACCGCTTGATTAATTAAGCGGACTTGTGGATTTTCTGGATGAATATAAAAAAATTGACTCATAATCTTAATATCCTTATGAATATATGGGCGGTATTATACACACAGTTAGGTCAATCCTATAACGATTTGAATGGAAAAAACTAAAAAAATCCAACTGTTACCCGATCTAAAAAGATCACCTATTTTCTCATCATCGCTTGTCCTTGTTTAGCAAAACATAACAGAAAATGCGCCTAACAAGTTTACGTTCTAACATGGTAAAAACGGCTTCAAATAACAATTATGCTATTCATTTTGAATAAAAATAAACACCGTAAACATAAAAAAGACGGGTTTCCCCGTCCTCTTATGATCGCGACATTAACTTTGTCGATAATCATTTGCTTGTTGGAGCAACTGGCGACTTTCTTTCAGAAATTGTTCCGAGTATTCACCGAACCATTGTTTAACTTGATTAAAGCTGTCAATGAAGGCCTGCTTATCACCATGAATAAAAAATGCCAAACTTTCTTCGTAACTCTGCTTTAAACTCTCAATCACCGCAAGATTTTCAGGCTTATCCAAAATAATATCAGCATAAAGTTCTGCATCTTGTGCAAATAGACGACCAATCATCGCCAATTCTAAGCGATAAATGGGCGAGGAAAGTGCTAATAAATTCGCCAATTGGACGGGTTGCTTCGATAAATGTAAGCCATTAGCAAACGTTGAAAAGTGACGCAATGCTTGTACATAGGTCATACTATGATCATGCTCAGTGGCATCGACTTGATAGAATTTTGCTCCCCAAATTTGTATTTGACTAATTAACCATTGATAGCGTGAGTCGAAACGACCATCACAACGTACAATCACTTGTTTAGCCATACTTGCAATATCTGGACCAAACATCGGATGCAAACCCAATACGGCTCCCGTATGCACCTCTAACATCGCTTGTAATGGGGCGCGTTTAACCGAAGTTAAATCCACTAATAGCATATTCTCGGTCAAATAAGGTTTCAAACGTTTAATCGTCTCAACTGTTTTAGCAATCGGCACCGATACAATAATTACATCCGTTCCTTTTAAAATATTGACCGCATTTTGCCAATCTTGTTGCTCTAAAATTTCAACATAGTAACCAGACAACGTAAAATAACGTGCGAATAAGCTACCGAGTTTTCCTCCTCCTCCCACGATCACGATTTTTTTGATCGCAGAGTTCACGGTTTTAAAACCAAATTGATTTTCTCGCGCATAAGATTCTCGCATGATTCGACGTAACACATCTTCAATTAAATCAGCAGACACCCCTAGCGCTTCTGCTTCAGCACGACGTGCATGGAGCATCTCTGCTTCACGTTCTGGCACATAAATAGGTAGCCCCTGTTGATGTTTCACTTCCCCGACATGTTTTACTAATTCAAGTCGCTGCGCTAAAAGCTGTAATAGCTGACGATCAACTTGGTCAATCTGTGTTCTTAACTCATTTAACGTATCCACTTCGTATCCTTTATTTTTGACGTAATGCGCGCGTTATCTCACGCAATAATTGTTCTGTGGTTTCCCAATCAATACAAGCATCCGTAATAGACACGCCATACTGCATTTCATTTAATGGTTGATCGGCACGTTGATTACCCGCATGTAAATGACTTTCTAGCATCAAGCCAATAATAGAACGATTCCCCGTCACAATTTGTTGTACCGCATTTTTGGCCACCTTCGGCTGTAAACGATAATCTTTATTCGAGTTACCATGGCTACAGTCAATCATAATGGCTTGCGCTAAACCTGCTTTTTGCAATTCTTGTTCACAAAGTGCAACATGTTCAGCTTCATAATTTGGCGATTTTCCACCACGCAGAATCACATGTCCATTTGGATTGCCCGCGGTATGCAATAAATTGACTTGGCCTTGTTGATTAATTCCAATAAAACTATGTCCCACTGAGGCTGCTTTCATAGCATTAATTGCGGTGGCTAGACTGCCATCCGTGCCATTTTTAAATCCCACTGCCATGGATAAACCCGATGACATTTCTCTGTGCGTCTGTGACTCTGTTGTTCTCGCACCAATCGCAGACCAACTAAATAAATCCGCAATATATTGTGGCATAATCGGATCAAGAGCTTCTGTCGCTAAAGGTAGTCCCATTTCGGCTAGATCCAACAATAAAGTGCGGGCGATATGTAAACCATGTTCCACATCAAATGAACCATCTAATTTAGGATCATTGATAAGCCCTTTCCAACCCACTGTCGTTCTTGGTTTTTCAAAATACACTCGCATAACAATATACAATTGGTCTTGCAATTCATCTGCTAATCGTTTTAAACGTGAAGCATAATCTAACGCCGCGATTGGATCATGAATAGAACAAGGGCCAATCACCACCAATAAGCGCTGATCTTTTTTATGGATAATATTCGCAATATCACAGCGTGATTGTGCAATTTGGTTACGCAAAGGCGCAGTGAGCGGCAATTTTTCTTTCAATTCTTTCGGGGTAATCAGAACCTTTTCAGCAAGAATATTGACATTATGTATGTTATCTTTATTCACTTTTTTATTCCTTAGTATATTGTTATTTAGAACACATTGAATTATGTAAACATTTATATACATTAAATGTAATAAATAATTTACATTAAATTTTAAACAGATTCAATCACTAAAAGTGCGACTTTAATAAATGATTACTTTATGCTGTTGTCTTTAATTGTTAATAGGTTGCTAAAAAACAATTGATAATCCCTTTCAGTTACAGAGTCTAAATGAGAATAGTTTTTGTTGATTTTTTCTTTAAAATTAATTAGTTACAAAAAACAAAAACTAAAAACTGCTTGCTTATTCTCAATAACGTCTATACAATGCCCACATCAAATAGATTAAATAACAATCTATTATTCATTATTTTTTAACATATCAATGGAAAGGAGTCAGTTATGCTAAGTCAAGCAATTGCTGAGAAGCTAAATGAACAAATTAATCTGGAATTTTATTCATCAAATGTCTATTTACAAATGAGTGCATGGTGTGCACATCATGGTTATGAAGGTGCAGCGGCCTTTCTTTTACGTCATGCCGATGAAGAAATGGAACATATGCAAAAATTATTCAATTATGTCAGTGAAACCAGCGGTATGCCTTTACTTGGCAAAATTGATGCACCAAAAAATGATTACAAAACATTAAAAGAAATTTTTGAAATCACACTTGAACATGAAAAATTTGTGACCTCTAAGATCAATGAATTAGTGGAAGTAACCTTTGCACACAAAGATTACTCCACATTCAATTTCTTGCAATGGTATGTCGCAGAACAACATGAAGAAGAAATGCTGTTTAATAGTATCATTGACAAATTCAATCTGTTAGGCGAAGACGGTCGTTCACTTTATTTTATCGACCGTGACCTTGCCACACTATAAGTTAGGAGAAGAACCATGTTATCGCAAAATGTTATCAACTTACTCAATGAACAAATGAATTTAGAGTTCTATTCTTCTAATTTATATTTACAAATGAGCGCGTGGTGCGAACAAAACGGCTTTGATGGAACGGCTAAATTTCTTGCCGCCCATGCCACAGAAGAAATGCAACACATGCGTAAATTATTTACCTACTTAAATGAAACGGGTGCCCTTGCAATTATTGGTGAAATTGCCGCCCCAGCACACCAATATGCGTCATTAAAAGAAGTATTAGAGATCACTTATCAGCATGAAAAATTGATCACTGCCAAGATCAATGAATTAGTCGGTAAAACCTTTGAAGAAAAAGATTATTCTGCATTTAACTTCTTGCAATGGTATGTTGCAGAACAGCACGAAGAAGAAAAATTGTTTAGTGGTATTTTGGATAAACTAAACTTACTCGGCGAAGATGGCAAAGGTTTATTCTTAATTGATAAAGAGTTAGGGAATTTAACTAACAGCAAATAATCGTATCGTTGTTGAGAGGCACGTTTTAAAACGTGCCTTTTTTGATCAAAATAGAACCCCAAAAAAACACCGTACTTTTAGCTATGGGTATAAGTGCGGTAAAAAAATAAAAAGACTAAAATCCCAAGCATGATCAGGATTTGAATAAGTCGTTTTTTTGTTAACTTTTCTGCTGCCATTTTTCTCTCTCTTGCTTATATTTAATACTTCTTAATTGTAACATTTAATGATATTATTTGAGATAGATCAATTTTACATTATTTTTGTTGTATTCATTAAGGTTTTATTTATGGACACTAAAATTGGGCGCAAAGTGCAATCGGGTGGGTGCGCTATTCACTGTCAAGACTGTAGTATTAGTCAGCTCTGTATTCCTTTCACTCTCAATGAACAGGAACTCGATCAGCTTGATAATATTATTGAACGTAAAAAGCCAATACAAAAGTCACAAGTGCTGTTTAAAGCGGGTGACCCACTCAATTCTCTCTATGCTATCCGCTCTGGCACCATTAAAACCTATACCATTAGTGAAACTGGGGAAGAACAAATTACGTCATTTCAATTACCAGGTGATCTTGTCGGCTTTGATGCAATCATGAATATGCAACATCCAAGTTTTGCTCAAGCACTGGAAACCTCGATGGTCTGCGAAATCCCATTTGACATTTTAGATGATCTATCAGGGAAAATGCCCAAGCTTCGTCAACAAATTATGCGTTTGATGAGTAATGAGATTAAAAATGATCAAGAGATGATCTTATTATTATCAAAAATGAATGCCGAAGAACGCTTAGCGGCCTTTATTTATAATCTTTCTAGACGTTACTCCGCGCGCGGTTTTTCTGCCCGTGAGTTTCGTCTAACCATGACACGTGGCGATATTGGCAACTATTTAGGTTTGACCGTTGAAACCATTAGCCGTCTTTTAGGTCGTTTACAAAAAATGGGGATTCTTTCTGTCCAAGGAAAATATATCACCATTAACAATATGATCGCGCTGATTGAGTTATCTGGCACCACGAAAACAAACATAAAAATGGGCATTTAAGCTTCAAGCGCAACAAAATGTTGCGCTTCTCTACTTTTTTACACACTTGCCTTGTTATTTCAGTCAATCTTTTCTATCCTATAGACAACCTAATTAACAATGGAGGTTGTTATGAAGTTCAATAATATACTTGTCATTTTAAATCCTGAAAATGAGAAACAGTATGCTTTAGCACGTGCAGTACGTTTAGTTAAAGAGCAAAAAAGCCACCAAAAAGTAAAGATTACCGTTTTTTTAGCGGTTTACGATCTTTCCTATGAAATGTCTGCTTTACTTTCTTCCGAAGAACGCGCAGAAATGCACCAAGGTGTTATTGAGCAAAGAACCTTAGCCATTCAACCTTACTTAGATAAGTATGCTGATCCAAATATCCTATTTGAAACCAAGGTGGTATGGCATAGTAATGAAGCTGAGGCAATTGCTCAGGAAGTGGAAAAGCATGACTATGATCTTGTGGTCAAGTATACCAAAGAAGAAGAAAGTATCACCTCCTTAATTTTTACCCCAATGGATTGGCAATTACTCAGAAAATGCCCAAAACCATTATTAATGGTAAGAGATGGGGATTGGAAACATCAACGACGAATTCTCATCGCGGTCAATGTTGCTGATGATGAAGAAAAAAACCATAAGGTTTTTAATGAGCAATTAGTCTCTTTAGGTATTGATCTAGCCGATAAACTGGAACGAGGTAATGTGCATTTAGTGACGGCTTATCCACCAACACCAATTAATATGGCAATTGACTTACCAGAATTTAACAGCGGTGAATATGAGAGAAATATCAGAGGTCAATATTTGCTGAATATGAAAGCGCTACGCCAACAATTCAGTATTGATGAAGATCACACCCATGTACGTGAAGGTTTTCCTGAAGAAGTGATCCCAGAGGTTGCCAAAGAGCTTGAGGCTGAACTTGTAGTTTTAGGTACGATTGGTCGAACCGGCTTATCTGCGGCCTTTCTAGGTAATACCGCTGAACATGTGATTAATAAATTGAACTGTAGCTTACTCGCCATTAAGCCAGACAAGCCAGAAGAACTCAATTAATCTCACCGCTTATCACAAAAAAATAGCCTGTTATATAACAGGCTATTTTTGATAAACCACCATTATTTGTATTTTTTGTGATAAATGTTACGAATATCAAATAATTTTTTGGCTGCGGTTTTAGCCGCATCTAAGTTACCCTCTTGAGCAAGTTTATCCGCTTCATCAAGTGCGCTAATAAACTCTTTCATCCCCTCTTGATAACCTTTAAAATCGGCATCATTGCTAATACTTGACGGTTTCTTTTCGCTAGACTGTTGGGCAATTTCCCGTAATACTTTCGCTGATGCTTGAAATTCAGTGATATCTTTTGCGTTAGTTAAGCTTGCAGCAACGGTTTTCATTTGATTCATTTCTGCTCGGACATTCGCTTGAGAGACCGTCGCAACAGAGAAGCCGATCAAAGTAATAGAAAGTAATTTTAGCAATTTATACATTTATTATTCTCCCACAATGAATTATAAAAAAAATCGAACCACTAACTGCATAATAATGGTTCGATTATTCTAACGAATCTTAGTTTATAGTGCTACAAGTGAGACAATATAAATATTTACCTGTTGGATCGTTCATTTTATTTAATAAGCCAAAGTGCTTTTTCAGTTCACGGTATTCTACTGGGAGTGCCATACTTTCTATTAGCGTATTTCCCACCCATGCTTGTATTCTACGTTTAATGTTTGGCAATAAATTAGTTAAGAAATTTGGCTCTTCTTCAACCATCCATTGGACAGCAAAATTATCGACTTTCTCGTTTTCCTCAAGCAATTGATTAGCCAACTCTGAAGCTTTTTCTACCGCAAGATTAAAGTGACCAAGTTCATCCACAAGGTTGTGTTTAACCGCCTCTTCACCTAACCAAATTTTACCCTGTGCCACCTTATTCACTTCTTCAACCGTCATGCCTCGACCACGACTGACAACAGATAAGAATTTGTCGTATCCATTTTCAATTTCAAGTTGAAGAATGTCTGACATCTCCGCGGATAAACCGCTCAAACGAGAACTAGAACTGAGTGCTGAAGTTGATACGCCATCTGCTGAGATCCCCACTTTCTTAAGTGTTTTTTCAAAGGTCGGGAACAGCGCAAAAATCCCAATCGATCCCGTAATCGTATTTTTATCAGCAATAATATAATCTGCGGTACTCGCAATCCAATACCCGCCAGAGGCGGCCATCGCCCCCATAGAAACCACAACTGGTTTGCCAATCGCTTGTAAATTATCCACTTCTTGGCGGATTATTTCAGAAGCGAAGGCACTGCCACCTGGACTATTGACTCGAAGAATTACCGCTTTTACGTTGTCGTCATCATGCGCTTGACGTAAAAGCCGTGCAATCGTGTCTCCCCCCACTTCATGCTCATCACTTTCACCATCAATAATCGCCCCTTCCACATTAACAACCGCAATTTTATAGCTGTTTTCTTCTTCAGAAAGGCGATCAGGTAACAAGGACAAGTAATCCTCATACTCAATTAAGCGAATATTTTCATTCTTGTCTTGTCCAAAACGTTCTAATAATTTTTCATCAATTTCCAAACGATTGGCTAAACCTGTCACCAACTGACGTTGTAGAGTATAAGCTGTGCTGTCTCCTTTTAACGCGCTCAAAGCTTGTATGTATTTTGAAGGCTCGGGTAACACATCATCTGGATCAATTTGACGGTTTTGTGCCACAATTTGCTTATAATTACGCCACATGGTTCCTAGCCACTCGCTCAAATCGGTCTTCGCTTCTGGCGACATATTATCACGCAAGAAAGGCTCAACTGCCGATTTATAGGTTCCTACTCTAAAAATATGCGTGGAGACATCTAAGTTCTCTAACATTGATTTAAAATACAAATTTTCTTGACGTAATCCCTTAATATCGACCTGACCAATCGGATTAATATAAATTTCATCAGCATAACTGGCCAATAAATATTGTGATTGGTCTAGATTATCCGCAAAGGCAATGACCGGTTTTTGACTTTCTTTAAAGGCATTGATATGTTGCCCTACATACTCTAATGCGGGTAAATCAGCGCCTTCAAAAAAATTAAGATCTAACACTAAGCCACTAATACGATCATCCGTTTTCGCATGATCTATCATATAGACCACATCAAAAGTGGAAATTTGCTGTGGTGTATGTTGGCTATCTAATTCTTTTAATGCTTTCTGCCAAGACATGCTCTCTTCACGATTATCCGCAAGGTAGCCATCTAGATTTAACAGTAAGGCATATTTTTCATTCTCCAACATAATAGGATGCTGTATTTTATTCGAATGAAAAAAGATCCCCACAACAGCAGTAACGAGAAGGACAAAAAATAAAAAAATAATATTCATGACTAGCTCACGAATAAAATTTAAAATACGCCAACATAAACGAAAAAACTGTACAATCAATTGCATACAACCTCATCAAATAAACAGAATAAAGGAATTTTGTTAACATACCATAAACTTGGAGAGCAATAAACGCTCATCGTAAAATATGCTAAAATCTACCGCACTTGACTCACCGAGGACAATTTCATGGATGCACTACAATTACTGACAACACGTCGCTCAGAAAAGAAACTGACGGCTCCCGCGCCCGATAAAGCACAGTTAGACTTAATTTTTCAAGCCGCATTAAATGTGCCTGATCATGGTCGATTATCCCCTTATCGCTTTATTGTGATGGAAGGAGAAGGGTTAAATAAGCTGGAAAGCTTATTGAAAGAGACAGTACAAGAGTTTGAATTAGGCGAAGAATTTCTCAAAAAAGCAGAAAACCTCGCCAAGCGAGCACCGATGGTGATTGCGGTGATTGCGAAAATCAATAAAACCTTGCCTAAAGTCCCCGCTTGGGAACAAATGCTCAGTGCTGGCTGTGCCACTTATGCAATTCAATTGGCTGCCAATGCACAGGGGTTTGCGAATGTATGGATTACGGGAAAATGGGTAAATGGTCGTAGATTACGTCATGCCTTCCATTGTGCAGAACAGGATAAGGTGATTGCCTTATTAATGCTAGGGAGTGCGGAAGAAAAAATGGAAAGAGAAAAGAAATCGCAAGACCTTTCTCAGTTTGTTTCTTATTTATAGTGCGATAATAAACCGCTATCAGGCAACGGCCCATAGCGGTTAACTCATCAAGCAAATGGTAAAAATAAACCCAAACGCAGCATTTAATTAAAATCTGACGCCTGTTCCAATCCCCACGCCAACGCCAACTCCGCTACTGCCACCACCCGCATTGACGCTGCCACCCACTGCACAGCTCGACACGATCAAGCTCATCAATATAAAGATGATATATTTTTTCATCTTATTTGCCCTCTTTCAATTGAAATGACATATTTTCAAATAAACGATAAATAGCAATCAGATCGGTTTTTGCGATCGGTTTAAATGGTAACAAAATGTAATAAATAAAGCGATATCGTCGTAGTGTCGATAATACCTCATGCCAAACTTGAGCATCACCAAGTTCGGCATATTCACGTATTAGACATTGAATTTGCTCATCTGAAATCACTTTGGCACGACATAAGCCATATAAGAACAGTATCACGTCTTTGGTTTTTTTCCGCAGTAAATCCTTCTCGGTAGGATAGGCTTCCAAATCAATAAAGGTCACCTTACCATCTTGCCAAGTCATGTCTCGTAACACCGGTCTGCCATGAACTAAGCCCGTTTGATGTAATTGAATGAGCGCATGCAGACAGTCCAATAAAATTTGCAATTTGCGTTGCTGAGAGAGGCGACTATCTTCCTGCCAAGCAATCGCTGTACGTCCTGCATCTTCTACGACAAAAAAGTGTTCACCATATGTGATTAATTGAGGTACCGGTGCTTGACGCGAGACAAAATACTTTAAGATTTGGATTTCTTTTTGTAAGGCAATCTGAGCATTTGGTTTTAACAGTTTCCAAATACCTCGAAGCTGTTCTGGCTGTTTGAGCCAATAGTGCTTGCCTTGATACTGGAAACGATAAATACGTCTATGTCTATTTTCTTCCACTAATTGTGCTATATACTCTTCAAACGAAGTAGGCAAAAATTCCATTTAACATGTTTCCTTTACTTAAAAAAATAAAGTGTGGCTAAATCACCACACTTTATTCATCACGTCACTCAATGATTACTTTTTCATTAAGCTAAGCTTACTGACTTTATCACCTGATAATTGGCAATCCATATTGTAGTATTGATTGCCATTCAAACGGACGGTGGCTTTAATTTGATTTTCTGTGACGACAGCATTTTCTGGGCTACGAAAAACGCGGTGAGTCTGTGCAACTTGTTGGATTTTCGCAATACAGAGATAATTTACCTTGGCATCACTGCCGGTTTTCACTCGTCCCGCGCTGGCGTCTGCCTTATTATAGCCGAATAATTTTTGTAATTGGCTTGCTTTATGCCATAACGCTTTACTCTCTGCTGAATTAACGAGCTGTTTTTTGCCATTTACATCAATAGCCGCAATCACTTCACCCTGTTGATTAAACTGATAAACCCCAGTTTTATCTTGTACAAACGTTACTTTACCGGCTTGATAAAAAAACGTTGTCAACTGCCCCTCTTTTTTTACTTTAATCAATTCTGGTTGCGAGCTTAAATAGGCGACATAGTGATCATGATTATGGCTATATTCAAATGATTTTAATGCCATTGCTTTTTGTTCTAAGCTTGCAAGATCAACGCCTAAGGCTTGTGTGACCGTTTGCGCAGAAATAGCCGTCCCTTGAGATTGAGGTTGAGGTAAATGACTACAGGCAGAGAGAGCAATAGCAGTCATCAATAAAATAGCTTTTGATGTATATTGGCGCATAAAGTTTCCTTAAACTAAAATATAAACCTCATCATTCTAACGAATAATGACCTATTTTTGAATAAAATTTCAACTCACTACAACAAAATAATCCATTCAATGGCATGACATAAAAAAATAGCAAGGTGAATTCACCTCGCTATCTCCCCTATTTATTTGCTCAAAAATAATGCAGCGGCGCCTCTCACTCCACCCGAATCACCGTATTTCGCTTTTTTAATGAGAGGAAGATTTGCACTGCGCAATAAATGTGCAGGCAAGGCTTTCGGTAAGGCTTCATATAAATAATCAAAATTAGATAATCCCCCACCTAAAACGATGACATGAGGATCTAATACGGTGATCAGATTACCGATCGAAATGGCACAAAGCTCAATAAAAAGTTCAACAAATTTAACCGCACATTGTTCACCCGCATAAAAACGTTGAATAATCTCTTTAGCACTTAATGTTTCGCCTTGCATATCACGATACAGCATTTCAAAGCCTCTACCTGACAAATAAGTATCTAAGCAAGCGCGGTTTCCACAACCACAGTCATAAATCGGTGCCTTATCCCAACCTAAAAGCTTTAAGGCATGGTAGTTTAATTGTGTATGCCCAACTTCGCCCGCCATCCCCGTTTGACCAGAATGTACTTTACCATTAAAAATCAGACCGCCACCAAATCCTGTTCCAAGGATTAAACCTAACACGCTTGGATACTGGGCATTTTCTGCATCCCAAGCTTCTGACAATGCGAAACAGTTTGCATCATTTTCAGCTCGGACTTCTCGTCCAAGTCGCGCCTCAAGATCCTGAATAATCGGTTTATGATCTGCTGCTCGAATATTTACAATTTCAGCGATGCCTGTTTTAGGATTAACAAAACCGGGAATACCTAAGCCTACTGTGCCTTGACACTGAAACATTTTGTCTGCTTTATGGACTAAGTTAACAATTGTGTTTAACCATTCTTCATAGCTTTCTTTCGGGGTTTCGACTCTTTCTGAATACAGTTTGTCTAGCTTATCATTAAATACGGCAAGCTCAATTTTTGTTCCACCGATATCAAATCCGTATAACATGTTCACCTCATTCATCTCATTTAAACATAGTCTCAATTTTAGTCATTATTTTGATCTTTTTTATTGATAAATATCGCTTTTTTTTGCAAAAACGTAAAAATCCCCCAATGTACCAAAAAGGCAATCAAGGTACTGATGAATAAATCGATTGGATAGTGCATACCAAAGCGTAAACGACTAATCAGCATCAATACGGCCCACAACGACGTGAGGCTCACAAATACCTTGGCTGCCAGTGTCCGTACACCTAATAATTGTACGAATCCTACCACAAGCATCAACCAAGTGGCGGCAAAAATAGTATGACCAGATGGGAAGGCATAACCTACTTCTTTTTCATAATGACGTTTTAGCCAGCTTGGTGTGTCAGCTTTTGTTTGATAAAACTGATCAATAAAATCCGAGCGTTGTTTACGCTCTTGCGCATAAAATTGCGCGACACTGATTCTACTTTCTTCTGCCACATAAACAACATAAGGACGAGGTTCCGAGAAAAGGGTTTTTAGACCACTTTTAATCCCCTGCGTCAGGATAACCGAAAAGGCCATCACAATGACCCCTAATACCCACTGCTTTCTTGTTGAGAATAACGGCATCAGTAATAATGCAAACGCCCCACAGGTAATGATGGCATAAGGTACACTCCCACTTTCTGTTAAGAAATAGAGCGGGTAATCGTAATTGGTCATGACATCGTGACTACTCCATTGCCATGTAAAAATCCAAGCAAAAAAAGGGACAATACAAAGCAATAAGGTATATAATGATAATCTTTTTAACATATTCGTAACCATAAAATGAATCATCTGAAAGAGCGACATTCTATCAGATAACGCATCAAAGAATAAGGATTGATTATGGCAAAAATTCAACGCGTTACCGAGGCCAATTTGCCAACGGAATTCGGCATGTTCAAAATTGTTGGGTTTGAATTCCCTGACACCAAAAAAGAGCATGTAGCATTAGTGCTAGGCGATGTAGAAAACACGGATGAACCCATTCTCGCGCGCATCCATTCTGAATGTTTAACTGGCGATGCCCTATACAGCTTGAAATGTGATTGTGGTTTTCAACTGGCTGCCGCCTTACGTCAAATCAGCCAAGAAGGACGAGGGGTATTAATTTATCATCGCGAGGAAGGACGTGGGATCGGTTTGATTAATAAAATCCGCGCCTACTCACTGCAAGATAAAGGAATGGATACCATTGAAGCAAACCTTGCTTTAGGTTTTGCCGCTGATGAACGAAATTTTGACGTCTGTGCGGATATCTTCGCACTGTTAGGGATCAAAAAAGTGCGCTTATTAACTAATAATCCAAACAAAATTGACACCATGAAAAAAGCAGGGATCAATATTGTGGAACGTGTTGCATTAAATGTAGGTGAAAATCGTTATAACACCGAATATTTAGATACAAAAGCCAAAAAAATGGGGCATTTTATTATCCATAATGAACAAAAGTATCAGCTAGATTGCCCTTACTGCTCGGAAGAAGTTCCACCCCAAAAAAAATAAACGAATGTCCCGCGACAACATACTCATGGCGCATTGCTCACCAATCTGACCGCGCTTTATTGCCGCATCTCACTGACTTTACGGTATAAATCTTTGCTATATATTGTCCCAGTCGGGTTATCAAGAAGATAGCCCGTTACAGTAGGATGAAGAAAAACGGGCGTCGTATATTGGAAAATCGGCAATACCACATAATCTTGCTGCAACTGTGCTATCAATTTAGCATAGATGCTGTTTCGCTGCGTATCACTCTGTGGTAAAAGCGTTGCTTCTAATAATTGATCTACCTGCGTATTATGATAGCCTGCTTGATTATCAGCAGCCTGTGAATAAAACAGGTTTAAAAAGGCTGAGGGTTCATTATAATCCGCGCACCAGCCAGAACGGATGACCTGAAAATCACGTTTCGCCCGTTTTTCCAGTAACTGTTGCCGAGACACAGGCTGTGCATTTACTCTAATCATATCTGATTGTGACCACATACGAATCAATCGCTGTGCAATCTCAGCATTCGGTGCAACGTGATCATAAGTCAAGGTTAATTTCAATGGGTTACTTTCGGTAATCCCCTGTTGTCCCAGTATTTGTTCCACCACGACGGGTTCCCAAGCCTGTTCCGCATCCATCTGCATGGAATGAGGTAAAAAATTGGTGGTAGGTTGCATCGTTGGCAACACATCCTGCACAATACTTCGTGTAGAAATCATCGAAATTAACGCTTTTCGTACCGCACTTTTTTGCAGTAAGGGATGGCTAAAATTAAACTCATAATAGTGCGTACACAAGGTGGGAAAATACTGTAACGGTGTCATTGCCTGTTGAGGGGCTAACACCCAATCCACCTTTGACACTGGTTCAAATGCGCTGATTTTCTGGTAATCGACAAACTTAAAAGACACTTTTTGTTGCGCCCAATAGTGTGGATTTTTTTCTAAATGAATGAAATTCGCCTGTTGATCGATTAATTTATATGCACCATTACTCACAAACTGCGTACTCTCTTTCTGATAGAGAGGCAATAAGGCAACATGGGTCAGCATGGCGGGTAACGCGGGGGTCGGTTTATCAAGTTGAATACGTAGCACACGAGGCTCGATCGCTTCAACACCTAACTTCGTAGGTGCCATGTTGCCGTTTAAAACAGCTTGTGCATTGGCTAACGTTAAAAAAGATAAATAGGTTTTAAGTGGGCTATTAGAGCGTGCTAAATGCTGCCAACTTTGTACAAAATCTTGTGCCGTGACCGCGTCACCGTTAGACCATGTTGCCCCTTCTCGTAAAATGAAAAACCACGTTTTATAATCCTCTGTCCGCCAGCTTTCCGCGACGGCAGGAATAGGATGACCTGCATGATCATAGGCGGTTAAGCCTTCCAATAAATCTTGCAAGAAAGTGGCTTGCTCGGCATTTGACACCTGGTGAGGATTGAGAAGGAGATCATGATAAACACCACGAGTTAAGGTTTCACGACTCGGTTGAATATCGATCGTCGCTGAGGTAGTCGGCAGAGAGGAAGAGTTGATCGCGTCAGAATCGGGCTGTTCACAGCCAACAAGGCATGAAATGATGCCCAACAGCAGTGCACGTTTTATACGAAGTAGCCGATTTACGCTATAATGAAATGAAAAAAAAGCATCGCTAAGCATAGAGTTTTCCCTGAAAAGTGATCTGCATTATACAAACAATGCTTAGCGAATACCAATTATTGCTTTGCGGTTTTAATCCAAAAGAAGAAGAACCAATATTTAGTCAGTAGCACCAACACAATGATCGTTCGCCCAACGACACTTGGCGTAAAATAAAATCCAATTGATAACATGATTGTCGCGAATAATAAAATCCAAAACTTGGATTTTTGCGTTAAGGCACGATCTTCTTTGAAGGATTTTAAGTGCTTGTTATACAATTGTGTTTGCAAAAACCAATGATGTAGACGATCAGATCCTTTTGCAAAAAAGAACAATGTTAATAACAAGAAAGGCGTTGCAGGCATAAGCGGAAGAATAATTCCCACAATACCTAAGCCGAGAAAAATAAACCCTAATAAAATATAAATTGCCTTCATAACTACCCTTTTGAATAAAAACAATTCTCAATTATCTACAATTTTTTCGCTTTTTCAAGCTTGATATTATAAAATTTTGCCCAATGTAGTAAAAACGACTAATCATTTAAGGAAATTATTTATGTCCAATCCCTTACTGACCTTTGAAGGGTTACCGCCTTTTTCACAAATTAAACCAGAACATGTACAACCTGCCGTTGAAAAACTGATTCAAGATTGCCGTGATAATATCGAACAATTACTCAAACAAGAACAATTTAGTTGGGAAAATTTTATTTTACCTTTAACTGAAATGGGCGACCGTTTCAGTAAAGCATGGTCTCCCGTTTCTCATCTCAATGCGGTCAAAAACAGTCCTGAACTACGCGAAGCCTATCAAGCTTGCTTACCCTTATTATCTGAATACAGCACTTGGGTGGGTCAACATCAAGGGTTATATCATGCCTATGAAAAACTTAAAAACAGTCCTGAATTTGCACATTACAATTTAGCACAACAAAAAACCATTGATAATGCCCTACGCGATTTCAAATTATCAGGTATTTCCCTATCACAAGAAAAACAAAAACGTTATGGTGAAATTTCTGCTCGTTTATCGGAATTAAGCGCGCAATTTAGTAATAATGTTCTCGATGCCACCATGGGCTGGGATAAAGTCATTGAAAACATTGATGAATTAGCTGGATTACCAGAATCCGCCTTAGCCGCAGCCAAACAATCAGCTGAACATAAGGGACTAAAAGGCTATCGTTTCACCTTAGAAATACCAAGTTATCTACCGGTCATGACCTATTGTGAAAATCGTGCATTACGAGAAGAAATGTATCGCGCCTTTGTCACACGGGCTTCAGAGCAAGGTCCTAATGCGGGTAAATGGGATAATAGTGCTATTATGCAAGAAATCCTCAACTTACGTGTAGAACTGGCTCATCTCCTTGATTTTGATACTTATACTGAACTTTCCCTTGCCACCAAAATGGCGGAAAAACCACAGCAAGTGTTGGATTTCTTAGACAGCCTTGCCAAACGTTCAAAAGCACAAGGAGAAAAAGAATTAGCTGAGTTACTCGATTTCTGCCAAACACAGTTTGGGGTCGATGAGCTTGAAGCTTGGGATATTGCCTTTTATAGCGAAAAACAAAAACAATATCTTTATTCAATTAATGATGAAGAACTCCGCCCTTACTTTCCAGAAAATCGTGTGCTAACTGGTTTATTTGAGTTAATTAAGCGTATTTTTAATATTCGTGCTGTAGAACGTTTTGATGTGGATACTTGGCATAAAGATGTCCGCTTTTTTGATCTTATCGATGAAAAGGATCAGCACCGCGGTAGTTTCTATCTAGATTTGTATGCGCGTGAAAATAAACGTGGTGGTGCTTGGATGGATGATTGTATTGGACGTCGCAAAAAAGCCAATGGTGAAATCCAAAAACCGGTTGCCTATCTCACCTGTAACTTCAATGCCCCAGTCGGTGATAAACCAGCTTTATTTACCCATGACGAAGTCACTACTCTCTTTCATGAATTTGGCCATGGTATTCACCATATGCTAACCGAAATTGATGTTGCCGATGTGGCGGGGATCAATGGTGTACCTTGGGATGCCGTGGAATTACCAAGCCAATTTTTAGAAAACTGGTGTTGGGAAGCAGATGCACTCGACTTTATCTCTGGTCACTATGAAACCGGTGAACCGCTACCAAAAGAAAAATTAGCACAACTATTGAAAGCAAAAAATTTCCAAGCCGCGATGTTTGTCTTGCGTCAATTAGAATTTGGTTTATTTGATTTCCGCTTACATCATCATTTTGATCCAACCAAAGCAAATCAAATCCTCGATACCTTAAAAGCGGTTAAAGAGGAAGTGGCTGTGATTAAAGGCGTAGAATGGGCAAGAGCCCCGCACAGTTTTAGCCATATTTTTGCTGGTGGTTATGCAGCAGGCTATTATAGTTATTTATGGGCAGAGGTACTCTCCGCTGATGCATTCTCCCGTTTTGAAGAAGAAGGCATTTTTAATCCAGAAACAGGCAAATCGTTCTTAGATGAAATCTTAAGCCGAGGTGGAAGTGAAGAGCCGATGATCCTGTTCAAACGTTTCCGGGGACGTGAGCCACAATTAGATGCCTTGTTAAGACACAAAGGCATAGCAAATTAACTCCCCTTTTCTGATAAAAAAATACCGCACGACAAAGTGCGGTATTTTTTCATCAAATTAAGCTAGTTTAACCAACCCGCTTGTTGAGCAATAAAGAGCAACGTAAACGAAGTTAAATACATTAAACCAAGTAATGACAACCACAATAACTTCCCTTTGACACGGTGTTCACCTTTCAATACCAATGATAAATTCAAATACGCAAATACGGGAGTTGAAACAAAGGACGCAATCATGGCAAATTTCAACATTGGACCGACCGCATTATTAAAATAGAAAATGATCGCTAATCCCGCTAAAGCGGCAAAGGTAATCGCCACATTCAAATAGCTTGGACGACTTTCTTTCTTGTTTAAAATTAAACGCAAGCTTTCCACGTTGGTGCGTGAGTAACCATCAATAACCGTGATCGTGGTTCCAAACATACACATGAAAGCGATGAACGCAATCAAACCTCGCGCCCATTCACCAATGGTTGAGGCGTACATATTGATCAATTGTGCAATATATTTGCCACCAACCAATTGCACCGTTTCACTCGAACCATGTTGTACTAACGCCCCTAACGCTAAGAAAACAAGCGCTAAAATGGCGGTACCGATATAACCCACATTGAAGTCCCAAATACCGTCTTGGTAAGAGAATTTCGATACACGACGTTTTGCAATCACCCACATTGAATTAATCGCAGAGATTTCAATTGGCGCAGGCATCCATCCCATTAACGCCACGATAAAGCCTAGTGCGGCTAAATTCCACGGACTGGCACTCACATAATCGGCTGGCGCCACACCTTGAATCCCATTGCGTGCAAGTGCAATGATCACTGCCGACACAGTCGTAATCGTCAATGCCATCATGATTAATTTAGATAGACCATCAAGTAAACGGTATTTACCTAATAACAAGATTAAGGTACTCACCCCAATCACAATAAAGCTTAAGGTCGGTACAGGTACTTGAACCGGTAAAACAAAGGTTAAAATCGCAGCACAAAGTAAACCTACCGCCGCAGTATTAATCACTGTAGCAAACACATTAAGCAAAAAGAAGATCCAAATATATAACTTGCCTTTTTTTAAATAGCCTTGTAATAAAGTCTCGCCTGAATCAAGCGTATATTGCACGCCAAAGCGGAAAAAAGGATATTTGAATAAGTTCGCTAAAATAATAATAATTGCGAGTTGCCAACCGTAAATCGCCCCAGACTGTGTTGAAGCAATAATATGTGATCCACCAACGGCAGCCGATGCCATTAAAATCCCCGGACCTAAAGCGGCAAATTTAGAATGCCATGTCGATTTTTCTATTTGTTGTGTTAATTCTGTCATACGATATTCCAAGAAAAGAGTTTTTTATTATCATCATTGTGTATGTTCACAATGTTTTAACAATATCTACTATTTATGTATAGTAGTCAACAGTACAAAAATAACACAAAAATAGTATTTTATACTAATATTGACGAGTGTTTTAGTAAAATTCGCTACTACAAAACAGAAAAGTATAAGAAATACGCTATTCTCAGAAAGAAAAATAACGATAAAATAAATTTGAAAAAATAATAAAAATTTTGATGTGAGAAGAAAATCGTACTAAAAAAGATAGTGTGAAGTTAAAAGTGAAAAAAGATGATGGCTGGGGTACTAGGATTCGAACCTAGGGATGCCGAGATCAAAACCCGGTGCCTTACCGCTTGGCGATACCCCAATTGAACTATCTTGACATGAAGATGATGAAGATTGTTTGATAGTATGGCTGGGGTACTAGGATTCGAACCTAGGAATGCCGAGATCAAAACCCGGTGCCTTACCGCTTGGCGATACCCCAACAACTATATTGACTTGCAAGCTAATGAATGGTGCGGGACGAGGGACTTGAACCCACACACCTCGCGGCGCCAGAACCTAAATCTGGTGCGTCTACCAATTTCGCCAGTCCCGCAAATATGGTGGCTATGACGGGATTCGAACCTGTGACCCCAACATTATGAGTGTTGTGCTCTAACCAACTGAGCTACATAGCCATTTTTCTATTTGCATTCACCTCATCGGCTTTGCGGGGCTAATTATGCTGATATCGCCCCCACTCGTCAACTCTTTTTTTTATAAAAATGAAATTTTTAACGCGTTCGCATACAGTTTGAACAAATCGCTATAAAAGCAAGCAGACTTTACTCAGCCAACAAGCGACGCAACAAGCTACCATCAAGTAAAGCACGTTTAATTAATGCAAATGCTCCAATGACATCTTCATTTTTAAGCTCTGATGCGACCAATGGGGTATTTTTAACAAAAGCAGGCAATGCATGGCTATCTAAAGAACGTTGTATCGCCGCAAATAAGATGTTTTTTGCTTGTGTAATCTCGCCGGAAATGACGATCTTCTCAGGATTGAACATATTCACACTCATCGCTAAAACACGTCCAATTTGCACCCCAACATGTTCAATCAGCTCAATTGCCGCGGCGTCATGTTTGTTGCTCGCTTTACAAATGGCATCGATATCATGCGATTCGAGTGATAACCATTTACTCTCATAGCCATCCTCTAATAACTCATGCATTTTTCGCTCAATTGCCGTATTACTTACAACGGTTTCTAAGCATCCTACATTGCCACATAAACAACGTTTACCCAGCGGATCAACCTGAATATGCCCAATTTCACCGACATTGTTTTTATAGCCTAAAAACACCTCGTGATTTATCACGATACCCGCCCCTACACCGCGATGAACACGTAATAACAACGAATCATAACAATCTTGCGTGACACCAAAATAATGTTCTGCCAACGCTAAACTGCGGACATCATGACCAATAAAGGTCGCCAATTGGGTATGTTGTGCAATGCTATTGGCGAGATCCCAAGGCGTCTCAAGATTAAGGTGCGGCATGTATTCAATCATGTCTGTTTTGACATCCACAAACCCAGGCACCGTAATCCCTACTGCGATAAACTCACTGCCTCGTTTTTGATGTTGGGCAATAAAATCCGTTAAATGTTGTAAAAGAAACGCCTCAATACTTTCAACGCTTTGCTGTTCGGGTAAATCCACCACATCTTTCTTTAATAACTTGGTGGATAAATCCATTATCGCAAAGGTGGCATGTTTACGACCTAAGCGAATTAAAATGGTACGGAAGGCTTTATGTTCTGCCACAATTGAAGTGGCACGGCGTCCCCCCGTTGATTCTTGTTGCTCGACTTCTTTAATTAATCCACGCGCAAGCAAGTGGCGAGTAATTTTCGTCACACTCGCGGGGGCTAATTGGCTGAGTTCCGAAATTTGAATACGAGAAATGGGCCCTTGTTGATCAATTAGTTTATAAACAACTGCACTATTCATTTGTTTCACGAAATCAACATTTGCTATTTGGTGATTTTCTCGCATATTTTACTCCAATAAAAAAATAACCTGATTATTCTAAAGTGAATTGACCAAATTAGAAATCACTTTTCTTTGTTGTGCTATTCCACATCGGATTTTAAAGTCGAAGAAAACAACGCTAATCCCGTTGAATTGCCTGTTTTGACCATCGCATTCATCACTTGGGTAGGAGAATGTAAAAGTTTATTTGTCAATTTATAACTTAGTTCTTGTAATACGACTTCACTATCTTCACCTTGACGTAAGGCAAGCAAGGCTTTATCCAATAGCATTTGGCGAGTCTCTTCCGCACTTTCTCGATAAGAACGGATTAAATTTGAAAATTGATGTACTTTTAACCATTGAAAAAAATCAGCACATTCTTGTTGAATAATATCCCATGCTTGAGTCGAGGCTTTTTCCCTTTCCGCTAGATTGCGTTGAATAATCAATTGCAAATCGTCCACCGTATAATGATAAATACTGTCTAATTCAGCAACCGTCTCTTCAATATCACGGGGCACGGCAATATCCACCAACAACATAGGTAAATCGCAACGTACTTTTTGTGCAATCTTGACCATATCTTGAGTAATCAAGATTGTTGGACTGCCTGTTGAGCTAATCACAATATCCGCTTGATTTAGTCCTGCTTGTAGCTCAGTGAGGGCAAAAATTTGCACATTTTCAGCACCATCTAATTTATTTACGAGGTGTTGTGCACGTTCAAAGGTACGATTTGCAATCATAATACGTTGTACACCATGACGTAATAAATGACGACACGTGAGTTCAATGGTTTCCCCTGCCCCCACTAAAAGCACATTTAGTGTTTTGAGTGAATCAAAAATTTGGCGCGCTAAACTACATGCGCCATAGGCTACAGATACAGCACTGCCACCAATATTCGTTTCGGTTCGAACTCGCTTTGCGACAGAAAACGTTTTTTGAAATAAACGGGAAAACTCACTGGAAAGAGGTTGATTTTGCCCTTGATAATACGTTTTACTCAACTGATAGGCGTCTTTCACTTGCCCTAAAATTTGCGGTTCACCTAAAACTAGAGAATCTAATCCACATGCCACGCGCATTAAATGTAAAACGGCTTGTTGATTTTGCTGCGAATAAAGACAGTTTTCTAACGCATCTAATGATAAGTGATGTATCTCAGCAAACCATTGCATACAACGCGTCGTCCAACTTTCTGCCTCTTGAGGCGGAATGGCGTTATGATGAAAATACACCTCAGTACGATTACAGGTCGATAAAATCACCGCATTTTCCGCCAATCCTTGCTGCTGAATGATTGCTAATGCATCAAGCCGTTTTTCAGCCGAAAACGCCACTTTCTCACGGATTGCAACAGAAGCGGTTTTGTGATTAATACCAATAACTAGAATCGTCATATATTACTTTTAATGACCCGTGCATCAAACACGGGAGTTGAGCCCACAAAGAAAAGATATAAAATAAAGCGCCATTTTAATCAATTGTCAGGCAAGGAGCAAACTTCAGCACGATGATTTACAGGATATTCACCTTTCTCTCGACTAAAACAGATCTTTTGCCTTGCGCCATGCCACAAAAGTTTCAATATCTTGAGCGATCAAAAACGGGTTGATCTGTTTTTCTAAACCAATAGTGGTCGGTAAGCTAGGTTGATTTGTCGCACGTTGTTTTTGGACATATTGAGTATGTTGCTGTATCGCCACATTGTCTGGCAAAAGCTGGTTAGCAAAAGCTAAATTCGCTAAGGTATATTCATGTGCGGGACAAACAATGGTGTCATCTGGCAAGGATTTTAGTCGCTGTAGGCCATCAAACATATCTTGATAATTGCCCGTAAAGACACGTCCACAGCCCGCGGAAAATAAACTGTCGCCACAAAATAGGTGTCCATCCACTAGATAACTGACATGCTGCTCAGTATGCCCTGCTGTTTGTAGCACATGGATGGCGTAGTGTTCAGTGTGCACGATCCCAGCGTTGACAATTTCAGTTGCCCCTTTCGCTTGTGTTTCGGGTGGCCCTAATACTGGCACCATCGGAAAATGTTGTTTAAACTGGGCAACCCCTGCAGTGTGATCATCATGGTGATGAGTGAGAAGCAAAGCCTCCACTTTAAGTTGATGTTGCTGTATATAATGAAGTAACTGGGGGATTTCTGGTATGTCGATCACAATTATGGGTAAATTTTCTCGTCCATACAGCCAAATATAGTTATCATTCAGGGCAGGAATCGGTACTAACATAAATTGTCCTCAAGGAGTTGTGATGTGGTGGAATGCAAAATATCCTAACGCTATGCACTTGCCACACAGTTGGCAACAATTACAAAACGGTGATCACTATTGTAACGCATTGAGTGACTATTTTTCGGCATGGTACCCAAAAATTTTAGGTCATCACGTTTTAAAGCTTGGTGGATTAAGTGCTGAAATTCAAGGTGACTGTTTTTTGCAGCATGCGATTTTACTGTCTCCCCATATCAGCCCAGAATTACATCGCCTCGCGCTACAAAAAAACACCAGTGTTATCCAAGCCAATTTAACTGAACTCCCTTTTATTGAACAATCAATTGATGCTTGTGTACTGGGGAATACATTAAATTTTAGCCAAGATCCGCACCAAGTTTTACGTGAGGTGACCCGTGTATTACGTGAAGATGGCTATTTATTTTTATCTCTCTTTAATCCTTTTAGCCCACTGTTGTTTAAACGGTATTTGCATCGTCCTTCACATTCCCCTCTGCCAGTTAGACACTATGTCCCTTGGCGGATTCTCGACTGGCTTGCTTTGCTCAACTTTGAAATTTTAGATCAAAAGCGCTTAATGAGTTGGGATAAACATCGCTGTTTTCCTCAGCTGATTGCAATTGTGGCACGTAAACGCGTCTATCCATTAACCCTCAATCCACAAAAAGTGCGGTTTAAAAAACAAGAAATGCTTTCTCCTGCCAGTGCATTTCACACCAGATTACTGCGTAAATAAGTGCAATTAGACTTGCGACAAGCCATAAACTCCCCTATTATGCCGAGCTTTAAATCAGAAACGTATCGAGATAAGCATGTCTGAACAAACTTTTATACTTGGCAAAGATGCCGCACTAGAAGACAGTATTCACAAATTTCAACAAAAACTCACCGCACTTGGTTTCAATATTGAAGAAGCATCTTGGCTTAATCCGGTGCCTAATGTCTGGTCAGTGCATATTCGTGATAAAGATTGCCCACAATGCTTTACTAATGGTAAAGGGGCAACGAAAAAGGCCGCACTCGCCTCCGCATTAGGGGAATACTTTGAGCGCCTTTCCTCTAATTATTTCTTTGCTGATTTCTATTTAGGGCAGGCTATCGCGAATGGCGATTTTGTGCATTATCCGAATGAAAAATGGTTTCCAATCGAAAACGAACAACGCTTACCTGACGGGCTTTTAAATCAAGAATTGTTAGACTATTACGATCCACAACAAGAATTAACCCCTCAATTATTAGTGGATTTACAGTCAGGTCATTATGATCGAGGTATTGTTGCCATGCCATATGTGCGTCAATCAGATCAAAGCACGGTCTATATTCCACAAAGTATCATTGCTAACCTGTATGTGTCTAACGGAATGTCTGCGGGTAACAGTAAATTTGAAGCACGCGTACAGGGGCTTTCTGAAGTTTTTGAACGTCATATTAAAAATAAAATTATTGCCGAAGCGATCAGTTTGCCGTTAATTCCTCGCGAAGTAATGGATCGTTTCCCCACTATCCAAGCAGCTATTGCGAAATTAGAACAAGAAGGTTTCCCTATTTTAGCCTATGACGCCTCATTAGGCGGAAAATATCCCGTAATTTGTGTGATTTTACTCAATCCCAATAATGGCACCTGCTTTGCTTCTTTTGGTGCACACCCTAATTTCCAAGTCGCACTAGAAAGAACGGTCACTGAATTATTGCAAGGTCGAAGCCTAAAAGATCTTGATGTATTTACGCCGCCTTCTTTCAATAATGAGGATGTGGCAGAACACGCTAATTTAGAAACCCATTTTATTGATTCAAGTGGTTTAATTTCGTGGGACTTATTCAAAACCGAAGCCGATTATCCATTTGTCGACTGGGATTTTTCAGGTAGTACTGAACAAGAATACCACAACCTCATGACAATTTTCCAAGCAGAACAGAAAGACGTCTATATTATGGATTACAACTATTTGGATGTGTATGCTTGTCGGATTATCGTGCCTGGTATGTCGGATATTTATCCTGTGGATGATTTAATTTATGCCAATAACAATATGGGCATGGATTGGCGAGAAATTTTGCTAGACCTACCGCACTTTCATCACGATAAATCAACTTATCAAGAATTATTGGCGGAATTAGATGAACAAGGGATTGATGATGCCACTCGTGTGCGGGAATTTATTGGTATTGTCGCGCCCCCAAAATCAGGTTGGGCAACCTTGCGTATCGGTGAATTAAAATCAATGTTACATTTGGCCCTCGGTGAACTTGATGCAGCATTGGATTGGGCCAACTGGACATTGAATATGAACAGCTCTGTCTTCAGCGTTGAACGAGCCAATTATTACCGTTGCTTAATTAATAGTATCGAGTTATTCCTCGATAAAGACCGTCAACCTGAACAATATCGCATGGTATTCGAAAAAATGTATGGACAATGTGCGGTGGATAGCGCTTGGCAAGCCATACAAGGGGGAAATCCATTCTATGACTTGATTGCCGATGATGAGCATCTACACCAATTCCAAGCACATCAAAAACTGCTCCAAGCTTATGAAAAATTGCAAAAAGCCAAGCGTGAGCATTGGAAATAATGAAAAAGGATGTCAGACCTGACATCCTTTTTCATTTGTGATCTAGTGCAAAGAAATATTTTTCATATCATGTTATTTTGTGTCAATACTTGATTGGATAATAGGAGTTTTCTTATGCAAAATTGGACAACTGAAATGTGGCAAGCAGCAGGCATTGGCTTAGTTATCGGGTTGATCCTAGGTTACTTATTTTTACGTTTCACCAAAGATTCGGTAAAAAAACAACTTAAAACAGAAACAGAACTACAGAAAGTCAAAAATCAGTTAGATAGCCAGAAGCAACAGCTTGAAAAACACTTTTCAGAAAGTGCGGAACTCTTGAAAAATATTGCGCAAGATTATCAAAAACTGTACAAACATGTAGCAAACTCATCTAGCACACTCTTGCCGGAACTCAGCAATAACCCTTTATTTTCATCGAATTTAATTGGAGCTGAACCGATAGATAAAACGAATCCGAGCAATAAGGATGAACAACCAAGAGATTATTCTGAAGGGTCATCTGGTTTATTCAAAAACGATAACTAGTCGATAAAATCTACCAAGTCACTCACTTGGTAGATTTTTTCTTTTCTCCTCACCTTGTTTCCGCCATAATAGTGCCATTACCCTTTTTTAAGGAGGGAAGCACATTCTCTTCCCGTATGATCAACCTCAATCATGTATTCATTCTCAACAAGGTAGTTTAACGAAAATGAACAATTTCCCCTTCAGCTCATCTCTTCTTTCTTAATCTCGCAAGTACGCTCAGCACTTGCTTATCATGTTGTACAATAATTTAACGGAGTAAATTATGAAAAGTTCGCTGACAAAATTAAAATGGTTTGATATTGCTATTTTGACATTCATTCTATTTTCGCATGCTATTTACAGCTCATTTATGTATTACCTCACACCGACTGAGGAAGAAAATGCTACTGCTCTTACAAGCTTTTCTGCACAAGATAATTTAAACGCGCTGCTCCTACAAAGCGTTTTATTAAGTGTGGCATTGTTGTACCTAAAATGGCGCCACTTTCAATTTTCAAGCTGGCATCTCAAACCGTCTTTAAAAGGCATAGGAACAGGTGTGCTGTTTTTTATCATTGCTGCACTTTGTATGGATCTCTATTTCATTCTACTGGATAGTGTCGTCGACTTCGCTTATACAGAAGAAGGACTCAATACAGAAAGTCTGCAAACTTTCGCTTGGCTCAATCTCCCACTCATCCCTTATGCCATGTTGAATGGCTTTTATGAGGAAATCTTTTTCTTAGGCATCTGCTTAAGTGTAAATCAGAAATATCTACCTATCGCCTTTATTTATTCACTCATTATTCGGTTCAGTTTTCATACCTACCAAGGCATGGAGACTGCGATTGGTATTGGCTTTGTTCTTGGGAGTGTCTTTTTCCTGTTATACCAAAAATCCAAACAGAAAGCGCTCTTCCCTTTCTTTATTGCCCACGCCATTGCGGATGTCTTTGGTGCTGGTCTCCTTAGCTACTTTTATTAAGGTAAAAAATAACGCAAGTCATCTGACTTGCGTTTCATCATGTTAGCGGCATAAAAAATCATACAAGCGATTTAGTTAAGTTGCTCTTGATCGTTAATCGCATCACATTCCCAACCAACATATTCACCTGAAAATTGATTCGCCATGTCTTCAAATTGTTCCACATAGTTAAAAATCTGACTATTATCAAGGCTCAATTCCTGTTCTAATTTTACCAGATAAAAAGGTGTCTCATCTTCCACGCTAACCGGGAACTGACTATATTGCATAGAAACCAATGCGATAGGTTGGGTATGCAGATAATCCATAAATGAAAACATATTGGTTTCATCTTCAAAACGGAAAGCATGTTCAATGGCATACAATTCGCTCAAATCACGACCATTTTTACTCAAGAGTTCTAGCACTTCTTCAGTCGCATGAATTTTCATTTCTAAAGGCGAAGGTAATAAAAAGTCAAAATAAATATCCCAATGAGGATCATGTTGAATTTCAATAGCAGAAATATCCTCGAATTGTTTTAACACCTCTAAAAAAGCAGCCGTATCATCACAATAAAAATAAAGCTGCGCATGGCCTGCCGACAGCACATGCCCCGCGTATAAGGTATCGGGCAATGCACTTAATTGTGTTGACAATTTCACAATCTGGCTGATTAAAAATTGATAAAAACTTGGATCAGGCAATCCATTTTCATCAAGTTTCGCATACGGAAATTTAAACTGAATGATGTGATGACTTTTCGGTGAAGGAAATTGATGTAATACCTCTAGATTCACTGAAAAAATCGCCAATTTATCATTCAATACAGAGCGATAATTTTGCCAGCTTTGTCCTTTATCCATGCGCTTGCCTTATTTAAATAGCGCCCAAACAGGGGCATGATCTGATGGTTTATCCATCGCACGAATATCCAATGCAATCCCCGTTTCGACACAACGCGCTGCTAATGCTTGGTTGGCAATAATATGATCAATACGTAACCCACGATTATCATCAAACCCTTTTGAACGATAATCAAACCATGAGAATTTGTCATTGACCTCCGGATTTAAATAGCGGAAAGTATCCACTAAACCGTAACCATATAAACGGTTCATCCATGCTCTTTCTTCGGGTAAGAACGAACATTTCCCCGTGCGCAACCAACGCTTACGGTTTTCCTCACCAATCCCAATATCCAAATCTGTCGGACTAATATTCATGTCCCCCATAATAATAATCGGATTATTCGCATTATGATCGGTTTCTAAATACTGCTGTAAATCTGCATAAAATTTTTCTTTGGCTGGAAATTTGGTTTCATGGTCACGGCTTTCTCCTTGTGGAAAATACCCATTAATCACCGTTAATAAACCAAAATCTGTTTCCAAATCCGCCATAATAATACGTTTTTGCGCATCTTCACTGTCTGTTGGAAATCCTTTACGGACAGTTTTTGGGGCTTGCTTGGTGAGTAATGCCACACCGTAGTGCCCTTTTTGACCATGGTGAAAAACATGGTAACCTAAATGTTCTACCAATTCATAAGGGAACATTTCATCTGCGACTTTAATCTCTTGTAACCCTAATACGTCGGGCTGGTATTTTTCAATCACCGCTTCGAGTTGATGCGGGCGCGCTCTCAGTCCATTAATATTAAACGAAATGACTTTCATGTAATTCTTCCTTCACTCATCGTGTGATAAAGTCAGCATTATACTGTGATCTCGCCGCTTACCAAAGCAATAAAAACGAGCTAAAGAACGCCTTTCCCCACTTAACACAAAACTTGGGTAGCGAGTGAAATGGATAAAATTGCCCGTCCTGAAGATAGTCCTTTTACGGATAACTTCCCCCAAATACGCTCGGACAAAATGATATAGCGCTTATTCGTTCTGTCGTGAAAAATGAAATGCTCACGCCAAATATGTCCACTTTAGAAAACTCGCAACGCCTTGGTCAATTACAGCAACAATGGTTATCAACTCATAACAAAGCCCCTTGAAGAACAATTCAAGGGGCTTTCTGTTAAAAAGTGCGGTTGATGTTTAAAAAATTTTCTTAAATTACTTATTAATCAACGTTAAAAATTCTTTACGTGTTTCACGATCATCTAAGAACACACCACCAAACGCTGAGGTAACGGTATAACTATTGGTATCTTTAATACCACGGCATTTCACACAAAAATGGGTTGCTTTCACATATACCGCCACATCATCCGTTTCTAAAATTGTTTGGAACGCTAATAAAATCTGCTCCGTCAACCGCTCTTGCACCTGTGGCCGTTGCGCAAAAAATGCCACAATACGATTAATTTTAGACAAGCCAATCACCCATTTTTTGGGGTAATAGGCCACAGAAACCATCCCATCAATGGTCACAAAATGGTGTTCACAGGTACTGGTTAACGTCACATCATTCACTAACACCATTTCACTGACTTTCATACGATTTTCAATGTTGGTAATTTTCGGGAAATTCGCATAGTCTAATCCGCTGAAAATTTCATCAACAAACATTTTTGCTAAACGCACGGGGGTTTCTTCTAAGCTGTCATCCCGTAAATCTAACCCAATCAGCTTCATTACTTCCCGCATATGTTGCTCAATTCCCGCTCGACGCGTGTCTTTGTCTTGTGCTGGGGTAATCATTGGGGTTTCAATCCCCTTACTTAACAATGCATTGCGGACTTTTTCTGCTTCTGGTGAAATCTTGTTCATTTAAAACTCCCGATAAATAATCCGCACATTCTAGCAAACTCTTGCCAAAGTACAAATGAGAATAATAGGTGAAGAGGATGAAAAGTTTTATACAACGTTGGTGCGCTGGGTGAGACTTGAACATGAACAAAGGCGCATGCATAACAGACAAGCCCGCTAACATAAAATATAAACAAAATGCGAGAAAATGAGATCATCCTGCGTTTTTGGTATAAAATACTGCCCGTTAAAATCAACAAAGGATTCCATTATGTTGCCACTTGAACAAGCGCTTACTCAAATGCTCGAGATGTTACCGACGCCAGATAATAAACATATTGAGCAACTCTCACTCACACAAGCAGTGAATCGTATTTGTGCGGAGGATATGATTTCCCCAATCAATGTGCCTGCTTTTGATAATTCTGCAATGGACGGTTATGCGGTGCGGTTGGCAGATTTACAACAGACATTAACACTGTCTGTGTCAGGAAAATCCTTTGCTGGCGCACCGTTTACGGGGGAATGGCAAGCACAAAGCACGATCAGAATTATGACCGGGGCAATGTTGCCTGAAGGGGCTGATGCGGTGGTGATGCAAGAAGATGTCGTGGTCAATGAAGATGGCACGGTGACCTTCCCTGAAAAAATTAAATTGGGTCAGAATATTCGTTACATTGGTGAAGATGTCAAGCAAGGAGACGTGGTCTTAACGCAAGGCAGCTTATTGAATACGGTGTCTTTACCCTTACTCGCCTCACTCGGAATTGAGAAAGTGAAGGTGTTTCCGCGTTTGAAAGTGGCGGTTCTTTCCACTGGTGATGAGCTTGTACCTGTAGGACAACCATTGAAAGCAGGACAAATTTACGATACCAACCGTTTTACCATTCAATTACTATTAGAAAAACTGAATTGTGAAATTTTGGATTTGGGTTTATTGCCAGATAATGAACAGGCATTTGAGCAAGCCTTTATTCACGCTCAACAGCAAGCGGATTTAGTGATTACTAGTGGCGGCGTGTCTGTGGGCGAAGCCGATTTCACCAAAACCGTTTTAGAAAAAATCGGTCAAGTGAATTTCTGGAAAATTGCCATGAAGCCGGGTAAACCTTTTGCTTTTGGGCAATTAGACAAGGCATGGTTCTGTGGTTTACCGGGCAATCCAGTTTCAGCCTTAGTGACTTTTTATCAATTAGTGCAACCGGTGATTGCCAAATTAAGTGGTCATCGTCAATGGAAAGCGCCACAACGTTTCTCTGCCATAGCGGCAACGAAAATGAAAAAAGCCCCAGGTCGTTTAGATTTTCAACGGGGGTTTTATCATGTAAACGAGGCAGGACAAATTGAAGTACAGCCAGTTGGTTTTCAAGGTTCGCACTTATTCAGCTCCTTTGTGAAAAGTAACTGCTTTATTGTGTTGGAACGAGAACGTGGCAATGTGGAAGCGGGTGAAACTGTGACGATCGAGCCATTTAATCATTTAATGAACTAATATGACCGAATTAAGTTACCAAGAAGAATTACGCTATAATCGCCAAATTATGCTCAAGGCGGTGGATTTTGAAGGGCAAGAAACGCTCAAAAAAAGCAAAATGCTGATTGTTGGCTTGGGCGGTTTAGGCTGTGCGGCGAGCCAATATTTAGCTACCGCTGGCGTTGGGCATTTAACGTTGTTAGATTTTGATACAGTGTCACTTTCTAATTTACAACGCCAAGTATTGCATGATGACAGCCGTTTGGGCATGCCTAAAGTAGAATCAGCGAAATTATCCTTACAACGTCTGAATCCGCATATTCAAATTGAGACGCTCAATGCGAAACTTTCCAGCGAAAAACTGGCTGAAATCATACCGCACTTTGATGTGATCTTAGATTGCACCGATAATGTGGACATTCGTAATCAGCTTGATCACTGCTGCCAACAAAGTAAAACGCCATTAGTGTCGGGGGCCGCCATTCGTCTAGAAGGGCAAGTGACGGTGTTTACTTACCAAGAAAATACCCCAACTTACCGCACATTAAGCCAATTATTTGGTGAAAATACGCTAAGTTGTGTCGAGGCGGGTGTACTGGCACCCATTGTGGGCATTGTTGGATCTATTCAAGCGCTAGAGGCGATTAAAGTGCGGTTAACTATCGGTAAGAATTTGTGTGGTCGATTGCTGATGATTGATGGCATGAGCATGTCTGTGCGAGAAATCAAATTGCCTGTCTAACACAGGCATTTTTCATGTTTAAACGCCTTCCCCACCCCAACGTTGGAACAAATCCTGTTTTAATTGAATCTCAAATTGATCGCAGAGGCGATTCACACTTTGATCCACAATGTCTTGCACGTTTTTAGGATGATGATAAAACGCAGGCATCAGTGGTGTGATTTGCGCGCCGATTTCCGCTACTTGGGTCATTAAACGAAGATGCCCTAAATGTAAGGGCGTTTCACGTACACATAACACCAAGGGTTTACGTTCTTTTAAACAGACATCAGCTGCGCGGGTAATCAAATCATCGGTATAACTATGGGCAATGCCCGATAAGGTCTTGATGGAACAAGGTAGAATTATCATGCCTAAGGTACGGTAAGATCCCGATGAAATGGCGGCACCAATATCACGCACATCATAATTCACATCCGCAAGCGCTTTTACCTCTTGAATACTGTAATGGGTTTCTGCCGCGATCGTTTGTTTCGCTGCATTACTGATAATCAAGTGCGTTTCGATGTCTTCGAGCGGCTTGAGCACCTCTAATAATCGAATGGCATAAATGGCGCCCGATGCACCCGAAAGACCAATAATGAGGCGTTTTTTGTCGTTTTTCATAGGCAAATGTTTAAAAAATGAAGTGCGACTATTCTAGCATAAATTCTCGCACATCGATCAGGTCTGATATTGGATCGCATGGAAAAAGAAAAGGTTAAATAGAAAAAAAATAAAATGGAGAGTGAAATAAATTCATACTCTCCATTTTTGATCAGCGATCAGTCTTATTTTTCGTTATGCATCTCAAGATTGGTTGCATCTTTTTCACGTTTTTTCTTGGCGATATCATTGCGTTGTTCTGCGATATTATCCAGATATTCTGGTGTAATGTCGCCTGTAACATAAACGCCAGTAAAGACCGAACAATCAAAGTCTTGAATACTTGGATTTTCTTGTTGCACAGAGCCAGTTAATGCCTCCAAATCTTGGAAAATTAATTTATCCACACCAATTAATCTCGCAATTTCTTCCACATCACGACCATAAGCAATTAATTCATGTTTAGTTGGCATATCAATGCCATACACATTTGGATAACGAATTTCTGGTGCCGCAGAGGCAAAATAAATTTTCTTCGCGCCTGCTGCTCTGGCCATTTCCACAATTTGCTCTGAAGTTGTACCGCGTACAATCGAATCATCGACCAATAATACATTCTTATCTTTAAACTCTGAGGCAATCGTATTGAGTTTGCGTCTTACGGAACTGACACGCAAGGCTTGACCTGGCATAATAAACGTACGTCCCACATAGCGATTTTTTACAAACCCTTGGCGATAAGGTTTATTTAACACGCGGGCAATACGTAAGGCGATATCATTTGAGGTTTCAGGTACCGGAATAACGACATCAATGTCATCCACATCTGCCCATTCCCGGGCAATTTTCTCACCTAAACGTTGTCCCATATGCACACGCGCAGCATACACTGACACACCATCAATATAGGAATCGGGACGGGCAAAATAAACGTATTCAAAAATACAAGGCGTAAGTTTCGGATCATCCGCACATTGTTGAGAATACATGTCGCCCTCAAAGGTAACGTAAATCGCTTCACCCGGCTGTACATCTCTGACAAATTCAAAACCCACGGTATCTAGCGCAATACTTTCAGACGCAAACATATAGTCTGTTTTGCCATTTTCCTCACGTTTACCTAAAACCAGTGGTCGAATACCATTTGGATCACGAAATGCCACCATGCCATGACCAATAATCATCGCGACACAGGCATAAGCACCACGAATATCACGATGAGTTTGTTTGATTGCACTGAAAATATCTTGAGGTTCTAGTTGGTATTTTTCGAATTGATCAAGGTGATTGGCTAAGATATTGAGTAATAATTCAGAATCTGAATTGGTATTGATGTGGCGACGTGCTAATCGAAAGAGTTTTTCCTTTAATTCACTAGAATTGGTGAGATTACCATTATGCACTAAGGTTAAACCATAAGGTGAATTAACATAAAAAGGTTGTGCTTCTGATACACTTGAGCTACCTGCAGTAGGATAACGAACATGCCCAATGCCGGCATTGCCTTGTAAACGTAACATATGTACTTGTTGAAATACATCACTCACTAATCCATTCGCTTTACGCAAGCGAAATCGATTTTCATCATCTACGGTGACAATCCCCGCGGCATCTTGTCCGCGGTGCTGTAATAAAGTTAACGCATCATAAATTGACTGGTTAACGGGGCTTTGGCTAACAATACCAACAATACCACACATTCGTGTTTATCCTCTATTTATTTAATGTTGAATTTATAAAACTGGACGTTTCTTGCAATTGTTGAAAAAACCATTCCACAACAAAGCCGAAATGCGGAATAAGTTTTGACTCTTTCCACCAAACAGTTTGGCTAAAATTCGTAAAAGTATCCATAAAGAATAACAATGCTGCCACAATCAATACACCTCGAATCAGTCCAAAACAAGCGCCTAATATTCGATCCGTTCCCGTTAAGCCTGTCTTATCGACTAACTCGCCCAACACGTAATTCACAATCCCCCCCACAATCAATGTTGAAACAAACAAAATCGCAATAGCCGTGCCATTACGTACATAAAGGGATTCGATTTGGGTTAAATAACTCGCGAGATAAGGATAAAAGTGATTGGCAACCAAAAAAGCAACGATCCAACTCACAACTGACATCACTTCTCGAATAAAGCCACGCAATAAGCTGATAAGGATCGAAAGTGCAATGATGGCGATGATAATATAATCAATCATTGGAATATCTCTAAAAAACTCTCGAATTTCCACCGCGCTATTTTACAAAAAAAGAAAACGTTTGCGTAGTGAAAATTTCAAGAAAAGTTGATAAATATGAAAAAAGAAAAGTCTTTATAATACCAGCAAGAAAAACACCAGATAAGACGAATTTATAATTCTTGCCAAAAAGCTTTATCTAATTTTCGCTGTGCTTTTTTCAGTACATCAGCTAAATGTTGATAATTAGGTTGCTCTGTTAAGATAGGTAAAGTTTCGTTTACTTGCTTTAAGCGCTCACAAATTTCATAAAACCAGACCGCACTTTGTGGGGATAAGGGCGTGATAGAACGTTTACCTAACCAATACAAACCTTGCAACGGCATCAATAGCGCAAAAATCGCGCTAAATACGGCAACGGCTAATGCACTGATATCGGATTTGGCGTAAACTTGCTGCCAAGTAATGGCAAAAACAGCTAAAAAAGGCATGAACTTTTGCGCGAAAAGCGTTGCTTTAATCACGCGGTTTTCGGGAAAAATCATACCTAGCTTACTTTCCAATGGCCAACTTTTTAAATAATGCTGACCCTTTTTTAAAAAAATAAAAAAATGCATTTTGCTATTGTACATAACCTCTTTAATACGATAACGAAATAAAGATAACACATTCGGGTTAAATATTCAGCTTATTTTAAACAGGTCAGTTTCCTATATTTATTTTTTTATTAAAAATGTTTAAAGTTTAATGATTTTTTTGATGAATGTCGCATTTTTAGCAAGTTGTGAATTTATTTTATTGCCCGAAAGGTGTATCCTATCGCCTATCGGATTTTTATCTGCCCACCTGTTCAAAAGTTGAGCAGGTAACTTTTTTTAACTTAAAATCAAATAATAGGTCTCTTATGTCTCAAAAATTAGTCCTAATCTTAAACTGTGGTAGTTCTTCATTAAAATTTTCTATTTTAGATCCAAAAACGGGTGAAGAAAGATTGTCTGGTTTAGCCGAAGCATTTCACTTAGATGATGCACGTATTAAATGGAAACTCCACGGTGAAAAAGGTAACGCTGATTTAGGTGCAGGTGCTGCACATAGTGAAGCACTTAACTTTATTGTAAATAGTATTTTTCCATTAGATCCCTCATTAAAAGAAGATATTGTTGCTATCGGTCACCGTATCGTTCACGGAGGTGAAAAATTCACTTCTTCTGTGGTGATTACGGATGAAGTTGTTCAAGGTATTAAAGAAGCCGTGCAATTTGCGCCATTACACAACCCAGCACATTTGATCGGTATTGAAGAAGCCTTCAAAATGTTCCCTCATTTAAAAGAAAAAAATGTGGCGGTTTTTGACACGGCGTTCCATCAAACTATGCCAGAAGAAGCTTATTTATATGCCCTCCCTTATTCTTTATATAAAGAGCATGGTGTTCGTCGCTATGGTGCACATGGTACAAGCCATTTCTTTGTCAGCCAACAAGCTGCAGAACGCTTAAATGTGCCAACGGATAAAATCAATGTGATTACCTGTCATTTAGGTAACGGTGCATCAGTCGCAGCCGTTCGTCATGGTCAATGTATTGATACCTCAATGGGTTTAACCCCATTAGAAGGTTTAGTCATGGGCACCCGTTCCGGTGATATTGATCCCGCGATCGTTTTCTACTTACACGATAATCTAGGTTTATCCGTTGAAGAGATCAATACGTTGTTGACCAAAAAATCAGGTTTACTCGGTTTAACAGAAGTTTCTAGCGATTGTCGTTATGCCGAAGATCATTATGACAAAGAAGCACCTGCGAAACGTGCGTTAGATGTCTTTAGTTATCGTTTAGCAAAATATATTGGGTCTTACATGGCCGTGATCGGTGAGCGTTTAGATGCAATCGTGTTTACTGGTGGGATTGGTGAAAACTCTTCTTTAGTACGTGAGTTAACCTTAAACCATTTAAAACTATTCGGCTATCAAGTGGATTCGGAGAAAAACAAATCCGCTCGCTTTGGTAATGAAGGCGTGATTACCGCTGAGAATACGCCAGTCGCGATGGTTATCCCAACGAATGAAGAACTTGTTATTGCACAAGATACCGCGCGTCTTTGCATCGCGTAAAGTCAATAAACTGCCGATTTATCGGCAGTTTCTTTTTGTATAAATTATCAACAAATTAGAGTTTATTATGTCACGTACAATTATCCTTATCCCGATTAGCACTGGTGTAGGTTTAACCAGTGTCAGCTTAGGTTTAACTCATGCACTGGAGCAAAAAGGGGCAAAAGTCGGCTTTATGAAACCTATTTCTCAGCCGAACACTGGTGAAGATATGATTGATCGCACCACCTCGATTATTCGCACCAGTACCACAATTGAAACAACCGAACCCTTTATGCTAAGCGTGGCGGAATCGTTAATTGGTCAAAATCAATCGGATGTTTTATTAGAAAAAATTGTTGAAAATCATCAACAACTCGCTAAAAGCAACGAAATTGTGGTAGTAGAAGGTCTCATTCCAACTCGCAAACACTCTTATGCCAATAGCATTAACTATGAAATTGCCCAAGCACTTGATGCTGAAATCATTCTTGTTGCTGCACCGGCAACAGAAACCCCTGAGGAATTAAAAGAACGTATCAAAGCAGCGGCATCGCTATTTGGGGGTAAAAATAACCCGAACTTACTCGGTGTGATCATCAATAAATTCAACGCACCAATTGATGAATCGGGTCGTACTCGTCCTGACTTGGCAGAAATTTTTGATTCTTTCCAACATACACAAAATCAAGTCTCTGAGATTTTTCACTTATTCGAAAAAAGTCCAATTAAAATCTTGGCCTGTATCCCTTGGAGCGCAGAACTCATTGCGACTCGAGCGATTGATTTAGCCAAACATTTAGGTGCCGCCATTATTCATGAAGGTGCAATCAATGAACGTCGGATTCGCGGTATCACTTTCTGTGCACGAAATCTAATTAATATGGTTGAACACTTCCGCGTAGGGAGCTTACTTGTCACCTCAGCAGATCGTCCTGATGTGATTGTCGCCGCTTCACTCGCAGCCATGAATGGGGTTGAAATTGCCGGTATGTTACTAACGGGTGGGTACAAAATTGATGGACAAATCAAAAAACTTTGTCAACACGCGATCGAAAGTACTGGTTTACCGGTCTTCCGTGTAGAAGGAAATACTTGGCAAACCGCGCTGGCACTACAAAGCTTTAATCTTGAAGTACCTGTAGATGATAAAGAGCGGATTGAAAAAATTAAACACTATGTCAGTGACTTACTGGATAGCGATTTTATCGACTCTTTAGCTGCAGCGTCTTCTCGTTTACGTCGCTTATCGCCACCCGCGTTCCGTTTCCAACTAACTGAATTAGCACGTCAAGCAAAAAAACGCATTGTATTGCCTGAAGGGGATGAACCGCGTACAGTGAAAGCCGCTGCATTATGTGCAGAGCGTGGCATCGCAGAATGTGTACTCTTAGCTGATCCAGAATCGGTGGTGCGCGTTGCTGAAGCACAAGGCATTGAATTAGAAAAAGGCATTACCATTATCGATCCAGCCACAGTACGCGAAAACTATGTTGCACGTTTAGTGGAATTACGTAAAAGCAAAGGCATGACCGAAGATTCTGCACGTGAACAGTTAGAAGATAACGTAGTCCTCGGTACCATGATGTTAGAAGCAAATGAAGTCGATGGTTTAGTTTCTGGTGCAGTACACACAACCGCCAACACAATTCGTCCACCGATGCAAATCATCAAAACGGCGCCGGGTAATTCGATTGTGTCTTCAATCTTCTTCATGCTCTTACCTGATCAAGTGTTAGTTTATGGTGACTGTGCGGTCAACCCAGATCCAACAGCAGAACAATTAGCCGAAATCGCTATTCAATCTGCAGACTCAGCCAAAGCCTTTGGTATTGAGCCAAAAGTAGCGATGATCTCTTATTCAACGGGGACATCAGGTAGTGGTGCAGATGTGGAAAAAGTGAAAGAAGCCACACGTCTTGCACAAGAAAAACGCCCAGATTTAATCATTGATGGGCCATTACAATATGACGCAGCGGTGATGGAAGATGTTGCGCGCTCTAAAGCACCGAATTCACCAGTAGCGGGGAAAGCAACCGTATTTATCTTCCCAGACTTAAATACGGGTAACACGACCTATAAAGCTGTACAACGTTCAGCAGACTTAGTGTCTATCGGGCCGATGTTACAAGGGATGCGTAAACCAGTGAACGATTTATCACGTGGTGCATTAGTAGATGATATTGTGTACACTATTGCGTTAACCGCAATTCAAGCAACACAATAATTTCACCTCAAGACAAAACAAAAACCGCACTTTATCTGCTTAAAGTGCGGTTTTATTTTGCGCAATTTTACTGCATTACGCTGCTAGCGTCTCCAACAACACGAGACCAAATTCACGCCGCCACCCGACTAACAGATCAGGTAACTGAGCAGGATCTTGGTTATCTAACCAACACCATTTGATTAAACTTTCTAAACCTCGTTTACTGGCAATAACTTCTGCGGCTAAATCAGGTGGGGCAAGGCTTTTCAGTTTCTGTTGTAATCCTTTTAAGGCTTTTTTATAACGCGGATCATCTGCAATACGCACAATCGGTGCTGGATAATCAGCTTCATCAAAACGTTTTACTTGTCCAATTAAGTGCAAGATTTTTTTACCATGAATACGGACCTCATGATGACTCAATCCTAAGGCTAATAACTCAGACGTATGTTTCGGATTATGTTTAGCGACTTGCCACAAATGTTCACTTCTGACCACAAAATTCAAGGCAAGATCTCTTTTCATCGCTTCTTCTTGGCGCCATTTCGCCAACAATTTTAGGCACATGAGTTCACTTGGCGCTAAACGCCAGGCATTAGGGATATTCAAATACGCTAATTCAGGATCTTTATATTGCTCACGCTTTAGCAACAACGCTTCGCAATCTTGTTGTGCAGCCACTTGCCATCGCGTTTGTGCCAACGCCTCTTGCATACGCAGATAAAGTGGCAATAAATACCATACGTCAGCTGCCGCATAAACTAATTGAGTGTCTGATAAAGGGCGGGCTAACCAGTCCGTGCGAGACGCGCCTTTATCAATTTCGATGTGAAAATAATGCTGCACTAAGGTCGCCAAGCCCGTGGAATTGGGAAAACCTAAAAAGTTTGCCATGACCTGAGTATCTAACATCGGTGTAGGTAGTTGATTGAAACTATGCTGAAACACGTCTAAATCTTCACTGCATGCATGCAATACCTTCAGCACGGCGGTATTCGCCAACAAGGCAATAAAAGGCGAAAAATCTTGAATGGTTGTTGGATCGATTAAACTGACTTGTTCACCATCATACAGTTGAATAAGCCCTAACTGCGGATAAAGGGTTTTGATACGAACAAATTCAGTATCGAGCGCAATCACAGTTTTTTGCTGTGCAGTATGACAAATCTCGGCTAACGCCAGATCGGAGGTAATCACTTGAAAGTGCGGTTTGTTTTTTATTTCTTTTATTTGACTGTTCATCTTAATACAACAAATTAGGGGCGCTTATCACCCCTAATAAAATGAAATGAATATTTATTCAGCTGGACGTTTTGCCAGCTCCTCATCGCGTAAAACACGGCGTAAAATTTTGCCCACATTGCTTTTCGGCAACTCCTCACGAAACTCAATTTCTTTTGGAATTTTATAGCCCGTTAAATGGACACGACAGTGTTTACGTAATTCATCACGGGTTAAACTTTCATCTTTCTTCACAACAAAAATTTTAATCGTTTCACCTGAAATCTCGTTCGGCACACCAATAGCGACCACTTCAGCAACTTTGTCATTTAACATGACCACGTCTTCGATCTCATTTGGATAGACATTAAAACCCGAAACTAAAATCATATCTTTTTTGCGATCCACGATACGCAAGTAATGATCTGTATCCATCACGACCACATCACCGGTGGCAATCCAACCGTCCATCAGTACTTCAGCGGTGGCTTCTGGACGTTGCCAATAACCTTGCATGACTTGTTCCCCTTTGACCCAAAGCTCACCCGGCTCACCCAAGTTGGCCTCATGTCCATCTTCTTTGATAATACGCACATCGGTATTCGGTACTGGCACGCCAATACTGCCATTGTGTTTGATCATGTTAATTGGACAAGCCGCAATCAACGGAGAACACTCTGTCATCCCATAGCCTTCAATAATATTACAGCCAGTCGTGTCATACCAACGGGTTGCGACAGATTGTTGGATTGACATGCCACCGCCCACGGTCAGTTTTAATGTGCGAAAATCGACTTCTTTAAAATTCTCATTATTTAACAACGCGTTAAATAAGGTATTGACACCCGTAATGGCAACAAAATGGTGTTTCTTCAATTCTTTAACAAAGCCTTCGATATCACGCGGATTAGTAATCAGTATCCCTGTAATACCTAATTCAACAAACAATAAACAGTTTACTGTTAACGCAAACACGTGATAAAGCGGTAACGCAATGATGGCTTTACGCTCTTTAGTACGATCACCAACAAATGGCTCTGCAATCCAATTCGCTTGAAATAAATTTACAATGATATTGCCGTGTGACAGCATTGCGCCTTTCGCCACCCCTGTCGTCCCCCCGGTATATTGTAAAAAGGCTAAATCTTTACGTTCTATTTGTGGGCGAACATATTGTCGATATTTTCCGACACTCAACACTTCTCGAAAAGTCACCGCATTGGGTAGTTTGTATTTTGGCACCAGTTTTTTGATGTATTTCACCACAAAATTGACTAAAGTGCGTTTACCAAAGGAAAGTTGATCGCCCATACGGGTTAAAATTACGTGCTTGACCTCAGTATTAAACACCACTTTTTCGAGAGTAGAAGCAAAATTGGACACCACGACAATCGCGCTAGCCCCACTGTCTTTTAATTGGTGCTCTAATTCACGTGGGGTATAAAGTGGATTGACATTAACCACCACCATGCCGGCACGCAAAATACCAAATAATGCAATCGGATACTGCAATAAATTCGGCATCATTAATGCCACACGATCACCACGTTTCAGCTTTAATTCATTTTGTAAATACGCGGCAAATGCCCGACTGCGTTCTTCTAATTTTCGAAAGGTTAAAATTTGCCCCATATTGATATAGGCAGCACGGTCTGGATGGGTACGCACTGCATTATCAAACATATCCAACAACGAATCATACTTTGATGTATCTAATTCGCGTGGTAAATCCTCAGGGTAATTTTTAAACCAAGGTTTTTCCATGTGTTATCCTTATTTTTAACAAAATTTAGCCAAAATTATAACGTAATCCTCACATTTAGGCTAATAACAAATTCACTCATCCCATTGTCCTACTTAGCAAAATTTAGCATGCCCTATTGCAACACATAGCGTAAGCGTGGCTCTGGTCGCCAAAATGGCCCCCACCCCATACGACGGCTTTCTCGCCAATCGGCAAGATCCTCTGGCTCGTAATAATATTCTGGCACCAATTGCCATACTTTATAATGATTCGCCTCAAGGACAGGATAATGATAATCAACCTGATCAATTTTACCTGTTTCTTGCTTTTTCAAGATGCCTTTCACTGTAATGAACTGTTCTTTTAACCGTTCAGGATCAATAAAGCCCTCTAGATAGGCAATAAAACGACCGTTGCTTTCCGCAGATAACATCGGTTTGGCTGACAAAGAAACGAGAGGTAAACTCAAAATTTCTAACTTCATTTTCCCCGGTAACGCTGTGACGGATAAGATTTTGCCGCCAAAACGAGCTTGTTTGCATTGGCAAGCATAGTCTTCCGCCACTAACTTATCGAGCGATGGCAAGCTCACATCATCGCGCTCCAACCCTTTTGGGGCTTTAATACAACCGGTAAGCAATATAGCGATCAAAAGTGCGGTCAGTTTTTTCATTTTTTCCTCCGTACACATTTGAGAGAGTGTCATTTATTCACGTCCTGGTAGTTTTTTCCAAGTAACTTCATTACGTAAATAAACTGGTTCAATGGCTAATGCATCCATTGTGTGCTGTTGTTGCCATTTGAGTAATGCAGGCGTCAACATATAGTGAGCAGAAGGCAGCAGAATTTCCGTTGTCTCTCCGACTGATAAGGTCGAGAATTCGGAATAAGCCGCCCAGCCGGTTCCCACTTTAGCCCAATGCCCTGTTAAATCAGCCAGCTCCGCAACCAAGTGTTCTGGCTTAACCACTTTTTCTTCTCCAATGACTTGCCAATCAACAAAACATTCTGTACCGAGTTGTATCGGTTGAGCAATTAATTGTGAGAAATACACTTCATTCATCCGCGCATCAATGGCGGCTAGCACGTGCTCAGCCCCCAATTGTTCATAAGCCGCTTGTGCCATCATGGTCAAATTTGAGACCGGGATAACCGGTAAATTCGCGCCAAAAGCTAAGCCTTGTGCAATACCTGCCCCTACACGTACCCCCGTAAAACTGCCAGGACCTCGACCAAAGGCAAGAGCATCAACCTGTTTTAAAGAAAGTCCAGACTGAGATAAGATCTCATCGATCATCGGTAGAATACGCTGCGTATGCGTACGTTGTGCAAGCGTATCTAAATACGTTCTTTCGCCTTTATAAAGTAATGCCACAGAACAGGCTTCAGTTGAGGTATCTAAGGCTAATAAAGTTAAATTATGCATTCTTGTTATCCATTTGGCTCTTTGTTAGAAATTGTATCACTTTGTTCATATCTCGAGTACGCTTCGCATTAGGTAAGCTTTTCAAAAAAGTTGCACCATAACTCCGCATCACTAAACGACTATCGCAAATAATCACCACACCACGATCAGTGATATCTCGGATCAAGCGTCCTACCCCTTGTTTTAAGGTAATGACCGCTTCGGGGATCTGGATATCATGAAAAGGATCGCCACCTTGTAAACGACAATCTTCAATACGCGCTTTGAGTAAAGGTTCGTCTGGTGCGGTAAACGGCAGTTTATCTATAATCACTAAAGACAGGGCATCTCCCCGTACATCTACCCCTTCCCAAAAACTGGACGTCGCGACCAATACCGCGTCTTGTGAAGCAATAAATTGATCTAATAATTTGGTTTTGGATGTTTCTCCCTGTAACAAAATCAGTAGTTCACTCTGTTCACGAAAATAGGCCGCTAAGCCACGCATCATGACATAGGAAGTACAAAGCACAAAACAACGTCCTTGATTAGCTTCGATCACAGGTAAAAGCATTTCGCCTAATTGTGTGAGAGTGTGTTGTTGATTACTGCTCGGTAAATAACGTGGCACACACAATAAAGCTTGTTCAGGATAATTAAACGGACTAGGCAAAATTTTCTGTGTGGCTTGGGTAATACCTAATCGTTGGCAAAAATGAGCAAAATCGCCCCCCACTTCTAGCGTGGCAGAGGTAAAAATCCAAGCCGTTTCCCGTTTTTGCATTTCTTCCCCAAATTTATCCGCCACCGTCAAGGGGGTAATATGTAAGCCAAATTGTCGCCCGATGGTTTCGTACCAATAACAATAGCCCGTAATAGTGGTATCTGCTAGACGTGTTAGCTGAGTTTTTATCGCCTCTAAGCGTTCAAAAATACTATCTAATGTTTGCGAACGCCCTAAAGCCAACTTGACAACGTCAGACATAAAGGCGATCTTTTCTTGTAAATTTTCAAATCCTTTTCTCGCCACGGGCTGAGCTAACCGTTCACGCCAATTGCCTCGGGTGTTTCCCTCCCCCAGTAATAAACGGAAGTCTTGAATCGTTTTTAGTAAATTATCCGATGCGGTGCCAAGTTGTGCCATATCTTTGATTTCTGTACGATACACAATATGAATATCTTTGCACAAATCAAACAGCTGACGTGCTGTTAAGGATTGACCAAAATATTGGCTCGCAATATCGGGCAGTTGGTGCGCTTCATCAAAAATAATCACGTCGGCTTGTGGAATGAGCTCCCCAAACCCCGTTTCTTTCACCGCAATGTCAGCAAAAAACAAATGGTGATTGACCACCACTAAGTCCGCATTTAACGCGCGCTTACGTGCAGAGGCCACATAGCAATCATTGTAATGCGGACAATCCGTCCCTAAACAGCTTTCTGCCGTACTGGTTAATTGTGGTAAAATCGGGCTGTCTTCTGCCAATTCCACGCATTCACTTAAATCCCCCGTTTTGGTGGCATTCTGCCATTGGCGTACTTTGGATAAATCCGTCAACACAGAACGATCGCCCAATACCCCTTGCGCAATCACTTGTTCCAACCGTTCCAAGCACAAATAATTCGCCCGACCTTTCAGCAAGGCAATTTTTCCACTGTAATTGAGGGCTTTTTTGATGGTAGGTAAGTCACGTTTAAAGAGTTGATCCTGTAAATTTTTCGATCCTGTTGACACAATAGTTTTCTTTTTGGCTAAAAGTGCCGGTGCCAAATAGGCGAAGGTTTTGCCTGTTCCTGTCCCCGCTTCCACCACCAGTGCGCTTTTCTCGCCAATCGCAGTGGCAACCGCGACCGCCATCTCTCGTTGTTCCGCACGAGGACGAAACCCGGCAATGCGTTGACTTAATGCGCCTTGTTCGGAAAAGACCTTGATTATTTGTTCAATATTCGCCATTATTTTTCAGCATCAATTACAAAATTGTGGCATAGTGTATCAGATTTTCCCTTGTCACTAAATAACGTACTGAATAGAAAAACAGTATAAAGAGGTCTTATGCAAAACACTCTTCAACCAACCATTCTTCAACACATTTGTCCCGCTCTTCGCTTAGTAAAATACAATGAAATTCCAGCAATTATGCTACAACACGAAGTGGGTACTGCCGTGATTGCCTTGCAAGGCGCACATCTTCTTAGTTGGCAGCCGAAAGGAAGCGAGCACGATGTACTGTGGTTAAGCGATATTGAACCTTTCCAATTAGGCAGTGCTATTCGTGGTGGCATTCCGCTTTGCTACCCATGGTTTGGCGCAGTGAAATCGCCTTCGCATGGCACTGCTCGCATTCGCTTATGGCACTTAATAGACTATGCTATTTCAGCGGATAACGTGCAGTTAGCCTTTGGTTTATTTACAGAAGATCATTTGATTGAAGCCAAAGTCAGCATGCATTTCAGCGAAGACTGTCAAGTCATTTTCACCCATTATGGACAAGAAGAGGCTCAAGTGGCGTTACATAGCTACTTTCAAATCGGCGATATTCAACAAATTGAAATCCAAGATTTACCGATAAGCTGTGTTGATAATGTGACTAAACAAATTGAACAGGTGCCTTCTCCACGAAAAATTCAACAACATGTGGACTGTACCTATCAGGTCACCGAAGCCAAAACGACTATACTTGATCCCGTGTTACAGCGTGCGATTTATCTTGAGCATCAGCACGCCAGCGAAGTCGTGGTATGGAATCCATGGCATAAAGCAACCAGTGGCATGAGTGAGTTCGGCTATCAAACCATGCTGTGTGTGGAAACCGCGCGTATTACACATACGCTTAAACAAGGGGAACAGATCGCGGTTAAGATAAAACTGAAATAACATTCCCCGCACTTGTCTTTCAAGCTGTAGTGAATGTTTTCTCTTGTATCGAGGCGACCTGATCGCCTCTTTTTTATCACTAAATCCAACCTAGCTGCGACAAAACTAACAAGCCGAAAGATGACGTGATGATGGCACCTAAAGTAGTGAAAGCGATAATATTCGCGGCACTCACCCCATTTCCCCCCATGCCTCGTACCATGGCATAAGCAATCGTTGCCATTGGTGTCGCTGCCATTAAAAATAAAATCCCCATATTCATGCCCGATAAACCACACAGTTTACCCACGAGTACCATCACAATGGGCGCAATCAGCACACGCCCTATACTGCCCCAAATCACTACACGCGAATCTTTTCTTATGCCTTTAAACTGTATGCTCGCGCCTGTACACATGAGCGCGAGAGGTAAGGTCATACTCGCCAGATAATTACCCGTGGTTTGTAAGGTTTTTGGCAAGACAAATTCAAGATGATTCACTCCATAGCCTAATATAATGGCAATAATCAACGGATTTTTCAGTACATTTATTAACATCGCGTAAACACTGACTTTACCCTGTGCAAATGCGCGACTTAACGTAACCACAGCAAGCACATTAAATAAAAAAATGGTCGCGGCAGCATAAATCGACGCAGGTGCTAAACCGGCTTCACCATAGGCATTAATACACAATGCCAAACCTAAAATCCCATTATTACCACGATACACCGCTTGCACAAAGGTGCCACGCTCTTGTTTTTCGGTGATATATTTACTGGCAATCAGTTCCGCGCCCAAAAATAACAACAATGTACCGATTACACTGGCCATAATGGGGATCATCTGTGTGTGAAACTGCACAGGATTACTAGTGATATTCAGAAACAACAAAATGGGTAAGGTGATATTAAAAATTATGCGGGTCGCTTGCCCCGTAAACTTGTCATCGATCATCCGCCGTCTTTTCAAGATGATCCCGAGTAATAACATCAATACAGTGGGTAACGTGACACTTATTGAGAACAAAAAAGAAGACCACAAATCCGTATTATGCATGCTTGTTCTACCTCTATTTTATCAAATTGCTTTCGCTAACCCGTATTTACGGTTAAAATTAGCCAATTCATGTTGGTCGTTTTTTACATTTCAGAAAAAATGACCGCTCTTTTTTCAAATTAGGATGCATTATGTCAATTACATTATCGACCAAACAAAAACAATTCTTAAAAGGCATTGCCCATCATTTAAACCCCGTTGTGATGATCGGCAATAATGGATTAACAGAAGGCGTTTTAGCAGAAATTGACAACGCATTGACACACCACGAATTAATTAAAGTCAAAATCGCGGGTGCCGATCGTGAAGTAAAACAATTAATCATTGACGCGATTATCCGTGAAACGCAAGCAAGTGCGGTGCAAACTATTGGACATATTTTGGTCCTCTATCGCCCAAGCCAAGAACCACAGATCCAACTGCCACGCAAATAATAACACTAAATACGCCATAACACGGTATAACATCTGTGTTATCGTCACAAAATCAAAGGGGATGTAGACATATACATCCCCTTTTTTATCTCTGTGCTACATCTGCTGACTTTACTCAGCTAAAAGAAAAGGGTACTGAGCTTTCCTCAATACCCTTTGTTAACAAGTTAAGAATCAACTACCATTGGTAACCGATGCTACCACCGAGGTTTACATCACCACGGCTATTCACACCACCACCAAGTTTGATTGAGATCTTATTGTTATCTGAGTTTCTTGCATAACCCACGGCAATGGCTGTCTCAGCTTTATAAGAACCAACACCAAGAGAAACAATGCTCTTACCCGCTTCATTTGGACGCTGTAAGAACGCGACCGCTGTGGCACCCGCAATACCAGCACGGAGATCTTTATCCACTTTATTGATATGATCACCTAGCTTATTAATCGCGGTGGCTTGGTTATTCACTTGTTGCTGAACTTTATGTAACTGGCTACCATTCACAGCTTGTTTACTGCTTGCACTCACTTCACCATCAGCCACACCGTGAATCACGTTGTTACCCATGTTGATGTTCGCGCCTTCTTTCACCGTCAAGTTTTCAGTCACATTGATGCCTTTTACTTCAATATTGTCATTCAATTTCACACGTAGCGTGTCACCAACCACTTCAGTTGAGATATTTTTATCATCTCCTTTCACTTTAACAGTTGTACCTAATTTCGCTTTGTGTGGTTCACCTGAATCAGCAGCAAACACTAAACCGTCGTTCATGGTGGCCACTTGCTCTTCTTCACCATTCGGTTTGGTATAAACGATACGTGTTTTGCTATTACCGTCTTTACCATCATTGCCGTCTAAGCCTTTCACACTGTCTTTCACGCCAATGATTGCATGAGCATTTTTGCCATCAGCACCCGTAGGACCGGTTAAACCAATCTTACCGACACCGTCTTGACCACTAATGGCCACGGCATCTTTGCCATCTTTGCCGGCAATACTGATACTTCCTTTACCGTCATCCCCCTCTTTACCACTGATAACCACTGCACCTTCTTGAGGTTGATTTGTACCATCTTTAGGTCCAATCACGACTTTATTGGCTAAATCAAAGGTGACGTTATGACTATCCGCAGTGTTTGTTTTGCTGATCACGATATTGCCATCAGTATTGTTGAGATCCACGGTATTTCTTGGTTTCACATTAGATGAGTTTTCACCATTTGCTGTTAAGTTCCAACCCGCTTCAGCGGTTTCTTTAACCGCGTTCAGCTGACTACCGTTCACCGCCTCTTTGCTCGTTGGTGAAATATCACCATCTGCAACCCCAGTCACTTTCTTGTTACCCGCATTAATACCTGCTGTCGTCACTGTCACATCACCTGCTTTTAAACCTTCGTTAGTGAGTGCAACATTATCACCGACTTTCACACCAGCATTGTTCATGACCGTGTTACCGGTTGTGACTGTGGTAAAGTTAACATCCTCTTCTGTTGCTACAGTATAAGTCGTACTACCATCATCGTTCGTCGTTGAAGTCACGGTCATGTTTTTACCTGCTTCAACTTTCGTGGTTGCTTTGGCAAGCCCTTCTTTTAACTGACTCACATTAACTGCGTCAGTATCATCTTTACCTGCAACAACATTAGTGATACGACCATCATTGTTGAAAGTCACACCTGGATTACCATCTTTATCCTTGATAGCTAAGCCAGTAGTATTACCATTATTATCAGTTACTGCTGCAATAGACATACCCTCTTTACCGTCTTTCGCAAACTTAACTGCAGCATCTTCACCATCTTTACCGTTTACCACTAAGCCAGAGAATGTTGGACGCTCTTTCATGACAACTTCTAAGCCATCAGCAGTAGAACGAACGCCTAAGTTAGCAGAAGATACTTTAGTATTATCTTCAACTGTTGCTTTATCTAATCCACCTTTGATACCTAAGGTTTCATTCAGTTTACGAGTGACTTCTTTACCATCGTTACCAACAAACTTCATGCCATCATTTAAGGTTGCGACTTCTTCAACAACTGGTTGACCTGTAGCATCAACAACTGGGTTACCATCTTTATCTTTTGGTGTATAGACGATACGTGTTTTGGTATCACCCGCTTTACCATCAACACCTGGTTTACCCTCTTGTACTTTCATATCTGCCGATGCGGATTTACCGTCAGCGCCTTTAGGACCCGTTAAACCAATAGAACCATCTTTACCATTCAAGACAACACTTGCACCGTCTTTACCGTTCACACCGAGAGAACCATCAACACCATCTGCACCATTTTTACCTAATGTAATATCATTAGCTAAACTAATTTCTAATGCTTTATCATTACTATTAGGAACATCAATCACTTTCGTATTGATATTTTTATCACCCGTGATCTGTGCTGTGGTGCCTAAATCTTGCTTGAATTCAGTACCTTCTTTGTCTTTTAAGCCAAAGCCACCGTTTGTTGCTGAAGTAACATCCTTAATAGCATTTTTCAAATCACCTACATTGACACCATTCTTGAGTACTTCATCTGGTGCATCTTTCAATGTCACAACTGTACCATCTGATTTTTTCAGACCGCTATCAACGTTGATAATTTGGTTACCACCGTTATCTAATCCTTTTTCAGTTAGGCTTACAACTGTATCCTTAGCATTTGGATCTTGTGCACCATCTTTTTTCGTAATAGTCAACCCATTACCGTTAAGCACGCTACTGGTATTCTCCGTACCACCTACAAAGCTCGCGCTAGTTAAGTCTTTTAAGGCTTTTGCTAAAGCGATAGTAATCGTATTACCTTGAATCTGAGTCATAATATTCTGACCCGCATCAAAGTCAGCCCAATTAGTATTGTCAGCTTTACCTTTCACATCCACACGTGTATTGAGTTTAGCATTGTGAACCTTGCCATCATTCGCACCGAATTTTAAGCCATCGTTCAGTGTAGCTAACTCTTCAGTTGTTGCTGGATCAGTAGGTTGTGCACCAGGTATTTCATAAGTAATACGTGTTTTGTTGCTAGGTGCAGTGCTAGGATCCAAATCTGGTGTACCGGCTAAATCTGCTTTCCCTGTTGCCACTTTAATCTTCGCACTTGGCACATCTGCTGGGGCTGCACCTGGTGTCGTAGCTGGCGCAACACCTGTTAAGGTGAGAGAGCCATCAGAACCATCAAGTACTGCACGATCTGTACCTTTATCATCTTTTAAGGTGACCTTGCCTGCCTCGCCAGTTGCGTTAGGTACATTAGCATCTGGACCTTTACCTAAAGTCAATTGGTTAGCTAAGCTGACTTCAAGCGCTTTACCACCATTTTGACCATCAATTACTTTAGTATTCACATTTGAATCACCAGTAATTTGCGCAGTTTCACCTAAGTTTTGTTTAAAGATTTGACCTGCTTTATCTTTTAAGCCAAAACCACCTAATGGGTTATCTACACCGTTCGTTGTACCTGATGTAATATTCGTGATCGCTGTTTTTAAATCACCTACATTCACACCATTGGTTTGTACAGCATCATTTAAAGACGTCGCTACATTACCATCTGCTTTGGTTAAACCACTGGCAACATTCTTGATTTGCTTATTACCATTGTCTAAACCATTTTCAGTTAAGCTAACATCGGCAGCACCCTTATTCGAAATCGTCACACCATCTTTGTTAATCACTGTTGCATCTTTATTTGCTTCAGTAGGATCACCAAAGGTTGCGCTAGTTAAACCGGATAATGCTTTCGCCAATGCCACCGTAATAGTGTTGTCTTTAATTTGAGTCATAATATTTTGACCCGCATCAAAGTCAGTCCACTGAGTATTTTCAGCTTTACCTTTTACATCCACTTGCGTATTTAATTTCGCATTATGAATCGTGCCAGCATTGGCACCAAATTTTAAACCATCGTTTAAAGTGGCAACTTCTTCATCACCATAAGTAATACGTGGTTTAGTTGTATTGGCAGAGCCATCTACAGCAGGAGATCCATTTTTAACCGTAATTGTTGCATTTGCACCATCCGCACCAGTTAAACCCACTGAGCCATTTGCACCATCAAGTACGACTTTATCTGTACCAGCTTGATTTTTTAGTGTTAACTTACCATCTGTAGCAGGATCACCATTCTTAGCCGCGCCACCTAATGTAACTTGGTTTTCTAAACCAATCTCTAACTTCTTGCTTCCACTAGCTTCTGTCACGATTTTAGTTTTCACATTATCATCACCAGTGACTTTAATTGCTGTGCCTAAAGCTTGTTTAACTGTTTGACCATCTTCACCAGTTAAGCCAAAGCCTTCTGCTTTAAGATCTTTTAATTGCTTGACATTCACAGCATCTGTATCAGCTTCACCTGCTTTTACATTGATAATTTTGTTACTACCGTTATCTAGACCCGTATCAGTTAAACTGACATTTGGTTTACCATTATTTGTGATAGTGATACCATCTTTATTAATAGTTGTCTTATCACCTTCTGGTCCAAAAATTGCTGCTGTGAGATTAGATAACGTTTTCGCCAATCTCACTTCTAATGTATTGTTGCCATCAGAAATCACACCAATATTCTTATCCGTTTTTCCTGTTAGCTTAGATGTATCACTTTCACCACCAAGAATTTTCATACCTTGGTTTGAACCACGTGAAATCACTGTAGCATCACCTGTTGGTTTACCTTGATCAGGATTACTTAACGTCGAGTTATCCCCCGCAAAACGCAATGGACGAGTCAACGCAAATAACTGACTACCGTTAATCGCATCGGTACTCGCTTCTGTCACTAAACCTGCTGCCACATTTTGTACACGGCGCTCTTTACCAACGGCACCAACAGTGACCACACCTACTGGCGTACCACCAGCAAAACTATGACCAGATTTATTTAAACCACCAGCCATATTAGAATAATTATCCATACCTGCAGTTGAAGCACCAGTTATGATATAAGCAGCATCTTTACCCAAATAAACTGAGTTACCTAATGTTGCATTCACATTGTTACCTAATACAAAGAAATCTGAGCCTTTTGTATTTAGTGTGTTGTTTGCACCAATAACAGAAGAATTTGTAATTTCAATTTCTTCAGTGGAATCAGGATCTGCAATATCTGCAATCGTATTTGTATGACCATATACAAATAACCCACTTAAATCTTTAGCAAGTTTCTTACTACTACTGATTTTATTGCCATAACCAGTCACGTAGATATCTTTTAGTTCATTCGTTGGTGCAACGCCATTAGGATTACTTGCACTCGGTTCAACAGTGATATCACCAATAACGTTCTTATTACCTACAAGACGAGTATTTTCTTTTGCACTAATGATATTGTTATTACCAAAAATACCACTTTCATTCGCAGTCACAGTACCGTTAGTATTACCTAAAGAATAAGTCCCTGTACCTGATACAATAGTCTTAACTTTCTTAAGCTCTGGAACATCCCCTTCTTCACCTGCATAACCAATACTGCCTGAATTTACACCAGTTACTTGCTGATGAGTACCAAATGCAATTGAATTTTTAGCATTAGCATTTGCTTTAGTACCAATAGCTGTCGATGATTCTGCTGTAGCTTGCGCTTGACTCCCTACTGCATTAGCTCTTACACCACTTGCAACTGAACGTTCACCAATAGCTGTACTTTTTTCACCAGAAGTTCTCGCAAAATAACCAATCGCAATAGCACGATCAACATTACCACCTTGAATGTCTTTATTTGAAGATGCCGCCAAACTACCAATTGCAATAGAATTGTTACCTTCGGTATTCGCACCTGCACCAATCGCTAAACCATATTTATAAGGCTGGTTTGAAACTGTTGCATTAGTTGCGCTGTTTTTAGCATTGCCATCATCTAAGTCATTACTTCCTTGATATAATGTTCCTAATGCAATAGAACCTTCTCCATGAGCGTTTGCATTATTACCGATCGCAATACTACGCTCAGCTTTAGCTATAACATTTTGACCAATCGCCATAGACAATTTACCTGTAGCTGCATCATTGTCATGATTACCAGGAACAGAGCTTAATCCTTGATCATTTACGCTAAAATAATGTGCTTTTTTATCATTAATAATTTGATTAACTTGTTTCAAGTTAACAGCATCAGTATCACTTTCTGCATTCGCGACATTTGAGATACGTGTCTTGGGCTTTAATGTAATTTTATTTTCAGCACCTGTAGCCGCATCAGGTGGGACTGTATCATATTTAATTTCAGAAGCTGTTGGTGAATGATTTAAAGCATTAAATTTAGCTTGTAAATCTGTTGTCACTTTCTCTGTTACTTTCTTTAATTGAGAAACAGTTACTGCATCTTGATCATCTGCACCATCTGCAACATTGACAAGTCTACGTAAAATATGCTGATTACTACTTCCTTCTTGATGACCTACAGATACAACCAAAGAAGAATCAGTTCCTGTTAAATACCCTGTGCCAGCTTTAGCTTTAGCTTTAGAATTAGATCCTAAAGCAATATTATTAGAATCTGCTTCTGCGCTAGAGCCAATAGCAACTGCTTGTTCTCCAATAGCTTTAGAGGCAAAACCTATAGCAGTTGATTTAAGTGCTGTTGCTTTAGCCTCATAACCTAATGCAGTAGAATCACTCGCAGTTTTAGTATGTGCACCAACCGCAGTTGAGCGTTGAATTGGAGTTTGAACATCATATTTATTAGCAAAGTTACCAATAGAAACATTATCTCCGACTGTTTCTTCTGTATTCGCTAAATTTGTACCCGCACTTAAACCAATAGCAATATTCGCTTTACCGACAACGTGTTTACCCGCATCTTTACCAATACCAATATTAAATTGGCCATTCACGCCTTCCCCTGCATTCTCACCAATATTAATATGAGAATGTTTCGTCTCAGCTACATCGGTTACTTGATTCAAACCCGCATTCAACCCAATAGAAATAGTTTTTGAAGGTAAAGCATTCGCACCACTACCTAATGCAATAGTATCGCCTTGTTGAGCTTTACTATTCACACCAATCGAGACTGCTTTATCACTTTCAGCCTTAGAACTAAGACCAATAGCTAAAGAAGACTCACCTTTTGCTTCAGATGTTCTACCTAACGCTAATGCATTTATAGCAAAAGTCTGCGCTTTATCACCAATAGCAATAGATGAGTCAGCAGATTTATTTGCTTTAGCCATATTACCAATAGCAATTGAATTATTACTTGCTATTGTTTGAGCATCTGTCCCTACAGCTATACTATTATTAGAAAACTGACCATCAAAATCTTTATTTGAGTTAATAGCTCCTTTACCAATAGCAATATTTGCTGTACCTCTACTTACTGCATTATCACCTATTGCAATAGATCCCTTACCATCACCACTACCAACAACATAAGTAGAAGCACCATCATAAGTTACATCACCATTTTCTTTAGAACCTACTCTAGCATCACTACCTATAGCAATACCTTTGTCAGCATTCTTTTCTGCTTTAGCTGACTCACCTAAAGCGATTGACTGTTCTGACTTAGTATTAGCATGAAAACCAATTGCCACTGATTTTTGCTTTGTTGATGAGGCACTATGTCCCATTGCAATAGTATTTGCACTGGTCGCCTTAGATTCTGCTCCAATAGCAATAGCATCAGTTCCTGTAGCGACTGCATCAGCTAAAGTTGATTTAGTACGGAAATACTTGAGACCAGTATATTCACCACCCGAAGTTAAACCTAATTGTGCAACTAAATTACTTAAGTTTGTTAATTCTGTTTTGCTTGCTTTACTATCTACAGTATTTTTTAATGCATTAAAATCACCTTGATTTACTTTACTACCTACAGTATTTTTTAATGTATTAAAATCACTTTGATTTACTTTATCGTCTACAGTATTTTTTAATGTATTGAAATCACTTTGATTTACTTTACTAGCAACAGCATCGTTGACTGTATCCACTGTTGCCACGGTTTTACCGCCCACCATTAATGAATTGGTATCAATACCACCATTAAATGTTGATTTTCCAGTAAACGTTGATTCTCCTGCTACATTTAATGTTGTCGCATTAACATCTTCCGCAAATACCTGAGCTGGAGCAAGTGTGAGAATAGAAACCAGTGCAATCGCACTTAATTTGAAGGTAGCAGGGATACTGCTATTCGCTAGTGATTGTGAATTTGAAGAAATAACGCTGAATGATTTTACTTTACCTTTCGATGTTGCGAGCTCTGAGACTGCGATAAAAGTATTCGTTACGTGGCTCCATATAACACGGTAAACCTTATTCATAAAATTGCCCCTTGCATAATATAAAATGAATAACTGATTCGATTTAGTTTTAAGTTAAATAAAGGAAACAAACACATCAAAAACTGTAAATTAATTAAATACATAATCTGTCTATTTACTAACAGCGCGCTATTTCAGCATTAAATTTTAAATAAGTAAATTGAGTGGATATTGTACAAAACAAGGGGAGGTTAATAATTTATTGATTTATAAATAAAAAATAAAATGTAAAATTAAGTAATCCTTTTCTTTAATATCTTTACACAAAAACACACTGGTTTAACCAGTTTTATTTTTTCGTTATATTTCAATATATTATATTAATTTACAAAGAAAAATCCTATTTTTTGTAGGGATAAAAAAAGCCTTATTATTGACAATAAGGCTTTTATTTTTGTATTATTTTTTATTTATTGGTATTCAACTTCGAGAATTTCAAATTCGACTTTTCCACCCGGTGTTTGAATAACAACAACATCATCAACTTCTTTGCCAATTAAACCACGCGCAATCGGTGAGTTAACGGAAATCAATCCTGCTTTAATATTAGCTTCATCATCACCCACAATTTGATAAGAAACTTCTTCTTCGGTATCAATATTGAGTAACAAAATTGTTGCACCAAAAATAACCTTGCCATTATTTGGGATCTTGGTGACATCAATAATTTGACTATTCGCCAGTTTCCCTTCAATTTCTTGAATTCTGCCTTCACAAAATCCTTGTTGTTCTCGTGCCGCATGGTATTCCGCATTTTCTTTTAGATCACCATGTTCACGGGCTTCTGCGATAGCATTAATAATTTCTGGACGACGGGTGTTTTTCAGAAAATCAAGCTCTTGTCTTAATTGTTCCGCGCCACGTATAGTCATTGGAATCTGTTTCATGATCGTTTTTTCTTCCTTTTTAGATAAAAACAAAACCACAACATTGTCAAAAACAATGCCGTAGTTGAATAAAAAAATAAGTGTTTAACGAGAAAAGGATTTACTCTCGAGGGTTCAAATACTATTATTGTTCGACTATAAAAAAATAGCAACTGCTCGAGTCAATTATGTATAAAATATCCCCTTTTTTTACTGTAATGTTTTCACCGCTTTTCAAACGAACGATAATGATATGTAGTTTGCTGTTGAGTCATTTCAGTTATGCTGAGATTAATCTTGCTGAAATCCATGCCCATTTACCCGAAGGTGCTAGCTTAGGTTTTGTAGCTAAAAACTTAAATAAAAATGAAAAAATTGTAGCGCACCAAGCCAATACGTTTATGTTGCCCGCAAGTACACAAAAAGTACTCACTGCCTTGACCGCCAAACTCGTACTCAGCGACCAATTTCAATTTGAAACCAGTCTATTAACCAATGGGAAAATAAAAAATAATGAAATTGATGGTGATCTCATCGTACGTTTTACGGGCGACCCAGATCTCACCAGTGGTCAGCTTTATCAACTTTTTAGCCAATTAAAAAAGCAACGTATCCAAAAAATCAATGGCGATATTATTTTAGATACTTCCGTATTTAGCAGTCATGATCGTGGTTTAGGTTGGATCTGGAATGATTTAACGATGTGTTTCAATGCTCCTCCCGCAGCAGTAAATATTGATAATAACTGTTTTTATGTTGAATTGGATGCCAGTTATGCCCCTGGTGAGCAAGCGAAGATTCGTGTTCCGGCACAATATCCAGTCCAAGTTTTTGGCCAAGTGTATATTGCAACAACTAAAGAAGCGGGCTATTGCCAACTCGATGCGACTGTACTTGATAATAATCGCTACCAATTAAAGGGCTGCTTAGCACGCCAAAACAAACCTTTTGGCCTGAGTTTTGCGATTCAAGATCCTAACGCGTACGCAGCAACCATTATTCAGCGCTACCTGAAAAAAGTCGGTATTGCGTTTAAAGGTAAAATCAAGCAGCCTTATCAAGCTCAAAAAGGGCAATTATTGGCACAACACTTATCGAAGCCCTTACCTGATTTAATCAAAAAAATGATGAAAAAATCAGATAACCAAATTGCCGATGCCTTATTCCGCACTATCGCTTATCAATACTATCAACGCCCTGCATCCTTTCCTTTGGCTAGCCAAGCCATGCGACAAATTTTACAAACCAAAGCGGGGATTAAGTTAGGTCATGCTATTATTGCAGATGGGTCTGGCTTATCACGTCATAATTTACTCTCTGCCGATATTCTATTACAAGCATTGGAATATATTGCAAAACATGAAACGCAGCTACAGCTGATGGATAGTTTTCCCGTTGCGGCGGTGGATGGCACATTAACCGGTCGGGGATCGCTCATCCATGAACCTTTAGCAAAAAATTTAATTGCAAAAACAGGGGCACTTAAAGGTGTGTACAATCTAGCGGGGTTCATGACTAATAAAAAAGGGGAAAAAGTCGCTTTTGTGCAATTTATTAATGGTTATTCCACTGGTGACTTTGAGCACAAAACCAAACGGGCGCCATTAGTTCAATTTGAAAGCCAACTCTATAATCGTTTGTATGAACACTAAAGCAGGCTAAGGCATACTGAAATATTGCCTTAACTTACAAGCTAGAATACATCGACAAAAACTCCCCTCGTTTCAGCACCGGTTCTTCCCTTTGCTGACACAAGCGACATCGCTTTTAATCTGTGCTGAAGCGGGCAAAAAATAGCGATATTTGATCGCACTTTTACATGCATTGAAAAGGGGCGTTATAAAATTTGATCTACTGCACAAATTTTAATAATTCAATTCCTAAACTGCACCAAATTTTACTTATTTATAAATAAGTTATTTTATGTCAACAATGCCAGTAAAAAATTTACTACTTGAATTTTATCTACTGGCACATTATCTTGTATCAAATTTTCAATTCCACACAATATCTTGTGTTTTCATCATCTAACAACGGGTCTATAACATGAACAAAGCATTGATGGTCACAAAACGTGACGGACATCTTGAACCAATTGATCTTGATAAAATTCACCGTGTGATTACTTGGGCGGCAGAAGGATTAGATAACGTTTCTGTCTCTCAAGTAGAATTACGTTCACACATTCAATTCTATGAAGGTATCCGCACATCTGATATCCATGAAACCATCATTAAAGCTGCCGCAGACTTGATCAGTAAAGATAGCCCAGACTACCAATATCTTGCCGCACGCTTAGCGGTCTTCCATTTACGTAAAAAAGCGTATGGGCATTTCGATCCCCCTCGTTTATACGACCACGTAAAAAAATTAGTTCGTATGGGTAAGTATGATCCTGCGCTTTTAGTGGATTATACCCGTGAAGAATGGGATGAAATGGACAATTATCTTGATCATTGGCGTGATATGACCTTTTCATACGCAGCGGTGAAACAATTAGAAGGCAAATACTTAGTACAAAACCGTGTCACTGGTGAGATTTACGAATCGGCACAATTCCTCTATTTATTGGTTGCTGCGAGTTTATTCTCTAAATATCCGACTGAAACCCGTTTAAGCTATATTCGTCGTTTCTATGATGCGACCTCAACCTTTAAAATCTCGCTTCCAACGCCGATTATGGCTGGCGTACGGACGCCCACCCGTCAATTTAGCTCTTGCGTCTTAATTGAATGTGGGGACAGTTTAGACTCCATTAATGCCACCGCCTCTGCTATTGTGAAATATGTGTCTCAACGTGCAGGTATTGGGGTCAATGCGGGTGCGATTCGTGCTTTAGGTAGTCCAATTCGTGGCGGAGAAGCCTTCCACACTGGTTGTATTCCGTTCTATAAATATTTCCAAACCGCCGTCAAATCCTGCTCACAAGGTGGTGTACGCGGTGGGGCTGCCACAGTTTACTACCCGATTTGGCATTTAGAAGTAGAAAGCTTACTGGTGTTAAAAAACAACCGTGGCGTGGAAGATAACCGTGTTCGCCATATGGATTATGGGGTGCAGCTGAATAAATTAATGTATCAACGTTTAATTAAAGGCGGTGATATTACTCTATTTAGTCCATCAGATGTGCCGGGATTATATGAAGCCTTCTTTGCGGATCAGGAAAAATTTGAACAACTTTATTTGCAATATGAGCAAGACCCAACGATTCGTAAACGTAGCGTAAAAGCAGTGGAATTGTTTTCATTGTTGATGCAAGAACGAGCTTCAACAGGACGTATTTATATTCAAAACGTTGATCACTGTAATACCCATTCACCGTTTGATCCAAAAGTGGCCCCAGTTCGTCAATCTAACTTGTGCCTAGAAATTGCGTTACCGACCAAACCACTGCAACATTTCCATGATGAAAAAGGCGAAATCGCGTTATGTACCCTTTCAGCCTTTAACCTAGGCACGCTGGACAATCTCGATGAATTAGAAGGATTAGCGGATTTAGCGGTGCGTGCATTAGATGCCTTATTAGATTATCAAGACTATCCCGTGATCGCAGCGAAGAAAAGTTCTCTAGCACGTCGCTCACTCGGTATTGGCGTGATCAACTATGCGTATTATTTGGCGAAAAATGGTGTGCGTTACTCTGACGGCAGTGCGAACGATTTAACCCACCGTACGTTTGAAGCGATCCAATACTATTTATTGAAGGCCTCCATGAACTTAGCCAAAGAAATCGGGCCATGTGAATATTTCAATGAGACCACTTATTCACAAGGTATTTTACCAATTGATACCTATAAAAAAGACATTGATAACTTGACTAAAGAGCCATTGCACTACGATTGGGAAACTTTACGTAAAGACATTCAAGCATTCGGTTTACGTAACTCAACCTTAACCGCATTGATGCCTTCTGAAACCTCATCGCAAATTTCGAATGCGACAAATGGTATTGAGCCGCCACGCGGTCATGTCAGCGTGAAAGCCTCGAAAGATGGGATCTTAAAACAAGTGGTGCCTGAATATGAAAGCTTGGGTGAAAACTATGAACTGCTATGGGATCTACCAAATAATGACGGTTATCTGCATTTAGTCGGTATTATGCAAAAGTTCGTCGACCAAGCAATTTCGGCCAATACCAACTATGACCCACAACGTTTTGAAGATGGTAAAGTGCCAATGAAACGTTTATTAGGCGATTTATTAACCGCGTACAAATACGGCTTAAAAACCCTGTACTATCAGAATACGCGTGATGGTGCAGAAGATGTGCAAGAAGATATTGATGACGGTTGCGCAGGTGGTGCATGTAAAATCTAATTGCCATTAACATCCAGAGCAAAAATGCGTTTCATTGTAAAAATGAAGCGCATTTTTCTTTTTACCCTTATTTTTTTCGAGAGTGTTTTGTTCTAACAGTGATTTTAAAAATGAATTGTTAAAATTGTTAAAGCGCTTTTTAAAAAACAAAACACTAAAAACAAGAAAAGCCAAAGCATTTATCTCTATTAAAGTAAACTTTAATCGCCAAAATAAAGTATATCGCCCTATTGACTGCTCTCTAAATTTCATTATATTTCTGAACCCTAACATTTTTTTAACCAAAACCAACAAAAACAAAGGTTGCTACTATGACAACATCCTCTCAAAGTCGCGAAACGTTTTCTGGACGTAAAGCGTTTATTTTTGCTGCCATCGGGTCAGCAGTTGGGTTGGGAAATATTTGGCGTTTCCCTTATGTCACTTATGAAAATGGCGGTGGTGCATTCATCATTCCTTACTTAGTCGCGTTATTGACTGCAGGTATTCCACTTTTATTTTTAGATTATGCGATCGGTCACAAATATCGTGCCTCTCCCCCATTGGCATTTCGTAAATTAAATAAAAATTTTGAAACCTTTGGTTGGTGGCAAGTGATGATCAACGTGATCATCGGTATTTACTACGCAGTGATCATTGGTTGGGCAGCATCCTATACTTATTTCTCATTAAATAGTGCTTGGGGTGCTGATCCGGCGAGTTTCTTCTTTAAAGAATACTTACAAATGGCAGAAGGTGTGGCGGTTAACTTTGACTTTGTCGCCACCATTACTGGTCCGTTAGTGGGTGTTTGGATGTTCATTTTGGTTATCCTTGCGTTAGGCGTACAAAAAGGGATTGGTAAATCGGCCAGTTTCTTTATGCCACTTTTAACCGTGATGTTTGTGGTCTTAGTCATTACCGCACTTTTCTTACCTGGTTCAACAAAAGGTTTAAATGCCTTATTTACACCAGATTGGTCTAAATTATTAGAACCAACAGTTTGGGTGGCCGCTTATGGACAAATTTTCTTCTCCTTGTCTATTTGTTTCGGGATCATGATCACCTATTCTTCTTACTTGAAAAAACAAAGTGACTTAACCGGCTCGGGCTTAGTGGTAGGCTTTGCCAACAGTAGCTTTGAATTATTAGCGGGTATCGGCGTATTTGCGGCCTTAGGCTTTATGGCAACGGCAGCCGGCAAAGAAGTAAGTGAAGTCGCCACATCAGGGATCGGTTTAGCCTTTATTGCCTTCCCTGCCATTATCGATCAAGCTCCGTTTGGGCGTGTGATTGGTGTCTTATTCTTTGGTTCCTTATTATTTGCGGGTATCACGTCACTCATGTCTGTGTTGGAAGTTATTATTTCTGCAATACAAGATAAATTGAGAATGCGACGTTCTGTTGCAACCGCCTTGATTTGTGTGCCGATGGCAATTGTTTCAGTATTACTATTCGGTACCACAACAGGCTTACCAGTGTTAGATGTCTTAGATAAATTCGTCAATAGCTTCGGTATCGTAGCAGTTGGGTTAATGGTGATTTATGCGCTCTTAATCAATGAATCGCTTTCGGGGTTAGCCGCACATTTAAACGAAACCTCATCTTTTAAAGTCGGTGTAATATGGCGTGTACTCATCGGTACCATCACCTCAACCGTGTTAGTGTATATGCTCTTTACTGAAATTAATAAAGTGGCAACCGAAGGTTACGGTGGCTACCCAGCTTGGTTCGTCAATACCTTTGGTTGGGGCATGGCAATTGGTTTAGGCGTGATTGCTTTCTTACTCTCACGCTTACCTTGGAAACACTTAACCACCGATTCGACAAAAGGAGATAAATAATGACGACTAGCGCTATTATTATGATGATTGTGGCATTAGTGATCATCTGGGGAGGATTAATTCTCTCGGTGTCAAGATTGCCAAAAGAATAACATGAGCTCGCATTGAAAATCAGCACCTTTTTGGTGCTGATTTTTTATGCATAAATCTAATCAATTGATTACTAACTACTTATTTTTACTTGAGTTATGCTATTTTGTTCACCGAATTAATTTCACTAAATAAATGAGAAATGTTGTCATTACTCTCGCTTATTGCTAGCTTAAAATGGCTGACTTAGGTAAAATGACAGCGTCTTATTCATTTATTCAGTTCATCAAAAGTGCGGTATTTTTCCGTACTTTTCTTATGGAGCACACAACATGGCCTATACGACCTTTTCACAAAACAAAAACGATCAATTAAAAGAGCCAATGTTCTTTGGTCAAAATGTCAACGTTGCACGTTACGACCAACAAAAATACGAAACCTTTGAGAAATTGATTGAAAAACAACTTTCTTTCTTCTGGCGTCCTGAAGAAGTCGATGTGTCACAAGACCGTATCGACTACCAAGCCTTACCCGAACACGAAAAGCACATTTTTATCAGTAATTTAAAATATCAAACCTTATTAGACTCCATTCAAGGTCGTAGCCCAAACGTGGCGCTGTTACCGCTTGTGTCGATTCCTGAATTAGAAACTTGGATCGAAACTTGGACCTTCTCTGAAACCATTCACTCGCGTTCTTATACCCACATTATCCGCAATATTGTGAATGATCCGTCGGTGATTTTTGATGATATCGTGACTAATGAAGAAATTATCAAACGTGCGAAAGATATTTCAGCTTACTATGATGATCTAATCCGTGACTCACAGCTTTATACTTTATATGGCGAAGGGACTTATCAAGTGGACGGTCAAGATTGTGTAGTCACATTACGTAATCTTAAAAAACAATTATATCTCTGCTTAATGAGTGTTAATGCGTTAGAAGCGATCCGTTTCTATGTGTCTTTTGCCTGTTCCTTTGCCTTTGCAGAGCGTAAATTAATGGAAGGTAACGCGAAAATCATTAAATTTATCGCACGTGATGAAGCGTTACACTTAACCGGTACACAACATATCCTCAACATTATGGCATCGGGACAAGATGATCCAGAAATGGCAGAAATTGTCGAAGAATGTAAACAAGAGGCTTATGATCTGTTTGTCGCGGCGGCTGAACAAGAAAAAGAGTGGGCAGATTATTTATTTAAAGATGGTTCAATGATTGGCTTAAACCGTGATATTTTGGTGCAATATGTGGAATATATTACCAATATCCGGATGCAAGCGGTTGGTCTCCCCCTGCCTTTCCAAGCACGTTCTAACCCTATTCCTTGGATTAATGCTTGGTTAGTGTCAGATAATGTCCAAGTTGCCCCACAAGAAGTGGAAGTCAGTTCTTATTTAGTTGGCCAAATTGACTCAAAAGTCGATACCAAAGACTTTGGCGATTTTGATCTCTAAAAGTTGTTAAAAAAGACCGCACTTTTCGTTTTCCTGGAAAGTGCGGTTATTTTTTCACTCATTTTTACGCATGAAAATCCATTTAATCCATCGCCAAATTACACTCGACTATGATAACCAAACTTCCCTCCTTTCTCATTTAGAAAATCACGGGATTCATCACGAGTATCAATGTCGCTCAGGTTATTGTGGCGCCTGTCGTGTCAAAATCAGAAAAGGCAAGGTTTCCTATAAGGAACGCCCCCTTGCCTTTGTGCAACCTAACGAGATTTTACTCTGTTGTTGTCAAGTGGAAGAAGATTTAGACATCGAGCTGTAACCTACACCACTTTTTGCAGTTTAGCTGGAATGCCTTGACGGACTGCAGAACCACATACCCAATCGACCCAAGGGGAAATAATTTCTTTGGTACTATCCAATAAACCTAACTCATTGATATTCAAGCCACGCTGAATTTGTACCGCACCTTGAATTTCTTTTCCATCAATGACATAACTTGTGGCACCTAATTGTTTATGCCCATAACCATGTTCAATGGCAATTGTCCCCTTGATGACCCCATCCATCACAATAATTTGTACGATCCCTTTTCCACCCGGTGTACTGAGTTCAACGAAATCACCGTGTTGGAATCCCTGTTCCACGGCATCTTGCTGATTCATTGCCACAATGCCATCAGGTTTAATGCTGTGTAAGCGGAGTAACGGCGCCGTGATACTGCTCATTAAATTCGACTTGAATGAAATCAACTTAAATGGCCATTCTTTGCTTGGATAGTGACTTTCGAGCGTTGAATTATCCGCAAATTGCGGTTCAAAATACTTCGGACAGCCGTGGTAATGTTGACCCGTTTGCGCGTGTTTCGCTTTAGCAACCGTTTCATTCCAAATTTGTAGGCAATGTTTCCAACGTGCTTGCATATTATCTTCTTGCCAAGCGCTGTCATAAGGGGCAAAACGTCCCCCCTTACAATAGATATTCGCCACCTTCAATACTTCCTCTGCTTTTAAAGTTTGCTGTAATTTTGGCATTAAGCGTTGCACGCCAGTTAATAACAAATCCTCTTCGGTGGCATCATTCACTGGCGTTTTCCCGTCATACGCAATATTAGCGGCCGCACGTAAAAAATAGTCCTCAGTACAATTCAATGGGTAGCTATTTTTCTGCTTATCTGTAATGGCATGTTCACCAAAACCCGGCAGATCCATTGCTTTCGCAATCGCGATAATAAAGTTTTCCATGCAAATCGTTTCGCCACTGGCAGTCTTCGCGTTTTTTGATTGAATAATAGGCCAACGTGCGGTACTCGTTTTGGTCGGTACCCCTGCCCATGGGGTACTAAAGCCCCAACTTTCGAAATTATGTGTATCTGGCACAATATAATCCGCCAAGGCAGTGGTCTCATTCATAAAGGCATCCACCGCAATAAAGAGCGGTAAAATACGCGGATCACGTAATTTTTCATCCGTAATGTGATGAATCCCGGTCATACCATAAATCGGGTTACTCATATGGCTAATCCACGCTTTGAGTGGGTAAGGATAACCTTGTAATGCGGAAGTAATCATTTCTGACATTTGACCACCTACAAAAGGATACCAAGCGGCTTTAGCTGGGTAAGGGGACTGCCCCTGTTCTACTTTCCGCTTAAATTCGCTTGATTTTTCGTAAGCACGTTTACTGCGCGCTAAGTTTGTCCCCTTCGGCTTGACCATATTCGAGAAGTTAGCTAGGTCATAGCGCGGACCCGCACCAAAATCTTTAAATTTTCCGCCAGACATACTCATGCCACCTTTTTTGTTCATATTTCCAACCATGGCATTGAGTAAGAGAATTGCCCACGCAGTATAAAAACCCGTCCCATGCATCGTGCCCCCATGGGTTACCACTGTTGCACGATGTCCGTGTGAGGTAAATTTTTTCGCTAGTTCAATGATCGTCGCCACAGGTACACCACAGTGTGCGGCATATTGTTCGATACTGTGTTCAAAACAAGATTCTTTAAATAATTGCAAAGCGGATTTCACTAAAACAGTCGTCCCCTCTTTGAGCGTCACCCTTTCTTCCACAAAAAGGATCGCACGTTGACTCTCTTTTGCGGCAATTATTGCTCCTGTTTGTTGATCTTTCACCAAAATATCCCCATCCTCAGGCTTCTCTGGTGTTGGACTCTCCATCACATCTTGCACGCGCAAGGCTTGTCCATAGCGTTTATGCGTCGGATCAGCGATAAATAAATGCGTGGCATTACAAAAACTCACCGCATTAACTTGTTGCATTGCATATTCACTCGGCATGGCTAAGTAATCCGCATTATAACGCTCATTTTCAATGATCCAGCGTAACATGGCTAAAGATAAAGACAGATCAGTCCCCGGTATAATCGGTACCCAACGATGCTGATTGACGGCACGGCTTGAACTTAATTCTAAACGTGGCGCGACGACAACATAATCAAACTTGTCTTCGGTACGTTGTTTCGCTAATTGACGCGCTTGACGTTTAAAGGGGTTACCGGCTTGCGCTGGCGAGGTGCCCATAAATAAAATAAATTCAGCGTGATCCCAATCCGGTTTCGCATGTGCGTTGTTCTCGAGGTCATTCATAAATGCCCCCGATCCCGCACGATAAGATAAGCCACAAAATGAACCATGTGAGGCAAAGTTGATGGTGCCAAAACTGTTATTTGCAAACCGTTTCAATAGAGGTTGACGCCCTTCAGGTCCAGCAAAAGTGACGAGTAACTGGTTCACTTTCGCCCCAAACTCGGGATTATCTTGATCAACGGGGGTTTGTAAATCGCGAATTGCCTTCAATCCCTCCACATGTCCTTCGCCAAACAGATCACCACCATTCACTACTTCATCCACTAATTGCTCAAAACTAATCGTTTGCCATTTTCCTTCGCCCCGTTTGCCAACCCGTTTTAAGGGGTGTGTTAGTCGATAAGGACTATTAATTCCTTCTAAGAAAGCCGCGCCACGTGCACACGCAGTGGAACGATTAGCTAACCCACTTTCCCCCGCCACGCTTAATTCAGCTTGTTGAATAGATTGGTTAAAATCCAGATAATGGTCAGCCGATAAGGGATGATAAGGATTACCGTTAATACGCAATACTTGATTTTTGCCTAAATCCACCCGCGCGCGTAAACCACATAAGGTCCAGCAGCCCATACACTGCGTGTTGCACACCACTTGGTGACTATTACTGATTAATTTGCCTTGTTGCACTTGATATTCTGCTATCAGCGAATTGCCATTTATTTTATCCTGTGTAGGTGCACCCGATGTGCCCGCCAGCAAACCTGTTGCCATCTCTTTCACTTTCGATGAATAACCCGCTACAAACGCTGTTGCGGTACCAAGTACAAATCCACCTTGTAATAAGTTCCGTCGTTGCTTATTCATTGTTTTCCCCCAGAAAAATGAAGTGCGGTCAGTGCCGTAGAAAAGCCCCACCAAAGCACAATGCCAAGACATAGCCATAGGCTAAATACCGAAAGAATGCCCATGACACCATCGATATGCCACGTTAATTGATATGGATTGATTAAAGCATTGTATTTGGCAAGACGTTGTACCTCGATCAATAAAATCCAGCGCATGAGCCAAGTTAATGCTAAAGCGAGTAACACCATCAGCCCTTGTAGCCATAAAGGTTGAGTGAACCATAGCCCTACCAGTAATCCGCTTAAAGTCAACACAACAAGCAACGGTAACGCACTCATTTGCCACAATTGCGTCAGCTGAAGTGCGGTCTGTTCCGATGTAAAATAGACACCCAACACCCCCCCGATACATATCATCAAACTGAAAAAGGTCAGTATTGAAAAATAGCTCGTGCCGTTCTGTTGACTGAACCGTGTAATCAAAAAGCGACAAAGTAGGCATGCACTCGGCAGCACACTAAACAAGATCAATGGCATAAGCCAAGCGTGATGCCATAACGGACGTGCCTCCACTACAAACACTTCCATCGTGGTATAAACCAAAATGGACAAGGCAGACACAAAAGCAAACATGCGGAAAATTGTTGTCCAACGCACTATATTCAATTTGCCCCAATAGAGAAAATGCAAAAATTGAGGTAAATACTGTTGTGGAATAGCTTGGCGTAATAAACATAAAAAGTAGCCGATCACTGCCATGGTAAAGAGCGGTAAGAAAATCGCCCCCCATGCCATCCAAGACCAAGGTGTCAGGTGTAAATAAAAATGGACAATGCGACTTGGTTGATGCAAATCTGCTGTTAACGCAATCGGTGCCACAATCGTACAACTTAACGCGATAGCAATAGCCATCAATTCGTGCTGAACATTTTTCTCGACTTTATGAATGAGTAAGCCAACCAATACACAAGAAAAAGCTAAACCAATAAAAAAGAAATAACTCACCGCCCAAGGTAACCAAGCAATGGCTTGGGGTTCAACCAGTATTTCACGAATGATCATCATCTTTCCTCCATTCCTTGCCATAGCATAGCTTGCCCTTGTACTTGATTGACAAAGGCCTCATCCAGTCCTAAATAAAACACATGCGGGATTGTCCCTGAATCAGGTTTTAAGACTTTAAGCTGCGTTTTAAACGCAGCAACCATTTGGCTAATCGTGCTATTGGGATCACGTAAATCACCAATAATCCGTGCACCGCCCACACAGCTTTCAACACAAGCGGGTAATAATCCCACTTCCAGTCGATGTGTACAAAATGTACATTTATCCGCTGTTTTCGTTTCTTCGTTAATAAAACGGGCATCATAAGGGCAGGCTTGCACACAATAGGCACAACCGATACAACGTTCATTATCAATCACCACAATCCCGTCTTGACGTTGATAGGTGGCTTGTACTGGACAAACTGGTACACAAGGTGGGTTATCACAGTGATTACATAAACGTGGCAACAAGACATTATTAATCACTTGCTTTTCATCACTGACCTCATATTGACGAACTGTGGTTCTAAACTCCCCTAGCGGCGTCGCATTTTCAATTCCGCAGCTAATCGTACATGATTGACAGCCGATACAACGACGTAAATCCACCAACATGGCATAACGATGTGCTTCACTTCCCTCGCGTCGAGCAGGTTGAAAAGCAGTGTCTGCTTGAGTAAAAGGAATAAATGCTTGCCCCACACTCAATAACGATAAATTTTTGAGAAAAATACGCTTACTCATTTTCATAGTTAGCTCCTTCTTAGTTATAATTCTTCGTGCAATTGCGTTATAATTTTTCTCGTATTGTTCAGGAAGGACAGCGGAAAAACTATTGTGGTTTTCCACATAAAAAGTGAGTGAATTTGATTTCAATCAAGAAAAGGAAGAAAAAGTGAAAAAATGCGGTTCATTTTTAAAAATGTTTATTTTATTACTCAGCTTCATGCCGGCACTTGTTTATGCACAACAATGGAAAGTTGGGATTCTGGCACAACGTGGTGTCGCGTACACCCACGCCACCTGGCAACCTTGGATAGATTGGCTTAATCAACACCTCACACCACATCAATTCACCCTAGTCACCTTAGATCTTAATGATCTGATACATGATCAAGCACAAGGTGTCGATTTTATTCTATCCAATCAAGCACAGTTTTTTTATCTCAACAATAATGAAGTGCGTTGGCTAGTTACCCTACGTTCCCCAAGGCAAATCCAATCTTCCACCATGGGCAGAATTGGTAGTGCAATTTTGGTTCGTCACGATAGTCCATTTCAGCAATTAACCGATTTACGCGATAAAACCTTAAGTGCGGTAGGTGACAATGCTTTTGGTGGTTTCCTCCTCGGCTATAACGAACTCTATCAACAAGGCTTAGTGGAAAACAAAGATTTCCAACTAAAATTTACCGGTTTTCCCGTGGATAACACCCTATTACTCCTACAGGAGAAAAAAGTGGACGCGGCGATTGTGCCAGTCTGTATTTTAGAAGAATTAGTCAAGGAAGGGGTGGTAAAAAAAGAGGACTTTCGTCTTCTGGCGGGCAAAAACAATGCATTAGGCTGTTTAGCGAGTACTGAATTACTACCGAATTGGTCTTTAGCAGCGCTTCCGCAAGTACCCGATGCGCTTGCCTCAAAGTTGGTTACCCTGTTACTTAGTGACGTACCCGCACACTTGCCACAATGGACACCACCTTACTCCACCTCACAAGCTGATACAGTATTACGTGGGCTGTATAAACATCCACAACAAAACCTCTGGAACACGACAAAATACTGGTTACAGCAATATCAAGGTTGGATTATTTTTATTCTCTTATTACTTGTTATCAATTATCTTTGGATCAGTTTTCAAATTCATCGCAAAACTAAAGCGTTACAACATGCTTATCGCGACATGCGCCAATATGAACAACAACTGGTCCAAGCCGATCGTTTAAGTATTTTAGGCGAAATGAGTACCGGCATTGCCCATGAAATCAATCAGCCTTTATCCGCCATTCGCATGTATGTTGAAGGGGTAAAATACCATTTGGGGCAACTGCCAGCAGAAAAAAATACCGTTGAAATCTTAGACAAGGTATTGCAACAAGTTGACCGTAGCGCCGATATTATTCGTAATTTAATGAATTGGGCAAAAGGCAAAAAAGAGCACCACGCGGAATGTATTGTACTTAAACCTTTACTACAACGTGTCGTCAGTTTTATGTCGTTACAAAGTCAGCAAACTACACAACTCTACTTAGACTGTCCGCCCTCGCTCAAACTTAAAATCCAAACAACCTTACTAGAACAAGTTTTGTGTAACTGTTTGCTCAATGCTGCACAAGCCGGAGCAACTGTAGTAGAAGTGAACGTTAAGGCCGTAGGTGAATACATTTCGATTCATATTGTCGATAATGGTTCAGGATTCAAATCAAGTGAGCTTGCCTTTCCGTTTGTCCCTTTTCGCAGTAGTAAAGCAAATGGGCTAGGTTTAGGTTTGGTGCTATGTCAACGATTAATGCGTTCCATTAATGGCAACATTACTTTACATAACCGCCTTGATCAACAAGGTGCAGAAGTGATCTTAACATTACCAAATAAAGTGGGGGAAACATGTTAATTCATCTGGTCGATGATGATTTAACCGTTTTGGATGCGGCACGGTTTTTATTAGAACAAGCCGGTTATTCAGTCAAAACTTGGTCAAATAGTCAGGAATTTGTGAATAACGCACCGCTCTTTGAACCGGGTGTCGTTTTACTGGATATGAAAATGCCATTGCTCGACGGTCACCAAGTACATCAATTTTTATGCCAACAGCAAAGTACACTTGCGGTAATCATTATGACAGGGCATGCTGATGTGCCGATGGCAGTACAAGAATTAAAACAAGGTGCGGTCGATTTTTTACAAAAACCCATCCAATTCTCGCAATTACAAGCTGTACTAAAAACGGCAATACAAGTCACACAATCGCGCTACGAACGCTATAAAATTCAGCATTGCTATGCCCAACTAAGTCGAAAGGAATTGGATATTTTGGGATTATTAATTCAGGGGCAAATTAATCGCCAAGTGGCTGAAACGCTAAATATTTCTGTGCGAACCGTGGAAGTGCATCGCGCCAATATTATGCAAAAAATGCAAGCCCAAACTATTGCCGAATTAATCTATAAAACGGTGCAACTGTAAGCAAACAGCAGAGGATTGCCTCTGCTGAATTCGATTAAAGGTGATTTAAATCGAGTACATCGGTCATATCAAATAACCCGTTCTCTTTCTGGGCAAGCCACTTCGCAGCACGTACCGCCCCTTTAGCAAAAGTCATTCGACTGGTCGCTTTATGTGAAATTTCGACACGCTCCCCAATATCGGCAAACCATACGCTATGTTCACCGACAATATCACTGGCGCGTATTGTGGCAAAGCCAATCTCATCGCGCTTGCGTTCACCGGTGATACCGTCACGTGCAAATACACCCTGTGTTTTCAAATCGCGTCCTAGGGTTTTCGCAATATGCTCACCCATCGATAAAGCCGTCCCAGAAGGCGCATCCACTTTATGACGGTGGTGAGCTTCGATAATCTCAATGTCACAATAATCGCCCATGACTTTGGCGGCTTTTTCTAACAATTTAAACACCAAGTTCACCCCAACACTAAAGTTAGAAGCGAAAACAATACCGATATGGTTTGCTGCTTGCTGAATTTTTGCTTTACCAGCATCATCAAAGCCAGTTGTGCCAATCACCATATTTTTGTGCTGTGCAACGCAGAATTCAAGATGGGTTAACGTCCCTTCAGGACGGGTAAAATCAATTAACAGGTCAAACTGATCTTGTTGGCTTGCTAAATCATCGCTAATTTTCACCCCAAGATGGCCAACATTAGCTAATTCTCCAGCATCTGCACCTAACAATGATGATCCTACACGTTCAAATGCAGCACCTAAGACGACGCCTTCCGTTTCCGCCACAGCTTGAATTAGCTGGCGCCCCATTCTGCCACCCGCACCAACAATTGCTATACGTAATGTCATATCTCTCATCCCCTTTTACTTTTCTTGTATCACCTGCCACCACAATGACATTATTTTTCAACCACTGAGATCATTTCTCCGATACCACTGTATATTAAATACACACCGAACAACAGAAAAATCACGCCAGAAATACTATCAATATATCGGCTATATTGACTATAACATTGTTTTGCTCGCGAACCCGAAAACACAATCGAAATCACATAAAAATACAGAAATGTTTCGAATACAATGATCAAAAGTGCGCTGACAATTTGCCATGTTTGCGTCAAATTGACTAACACTAAGGACATCACACTGGCAAAATAGATCACCGCTTTGGCATTGGACAAATTCACTAACAGTCCTTTGGTGATTTCTTTTTGAATACTGGTTTGCCTATTTTGTTGCTGTTCAGTAGGTTGATCAAAAACCACATTTTGGCGATTTTTTAACATCAGGTAGCCTAAATAAGCTAAATACCCACCCCCTAAGCTCATAACCACGCCTTGTAGAAGCGGTGTAGTATGAAATAACAAGGCTAAGCCTAAAATCGAGGCAAGTGCCCAAAATAACACGCCTAATGTAATGCCAACGACACCACAAAGTGCGTTGCGACGTGAATTACTGGCCGCTAATCGGCTGACATAAAAGAAGTCAGGGCCGGGCGAGATTAAACCGAAAAAATGCACAATAATGAGATTTAACATCCTCTCTCCTAAACCCAGAAACGCAAAATAAAAATCACCAATACCGCATAAATCGCGGCCAATACATCATCTAACATGATGCCAAAGCCACTTTCTAATTTATGATCAAAATAGCGAATAGGATAAGGCTTGAGAATATCAAAAAAACGAAACAGAACAAATGCGGTCAGACACCAGAAAGGCGATAAGTTGGGTAATGCGAGTAAGACAAGGAAAATCCCTACAATTTCATCCCAAACAATCGCACCGTGATCATGCACTCCCATATCCTCTGCGGTTTTCTGGCAAAGATAACACCCTAGGGCGAAACAAAGTGCGGTAACAAGAAAGAAAAAACTGAGGGTTAAATACTGCAATAATCCCCATCCAAGCATTAAACCGACCATACTTCCCCATGTACCTGGTGCAAGACGAATCAGCCCTGAACCAAACCCTAATGCAAGAAAATGGATAGGATTACTTAATTTAAGCCGTTGAAGAGGGGGTTTTATCATAGACTCATCTTATTTAAAATGATCAAAACCAGATTGCAGTGTAATATCAATCGGATTGCCATTACGTTGAAATTTAATACGTTTTTTATTCTGTGGACTAATCGCGCGCACTTGTCCAACACAAGTATAATCCACACCAATATAAGCCAAAGCACGTTCTAACTTCGCTTTATTGCTGTCAGATACCGTAAAACAAAGCTCATAGTCCTCACCGCCAGTTAAAGCAAAGGTTTCAGCTTGTTCATGACCAAAGACATTCACTAAAGAAGCAGAAAGCGGTAATTTATCTAGCTCAATGACGGCACCACATTGACTACGTGTAAGAATATGATCTAAATCAGCAAGAAAACCATCCGAGATATCAATCGCCGCATTGGCTAAAGCGGATACCGCTAATTCCAAGCCAAGTAACACACGCGGTGTTGGGCGAAGATGACGTTGGATAAGAAATTCATGATCTGAGTGAAGTACCGCCTGCTGGTTTAACAATAAAGCTAAACCGCCCGCACTGTCACCTAAGGTACCAGAAACATAGATCCAGTCCCCCACATTTGCATTATGGCGACACAAGCCTTTGTCTTTCGGTATAATGCCATGTGCAGTTATCGTTACAGACAAGGGACCTTTCGTGGTATCCCCACCAATTAAATCTACATTATAGTGATCTAACACATCAAAAAAACTTTGACTAAAATCACTCAACCATTGTGTATCCACTTCCGGCAAGGTCAACGCAAGAGAAACCCAAGCCGGTTCCGCCCCCATCGCCGCTAGATCACTCAAATTTGTAACGGCCGCCTTATAAGCTAAATCTGCCGCACTGATACTCGGTAAAAAATGCGTATTTTCTACCATGGTATCCGTTGTAATGACTAGACGTTGGTTTTGACGTAATTCAGTAATGGCACAATCATCGCCAATAGACAGAATCACATCTTTACGCGCAGTGCGTTTTGACGCGGTGAAATAACCTTGAATTATGTCAAATTCGCCGTGACTCATTCATCACCTATGCTTCTTATTTGCGTGATAACACCGGTGCGACTTTATCTAATACGCCATTAACATATTTATGACTGTCTTCTGCACCAAATACTTTCGCCACTTCAATGGCTTCATTAATGACGACTTTATAAGGGACGTCTAACTCAAATTTCAGCTCATAGACCGCAAGACGTAAAATCGCTTTTTCAATCGGATCAAGTTCACTGACCTCACGATCCAAATATGGCATCATAATCTGATCGACGGTCTCCACATTTTCTACCGTTTGACGGAAAAGGCGACGGAAATAAGCTGTATCGACACCTTTTAAATCCTGTTCTGCCATAAAATTAAGCTCAATTTCCGCTGGGGAATTTTGTGACACATACCAAGAATATAACGCTTGTACTGCACATTCTCTCGCACGACGACGTGGCGAGACTTTTTTCTCATGTTTTTGTTCTGTCATCTGAATTACGCTGCGTCAATTTGCGCTAATAAATTTACCATTTCTAAAGCCACTAACGCCGCTTCTGCCCCTTTATTACCTGCTTTTGTCCCTGCACGCTCAATCGCTTGCTCAATGTTTTCTGTGGTCAATACGCCAAACGCGACTGGAATCTCTGCGCTCATTGCGACTTGACCTAATCCACTGCTAGCTTCACCAGCCACATACTCAAAATGTGCAGTGCCACCACGAATCACTGTCCCTAACGCCACAATCCCGTCGTATTTTTTGCTTTCTGCTAAACGGCGAGCGACTAACGGCAATTCATAAGCACCTGGTACACGCACTAAGGTGATATTTTCCTCTTTGACTTGACCAAGACGTTTTAACGCATCTAACGCCCCTTCCAGTAAACTTTCATTAATGAAGCTATTAAAGCGCGCAATGACGACGGCAATTTTGGCATTGGGTGCCGCTACGGCACCTTCTAATACTTTCATATTCTTTCCTAATCTAAAATTAATGGGTAAAATCGGTTGCGAATTTTAGCATAAAATTTTTCTTCGTTCAGTAGTTATCTTTCTACTGAGCGTCATCCTATTTAAACCGCGACTGTAAAATAATAATAACACTGTAAAAAAATAGTTACATTCAGTGTTTTTTTCCGTTAGAATGCGGTTTGTTTATTCATTTACGTTTTTTTGAGAGTTATTTATGAAAAATAAAACCTTTGGAAGCGCATTATTAGTTGCTGGAACCACGATTGGCGCCGGCATGCTTGCTATGCCATTAACCTCAGCCGAAATGGGCTTTACTTATACCTTAATTCTATTATTTATCCTATGGGGACTGCTCTCTTTTAGTGCGTTACTTTTTGTTGAAGTTTACCAAAAAGCAGAAACTAAAAATGCGGGAATTGCCAGCCTAGCGGAACAATATTTTGGCTTACCGGGTCGTATTCTCGCCACCCTGTCACTTGTGATTTTTATGTACGCCATTTTATCAGCCTATGTCACAGGAGGTGGGTCACTCTTAGCTGGTGTGCTTCCCTTCTTAGGTGAACATGCCACACCAATTTCTATCGTCTCTTTCACGATTGTACTTGGCGTCTTTATTGTGATCAGTACAGGGGCAGTCGATATGCTCACCCGTTTGTTATTCATGATAAAGTTAGTCGCTTTTGTGTTTGTGTTATTGATGATGTTGCCTTTAATTAATGGTGATAACTTACTCGCGATGCCATTAAAAGATTTTTTAATTATTTCCGCCAGTCCAGTGTTTTTTACCTCATTTGGTTTCCATGTCATCATTCCAAGTATTAACAGTTACTTAGACGGCAATATTCGTCGTTTACGTATTGCGATTATTACAGGTACCGCAATTCCGTTAGTGGCTTACATTATTTGGCAATTAGCTACCCATGGGGTGTTCCCACAAGCGCAATTCGTGCAAATTTTAAACACCGATCCGACTCTAAATGGCTTAATCACCGCCACTTATCAAGCCACTGAAAGTGCTATTATCAGCCATGCTATGCGTTTATTCTTTACCTTAGCATTGATTACCTCTTTCTTAGGTGTCGCCTTGTCTTTATTTGACTGCTTATACGACTTACTTAAACGCGTGAACATAAAAACAAACCGTGTGTCATTAGGTTTACTCACGTTCTTACCACCATTGATTTTTGCCCTGTTCTATCCTGAAGGCTTCGTCATGGCATTAGGTTATGCGGGTCAAATGTTTACTTTTTACGGTTTAGTATTGCCAGTCGGCATGGCGTGGCGTGCTAGAAAACGTTATCCTGATTTACCATATCGTGTCATGGGGGGTAACGTCACTTTATTCGGTGCCTTAATCTTAGGTATCTTGATTATGAATGTACCTTTCTTAATCAAAGCGGGTTATCTGCCTGCTGTCATTGGTTAATCCACTACAACATAAAAAGGCGAACTCAATCGTTCGCCTTTTCGCTTATTTAAGCCATGTAGTGATGTCCGTTAACGGCTTGCGTGATTTTTGTTTCACCTCTTTCGCCCGATAACCAAATGTTACCGCAACAGACACCCCATATTCATTCGGATCAAATGCCCCTGCTTGACTAAGGATCTGATTCACGGCGTGATAGTCAAAACCTTCTACTGGGCAAGAATCAATACCTATCATCGCAGCCCCCGTCATCATGTTGGCGAGAGCAATATAGGTTTGTTTACAAGCCCAATCAAATAAAGCCCGTTCATTGTCTAGAACTTGAATATCATCACGCTGAAAACGTTCATAAATCGCCAATGCTTTTTGCATTTGTATGTCTGTCAATCCTCGTTTCGCGAGAATATCTTGGAAATAAGGCGAATCATAACGAGCATGTTTTTTTGCTAAAATAAAAACAAGGTAACTGGCGTCATCTAATTGTGTTTGCATTCCCCAACTAACTGCTTTTAATTGTTCACGTAACTGACGATCTTGTACCACCAAAAAATGCCATGGTTCTGACCCAACGGAACTCGGCGACAAACGACCTAACTCAAGAATATAGCGAAAATCGTCCTCACTGACTTTTTTATGGGGATCATAACGGCGTATTGCACTACGAAAATGAAATGCATTAAGGACTTGTTGTTTTGTGTCTTGGTTCATGATATGACTCCTTCATCAATAACCCAAAAAAGCGTACAAACAGACAGCACGCAAATAAAAAAAGTAGGTACTATCATAACATGCTTCCCTTTCACATACCGCACTCTTACTTCGCTTAAAATTTTTCATTTCATCGAACATTTCTTTATTTTCTTTGTCTTATGTGATACCTAAATCACTTGACTCGGTTTAGTATGTTTGAAATTTATTGGAGAAAATAACAATGAGAAAAAAAAATTTTCTATTGACAAGTATTGCACTCGGATTAAGCATCTTATCGACGCCAGTGATCAGTCAAGCGTCTTTACCCACTTATATTGACGGTCAGCAAGTCCCTAGCCTAGCGCCGATGTTAGAAAAAGTCTTACCTGCGGTGGTATCGATCGCTGTAGAAGGGAAAGCAAAAAATACAGGTCCGTCACAATTTCAGGGCATACCAGAAGAATTCCGTTTTTTCTTTGGTCCCGATATTTTCAATGACCGTGCTCCTCGTAACTTCCGTGGGATTGGTTCTGGTGTCATCATTAACGCCGAAAAAGGTTATGTGTTAACTAATAATCACGTCATTGATAGTGCAGATAAGATCACGGTGCAACTACAAGATGGCCGTGAGTTAAGTGCAAAAGTCATTGGCACCGATGAATTATCCGATGTCGCACTGATTCAAATTGAAAAACCGAAAAATTTAACCGCACTGACCATTGCGGATTCCGATAAACTCCGCGTAGGCGATTTTACGGTGGCCATCGGAAACCCGTTTGGATTAGGTCAAACCGTCACCTCGGGTATTGTGTCTGCCTTAGGCCGTTCAACAGGCTCAGATAGTGGCACCTATGAAAATTACATTCAAACGGATGCCGCAGTAAACCGTGGCAACTCAGGTGGTCCTTTAATCAATCTACAAGGAGAATTAATTGGTATTAATACTGCGATTATTTCACCAAGTGGGGGAAATGCGGGTATTGCTTTTGCGATCCCAAGTAATATGGCGAATAACTTAGTACAACAAATTTTAGAGTTTGGTGAAGTACGCCGTGGCATGCTAGGCATTAAAGGGGGCGAACTCAACGCGGATTTAGCCAAAGCGTTTGATATCGAAGCGCAACAAGGCGCGTTTGTGAGTGAAGTGCTACCTAATTCCGCAGCAGAAAAAGCGGGGTTAAAAGCAGGTGACGTCATTGTGGCGATGAATGGTCAAAAAATTTCCAGTTTTGCTGAAATGCGCGCCAAGATCGCGACATCAGGTGCGGGGAAAGAAATTGCGTTAACCTATTTACGTGACGGTAAAACACTTCAAACAAAAGTAACACTGCAATCAGACGATCAAACTCAAGCCGATGCAAGCCACTTATTACCTACGTTATCTGGGGCTGAGATGAGCAATCATGATGATAAAGGCGTCAAAGGCGTAATCATCACAAGTGTGACACCGAAATCCCTTGCTGAACAACGTGGCTTGAAAAAAGGCGATATTATCATTGGGGTTAACCGTCAGACTGTGGAAAATTTAGGTCAATTGCGTAAAATCTTAGATGCCAAACCTTCGGCAATTGCATTAAATATTGTGCGTGGGAATACTAACTTCTATCTTCTTATCCAATAACCATTCACTCAAAATAAATAAGGGGATACACAATGTATCCCCCTCTATTTTACGGTATGAAAAAAGGTATCACATGTTTGATTAATATCCCATTCCTAAGAAAAAGAGTACAACCATCATCAAGACTTGTTCTTCAGGAATAGGTTGTCCATTTAACTTAAGTGCATTGTTTTCTAGTAACAAACCTAAATTAATCGTTTTTTCATTCTCAACAAAAACGCCCTGAGTAATTGCCTCTGCAAATGATTCCTCCACGATTTGTGCCGCAGTTAACATGGCTTCTTCTTTGCTTTTACCTTGTGCTTCTTCTGTCATTGCGACTAGCTTAATCATCGCATCTTTACTTAAATCGACATTCACCGTAAGTTGTTTAAAGAGCGATAGAACGTTACCACCTTGCTCTAACATATCAATATCACCATTTGCGATTTCGACCACTAGATTCGCTTTCAACTCACCGCTATCTGTTGTGAGTTTGAGTGGGTCAATCTGTAATAGTGGCTGATTCTTCAAAATAGTTTTTGCTAAGGCTTGGACTTGATCATCTGGTAATGTCTCATATTCTGCGGTGTTTTCCACTAGATTTAAAAGGGTATTCATCGTATTCCCTTCAACATGTGCTAATTTTACTCCAGCATGAAACTCGCCAATAGATTTGCCATTAACTAACATTTCTGGCGCTTTAGTTAACATGTTATAGTCAACAAAAGCATCGTTCTTTTGAGTATTAATATCCATTGACATGTTTCGGTATTCAATATTAAAGTCTCTCATGTCTTGCTCAGAGAGCGATAGACGGAAACTATCCACTTCCATGGTTTGTTTACCTAATGGGATATGTTGCCACTCAGAGGGTTTTAAATCACTTTTTGCTTTAATATTATTCAATTCAACCGATGTTTTAGTGGCATTCTCATCATTCTCAAATAAGAATTTCAATCCTTCAATATTTGCTTCAGATTGCCCTACTCCTTCAGCGGTAAGTTTGTCAAAATTAGCCTCAATGCCTTTCCAGACGATATCTACATCACTGAGATTTAATTTCGCTGGCGCAATTTTAGCCTGACCAGTCAACGTAGAGTCATAACCAACTTTAATTTGACTTTCAAAAGGATTTTGCCCTTGTGCATAATCAAACCACGCTTGGGTTTCTTCATTTTTGACAATGCGATCATGGGTCGAAAATAAAATAGGCGAGAAATCAAAATGCTTAATACGATCTAATGGGAACGGTCCATGATATACCGTACTTTCAAAAGGAATTTTGAAACTCATATCAGGAAAGGCAGCAACAAAATCATAAGTGACATGGGAACTAAAAATGCCTCGTTCAATTTTTAAATTGTCAAACTTCGCTTCGCTCCCTGGTTTTACTCCTACAAACTTCGCATTAATTAAATCTAAACGTTGTTGTGCGGTGTCTTCGACTGATTTTCCGGTATACCATGCACTCCCCGTCCAAACAGCCCCTAACGCAACAATAACACCTAATGCAACTAATGATTTTTTCATAAATAAATTTCCTAAATTAAAGATGTGATGAAAGTTTTAATTTACCATAAATCTAAGTTGTATAAAATATATTCTTTTCTAACAATTTATTTAGGTAAACAGATTGCTCCGCTTATTTCCTTAAATAAATTTTCCATTTCCTCTTGAACTTTCACTTTTTACCCCTATTTACAACAACGACAAGCGAAGTTAACAACGTTGTGCTTTCTCACAACGGAACGAATAAACGCCATGATGAAATTCAAAAAAATTTATTTTATCACTTGAAATATGAAATTTCGTCCTTACTTTGAGAAAGCAAATCGAATGATTAACCAGTAACGAATTTACAAGTTTATTTTAGGAGAAACAAAATGGGAAAAATTATTGGTATTGACTTAGGTACAACAAACTCTTGTGTCGCTGTAATGGACGGTGACAAACCACGTGTCATTGAAAACGCAGAGGGTGATCGTACTACTCCGTCAATTATTGCTTATACACAAGATAACGAAACCCTAGTTGGTCAACCGGCTAAACGCCAAGCTGTCACTAACCCAAAAAATACTTTATTTGCCATTAAACGTCTAATTGGTCGTCGTTTCCAAGATGAAGAAGTACAACGCGATGTGAACATCATGCCATTTGAAATTTTAGCCGCAGATAATGGCGATGCATGGGTAGGCGTGAAAGGGGAAAAAATGGCCCCACCGCAAATCTCTGCTGAAGTGTTGAAAAAAATGAAAAAAACCGCAGAAGATTTTTTAGGTGAGCCAGTAACAGAAGCCGTGATTACCGTACCAGCTTACTTTAACGACGCACAACGTCAAGCCACAAAAGATGCGGGTCGTATCGCAGGTTTAGAAGTTAAACGTATTATCAACGAACCAACAGCGGCAGCACTTGCGTATGGTTTAGATAAAGGTCAAGGTAACAAAACCATCGCAGTTTACGACTTAGGGGGCGGTACATTCGACTTATCTATCATCGAAATTGATGAAGTGGGTGGCGAGAAAACCTTTGAAGTGTTATCTACCAACGGGGATACACACTTAGGGGGTGAAGACTTCGATAACCGTGTGATTAACTACTTAGTCGATGAGTTCAAAAAAGAACAAGGTGTGGATTTACGCAACGATCCATTAGCGATGCAACGTTTGAAAGAAGCGGGTGAGAAAGCGAAAATTGAACTTTCTTCTGCACAACAAACCGATGTGAACTTACCTTACATCACCGCAGATGCAACAGGGCCAAAACACTTAAACATTAAATTAACCCGTGCAAAATTAGAATCATTAGTTGAAGATTTAGTGGCACGTTCATTAGAACCTGTCAAAGTGGCATTAGCAGACGCAGGTTTAAGCGTATCACAAATTGATGATGTGATTCTTGTGGGTGGTCAAACACGTATGCCACTGGTACAACAAAAAGTAGAAGCCTTCTTTGGTAAAGCACCACGTAAAGATGTCAACCCAGATGAAGCGGTGGCTATCGGTGCGGCAGTGCAAGGTGGGGTGTTAGCCGGTGATGTAAAAGACGTATTGTTATTAGACGTAACTCCACTTTCATTAGGTATCGAAACCATGGGTGGCGTGATGACAACCTTAATTGAGAAAAACACCACGATTCCTACTAAGAAATCACAAGTGTTCTCAACTGCGGAAGACAACCAAAGTGCGGTAACAATTCACGTACTTCAAGGTGAACGTAAACGTGCAGCGGATAACAAATCCTTAGGCCAATTCAACCTAGAAGGGATCAATCCAGCGCCACGTGGTATGCCACAAATTGAAGTCACTTTCGATATCGATGCGGACGGTATTATCCATGTGTCTGCAAAAGATAAAGGCACTAACAAAGAGCAACAAATTACCATCAAAGCCAACTCAGGTTTAAGCGATGAAGAAATTCAACAAATGGTACGTGATGCAGAAGCAAACGCAGAAGCAGACCGTAAATTTGAAGAATTAGTGCAAGCGCGTAACCAAGCGGATCACTTAGTTCACGGTACACGTAAACAGTTAAGTGAAGTGGGTGATAAATTATCTGCTGAAGAGAAAGCACCAATCGAAAAAGCGGTAGCGGATCTTGAAGCCGCTGCGAAAGGTGAAGACAAAGCAGACATTGAAGCGAAAGTACAAGCATTAATTCAAGTTTCTGAAAAATTAATGCAGGCAGCACAACCGCAACCAGAAGCGCAAGCACAGCAAGCGCAAAGCGGTAAATCAAATGACGATGTAGTGGATGCTGAATTTGAAGAAGTGAAAGATAATAAATAATTTCACGTTGATTAAAATCGAAGGGCGTAGCGATACGCCCTTTCGGTGTATTCATGCAACGCCAATTTTTCCTCACTTTATTTCAAGAGTGAAGTAAGAAAAAATCAATCTGGAGAATATGATGGTTTTAACACTCTACCCTATTGTGCAACAACGTTTAAATAACAATATCGCAAATGAGCTTATTCCTGCGCTTTGGCAAAGCCATTTGGCGAAATTACCTGAAAATCAAGCTTGCTATGGCGTATATTTTAATTATGCGGGCGATCACCAAGCCGATTATGATTTTGCCATTGCGAGTGAGAGCACATTAAACACCCATTCTCCAACGATTGAAATTGAAAACTTGACTTCTTACGACGTCTTTCGTTGTAAAGTAGATGAGGTTTATCAAACATGGCAACTGATCTGGAAAAAAGAACAACAAGGTTTACTTAAACGGGCTTATTCGGTGGATTTTGAAAAATACTATCCAGATGGTTTGGTAGAAATTTACATCGCTGTTGTACCACATTGTTAAGCCAAAGTGCACAGTCAAAACCTTTAGAAAAACGACCGCACTTTTCGCCTAAAACATTATATACAAGGAAAACACAATGGAATTTGCAACAAAATGTCTCCACGCCGGTTATACACCAAAAAACGGTGAGCCTCGTGTTCAACCAATTGTACAAAGTACTACTTTTACTTACGATTCTGCGGAAGAAATCGGTAAGTTATTTGATTTGCAAGCGGCAGGCTATTTTTACACCCGTCTTTCAAATCCCACCACCAATGCAGCAGAAGAAAAAATTACTGCATTGGAAGGTGGTGTGGCAACCATGTGTACCGCTTCAGGGCAAGCGGCGGTGTTTTATGCGATGCTCAATATTTTACAAGCCGGTGATCACTTTATTTCTTCCTCCTATGTTTACGGTGGTACCTACAACTTATTTGCGCATACTTTCAAAAAAATGGGCATTGAAGTGAGTTTTGTGGATCAAGATTTACCACTTGAGGAATTAAAAAAAGCCATTCGCCCAAATACCAAAGCCATTTTTGCCGAAACCATTGCCAATCCTGCATTACGGGTGTTGGATATTGAGAAATTTGTAGCACTCGCTAACGCGGCACAAGCCCCTTTATTAGTTGACAATACTTTTGCTACCCCGTATTTTTGTCGCCCTATCGAATTTGGCGCGAATGTGGTGATTCATAGTACATCCAAATATTTAGACGGTCATGCTATTGCCCTAGGTGGTTCGATTACCGATGGCGGCAATTTTGATTGGAATAATGGCAAATTCCCACAATTAAGCACGCCAGATCAAACCTATCATGGTTTGGTTTATACTGAGACCTTTGGTCCCGCCGCCTATATTGTTAAAGCGCGGGTGCAATTAATGCGTGATTTAGGTGCCACACCGGCACCACAAAACAGTTTCTTACTCAATGTGGGCATGGAAACCCTTGCACTGCGTATGCAACGCCATTATGAAAATGCACAAGCGGTGGCGGAATTTTTAGACAAACATCCACAAGTAGCTAAAGTCAGTTATCCGGGCTTATCAAGTTCCCCAGATTACGCCTTAAAACAAAAATACTTACCAAACGGGTTATGCGGCGTGATTTCTTTTGAAATGAAAGGGGGCAGAGAAACCGCTGCAACATGGCTGAATGCACTACAACTGGTTTCTCGTGAAGTCCATGTAGCGGACATTCGCACTTGCGCTTTACATCCGGCAACCTCAACACACCGTCAATTAAGTGAGGCAGAATTAGAAAAAGTCGGTATTTCTGCCGGGTTAATTCGTCTTTCTTGCGGGATTGAAAGTCTTCAAGATATTTTAGCTGACTTGGAACAAGCATTTCATTCAGCAAAATAAAGGTAAATACGGCAGGCTAGTTTGCCTGCCCCCTGAATAAACGTAGGGAAAAGATATAATGGTGTTAAAAAATACACCAGTTTGTGTTTGGCTCGTTTTGGTTTGTTTACTTTATTTCGGCAGTAAACAAACCAAAACACGTCAAATAAAGCTTGATAAATTAGCGATCTTCCCCTTGATATTTTTGCCTTTCGTCATCATTTCTGTAATGCGAGGTCATCAGCCACTGATTGTGGGTTTTGCATTAACTGTTGGACTGGTGATAGGTATTTTTTTAGGGTGGTTGATGTGGAAAGATGAGCCCTTACTATTAAAACAAGGGCAAGTATGGATTCAACGAGGAAGTTATATTCCACTTATCCTATACTTAGTCATTTTCATTTTTAGGTATGTTGTTGGCGTGGCACAGCATACACAACACAGTATAACAAAAACAGAATGCTTTAATTTTATTATTGGATTACCCACTGGGATTGGTCTTGGTACGTTATTAGCGATTTACATATTTCGCCAACGCCCAACCACCTATTAAACTATAATTAATCGTTATTTTATATCTTAAACGGAAAACTGAAACATTATGGCAAAAAAAGATTATTACGACGTTCTTGGTGTTGAACGTGGTGCGGATGAAAAAGAAATTAAACGTGCTTATAAAAAATTGGCGATGAAATATCACCCAGACCGCACACAAGGCAACAAAGAACTGGAAGAAAAATTTAAAGAAATCCAAGAAGCTTACGAAGTATTAAGTGATAAACAAAAACGCGCGAACTATGATCAATACGGTCACGCTGCCTTTGAACAAGGTGGCTTTGGTGGTGGCGGTTTTGGTGGCGCTGACTTCGGGGATATTTTTGGTGATATGTTCGGCGATATTTTTGGCGGTGGGCGCGGTCGCCAACGTGTAGTACGCGGTGATGATCTACGCTATGATCTTGAAATTAGCTTAGAAGAAGCAGTACGTGGCACCACTAAAGATATTCAAATCAATACGCTTGTACATTGTGAGGCCTGTGATGGTTCAGGTGCGGAGAAAGGCTCCAAAGTAGAAACCTGTCCAACCTGTCATGGTGCAGGACGTGTTCGCCGTCAGCAAGGTTTCTTTGTTACTGAACAAGTGTGCCCAACCTGTCATGGTTCAGGTAAAAAAATTGAAAAACCATGTCAATCTTGCCATGGTGATGGACGTGTTCACAAGAAGAAAAATCTGTCAGTAAAAATCCCGGCAGGTGTAGATACAGGTAATCAATTGCGTTTATCTGGTGAAGGCGCTGCTGGTGAAAATGGTGCACCAAATGGCGATTTATATGTTGTTATCCATGTGCGTGATCACCATATTTTCGAACGTGATGGTAGCAATCTATATTGCGAAGTACCAATTAGCTTTACGATGGCTGCCTTAGGTGGTGAAATTGAAGTACCGACCCTAGATGGTCGTGTAAAACTCAAAATCCCTGCCGAAACACAGACCGGTAAATTATTCCGTATGCGTGGCAAAGGCGTGACTTCTGCACGTAGTGCTTATGCCGGTGATCTCATTTGTAAAATTATCGTTGAGACCCCCGTCAAACTTAATGAAGAACAAAAAGACTTATTACGTCAATTAGAAGAAAGCTTGGTAGGTTCAAGTAACAAACCAAAATCCTCAAGTTTCTTTGATGGCGTTAAAAAGTTCTTTGATAACTTAGGTAAATAATACGAAGAAAACAAACCGCACTTGTGTTTGCATACCAATGTGCGGTTTGTTTATGGTAATCCTTAACACTCTCAAAAGATCGCATCCCCGTCCCGTAGGCTTGCATGTTTAGTTTAGTTCACTGCAGTCAGAAACAGATGCGCAGTTGAAGCACGATTAGACGACGGAAACGGCTTTGATCTGTGCAAAGATAGGTTGTCCAAGCTGTAACCCCAAATCCTCTAATGCCCATTTGCTAATGGTCGCCCAAATAGCATTGCCATCAATTTCAATCTGTACGTCCACACGATTTTCTCGTTCAACAATACGCTTCACTTTACCGTGTAGAATGTTACGAATACTGGTTTTTTCTGGTTGCGTTAAGCTAAGCGATACGTCCGATCCTTTAATACAAATACGCACATTTTCCCCAACCTCGGCTTGTTGTGCTTTAATCCAGATTTGCTGTTGTTGTAAACCCAGCGCTGTAACCTGATAGTCAGTGTGATTTTGTAAAATAGGCAAAGAAAGCACCGCACTTTGCTCATCTTCTAATTTCCAAGGTAAGAATAACGGATTTTCCCAAATGGCTTCTAAACGATCAAAAGCGATCACCTTACCTTCATCCAGTAATACCACATGCTCTGCTAAGCGCAATAACTCCTCTATGCTGTGTGTCACATATAAGATCGGAATATCAATCTTTTTCGATAAGGTTTCAAGATAGCTCATCAACTCACGCTTACGTGGTAAATCTAATGCGGATAGCGGTTCATCCATCAGTAGAATTTCTGGTCGAGTCAGCAGTGCTCGACCAATTGCCACACGTTGTTTTTCGCCACCAGACAAGGTGATAGGATAACGTTTGAGTAAATGTCCAATACCGAGCAACGACACAATATCATCAAACATCCCCTGATCGGTTTTCTTGATGCCATAGCATAAATTACCTTTGACCGTATAATGTGGAAATAGTCGCGCATCTTGAAAAACATAGCCAATATGCCGTTGATAAGCGGGAATACAAATCGCCTTTGCTTTATCCACTAACACACGATCATTTAATGAAATATGCCCTTCATCGGGATGAACCAAGCCACTGACCAAATTAATTAACGAGGTTTTACCTGAACCTGATAACCCAAAAAGTGCCGTCACACCACGCTCGGGGATGTGTAAATTAGCTTGCAGGGCAAGCTGACCGAGTTGTTTCTTAACATTAATCTTTAGCATCACGCTGCCCCAATTTTTTCTGCATCTTTTTGGCTAACCATTCTGACAACAATAATGAAATTAAGGAAAGAATAATCGCTAAAACACATAATCGTGCGGCTTGCTCTTCTGCCCCAGGCGTTTGAATAAAGGTATACATCGCTAAAGGAATCGTTTGGGTTTCTCCAGCAATATTTGATACAAACGCAATGGTCGCACCAAATTCGCCTAAAGAACGCGCAAATCCAAGCACCACACCAGCCAAAATACCGGGTAACGAAAGTGGCAAGGTGATGGTGAAAAACACACGCCAAGCCGATGCACCCAAGGTTTGTGCGGCCTGTTCCAATTTCATATCAATACTTTCTAAAGATAAGCGAATTGCACGTACCACCAAAGGGAAAGCAACCACCGCAGCAGCTAATACCGCGCCATTCCAACTAAATGCGAAAGAAAAACCAAACCAAGAATAAAGGTATTGACCAATAAACCCATTGCGTCCCATCGCGACTAATAATAAGTACCCAATCACGACAGGCGGTAACACAAGAGGAAGGTGGATTAGCCCACTCAGCAAAGATTTACCATAAAAATGTTTACGTGCCAGTAACCACGCCATTAAAATAGCGACAGGTAAACTCCATAAAATGGCATTCAGTGACACACTCAAACTCAATTTAACCGCTTGTGTTTCAATAGTGGTTAAGCCAAGAGAAGTAAGAAATTCAGTCAACAAAGGGATTCCTTTACCTATTTAAAAATGTAAAAAGATATATTGCACTTTAACTTGGTTTATTCTGTTCTGATGAGCAATGAACGTATCCAAATGAGTGCGTATGACTTATTATCGGTATCATCAGATTATATACCTCAAGCCAAAGTAATAACTCGCAAGTGTAGCCGATGTCAATCTGCAAAAATAAAAAGAATAAGGACGCCAACACTGACGTCCTTTATTGGGGAATAACGCTTATTTCACTGAAAAACCGTAGCTCGCAAAGACTTTTTTTGCCTCTGCTGATTCTAAGTAATTTAAGAATTCACGGGTTTCTGCATTCTCGCGATCTTTTAATAATGCCACAGGATATTCTACGGCTTTATACGTATCTGCTGGGAAAACACCAACAATTTTCACCCCTTTACTCACTTTACCATCGGTGCTATATACAATACCTAATGGAGCTTCCGCTCGTTCAACTAACGCCAACGCCGCACGTACGTCTTTACCGCGGGCTAATTTTGCTTCCACTTTATCCCATAATTTTAAGTTGGTTAATGCTTCTTTCGCATATTGACCGGCAGGAACATGGTCAGGATCACCGACGGATAAGAAACTGTCTTTTAATTCAGCCACCCACTCGCCTTTTGCCACATCCACATCGTTTAATTGGCTGGTTTTTGGTGCAATTAATACCAATTCGTTACCAACTAACACTTTTTCGGTCGCTTTAATCGTTAAGCCTTTATCAGAAAGATGTTTCATCCATTTGGTATTGGCTGAAACAAACATATCGACGGGGGCGCCCTCTTCAATTTGTTTCGCCAACGTTGAAGAAGATGCAAAAGAAAATACTAATTCTTGATCCGGTTTCACTTTTTTATAATCTTCAGCAATTTGATTTAATGCATTGGTCATTGATGCGGCAGCAAATACCGTGACTTTTGCTTGCGCAGAAAGTGAAAATGCGAAACATGCGGTTGCCAGTGAAACAGTGATCATTTTTAATTTAAGCATAGTCATTTACCTTGTTAACGAGATGAGTTGATTAAGATTTAAACTTTATATAAAAAATTATACAATGTTTTAACCGAAAAATGCTATATAAAAAAATAAACTTGCATGAAAATAAACGGGCCACAAAAAAGTGCGGTCTTTTTTCCGCACTTTTTCAGTCGCTTGAGTATTAGAATTTTATCCCAAAATTCAGGGTATAATTGCGTCCCATTTGTGGTACATAAGGTAAATAAGAGGTGTGAATATAAACACGTTGGTTTAATACATTATTAATCCCAAAACCTGCAGAATACTCTACATTCCCCACTTGACGTTGATAATTTACACCTAAATTTAACAAATGATGTCCTCTACTTGGATCTTCCTGAATTTTCTCTATTTTGGCCGGTAATTTCTCATTTTCTTCCCTTAAACGAATCGCTTCTAATGCACTGTCAAAATCCGCCTTATCAAGCTCATCCAATTCCGCTACGTCTGTACCCGTGCGATTATATTTTTCGCGATCAATATCCTTTAACAATAAATTTTCACCTGTATCATCATCAATAAAATCACTTGTTTCCAGTGGTTTTGGTGGTTTAATCGATAAAGACGATGCCGTTTTTTGCTGAGCAAAGACATAAGTGTAATCCGCAAAGAAAGAGATGTGTTCGGTGAGATTGCCAGTCAAACGCATACCTAAACGAGCGGGGGGCACACGAGGGGCATCACGCTCATTACGCGTAATGCTTTCAATACGGTAAGGCTGTTTTTCCCAACTTGCTTGGATAAGTCCTTCCTCATCATAAGTAATATAACCTTGATAAAAGCGTTGACCATATTGTTCTGGTAAATCAAACAAACGACCTCTGACATAATCACCAAATAAGGTTACTTGATAATCGGGTGTTGGTCGGAAATTCAGTTCAGCCTCAATACCATGAAACTTTGCTCGTGCTTGCGTGTAACGGCGCAAGAAAGCATTACCGTAACGTGCGAGTTCTTCATTATAAATATAATTTCTAAAGTTATTTTGATAAAGGCTCAGTTTGTAGTCCCATTTATCGGCTTGATAAGCAAAGCCTAACTCCACATTATCAGAACTTTCTTTACGTAAATTTTTATTACCGTGTTCAAAAGAATTTGTCGCTAAATGTTGTCCGTGGTAATACAGCTCCATCGGTGTCGGTAAACGTTCATTACGCGATAAAGTTAAACCAAGGCGGTAGTTTGGATGGAATAACCACTCCACACTGCCCAAATATGAAAACGCTTTCTCTTTATGAGTAGAAAGGTCTGGTTCGTGATCACCTTGCTTTTTATGCGCCTTCAGCACCTGTTGATCATATTTGATCGGGATTTGTTGCTTATCTACTCGTGCGCCTGCTTCGAAAATAAAATTACCCATCACATAATTTTCCACCCCAAAAAAGCTGAGCTGTTTATGCGTATTAGGCACTAAATGATGTTGGTGCTTTATCCCAGATCCTAACGGTGCAAGAATGGCCGTTTTGTATTCACTATACTGCACACCGAATACCCCACTTAAGCCCGCAACAGGTTGATGATAAAACTCCAGTTTACCGTTATACCCGCTGTTTTTATAAATCCCAACGGCTTTGCCACGATTTTTGGCTGCTTTTTCACGCTCACGTTCAATGAAATCTTTCGTATCAAATTTATCCGTTCCGGCTTGCCCTGAATGGTACTCATAATGAATATAATCGGCATAAGAAAAACTCCCTTTTATCTTATCTAACCATGCTGTTGGGGAATCAAGCTGAGCGCGTAAATCGAACCGTCTGGAATGTAATTTTACCCAAGGACCACCATGTGAATGATCATGGTCATGTCCAAATGGATGATCATGACTATGTGAAGGGTCCTTATCAAAGCTCGCATTACAACCATCTAAATGGGCAAATACAATGTCTGTATCCTCTGCTAGATGTGGATAAGGAGTGAGATAGCCTTTCCCAAGTTCTGGTCTTGCCGCTTCATCAACCACGTGACTTTTACATCGATCATATTTATGGTTATGACCAGGTAAACCATAGCGATCGCGTCGCTCACTATAAGATACGCCAAGATAAGATTGATTCTTAATCCAAGACACACCAATAGTGCCCACTTGTGAGCGGTTATTACTGTCTGGTAAATAACGAATCGTTTCACCGCCTGATTTGAAGGCAGGAACTTGATAATGGGTTGAATAACGTTTTAAACCTTCTAAACGTAACGCAATATGAGGATGCAATTTGAAGGTTACCCCTACCGTTCCGGTGCTTTCTTTACTTGCCGTATCAAAGCGTGTGAAAATTTCACCTTCATAACCTTTTTCAGGTACAGTAGTTGGGATACGTTTGTCCACAACATTCACTACACCAGCGGCAGAAGCACTAGAATACAGTAGCGTTGAAGCCCCCCGTACCAATTCCACTTGTTCTGCTAATAAAGTATCCGCAGCGACGGCATGATCTGGCGAAATTGCCGACATATCCACCACATCTAAGCCGTTTTGCAAAATTTTAATACGCACACCTTCTTGTCCTCGGATAATCGGTGCACTTGCACCACCACCGAAGGGATTAGAATGGACACCTAATTCACCGGCTAAAGCATTACCTAAGGTCGCAGACTGTTTTTGTAAGCGCTCTTTTTTGATCACTTGATTGGAAATGGCTTGATAAGGCTCGAGCGCTGAACCCGCTAAATGTGGTTGTGCGCCACTGACTACAATTTCATCAAGCATTTCCGTTTGTGCATAAGTTAAATGAGTGAGTGCAATGGCACTCCAAGGTAATAAATACGTTATTCGTTTGATTGAGTTATTCGTAGTCACTTGGCCCCCAACTTTTTTCACATAAAAAAATAAGATGCTAAGATTAAGCATGAAAGCGTTTTTTTGCAACAAAAAAATACATTTTTTGTATAAAAAATGTAAAAAAGTAAGCATATCTTTTTTTTGATAAAATATCTTATCCACTTATTCTTTCTGTGTAGCTTCCACTTAATAAAAGCTCGTTTCGCTCATACCTAACAGGCAAAATCACTACATAGGTTAGAAAAATCTGTTCATCACATCGTCTAATACCACTTCGTACTCATACTCATAATTTAATAAAGAAAGGCTATCTAAAAAATAGACTTTCCCTTAGAATGTAAATGTAAACGGATTGTCTGAATTGAACTCAATATGGGAGGATACATGACATTAACGAATGAAATTTTGCTCACAATAAAATTGCAACAGCAATTATTTGTTGATCCAAAAAGAATTCGCTTATTAAAAGAAATTCAAAAATGTGGTTCCATTAATCAAGCCGCTAAAAATGCCAAAGTCAGCTACAAAAGTGCCTGGGATCATTTAGCAGCAATGAATGAAATCAGCCCCAAACCACTACTCGAACGTAATGTTGGTGGCAGAAATGGTGGTGGTACAGAACTGACAGTTTATGCGCAACGTTTATTACAGTTGTATGATTTGCTCGAACGTACTCAACAAAAAGCTTTTCATATCTTACAAGACGAAAATTTACCTTTAGATAGTGTACTGCATGCCACCGCTCGTTTTTCTTTACAGAGTAGTGCACGAAACCAGTTTTTTGGCGATATCGTTGCACTGCGTCATGAAAGTATCCATTGCTTTGTGGATATCCAAATTAAAGGCTTAGCACAGCCATTAACTGTCTCTATTACCGAGAAAAGTGCCGTCCGTTTAAAACTTGTGCTAGGTAAAGAAGTGATGATGATGATCAAAGCACCTTGGGTCAAAGTGCATCAAGAAAAACCAGCGGGTGCTAACGCTTTCTTGGTCAATGTAAAAGACATCACAGATAAAGGAGAGGTGGAAGAAGTCATTTTAACAGCAGTCAACACACAAGCTGATGAAGATGTTGAATTTTGCGCCACTCTCAACAAAGCCGAAAACTTAAAACCCAATGATCAAGTCTGGATCAGTATTGATCCCGAACAGGTGATCTTAGCAACATTGTATTAAATAATACATTACTTAAGGAAAACGATATGATTAAGACCTTTTTTTCTTTTTTGCAATTTTATTTAAGAAATAAAGGAGTACTCCATATTTCTGAGAATATGCAGAAACTTTATGATTGGAGAAAACCAGTCAAACCTTATGCATTTATTCGACTACATAATGAAATAAAAACTGTTGATGCTTGCTTGCATAGTATTTTACCTATATTGAAAGGTGGCGTTATCGGTTTTAACTCTTGTACTGATGGTACAAAAGAATATATTTTAGAATTTTGTAAAAAATATCCTCAATTTATTCCCGCAGAATATCCTCATTATCTTATACCTGCAAATGATAAAAAGTATAAAGAAGATAATATAGATATTAATAGTAGATTAGATACTTATTACAATTTTGTTTGGAGTAAATTACCTCAAAATGAATGGATTATAAAAATTGATGGCGATCACATATGGGATCTCGAAAATACAATAAAATTATGCAAACTCGTCATCAGAAAAAAAGATTGCGTCATTCTAAATAGAATAAATCTACATTGTGTAAATGAACAAGTTTATATTCATAAAAAAGTCCCCTTATTTGAACCCGGTGATAGTTGGCTACTATATAATAATGGTAAAATTAATTTTACTTTCAGACGAGGATGGAACGACAATGAATTTTTTGCCTGGGAATGTTTAGAGTTGCCAAGAAAAGAACGACGTAAAATCTATGGCGTACTCTCAAATTATCATTTTCCACTAGTAAAATCACATAGATCAAATTTTAATACTGAAGAATGGGTTTTATTACAAGATTATGATTTGCAAAAATACATTATTGAAAATAACATGCAAGGAAGAGTGCCTGATGATATGATTTCAACGGAAAGAATCATAGCGGAATTCAAAAAGTTCAATCATGAAAATGAATAAGAGAGGAAATAACATATTTGGTATTAAATATTCATCTATGTTTGAGTCTGTTTAGTTATACTTAAAATAGATTCAAATAAAATGACTAATCCAATATATCGCATAGAAAAAACGCAGTTGCTAATTATATTTACCCAATATAATTAGCAACTCTTTTTATTTAAAAAGTCCTTAACAAGATTCAGCTTATATAGTCTTTTTTTACATAGTTAATTCAACATAACCTGATAATAACACCCTTTCCATTCTGTCGATTTGATGATCAATCACTTTTTATAAATTGGTATCCATAAAAACACTCAAGTAAAGAAGGTCGTATCCATTTAATACCTATTTTTACTTCAAAAGATTGCTTTAAAAAGAATTTAGTTTTTTGAATATATCTTTGGATTATTTCAATAAAACATATATATTTGATCGCTAATTGATTATCGTTTTCTCTTTCTAGGCAATCATACTCGCTATCTGTTGGATTTAAGTATTCCTGGCAGATAAATATTTTATTTTTGCAAAACAGCGTTGTAATGTTGAATATTATTTTGAATACCACGTTGCTTATTTTGTGCTCCAAACAAAATTCATTCTCAAAAAATTGGCTGAATGCCTTGTACTATAAATACCTTAAGCTACTTTTTAACGACCATTCCATATAGAAAAACATCCCTCTCACCCTACAAATTAAAGCGTAATTTCATCAACCGATTTACCAAAACTTGGAATGAATACCTCAATAAAATAAGCCATTTCTTCACTCTGCCATTCATGCATTAAGGTTTCTAAACGGGCTTTTGCCGCTTTAAATTCTTGGTTACCATTTTCTAATTCAAATTGGGCTTTGACATAAGCACAAATCAGATCCGCCTGTTTGACGATATGCTTTTCTTGCGCAGAAAACTGCGTAGAATCGAGATAAGGGGCAAAGTCGGTTTGTAATTCCTTGGGCAATAGCGCCAATAAATGGGCCTCTGCCGCATTTTCAATTTCTTTATACGCTTGCGTAATTTTAGGGTTGAAATATTTGATTGGGGTAGGTAAATCGCCCGTGAAAATTTCAGACGTATCATGATACATCGCCATCACAGCAATACGATCGGGATTTAAATGACTTTGATAAAATTTATTTTTAATAATAGCTAAGGCATGCGCGACAAAGGCAACTTGTAAACTGTGTTCAGCTAAATTTTCCTTTTCAATATTACGCATCAAAGACCAACGTTGAATCAAACGTAAGCGATCTAAACAAGCAAAAAAATGACTTACCTTCATAATGGATTGCACAACCACTCTACTTCTTAATTTAACGGATATTCTTCGATGATCACAGGAAGTTCAATAATTTTTCCTAAGCGAGAAATCACTACTTTTAATTGAGTATTCGGTCGCGTATTACTGATCACTTGCATCATTTGTGCAGGCGAAATGGCATCAACATCCCCGACTTTTAAAATGATATCCCCCGCTTTCACCCCTGCTTTACCTGCAGGTCCTTCAGGATTAACATTGGTAATCAGAATACCTTTTTCAACGTTTGCCCCTTGACCGTTATTAAAAAAAATGTCACTTTGCACACCAAAATAACCCCGAATTACGCGCCCATCACGGATGATTTTTTTCATCACATCATTGGCCAATTCAATAGGAATGGCAAAATTTAAGCCCTCGGCAATTTCACTAGATGTTTTGCCAATACTTAACGTATTGATACCAATAAGTTCCCCGAGTGAATTAATTAATGCGCCCCCAGAATTACCACGATTAACCGATGCATCGGTTTGAATAAAGTTCTGCCGACCTACCGCATCCCCCACCGCATTACGCCCAACTGCACTAATAATGCCCTGTGACACACTTTGTCCTAAGTTGTAAGGGTTACCAATTGCCAAAGCAATATCCCCTACATGAATTTGTCGATGTGGATTTTGCGGAATTGTCGATAAATTATCCGCACGAATTTTCAGCACCGCAAGATCGGTTAAACTGTCAGAACCAATTAAACTGGCATCAAAGAGTTGTCCATTCTGAAAGGCAACCACAATTTGATCAGCGTTTTGTATAACATGTTTATTTGTCAAAATATAACCATCTTTTGACATAATCACGCCAGAACCTAAGTTACCCACTTCTAACTGCTCCGCACCATTGGCTGAAAAAGAACGATTATACACATTCACCACAGCTGGTGAGGCAATGCGTACTGCTTCTTTAAAACTCATCGGTTCTTTCGCTTGCAAGAAGGTAAAATGATTAAATTGAGAGAAAATCAGAATAACCGCCGCACACACTAACCCAATAATCACTGAATGAAAAAGTTTTTTTAACATGTTGGCTCCGTCATTCTTGGATGGTAAATGGCTTTCATATCCTCCCCCATTTTCTCAATGGAATGTAATTGCCAGACACTCGCATCCGCTAATCGTGTTAAATGAGGTAATTTACATAATCCTCTCGCCTCATCACCTAATAATTTTGGCGCAATATAAATGATCAATTCATCCACTAATTTTGCTTCAATTAAGGCACCGGCTAAAGTCGCCCCCGCTTCAATCCACAGCGTATTAATCTGACGCTGTCCTAATTCTGTCATCAGATCCGATAAATACGCGCGAGAAGGGGCAAGTTGGATATGTTCACAATAAGAGGGAAAACCTATCAGCGAACGGGGCATTTGACTAACTAGCCAAACGGGGGAAGAGCATTGAAATAATCGATGTGTTGGTTGGACACTATGCTGTGAATCTAAAATCACGCGTACGGGCTGACGGACATTTTCTAGTGCATACTCTGCTTTGACCTTTTCAGGTAATTGTTGCCAACGTACATTTAATAACGGATCATCTGCAAGCACTGTTGCACTGGTGGACAAAATAGCTGAGGCTTTGGCGCGTTCTGCTTGCACATCGGCGCGAGCAAGCGCACCCGTAATCCATTTACTCTCTCCACTTGCCATGGCTGTTCTGCCGTCTAAACTCATTGCCATTTTAAGCTGAACATAAGGTTTTCCAGTACGCATACGCTTGAGAAAGCCACGATTAAGCCACTCTGCTTTTTCTTCCAATAAGCCGACCGCACTTTCGATCCCCATATCCGCCAACATTTTTAAACCACTGCCAGCGACTTGCGGGTTGGGATCACACATCGCACTGATCACTTTCACTACGCCAGCCTCAATTAACCCTTTCGCACACGGCGGAGTACGACCGAAGTGTGAACAAGGTTCTAAAGTTACATAAGCGGTTGCGCCGCGTGCAGCCTCTCCCGCTTCCCGCAATGCCATCACTTCCGCATGCGGTTCCCCCGCCTTAAAATGAAAGCCTCGCCCCACAATCTTGCCATCTTTCACTAATACACAGCCTACTGAGGGATTAGGCGTAGTGGTAAATTGTCCTTTCTCCGCTAACTCTAATGCCATTTGCATATACACAACATCTTGTGCTGTAAAGGTCATCATGAATCCCTTAATTTCTCGATTTCTTTACTAAATTGGTTAATATCGTCAAAACTTAAATACACAGAGGCAAAACGAATATACGCCACTTTATCCAATTTTTTCAGTTCTTCCATCACTAATGTACCGACCAATTTACTGGGTATCTCACGTTCGCCAGTGGTTCGTAAGCGATGAATAATATAACTAATCGCCTTTTCCACATCATTTTCACTCACAGGTCGTTTTTCTAGCGCGTGATGAATACCACGACGTAATTTTTCTTCGTTAAACGGTTCTCGTGTCCCGTCATTTTTAATGACTTTAGGAATAATTAACTCCGCCGTTTCAAAGGTGGTAAAGCGCTCATGGCAGTTTCCACATTCACGACGACGTTTCACTTGATAGCCATCTGATACCAAACGACTATCAATCACTTTTGTTTCTTCTGTAGAGCAAAAAGGGCAATGCATCGCGTTTCCTTAATCAGTCGTAAAAGTCATTCATCGTAATGATAACCATCTTAGCAAAGATTAGGATTATTGACGATGAATTATTTTCGTTATTTAAGGTAAGATCCCCGCTTGTTCAAAGAAAGTGCGGTAAGATTTTACCTTATTTTGTAAACTCATTGGATAGGCTCGCGAGGTTGAGGGTAAGCGATATAACGTCAATTCTCGCCCAGCATAATAACACGCAACCGATTGATTGGTTTGTGGCAGACGGACTTTCTCATTTAATAAACTCAAAATCGTTTCAGTGGCTTTCCCGCCCGTTGTAAATAACCAACGGCACGATGGGACTTGTTGTAATGCCAACGCTAGATCCACCGGTTGCACAATCGTTAAAAACTTATCCGAAGCATTATCTTTTTCACGGATTGCCCGTTGTACCGTAGAACACAACGCGATCCCTTTTTCACGCAGAAAACGTTCTATTTTTACTGGATCAAAACGCTTTTCATTCGGCACTTGAAAATACTGCGCATCATGAAAAAAGATGAGACCATAAATTCGCCACATATCATTTTGAAAATTGGGATAATGAAAATGCATACAGCGTTTGTCTTCTTTTGGCGGAAAGGTCCCCATCATCATGACTCTAGCATGTGGTGGGAAAATAGGTGGAAAAGGATGGGCTTCAATTATCGGCGCGTTCATACAATCACTCAAAAAAATAACACAACAGACCGCATTTTTGTCAGGTGTTAAAAGCGCGATCTATTTTAAAAAAATTTTGAAAACAAGGCATGGATTAAGATAAAAAAGGGAATGTTTTACATTCCCTTCTTTGCTCCATTACAGTGCTTTCAAAATATCGTCCACACGCTCTTTAGCATCACCAAATAGCATTTGGGTGTTGTCTTTAAAGAACAATGGATTCTGTACCCCGGCATAACCGGTATTCATTGAACGTTTAAACACAATCACATTTTGTGCTTTCCATACCTCTAACACTGGCATACCCGCGATTGGACTGTTTGGATCGTCCATCGCCGCAGGGTTAACCGTATCATTAGCGCCAATGACTAAAACCGTATCGGTATCCGCAAAATCCTCATTGATTTCATCCATTTCTAATACGATATCATAAGGCACTTTAGCTTCTGCCAATAAGACGTTCATATGACCTGGCAATCGCCCTGCCACTGGATGAATACCAAAACGGACATTCACACCACGCTCACGCAATTTTTGCGTAATTTCCGCTACAGGATATTGGGCTTGTGCTACCGCCATACCGTATCCCGGTGTAATAATCACAGTGCTTGAATTTTTGAGTAATTCTGCTACCTCTTCCGCACTCGTTTCACGGTGCTCACCTTGTTCTTCATCACTGCTTGCCACAGGATCATTACCAAATCCACCTGCAATCACGCTAATAAATGAACGGTTCATGGCTTTACACATAATGTAAGAAAGAATTGCACCGGATGACCCTACTAATGCCCCGGTTACAATCAATAAGTCATTGCTTAACATAAAGCCCGCTGCCGCGGCTGCCCAACCAGAATAAGAGTTAAGCATCGACACGACCACCGGCATATCTGCACCCCCAATCGAAGCCACTAAATGCCAACCGAATGCAAGCGCAATGGCGGTCATTAATAACACAGGGAAGATATTATCGGGGCTATTTAAGAAAGCCACCATTAATAACGCAGACACTAAAATAGCCGCTAAATTTAATTTATGACGATGTGGCAAAGTGAGTGCTTTTGAATTAATAATGCCACGTAATTTACCAAATGCGACTACTGATCCGGTGAATGTGACCGCACCGATAAAGATCCCGAGGAAGACTTCCACATTATGGATATTACTTAACACTCTTTGCTCAGCTAAAAATGCCGCTTGTGCTACTGCATCTAAATTCGCAGGCATTACCGCTTCGTGGTGCAAACCATAGCTATTAAAGCCGACTAATACCGCTGCTAAGCCCACAAAGCTATGTAAAATGGCGACAAGCTCTGGCATTTCGGTCATTTCAACTTTCAAAGCGCGTTTGATCCCAATCACCGCACCAATTGCCATGGCAAGCAGAATCCAAATTGTCCCTTCTGATTGTGGACCCAAAATGGTTGCAATCAACGCAATGGTCATCCCCACAATCCCATACCAGCAACCCGCTTTTGCAGTTTCATGTTTAGACAGACCTGCTAAGCTCATAATGAAAAGTAACGCTGCGACGATATAAGCAGCTTGTACTAAACCTTCAGACATTGCTTACTCCTTAATCTTTTCTAAACATGGCAAGCATTCTCTGGGTCACTTTAAAGCCCCCGAAAATATTGATACTTGCGACTAAAATGGCAATAAATGCCAGAATACTAATAAAGAAGTTACCCTGCGCAATTTGTAATAAGGCACCTACAATAATAATGCCTGAAATTGCGTTGGTGACCGCCATTAATGGAGTATGTAATGCATGACTCACATTCCACACCACATAGTATCCCACCACACAAGCCAAGACGAACACGGTAAAGTGCGATAAAAATGCCGCAGGAGCCACCGAAGCTAATGCCATAAATAACACCGCAGCGACGGCCATTGCCCCATATTTTTTACGCGGATCAGCTGGTTTTGCTTCTTTTTTCTCCACTGGTGCCGCTTTTGCTTTTTGTGGCTGGGCAGACACCTGAATCGGTGGTGCAGGCCAAGTAACTTCACCTTCGCGAATCACTGTCACACCACGTAACACCACATCCTCAAAATCAATATTGATGTTACCGTCTTTTTCTTTACATAAAAGTTTAAGTAAGTTGACAAGGTTTGTACCATAAAGCTGAGAAGATTGTGTCGGTAAACGACTCGGTAAATCCGTATAACCAATAATTTTAACTTGATTATCGGTCACTACTACTTCACCAGCTTGAGTGAGTTCACAGTTACCGCCTGTCGCTGCAGCCAAATCCACGATCACCGAACCTGGTTTCATAGACGCGACCATTTCTTGAGTAATTAAACGTGGCGCAGGTTTACCTGGAATTAATGCGGTGGTAATAATAATATCCACCTCTTTTGCTTGCTCTGCATAAAGCGCAAGAGCACGGCGATTGAACTCTTCCGACATCACTTTCGCATAGCCATCGCCACTGCCACCTTCCTCTTGGAAATCAATTTCAAGGAAACTTGCCCCCATACTTTCGACCTGTTCTTTCACTTCAGGACGAGAGTCAAAGGCACGCACGATTGCACCTAAACTATTTGCCGCACCAATCGCCGCTAAACCCGCTACCCCCGCACCAATCACAAGGACTTTAGCCGGTGGTACCTTACCTGCTGCTGTAATTTGCCCAGTAAAGAAACTCCCAAACTCATGAGCCGCTTCGACTACAGCACGATAGCCAGCGATATTTGCCATTGAACTTAATGCATCTAAGGATTGTGCACGAGAAATACGTGGCACCGCATCCATAGCTAGCACATTGATTTTCTTCGCTGACAATTTTTCCATTAAATCAGGATTTTGTGCAGGCCAGATAAAGCTCACTAAAGTTGCGCCTTCTTGCATTAACGCAATTTCAGCGTCAGTTGGCGCATTCACTTTAAAAATAATCTCCGCTTGCCATACTTCCTGCTCGGAGCCAATTCTTGCGCCTGCTTCTACAAATGCTTGATCTTCAAAGCTCGCTTTAAAACCGGCATTACGTTCAACAATGACCTCAAAACCTAGCTTTAAGATTTGTTGTACCGTTTTTGGCGTTGCCGCCACACGACTTTCATTATCAAGCACTTCTCTAGGTACACCAATTAACATAATGTTTCCTTCAAATTGATTGATGATAAGTTTGAGTAACCCCGTTACTCCCCTAAAAGATGACAATACGTCAAACCGTCTCAATGTATCATTTATTGTTTTAAAGTTGCAAAAACTTTTTCTTGATTATTCAAAAAGGTGAGTTGGGTAATTGTAATTTATCTTATAAATTACAAAAATTACACATCCTTACAAATGTGTAAAAAATACACGATAATGACCTCCTCTGATATGCTTGAAGAAATTTATCCAATAAGAGAAATAAATCATGACTAACTTATTATTTCCATCCTGTAGAGTGGCATTTGCTGCATTAATACATGATTTAGGGAAATTTACACAACGTGCCAAATTACCTATTTCACAAGATCAACTCAATTCCCATAAACAACTTTATAGTCCTTTTAATCAAGAGAAAGGATTCCATTCATATAACCCCGTGCAAGAGAATTACGTATAGAAATTATACAATATCCCAAAGCACTTTATAGTTCGATTTATCACTTATTTAAAGCAGAATGAGAGGCAGAAGATTTTCGTGGCATTTTAAATGATTCAAGAACAGATATTAATAAAAAAGTCCGAAAAGCTTTCTCATTAAGTAAAGAGATGAAAACCCCGTATATCCCTTCATCTGTCAATTACAGCTATGCGCTATTTATTGACTTGGAAAATATCGATATCTCAGCCATCACGGAGGATTTAAAACACATCCTTTAACAAAGAAAGCATATATGCCACATTTACACCCATTACATGATAAATGAGGTGTAAAAAAGTATATGTTACGAGATAAAGTTATAGGTGCCTTATTTGGGCAAGCATTAGGTGATACTATGGGGATGCCTGCGGAACTCTGGGGCAAGAAGAAAGCTCGCCACTATTTTGGCGGGTTCATTACAGAAATGTTAGACGGCCTTGCTGAAAATGATGTAGCAACCTATTTGCATTTTAAAAAATGCAAATTATTCTTTTATCATTCCCTCATTCAAACAAAGGGAAGAAAAGAAGATCTAGGATGGGCTTTAGCCCATCCTACGTTCTGAACAACATTGCAATAGATTTACACAGGGGTATCATCATGTTTTCAAGCCACTACACTAGCCACCGCCTCAACACGCAGATTCAGACCGCCGCACAGTTCGGGCAAGTTTTCGCACCGCGCGACCCGCAAAGCCACAAAGGCACACACGGCACGCTGGCCGTTATCGGCGGCACGGCAGGCATGAGCGGTGCCGTTATTCTGGCGGCCACCGCGGCCATTTACAACGGCTGCGGCAAAGTGTGGGCAGGATTCAACCAACCGGCACTGCCACTACCCGTGATTCCCGAACGCCCCGAAATCATGCTTTCCACCGCCGCCTCTTTGCAACTGCGCAACGACATTACCGCGTGGGCAATCGGTTGTGGCATGGGACTGTGCAAGGAAGCACTTACCCTACTCTATACGCAGCTTACCTCGGCAAACCGCGAAGTCCCCGTGCTGTTGGATGCCGACGCCCTTACCTTGCTTTCCCGCTACGCCAATTTAGCCGCATTGGCACGCGATTACCCGACATTGGTGCTTACCCCTCACTTCGCCGAAGCCGCCCGCCTGCTCGGTGTATCTTCCGCAGAAATACAGGCCAACCGCACAGCTGCGGCCACACAAATCAGCAGCTTGTTTCACGCTTACACCGTCCTCAAAGGCCACCACACATTAGTATGCAGCCCCGACGGCAGCCTCTATACCAACTTAAGCGGTAATGCGGGTTTGGCAACGGCGGGGAGCGGCGATGTGTTGAGTGGCATCATCGGCAGCCTGCTAGCACAAGGTATTGATACTGAACAAGCCGTGCGCGGTGGTGTATGGCTGCATGGAGCAGCGGCCGATGTGCTGAAAGATTCGGCTATCGGAGAAATCGGCATGCTGTCGGGAGAAATTGCGCCTGCCGCCCGCTGGCTGCGCAACCGCATTATTGAGGCCCACCGCTAAAACCAGTACCTGTTCATTTTCAGACGACCTTACCGGCAAAAACAACCACCGGTCCTTACTTATCTCACTTATCTCCGAGCAGGGCCGTCTGAAAAATATCCCCATACCAACCATTCACATCTTTACATTCAAACTGCATCCGCAACAAAACATTTAAAGCCAAGCCTCATGCTGACCGTTTTTAACTCAAAGCATAAAATTTGGGGCTGCCCTCGTTTTATTAGAAGACTGTATTAAAGAAGTCTTTTCAATTATGAACAAAAAAGAAGATGATTTAAGAATGTATCCCATACCAAATAGAGGAAAACAGTGGATTATGGGGAAAACCTCTCTGCCAAAAGGTATTATCTGGACTGCGTGACCACATTATTTAGCCTCTACTTCTCATTGACTCTCAAAATTTTCTAATTCAAACCTAACTTCTGGTAGCACCGCTATGTGTAAGTGGCTTGACAATGGCATAGCATCTGATATCTTTCGACACTCTACATGACTACGTACTAAGAAATTTTATGCAACTTCCCCCGCTTCAATCTGCGACACTCATTCGTCGCTACAAACGTTTTCTCGCTGATATACAACTTGATAATGGCGAAATATTAACTATTCACTGTGCCAATACAGGCGCGATGACAGGCTGTGGTGAAGCAGGCGATATTGTTTGGTATTCACATTCCGATAGTCAAACACGTAAATACCCGCATTCTTGGGAATTAACTGAGCTAAAAAATGGCAATATCGTTTGCATTAATACTCATCGTTCTAACCAACTCACCTTAGAAGCATTACAACACAAACAGATTAAAGAATTAGCAATGTATGAACAGATCCTACCAGAAGTTAAATACGGTGAAGAAAATAGCCGAATTGATTTTTTATTAAAAGCAGAGGGACTACCAGATTGTTATTTAGAAGTTAAATCCGTCACTTTAGTAAAAAATACGATTGGTATGTTTCCTGACGCGGTGACCACCCGTGGTCAAAAACACTTGCGAGAATTAATCACCATGAAAAAACAAGGACACCGTGCTGTGGTCTTTTTTGCGGGCTTACACAATGGTTTTGATTGTTTTAAAGTGGCAGAATACATTGATCCTGAATACGATAAACTGTTACAAGAGGCGATGCGAGAAGGTGTAGAAGTGTATGCCTATGCAGGTCAATTTGGTTTTTATGATAAAAAACCGACCGCACTTTCCCTCACTCATTGCGTCCCTTATATCGGTAAAAAATAACCCAATTCATTTATTGAGAATTATTTTCATTAAATCTATTGACAACAATTTTGAGAACTATTATCATTCAAGTCATTCGAACAACAATAGATAATCACTCCAACATTTGAACGCCTCCTCCCCCACAAAGAGGCGTTTTTTTTATGCAAAATTTTTAAAAATCACGTTCTGCTTTTTATTCTACTGGCTAGTCGCTATTCGAAGTAAAAGAATCACGAAAAAACCTCTTTTTCAATTACGAAAAATCCCAAATAAAGCCAGCTCGAGCCTTTTCATTTAATGAATAATCACTATAATGTAGAGTTTTAGTCAAAATAAAACAGGACATTAGAATGACGGATATCAATACGGTTCTTGCTGAACTTAAACGTGGTGTAGATGAAATTCTTTCAGAAGCAGACTTAATTGAAAAATTAAAGGAAAATCGCCCTTTGCGCGTAAAGTTGGGTGCTGACCCTACTGCACCAGACATTCATCTTGGTCATACCGTTGTATTAAATAAATTACGTCAATTTCAGCAGTTCGGCCACGAAGTCATTTTCTTAATTGGTGACTTTACCGGGATGGTTGGTGATCCTTCCGGCAAGAATACCACTCGACCACCACTCAGCCGTGACGATGTCTTACGCAATGCCGAAACCTACAAGCAACAAATCTATAAAATTTTAGATCCACAAAAAACCCGTATTGTATTTAACTCAAGCTGGTTAGGTGAATTAGGTACAGAAGGCATGATTCGTTTAACCTCAAATTATACGGTTGCTCGTATGTTAGAACGTGATGATTTCAAAAAACGTTTTAGTCATAATCAACCTATCGCGATTCACGAATTTATTTATCCTTTATTACAAGGTTATGATTCTGTGGCCTTAGATGCTGATATTGAATTAGGGGGGACAGACCAAAAATTCAATTTATTAGTAGGGCGTGAATTACAAAAATCAGCCGGCCAAAAACCACAAGTCGCTATCACCTTGCCATTGTTAGTCGGATTAGATGGTGAGAAAAAAATGTCGAAATCACTGGGTAATTACATTGGTGTTGCGGAAAGCCCAAGCGAAATGTTCGGTAAAGTGATGTCGATTTCTGATGAGTTAATGTGGGATTGGTACAACTTGCTTTCATTCCGTCCATTAACTGAAATTGCACAGTTAAAACAGGATGTCGAAAACGGTCGTAACCCACGTGATATCAAAGTGTTACTTGCCAAAGAAATCATTGCCCGTTTCCATTCTGATGCCGATGCTGAAGCCGCAGAACAAGAATTTATTAATCGTTTCCAAAAAGGCGCGATACCTGATGAAATGCCTGAATTTACCTTTGACGCTGAAATCGGTTTAGCAAACTTATTAAAAGAAGCCGGTTTAGTGGCCTCCACCTCTGAAGCTAACCGTATGGTGCAACAAGGTGGAGTGAAAATTGACGGTGAAAAAGTCGAAGATGCGAAATTAATCGTTACTGCAGGCACGGCCGTTTATCAAGTGGGGAAACGTAAGTTTGCCCGTGTGACGGTGAAATAAACACTCATAGCTAAAAATAAATAAAAAAATCCACCGCACTTCACAATAATACAGTCGGTGGATTTTCTTTATTGATGACTTTATTGCTTTTGCGAGATTAAACGCTGAGGATGAATGACATTGCCCTCATCCACTCGTCCCACCCCCAAGAATTGTTGTGTAGCAGAAAATAAGCGTACTTGTCCAGTCAGCTGAGTTGGATTGTCAAACTTGACACGTTGACCAAAACCAATGGCTTGACTTTGTTCCTGATTTAAATGCAATGCAGGTAATGCGGAGACCGCACTGTCGGTCGGTAATAAATACTGATCTAACAAAGCCAGATCTTGCTGTTCAGCTAAGGCCTGCAAGCGTTCCCAATCCATCATCGCCTCTACAGGGTAATTGGCCACCGCCGTACGACGTAATACCGTCACATGCGCACCACAGCCCAAATATTCACCTAAATCATCAATCAGAGTTCGGATATAAGTACCTTTTGAGCAATGTACCTCAAGGGTTAAATAAGGGGCATCATATGCAATGAAATTTAATTCAAAAATGGTAATAGGTCGTGCCTCTCGCTCAACTGTTATTCCCGCTCTTGCATATTCGTATAATGGTTTACCTTGATGTTTTAACGCAGAAAACATGGTCGGCACCTGCATTAACTCACCACGAAAATGTGGTAATGCCGCCAGAATATCTTGCTCCGATACATTTACTATTCGGGTTTCAACCACTTGCCCTTCTGCATCCGATGTATCGGTACGCTCCCCTAATTTTGCGGTGACTTGATAACGTTTATCCGCATCCAACAAAAACTGGGAAAATTTCGTCGCTTCCCCTAAACAAATTGGTAACATCCCCGTAGCTAAGGGATCTAATGCACCGGTATGCCCCGCTTTGTTGGCTTGGAACACACGTTTGACCTTTTGCATAATGTCATTTGAGCTCATTCCTTGTGGTTTATCGAGCAAAAAAACGCCATCAATATCACGTCCGCGTTTACGAGGTCTTGACATTATTTTTCCTCAGATACCACATCTTCGTCATCAACATGGCGAGCTTTATCTTCACGAATCACATTGCTGACTAAATTAGACATACGCATCCCTTCAATTAAAGAGCGGTCATAAATAAAACGAATTTCAGGCACAATACGTAAACGCATTGCTTTACCTAATAAACTACGAATATAAGGTGACGCTTTTTCCAAACCTTTCATACCCGACTCAATCGCCGCTTCATCATTATCAAATAAGAACGTCACAAACACCTTTGCATAGGCGAGATCACTGGACACTTCTACATCAGAAACAGTCACCATGCCAATACGAGGATCTTTGACTTCACGTTGTAGAATCACCGCAATTTCTTTTTGAATTTCTTGCGCAACACGATCACTACGTTTAAATTCTCTTGCCATTCGCTTTCCTTATCCTATTCAAAATAAAGAGATGTATTTTGGCATAAATCCTGCATTTTTAATACAGATAACTGAACAATCCAAATAATTTTATTTAATTGTTGTACCCTATTTTTTAATATTTCGACCAACAGAAAACATTCAGTGCCAAGATTGCTTATTTAGAGCAAAATGTTTATGGTATGAAAGCGTTTCGAAATCAATCAGGAGGCATTATGCATTTTTCCAAACCTTATTTCTTGGTTTTATTATCGTACTTGCTATTGATTGGTTGTCAGGGCGGAATGCTGGAAGCATTGCATGACAGAAATGAAGAACCTGAAAGGGTACGTTTTAGTGTGGAAAAAGATAATCTTTATTTCTTTGCTCTAACCGCAGATAAAAAAATTGCGGTATTCGGCGAAAAGTACCATTATGTATTAGAAGAACAGAAACCGAAAGAGAAACAACTTATTGCCAAACTAGCCCACTTACCTTTCAAACAATATCTGTACTCACAGATGGGGATTGTCAATAGTACCAAAGAAAAACCGAATGAAATTACCACTCACCTTTATTTAGCCTTAGATCTGCGTAAATTGAGCAAACAGCAATTGAAAACCGCCCATGATCTCGGCTTTAAAAATCTTGCCTATAAATCTGGCTTCTACGACATGATTAAGCAATATAAACCCAAAATTGATTTAGAAAAATTAAATCGAGAAAAGCAAATTTGGTATCGTGAGATTGATTTGGTTGGTCAGCGTTATTTGCCAAAAGCTGGCACAAACTATGCCGCGAAAAATCAATATCCATTCTCTGAAACCGTAGAAATACATACTGAGATTGAACATCTCCCTGCTAGTCAAAACATAAGTGCAGGCACACTACTACTCACTCCTTTTGCCGCAATTGCGGATGTTTCAACAGGCATTTTAGCCGTACCTGCTTATATCGGTTTACAAGCAGTCTGTTTCGGACAACAGGACGGATTTATTTGTAAATAGTGGGGAAAATGTCAGTTTTGCCCCTACATTCTTTATCCGTTAATGAGCCTGAAGTGCGGTCATTTTTTAAAAATTTTCTCTCCTTAATTAGCATAAAAAAGCGGAGAGCATTAAGCTCTCCGCATGTTTCATTTTGCATCAATCATTAGATCGAACGTTTGATCTCAACCACTTCAAATACCTCGATTTGGTCGCCTACTTTCACATCGTTGTAGTTCTTCACGCCGATACCACATTCCATACCGTTACGGACTTCTGCCACATCATCTTTAAAGCGACGTAATGATTCAAGTTCGCCCTCAAAAATAACCACGTTATCACGTAAGACACGGATTGGGTTGTTACGTTTGACAATACCTTCGGTCACCATACAACCTGCGATTGCACCAAATTTCGGATGGCGGAAGACATCACGCACTTCTGCAAGACCGATGATTTCTTGTTTGAATTCAGGTTGTAACATACCGCTCATCGCAGCTTTGATTTCATTTAATAACTCATAAATGATTGAGTAGTAACGTAAATCAATGTTTTCTGATTCGATAATACGGCGAGCAGAGGCATCGGCACGTACGTTAAAGCCTAGTACAATCGCATTCGATGCCGCGGCTAAGGTTGCATCCGTTTCCGTGATACCACCGACACCAGAACCCACTACTTTCACTTTCACTTCAGCCGTAGAAAGTTCATTTAATGACTGGCAAATTGCTTCCACAGAACCTTGTACGTCCGCTTTCACAATCACGTTCAATTCAGCCACATCACCTTCCGCCATATTGGTAAACATATTTTCCAATTTCGCTTTTTGTTGACGCGCTAATTTCACCTCACGGAATTTACCTTGACGGTATAACGCCACTTCACGTGCTTTTTTCTCATCACGCACAACCGTTGCTTCATCACCCGCTGCTGGCACGCCCGAAAGCCCTAATACTTCAACTGGGATTGATGGGCCCGCACTTGCCACATCTTTACCATTTTCGTTACGCATTGCACGCACACGACCATATTCAAACCCACACAGGACAATATCACCACGGTGTAATGTACCGGTTTGAACAAGAATTGTTGCTACTGGACCCCGTCCTTTATCCAGATAAGATTCAATCACAACCCCTGTTGCCATACCGTCTTTGACCGCAGTAAGTTCAAGCACTTCAGATTGTAATAAGATCGCTTCAAGCAACTCGTCCACACCCGTCCCTTTCTTCGCTGAAACGTACACAAACTGTGTCTCACCACCGAATTTTTCTGCGACGACTTCGTGTTGTAGTAATTCTGTTTCAACACGTTCTGGGTTCGCTTCTGGTTTATCAATTTTGTTGACGGCTACAACAATCGGTACACCTGCCGCTTTAGCATGTTGAATTGCCTCAATGGTTTGTGGCATCACGCCATCATCTGCTGCAACCACAAGCACCACGATATCCGTTGCTTTCGCACCACGTGCACGCATAGAGGTAAAAGCAGCGTGTCCCGGTGTATCTAAGAAAGTGATCATTTTGCCATCATCGGTTTGCACATGGTATGCACCGATATGTTGCGTAATCCCACCCGCTTCACCAGAAGCGACTTTCGCTTTACGAATGTAGTCAAGTAATGAGGTTTTACCATGGTCAACGTGACCCATGATGGTCACTACTGGTGCGCGTGTCACTAATTCTGCATCGACATCACGATCGCTCATTACCGATTCTTCAAGTTCATTCTCTTTACGAATGATCACTTTGTGGCCCATTTCTTCTGCCACAAGTTGTGCCGTTTCTTGATCAATCACTTGGTTAATGGTCGCCATTGCGCCCATTTTCATCATGGTTTTGATCACTTCTGTCGCCTTGACAGCCATTTTATTGGCAAGCTCAGCTACTGTAATGGTTTCCCCAATCACCACATCACGGTTCACTGCTTGTGCTGGTTTGGTAAAAGCTTGTTGTAACGCACTGCCTTTCTTCGCTTGCTTACCTTTACCACCTTTACCGTCTTTTTGGTGGTTACGGCGATTAGATTCACGTTCTGTTTTTGAACTTTCTTCTTCGCGACCACCTTTTTTCGCTTTAGCAACCTTATTTTTACCACTACGATTACGGTTTTCTTTACGACGCGCTTCTTCATCTTCCGCTTCACGTGCATAAGTAGAGGTTAAATGATAATCCGCATAGTCTTCACTACTATCACTTTCTGACTCTTCTTCACTTAATTCGGCATAGCGTTTCGCTTCTTCCGCAGCCTTACGGGCTAACTCTTCTGCTTTTTGGCGGGCGAGTTCATCCGCTTTACGACGTAATTCGGCTTCCTCTGCACGACGTTTTTCTTTCTCTGCATCAACTGCTTTTGCTGAAGGTGTCACAGCTTGTGCTTTTTTCGCTTCTTCTGCTTTTGCCTGTTTTGCTTTTTCAGCATCTAATCGTGCTTTTTCTTCTGCTTCTTTCTTCGCTTTTTCTGCAGCTAATCTGTCCGCTTCTTGTTTTGCTTTCAACCTTGCTTCTTCCGCTTTTTGTGCTGCATCTGTTGGCACCGTACGTTTTTTACGGACTTCGACTTGCACTTCTTTCGCTTTACCGCCTGCCGTCGTACTGACAGTGGTTTTCGTTCTACGCTGTAAACTCAGTTTTTTTGGGGCAGCCCCATCGGCTTTTTTTACATCTTCTGTCATTTTTAACTCCTCCAATTACTCACTGAACCAACAGATATTACGTGCTGCCATAATAAAATCGGCGGCTTGCTCTGCGGTCAAATCTTCAATATCCGCTAAATCATCAACACCTTGTTCTGCAAGTTCTTCCAGCGTAGTAATATGTTTTTCGGCTAATTTCAATGCGATATGACGATTCATCCCCTCTAGTGCGAGTAAACGATCTTCAATCTGCGCTTGTTTTAACGCTTCTTCTTCTGCTAATGCTGCGGCAGTAATCGCATTTTTAGCACGTGCTTGCAATTCTTCAACCAAATCTTCATCTTCTAGGCCGTCAATTGCGGTTAATTCACTTACCGAAACATAAGCCAATTCTTCTAATGTCGAGAAACCTTCTTCAATTAAGATATGCGCAAAATCTTCATCGATTTCTAATGCATTCATAAATAATTTCAAGACCTTATTATCTTCTGCTTGATGTTTTTGGTTTAACTCATCAGTGGTCATCACATTTAATGTCCAGCCTGTTAACTGCGTCGCTAAACGGACATTTTGACCATTACGACCAATCGCTTGAGCAAGATTAGCTGATTCAACGGCAATATCCATTGAGTGAGAATCTTCATCCACTACAATCGAGCTTACATCTGCTGGCGCCATCGCATTGATCACAAATTGTGCTGGGTTATCATCCCAAAGGACGATATCCACACGCTCACCACCTAACTCATTGGTAATAGCTTGAACACGCGCACCACGCATCCCCACGCACGCACCGACAGGATCGATACGCTTATCATTACTTTTCACCGCAATTTTGGCGCGAGAGCCTGGATCACGTGCCGCATTTTTAATTTCGATCAGTTCTTCACCAATTTCGGGTACTTCAATGCGGAATAATTCAATTAACATTTCCGGTTTCGCACGGGTAACAAATAATTGCGCCCCTTTGCTTTCTGGGCTGACTTTATAAAGTACACCACGTACACGGTCACCCGGACGGAAATTTTCACGCGGCAGCATATCTTCACGTAACATTACCGCTTCAGCTTGTTGACCTAAATCCAACACAATATTGTCACGGTTAACTTTTTTCACCGTACCCGTCACGATCTCACCTTCTTGAGAACGGAATTGCTCGACGACTTTATTTCGTTCTGCCTCACGAATTTTCGTGCTAATCACCTGACGTGCCGTTTGCATGGTGATACGGTCAAACGCGACTGATTCAATTTGATCTTCAACATAATCGCCTAACTGAATATTAGGATCGTCAAATTGTGCCGCTTCTAAGGTGATTTCTTTGGTCGGATTAGTGACTTCGTCCACAACCAACCAACGACGGAAGGTATCAAACTCCCCCGTTTTTGTGTTAATCACCACACGAACATCAATTTCTTGCTCATATTTCTTTTTAGTTGAAAGGGCAAGCGCACTTTCTAACGCTTCAAAAATCTTTTCACGTGGTAATAATTTTTCATTTGATACCGCTTCTGCAGCCAATAAAAGTTCTTTACTCATTGCTCTGTTTGCTCCTTTTAGAATTTAGGAATAATATTGGCCTTTTGAATATTGCCAAATACCAAAACGTGTTCTTGCCCATCGACAATTAGGGTCAACATATCATTCTCAATTTTTTCTAATTTACCTTGCCATTTACGACGATCCAAAACAGGAATACGTAAATGCACGACAATCTCTTGTCCAATATAACGTTGATATTGCTCTAATGTGAATAACGCACGATCTAACCCTGGTGAAGACACTTCAAGGTTATATTTATCGGCAATCGGATCTTCCACATCCAAAACCGCACTTACCTGGCGACTTACATCAGCACAATCTTCTACTGTAACGCCACCTTCTTTATCAATATATAAACGCACTGTTAAATAGCGACCAGCACGCTGACATTCAATGCCCCAAAGCTCACAACCTAAATCTTCTACTGAGCTTTGTAACAAGTCTTGTAACTTTTGTTCTAAGGTTGCCAAAATTACCTCTCTCACTATGTAGAATACTTAAACACATCTGTCATAGAATGATCTTATTCATGGGTAATTTCAACACACCCAATAAGCCAATCTTAAATTTTAGACGTAAAAAAAGGACTCGCATGTTCAGTCCTTACATAAAAATTCCTCATTCAGATACGAAAAAACCCCATAATTTAGGGGTTTCTTTACTGAACTGTCTGTAAAGTGGTTGCGGGGGCCGGATTTGAACCGACGGCCTTCGGGTTATGAGCCCGACGAGCTACCAAGCTGCTCCACCCCGCGTCCGAAATATTGGCGTATTATAGCTTTTTGTATAAAAATATCAAGTTTTAATTCCAATCTTTTTTATTTTTTACCTAATTTGCTTACGCCAGTTATCTCAATTAACCACTATGGAAGCTTATCAGCCTATACTATTGACTTTTAACTATTCATTTTCAACCACTCAGAAAGCGACCGTAATGTGTGATAAACATTCTGAGAACGAGTACAGAGAACGGCCTTTGTGGATAAGCGTAGCCTTTCTTTCTATTATTATTCCACACCTTTTAAGTTTATGCTAAAAGCACATTTAGCCCTTGACGTTTTAACGCTGAAATAATCTCAGCATCAGCTTCTTTCCCTGTAATTAATAAATCGATATTGTGTAATTCCGCAAATAACATACCCGCTTGTTTCCCGAGCTTTGAACTATCCAATAAAACAACTAATTTCCCTACACGTGGCAACATTCTTTGTTCAGAGTTCGCAATTAACATATCGGTCTTATATAATCCATCCACGGTTAATCCTTTACCACTAGTAAACATGATATTCGCTGCGTAACTAGTTTCTGCACTGGTATTTAAAGACAACATAATAGCTTGATTTTTATTGTATTGTCCTCCCATAATCACCACATCATTGTGATCATGCTCAATGAGATAATTCGCTAATGGTAAGAAATTTGTCATGATTTGTACATTTTTCCCACAAAGACGGTTCCCTAACATAAGCATCGTAGATCCACATGTGAGAATCACACTATCACCCTCCTGACAGAGTTTAGTCGCTAATTCAGCAATCCGTTTTTTCTCACTTGAATTGTTGATGGCAAGCGGTTGAGAACCGTATGCTTTTTTCTCAATGACTTCTGCACCATTACGTACTTTTTTTAAGCGTCCTTGTTCATTTAATTTAGTAATATCTCGTCTTGCTGTTGCAGGTGAAACATCCAATAAGCGAATAATATCTTGCGTTGATAGCGCTTTCCTTTCTTCTAACAAAGTAAGTAATTGTCTATGGCGATAATTTTCGTTCATTATTTTTATATCCTTAAGTTGCTTAGAAACTATTCTATCAATAATGAACAAATAAGCCACGTAAAATTACGTGGCTTACATGGCTAGAATACCACTTAAAGCATTGACTTAAACTGAATATTGGGCTCATGTTCAAAACAATCGTCAAACCCACGAGGGTGATGATATTCAAGCAAGTCTTTATCTTGTGGATAAACGTATTTCCCCCCCACTTCCCAAATAAAAGGATGGAATTGATATTGCAAACGATCCTTACGTAAACGCCAAAGATGTAAAATTTCATCGGTACTTGCCATGAAATTTGTCCAAATGTCGTAATGAACAGGAATAATCACTTTACAGCGTAAGCATTCTGCCATACGTAACAAATCGACTGATGTCATTTTATCCGCAATACCGACTGGGTTTTCCCCATAATTATTTAATGCCACATCAATATCAAATTCTTTTCCATGCTTAGCAAATTGAATAGAATAGTGAGAATCAGCACCATGATAAATATTCCCACCTGGGGTTTTAAAAACATAATTGACCGTTTTACGTCCCATTTCTTCATCGGAGGGGCATAATCCTAGTAACTCCCCGCCTTGTTTCTCTGCCCCTTCGACGGGTAATGTCACTAAACAAGTCCGATCAAACGAGTCTAATGCGTGAATCTCCACATCTTTTAATTTTACAACATCACCAGGTTTAACAATAATAATTCGGTCCTCTGGAACCCCCCATTGTTTCCACAATTCCGCACAGTGCCATGGACCCACAAATTTCACATGCTCTAATGCTGGATTATTGACAATAGCAGCCGCAACATTCACATCAATATGATCGCTGTGATAATGTGAGGCAAGAATAAAATCCACTTCATTAATTGAGAAAGGGTCTAATACCATAGGTTGAGCACGTAAGTTTGGCTGTAATTTACGTACACCAGCCATATTTGCCATTTGGTGTCCACGAACCATATCTTTTACTTTTTTAGTTGATTTACCTCTCCCACACCATAAATCCATACAAATGTTAGCGCCACCAGGCGTCTTTATCCATACGCCGACACAACCTAACCACCACATAGCAACGTTCCCTTCTGGCACAACTTCATTTTCAATTTCTTCATTTAACCATGTTCCCCATTCAGGAAAAGTAGAAAGGATCCAACTTTCACGTGTGATTTCATTAATTTTACTCATTGTATTCTCCTATAAAACAACGCAAAACAAATCATAAATAATCATATAAAATCAAAAACAAAAACACAATAAGCGTAATTAAAATTTGTGACCTAGATCTTACAATTATCTAATTATATAAAAATTAATTATTTTTTCATAAAGTTATAAAAAAATAATTTAATTAATTTAAATATTTACAGACTTTATATAAAATGTGAAATTGCTCACAAATTATCAAATATAATCTTTTATAATCTTTTTTTACTGCTATGCTTATCCCCAGATTTCGTGGAGAAAGTCTTATCCAGCGATCTTTCATACCAATATACACAATGAAAAAATTCAGAGGTGTCACGATGGAAACACTCTATAACTTATTCCTAAGTTTTAATAATCAGGTCCTTTCTAAAGCCCCCTTCCTACTTGGTATTGTTGCTTGTATTGGCTACATCCTATTGAAGAAAGACACAACAACAATCATCAAGGGAACAATAAAAACAATTGTTGGTTTTATGATTGTACAGGCAGGGGCTAGCTTTCTTGTCACAAACTTCAAGCCAATAATTGAGGGATTATCAAAATATCATCATTTAACAGGGGCAGTGATTGACCCTTACACTAGTATGCAAGCTACCATCCAAACGATGGCGGATAACTATGCGTGGGTTGGCTACGCAGTTATTCTTGCATTATTTTTAAATATCATATTGGTCGTATGCCGTAGAATTACAGGAATTCGTACTATTATGCTAACGGGGCATATTATGTTCCAACAAGCAGGTTTAGTCGCTGTATTCTATATGATTATTGGTGCCTCAATGTGGGAAACGGTCATTTATACTGCGGTATTAATGGCGCTATATTGGGGTATTTCATCAAATATCATGTATAAACCAACTCAAGCAGTTACTGGTGGCGCAGGTTTCTCTATTGGGCACCAACAACAAATCGCTTCTTGGATTGCTGTCAAGCTCGCGCCTAAACTTGGTGACAAAAATGATTCTGTAGATAATATGAAATTACCGAAATGGCTACATATTTTTCATGACAGTATTTCCGCAACGGCACTTGTCATGACCGTCTTTTTCGGCATTATCTTACTCTCCTTTGGCTTAGATAACTTGCAACAAATGGCAGGGAAAACTCATTGGTTTATATATATTTTTGAAATGGGCTTAAAATTTGCTGTCGCTATCCAAATCATTGTAACTGGTGTGCGAATGTTCGTCGCTGAGCTTTCAGAAGCTTTTAAAGGTATATCTGAACGCGTTATTCCAAACTCGGTACTTGCTATTGACTGTGCAGCAATTTATGCTTTTTCGCCAAATGCGATGGTATTTGGTTTTATGTGGGGAGCAATCGGACAATTTGTAGCAGTTGCACTCTTACTTGCTTTTAGTTCGCCTATTCTGATTATTCCAGGCTTCATTCCAATGTTTTTCTCAAACGCAACGATCGGTGTCTTTGCCAATCAATTTGGTGGTTGGAAATCTGTCATAAAAATTTGTTTTATGATGGGAATCATAGAAGTACTCGGTTCAGCCTGGGTTATTCACTTACTTGCTTCACAAGGTACAACCTTTAATGGTTGGATGGGAATGGCGGATTGGGCACTATTTTTCCCTCCTATATTACAAGGTATTGTTAACATACCAGGTTTCTTTTTTGTTTTACTAACACTAGCCATTATCTATATGGTATTTGCATCAAAGAAATTACGCGATGAAGAAGCCGCAGCGGCCGTACTAGGTAAAACACTAGAGCAAATGGATGGTTACGATACGACAGAAAATACAGAACGCACACAGAATGACTGCGTCCAACATGATGTGCTTAAAACAGTGATTAAACCAATCCGAATCCTCGCAGTTTGTGGTAGTGGACAAGGTTCATCTATGATGATGAAAATGAAGATTAAAAGCTATCTAGACAAACATAATATACCGAATACATTAGACTCCTGTGCTGTAACTGATTACAAAGGTAAATTAAATGAAATCGATATTATTGTTTCTTCTCGCCATCTCGCTGATGAAATTGAAGTTGGTGCGGATAAATTTGTCTTAGGAGTACAAAATATGCTAAATCCAAATTCTTTTGGTCCAGAATTAATTGCCCTAATCAAAAAATATCAGCAAGCCACTTAACAGAAATCAATCCTGACTCAATCACTTATTCAATAGGACATACTATGCATTTAAAACAGTCACTCATAGAAAATAATTCGATCAAACTTCATCAAACTGCCAAAAATTGGGAGGAAGCAATTAAACTGGGAACCGATATGTTAATCGCTTCAGGAGCGGTCGAACCACGCTATCACACCTCTATTATCAAATGTATTAAAGAGCTAGGCCCATATATTATTATTGCCCCGCACTTAGCAATGCCACATGCCCGGCCTGAGGATGGTGTCAATCGAACGGCTTTTGCCTTAGTCACACTAGATACCCCCATTTATTTTGATGGTGAAGACGAGCCTGTTGATGTGCTTCTCACTCTTGCTGGCAGTGATGCAAATCAACATATGCAAGGACTCATGGAAATCACCCAAGTACTCGATGATCCGGACAGTGATACGGGCATTAACTTAGATAAAATTCGTCGTTGTCAAACCGCTGAAGATGTCTATGCGGTTATTGATGCTGTATTAAATTAAATAAAAAAGGAATAATTATGTCAAAACCATTACTCCAAATCGCACTTGACTCTCTCAATCTTGAAAAAGCACTTTCTGATGCTAAACAGGCTGAATCAATGGTTGATATTATTGAAGTTGGTACAATTCTTAGCTTTGCAGAAGGCATGAAGGCAGTGAGTACCTTACGTGCATTACATCCACACCACATTTTAGTGTGCGATCTTAAAACAACAGATGGTGGTGCGATTTTAGCAAAAATGGCTTTTGAAGCGGGGGCTGACTGGCTAACGGTGTCTGCCGCGGCACATCCTGCAACCAAAGCAGCATGTAAAAAAATCGCTGATGAGTTCAATCAATCTCATCCGAACTTAAAAGTGAAAAAAGAAATTCAAATTGAAATCTATGGAAATTGGACATTTGAAGATGCGCAGGAATGGGTAAAACTTGGTATTACACAAGCAATTTATCACCGCTCCCGTGATGCTGAATTGTCAGGGAAAAGTTGGACAAAAGAGGATATCGAAAACATGAAGCGATTAGAACAACTCGGTTTAACGCTTTCTATTACAGGTGGGATCATTCCAGAAGATATCCATTTATTTAAAGATATTCGCCAAACCAAAGCATTTATTGCTGGTCGCGCGTTAATAGGAGAAAACGGGAGCACCACAGCTAAAGCGATTCATCGCGAAATTGCCAAATACTGGGCTTAGCTTTTTCTTCGTTCAATCTTGAACGTAACCTATTCCCAAGCAGTTCAAAAATATATAGTAACACGTTTAGTCCTATACATTGGTATAGGGCTATGCGTAATTAACATTCTTAAAAGAAAAAGAACACAAATTTTCCACATCAAAAACGGCTATGCTTCTGGGACAAGAAAAGTGATTGAATAATCTTAGACTTGTTTTAACTTTTGAATGCCCCATTACTTCCAAGATTAACAACTTCAGTAGTATTGTTACTAACAGATGGACATAAGACAGATTTACTCCTAAAACTAGCTCATAGAATTCGAGTAGCTAATGGGAGAATGCTGTCATACTCCTTCTGATACGCCAATGCTACAAACTAAACGTAACATTGTTATCTAAGATTTTTTGAAAACCGACCGCACTTTATCGTGCAGTTTTTTATTTTAAGAGAGGTACACATGAGTATAGATATGAAATATTTTTCAATTTAAGAATTAGCTCGACGAGGGCTCGGGTCAGAATCAAAAATAAAAAGACTTGTTGCCAGTGGCAAAATCAAGTCTCTTAAAATCGGTCGCTCTCGTAAGATAGCTGAAAGTGACTTAGATGAATATATTAAGTCTTGTCAGAGATAATTACCAAACAATGCACCCGTGCAAATGTATTTAATTTTGCGTGTTTTTCAGCCATAAATTTGTTTATTTATACTGCTATGGCTCAATATTCTATGTAAATATTTTCTATATTAGGTAGCTTTAACGTGTGCATTTTGTCATAGCTCTTCTGCACACTTTCTATTCTAGTTTTGAAATAAGGTTTCAAATCGTTAAAACGCCAAGTTTTAGCATGATTAGGCTAGATAACAGGTCTTATGCCTTTTTCATCAGATAGATAAGATTTAGTTGCTTTCGGCTTTGCATTATTAATCCGCATGACTGTGAGAGGTTTGATTATCTTCGCCATTTTTTCACCAATAGAAGTAAATATATAATTCATTTATGGTGGGGTGTAATTCGACTTATATTTTACCCCCCACCAAAAAACCCACTTCAATACTTAATTTCTATAATCCTATCTGATCTTATTAGATACAATAAAAAAGCCAAAACCCTATTAAATCAAGGATTTTGACCTATTATTATACTTTTTAACATTATTGATTGGTGGAGCTGGCGGGAGTTGAACCCGCGTCCGAAATTACTCTACCTTCAGCACTACACGTTTAGTCTCGTCTTTAATTTCATTTACCCACTGCGGACAGACACGCGATAGATAAACTAGCTTGATTCAATTTAACGCTTCGATCCGCAAGCGGAGGCGTCCACGCGATCTCGTTTGAATTTGACTCCTCTTGATCCCCGTCTTACGAGCGGAAGCTAGGGAGAGAAGGCTATGAGCAGGTTATTAAGCTGCTAAAGCGTATTGTTCGTCGTTTGCGACTATTTTTTTGCGGTTTGTTTACGAGGCCTACCGCACCTCGACGTGCACCTTGGGCTTCGCTAATCCCGTCGAATCCAGAATCAGCCCCAAAAAGTCATGCTAGTCTAACAAAAATTCCTTATAAATAAAAGCGTTTTCCCTGTATTCAAAATCTAGGACCCGATTTTTCAAGTATGGTTCCTCACATACCATTTTTATTTCTACTTTTTACTCAAATTAGCAACTAATTGATCGCGGCAATCACATTCAAAATCCGTTTGTCGGAAATGGGGTATTTTGTGCCAAGTTGTTGGGCGAATAAACTCACTCGTAGTTCCTCGATCATATAGGGAATTTCTTTCACCTCTTCCGAGTGCGGTTTGGATTTTGGCAGTTTTGCCAGTAGCTGTTGATAGGCTTGGCTCACTTGCTCCACCCGCAGCATCGCAGCCCGATCACGATTGACATCTTGTAACAATTTATCAAGACGTTTATCAATGGCGGTGAGATAACGTTGCACATCATTCAAGCGAGCATAACCTGTTTTTTGTACAAACCCTGGATAAATCAAGCCACTCAGTTGCACTTTAATATCAGACAGGGCAAATGCCATGGTGAAATCCATTTTGCCTTTTAAGCGTTTGTTTAGCTCATAAGTAAGCGTAAGGATTTGTTCCACTTGTTTGGCAATGTCCACCGTGGTTTCATTAAGGTTTTCACGAATAAAATCACGCAATTTATCGAAATCCGCTTCGTTCCAAACCAATCCACCAAAATCGGTAATCAATTTATCCACCGCACAGGCGATACAATCGTCAATCAAATCCAATACTCGCCCAAATGGCGTGAAATACAAACCGAGTTTTGATTTATTCGGTAATTTTTCGTGCAGATATTTAATGGGTGAAGGCACATTCAGTAACAATAAACGGCGTAAACCTTGTTGCATTGCCACTTGTTGCTCAAATTCCGTTTCAAACAGCTTAATACCAACGGCATCTTTTTCGTCCACAATGGCTGGAAAGGCTTTGACCGTGAATCCTCGTTTTTTCTGTTCATAACATTGTGGCAACTGGTCAAAATTCCAAAGGTGAATGCCACTTTGTTCTATGCCGTCGTCTGCCACCGCCGCAATACTTTCTTGCACCTGATCTTTAAGTTGGAATTTCAGGCTGTCTAAATCCATCGATTCCGCTATTTTTTTGCCTTTATCATCAACCACTCGGAAAGTCATTTTTAAATGGCTGGGTAGCTGATCCAATTGCCAACTTTCAGGCTCAACGCTGACGCCTGTCATACGGCGAAGTTCATAAATCAGGCTTTCTAACAGCGGTTTTTCAAAGGGTTTTGCTCGTCCTAAAAACGCCTCGGCATAATTGGGTGCTGGCACAAAATTTCGGCGTAACGATTTGGGTAAGGATTTAATTAAAGCAATAATTAATTCTTTGCGTAAACCTGGAATTTGCCAATCAAAGCCTGCCATCTCCACTTGATTTAATAACGGCAAGGGAATATGCACGGTGACGCCATCGGCATCAGTACCGGGTTCAAACTGATAGGTGAGTTTGAATTTTAAATTGCCCTGATGCCAGAAATTCGGAAAATCCAGTTCGCTGACTTGCTCTGCATTGTCTTTGGTTAAAAAGGCTTTTTCAAAATTGAGCAATTCAGGATCTTGTTGACTGGCTTTTTTCCACCAGCTATCAAAATGGCGTTGCGACACCACTTCGGTGCCAATTCGCTGATCGTAAAAATCAAATAAGGTGCGTTCATCCACCAAAATATCACGACGGCGGCTTTTATGTTCTAAATCTTCGATCTCTTTGATTAACTTGCGATTTTGGTGAAAAAACGGATGCTTAGTGAACCAATCCCCTCCCACTAACGCCGATTGAATAAAAATTTCACGGCTAATTTGCGGATCGATAGCGCCATAATTCACGGGGCGATTTGCCACAATAGGCACACCATAAAGGCTCACTTTTTCATCCGCTAGCACCGCCCCTTTGGATTTTGACCAACGAGGTTCCGCATAAGATTTTTTGACTAAATGAGTTGCCAGTGGCTCAATCCATTCTGCCTCAATATCTGCCACCATTCGCCCCCAAAGCTTGGAGGTTTCCACCAGTTCTGCCGCCATTACCCATTTCGGTTGCTTTTTAAACAAAACGGAATTTGGGAAAATGGCAAAATGGGCATTGCGTGCCCCTAAATATTGGCTCTTTTCAGCTTCTTTCATCCCAATGTGAGACAGCAAACCGCTTAAAAGTGCGGTATGAATTTGTGCATATTCCGCAGGTTGTGAATTAATCGGCAAGCCCATTTCTCGCACGGTTAAACGAATTTGATGATAAATATCTTGCCATTCACGAATGCGTAAATAATTCAGATAATCCTTTTGGCATAAACGGCGAAATTGGTTTTTCGATAAGTCTTTTTGTTGCGTTTGGATAAATTGCCATAAATTTAAAAAGGCTAAAAAATCGGATTTTTTATCAGCAAAACGGCGATGTTTATCATCGGCGGATTGCTGTTTTTCTTGCGGTCGTTCACGAGGATCTTGAATGGATAACGCCGACACAATAATCATCACTTCGTGCAAGCAATTATATTTCACGGCGGTCAGCAACATTTTGGCTAAACGAGGATCCACTGGTAATTGTGCCAATTGTCTGCCCGCTTGGGTTAATTGCCGTTTTTCACCGAATTTGGTTTTAACAAACTGGAACGCTTCTAATTCTTCTAACAGTTTGATACCGTCTTGAATGTTGCGTTTATCGGGTGCATCCACAAAGGGGAACGCATCAATGTCATCTAAGCCCAGTGCGGTCATCTGTAAAATAACGGAGGCAAGATTGGTTCGCAAAATTTCAGGATCGGTAAATTCAGGGCGGTTATTGAAATCCTCTTCTGAATACAAGCGAATACAAATCCCTTCGCTCACCCGACCACAACGCCCTTTCCGCTGATTAGCTGAGGCTTGTGAAATAGGTTCAATGGGCAAACGTTGTACTTTTGTGCGATAACTATAACGAGAAATTCTGGCTGTACCCGGATCAATCACATATTTGATCCCCGGTACGGTTAAAGAGGTTTCTGCCACGTTGGTGGCGAGTACAATACGATTTAATCCCGATGGATGAAAAATTTTATTTTGTTCTTGTGCGGACAAACGGGCAAAGAGCGGTAAAATTTCGGTGTGTTTTAAATCTTGTTTTTGTAATGCCTCGGCGGTATCACGAATTTCCCGCTCACCATTCAGAAAGATCAAAATATCGCCACGCCCTTCCGCTTGCAATTCATCCACTGCATTCAAAATACCTTGTAGCTGATCTTGATCTTCTTCTTCGATAATCGGGCGATAACGCACTTCAACAGGATAGGTTCTGCCTGACACTTCAATAATCGGCGCATGGTTAAAATGCTTGGAAAAACGTTCCACATCAATGGTGGCTGAGGTAATGATCACCTTTAAGTCAGGGCGTTTTGGCAACAACTGCTTGAGATAACCGAGAATAAAATCATTATTTAAACTGCGTTCGTGGGCTTCATCAATAATTAAGGTATCATATTGATTTAAAAAGCGATCATTTTGAATTTCAGCTAATAAAATACCGTCGGTCATTAATTTAACGAGGGTATTTTCACTGATTTGATCATTAAAACGAACTTTGTAGCCCACCAAATCGCCCAACTCTGTTTTTAACTCTTCGGCAATTCGTGTAGCAACGGAGCGTGCGGCAATACGGCGAGGTTGGGTATGACCAATGAGACCTTTTGTGCCTAGCCCTAATTCCAAGCACATTTTGGGCAATTGGGTGGTTTTGCCTGAACCTGTTTCCCCTGCAATCACCACCACTTGATGCTGTGAAATCAATTTTTGAATTTCCGCTTTGCGTTGGCTCACGGGTAAATTTTCTGGAAATTCAATATTTTTCACCGCACTTTTGCGTTGTGTTAAACGAACTTGTGCGAGTTGGATCTGTGTTGCAATCTCATTGGCAACGGTGTGTTGTGTGTCAGGATTTTTAATCCCAGATAAGCCTTTAATCCGTGCTCGCAACTGACGATAATCCACATTCATCACGTCTTTTAATTGTGTGAAAAGCGTCTGTTGCAAAGTATTAAATATGGTATTTTTAATGCTCTTTTTCATCATGACTTATTCTTATAACTTCTATACGCCAACATCGCCCAACCCATTAGAAAGAGCGTCCCACCAATAGGGGTTAACCATGCAACAGATTTTGCCGCCCCCAAAGCGAGAGCATACAAACTGCCACTAAAAAGCAAGATGCCGAAACTCCAAGTTAAACCAATGCCGTTGATCACGCGATCCGTTTCTGCTTTTAAATGCAACTGTAATACGGCTAAAACCATTAATGCCACAGTATGAAAGAATTGATATTTTAAGCCAGTGTCAATCCAAGCTAAGGCTTTTGCGGTTAAACTTTTTTCTAATTCGTGCGCAGCAAATGCACCGAATGCGATGCAAAAAAAACCGCTCAGTGCGGCGATCACTAACCATTTATTTTTCATTTCTTCCTCTTCGTCTCACTTTTAAGACTTTCCTAAAAATAACGATAAAATACCAGCTGCAATTAATGGGCCAACAGGAATACCACCAACAAATGCAACGCCAACAATGGTTCCTACTAATAACCCCGTTAATAATACAGGTTGAGCGCCCATTAACCCAACACCGCGCCCACCGAGCCAAGCCACTAATAACCCAACAGCAACCGCAAGCCACATTTTCCAATTGAGAAAAACAGTCAAATTCGGTAGTTGGATTTTACCGGATACAATCGGACTTAGTACACCAATGGTCAAAATAATAATCCCCATGCTCAAGCCGTGCTTTTCCATAAAAGGAATGTACTTCGCTAAAAAGGTTTGCTGCATCAATAATAAAATCGCAGCTGAAATCGTCACAGAACTATTATGACTGAGAACCCCCAGTAGAATTAAAATAACCAGTAATAAGGCAACGGAATTAAATTGTAAGGACATAACTTTCTTGAATCCAAAGGTTAAAAAATATCTATTGATTATAAGGATAACGTAAAATGACTTTGCTATAAAAACTACCATTAATTTGCGTTTTATATAAGTGGTATTTACGATACGCATCAAACACTTTTGCATCTGGCAATGCCTTATTATGCCAGAAACTGTGCAAATCACCTTGATAAGTTAATCCTTCAAAATTGTAACTTGCTCGACCTAAAGTTAAAACCGGCATTTTATGCAATAGTGCTGAAATACCAGTTGTACTATTTAATGTGACCATCCCCTTGCCTTTTCTCAATAAGATTGGTGTGGAAACATCATGAACATAAAAAATTCGCTTCTTACACTCTGGGTATGTCACTTGATACTCTTTAATCACATGAGCGTAATCAATAAATCCCCTGTCCATAGGATGATGTTTAATAATTAAATGAAGATCTTTCGGCGCATAATGGACAAATGAATCTAACACTTCCCTTAAAAACGCTTCAACACTTGCATAATCACAATGTATTTTCACTTGACTATCATCATACACTTGTAAAGGAACGAGAAAAAAATGATCAAATCTACCAGATTCGACCTTTTTGCCAAAAGACCGATCTTGCAAATAATAATACGCTCTTTTTATGCCCGAAGTTAACCATAACTTCATATAATATTTCAGATCCAAAATACGATGATGTTGATAATGAGGATACCTATGTGGATTAAAATACGCTTTTGCATAGTATTTTATCGCAATCGCCGCCAATGGAAGAAATCCTTTTGCTAACTTTTCAGCAGGAGGTATTCTGGCATAGCACGAAGCCTGTGACAAAAAAAACTGCGCGTTCCGAGGTAACGGAGAATAATCATTCACGCCTCCTTTTTCTAGGGTCACATAATCAGGTCTTAAATAGCCTTCCTCAAAAGCCCAAAAGGAAATCTGCTTTTTATCCGCAAAGGCTTTAGCAACTCGATGATAAACTCGTGTATCACCAAAACAAATGATCGCACCAATCGAATGCTGCTGACAGAAACAAGTAAGATACGCCTCAAACTGCTCTAACTGCCCATTGTAAGAAAAAGTTTGGGGGATTGAATCAGGATAAAAAGCATCATCACCAGCATTAAAGTTTATTTTAAATACCTGTTTACGGAATGTTTTTAACCAATCGGCTAATTCCATAAAAAAAGGACCAATCGGGCCTTGTAGTAATAAAAAATTTGTCGATGATTCTAGCAATTCATCTAAATTGTGTTTAACCATATCCATATAAAGAACTACCTCAATGCAGAATAAAAATTTCTTACTTTTGTAAAAAATTTGATCAAATGATTAGTCTGTAATCCATTATTTTTCATCTGGCGACGTTGCTCACTCAAAATATCCACTGCACGATGTGCATCTATCATTTTTTTGGTCTGCGGATCGATATATTGGGGATAATAAATCAGCACACCGGCAATTAACTCTAAAATATGTAATTTTCGATTTCTTCGCGCTAAAACAAGATGATCGATGGTTAATCCCCAATTGGAATAAAAAGGCAAACCATAACAATGTACTGTTTTGCCTCTCAACAGGGCCTCAAAGCCTGCTAAAGAGGTCATGGTATGCACTTCATCGACTTGGTTAATACAATCAAGCACATTGACTTTTTCTACAATTAAATTGGCATAGTGTTGATACGCCTCTATCTGATTCATATTCCCTCGATTTCTCGCTACGACATCTGGATGGGGTTTATAAATGATGTAGGCGTGGGGATTATTTTTCCTGACCGTACATAATAAATCTAAATTAGTACGAATATGTGGCGAACCATACTGAATAGAAGCATCTGTTTCCACTTGTCCCACTACTAAAATTTTATTTTTCTTTATCGGGGTAAGACAAAAAGCCTCTGTCCCCACGTTATATTTACCAATATTATTTTCGATAAGTTTTTTTCTTAACTCTCGTGCCAAGCGTAAATCTTTTTCAGTAAAAGACTGCGATTTCAAGATATTCTCTAAACGAGAAGGCATTTGTGCGTCAAAATAAATCCCGATATCATCCACAACTAAGGAAATCGGCTGAGTTAAATTTGATCCCAATCCAACAGAACGCAAGAAACCATCTTCCATTCTCAAAACTGAAATCGCCTGTTGTCGAGCATATTCAATTGCCTCAGGCGCCGTTTTTCCCCATACCACAATTTTCGTATTCAGCCTATTGTTAACACGCGTCTTTAGTTGATGAGTATTTGAGACAAAATGTAATCGACAACGAGGAAACTGGAAAAAAGGTTGAACAACCTTACGTTTCCAGAAACGCATACCAACACAATAAATCTCACCCGCTAATTGATTGGTTATTTTCTTTGCTTGAATAAGATAATCCATCACATCAAATAACGTACCGGATTTACCCGTATTAGGATTAATATAACGACAATACTGAAAGTAAGCGGCATAAAATAATTGAAACAACGAGCGTACCGATCTTCTTTTAGTTTGTTTTAGCTGATAAATATAAGGATGCCGATCATCTGTCAGTCCCCAACCAGAAAACCACGCAGCCCCAAACGTCACGACAGATTTTCCCAATAAAAGGGCTTCAAACCCCATTTGAGAAGTCACACAATAGACTTTCTCAACCTGTTTGAGTAATGATATGGAATTAAAATCTTCTTGTAATAATTTCACCCTTGGAAAGTGCTTATACTGTTCAGTTAAATAGCCTTGTTTTTTACCGCACATGACATCAGGATGTGTTTTTAACCAGATTTCTGATTCTGGATTTTCAATCACGGCACGCTCTAACATATGTAGAAAATCATCTTGTTCAGCATTGCCATATTTTACCGCCATATCACCATATGTTTGATCAACGACTAATACAATCGGTTTCCTTGTATTGAATAAAGGTGCATCAATAGCGTGGTTATATTTAGAAAGGTTATAAGTGCAGATTAATTCAATTGCCTGCTTAACTTGATGACACGTTTGTTGCGATAACACCTCATGACAAAGAATCAGCTTTTCCAACCGAGAAGGTTGATTAATATCATAATAAATACCAATATCATCATACACTAATGAAAAAGGTGGATAACCGTCCACCCCCAGTCCAATAGAACGTAAAAAACCATCTTCTACCGTCACATAAGGTAAATCATGTTGTTGTGCAAAATATCTGGCCTTTTTTGATGATGCTTTATATCCCCATTCTAAAATACATGTCCCCGGTTTTTGCCATGTTACAAAAGGCGAAAACATCTTCAAGCGCGGTGTAAAAAAACTGCTTAAATAAGGAATTTTTAATATCCCTTTAGAAAAAATAAGAAATTCTTGATGCATATTTAATCTAAGTAATTATATAAAAGGCAGCATATCATATATTAAATACCAATTAATAATCATTAATTATTAGCCAATCCCATAACAACACATCAAACAATAAGCAGATAAATTAAAAAACAAGCTAAATATGAATAAATAGAGAACAAGAAATAAAAAACAAACAGACAAAGTATAAAAACAAATCAGAATAAAAAAACATCAGATTAATTAAAAAACAAATATTGATTAACAAATAAATAATAAGAATAACTAATAGACAAACAAATTAATATTACCATTAATTTAAATTAAAAATATAGATTACTATTTTAAATAAATGCTAGAATTCCGCACCCAAATTTTTCGCCTGCTGTAAATTAGAGATAAAAAGATGAAAAAGGTTATTATCATTGGACATAAACAGTCTAACTATCAAGATGTTGAAAAAGTTTTTCAATGCTATGGAATGAATCCACCACTTCCATCAAAACGTGAAAAAATGTCACCCATCGAAATTGGCCATGTGCTTAATAAAGTATTACCAGGTCTTGAACACACGCCTAAAAATATCTCTTTACTTTCTAATAAGAAAAGCAAAGTAAAAAAAGGATCTTCAGCTAAAAATAAATCTCATAAGCATACCAAAACAAGCGTAATACAAACGACCTCAAGCATCTGGGATAACTTATCTCTCGATCTGATGCTGGCGAATATCGATCAAAATTTTTGGGGATGGTCTGATCCTAATGCCATCCAAATATTAGATTATTGGGCTAACCTTGACCCAAATATTCATTTCGTCTTTGTTTATGATAAACCAGAAAATTTATTCCAATATCACAGTTTAGAAGAAGCTCTCAGACTAGACAAACAAAGCATTGAACAGAAATTTGAAGAGTGGCAAGACTACAATGAAAAACTCCTGACATGCTTTAATAAATATAAAGAGCGTAGTGTGTTATTGAATACACAACAACTCCAAAATACGAAAAAAACATCGCTTTCTGAAATTTATAAACAAATCTCAGCACCTGATGCATTAGTGAAAAAATTGAATGAGCCATCACTCAATAAAGACATGGAAATTATTGAGGTAAACCAAGAGTTATCTCACCAAGAAGAATGCCCGCTTTCTAACTTTATTGTAAGCCAAATTATAAAAAACTCACCTTCTATCACAGAAATATATGAAGAATTACAATCGAATGCAGATTTACCTTATATTTCTGAACAAAAATTAGTGAATGATACTGATTTTGCTCTAGCAGCCTGGAAAGATATGATTCAAAAACAAATTGATACAAACCAATATCAATATGAAAAGGACTTAGAATTAAACACAATCAAAGAACGCCAATTAGAAACAAATAAAAAATATCAATTAGCGGAGCAAGAACTATCAGAAAAGCAAAAAGAAATTGAACAGATTAAAGATGAAAATGAGAAAGTCAAATCTGAGAAACTGAAACTCAATGAACATGTTCAATCCACGCATAAAATCCTTTCTGAAAAAGAAAAAGAGATTGCTTGTATAAAAAATGAAAATACAAAAATCAAAGAGGAAAAAACCAAAACAGATCAGGCATATCACGTCACTAAAAAAACATTATCGGATAAAGAAAACGAGCTCAAAACACATCAAGAGGAAATTGAAGCACTGAAGATGATTTTTCATGAAAATATTTCTGCACAAGAAGAAATTCAAGAAAAATTTCAAGAAGCTAATAAAAGAAAACAAGAACTTGAACAAGAACTCAAAGCGATATCTGATAAAAAAGCCTTATTAGAAGCGGAAAATAGCCAAAAAACCCAAGTATCTGAGTCCCTAGAAAATGAAAATAAAGCCTTATTAGAACAAATTCAATTCATTCAAGAAGAACTGGAAAAACTTTATCTTGATAACCAAATCCTAAAAGCTAAACCACGCCTTTATGGTGCCGCTGATCGCATAAAAAATCAGTTAACTTATCGACTAGGTTACAAAATACAAAAACATGGAAAAAGTCTATTTGGCGTCATGTTTCTTCCTTTTATCTTATTTTTCACCTATTTAGGCTTTAAAAGAGAAATGAAAAAGTACGAGTGGAATACGCTCCCACCAATTCATGAATATGAAGATGCGCATGAAGCCAATCGCATTAAAAGCCATTTGGCTTATAAATTGGGCGTCCTCTTTTTGCAAGAAATCAACAATCCGTTTAAGTGGCTTACTCTCCCTTATAAACTGATTAAAGAAGGTAAACGATTCAAGCAAGGTTAATTTTTTAAGGAAAGAAAATGAATACATTATCACAAGCAATAAAAGCATATAACAGCAATGACTACCAATTAGCACTCAAGCTATTCGAAAAGTCTGCCGAAATTTATGGACGGAAAATTGTTGAATTTCAAATTACCAAATGTAAAGAAAAACTTTCACATTCTTATGTAAGTAAAGCGGAAAAAACCAATGTGTGCGAGCATTCGTTAGATATCGCAACACAGCTGTTACTTTCTAACGTAAAAAAATTAACTCTGTCTGAATCAGAAAAAAGCTCGCTCAAGAATGAATGGAAGGCGCTCACTGGGAAAAAATCGGAAAATGCGGAAGTAAGAGCCGTCGCATTGGTACCAAAAGATTTCCCTAAAGATCTGGTCTTAGCGCCGTTGCCTGATCATGTTAATGATTTTACATGGTACAAAAAACGAAAAAAACGACTCGGAATAAAACCTGTGCATAAGCATGTTGGCCTTTCAATTATCGTTACAACATTCAATCGCCCAGCAATTCTATCGATTACATTAGCTTGCTTAGTCAATCAGAAAACCCATTATCCGTTCGAAGTTATTGTGACAGATGATGGTAGTCATGAAGATTTATCGCCAGTCATTCGCCAATATGAGAAAAAATTAGATATTCGTTATGTCAGACAAAAAGACAACGGCTTTCAGGCGAGTGCGGCTCGGAATATGGGATTACGCTTAGCAAAATATGACTTTATTGGTCTCCTCGACTGTGACATGGCCCCCAACCCATTATGGGTGCATTCTTATGTTGCAGAGTTATTAGAAGATGATGACTTAACCATTATTGGACCAAGAAAATACATTGATACACAACATATTGATCCTCAAAAATTCTTAGATGATTCAACATTATTAGAGTCGTTACCAGAAGTTAAAACCAATAATAATGTTGCCGCGAAAGGAGAAGGAAAGGTATCCCTTGATTGGCGTTTAGAACAATTCGAAAAAACGGAAAATCTGCGTTTATCCGATTCACCTTTCCGCTTTTTTGCGGCAGGTAATGTTGCCTTCGCTAAAAAATGGCTAAATAAATCTGGATTCTTTGACGAGGAATTTAATCACTGGGGCGGAGAAGATGTGGAATTTGGATATCGTTTATTCCGTTATGGTAGTTTCTTTAAAACCATTGATGGCATTATGGCCTACCATCAAGAACCACCAGGTAAAGAGAATGAAACCGATCGTGAGGCAGGCAAAAATATTACTCTTGATATCATGAGGGAGAAGATACCTTATATCTATAGAAAACTTCTGCCAATAGAAGACTCACATATCAACAGAGTCCCTTTGGTTTCCATTTATATTCCAGCCTATAACTGTGCAAACTATATTCAACGTTGTGTAGATAGCGCGCTTAATCAGACTGTCGTGGATCTCGAGGTTTGTATTTGTAACGATGGCTCAACAGACAATACCTTAGAAGTCATTAATAAGCTTTATGGTAACCACCCTAGAGTTCGCATCATGTCTAAACCGAATGGCGGAATTGCCTCTGCATCCAATGCAGCCGTCTCTTTTGCTAAAGGTTATTACATTGGGCAATTAGATTCAGACGATTACTTAGAACCAGATGCGGTTGAGTTATGCTTAAAAGAGTTTTTGAAAGACAAAACCCTAGCTTGTGTTTACACCACCAATAGAAACGTCAATCCAGATGGAAGCTTAATCGCAAATGGATATAACTGGCCAGAATTTTCACGAGAAAAACTCACTACTGCGATGATTGCTCATCACTTCAGAATGTTTACAATCAGGGCTTGGCATTTAACTGATGGGTTCAATGAAAAAATTGAGAATGCCGTGGACTATGACATGTTCCTCAAACTCAGTGAAGTAGGCAAATTTAAACATCTCAATAAAATTTGCTATAACCGTGTTCTTCATGGTGATAACACATCCATTAAGAAACTCGGTATTCAAAAGAAAAACCATTTCGTCGTCGTCAATCAGTCATTAAATAGACAAGGCATCAATTATTATAATTATGACGAATTTGATAATTTAGATGAAAGTAGAAAATACGTCTTCAATAAAACTGCAGATTACCAAGAAGAAATTGATATTCTAAAAGATATCAAAATAGTTCAACGTAAAGATGCAAAAGTTGCGGTGAGTCTATTCTATCCCAATACATTAACTGGTTTAGTAAAAAAACTAAACAACATTATTGAATATAATAAAAATATATTCGTTATTGTTCTACATATTGATAAAAATCATCTTACCTTAGACATCAAGAAAGAAATATTAGCATTTTACAATACGCATCAAGTCAATATCTTGTTAAATAATGATGTTTCATACTACACAAACAATAGACTTATAAAAACTGAAGCGCACTTAAGCAATATTAATAAATTAACTCAGTTAAACCTTAATTTTGAATATATTATTTTTGATAATCATGACAGCTTATTTGTCAAAAATGATTGTTATGATTATATGAAAAAATATGATGTAGGCATGAATTTCTCCGCCTTAACAAACGACTGGATCGAGAAAATCAATGCACATCCTCCGTTTAAAAAGCTGATTAATACCTACTTTAATGATAATGACTTAAAAGCGATAAATGTGAAAGGTGCATCACAAGGCATGTTTATGAAATATATGTTAGCACATGAATTACTGACTATTATGAAAGAGGTCATCACATCCTGTCAGTCAACTGATAGCGTACCAGAATATAACACAGAAGATATCTGGTTCCAATTTGCACTCTTAATTCTAGAAAAGAAAACGGGCCATGTCTTTAATAAAACATCGACGCTTACTTATATGCCTTGGGAGCGAAAATTACAATGGACAAAAGAACAAATTGAAAGTGCAAAAAAAGGCGAAAATATACCGACTAACAAATTTATTATTAATAGTATAACGCTATAAAATAGTTGTATTTTATGGAATATAAAATCCTATTATATTTGCAGTTTAAATAAAGGATAAAAAATGAAAAGAATTACAATTGCTGGCGCTGGCTATGTTGGTTTATCCAATGCTGTATTATTAGCTCAACACCACAATGTGACCTTATTAGATATTGATCAAAATAAAGTTGATTTAATTAATAATAAAAAATCCCCTATCACAGATAAAGAAATCGAAGATTTTTTACAAAATAAATCATTAACATTGGGGGCAACAACAGAGAAAGACCCGGCATTAAAAAATGCAGACTTTGTCATCATCGCAACGCCAACCGACTATAATACTGAAACGGGTTATTTTAATACATCGACTGTTGAAACTGTCATTGAACAAACGCTTTCAATCAACTCACAGGCAACGATTATTATAAAATCGACGATTCCTGTTGGGTTTACCGAAAAAATGCGTGAAAAATTTAACACCCAAAACCTTATTTTTTCACCTGAGTTTCTAAGAGAAGGTAAAGCCCTTTACGATAATTTATATCCAAGCAGAATTATTGTTGGTAGCACCTCTGCTCAAGCAAAATTATTTGCCGATATGCTGATTCAATGTGCTCGCAAAAAGGACATCTCGGTGTTATTTATGCATAATACAGAGGCCGAAGCGGTGAAATTATTTGCGAATACCTATCTCGCAATGCGCGTTGCTTTTTTTAATGAGCTTGATACGTATGCCAGTCTTCACCATTTAAATACAAAAAATATCATCAATGGTATTTCTACCGATCCTCGTATTGGTACACATTACAATAACCCAAGTTTTGGCTATGGCGGTTATTGCTTACCCAAAGATACTAAACAGTTACTCGCTAACTACGCTGACGTTCCTCAAAATCTGATTGAGGCCATTGTGAAATCCAATGAAACCCGTAAGCGGTTCATCACAAGTGAGGTATTAAATAAAAAACCTAAAACTGTTGGCATTTATCGTTTAATCATGAAGTCAGGTTCTGATAATTTCAGAGCCTCCGCCATTCTCGATATCATCCCTCACCTCAAAGAAAACGATGTTGAGATTGTGATTTATGAGCCAACGTTAGATCAAGATGTATTTGAAGATTACCCTGTTATTCATCAACTCCCTGAATTCATTAATCGATCTGATGTCATTCTCGCGAATCGTGCGGAACCTGACTTAAAGCAATGTGGCCATAAAATCTATAGCAGAGATATTTTTGGCAGTGATGCTTAACCTATTAAAAATCATAAAAAAGTATATGCATATTCAATCTTTATTACATAAAAAAGAATATGCCTTACTTTATGCAAAATACATAAACCGGCTGTCGTTCAAGCAGCAGGCTTATGTTATTTGTCAACTCAAACTCTATGATCTGTTTTTGATTGATCCTAAATGGAGCCATTCTGTTTTTTTCCAATTAGGATTAGTTATTCGTGGACACTATCCGAATAACGACGAAAGTGTACGTCGCTTAATTGCTTGTGCTGATTTTAGACAAAATAGGCATTTGATCATCGCTCAGTTACTTGCGTATTCACCTCAAATAGCAAAAGCATTATGCCCTAACACGTATCGTTACCATGGTTTATATCTCGCATTACTGGCTAATTTAAAGGACTTTGTTGGTTTAAAAGAAGAACTGACAAAGTTAACATCGCGCATATTAAAAAATACACCACACTACTTTTTAATAAAGAATTTTGTTGAAAAAGAAAATAGCAAGAAATTGGCGAACATTAACCAATTCCTTCGCTTTTATAAACTCGAAAACATTACCACAATAAATAAAAAAAATCCGCCTAATCCCAATAATATAGTTAGCCATACAGTTGTTAGTGATACAAAAACTTACTTGAATACACCGTTAATTACGGTATTAGTGACGACCTTTAACAGTCAAAAAAGTATAAAAAACACGTTAAATTCATTACTCAATCAAAGCTATCCCAATATTGAAATCATCATTATTGATGATAATAGCCAAGATAATACGATAACTATTCTGCAAGAATATAAAAAGAGACACAACAATATCAACATTATTAGCTTAAAAGACAATGTTGGTACTTATGTGGCCAAAACTATTGGGCTTAAATACGCTACTGGTGAATTTATCACTTGCCAAGATTCTGATGATTGGGCGCATCCACAAAAATTCGCCCTTCAAGTCGCGCCATTATTAAAGAATAAAGAACTCATGGTGACTTTTTCTAAGTGGATAAGGCTAGATTCAGCCGGCAACCCTTATGCCCGTGCAATTTATCCATTCATGCGTTTTAACCCTTCTTCTGCATTATTTCGCAAAAAAGAAGTATGCGAAAAAACCATATTATGGGACTGGGTGCGAATTGGCGCGGATAGCGAATTGAATGCCCGTTTAAAACTCATTTTTGGGCCAAAAGGCTATTACACCGTAAATAAACCTTTGACGTTAGGTGCTCACCGAAAAAACTCATTAATGACAGATCAAAAAACGGGTTATATCAATGGGCTATCGGTACAACGAGAAAAATACTGGAAAGCATGGAATATCTGGCATATTTCACAATTAAAGCTAGGACGCCCGCCTATTTTACCTTCCTATCCTAAACGGGAATTTTATCAACATGAGCAACATCCTATTGCGGATGTGACTTCTTACGTAATCATTCAATCTAAGAGAGATTATTATGAAACCAATTAAAACACTGTCTATTTCTTTTCTAACCTCGCTCATCCTTGCTGGCTGTAATAGCATGCCTAGCTCGGGTCCTACGCAAGATCATATTATTGCGTTAAAAAATACACAAAAAGATGACGTACCCAGTGTCGACGTTATCGAAATGAATGACAAAATTGCACATAATTTATTCAAGCAAAAGCAATCTCAATCCTTTACTCAGTTTAAACAACAACATAGCAACTATGCGGATATCATTAATGTGGGGGATACCCTGGATGTACTGATTTGGGAAGCTGCACCAGCTATTTTATTTGGTAGTGTGCTGTCGCAAACCGGTACTGGTGGTGCAAATCTCACCACTCTACCAGAACAAATTGTTGCTCGTAATGGCAAAATTACGATTCCATTTTTAGGCCCTATCTTGGTGAAAGGTAAAACACCAGAACAAATTCAGAAAGATATTGCTTACGCCTTATCTTCCTTAGCCAATAAACCTCAAGTGATTGTTCGTTTAAATAAAAATAATTCGAAAAATGTCACCATTCTCCGTCAAGGTAATAGCGTTAGAATGCCTTTAACCTCACAAGGAGAACGCGTACTTGATGCCATTGCCGCGGTAGGAGGAACAACGGAAAATCTACAAGATATTTCCGTTCAATTGACACGTGGTAAAGAAGTAAAAATTCTCTCTTTAGAAAAATTAGCGACTCACCCAGAAGAAAACATTCTCTTACGTTCAAATGATGTGGTGACATTACTTAATAAACCACTTAGTTTTACAGGATTAGGTGCGCTAGGTACCAATAAACAAGTGAAATTCTCTGCTAATGGCTTAACCCTTGCAGAAGGTATTGGGCAAATGGGGGGCTTATTAGATAACCGTGCCGATCCTAAAGGCGTGTTTATCTTCCGTTATATGCCATTTAATAAGCTGTCTCTCGCAGAACAAACAAAATGGAAAGCAAGAGGTTATGATCATGATATGGAGATTCCAACAGTTTATAGCGTCAATTTACTGAATCCCAAAGCACTATTCTGGTTACAACGTTTCCCTATCCAAGATAAAGATGTGGTTTATGTCTCTAATGCCCCAGTGGCCGAATTCCAAAAATTCTTAAAATTAGTGTTTTCTATTACGTCTCCTGTCACAGGTACGCTGCATAACATTAACGTCATTAAAAATTTATAAGGAGAAAGAATGAGCAAAATACAAAAAAATCAATTTAAAAAGTGGTTTAGAAAATTTCAAAAAATCAACACGCTCTTTAAATACATGGTGGTGCTCCCAACAGGGTGTGCAATCTTTTATTTTAGTTTATGGGCATCTGATATTTACATCTCTCAATCGAGCTTTGTTGTACGTACTCCCAAAAATCAAGCTGCCTTAAGTGGCGTCGGTGCTCTCTTGCAAAGTTCCGGCTTTGCTCGCGCACAAGATGATACTTATACGGTACAAGAATTCATGCGTTCACGCTCTACGCTAGAATTATTAGAAAAAAGTATTCCTATCCGCCACTTTTATGAGGATAAAGGTGACTTATTTAGCCGCTTTAACCCTCTAAACATTTTCTCGGAACAAGAAGCCTTTTATCAATATTTTAGTAAAAAGCTTTCCGTTAATTTTGATTCAGTATCGGGTATCGCCACGCTCAACATCCGAGCATTTGATCCGAAAGAAGCACAACAAATTAACCAAGAACTACTGAAACAAGGTGAATATCTGATCAATCGCCTCAATGAACGCGCGCGAAAAGATACCGTCATGTTTGCAGAACTTGCTGTCAGTGAAGCTGAAAAGAAAGTGACAGAAACCTCGTCCGCACTCAGTGAATATCGAATCAAAAATGGAGTATTTGATTTACAATCTCAATCAGAAGTACAACTATCTTTAATTTCAACCTTACAAAATGAACTGATTACGATTCAAACACAATTAGATCAAGTACGTTCTATTTCACCCAATAACCCTCAAGTACAAACATTACTTGCACGAGCAAAAAGTATTCGTAAAGAAATGCAACAGCAAGTACAACAAGTATTAGGTGGGGGAAATTCAATTGTGACTCAAACCGCAGAGTATCAACGTTTAGTACTGAATAATACCTTAGCGCAACAACAGCTAAGTACAGCAATAACCTCATTACAAAATGCCAGAACAGAGGCGGATCGTCAGCAATTATATTTAGAAATCATTAGTCATCCTAATGAACCTGATTTAGCCTTAGAACCTTATCGCTTATACAACATACTTGCGACTTTATTTATTTCTTTAATTTTATATGGCATTACTCTTCTCTTATTAGCCAGTATTCGAGAGCATAAAAATTAATGTTATACGATGACCAAACTACGCTAAAACAATCCTTTATTATCCAAAATAGAGTGATTGGCGCCCTTTTAATGCGTGAGATCATTACACGTTATGGCAGAAAAAATCTCGGTTTTTTATGGCTATTCGTCGAACCACTCTTAATGACAGGGCTAATTGTAATCTTGTGGAGTACCTTCCGCGCAGATCAGTTTTCTAATTTAAATATCATGGCATTTATGATCACTGGCTATCCTCTGATGATGATGTGGCGTAATGCGTCAAATAGGGCTATTGGTGCAGTTTCGGCTAATAGCACCCTACTCTATCACCGCAATGTCAGAGTACTTGATACCTTAATTGCGAGGATGATATTGGAAATATCCGGTGCCACTATTGCGCAAATTGTTCTAATGAGTTTGTGTATTGCACTTGATTGGATACCGATGCCACAAGATATTTTCTATATGTTACTCGCTTGGTTTTTAATGGCGTTATTTGCAATTGGGTTTGGCTTTATTATCTGCTCCATATCACATCATGTAGAAGTGTTCGGTAAATTATGGGGCATAGTAAGTTTTGCCATGATGCCTTTATCTGGCACCTTCTTTTTTGTTTACAATCTACCTACGCAAGCAAGAGAATATTTACTCTGGATTCCCATGATTCATGGTTCAGAAATGTTTAGACACGGCTATTTTGGTGATTCTGTCATTACCTTGGAAAATCCTTATCTTCTTATGTTGTATAACTTAATTTTTCTTTTTATTGGGTTATTAATGGTCGCACACTTTAGTAAAGGGATAGAGCCTCGATGATTTATGTAGAAAATGTATGCAAAAAATACCTTAATCGTACCGGTTGGCATACTGTGTTAGAAGATGTGAACTTTTCACTCAGAAAAGGGCAAAAAGTCGGTATTCTAGGAAAAAATGGGGCAGGAAAATCAACACTGATTCGCTTACTCAGTGGTGTTGAACCGCCTACATCAGGAAAAATTACCCGTAAAATGACAATATCTTGGCCGTTAGGCTTCAGTGGTGCCTTTCAAGGAAGTTTGACGGGCATGGATAACTTACGTTTTATAGCGAGGATCTATAATGCGGATATCCAGTATGTAAAGCGTTTTACCGAAGAATTCTCAGAGCTTGGTCAATATTTATATGAACCAGTACGCACCTATTCATCTGGGATGAAAGCCAGATTAGCCTTTGCACTATCACTCTCGATTGAGTTTGACTGTTATCTGATAGATGAAGTAATTGCTGTTGGTGATGCTCGTTTTGCAGATAAGTGTAAATATGAATTATTTGAAAAGCGAAAAGATCGCTCATTGATCTTAGTTTCTCATAGTCCGAATGCCATTCGAGAATATTGTGATAACGCGATGGTTTTGCATAATGGTGTTATGCATCATTTCAACTCCATTGATATAGCATATCAATTTCATAATAATGCCTTACAAACAAAGTAAAAAAACCCGCTTATCGCGGGTTCTATTTTTACCTTTATTCCTGAGGATATTTTGCTGCCACTTCAGCTAATAAGGTTTGTAATTCACCTTGTTGGAACATTTCTAAAATGATATCACACCCCCCTACTAATTCGCCCTCTACCCATAATTGTGGGAAGGTTGGCCAGTTAGCATAGGCGGGTAATTCGGCACGGATATCGGGGTGCTGTAAAATATCCACATAACCAAATGGGACTTTACAATGCATTAATGCTTCCACCGCTCGCGCAGAAAAACCACACGATGGAAATTTCGGTGAGCCTTTCATGTAAATAAGAATAGGGTTTTCACTGATTTGTTTTTTAATTTTATCTAAGGTTTCCATAATTATCCTCAAAAGTAATGAAACGGTGTTATTGTAGCATACAGAAAAAGGGCAACCAATAAGCCGACTAAAATAATCAACTATTCACCAACTTCCACCCGCGCCACCGCCACCGAAACTGCCACCACCAAATCCGCCACCGGATCCACCGCCACCAAAGCCGCCAAAACCACCGCTATTCCGGCGACGTGGGAACGAAGAGGTACGTGAACCTGATTGATGACGACTTGGACTCACATAACCACTTGGCAAGAATTCGTTGAACAGGATAAAAGCAATAAAAATAGCAATCATCAAAAAAGGAATATAATCTTCCCATGTTTCCTCTAAAACTTGCTGCGCATCAAATTCGCCTTTACTTGCTGCGATAAGATAATCTATTCCCTGATTAATCCCTATTGCGTATTGCCCTTCTTTAAAGTGCGGTGTCATTTGATTGCGAATTAATTGGGATAAAAATGCATCGGGTAATACCCCCTCAAGTCCTTGCCCTACCGCAATAAACATCTTACGATCTTGCTTGGCAACTAACATTAATACACCATTATTTAATTGCTTACGCCCAATTCCCCACTTGTCCCCTAATTCAAACGCGTATTGCGAGATGTCATACTCTTGTGTGGAAGGAATAATCACCACTGCAATCTGTGAACTGGTTTCTTGCCCATACTGACTCAGTTTGCGTTCTAATACCGCTTTATCATTATCCGATAATGTTTTGGTATAATCATTTACATACTGAAATGGGTTCGGCATGGGTGGAAATTGTGCTGAAAATACAGGAACAGCCCACAACATTGTGACAAAAAGCACCGCACTTTTTAGCCATTTAATCATGGATAATTACCTCATTATCAAGTTCATTTTTGTCATCTGGCTGAATTGGAAAGTACTTTGCTAATTCCTTGCCAATATTGTCAATGACAACAATAATCCCCTGAGTGTAATCTTTTTGGCGGAAATTGCTGACCATGAATTCGCATTGTTGTTGCCAGAATGCATCACCAACATATTGATGAATGCCCTGATCACCAATAATCGCACATTGGTGGGATTTCCATGCCACATAAATTAACACACCATTACGTCTGACAGTCTGTTGCATATCCAATTCATCAAACACTTGTAATGCTCTTTCAATCCCCGTCTTCACGTTGGCTTTTTTTGGTATGTTCTTTTCAACATAGACACGTAATTCAGCCGAGGTGTATTGCTCAAGTTGAGAAATGGCCTGTTCAATGCGCGCTTTATCTATAGGGAGGCTTGGGAAAAAAAGCATATCGCGTCTCTTCAGTTGTGATTAATTAAAATTCACAGCAGGTGCATTGGCCGCACCATCTACTGATTTGAAATAAGGTTTTTCTTTGAAACCAAAGAGTACCGCAACCAGCTTAGTTGGGAATTGGCGTACTTTTTGGTTATACACGCGTGCTGCTTCGTTAAATTTATTGCGCGCCACATTAATACGATTTTCTGTTCCTTCTAATTGTGCCTGTAGATTCATAAAGCCTTCATTGGCTTTTAATGCAGGATATTGTTCAACGGTGACCAATAAACGAGATAATGCGGAACCTACTTCATTTTGATTTTGTTGGAATTTCGCAAGCTGTTCTTCGGAAAGATTCGCTGGGTCAATTTTCGTTTGCGTCGCTTTGGCACGAGCTTCTATCACTTGCGTTAAGGTATTTTTTTCAAAATCAGCCTGACCTTTCACTGTATTGACGAGATTTGGAATCAAGTCCGCACGACGTTGGTAAGATGATTCGACATTTGCCCATACAGACTCAATTTCTTCTTCCGCTTTCACTAAACCATTGTAGCTTCCCATTAATGTAAAGCCGGCTACGATAGCCACAATAATAAGTACAATCCACTTTTTCATTGCCCGTTCCTCAAATAAAATATCAATTTATAAAATAAAAGACCTAAACGGTGGTTTAGGTCTTTTCATCTTCTTTCTTGCTATAAGTTTAACAAATTACTTATTTGTTACCTTTAACAGCAACTTCAACGCGACGATCGTCAGCTAAACAAGCGATAAGTGCTTTACGGCCTTTAACTGCATCACATTTGTTACCCGTTACAGGGTTTGCTTCACCGTGACCTGTTGCGCTGATAGCGTTTTGTGCAACACCTTTCGCGACTAAGTAGTTAGCTACTGTGTCAGCACGGCGTTGTGATAATTTTAAGTTGTAAGCGTCAGAACCTAAACGGTCTGTGTAACCAGCTACTGCAACAGAAGCAGATTTTAACTGGGCGATTTCACCGTAGATACCATCTAACACGTTTTGTGCAGCTGGTTTTAAGTCTGCTTTGTCGAAACCGAATGTTACATCAGAGTTTAATGTGAAAGTTTTGTTCACAACTTCTGGTACATAAACAGTTTGACCGAAACGGTAAGATAAACCTGCAGTTACAGAACCGATATCTGGTCTGTAATCTACGCGCTCACCTTTAGCATTTTTTAATTTGCCCACATTGTTTAACCATTGGTATTCAACACGTAAAGCAAGTTCAGGAATGAACGCATACTCTAAACCACCTGCGAATACTGGAGAAACTTGCGTGCTATGCGTTCTTTTATAGCCTTCTGTCTCATCAGATTCACTATATAATTTATAGTCAGAACGCACTAACGCGGCACCAACACGTGCATACACATCTAATCCATCAAGTACTGGGTAGCTCGCTTTTAAACTTAAATGTGCACCATGGTTAGTGTGTTTTGCTAGATCTTTTGCTTTTTGATCTTTCCCAACCATGCGTAGTTTTGCACGACCAAAATCATCATAACCTAATTCTACCGCGAAATTGTCCGTGATTTGATAGCCACCAAATACACCATAAGTAACACTATTACGTTTGAAACCGAAGGAAGATGGTCCATCGAATTTCTCAACTTGATTTAAACCATCATGGAAAGATGCCCAACCTGCTTTAGCACCTACATAGAATGTGTTAGGTTGTGGTGCAGCTTGTGCAACTGAAGCTGCGGCTAGTGCAGCGATAGTCAATGCGATTGCAGTTTTTTTCATTTGGATGATCCTCTTTATTTAGTCATCTTTAAAATTAAAACCAAGTTTTAGCTAAAGCCATTTTAATTAAAACTTGGAACACAACAATTTGTGTTCATTTTCATCTTAAACTTTTTCGATTTAAAAGTGAACTCTTTTTAATCTACTCAGTCTAACCTTTACAACGATAAGGGGGAATTTGCCCTAAATTGCTTTTGACAAATTCTTTCCTTTAATTAAATAGTTAAGCTAAAGGAATATTCAAAAGTACCTATATTATCCTACCTTAATATTATAAGGTCAAACTGTTTTTAGCCACACTGTATAAAACTCAACCACAAAAGAGGTAAAATAGTATAAAAAATAACCAAATGATATTATTTTTTATACTAATGTCAGATTTTTCCTCGCTTTAAACGCCTTTTTTAATGAAAAATTTCCATCTAAATTCTACGACTCTATGTTAAACTCTGAACGCAATCTATACCTAATCAACCGCTTATAAAAATTAATCGAATATTAACATTGTATTTTGAATGAACAGAGTGATTAACATGCTACCTCGTTTGACCAATATTCCACAATTGACACCACTTGTTTTCGCTTATGTAAATGCCTTACAAGCACAACATTTTGAAGGGGAAATTTCCACGGATTATGCGACCCGCTTAAGTTTAGCGACAGATAACAGTGTTTATCAGCAATTGCCTCAGGCGATTTTATTTCCTAAAAGTATCGCGGATGTGGTCAGATTAACCAAACTTGCACAACAAGACACTTACAAGTCATTGACCTTTACCCCACGAGGTGGCGGCACGGGTACAAATGGGCAATCGCTGAATAATAATATTATTGTTGATCTTTCGCGCCATATGACAGCAATTTTAGAATTGAATGTGGAGCAACGTTGGGTAAAAGTGCAGGCGGGAGTGGTCAAAGATCAACTTAATCAATTTTTAAAACCTTATGGGTTATTTTTTGCCCCAGAATTATCCACCAGTAATCGTGCAACCTTAGGCGGTATGATTAATACTGATGCCTCTGGTCAAGGTTCTTTACAGTACGGTAAAACCTCTGATCATGTGTTAGGATTACGTGCTGTCTTGATGAATGGTGAGATTTTGGACACCTGTGCAATCAAAACTGAGGGATTTACAGACAATCTTGTCAAATCACATCTGTCTAAAAACAATCAATCTTTACACCAAGAAATTTTTCAACGTTGTCAGCAAAAACGGCAACAAATTATTCAGGATTTACCCCAATTAAACCGTTTTATCACGGGTTATGATCTTAAAAATGTATTTAATCAGGATGAAAGTGAATTTAATTTAACCCGGATTTTAACCGGCTCAGAAGGCTCTTTGGCGTTTATTTGTGAAGCTACCCTCGATCTGACACCGATTCCACAATATCGCACCTTAATTAATGTGAAATACAGTTCCTTTGATGCCGCATTACGCAATGCCCCTTTTATGGTGAAAGCGAATGCCTTGTCTGTGGAAACGGTGGACTCAACGGTTTTAAATCTAGCAAAACAAGATATCATTTGGCATTCTGTCAGCGAATTACTGACGGAACAAACAGAAAACCCCATTTTAGGGCTGAATATCGTGGAATACGCTGGCAACGATAAAGGTCAAATTCATCGTCAAGTCCATGCGCTTTGTGCTGAGCTAGATAAAAAAATTGCTAATCAACAGGATGCCATTATCGGTTATCAAGTGTGTTCAGACTTGGCCTCAATCGAGCGTATTTATGCGATGCGCAAAAAAGCGGTGGGATTATTAGGCAACGCGAAAGGTCTAGCAAAACCTATTCCTTTCGTGGAAGATAGCTGTGTCCCGCCAGAAAATCTAGCGGATTATATTGCTGAATTTCGTGCTTTATTAGATACCCATAAATTAGATTACGGCATGTTCGGCCACGTGGATGCGGGTGTATTACATGTTCGCCCCGCCTTAAACTTGTGTGATCAAGCACAAGTTAAACTGTTTAAAGCGATTTCCGATCAAGTGGTCGACCTTACCTATAAATACGGTGGGTTAATTTGGGGGGAACACGGTAAAGGTATGCGTTCACAATATGGTGAAAAATTTTTCACCCCAGAATTATGGCAAGAACTGCGTTATATTAAATTTTTATTCGATCCTGATAACCGTTTAAATCCGGGTAAAATTTGCACACCTTTAGAAAGTACAGCAGAACTCTATTCTATCCTGTCACCCATGCGTGCCGATCATGATCGCCAAATTCCCATTCAAATGCGTGAAACCTTTAGTGGTGCGATGAACTGTAATGGCAATGGACTCTGTTTTAACTTTGATGTTCACAGTGCAATGTGTCCTTCTATGAAAGTCAGTCAAAATCGTGTCTTTTCCCCTAAAGGACGGGCAACCATGATCCGCGAGTGGCTTCGTTTACTGGCGAATGAAAATGTGACACCAGAACAATTAAATTTCCGTAACAACGATGTCAAAATGACCGATTTCGTGGCCAAAATACGCAATACGGTACAAAAATGGCGTGGCGAATATGACTTTTCCCATGAAGTCAAAGCTGCGATGGATACTTGCTTAGCCTGTAAAGCTTGTGCTAGCCAATGTCCAATTAAAATTGATGTGCCGAATTTCCGTGCTAAGTTTTTCCATTTTTACTACGGTCGCTATTTACGTGCAGCCAAAGATCATGTGATCGCGAATGTGGAATATATGGCGCCGTTAATGGCGAAAAAACCAGCATTTTTTAATTTCGTCACTGCCTCTAAATTTGCCCAACTTGCGGCTGAAAAAATTTTAGGGATTGTTGATTTACCCGCGCTATCAGAACCATCACTCGCGCAACACTTAGCCGAAATTAACTATCAGGCTTACCATTTAGAACACTTAGAACACTTAGAACATTTATCTGCACAAGAAAAACAACATATGCTATTGATTGTGCAAGATCCCTTTACCTCCTATTATGACGCCAAGGTTGTGGCTGATTTTGTTGTTCTGAGCCAGAAACTAGGCTATCAGCCTGTATTATTGCCTTTTAAGCCGAATGGTAAGGCATTACATGTCAAAGGTTTCTTAACTCGGTTTGCCAAAACGGCACAGAATCAAGCCGATTTTTTATCACGTTTAGCAAAATTAGGAATACCGATGGTAGGGGTTGATCCGGCTATTGTACTGAGCTATCGAGATGAATATAAAGAAGTCTTAGGTGATGCACGCGGTGAGTTTAACGTCTTAACCTCGCAAGAATGGCTGACAAGCCAACAGGCGCACCTACACACACTGATTCAACATTTTGCCGAAACCGACCGCACTTGGCCAACACAACAATGGTATCTCTTTTCACATTGTACCGAATCCACCGCTTTACCAAACAGTGGCAAAGGGTGGCAACAGCTTTTTGCCTTATTTGGACAAGAATTAAAGGTGGAAAACGTGGGCTGTTGCGGTATGGCAGGAACCTTTGGACATGAAACCGCACACTTAGCAATGTCAAAAGAGATTTATGCTTCATCATGGGCTAAAAAATTAGCAGGAAAAGATCCGCACTATTGTTTAGTTTCTGGCTATTCTTGTCGTAGTCAAGTGAAACGTTTGGAAAAATGGCAGCCTAAACATCCGATCCAAGCTTTACTCAGTTTATTGAAATAATATGATTTGGAAACAACATTATAGCCTTGAGCAAATGAACCAGCTCAGTCAAGATACCGCTATTTCGCACCTTGCTATTCAATTTACAGCACAAGGTGAAAACTGGCTCGAAGCCACCATGCCAGTCGACCGGCGTACTATTCAACCAATGGGTTTTCTACACGGGGGGCTTTCTGTTGCATTAGCCGAAACCATTGGATCAATGGCAGGACTCTGTTGTATAACTGAGAAGCAGTTTGTATTGGGTTTAGAAATTAATGCAAATCATTTACGACCAGTCAAACAAGGAATCGTCACAGCACGCGCAACACCAGTGCATTTAGGTACACGAACTCAGGTTTGGCAAATTGAAATCAAAGATCAACAGGATAAACTCTGTTGCCTTTCGCGTTTAACGCTGTCAGTGGGGAATCATGAATAAAACTAAAACAGGCGTCTTATTGGTCAATTTAGGCACGCCAGAAAGCCCAACACCAAAAGCTATCTCTCATTACTTATGGCAATTTCTGACCGATCCTCGTGTGGTCGATTTACCCCGTTATACATGGTACCCGTTATTGAAAGGGATTATTTTGCCACTACGTTCCAAACGTATCGCCAAAAATTATGCATCCATTTGGACGGAAAAAGGATCGCCTCTTTTAGCCATCACTCGTGAACAACAACAAGCCTTACAAGCCTATTTTCAGCAACACAAGAAAAATATTGTGGTAGAAATAGCGATGACCTATGGTAAACCGTCCATACCATCGGCAATGCAAAAGTTAGCCGCACAGCAAGTGGATAACCTCATCGTGCTTCCGCTCTATCCACAATATAGTAGCTCAACCACAGGAGCGGTGTTTGATGCCTTTGCGCAAGTCATGAAAACACAGCGTGGAATGCTACCTTTTGAGTTTATTCATTCTTATCATACCCATGAAGACTATATTGGCGCATTGGTTGCCGCTATTCAGGAACATTACCAACCCGATGAATTTTTGTTATTTTCCTTCCATGGCATTCCTGTGCGTTATGAAAATAAGGGGGATTATTACCGTGAGCATTGTAAACAAACCGTGTTGGCTGTCATTGACCGTTTAGGATTGACCGAAAATCAATGGGGACTCTCCTTTCAATCTCGTTTTGGCAAAGAAGAATGGCTGCAACCCTATACTGACCATTTTTTAGCCCAAGCACCGAATCAAAATATCCAAAAAATCGCGGTCATCTGCCCTGGTTTTGCCGCAGACTGTTTAGAAACCTTAGAGGAAATCGAGGAAGAAAACAAAGAAATCTTCTTAGCCAATGGCGGGACTTCATACCGTTATATTCCAGCGCTCAATGCCCGTCCTGAACATATTCAAATGATGGCAAATTTAATTCTTCATAAACTGAATCAAGTATGCTAATAACAAAAAATCCCAAGTCTGTGACTTGGGATTGTCATGTTTACGCCAGTTTAACGCACCGTAATCAAAACAGGACTATTACTCTCTTTGGTAAATAATCGTCCCACTTCATAGAGCTCGCACCCAGCCTCCTTGGCAATCTCTAACACCTGCTGTTCACTGTCTGCTTCCACCGCGATCAAGAGTCCACCTGAGGTTTGCGGATCACATAAAATAGCCCGTTGTAAATCAGTCATGGCACCAATCTTATGTCCATAGCTTTCAAAGTTACGTTCCGTGCCACCCGGAATACAGCCTTTTTCAATATAGCGTTGCACGCCATCCAGTGTTTTTATCTGATCAAAATACACTTCCGCACATACACCAGAGCCTTCACAAATCTCACTTAAATGCCCTAACAAACCAAACCCTGTGATATCGGTCATTGCCGTCACCCCCGCCACTTCAGCAAATTTCGCGCCAATGGTATTCATTTGACACATGGTTTCTGTGGCTAAACCGCGATGCTCCGCTTTCAATTTGCCTTTTTTCTCTGCAGTAGTGAGCACACCAATCCCTAACGGTTTAGTTAAAAACAATTTACAACCTGCCGTTGCCGAGGCATTTTTCTTGACTTTATTCGTATTAATGATCCCTGTTACAGCTAAACCAAAAATAGGTTCTGGTGCATCAATCGAATGCCCACCCGCCAATGCGATCCCCGCCTGACGGCAAGCAAAACGTCCCCCATCTACAATGCGTTGTGCTACTTCTGGTGGCAATAATTTAATTGGAAAACCTAAAATTGCAATCGCCATAATCGGCTTGCCACCCATGGCGAAAATATCGCTGATCGCATTTGTCGCGGCAATACGTCCAAAATCAAAGGGATCATCCACAATGGGCATAAAAAAGTCGGTCGTACTAATAATACCAATTCCCTGACCAATATCATAAACAGCTGCATCATCTTTTGTTTCATTACCCACTAAAAGATGTGGATCGCTCCACTTTTCCATTTCAGTGTGTAGAATTTTTTCGAGGACTTTAGGTGAAATTTTACAGCCACATCCAGCACCATGACTGTATTGGGTTAAACGCACCGTACTGGCGATAGTCTCATTCATTTCTTGCTCAAGTGCGGTAAGATTTTGCTCAATTTTGGCTTGCATTTTCAGATCTCCTAACCAATAATCTAGTTTGATTATACGTCAGTTAAATAAAAAAGACATTGAGAAAAATGATCAAGCGAAAACGCCCCACCTTACAAGATATTGCGACACACCTCGGTATCACTAAAATGACCATTAGTCGCTATTTACGCCACCCTGACGCTGTTGCCCCTGAAACTCAAGTCAAAATTGCACAAGCAATCGAGCAGTTTGGCTATATTCCTAATCGCGCCCCCGATATTTTATCCAACGCCAAAAGTCGTGCGATTGGGGTTTTGGTTCCCTCTTTAACCAATCAAGTCTTTGCTGATGTGATCAAAGGCATTGAACTGGTCAGTGATAAAGCGGGTTATCAAACCATGCTGGCCCACTATGGTTATAGCATGGAAAAAGAGGAACAACGCATTGAAAGCTTGCTTTCTTATCATGTAGACGGTTTGATCTTATCAGAAAACCAACATTCTGAGCGCACCTTAAAAATGCTGGAGGTGGCGAATATTCCTGTGGTCGAAATTATGGAATGTAGTGAAGTGGGTATTCAACAAGCCATTGGATTTGACAATATTGCCGCCGCTCAAGCCATGGTCGAAACCATGATTCATCGTGGACATCGACATATCGTGTATTTTTCCGCACGTATGGATAAACGCACGTGTTTAAAAATGCAAGGCTACGAACAAGCGATGAAAAAACATGGTTTACAACCTTATAGTCTAACCACTGAGCAACCTTCTTCTTTTAGTCTTGGTGCACAACAATTACATGATGCGCTACAGCAATACCCAAATTTAGACGGCATTTTTTGTACAAATGATGACTTAGCAATTGGCGCATTGTTTGAATGCCAGCGGCGTGGGATAAAGGTACCAAAGCAAATTGCCATTGCGGGTTTTCATGGACATGATGTGGGACAGTCAATGACACCGCAACTTGCAACCGTCATCACGCCTCGATTAGAGATTGGTAAAATTGCAACACAGGAATTACTCAATCGAATTCAGGGCATGCCACAACAAAGTGCGATCATTAATTTAGGCTATCAAATTCATCTTGGTGAAAGTATCTAAAAAACGACCGCACTTTTTCACCATAAAGAGAAATGTACGGTCGTTGCAAGGTAGTTTGAGTTAAAGCAGAGGTTTTAATGCATTGACACAACGTTCCACGACTTGTTCAAATGTGCCCTCAATACTGATCGGAATCACATCAGGTTCATCCGCTTGTGGAATTTCCAAAATATCAAATTGACTTTTTAACATGTCGGGTTTCATATAATGCCCCTTACGCTGTTTCATACGCTCAAGCACTAATTCAAAAGGACCATGTAAAAAAAGAAAGGTCACCTCATTGCCATCACGAATTAAGTCCCGATATTGTTTTTTCAACGCGGAACAAACAATAATTCCCACTTCACTTTTCTGTTCTAAACTAAAGGCCGCATCACGAATGCGTTCTAACCAAGGCGCTCGGTCTTCATCATTGAGTGGCATACCTTGTCCCATTTTAAGGATGTTAGCGCGTGGATGAAGATCATCGCCATCAATTAATTTTATTCCTAAGCGTTGCGCAACCGCTGTCCCGACGGAGGTTTTTCCCGTACTGGAAACGCCCATCAAAATAAAGCCTTTACCTTTTACTTTTGACATACAACACTCCTTTTCACGCTTTTTTATCTACCATACCTAAAAACCCAATAAAACGTTACTGGTAACATTTTATTTTGTGATTAATATCACATTATTTTATTTAATGCTCGCGATAACGTTGTGTAATTGGCTTTTTATTAATCTATTTTTGAACAAGATCACAAATTTAAACTTTAATACGTAAATTCTCTTTACCAAACCACACTCGCGCATTATGTTACTGGTAACAATAACCACTCTAGGAGGTTTTCTTATGTTAATTTTGATTATGATCATCTCGGTCTTAGTCCTATTACTGTTGATTATGAAATTCCGAGTACACGCTTTCGTTGCATTGTTTATCGTTAGTTTATTAACGGCGCTTGCGACAGGTGTTCCAATCAATAAAATCTTACCCACACTATTAACTGGCTTTGGTAACACCCTTGCAGCAGTTGCATTACTTGTTGGTTTAGGGGCAATGATTGGGCGATTATTGGAAATTACGGGCGGCGCAAAAGTCTTAGCCGATACCCTTATTAACAAATTTGGCGAGAAAAATGCGCCTTTTGCTTTAGGGGTGGCTTCATTATTGTTTGGCTTCCCGATTTTCTTTGATGCCGGTTTAGTGGTGATGTTGCCAATCATTTTCAGTGTCGCCAAACAATTTGGTGGTTCGACATTGCGCTATGCTTTACCTGCTGCGGGGGCATTTGCAGTTATGCACGCTTTCCTCCCCCCGCATCCCGGTCCAGTTGCCTCTGGGGATTTATTAGGTGCCAATATGGGGCTACTTGTGATTGTTGGCTTAATCTGTGCGATCCCAACTTGGTATATTGCAGCTTATTTATTCGGTTTATATTCAGGTAAGAAAATCAACTTAGCACTACCTAAAGCCTTTTTATCAAGTCATGCAATTCATGACACGGCTGTTCAAAATCCACCAAGCTTTAAAAAAGTGCTATTTATTCTTCTGCTACCGATTTGCTTAATTTTATTTGATACAGGCTTAAATACCTTAAGCGTTGCCAAAGTGATTGATGGTTCACAAGTATGGGTAGAAAGCTTGCGTCTATTAGGTAAAACGCCGATCGCACTCCTTATCACCTTGATTGTGGCCATCGTGCTATTAAAAGAACAACGTAGCTATGCGCAAATTGAAAAAATTTGTGATAATGCGTTGGGTCCAATTTGTGCCATTGTGTTGGTCACTGGTGCAGGTGGTATGTTTGGTGGTGTGCTACGCGCAAGTGGTATTGGCAATGAATTATCTGCCATGCTCTCTGATACAGGCCTGCCCGTGATTGTGGCTGCCTTCATTATTTCGTTAGCATTACGTGTTGCACAAGGTTCTGCAACCGTCGCATTAACCACCGCTTCAGCCCTTATTGCTCCAACTGTTGCCGCCACAACTGGATTGAGTCAGTTAGATTTATGTTTTATTGTGATTGCCATTGCTTCTGGTGCAACCGCTTTATCACATGTTAATGACTCAGGTTTTTGGCTTGTCAGCCGTTTCTTAGAAATGGATGAGAAAACCACGCTAAAAACGTGGACCGTGATGGAAACTTTAATTGGTCTGGTTGGCTTTGCACTGGCGGTGATAGGTAGTATTCTCTTTTAATTTCGTATCACGACACAAAAAGACCGCACTTTTGAGCTTATCTCATCAAGTGCGGTCTGCTTTTTCATTTTTTTATGTTAAACGCTATGCTCACCTCTCGTTTAAACGCGCAAACCCTGCTTCTAAATCAGCGATTAAGTCAGCCGGCTCTTCCAAACCGATATGTACACGAATCAACGTGCCACTGATTTTACGCGCGATATTGGGACGCATCGCCATCACCTCTTCAGGTTGATAATGTAAAATCAACGATTCAAATCCCCCCCAAGAATACGCCATACTGAATAGAGTAAAGTGATCCATAAATGCCGATAATTGCTGTGGATTGAGTTTTTGCTGTAACTCAAATGAAAACAAGCCGGTTGCACCAGTAAAGTCTCGTTTAAAAAATTGATGTCCGGGACAACTTGCTAATGCTGGATGATAAACGGCTTTCACTGCCGGTTGTTCAGCTAACCACTGTGCCACTTTCAACGCATTTTCTTCATGCTGTTTCAAGCGAATCCCGAGTGTGCGAAGTCCACGAGCGGTCATATACGCACTTTCCGCATCCACCATTTGTCCCATTAAATAAGACTGCTCTCGCAATTGTGCCCAACAGCGCTTATTCGCCACGGCGGTGCCAATCATAATATCAGAGTGCCCAACTAAATATTTGGTTCCCGCTTGAATCGAAATATCAATACCTTGTTCAAGCGCGTTAAAAAACACGCCCGCTGACCAAGTATTATCGATCATAATCACAAGCTCAGGATTCACACGACGCGCAGCTTGAACAATCGCAGGAATATCTGGCACTTCCATCGTCAATGAACTGGGTGCCTCAAGAAAAAGCACTTTCGTATTTTGTTGTACAAGCTCAGCAATGCCGTCACCTATCATGGGGTCATAATAGGTCGTGTCTATTTGCATTTTCGTTAAAATATGATTACAAAACGCTTGAGTAGGCTCATAAGCCGCACCTGTCATTAAAATATGATCACCAGTCTGCACAAAAGATAAGATGCTCTGTGTCACCGCCGCGGCACCACAAGGATACAAATAACAACCTTCCCCACCTTCTAATTCCACCATCGCCTCTTGTAGAGCAAAATGAGTCAGTGTCCCGCGACGCCCATAAAATAAAGCGCCTTGTGCACGTTGTTGTGTCGCCTGTTTTTTATGCGCTAAATTCTCAAAAACTAATGAAGAGGCCTGTTGAATGACTGGATTCACACCACCTTGTAAAAAGCGTTTTTTCCGTCCTGCATGAACAAATTGGGTTGATAAACTGTGTTTTTTTGACATTGTGTTGCATCCTTGAGATGAAATAAAAGAAAAATAAGTTAATAAAAAGTTAAAAATAAATAATAAGATAGTAAAAAGCCCTGTCAAAATGACTCAACATTCTTTAGAATAGCAAGACAATTTTGCTGATTCTCACAGAGCAAAATTTTTCGTTTAATTTTTAACAGGAGATTAATACTATGGTATTAGTAACTCGTCAAGCCCCTGATTTTACAGCGGCAGCCGTTTTAGGTAATGGTGAAATTGTTGATCATTTCAATTTTAAACAACATATTGCAGGTAAAGCAGCGGTTGTTTTCTTCTATCCACTCGATTTTACTTTCGTATGTCCATCTGAGCTTATCGCTTTTGATCATCGCTATGAAGAGTTCCAAAAACGTGGTGTTGAAGTAGTGGGTATTTCCATTGACTCAGAATTCAGCCACAACGCTTGGCGTAAAACGCCTGTCGAAAATGGCGGGATTGGTGAAGTCAAATATGCCTTAGTTGCCGATATTAAACATGAAATCGCACAAGCATTTGGTATTGAACACCCAGAAGCTGGCGTGGCATTACGTGCTTCTTTCTTAATTGATAAAAATGGCGTTGTGCGTCATCAAGTTGTCAATGATTTACCATTAGGCCGTAATATTGATGAAATGTTACGTATGGTTGATGCATTACAGTTCCACGAAGAACATGGTGATGTTTGCCCAGCACAATGGGAAAAAGGCAAAGAAGGTATGACAGGTAGCCCTGAGGGTGTAGCAAAATACTTAAAACAACACGCAGATCAACTGTAAGTTTTACTGTTACGTATTTTAAAAGGATTAGCTTATTGCTAATCCTTTTTTTTCTAAACTGGAAAAGTTACTAGCCCCCCGCTAATTTAACGCGATAACCTTTCTGTTCTAACAAGTCTTTCAAGAGATCACGTTTTTCGCCTTGAATTTCAATCGTGGCATTTTTTACCGCACCACCACAACCACAACGTTTTTTTAGTTCTGTGGCGAGTTTTTTCAATTCATCATCCGATAAATCCAGACCAGTGATCACACAAACACCATTTCCTTTACGACCACTCACCTGACGTTGGATACGGACAATCCCATCGCCTTTGACACGCATTGGTTGAGGTTTTTCGGCTTTAATTCGACCAGTTTCTGTCGAATAGACTAAGGTATCTGTCATTGTTAGGGATTCACTGGTAAAGAAGCATTAATCGATCTCAGCACTTCTGCAGGATTATCTGCTTGAGTAATTGGGCGACCAATCACTAAATAATCAGAACCGGCTTGAATTGCACCAGCGGGAGTCATCACACGACGTTGATCACCAAAATCACTGCCAATTGGACGAATGCCCGGTGTAATCAGTTTAAAATCTTTGCCACAGTTAGCACGTAAAATTTCTACTTCTTGTGGAGAGCAGACCACGCCATCTAATCCAGCACGTTGGGTTAAATTCGCTAAACGGATCACTTGTTCCATCGGTGACGCATTAATACCGATTTGCAATAAATCAAGATCTTCCATACTGGTCAGAACCGTTACACTAATTAAAATAGGCGCATCTTTGCCATAAGGCTCAAGAATTTTCTTTGCCTCTTCCATCATGCGTAAACCACCGCTAGCATGTAAATCGACCATCCATACCCCTAAATCTGCTGCAGAACGCACCGCTCTTGCGACAGTGTTTGGAATATCATGAAATTTTAAATCTAAAAATACATCAAAGTTGCGATCATGTAGTGCTTTAACAAATTTAGTACCTAGTGTGGTAAACATTTCTTTACCGACTTTTAAGCGACATAAGCTTGGATCAATTTGATCGACTAACTGTAATGCCTCTTCTTCTTTTTCATAATCTAATGCAACAATGATTTTACTCGTCATAATTTTCCCTCTCTGTGTTCAATTAATTATGTTTGCTTAATCTTCTATGGGTTTGATCGTTTCCCAGTGCCGACAAGATGGGCAACACCAAGCTAGTTTGTGTGTTTGATAACCACAATTGGTACAACGATAATCAAAATTCTGCTTGATCCGCTCCCCCACCATTTTATGCAACAACACCAAGCTCTCTTTTCCTCGTCCTTCTTCTGCATCATTAATTTGATATTGAATAAAACGGTGAAATAAGTAGGTAGTGGGATGCTGATTTAATTGTTGATACAGTTTTGCCTGTGCCGCTGTTTTGCCATCAATTTCTTCAATCAAATCGGAAAGTGCTAATTCCACCGCACTATTTTTAGTCGAGTGGCTGGCTTTAATCAGAAATAATTCGAAATTCTCTAATTGGTTGAGTTTCTGGTAACACGCCTTCAATAAGCCTAACACTTCTCCTACATAATCCGCATTCTGTTCAAGCACATTTTCGAAAATCAAGACTGCTTGTTGATACTGCTTTTCTTTCATTAAAAGTTGCCCAAGCAAAATTGAGGCTCTCACACAATTCGGTGCCACTTTTAACGCGGCTTCTAATAAACCTCTCTGACGGACTTGATTGGCTTTATTTTCTAACGATAAACTTTGCGCAAATTCACAGTAATACTGTGCAAGCTCAATGTTATTTTCCTTTGGTGAAATCTTAGCCAGTTTTTCTGCAACATTAATTGCCTTTTCCCATTCTTTCGTTTTTTGATACACCACTGCTAGTTGTTGTAAGGCATTTTCAGCAAAATCTGGTTCATCAACCAACAAAATATAAAGCATTTCTGCACGGTCATAAAAGCCCACTGCCATGAAATCTTTTGCTAATTGTTGTTTAGCTAGTAATTTTTGTTCAAAAGTATAATCTGGACTACGATCTAACGCCTGGTGAATACGCAATGCACGATCGACTTCACCTCGAGAGCGATATAGGTTACCTAAAGTCAGCTCCGCTTCGAACTGTGACGAACTGTCAATTTCATTTTCTGTTTCTTGTTTTTGCAGAATATCGAGAAACAAATCAACCGCTTTTTCCGGTTGATTTGATAAAAGAAAATTTACGCCCGTGACATAATCACGAGAGAGTTTATTTGTGATGTCTTCCTGATCTTTTTTTGCACTGCGGTGCCCCATATACCAGCCATACGCTGCCGCAATAGGTAGAAGCAGGAAGAGTAACTCGAGCATTATTTGACAACCTTATCTCGAGCTGTGGTTAATTCATTAATTTGTAGCGTTTGGCGTTTAAGCTGACGTGTTAAGGACATGTTTTTTAGCTTTAATTTGATATAAAAGATAGCACTAATTAACCAACCTAAAATCAAACCTAAACCGAATAAAATGGCCACTAACGTAGAGAGACGAAATTCGCTTTGTGCGACCATATAATTAAAGCTGATTATCTGATCATTATTCGCACCAATCGTAATCGCCACTAAGACAATGGCAAGTACCAGTACTAAGCCTAAAATATATTTGATCATCGACTCACTCCTTAACAAAAACAATATGTTCCATTATGCCAAAAATAAATACAAAAAACGACACTTAAACGTGTCGTTATATAAAGTTAGTTGAAATTATGCGTAAATATCAACACGCTCTCTCAGCTCTTTACCTGCTTTAAAGTGCGGGACAGATTTTGCGTCTAATTTCACTTGTTCACCTGTTTTAGGATTACGTCCTAAACGAGGTTGGCGATAATGTAATGAGAAACTACCAAATCCTCTTACTTCAATGCGCTTACCACTTTCTAATGCGAATGACATTTGATCCAAAATTTCTTTTACTGCATGTTCAACATCTTTTGCCGCGACTGCATGACACTTTTGGACTAAACGCTCAATAAGCTCTGATTTAGTCATAATTTTCTCCTAACTTGATAATGAGCTAACATGTTCTCACATGTTAGCTCTATGCGATAAGGGGAAGTTAATTATTCGCCTTTAGCTGCTTTAAATGCTTCTGCCATTGCATTTGGAATAGCAACATCTTCTTGTTTGTTATTCACATTTGCAACTGCAGCCGCTTCTTCTGCTTGGTCTTTCGCGCGTACAGATAAGTGAACGATACGTGCTTTACGATCAACGCCAGTGTATTTCGCTTCAACAACATCACCTGCGTTCACTTCGTTTGTTAAATCCGCTGCACGGATATAACCTTCAACACCACCATCTAATTCAACTTTTGCACCTTTCGCGTCTGCTTCAACAACTTTAGCGCTTAATACTGCACCTTTTTTGTTGATTGCAACGAAATTATTGAATGGATCTTCTTCAAGCTGTTTAATACCTAAAGAGATACGCTCTTTCACTGCATCAACTTGTAAGACAACCGCTGCAACTTCATCACCTTTTTTGTATTGACGAACTGCTTCTTCACCCGATACATTCCAAGAAATATCAGATAAGTGAACTAAACCGTCGATACCACCATCAAGACCGATGAAGATACCAAAGTCAGTGATTGACTTGATTTTACCTTCAACTTTGTCGCCTTTGTTGTGTGTTTCAGCGAATTGTAACCATGGGTTAGGTTTGCATTGTTTTAAACCTAAAGAAATACGACGACGTTCTTCATCGATTTCTAATACCATCACTTCAACCACATCACCTAAGCTAACCACTTTAGAAGGGTGAATGTTTTTATTTGTCCAATCCATTTCAGAAACGTGAACTAAACCTTCAACGCCATCTAAAATTTCAACAAAACAACCATAGTCAGTTAAGTTAGTTACTTTACCGCTTAGTTTGCTGTTAACTGGATGATTTTCCGCAATAGCAACCCAAGGATCTTGACCTAATTGTTTTAAGCCTAAAGATACGCGAGTACGATCTTTGTCAAATTTCAATACTTTAACCGTGATTTCGTCACCAACATTCACGATTTCACTTGGGTGTTTAACACGTTTCCAAGCCATATCTGTGATATGTAATAAACCGTCAACACCACCTAAATCTACGAATGCACCGTAGTCAGTTAAGTTCTTAACGATACCTTTAACTTCTGCGCCTTCTTGTAAGTTTTCAAGAATTTGTTCACGTTCTTGGCTGTTTTCTGATTCGATTACCGCGCGACGAGAAACAACAACGTTGTTACGTTTTTGGTCAAGTTTGATGACTTTGAACTCTAATTCTTTACCTTCTAAGTGTAAAGTTTCGCGAACTGGGCGAGTATCTACCAATGAACCTGGTAAGAATGCACGAACACCGTTTAACTCAACTGTGAAACCACCTTTCACTTTACCGTTGATTAAACCGATAACAGTTGCCTGTTCTTCGTATGCTTTTTCTAATTCAATCCAAGATTCGTGACGAACAGCTTTTTCACGAGAAAGTTTTGTTTCACCAAAACCATCTTCCACCGCGTCTAACGCAACATTAACGACATCACCCACTTGAACATCTAATTCGCCTTGTGCGTTTAAGAATTCTTCAACAGGGATAGCTGATTCAGATTTTAAACCAGCGTCAACAAGCACAAAGCCTTTTTGAATAGCAACAACAGTACCGCTAACGATAGAACCTTGACGGGTTTCAAGTTCTTTTAATGATTCTTCAAATAGTTGAGCAAAAGATTCAGTCATAATTAATCTTCAATTTTAAATTTAATAACGTCCACTTCAAAATCCATTGAATGTGGGGCTGGGAACATATGTTTATTCGATCCTTGAATAAACGGTTAAAAGGATTTAAGCCTTAATATCAAGCCGTTGCTGAATATAACTTAACGCTTGCGCAATCACCTCTTCAATACTTAATGACGTACTGTCTAATATTAGCGCACCTTCAGCAGGTTTAAGAGGTGCAACAGCTCGATTTCTATCGCGAAAATCACGCGCTTTTATCTCGGCTAAAATCTGGTCAAAGTTACCACTAATCCCTTTATTTTGCAACTGTTTATAGCGTCTTTTTGCTCTTTCTTCTGCACTGGCATCTAAAAAGAGTTTCACTTGTGCATCAGGAAACACCACCGTTCCCATATCGCGTCCGTCCGCAATCAACCCATTTTCAGTCGAAAAATCTTGTTGAAGCTGTAACAGCGCCTTCCTTACTTGGGGAAAGACCGCCACTTTCGATGCGGCATCCGCCACCTCTTGTGTTCTGATCTGACCACTGACATTTTCACCATTTAAGAGAATTTTCACCTCGCCATCTTCGGGTAAAAATTGCACATCAAGCGCGCTTGCAAGCGCGGCTAAGGCTATTTCATCGTCTAATTCGACCGCACTTTTTATTGCAGCAAGCGCAGTGACACGATAAATTGCACCACTATCTAATAAAGTAAAGCCTAACTTTTCAGCAAGGGCATAACAAAGCGTCCCCTTACCTGCACCACTTGGTCCATCTACCGTAATCACAATGTTGTTTGACATCTTTTATCTTCTCTTCAACCATAATCCATCGTTAAAGGATATCATAACCAATAAAATAGGCAGAAATTCTTTTCATAGATGAAATGCAAAAATAGCATAATTTTCAACCAGCACTTGTTTTTCTCCCACATAACTCTGTGGATAGTGTTGCATTTTCAACCATTACTTTCTCTTATATAGGCTCATTTTAAAAACTAAATCAATAATAATTGTCATTATTAAAGTTGAAATGAAGAAATGGAATCCCTAAAAACGCTTTCAAAAAGACGCCACTTGCACTCCTCTGCTGTTCTACCGCTTTTTCGCTTGCTTAGTAGGAAAGATTGAATTCAGTTGCGCACCAACACTGCCGCCCCTAGAGCTAACAAAACAAACACATCAAATTTTAGATGATATCATGCAAGGCGTTCCTGCTATGCTAATTGAACAACGCTTTTGGCATATACAAAGTACAGTTGAAATTTATTTGTATCAAAAACTTGAAGAGATTGGATAAAAACTACATAGATAATCTGGCGAAAAAAAAATATTTCAGCCCAATGTACGTTTTTAAGCCATATTACGTCCATAGCCCATAGCTTATAAAACATAGAAAGTAAATTTATTAGCCATAATATTGATATAAATAATTAATACCATATCATTAAAACATGAATAGATATATTTATATACATTAAATATTAACAACAATTTAATAAAGTTAATAGCATGTTAAATAACACAACGAAAATTAATTTAAAAAAGAAAAAATAATAAAAATAAACAAGAATAACTTGAAAATTGATTCAAAGGGTATAGAATTGCGTTAAATGAATTTTCACTTTGTGCAAAGCAATCGAGTGTTAACTCAATGTGTTTGGAGAGTTTTATGCTAATACATAATTATTATCAAGAATATCACCCTGATAAAGGGCGCTCCATTATGTCCCACATCCGTAGAACAAGACATATTATGATGCCTTCACATCGTTCTTGTTTTTCTTATTCTCTTTTCAATTCCAAAGCATCCTCATCTAACGATTCGCATTAAACATGCCTTTTACGCAGATATCTATGTGGTTAAGCGCAGATATTTTCGCTTTTATAACAATATAATTTCCTTAATACATTGATAATGTTTCTATGTATGGCGACTTATATTTATATTATTTCACTCAAAAGGTTAATTGTCATTAAATTTTTATTTATTACCTATAATAAAAATTAATCACAAATAACTTAAACGCAATCCATTATTCATTTTAATAATGGAATAACATTTCTATAAAAATAAAACTAGGAGTCATCTATGCTAAATTTAAAAATTGCGTATAGTCCATTAATTCAACCTTATTTTACGACAACCCGAACATTAATTTCCGTACAAGAAACAGATTTCACCGATGTCGCAGCCATTGTCCTCAGTGCAGAGGATATTAGTGATTATTTGGATAAAATTCGTACCACTGAATTTAATATTCCCGTCTTTGTTGCGATTGTTGAAGGGCAATTTTTAGATCCTCAATATTTTAACAAAGTTTATCATGTTCAAGATCTAAACAACTACGATATCAATCTATATAGTCGCCAAATTGAAACGGCTGCGCGATTTTATGAAGAAAAAATCCTTCCACCTTTCTTTAAGATGCTAAGTGAGTATGTGGAAATGGGAAACTCGGCTTTTGATTGTCCAGGACACCAAGGCGGACAATATTTCCGTAAACATCCTGCTGGGCGTTATCTTTATGATTTCTATGGCGAAAATATTTTTCGTTCAGATATCTGTAATGCGGATGTAAAATTAGGCGATCTACTGATTCATGAAGGCGCGGCTTGTGATGCGCAAAAACACGCGGCTCAAGTCTTTAATGCAGACAAAACCTACTTCGTTCTAAATGGCACATCTTCTGCAAACAAAGTGGTCACCAATGCGTTACTTACTCCTGGTGATCTTGTGCTCTTTGATCGTAACAATCACAAATCTATCCATCATGGTGCATTAATTCAAGCCGGTGCCACACCGATTTATTTAGAAACCGCACGTAATCCATTCGGTTTTATCGGTGGGATCGATAGCCATTGCTTTGATGAAACGTATTTAAAATCTTTAATTAAAGACATTGCCCCTGAAAAATTAACCCAAGCACGCCCTTTCCGTTTAGCTGTCATTCAGCTCGGTACCTATGATGGCACTATCTATAATGCACGCCAAGTGGTGGATAAAATTGGGCATTTATGTGATTACATCTTATTTGACTCGGCTTGGGTAGGTTATGAACAATTCATTCCAATGATGAAAGATTGTTCACCGCTCTTGCTCGAATTAAATGAAAATGATCCCGGTATCATCGTGACTCAATCGGTACACAAACAACAAGCCGGTTTCTCACAAGCTTCTCAAATTCACAAAAAAGACAAACACATTAAAGGGCAACAACGCTATTGCAATCATAAACGTTTCAACAACGCATTTATGCTACATGCCTCCACGAGTCCATTCTACCCACTTTTTGCTACGCTAGATGTTAATGCCCAAATTCAAGGAACACCTGCGGGGATTCGCCTGTGGCATGACTGTGTCAAAATCGGGATAGAAGCACGTAAAATGGTGTTGAATAGTTGTGAGCTGATTAAGCCGTTTGTACCGCCTTATGTGAATGGTAAAAAATGGCAAGATTATGATACAGAAGAAATGGCAAATGATTTAGCGTTCTTTAAATTCCACGCGGAAGATAAATGGCACCAATTTGAAGGTTATGTGGATAACCAATACTTTGTTGATCCATGTAAATTCATGTTAACAACACCAGGGATTAATAGTGAAACAGGTGAATACGAAGACTTTGGTGTGCCTGCCACGATCCTAGCCAACTACTTACGTGAAAATGGTATTATTCCAGAAAAATGTGACCTAAACTCCATTTTGTTCTTATTAACCCCAGCAGAAACCCTCACAAAAATGCAAAGTTTGGTTGCCCAAATTGCGGCATTTGAACAACACATCAAAAACGACTCCTTGTTAAAAGATGTCTTACCAAGTGTTTATCACAACAATGCAAAACGTTATGAAGGTTATACCATCCGTCGTCTTTGCCAAGAAATGCATGATCTGTATGTCAGTCGTAATGTGAAAACCTTACAACGCAATTTATTCCGAAAAGCAACTTTCCCTGAATATGTCATGAATCCACATCAAGCTAATCTTGAATTCGTGCGTAATCATGTAGAACTGGTTCCATTAACCGAAATTGTTAACCGTATTGCAGCCGAAGGTGCGCTCCCTTATCCACCGGGTGTGCTTTGTGTGGTACCCGGTGAAAAATGGAGTCAGACTGCACAAGAGTATTTCTTAGCACTAGAAGAAGGGATCAATTTATTACCGGGCTTTGCGCCAGAAATTCAAGGGGTATACCTACAACAAGATACAGATGGACATATTCGTGCCTATGGGTATGTATTAACGAATAACTAATATCATGGAAAGACGTGCGGCCGTTTATTTGTGCCGCACGGATAAAGAAGGGTTAAATTATGAGTACAAAAAGTAATAAAATTGGTGTGGTTCAATTAACGATTTTAACCATGGTTAACATGATGGGCTCAGGTATCATTATGTTACCAACAAAATTAGCAGAAATTGGGACAATATCAATCTTATCCTGGTTAGTCACTGCCGTAGGATCGACTGCTCTAGCCTATGCCTTTGCTCAGTGCGGTATGTTTAGTAAAAAATCAGGTGGTATGGGCGGTTATGCGGAATACGCCTTCGGTAAAGCGGGAAACTTCATGGCGAACTATACCTATGGTGTTTCATTGATCATTGCTAACACCGCCATTGCAATTTCTGCCGTAGGCTATGGGTCTGAATTATTCGATGTGAACCTCTCACCTGTTGCCATCGCAGGCTGGACCATTATCACCTTATGGCTCGCCACTTCGCTTAATTTTGGCGGGGCACGTATTACCGGTAACCTTAGTTCATTTACCATTTGGGGTGTCATTATTCCGGTGATCGGTCTGTGTATTATTGGCTGGAAATGGTTTGATGCCGATATGTATATCCATGCGTGGAATCCACACCATGTACCAACATTTGAAGCTATCGGTGTCTCTATTTCAATGACATTATGGGCATTTTTGGGGTTAGAATCGGCTTGTGCTAATACGGATGTCGTCGAAAACCCAGAACGTAATGTCCCGATTGCAGTACTCGGAGGCACCTTAGGTGCAGCGGCTATTTATATTGTGTCAACCAATGTAATCGCAGGTATTGTGCCGAATATGGATCTCGCTAATTCGACCGCACCTTTTGGCTTGGCCTTTGCCCATATGTTTAATGAAACAACGGGTAAAATTGTCATGGGGCTAATGGTACTGTCTTGTTTTGGTTCGCTCCTTGGTTGGCAATTCACTATTGCACAAGTTTTCAAAAGCTCTGCCGAAGAAGGCTACTTCCCAGCCTTTTTCAAGAAAGTGACTAGCAAAGAAGCCCCAATTATCGGTATGGTCACCATTACGGTGATTCAAAGTCTGTTGTCCTTAATGACTATTAGTCCATCATTAAATAAGCAATTTAATGTATTAGTGGATCTCGCTGTAGTGACCAACGTCATTCCTTATTTACTCTCAATGGCGGCATTAATGGTGTTACAAAAAGTCGAAAGAGTCCCTACTCAGAAAGCCAAAACGACCACATTTGTTGCCTTTATTGGCTCTGTATACAGTCTTTATGCGCTCTATGCGGCGGGACAAGAACCCATGCTATATGGTTCAATTGTGACCTTTATTGGTTGGACATTATATGGTTTTGTGTCAGATAAATTTGATATGAAAGCCAAAGTGTAGTCTCGTAAAAAAGACTCTCTCCAAGTGCGATTTATTTGTTAAATCGCACTTTTTTGTAGCAATCTTATCTCTCAAAGCAATTTCTCCTATCCTTTTAATATAATTAGAGTATAATTTCCGATTACGTAAACGTTTGCTCAAAATCCTACTATAAATTATCAGTTCAAATGAGGAGAATATATGCCACTCAATTTACGTCATCGCCATTTCTTGCGCTTAATGGATTTTACGCCAACCGAAATTCAATTCCTACTTGACCTCTCTGCCAACTTAAAAAAAGCAAAATATACCGGAACTGAACAACCTCGTTTGAAAGGGAAAAATATTGCCTTAATTTTTGAGAAAACCTCAACACGTACTCGTTGTTCATTTGAAGTTGCCGCTTATGATCAAGGAGCAAATGTCACTTACATTGGGCCAAGTGGTTCACAAATTGGGCATAAAGAATCGATGAAAGACACGGCTCGGGTGTTAGGTCGTATGTATGATGGCATTCAATACCGTGGTTATGGGCAAGAATTAGTCGAAATTTTAGCGGAGTATTCTGGAGTCACCGTTTGGAATGGCTTGACTGATGAATTTCACCCAACACAAATTCTTGCTGACTTTTTGACCATGTTAGAACACGGTGAAGGCAAACGTCTCAACCAAATGAAAATGGCTTACTTAGGCGATGCTAGAAATAATATGGGCAACTCCTTTGTTGAAGGTGCGGCATTAATGGGATTAGATCTCCGTTTAGTCGCCCCTAAAGCCTATTGGCCAGAACAAAAGTTGCTTGATGAAGTCGCCGAAATGGCGAAAAAAACAGGCGCCAAAATTACTTGTACCGAAAACGTCGAAGAAGGTGTAAAAGGGGTGGATTTCCTTTATACCGATATTTGGGTGTCAATGGGCGAACCAGAAGAAGCTTGGGAACAGCGCATTAATTTAATGAAACCATACCAAGTCAATAAAGCCTTACTTGAAAAAACAGGTAATCCAAAAGTGAAATTTATGCACTGCTTGCCTGCTTTCCACGATGAACATACTACTGTAGGTAAGGCAATGGCGCAAAAATATGGAATGAACGGTCTTGAAGTCACCGACGAAGTCTTTGAATCTGACGCCTCGATTGTGTTTGATGAAGCAGAAAACCGTATGCATACGATTAAAGCGGTGATGGTCGCCACTTTAGGTCAATAAGATTTTTCTTACTCAATAAAAAATACCCCAAAATGCACCGCACTTTTGGGGTTTTGTTTTTCTCATCGACTATGAAAACTGTGCTGAAATTTGCTCCAATGCACTATCCAACATCTCATAACGTTTACGATACATAGAACGTTTTTTACTCTGAATGTCTTCTAATGGCTTGCGTTCAACTTCAGCAGGAAGAGACCAATACTCACCTTGTTTTAACGCACCATTTTCTTGCCAAAACTCATCATAATTAAACAATAAACGCGCTGAGTCATTCCAACGGTATTTGGCTTGCTGACGGTGTGGAATACCAAGCACTTGACAATCTAGCTGTTGCGCAAGAAAACGGAATCCATTGACTAACATAAACATTGGGCGGACACCATGTAACTGTTTAGTTGCGACACGAACCACCTCTTGTGCTTGCTCACCTTTAGGTCCTTGCATAGAAGCAATGAGTATCTGTTTCTCTGACAAGAAAGTAAAAGAGGCATCATAAACACTTTGCCCTGTTTCCATATTTTGAATATTTAAGGAGAAAAAACCTTCAAAAGGATCTATCGTATTAATATTCAAGTTTAAGCAAAGCGAATCCGTTAACGTCGCTAGTCTTATCTTTCCCGCAGTCAATAACTGCTGACAACGTTCCACACCGAATTGCTCTGTCGCGGCCTGTAAATTGGCGGTGATCGCCTGAAGTCGCTGCGCACCGTGCCAACGACGATTACAATACGTTGATAATAGACTATTCACTCGATACGGATGCTGTTGGAAAAGAGGAATCCAAAGCGGACATTGATTTAAAAAAGTCGTAAACTGCTTACATTGCGTATGATGACATCTATATGCATACTGATAACGTAAAAATTCCCTCAAACGCTTTAATTTACGTTTTTCATTGGGATACATTTGACTAAAATTTGGAAAAGAAAAAGCCGCTTGCATAACAATATAGATTAAGTGAAGTGAATTTATGGCGCGCAATCTTAACAAAAAGCCCTTATTTTTTCAATGAGTAAGGAGATATAAGCCTCAAAAGAGCAAATAGCGAGAATGCGCTCGCTATTTGAATCAAAATGGAGTTACCCAACCACAGCTGGTAAATAACCGGCTTTAATCACAAAGGGAATCGAGGTAATGATGACACCTAATAGCGCAGAAATAAGCAATAATGCTGAGCCACCTGATACACGATAAGGGAGGTTTGGATGTAATTTTCTCACTTTCCAGACTAACGCTGCGGGCAATACCACTGCGTAAAAAGCAAAAATTTGTCCTGCATACCCTAACGCTAAAATAAAACCTTTTGGATAAAATAACGCAAACAATAATGGGGGGACAAAAGTAAATAAGCCAAGCGTCGCACGACCTGCTTTAAATTTGCAAACACGATGCAGTAAGTCTTCAAGGCATTCAAAAAGACCTAATGCCACCCCTAAGAATGAGGTAATTAAGGCCAACGCGGAGAATAATTTCACCGCACCTGAAATAATATCACTACCAGTAACTTGTTTTGTCGCACTCACTAAGCCATTCAATGTGGGCTCATCTTGTAAAATCTGTAAGAAAACAGATTGGGTTAACACACCATGTGTCCCCAGTTGCCATAAAATATAGCCACACAACGTTATCAATGAACCGACTAAAATTGACGTGCGTAATGCTTTAATATTACCACCAAGGTATTTATTTAAGCTTGGAATAGAACCATGAAAACCAAAGGAAGTGAAAAAGACTGGACTTGCAGACAAAATCAGTGCCTTATCAATCGGCATCGCCATTAAATTATCCATCTTCACTTCTTTAAGTAATAAAAACAAAACAACCACTAATGTACTGAGCATAATCAAGAAAAGCGGTCGATTTAAGCCATCAACCGTCTTTGTCCCAATAACGATAGATGCACCAAAAATGAGCGTAAACATCACAATCGAAAGTTGAGATGTGGTTTCTGCTGTAGCGATGGGGGGTAAAATTGACGCCAGTAATCCGCCACCACCTGTGACATACGCTGCTAATAAGGCATACAAAAAGACTAATAAGGCGACAGTAGAAATAAACCGTCCTAAACGCCCAAAATAAAGCGCACTTAACGAACCGATGCCCGCATCACTTTCTATGGTCTGATAAGCTTCAACAAATAGCAATGCACTATAGGTTAATAGGAACCAAAGCACAATCAGTAAAAAAATAGTAAAGGTAAGACCAATGCCCGCTGAAGTTAAAGGCATGGCTAACATACCCGCACCAATCATTGTCCCTGATACCAGTAATGTACTTCCAAATGTTTTATTCATAACCTCTCTCCATTTTGTCTCACTTAGCGAAAATGCAGGCAGATCAAAGCAGTATGCTAGCATGGGTTCATCAACTCAACAGATGAACAGGCATTGACATACTGTTCTTAAATCAAGATCGTTATACCGTTACATGAAGGTACAACATAAATAAATGCAGTAAAAAAGATCGTACTTTATCTTGAAGATAAAGTACGACAATGTTTTGGTTATGCGAAATAAGCATTAACCTTTCTTGTTTAACTGAGGTAAGAAAGAGTCTTTTGAAATGCTAAGTAGGCCTGTTTGCGTATAAATCCCTAACTTATCACGCGTATCCACAATGTCTAAGTTACGCATGGTTAATTGACCAATTCGATCAACAGGATCAAATGGTGCATTTTCCACTTTTTCCATGCTTAAACGCTCTGGCATATAAGTCAGATTTGGAGATTCTGTATTCAGAATTGAGTAATCATTGCCACGACGTAATTCTAAGGTGACTTCACCAGTGATGGCACGAGCGACCCAACGCTGTGCAGTTTCGCGCAACATTAAGGCTTGCGGATCAAACCAACGACCTTGATAGAGTAAACGGCCTAAACGTAAACCGTTAATACGGTACTGTTCAATCGTATCTTCATTATGAATACCGCTGACTAAACGCTCATAAGCGATGTGCAAGAGTGCCATACCTGGTGCTTCATAAATGCCGCGTGATTTGGCTTCAATGATACGGTTTTCAATTTGGTCTGACATCCCTAACCCATGACGCCCACCTATACGGTTGGCTTCAAGGAATAATTCCACATGATCGCTGAATGTTTTACCATTTAACGCCACAGGCACACCTTCTTCAAAACGCACTGTCACTTCTTCCGCTGCGACCTCTACATCATCACGCCAGAATGCCACGCCCATAATGGGTTTTACAATACGAATACCCGTATTTAAGAACTCAAGATCTTTGGCTTCATGCGTCGCACCCAACATGTTTGAGTCTGTTGAGTAGGCTTTTTCAACAGACATTTTGTATTCAAAGCCATTAGCAATCAGGAATTCTGACATCTCATGACGACCACCCAATTCTTCGATAAATTGATTATCTAACCAAGGTTTATAAATTTTTAGATTTGGATTGGTTAATAAACCGTAGCGATAGAAACGTTCAATATCATTCCCTTTAAAGGTACTGCCATCGCCCCAGATATTCACATCATCTTCACGCATCGCAGATACTAACATGGTGCCTGTTACCGCACGACCAAGTGGTGTGGTATTAAAATAGGTCAATCCCCCTGTAGAAATATGGAAAGCGCCACTTTGAATCGCAGCAATTCCTTCGTGGGCAAGCTGCGCACGACAATCAATTAAACGCGCATTTTCTGCACCATATTCCATCGCCTTACGAGGAATAGCATTGTAGTCATCTTCATCGGGTTGACCTAAGTTTGCTGTGTACGCATAAGGGACAGCCCCTTTTTGACGCATCCATAATAATGCTGCACTGGTATCTAAACCACCTGAAAATGCGATACCGACTTTTTGACCTTTTGGAAGCTGTTGTAAAATTGTGTTTGACATACTCGACCTTTATTTAAATAATTACGCAAAAAAAGTGATTAAATAATCACTTTTATTATTTCAAAAACCCATCGGAAAGTCCACCGCTCTTTTCCTCATTTGGCAACATCAAATAAGGATCAGGGTATTGGTAAACAAAATCAATTTCCTGACAAATCTTATCAGAAACAATAATTCTGACAGGATCTTGTTCCGAACAGACAAAGTGCGGTGCTTCTACACCCAATTTTTCCGCCATCACAGAATAATAGTCCGATTTGGTTGGATGCCCGGGTGCCACCACATGATATAAGCGCTGATAACTTGGCGTTTCAAGCAATAATTGGATTGCTCTAGCACAATCATCAAAATGCACTAAATTTACAGGTGAATTACCTGCTTTCACTTCTTTGCCCACAAGTGAATACACTGGGTGACGATCATCACCAATCAAACCACCAAAACGAATGATATCGCAGTCAATATTGTTCAATTGGAATAGCCACGTCTCCACTTCAACAAGGGCTTTTGCGATCTCAGATTGTGGCTGTGGCGTGCAAGATTCGTCAAAATAACCAGAATGTTCAGGAAAGACAGAGGTGGAGCTAATAAAGATAAGATGATTCACACCATGTAGCAATGCTTCGTTAACTAAGTTTTGAATGCCTAATACATAATGTTGAGGATTGAAAAAATATTGACTGGGTGGAATGTTGATCACTAATGAATCCACTGATAACAACAACGTTAAATCATCAGGATCGGCATTAATTTCGGGGGTCAGTTCTAAAGGATAGGCTTCCAAACGCACTAAGCGCATTTGTTCTGCCCCTTCGTGTGTACGTTTACTGCCTTTGACTTCCCAACCTAAATTTTTCAAATGGCGAGCTAAAGGTAAGCCGAGCCAACCTAATCCCACTATTGAAACCGACTTCATAATTCTCCTTGCAATGGTGGATGTTGAAAATAGGCTTTCTTCCCATTTGGGAAGAAAGCCTATTTTTGATTTATTTTGTTAACAAATCCAGTGCCTCTTGGTATTTATTAACGGTTTTTTCAATGATATCCGCTGGTACTTTGGGGGCAGGTGGCTGTTTATTCCAACCGCTATGTTCTAACCAATCTCGAATAAATTGTTTATCAAATGACGGTGGATTAATCCCCTCTTGATAAGTATCAACGGACCAAAAACGACTTGAATCAGGTGTCAACACCTCGTCCATTAAGGTCAGCGTGCCATTTTCATCTAACCCAAATTCAAATTTTGTATCACAAATAATAATGCCTTTTGTCAGTGCATAATCTGCCGCCGCTTTATACAGTGCAATGGCTTTTTCTTTCACTTCAGCAGCCAGTTCTGCACCAATTAATCGCTCACATTCGGCATAACTAATATTGATATCATGATCACCAACATCCGCTTTGCTCGACGGGGTGAAAAGAGGCTCTGGTAATTTGCTGGCTTCCACTAATCCTTTCGGTAGAACAAAACCACAAATCGTACCTGTTTTTTGATAGTCTTTTAAACCACTGCCTGTTAAATAGCCACGCACAATGGACTCAATTTTAATTGGTGTCAAACGCTTACACACCACAGCACGATTTTTTACACGCTCCGCTTCTTCTTTTGGTAGTACATCATACACGCTTTCACCCGTAAAATGATTTGGCATAATATGAGCTAATTTGTTAAACCAAAAATTGGAAATTTGGGTTAAGATTTCCCCTTTGCCAGGGATGGGATCGTCCAAAATCACATCAAAGGCGGATAACCGGTCGGTCGCGACCATGAGCATACGTTTATCATCTATTTCATAAAGATCACGCACTTTACCTGAGTAGATTTTTTTGAGACTAAGCTGTGTCATCTGTTTGCACCTTCATATTCTGTATTATAAAAATTGCGACATATTGTAGCGCACTTTACGGTGAAAGATAAGCAAACGATTGCATTTTTTATCTCTTTTCAGGCAAAAGAGCCGGATCACTAGGTAATAAATCAAAATCGATATATTTTTCCCAATCAAAAACTTTCAATGGTAGATTCATATTATCTTCTGAGAAAAAGGAATATGGACGCGTTAGAGATGGCTCTTCGATCCCTAACCATTCTGCAAACCCGTTTAAAAAATCCATACCACTGCGATAGACATGAATTCTCTTCTGAGCAGTATCATCGCTAGAAATTTGAATAAAAGGCACATGATAATTTTCTTTAAATTTATTATTGTGTTTTAATGTCAAATCCTTATCATCTTTACCATAATGTGATAATCCATGGTCTGAAAAATAAATGACGGAATAACTACCATATTGTTTTAATTCATCAACAATTTTAGAAATAAAGAAATCAGTTTGCTTATATGTTTCTAGATAACAGCTAATATCCTTATTAATTAAATTAATTTTTGGACTCTTCTCTAATCTATTACAAAAATCAGGATGAGATCCCATTAAATGTAACACAAATAAATTTGGTGATGAATTATTTACACTACTAACAAGATAGTTTTTAAAATGTTCTAACAACTTAATATCATGTATATTAACATCATCAAAGTCACCTTTTTTTGTAAATTTATGATATTTGAATAAATAAGCTAACCGAGATGCAGCTGTATCAAACTCTCCTAAAATCCCTTGATTAGAAATCCAGTAAGTATTAAAACCAGCTAAATTAGCTAATGTTGCAATATTATTATTTGTCTGAAAATTATCGTCTTTATCTTTTATGTAGAAAGATCTTAATAAAGATACTTGTGTCCCAGATGAAGCCGAAATGAAGTTATCTAAAACAATTGCATTAGTCTTTTTTAAAAAAGGTGTAGTATCTATCGGATAGCCATATAATGACATATAATCCGCCCTCATACTCTCTCCTATGACTAAAACATAGTTGTCATACTTTGGATTAACAGATTGAATTTTCCAATCTGGTTTAACATTCAATCCTTGTTCGAGAAGTGCTTTCTGATGAAGATAAGAATAAGTAAGATGGTATATTTTACCCACAATTTGTATAGGATAAACTCTAATATTCAAAAAAGAAAAATCGCCTCCTTTCATATACTCTTTAACTGGTTTATAAAAAGTAATTAACAGAAGAAAGAGAAACAGAAAAAGTACCCTACTTATATTTAGATTTCGATACTTATGAAGTGTCGCTAGCTTATATAAAAGAATAAAACCAAAGAAAATATAAATAAAAATGGCCAGAATCTGATAGTAAGAGAGCGTAGAAATATATTCCACACTTTCACTTAAATTAGTTTCAAAGATTGAAGCAACAATACCTAAGTTAATTCCATCATATGTATATAACGGCAGCATTAATGCTACAAGTAATGTATAACAGGGAAAAAGAAATAGAAATAACCTTAATGACAGATTATAGATAAAAAGCCAAAAAATAAAACTTCCGAGCAAGCTTAAGAAAGTTAAAGAAAGACATAAAATAAAGTGAGAAATAAAAACATACAATCCAAGCAGACAAAACAAAAGATATTCTTCTTTGCTTAGCCTTGAGAAGATGAAATCCAATTTCATCATGATAGCTCCTATGCGCATTTCTAAATGCTTTTAGATGAGTGGTATATCATGACATTTTATGCGAAAATAACCAACTTTCAACATTAATATGATAAATAATACTTAAAATGAGTTATCCACAACAAGTAAACAAACGTCGCACCTTTGCGATTATCTCTCACCCCGATGCGGGTAAAACCACCATTACCGAAAAAGTGTTGCTTTACGGACAAGCCATTCAAACTGCAGGATCGGTGAAGGGGAAAGGCGCTGCCCAGCATGCCAAATCTGACTGGATGGAAATGGAAAAACAACGTGGTATCTCCATTACCACCTCGGTGATGCAATTCCCTTACCATGATTGTTTGGTCAACTTACTCGATACCCCAGGACACGAAGATTTCTCGGAAGATACTTACCGCACCTTAACCGCAGTTGACAGCTGTTTAATGGTAATCGACAGTGCCAAAGGGGTGGAAGAACGCACGATTAAATTAATGGAAGTCACTCGCCTACGTGATACGCCAATTTTGACCTTTATGAACAAATTGGACCGTGATATTCGTGATCCAATGGAATTATTAGATGAAGTGGAAAACGTGTTAAATATCCACTGCGCACCGATCACTTGGCCAATTGGCTGCGGCAAACTATTCAAAGGGGTTTATCATTTATATAAAGATGAAACCTATTTATACCAAACAGGGCAAGGCCATACCATTCAAGAAAAACGAGTTATTAAAGGCTTAAATAACCCTGAATTAGACATTGCGGTTGGTGATGATTTAGCGCAACAATTACGTGATGAACTGGAATTAGTGCAAGGTGCGTCAAATGAATTTGATTTGGATGCCTTCTTAAATGGTGAATTAACGCCAGTCTTCTTTGGTACGGCATTAGGTAACTTTGGCGTGGATCATTTCTTAGATGGGTTAACCCAATGGGCACCAGCCCCACAGGCACGCCAAGCCGACACACGTCCCGTTGAAAGTAGCGAGCAAAAACTCACGGGTTTCGTGTTTAAAATCCAAGCGAATATGGATCCAAAACACCGCGACCGTGTGGCCTTTATGCGTGTTGTGTCTGGCAAATATGAAAAAGGCATGAAGCTTCGCCATGTGAGATTGGGTAAAGATGTCGTGATTTCTGACGCCTTAACCTTTATGGCAGGCGATCGTTCTCATGCTGAAGAGGCTTATGCGGGCGATATTATCGGCTTACATAATCACGGTACAATCCAAATTGGTGATACCTTTACCCAAGGTGAAGAATTAAAATTCACCGGGATCCCAAACTTTGCGCCTGAATTGTTCCGTCGCATTCGTTTAAAAGATCCACTCAAACAAAAACAATTATTAAAAGGCTTAGTGCAACTTTCAGAAGAAGGTGCGGTGCAAGTTTTCCGACCTCTCATGAATAACGATCTCATCGTAGGTGCGGTGGGTGTACTTCAGTTTGATGTGGTGGTTTCACGTTTAAAATCAGAATATAACGTAGAAGCGATTTATGAAAACATCAATGTGGCGACGGCACGCTGGGTTGAATGTAGCGATGCGAAAAAATTCGACGAATTTAAACGTAAAAATGAACAAAACCTTGCATTAGATGGTGGCGATAACTTAACCTATATTGCCCCAACCATGGTGAATTTAAACCTTACTCAAGAACGCTATCCTGACGTGAGTTTCTTTAAAACCAGAGAACATTAGGCTTCTCAAGTGCGGTCCCGTCATTAGACCGCACTTTTTTGTTCATAATAACCTTCCAAAAATCAGGTATTAATTTATATTACCTATTAAACATATTATTACGAACGATTTCCTTTCTTTATCGATTAAGCGTATGATATACCCATATTCGCCATTCATAGGTTTTATTTGAATGACATCTTAACTACCTAAAATGACTAACTATTGGAGAAATAACAATGGCAACAGCAATCGGACTATGTGCAGCTTCATCTGAAAAATTAGCAAAAGAACTGAATAACTTACTCGCAAACTATCAAGTGTTTTATACCAACGTACGTGGTTACCACTGGAATATTAAAGGTGTGAATTTCTTTGAGTTACACGCAAAATTTGAAGAAATTTATGATGATTTAGTGGTGAAAGTGGATGAAATTGCAGAGCGTATTTTAACTTTAGGCTATACCCCAAATAATGCCTATAGCCAATACCTTAGCGTTTCGACTATCAAAGAAGATATTGGTGTGAGTACCGCAAAAGAATGCTTAAAAGGCACGTTAGAAGGTTTCAAAGTCTTATTGAAACAACAACGTGAAATTTTAGCGCTTGCAGGCGATGCAGATGACGAAGGTACCGCTTCACAAATGAGCGACTACATCAAAGAACAAGAGAAATTAATTTGGATGTTCACTGCTGCTTGCGAAAGCTGCCATGCCTAATCCCAATAAAGCTTAATAAAAAAATGCGATGAATATGAATATTCATCGCATTTTTTCAAGAGTTAATTATCTATTTTAATGCTTGTACTAAGACGTTTTCATAAACACTTCGTAACTTATCAAACCTCTTGACTCCCTGGATCATCTTAAGCGTAGGAAGCTTAATGGATTCTCGAAAGCGCTCAACAGGAATACCCTCAATCTGGTTTTTTAGCATGATTGGCTGACTGAGTTCAAAACAATAGTACCATTCTTCTGAAAACTGTCCTTTATGATTGCCTGTTTGTTCTATTGATAAAGCCTTACGTTGCTTCATCTCTACATTCAAAATAGGATAAATCTTATCAATAACCCATTCCTCTTCTAAACTTGGATAAGCTATCGCTAAGAAACTGAGCTCAGATACAATTTTATGATTAAATTCCTCGTCAAAAATATCAGTTTTAGTGTGATAATAATTCGCTGTTCCCTCTCTAAATTTTTGTATATAGCCCTCTTCTCTTTCATCACCAATTCTGATCGTCATGACTAAATTGCGATAATAAGCCTGTTTCATCCCTAAAGTAGGAATTCTTGCCGGATTTTCAATATACAATTCATCCGTTTTTTCTTGCTGTTTTTCTATATTGAAACTCAATTTCTCGGTTAAAAAATTCATCAACCAAGTTTGGCCCAGTTTATCTTGGCTTGGTAATAAGGCAAACGCACCAATCCCAATCGCATCAATCACAGACTGATAAGGATTAGAAACCTGATCTTGTTGAAAATAACCAGGATACAACGCAAAAGCACCAAATACCGGGCGAGAACGTTCAATTAAACTGTGGTGAGAAATATGAATTAATGCATCGCGATAACGGTGCATTTGGTTTAGTGAATCTTCAGGCACCAGATCTTTTCTGTTCGCAATAGCCTCATTCTCTTTTTCTGTTTTATCTTGATCCTCAAGATTGAGATCTTTACCTGATGCAATTCGATACTTGGCATCAAATAGCCAAATATATTTTTGTTTATTTGGCAAGACAACCTCTAATAAAATGTCTGGCTTTTGGGATACCCAAAATGTTCTAATTTCTTTTCCTTCTTGACGAAATATAGGCTCATGTGCCAACCGAACCTTAATATTGCCTTTTTCAAAATGAAAAGCCCCAAGTAAACCATCCCTCAGTTGATATTCCGAAAATTTATTCTGACATAGACGATTTTTTTGTTTTTGAGTCGCTTGAAAACCTAACTCAAGTAATATATTTTTCAAGGTAATAAAGCACCAAATTTCATAAAGCTCAGACACAGATTTCATTGAAATCGTTTTTGATTGTTCAAAAAAATCTAAATAAAGCTTTAATTCCTGCCAAATATAATAAACTTGGTTATAGCCAGTTTTTTGTTGTAGAACTAATGTGGATTTTTCTAAATATTCAGGGCTAATGTCTTTAAGGAAACTTTGTTTTTCTAATTTCATCAGTGGCGCAATCCACGTTTTTAAATTTGTGGTCAGCGTTTCTGAGAATTCATTTTGTTGTGTCTGTAATTGATAAATAATCTTGTTAATTTGGCGTTGTATTTGTCCTGAAATCCATTTAATAAACCGATTCTCAGGCGTATTTGCACTCAGAAATTTGGGATTAACTTGATAACGTTTATCCATCTGGCCATTTTTAATATCATGACGAATTTTTTCTAATTGGCGGTGGGATGCTTTACCAACTAAACGATCTGCTTTCAAAAATGCGTTTTTCTGCTGTAAACGTTGATGGGGAGCAAGCGTAATTATCTTGATATTATGAACGAGCTTTTCCCGTAATTGTTTAAAATGCGCTAACCAAAATAGGGAGAAATTGCCTCGTTTATGACTTTCTGAACTTTGTTGTTCTGTTTTACCTAAAAAGTTAAAACGCAATAATGGAAATTCGGTATCAATGTTTTGATAAATGATAGGAATATCGCGGTGTAAATCGATTTTTGTCGGCAGAATTTCAAATTTAATATGGAATTCTTTTTGTTTATTGCCAACAGAATAACGGATAGGTAAAGTAAACCAACCAATATCATTGCCTGTATTGATATTACCAATCAAAGAGCGATGCTTAAAACGGAAAGCTTCATTTACCGCACTGTGATAATGAATCACTTCAGCCTGTTCAACATCAAACTTAAACGCCCATTCAAATTGATATTGTAAATTTTCAAAGAAAAGCGGTGAAGGTAGCTCTAGCTGTGAGGATTCAAGCAATAAAGGGGCATCTAAAAATGGACAATGTATTTTTACTTTTCCCATATTTTCGGAAAAATGAATGACATATTGAGATGCTGTTTTATCTCTCTTCTCAAATACACTTTTCCGCTTGTCTACACCATTACTCCAAACAGTGAATGTGAAATCATCACAATCTAAGCTAAGCCATTCTTTCATTTTGATGATCACTTATTGCCAAAACGAGGTGAAATGTTGACGTTCCAATTGTTTTTTCATTTGCTCAAGTTTTTGACGAGAGCGGCATGGCAAATTATTTAACTTATTCCCTGCTAAATCTTGGTTAAAGAAATCGACTCGGGATTTATCTTCTGCCCAAATTTCTGACAACTGATTTTTGAGTATCTCTTCTAATTTATCAAATAAACTATATTCATCATCAAAAGCCAACTTATCTTGATCGCCTTCTAAACGTGGAAGGACTTTAAGCATCAAAAAATCATCCAAAACAGCTTGTAATTCGGCTTTAGATTGAGGTTGAAAACTCCGCACATTCAATAACAATTCATTTAATGCACGATAAGCTAACTTAAATGGTGTATTTTTAAATATTTCATTGATTTTATTTAAGAAGCTTAGACTTTCTTGAGTGACATTATATTCCTGAGAAAGCGCATCTAGATTTGTTTTTAACTTAGTTGCTGTAGAATGATGCGGATAAGTTAAGGTTATAGCTTGTACCTGTGGCTCAAAAAACTGTTCAAAATTATTAGGATAAAATTCACTAAAATCAAAACTCAACGCACGATCTAACACTTTACGAGAAAAAGCATGCGTTGTTTCATCCATATTCACCGTTCCCGCCACAATTAAATTAAACGGCAATGGAATCCCATTTTGTTCAAAGAAGGTGAACAATTGTTCATTGTTCTCTAAGCCAAATTCTTGTTTAAAATTTTCTGAAAATTGCTTAAAAAGATCCGCACTTAATAAAGCATCACTACAATAACGGAACCCATTTTCATCCCATTTCCACTCTCTTGTTTCTAAAATGGAAAGATAATCAGCAAAATATTGTTCCACGGGGGCTAAATTCATTTCATCTAAGCACAACCAAAATGGAGTGATTTTATCTAACGAATCCTGATTCCCTTTTACCATTTTCCCTTCAAAACTGACCCCTTGAGCAATCGCTTTCCAAGCTTTCACAATAAATTTTAATAAATCGGTAACCACATATTCAGCCTTACCTGATAAACGGGATACATAACCTAATAAATCAGAAGGTTCGTGCCAATCGGGACGAACAGGAATAAGACAATAGTTATCGAGCGTTTCAGACCAACGTTTTGCCTGTTCACGGATAAAACGGGTTTTACCCGTGCCAGATATACCAGCTAGAATAATGAAGGGTTTGGGTATACAAGAAACTTTTTGTGTATTTATCATATAAAAATCTTGATTATTTGAAAGACTAATACCATCATCTATATAATCAAAATAGCTTTTCTGGAGAATATCCAATTTAGCATTCTCTTCCACTATAGATATATCCCAATATGAATTATACTGAATTAGATCATATAGTTCAGATTTAATATTTCTGTCCATATTCTCATCAGAAACCAAAGTAACTTTTCCATCTTTATATACTGAGAACCCTGACCAGTTCAATATATCTAGAATTTCATTTACTTGCCTTTCTTGGTTATTCCAGACTCGTTGAGTTTTTAAATCAGAGATATAGTTCGGAATAGTTCCATCTTCTCGATATTTAATGATATTTTTATATAACTCTAATCTATCGTAATTGCCATTCACTTTAGAAACATTAGGATTAAAGAAAATAAATTCTAAAACCTCATCCTTGGTTAAATAAACATCTTTAAATCCAGAAACTTGAGATAAAAATAAAATTTTAACAACTTCTCTTAAAGGAGCAATTTTAATACCATCATTTATTACTTCTTTCAAGCTTTCTAAGGTTCTAGGATTAGGATATTGAAATTTTTTGATAATATTAACCAAAGCAAATTTAAAATTCCCATTTGCTATCAAATGAGCCATATTACCCTTATTTTTCAAATTTAGATAATATCCAATAGTCATTCCACTATTATTTAGTGATTTATTTTCACTTGCTGATGGCAAGCTATCCGTTAGAAAAAAATTTGCAAATTCTCTAGCTTTCTTTTCTAAAGAAGAAATTCGCATATCATTGGTATATAAATAGTGAAACATAAAACAACCTTATTTATCATTTATAATAATATCATCTAAAAATTCCGAAAGTGCTAGCCCCAATGCTTTACCTAATTTAGGGGGAACAGCATTTCCAATCATCTGGTACACACTACCTTGAGAACCACAAAACTCAAAATCATCATCAAATGATTGCAAACGAGCAGCTTCTCTAGGAGTGATACTTCTAGCTTGTGATGAATCGTAATGAATAAAACGGTTTCCATCTTTATAAAGATGAGCAATTATTGTCGTACTAGGTTCATCTTTCCTTAATACATAATATCTATGAATGGGAGATTTTGCTCCTACGAATTTTTCATAAACATCGGATAATGCCGCCGAAGTAGTATATTTAAATGTTCTTGTTTCAATATCTTTTGCTAGCATTCCATATATTGTCATATCTCTAATATTATGGTATCTAGGAGAATGCCAATTTTTAGTATTTTTATTCCCTTTATAGGCATTTACCTTAGAATGCTCTTCTTTATTCATGACAGGAAAAAACTTTTCTAAATCAGAAATAGCTTCTCCAACAGTTCTAACTCTATCAGTCTGGTATTTAACTAGATACTTAGAATAAAAGTCCTCTATACATAGATTCTGTATTAAATCTTCTCTAACCCCGACTATAATCACTCTTTTTCTATTTTGTGGTACATCAAAATTAACTGAATTAACTACACAAAAAGATTTTATATCATTAGGAATGACATATCCTATTTTGCTAAAAGATTTTTTAATCTCATTAAGAATATTGATTCCATTAGGTTTAGCACTTAATATCCCTAACACATTTTCAAATAAAAACACTTTAGGTTTATATCTATTTACAATACTCAAATAATGTTCAAATAAAAAATTTCTATAGTCATCATGCATTCCATTTTCATCTCTTACTCTCCCAGCTATAGAGTATGCCTGACAAGGTGGGCCACCAATAATTACATCTATCCCATTGGCTTGATTAACAAGATAATCTAATCCTTTAGAGCATCCAAAATCAGGATCATTATTCCATCCATGGAATAGCTCTTGCTCTCTTTGTATGTCAAAATTTAATACCTTTTCCTCAGCATTTTGATATTTCCATTTACTTCTGAGCCGATTGATTAAAGTTTGTGCTTGTGGTTTTAACCATTCAACAGAAGCTATACTGTCGTACCTACCTGATTGTAAAAAACCATCTTCTAGCCCACCACAGCCTGAAAACAAATCAATAAATTTATATGTCATATTATTTAAGATATTTTTTAATTTGATTTGCAATTGCATATCCCAACTTAGGTGGGACTGCATTACCTACTTGTTTATATTGCTCCGATTTATTTCCAAAAAAAATAAAATCATCCACAAAAGATTGTAATCTGGCACTTTCTCTAACTGTAGGAATACGATTCCATTTGTAATGAAAATGAGATCTGTGACCTGTATTAATAGTTAAAGATGGTTTTTTACTATGATAACGAGTCAATGCCTCATTATATTTATATATACCTTGATATTCTGAGGGTAACGCTTTGTAATTTTTCCCTTCTGGAACTAAAGATATCATTTTTACTGTTTTTTCAGAATGAATAGAGCCTATATGATTATAAATTTTTAATGAATTAGCTCTCATTTCTCTTTGGTAATCAGAAAGCGGAGGATGCTCATAATCTTGAATATCATCACCATATACCCCTTCCAAAGCTGGTAAATCAGAAATTGCCTCTTCGCAAGTTATATATTGGCTCGGAGAGATTGATGCTGATGGAAATTCAAATTGGAGCTCTGAATCAAGTAAACCTACAAAAAAAGCCCGTTTTCTGATCTGGGGGATACCATAATCTGGAGCATATAATACTTTCACATTCATTTTGTATCCCAAATTTTCGAAATCTGCAAAAATTTTTTCTTTTGCTTGACCATTATATAACGTTAATAAACCAGGAACATTTTCTAAAACAACGACTCTTGGTTTTAATTGCTTAGCTGCTTCGACCATTGCTGTATATAGCTTATTTCGATCATCGTTTTTTTCCCTTTTCCCAGCTAAAGAAAAACCCTGACAAGGTGGGCCACCAACTAACACATCAAGTTTAGTATCGTACTTAGCAAATTCGTTTTTTAAAACATTAATGTTCTCTAGATTAAATAAATCTAATTTTAAAGCCTTGGCATCACCATGGTTATATTCAAAGGTTTTCAAAGCAAAATCATCAAAATCGACACCGATCACAACACTATAACCAGCATCATAGAATCCTCTTGAAAGCCCTCCAGCTCCTGAAAATAAATCAATTACAGTCCATTTCTTCATTATTTACTCAAAAATATGTAATAAAAATAATAGTTACATTAGATAACAGAGATAAAAAGGCAAGCTATAAGCTCGCCTAATGACTTCTCAATAAAGAAGTATTATAATTAAAAATACTTCTTTGTTTTCAACTAAAGAGCCTCAATAGCCAAATACTGCTGTTTGAGTTTAGTTAACCCTTCAGCGTATTCTGCCATTTTGGCACGTTCTTTTTCGATCACAGCTGGTGGGGCTTTGGCGACGAAAGCTTCGTTGGCGAGTTTATTTTCAATACGTTGGATTTCACCTTGGTATTTTTCAATCTCTTTATTTAAACGAGTAAGTTCGGCTTCTTTATTGATAAAGCCTGCCATTGGCACCAGCAATTCCGCCTTGTTCACCAATTTTGCCACGGAAAGTGGGGCGTCCTCATTTTCATCAAGCACACGAATGGAATCCAATTTCGCCATGGCTTGAATTAAAGTGCGGTTGTTTTCTAGCGCGTTTTGATCCGCCTCTGACAAGTTACGTAGCAATAAATCTAAGCCTTTGCTTGGTGGAATATTGCTTTCTGCACGGATATTACGCACCGCAACAATCACCTCTTTCATCCAGTTGATTTCTGCTTCTGCTTGATAATCTAACGCACTTTGCTCAAATTGAGGGAAAGCTTGCAACATAATGCTTTCGCCCGCTACCCCTGCAAACCCTTTTACTTTCTGCCAAATTTCTTCAGTGATAAATGGCATCACAGGATGAGTTAAACGCAATAATTTTTCCAACACATGGATTAAGGTTTGGCTTGCCCCTCGTTTTTGGGCGGCACTGCCGTTGGCAAACACGGGTTTCGTTAATTCTAAATACCAGTCACAGAATTGGTTCCAAGTGAACTCATACAGTGCGGTTGCACATAAATCGAAACGGAATTGTGCTAATGCACTGCGGAACGCCTCTACCGTGCGATTAAATTCTGACTGGATCCAACGATCCGCCACCGAATACTCCACCGAACCTTCGCTGAGATCCAAGTTATCATTGGTCAACACAAAACGGCTGGCATTCCATAATTTGTTACAGAAATTGCGATAGCCTTCTAAGCGTTTCATATCCCAGTTGATGTCACGTCCGTTAGTGGCTAATGCCGTCAAAGTGAAACGCAAGGCATCGGTGCCGTGCTCTGCAATGCCCTCAGGGAAGGCTTTAATGGTGGCTTTGGCAATTTTTTCCGCCAATTGTGGCTGCATCATGTTGCCTGTGCGTTTTTCTAACAGGTTTTCGAGGTTAATACCGTCAATCATATCCAATGGATCAATGACGTTACCTTTCGACTTGGACATTTTTTGTCCTTGTTCATCACGAATTAAGCCTGTCACATACACGGTTTTAAATGGCACTTGTGGCTTGCCATTTTCATCTTTGACAAAATGCATGGTGAACATGATCATTCGTGCCACCCAGAAGAAAATGATGTCAAAGCCCGTGATCAACACATCAGTTGAATGGAACATTTTCAGATCAGGCGTTTGTTTTGGCCAACCTAATGTTGAGAACGTCCATAGACCAGATGAGAACCAGGTATCTAGCACGTCTTCATCTTGTTTTAATGGTAAATCTGCAGGCAAATTGTGTTTTGCTCGCACTTCGGCTTCATCACGTGCAACATACACATTGCCTTGTTCATCATACCAAGCTGGAATACGATGTCCCCACCATAATTGGCGAGAAATACACCAATCTTGAATATCACGCATCCAAGAGAAATACAGGTTTTCATACTGTTTTGGTACGAATTGGATTTCGCCATCTTCTACTGCTTTTACTGCCACTTCTGCAAGCGGTTTTACGCTCACATACCATTGGTCGGTTAACATTGGCTCGATTGGTACACCACCACGATCGCCGTAAGGCACTTTCAAATCGTGCGGTTTGATTTCATCTAATAAGCTTAATTCCTCAAAATCTGCCACGATTTGTTTACGTGCTGCAAAACGTTCCATACCTTGATATTTGGCTGGAATAAGTGCGGTGTAATTTTCAAGAGTTTTGCCGTCTGAACCAATGATCTCCGCTTCCGCACGAATATCCGCATTTAAAGTCATCACGTTCACCATAGGTAATTGGTGACGTTTCCCCACTTCGTAGTCGTTGAAGTCGTGAGCTGGCGTAATTTTCACCACACCTGTCCCAAATTCACGATCCACATAATCATCGGCAATAATTGGAATTTCACGATTGGCTAAAGGTAAAACAACGGTTTTGCCAATCAACGATTGATAACGTTCATCTTCAGGATGAACCGCCACCGCCGTATCGCCCAACATGGTTTCTGGACGAGTGGTCGCCACCACTAAGTAATCTTTACCGTCTGCGGTTTTCGCGCCATTGACTAATGGATAACGGAAATGCCAAAGTGACCCTTTGCTTTCTTTGTTTTCCACTTCAAGATCAGAAATCGCTGTATGTAATTTTGGATCCCAGTTCACCAAACGTTTACCACGGTAAATTAAGCCTTCTTCGTGTAAACGCACAAACACTTCTTTCACCGCTTCAGACAAGCCTTCGTCCATGGTGAAACGTTCACGATCCCAGTCGATTGAGTTACCTAAACGACGCATTTGTTGGCTAATTGTGCCACCAGAATAGGCTTTCCAATCCCAAATTTTATTAATGAACGCTTCACGCCCATAATCATGACGCGTTTTGCCTTCTTCTGCCGCAATTTTACGCTCCACCACCATTTGCGTGGCAATCCCTGCGTGGTCTGTCCCCGTTTGCCACAAGGTATTGTGCCCTTCCATACGGTTGAAACGGATTAAAATATCCATCAAAGTTTGTTGGAAAGCGTGCCCCATGTGCAGGCTCCCGGTGACGTTCGGCGGTGGAATCGCAATTGAATAGCTTGGTTTTGAAGTATCTTCCGACGGTTTAAAATAACCGCTTTCTTCCCAGTGTTTATACAGGGCTTGTTCCACTGCAGATGGCGTAAAACGATCTGCCATTTCAAAGTTTTGTGTCATTGATTATTCTCTTTCTTATCTTGTTCTATCTTTAATTCTTTCTGTCTAACGGTTTTTATTCATTCATAAGATTTGCCAGAGCGTCCTGCCAGATGTTGAAACTTATCTTTTTTCACGCCTCTTTTGAGTATCAATAAATTAACCAGGCAACAAAGTGGCACACTTACCCTTCAGTCACCACTTTCTCTCGCATTACCTGTAAACAGACAAACAATTACAACACAGCTAGCGCTGCATCATAATTCGGTTCTTGTTTGATTTCTGGGACTAACTCGCTGTGTAATACACGGTTACTTTCATCTAACACGATAACGGCACGGGCGGTTAAACCAGCTAATGGACCTTCAACAATATCCACCCCCAATTGTGTATGGACATCTTTATTGCGGAAAGTCGATACCGTGAAGACATTTTCTAGACCTTCTGCGCCACAGAAACGTGCTTGTGCAAAAGGTAAATCCGCTGAAAGACATAATACTGCGGTATTCGCTAATTTTGCGGCTTGTTCATTAAATTTGCGTACAGATGTCGCACAAATACCCGTATCAATACTTGGGAAGATATTGATAATTTTACGTTTGCCGGCAAAATTGGCTAACGGCACTTCTTCTAAGGTTGCACTAACTGTGGTGAAATCCACCACTACATCACCGACTTGAGGAAACGTACCAGAAACCTCAATTGGCGTACCTGCTAATGTAATTTTACTCATGAATGTTCCTCTCTTATTCATCGGATTAAATCCCCTAACCCACCCATTTTTACTCAGATCAACACAAGGTTGTTACAGTACACTGTTTTGGTACACTTTCACTTGTACGGAGCAGAAGTTGTTCAGAAAAATGAACGGCTCTTCGTTCCCATAAGTGTGTTTTTTGTGTTCGCCTCTGAGTAAAAATACCTAAAAATAGACCGCACTTTTTACAAATCGTATTGCCAATTCGCCTGTTGAATGAGAACATCAAGCTCACGATGGGCTTTGGCAACGTGATCTGCTTTTTTACGAATCGCTTTAATATCCACCGCAGAAACCATTTTAATTTCACTGCGACTATAACGATCTTGTTCTGGCAAAGCGGCATCAGCCAGTTTTACTAACATGGTATGTTCTTCTTTTAAACGATCACGCTTAGCAAGTGCTTCAACCATATTCATGTCATTAGCTAAACGAATGTGATGATTCGCTTGGTTAATTTGCACCACCCATTTTTCTAATAGATCGGCGACTTCCTGATATTCAACTAATAACTCTGCTGGATGTTCGGCAGGTTTTTCACCTTCTTGATATTTTGCATTTTGCTGTAAACGCTGATTAAGCTGTGCTAAACGCCGTTGGGCATCCGCACGTTGCATGAGGGCTTCGGCTAATTTCATCGTTTCCCCTTATTTGATTTGTTCTGTTGATAATTGCCAGCCAAGCTGTCTTAACTGCTTATAACGCTCACGCGCTAATACTTTCAAATGTTCTTCTACTGGCACAAAATCAATCACCTGAGTAAAGCTACTGACATAATCGGGCACATCTACCTGTAAGTTAATTAACAGATCACGCCGTTGTGCATTACGCTTACCTTTCCAGCTCACTTCTATCGGTGTGGCATACGTGGTCACCTCACCCGATAAATTATGTGGCACAAACTCATCTGCCTCTCTTGCCCACAAGGCTTCATCAATATCCAACGCTTGTTGCTCAGTTTCGCACGCAATCAATACCCGTTTACCGAGACGCCACGCTGACGCGGCAAAATCACAAGCCATTTTTTCCCTTTCTGCTTGCTCGCTTAATAAATAAAATTGAGCATGTTTAGACATCGATAACTTAGCTCCTGAGTTAAAGGTATAACCTGACGATTTTAGCGAAAAATGGCAAGAAGATAAAACAATAATTGTCTGATTCTAAATTTTCTTCTCGCTTTGCATAAAATGTCCCAAAAAGTTACCGCACTTTATGATCTAAATCACAAAACTCAGTTTTGCCCTTTTGGATTGATTCCACATCTACCCCGCAAGTGTTAGAATTCTTTCACTAATTTTCTGAATATTTAAAAAAAGAGGTAATACTATGACATTTCGTATCGAAAAAGACACCATGGGCGAAGTTCAAGTGCCAGCAGATAAATACTGGGCAGCACAAACTGAGCGTTCACGTAATAATTTCAAAATTGGTCCAGAAGCGTCTATGCCAAAAGAAATTATTGAAGCTTTTGGTTATTTGAAAAAAGCGGCGGCTTATGCAAACCATGATTTAGGCGTATTACCGATTGAAAAACGTGATTTAATTGCACAAGCTTGTGATGAAATCCTCGCCAATAAATTAGATGATCAGTTCCCGCTCGTCATTTGGCAAACTGGCTCAGGTACACAATCTAACATGAACCTCAACGAAGTCATTTCAAACCGTGCACATGTGTTAAATGGCGGTAAACTCGGTGAGAAATCCATTATTCATCCAAATGATGATGTCAATAAATCGCAATCTTCCAACGATACTTACCCAACCGCGATGCACATCGCTGCCTATAAAAAAGTGGTTGAGGTTACCATTCCATGCGTAGAACGTTTACAAAAAACCTTAGCGCAGAAAGCAGAAGCCTTTAAAGATGTGGTGAAAATTGGTCGAACTCACTTAATGGATGCCACCCCATTAACCTTAGGTCAAGAATTCTCTGCTTATGCGGCACAATTAGATTTTGGTTTACGTGCTTTGAAAAATACGCTACCTCATTTAGCACAATTAGCCCTTGGTGGTACCGCGGTGGGTACAGGGTTAAATACACCAAAAGGTTATGATGTGAAAGTAGCCGATTACATTGCAAAATTCACTGGCTTACCGTTTATTACGGCAGAAAATAAATTTGAAGCCTTAGCTACACATGATGCGGTAGTGGAAACACATGGTGCGTTAAAACAATTAGCGGTATCTTTATACAAAATTGCAAACGATATCCGTTTACTAGCCTCGGGTCCACGTTCTGGTATTGGTGAAATTTTAATTCCTGAAAATGAGCCTGGTTCATCCATCATGCCGGGTAAAGTTAACCCAACCCAATGTGAAGCCATGACAATGGTCTGTGCACAAGTGTTAGGGAATGACACCACCATTTCCTTTGCGGGTACACAAGGTCATTTCCAATTAAACGTGTTTAAACCTGTTATGGCTGCGAACTTCTTACAATCGGCACAACTGCTAGCGGATGCTTGCGTATCCTTCGATGAACATTGTGCGGCAGGTATTGAGCCTAACTACCCACGCATCAAAAAACAACTGGATGATTCTTTAATGTTAGTGACCGCATTAAATACGCATATTGGTTATGAAAATGCCGCGAAAATTGCGAAAACTGCACACAAAAATGGCACAACCTTAAAAGAAGAAGCGGTTAATTTAGGTTTATTAACCGCAGAACAATTTGATGAATGGGTACGCCCAGAAGATATGGTTGGAAGCTTAAAATAATCCATTAAATTTCAGGAAAAGGCGAGCGTAAAGTTCGCCTTTTGTTTATTTGTTTTGTTATAATCAGCGCCAATCAGTTTTTAAAGCGGATCAATGATGAAACTTAATCCTTTTTTCTTTTCACTGTTATTTTTCTTTTCTAGCCCCCTTTCTGCCCAATGGTTGAATGTGGGTAAAGCGGATTATAATTGGGGACCTTTCCACGTTTATACCATCAGCCTTTATACCGAAACAGGAAAATATGAAGAAAATATACGTCCCTTAATGCTGACGTTTAATTATGCCAAGCCGATTGAAGGTAAAAATTTTGCTATCAGTTTAATTAAAGAAATTGAGAATTTGCAACTCAACGCGATCGATACGAAACATTATCTCAACGCATTAAAAAGCATTTTTCCTGATATTTCACCAAATGATGTGCTGAGCTATATTGCCCTCGAAGAAAAAGGTTACTTTGTACTAAATGATACAATTTTGGATCAAGAATTTGATGCGACTTTTACGCAGGCGTTACTAAGTATCTGGTTATCACCTAAAACGAATTTCCCGAAGTTACAACCTAAATTACTAGGTCATGAAAAAACAGAAAAAGAAGAAAAATTCCAAAATACAGCACCGAAAATTGCGCCTTTAACGGAAGACTTAACCAATCCTGAATTACCGCCCAACTACCCATTGGAAAATCGGGACAATGAGGTGTCATAATATACCAAAGACGACTATTTTCATGTCGTCTTTGGTGTTTTTAAGCTTGTTTGAAGGCTTTAATACGCTGTAGATGGTGAGAAATTTTCTTAAATTTGTGTGTTTCCACTTCATCCCAAATAATCTCATAAAATGGTGACAAAAGTGCTGCGCTGCGCTGAGAATCCAGTATCCCATCCTCTTTGGAAAGAAAGACTAAGCATTTTCCTTTATTTTTTTCTCTGAAATTGTTCACACATTTTGTTTCAATATCTTTATATTCTTCAGGACGATCAATTTTCTCTGTCATATTTTCATATGGGAAGAGATTCGGATTAAAGATCGCTTGTTTGATACCACATAAAAAACCAATCCGTTCAGACCAATATCCGCCCAATCCCACGCCACAAATTAAAGGCGCAGAATCCTTGCTTTCAGACACTAATTTGTGAACTTCTTTCAATAGAAATTGCATGTCATGACGTGGATGTAGCGTACTGTAATTGATAAAACGCACATCTTCATCAATAAATTTCAGTTGCATCACTTTTTCATGATTGCCCGGACTACTTGAATCAAACCCATGTAAATAAATAATCATTTATGACTCCTTAATTTCAACAGCTCTCTTTTACCCATTTTGCAACGCTTGATATTTTTTCTCAAGATGTACAATCATTTGTAGTGCAATATCAATCCCGCTGGTTTTTTCTATCATTTCAAGACCTGGACTGGCATTGACTTCCAACACTAAAGTGCCTCGTTTCGCACGAATCAGATCCACCCCTGCGATATCTAATCCTAACGCTTTTGTTGCTTGCACGGCTATATTTTTTTCTCCTTCAGACAACATCACTTTTTCCGCCGAACCGCCACGGTGAAAATTAGCACGAAATTCGCCATTTTGGCTCATACGCTGCATGCTCGCCACAACCCGTTCACCAATCACAAAACAGCGTAAATCTGCCCCATTCGCCTCTTCAATAAATTCTTGTGCGAGCACTGGCACTTCAGCTTGTTTTAAAGTCTCTAAAATACTGACCGCACTTTGTTTCTTCTCTGCGAGAATCACACCTATACCTTGCGCCCCCGTTAAAGTTTTCAAGATGGTCGGGGATGGGACATAGTGCATCGTATTCGGTGCATGAAATTCTGAACCAGCTAACAGAGAGCTTGGGATTGCAATACCTTGCGCCATCAACAGTTGTAAACTTTGCCATTTATCACGCGCTTGTAAAAATGCCGTGGCTGAATTTAAGCAAGGCACATTTTGTGCTTCAAAATGGCGTAACACCGCACAACCCATTTGGGTACTTTGTGAACCAAAACGAGGAATAATGGCATCATAACTCGGTAAAACGGTAGGTGGGCTGTCTATTGCTGTCTGATAGAAAATCTCAAAGTGCGGTGAATGTTCAGAAAGTTTTAGCAAGCAACGATTGGGATCAAGAATATCCATTTGGTGTCCACTATTTTCTGCTGCCTCTTTCAAACGTTGACAGCTATATAAGCGTGGCTCACGACATAACATTAGTAATTTCATAACCATTCACAAGGAAACAAAAAGAGATAATAAATAATTATATTACACTAAGCGCAGTGGCGCTGAAAAATACTTTATTCTTTTTCTTGGTATACGGTAAAATGTTTCCGTTTTGATCCGTATCAAATCATGTTTTTTATTCAAATAAGGAAATAGATATGTTCGTTGTCATCTTTGGGCGCTCAGGTTGCCCGTATTGTGTTCGTGCTAAAAACTTAGCTGACAAATTAAAACAAAGTTTACCCGATTTCGATTACCGTTATGTGGATATCATCGCTGAAGGCATTTCTAAAGCAGATTTATCCAAATCAGTCGGTAAGCCTGTTGAAACCGTCCCACAAATTTTCATTGATGAAAAACCTATCGGTGGCTGTACTGATTTTGAGGCCTTAATGAAGGCACAATTTAATATTGTTGCCTAATAGCACTAACAAAAATGCGATGATGATTTCATCGCATTTTTTATTGCATGAAAATTTTGCTTGCACAAGACAAGAAATGAATATAAATTCAACAAAAATGAATAATTATAAATGGAGTTGCCGATGCGTAGCACAGAATTGGTTCATTGGTTTAGACAGTCCACCCCTTATGTCAACATGCATAGAAGCAAAACCTTTGTCATTATGCTTGATGGCGATACTATTGCTTGTCAAAATTTTGTTAATATTATCAATGATATCAGCTTACTTCATAGCTTAGGTATTAAGCTCGTTATAGTGTTTGGTGCTCGCTATCAAATTAATCAGCTGTTAAAGCAACATCAGGTTGAATCGGTCTATCATAAAAATATTCGTGTCACTGACTTAAATTGTTTAGAACTGGTGAAACAAGCGGTCGGAAAACTCAATTGCGATATTGTCTCACGCTTATCACTACGCCTTCCCCATTCGCCATTAATTGATGTGGTCACGGGTAACTTCATACTCGCACAGCCGATTGGAGTGGATGACGGTATCGATTATCAATTAAGTGGCAAAATTCGTCGTATTAATATTGACAGTATTCAGCAACAATTGGCACGCGATGCGATTGTCTTAATTGGGCCCATTGCGCCCTCTGTGACTGGGGAAAGCTTTAATTTACCTTTCGAGGAAATCGCCTCACAACTGGCGATTAAATTAAAAGCGGAAAAACTGATCGGTTTTTCTTCAACACAGGGGATCTTAGATGAAAATCAGCAAACGATCAGCGATTTACTCCCGCAAGAAGCGGAACTTTATTTAGATAAATTGATACAACAAAATCAATATCACAGCTCCCAAGCGCGCTTTTTGCAAGCCGCAATTGAAGTCTGTCGCTTTGGTATCAAACGTTCTCATTTGATCAGCTACGAAGAAGATGGCGCCTTATTGCAGGAATTATTTACCCGTGATGGTGTCGGTACTCAGTTGTCTATGGAACATTCTGAAACGGTTCGCTTAGCGACAGTCAGTGATATTCCAGCTTTACTCGAGTTGATTCGTCCACTTGAACAACAAGGCATTTTAGTCAAACGTTCGCGTGAACAATTAGAAATGGAGATTAATCACTATACGATTATTGATCGTGATGGCGTGATCATTGCTTGTGCCGCATTAAAATGCTATGACGATGAAAAAATGGCAGAAATGGCTTGTGTTGCGGTTCACCCGGATTATCGTAATTCTTCGCGTGGCGACATTTTATTAGAAGCGATCCAAAAGCGCGCTAAACAACTGGGTATTGAAAAACTATTTGTGCTCACCACACGCACCGTACATTGGTTTCAGGAAAGAGGTTTCCAACTCGCAGAGATCGCAGATTTACCCGAAAAAAAACGACAACATTATAATTATCAACGTCGATCCAAAATTTTAATTCAAGATCTGAATCAATAAAAAGGCTAACTGGGTTAGCCTATTCTATTTTGTGTTTTGATCACTTAAGGCAGGGCGGCAATTACACAATACCCGTCTTCCAGCCCAGTAATGTCATACTTGGTTTCACTTTCAATAAACGCTGACTGCCCTTGTTGTAATGCGAGAACGGTCGTACCTTGAGAAAGTGTCACTTTTCCTTTCATCACTAACAAAATTTGGGCGCTTTGTGCTTCACAGGATTGAGTCTGTCCGACTTGATAACGAAAACGGCTGAGCGAGAAATCTTGAGCAGGTGTCTGATAGGTAATGTAAGCCTGTTGTGTAGGTGCGACAGGAATAATTTCAGGCACGACTTCACGGCAATCAATAATCGCTAACAACGCTTGAATATCCACATGTTTCGGTGTTAAACCGCCACGAATCACGTTATCTGAACAGGCCATTAATTCAATATTTTGTCCACGTAAATAGGCATGTGGAATACCCGCATCTTGAAAAATCCCTTCGCCTTCGCGTAAATGCACAATATTAAATAAATAAAAGCAAACAAGTCCTGCATCTAATTTGGATGGCGAAATCGCCATCGCTTCCATCGTATAAAGTACCCAATAATCAGGATTAGTCGGTTCAAGTTGGTTAGCCGCATACTTCGCTTGATTTTCATCGATTATAGGCAATAACCATTGGGCTAACTGGGCTTGATCTGCTTGCATAATGTCTGCGTAAAAGGCATGTATTGCTTGTTGTGCAAGCTTAGCCGCAAGAGGTTGTAAAGAAGGACGTGCGTTTAAGGTCGCTAACATCGCTGCTTTGGTTTTAAACCCATGTAATAACCAAAAATCGGATAAAGCAATCATCATTTCGGGTTTGTGATTATTGTCTTTATAAGTCCGAGTCGGATCAGTTAAGGCGACACCTTGTGCATTCTCTTGTGCAAACCCAACTTCTGCCTGTTTTTTGGTCGGATGTAATTGGATCGACAAGGGTTTTGCCACATCTAAAATTTTTAATAAATAAGGTAATTCTGTGCCAAATTTGGATACACTTTTTTCGCCAAGTGCGGTTGGATTTTTAGCTAAAAATTCAAGCAAAGAAATGGCTTCTCCCTCCATCTCAAGCATAGAAGGGGCTGATACATGAGCGCCTAACCACCACTCCGCATAATACTGTTCTGTTTCTTTTTTAATTCCGAGCAAGGCAGGTAAATAGTCTTTTCCCCCCCAAACATAGTGTTGTACACGCCCCGTTAATTGATAAATTCCCATCTTTTCCCTTCTTATTTATAACCACCAAAAAATTGAATCACTCGTTCACGATCCTCATCTGTCAGTAAATGCACGAGCAACCGTTTCCCACTGTTCATATCAATTACTAAAATATTGTTTTCTGCCAAATGCAGTTGATGAATATTGGCATATTGAAAATAAATATTACCAAAGAAAAACCCTTTCTCTTTTAACAGCAACACTGGGGTACGAATAAAAGCGGCATACACACTCAGTAAAATTAAAGCGGTTAATAAGTACAGAGTGACCGACGAAAGATTGGTATAAGTTTGGTAAATGATGATGCCTATTAATAGGCTAAAAATTAACGCATCCTTTTGTCCCTGCTTTTTGAGATGTACCTTGAGTAAAGTTTTACCTTTCCAACAGTCCATGAAAAACTGATCGTAAAAAGCATAAAATAAAAAGCAGAAAATACCCAAACACAGTAAGACGTTTATTATCATCAATTATATTACTCACAAATAAATTACTTAGCTTTATTTTACAAAAAAGCGATGAACACATTCCGCTTTTTTATTTCCCTATCGGATTAGAGATTAGAAGAACATGTCTAAACCCACACAAAGTCGTTAAAGTCCACACAAAAGTATCAATAACATTGCGAAAAAAGATAGACATCATGTCTATCTTTTTATACGCGACTTTTCCGATAGAAAACTAGAAAAATACGCGTAACCCTACTCCTAATTTATTATTTTTTACCTGATGGCTTGTACTGAATGCTTTGACAGTTGGATGAACTTGATAATCATAAATATCAGAGGTTGCTTTCGCTTTCTCATACGCATATTCAACATAAGCTAATACATTCTTATGCAGTTGATAATCTGTACCGACAATCAACGTATCTACGCTTTTTTTCCAATTATGCACCACTAGGTAGTCAACTTCAGTGCCAAATGCTAGATGATTTTTGACTTTTACATTGTTCCACTGAACATACACTTTGGACGGTTCAGTCACTTGATAAGAAGCAGATACTAATAAAGTCTGTATCGTTTTTTCTTTTGTATCATGTTCTTTACTGATCATTTTACCATATTCTGCGCCAAAACTCATAGAACCATACACAACTTGTGCAGCCGTTCTCCAAGTAATATTAGTATATGCAGTTCGCGTACTCTCATAATCATATTTATTCACACCATAACCTGCTGCTAAATTTAACACTAAATCCTGCGCTAACGCACTGCGATAGAATAACGACGTTTGATAAGCATATTTATCTTCGTAATTACCTAGCAGATTATCTTTGACTGAAGTTTTTCTGTTCGCATTACCAAATACATAATCCAAACCTAAACTAAAACCGTGCCATTCTACTGAACGGAATTTAATAGATTTCTCAGCAGAAATTAATAAATTATTGCCACCGCCCCAAGCATAAGCATTATCATTAAGCTGGACATCATCTCCATTGGTCGCTTGTTTACCAAAAGTTAAAGTACCGATCCCTTCATAAGCCAGCCCCGCAAATAACTTATTGACGGTCGGATGACCAAATTTACCTGAGGAAAATACATTATCCTCACTATCAAATCGGATTTCTAAACCACTTACTGCACTTAAACCACGCCCTAATTGATGAGTTACTTTCACGTCTAAACGAGAATCATCATTTTTTAAATCCACCCTTTTATTTTTTTCTTTAACGAGTAATACTCGAACGGATCCCCCAAGCTCGACAGTCGTGCCATCGTTATGATAAATAATACTGGCATGTGCTGAAGTAGCAAATACGGCTATTGTTGCTAGTGGGATGATTGTTTTTTTCATTAATGTTGATCCTCTTAAAACTTAGGTTATGTATAAAGCAGGATAATTTTTATAATAAAATCAATTACTTTATATCGCGGACAATTCTCACCCTCTCAAACCTATATGTCAATTTAATCTGCTGAAGTAGATTAAACTTCTTGTTATTCGCACACATTCATTAAATAACATTCAGAAATATCAAGAATAATTAAAATATAAATTATTTATATAAAAAATAATGTATTCAATAAAATAAAAAAGCCCTATATTTTCAGTATAGGGCTTAAAAATTAATCGACTATAAAGACTAAGCCAAAATGCCTGTCCATGCGCCGAAAATACCAATAGCAAAGAAACCAATAATAATCCACAAGGCATTAACACGGTTACGTAACAACCACATACAAGCAAAGGTCAACAATAATGGCAATAAACCCGGCATGAGACTATCTAAAATGGTTTGAATCGTTTCCACTTTGGTACTGCCATCTTGCATTTGAATATTGGCCACAACAAAAGGAACGTTGATACTGGTCCATTTCTGAACAAGTGCCCCCATAATAAATAACCCCAGAATTGATGCACCTTCCGTGAGTTTTTGCAGTAAACCACCGCTCATATCACCCACTACATCGAGACCTTTTTTATAACCATAGGTCACGCCAAAATAACGGGTGGCTAAACGAACAAGGTTAAACAAGACAAAAAAGAGAATTGGCCCTAAGATATTGCCGTTAACCGCCAGTCCTGCCCCTAATGCAGCGAAAACTGGACGTGCGGTTCCCCAATAAATTGGATCCCCCACCCCTGCTAAAGGTCCCATTAAACCAACTTTAATCCCGTTGATGGCCGCATCATCAATTTCTTTACCATTTGCGCGTTCTTCTTCCATTGCAATGGTGACACCGAGTACAGGTGCCGCAACGAATGGCTGTGTGTTAAAGAATTCTAAATGGCGTTTAATTGCATCTTTACGTTCTTGTGAATGTGGATCGGGATATAAACGTTTGATAACGGGTACCATCGAATAGGCAAATCCAAGTGCTTGCATACGCTCAAAGTTCCAAGAACCTTGGAAAAGATTAGAACGACGTACGACGGCATTTAAATCACTTTGCGTTACTTTTTTCATTTCAGTTGTCATTGTTGTAATTCCTATTAATCTAATCTGTTATCAAGATCATTTTGACCATTGCTGACGACTTGCACCACTTGCTTACTTTGGTTGTATTTCGGGTGAAGTTGAATATAAAGCACTGCCATAATCGCGCCCAATACCCCTAATGCGACTAAGTTAAACTCAGTAAAGGCCGCAATCACAAAACCGGCATAGAAAAACGGCATTAAATGACCTGCACGCATCATATTGATTACCATGGCGTAACCGACCACTGCGATAAATCCACCCGCAATTTTAAGCCCGGTTGTCACCACATCAGGAATCGCACTTAACATGGTTTGAACGGTATCAGTCCCTGCCGTCATTGCGACAATTAATGCTGGAATGGCAATACGCATAGCTTGTAATAATAAAGCGGAGCGGTGAATCCAATCTAATTTATTCAGATCGCCTGTTTCAACCACGTTATCTGCCGCATGTTGGAAACCAACAGTGATCGCACGAACAACATACGTTAATACTTGCCCTGCTGCTGCTAATGGAATGGCAATCGCAATACCAGTTGAAATATCTTGCCCACCGACAATAACAAGAATTGTGGACACCACGGAGGCAAGCGCAGCATCAGGTGCTAATGCGGCCCCAATGTTCATCCACCCTAATGCCAATAATTCAAGGGTACCACCGACAATGATACCTGTCTTAATGTCACCGAGGACAAGCCCAATTAAAGTACAAGCAATCAACGGACGGTGAGTTTGAAATTCATCCAAAATCGATCCCATACCTGAAACACAAGCAACGAGAAAGACGAGTACAATTTGTAACGTTGAAATTTCCATTCTAATTTCCTTTTCTTAATATCATTAGATGAGATTATTTTTCTTTAATAGATCCATCATATACTGACGGCTATCATTTGAAACTTTACGCACATCAAGCTCAATTTTTTGTGCATCTAGTTTCTTAAAGGCTTCAATATCTTTATCATCAACCGCCACCGCGCTAGTGATCATTTTTTTGCCCTCTTTATATGCCATCCCACCAACATTAATCGATTTAAAATCGACACCGGCTTCCATCAAACGAACAACATCCGTTGGATTGGTAAACAATAACATCATGCGCTCACCCGCATATTCTGGGTTGTTATAGACACGGATCATTTTTTCTACATCCACCACATGTGCAGTCACGCCCGGAGGCGCAACACTTTTCAACATAGTTGAACGCACACTGTCTTTCGCTACGTCATCATTCACTACAACGATACGGCTCACCTTACTTTCTTTCGTCCAACGGGTTGCCACTTGTCCATGAATTAAACGATCATCAATACGCGCTAGACCAATTTCTAAATGCCCAACTCCATTTTCGGTCACCACACTTGGTTGAACTGGTTTTTCTTCCACTTTTGCAACAGGTGCCGCTTCAGTTTCTTCTTCGTAGCGTAATGCACGCACGCCGGTACGCCCCGTTTCAAGTGCAATCGCAACCAATTCTGGTAATGTTGGATTATCATCACGAGCCATGAAAGTTTCGACTAACATCGGGACATTCACCCCTGTCACAATGTCCATATTTGACTTGCCATCGGCCACGCGATTAGCGGCATTAAATGGACTTCCCCCCCAAGTATCAACTAAAAACAGTACCTCATCGCAATGAGATAACGTCGTTGACAGTTTTTCTTGGTATTTCGCCATGATAGTTTCCGCATTTTCACCCGGTACAAAATCGATAGTGGCCACATTGTCTTGTTCACCAATCAACATTTCCGTGGTTTTCAGCAATTGCTCTGCTGCCACCCCATGAGTCGCTATCATAATAGCAATTGTCATTGTTTGACTCCTTGTTAAGCTTAAAAATCAAATAGAGTTATCTGAACACGAATTATAGAGGAAAGAGGTAAGTAACAGTGTGATACAGATCACACTTTTGTGGGATAGACAGACCTAAAATGTTGCGTCAGTCACATTTTTGAGCAATTTTATTAAATTTAGCCACAAACAGCAGGAAGCCAAAAATACTTCATTTGCTGATTTAAAAAATTAATCAAAATTTTTTAACATTTCCCTTATATAATCACTCAACTTATTTAACACTTATTTCATTCGTTTTATTCTTGCAAACCTCAAAAAAATGCGTAAACTACGCGACGCTTTCTCACATTGAGAACTCCCTTCTCTAACTTTTAAAGTGCTACCAGCGAGTAGCAAAAGGATCAAAAAATGAATGACAATGTCAATAAAGATGGCTGGAAAGCCTTATTAGGATCCGCTGTCGGTTATGCGATGGATGGCTTCGATCTTCTCATCTTAGGTTTTATGTTATCGGCTATTTCTGCCGATCTTGCCTTAACGCCCGCTCAATCGGGCTCACTGGTCACTTGGACACTGATTGGTGCTGTGGCTGGTGGTATTATTTTTGGCGCACTCAGCGATAAATACGGTCGTATACGTGTTTTAACTTGGACGATAGTGCTGTTTGCGGTCTTTACTGGGCTATGTGCTTTTGCTCAAGGTTACTGGGATCTTCTGATTTATCGCACCATTGCTGGGATTGGTCTAGGGGGAGAATTTGGTATCGGTATGGCATTAGCCGCAGAAGCTTGGCCAGCCCGTCACCGTGCAAAAGCCTCCTCTTATGTTGCTTTAGGTTGGCAAGTTGGTGTGTTAGGCGCCGCATTACTCACCCCATTACTTCTTCCACACATTGGCTGGCGTGGTATGTTCTTAGTGGGAATTTTCCCGGCTTTCGTCGCATGGTATTTACGTGCAAGATTGCACGAGCCTGAAATTTTTGTGAAAAAACAGACCGCACTTGAACGCCAAAAAACAGCTCGTCTTGAGTCATTTCGCTTATTGATTAAAGATAAAGCGACGGCAAAAATCAGTGCGGGGATCGTGGTATTAACTTCCGTACAAAACTTCGGTTACTACGGTATCATGATTTGGATGCCAAATTTCTTATCCAAACAACTTGGCTTTAGTTTGACCAAATCTGGTTTATGGACGGCAGTAACGATCTGCGGCATGATGTTTGGCATTTGGTTGTTTGGTCAACTGGCAGATCGAATTGGTCGCAAACCTAGTTTTTTACTCTTCCAATTCGGGGCGGTCATCAGTATTTTTACCTATTCACAAATGTCCGATCCAACCGCTATGCTCTTTGCTGGGGCAATATTAGGGATGTTTGTCAACGGTATGATGGGTGGTTATGGCGCACTGATGTCTGAAGCTTATCCAACACAAGCACGTGCCACCGCGCAAAATGTGTTATTTAACTTAGGACGTGCGGTCGGTGGGTTTGGACCTATTGTAGTCGGTGCACTCGTATCAACTTACTCTTTCCAATTAGCCATCGCTTTCTTAGCCAGTATCTATATTATCGATATGATCGCGACAATCTTCTTGATTCCAGAGCTGAAAGGAAAACAATTAGATTAAGGCCCAAAAGGACATGCTAAATAGTGTTCGACACTAGCTGTGAAAGGGCAACACAAAGGATTGAGTTCGATACAATATCGAGCTCAATCCGTTTAATCGCAGTTGAATTCGTTTTTGATTATTCTTTCTTCAACAAGACTTCATGGGCTTGTTTTTGTTCTTTCATCTTTTCACGAATTTCTCTACGCTGTTGCGAAATCTCCGCATTTCTGATCATGTAGTCATCTACACGGCGCTCATAATCTTCGCGCATACTTTCTATAATTGTACGCACATCTTGAATCGACATATCATCGCGGATATATTGATTTAAGTTATCGAGTAACAAAACTCGTTTCTGGTTATCACGAATTTTACGGTTGTTGTCTTCACGATCGCGCGCGAGTTTGTTTTTTAAACGATACATACGTATATACTCTAATACTTCTTGAAATGACTGTTTATTGACATTTTCCATCATACGACTCTCTTTAAAGATAAATAAAAAAATACACCCTACTTAATTTAGCCATTTTTCACTTCCCCGTCAAAGCGTTCGTGAACTTTTTAAGAATTAAATAAAAAAATCACTTTATTTCAGTCCTCCCCCATTGCCTAGAATGGGTTGAGGTGATAAAACTAACCAATTATTTTCAGTGAAAAAAGGAAGTGATTATGTCAAAGGTTTTTAATTTTAGTGCAGGCCCAGCTATGATGCCAGAAGCGGTTTTAGCGCAAGCGCAAGCTGAGCTGTTAAACTGGCAAGAACAACAGACTTCTGTCATGGAAGTGAGCCACCGTGGTAAATTATTTATGGCGCTAGCCAGTCAATCTGAACAAGACTTACGCCAGCTTTATCAGATCCCTGACAATTACCGTATCCTTTTCTTACAAGGTGGCGCAAGGGGTCAATTTGCTGCCATTCCAATGAATTTACTCAACGATAAAGGCAAAGCCTTATATCTAACCAGTGGGCATTGGTCTGCGACAGCAGCCAAAGAAGCGCGCTTATTTGGTGAAATTGATGAAATCAATATTCTCGAAGAAGGTGAGCAACTCAAAATCGGTCAGCTAGATTTTAGCGCTATCGCAGAACACTATGATTATGTCCACTACTGTCCGAATGAAACCATCAGTGGGGTAGAAATATTTGATCTCCCTAACGTCGGCAATGCAATTTTAGTGGCAGATATGTCTTCGACTATTCTCTCACGTAACATTGATATCAGTAAATTCGGCTTAATTTATGCGGGTGCACAGAAAAATCTTGGTCCCGCAGGGATTACCTTAGTCATTGTACGCGATGATTTAATCGGTCATGCACGCCAAACCACACCAACCATTTGGAATTATGCCGTGCAAGCAAAAGCAGACTCAATGATCAATACACCGCCCACCTTTGCTTGGTATTTATGTGCTTTGGTCTTCAAGCACCTTTTATCTCTTGGCGGCCTCGATGAAATCGAAAAACGCAATCTGGCGAAAGCACAACTACTTTACGACTATTTAGATAGCACACCGTTCTACCGCAACCCTGTCGCGAAAGCAAACCGTTCACGTATGAACGTAACCTTTACAACCGATAATGACGAACTGAATACAAAATTCGTGGCACAAGCGACCGCAGCAGGATTACATGCTTTAAAAGGACATAAAGTATTGGGGGGAATGCGTGCTTCTATCTATAACGCGATGCCAATTGAAGGGGTACAGGCTTTAATTGCCTTTATGCAGCAATTTGAGGCAGAAAACCGCTAAAAGTGCGCTCTGTTTTCGCCCTCTTTTACCACACAGCTGAGAGAAAAATAATAAAGGACGACTATGCAATACATCAACATCGTTAACGAAGGGGTAAAACAACTTCACCCTTATCAAGCGGGAAAACCAATTGAAGAATTAGAGCGGGAGCTGGGGATCAGCAATATCATTAAATTAGCCTCCAATGAAAATCCGTTTGGACTGCCAGATAGTGCTAAACAAGCGATTTTAGCGGAGTTAGACAATCTCACTCGTTACCCTGATAGCAATGGCTTTTATTTTAAACAAGCTGTAGCACAAAAATTTGGTTTAAGTCCAGCACAAATTACCTTAGGTAATGGCTCCAATGATTTACTGGAATTGGTCGCGCATACCTTTGCTAGTGAGCAAGATGAAATTATCTTTTCACAATATGCCTTTATTGTGTATCCCCTTGTGACACAAGCGATCAATGCCAAAAAAGTGGAGATTGCGGCAAAAAATTATGGGGCGGATTTAGACGGTTTTTTACGAGCCATAAACGATAAAACGAAATTAATTTATCTCGCTAACCCAAATAATCCGACGGGGACCTTCTTAAGTGCGGTCGACATTTCTCAATTTTTAAGCCAAGTCCCCGAACATGTCATTGTTGTGTTAGATGAAGCTTATACAGAATTTACCTTGCCTGAAGAACGAGTAGATTCTTTCGCGTTACTCGAAAAACACCCCAATCTTGTGATTTGTCGTACCCTTTCTAAAGCCTATGGTTTAGCGGGTTTACGTATTGGTTACGCGGTTTCCTCTGCCGAAATTGCTGACCTCTTTAATCGCGTACGCCAACCGTTTAACTGCAATAGTCTCGCATTAGCTGCAGCGATCGCCGTAATCAATGATGATGCTTTTATTGCCAAAGTAGCGGAAAATAACCGCCAGGGGTTGAAATTATTGGAAGATTTCTTTAAGGCAAAAGGCTTGAGCTATATTCCCTCAAAAGGCAATTTTGTCATGCTAGAGCTCAATCAACCTGCGTTACCGATTTATCATGCGTTATTACAAAACGGCGTGATTGTCCGTCCAATTGCAGGCTATGGTTTACCTAACCATTTACGGATCAGCATTGGGTTACCAGAAGAGAACCAACGTTTCTTGAAAGCATTAACCGAGGTATTAGGGCTTTAAACCTCACTTATCCCATTTATAGGAAGTTCAAATCGTGATACAAGATGCAACCTCAATTACACTCAATCCTATTCAACAGATTGAAGGCGAAGTCCGTTTACCCGGATCAAAAAGCTTATCAAACCGCGCACTCTTACTCTCCGCACTCGCAAAAGGTAAAACCACTCTCACGAATCTGTTAGATAGCGATGATGTGCGCCATATGCTAAATGCGTTAAAAGCGCTTGGCGTAACTTATCAGTTATCAGAAGATAAATCCCTCTGTGAAATTGAAGGTTTAGGACGAGCATTTGAATGGCAAAGTGGCTTAGCCTTATTTTTAGGGAATGCGGGTACCGCAATGCGCCCTCTCGCCGCGGCACTTTGCTTATCTACACCAAACAACGAAGGCAAAAATGAAATTGTGTTGACTGGTGAGCCCCGTATGAAAGAGCGTCCCATCCAACATTTAGTGGATGCGCTACGTCAAGCCGGGGCAGACATTCAGTATCTAGAACAAGAGGGGTATCCACCAATTGCCATTCGCAATACGGGGCTAAAAGGTGGACACATTAAAATTGATGGATCGGTTTCCTCTCAATTTTTGACCGCACTTTTAATGGCTGCCCCCATGGCAAAGGCGGATACTGAAATTGAGATTATTGGTGAATTGGTTTCCAAACCTTACATTGATATGACCCTCAATATGATGCAAACCTTTGGGGTTGAGGTCGAAAATCAGCATTACCAACGCTTTTTAGTGAAAGGTCATCAGCAATATCAATCTCCCCATACTTTTTTAGTGGAAGGGGATGCCTCTTCTGCCTCTTACTTCCTCGCCGCTGCGGCAATTAAAGGGAAAGTCAAAGTCACGGGGGTGGGTAAAAAGAGTATCCAAGGTGACCGCTTGTTTGCGGATGTATTGGAAAAAATGGGGGCCCATATTACTTGGGGCGACGATTTTATCCAAGTGGAAAAAGGCAAGCTAAAAGGTATTGATATGGATATGAACCATATTCCTGATGCTGCTATGACAATTGCCACAACGGCACTCTTTGCAGAAGGTGAAACGGTCATTCGTAATATTTATAATTGGCGAGTGAAAGAAACCGATCGTTTAACCGCCATGGCAACCGAACTGCGTAAAGTCGGGGCAGAAGTGGAAGAAGGCGAAGATTTTATTCGTATCCAACCATTGAACTTAGCGCAATTTCAACATGCTGAAATCGAAACCTATAATGATCACCGTATGGCGATGTGCTTTGCCTTAATCGCATTATCTAATACGGCGGTAACGATTTTAGATCCGAGCTGTACGGCAAAAACCTTTCCAACCTTTTTTGACACATTCTTGAACTTAACCCACACTGAGCGTTAATTTCAATTCATACAAACATGACAGGTAAAAAAGCTAAGTATCATCCCATACTTAGCTTTTCTTTTCACACTTAACATTGCGTAAAATGAAGGCATTAAGGCAGAATGCGAAAACTGGCCATATAGTTTGCACTGACATCGTTATTGAGCCAGAATTTGCCCGTCAACGGATTATAATGATAGCCTGCCATATCTAAACAGGTTAATTCTGCATCATCACACCAATTAAGTAACTCCGCTGGTTTAATAAATTTGTCATAATCATGCGTCCCTTTTGGCAACATTTTCAACACATATTCCGCCCCAAGAACCACCAATGCCCAAGCTTTCAGCGTTCGATTAATGGTCGAGAAAAAAATCGTCCCGTTTGGTTTTAACAATTGCTTGCAGCTGGCAATAATTGAGCTAGGATCAGGCACATGCTCTAACATTTCCATACAGGTAATCACATCAAATTTTTCGCTATCCCCTTTCTCAGCATAAAGTGCGGTCTGATTTTGTAAAAAATCTTCAATGGTTATTTGTTGATAATCAATGCGTAAACCATTTTCTAAGGCATGATTTTTGGCAACTTGCAAGGGGGCTGATGACATATCAATCCCCGTCACGCTCGCCCCATGTTTTGCCATGCTTTCTGACAAAATGCCCCCGCCACAGCCTACATCAAGCACTTTTTTACCCATGAGCCCATTGGCTTGCTGTGTAATATAGCTTAAACGTAGCGGGTTAAGCTGATGAATGGGTTTAAAATCCCCTTGTGGATCCCACCAACTTTTTGCCATTTTTTCGAATTTGTCCAATTCTTGTTGATCGATATTTTGCATTTGATTTTTCTTATGGGGTTGAATAAAAACAATACATTATTATTCCCCAAATCCAACAAAATTTCACTATAAAATTAGGGGCATAATAGATTTTATGCTATAATTCCGGCAATTTTTTGATTAATCAAACTTAATGATTAGGAAGTTTTCAATGACCGATTTAGTCCAAGATACTATTCATCAAGACATTAGCCCAATCAGTATTGAAGAAGAGCTGAAATCTTCATATCTCGATTACGCGATGTCTGTCATCGTAGGACGTGCGTTACCCGACGTGCGTGACGGTTTAAAACCTGTACATCGTCGTGTATTATTTGCCATGCATGAAGGCGGTAACGCGTATAACAAACCTTATCGTAAATCTGCCCGGATTGTGGGGGATGTGATCGGTAAATATCACCCACATGGTGATAGTGCGGTCTATGACACACTGGTGCGTATGGCACAGCCTTTCTCATTACGTTATATGCTCGTTGATGGTCAAGGTAACTTTGGTTCTATTGATGGCGATGCTGCCGCAGCAATGCGTTATACCGAAGCGCGTATGACCAAAATTGCGCATGAATTATTAGCGGATCTGGATAAAGAAACGGTCAACTTTGTGCCTAACTATGATGGCTCGGAACAAATTCCTGAAGTCCTCCCAACCAAAGTCCCTGCCTTACTAGTCAACGGTTCCTCCGGGATTGCGGTCGGTATGGCAACGAATATTCCCCCTCATAACTTAGGCGAAGTGTTAGATGGTTGCTTAGCGTATATCGAAAACAACGACATTACCATTGATGAATTAATGGGCCATATTCCAGGACCTGACTTCCCGACGGCTGCCTTAATCAATGGTCGTAAAGGCATTGAAGAAGCCTATAAAACAGGACGTGGTAAAATTTATGTGCGTGCCAAAGCAGAGGTGGAAACCGATGAAAAAGGTAGCGAAACCATCGTCGTGCATGAAATTCCTTATCAAGTCAATAAAGCCAAATTAATCGAAAAAATTGCTGATCTTGTTAAAGAGAAAAAAATCGAAGGCATCAGTGCGATCACCGATTTATCCGACAAAGACGGCATGCGTATTGAAATTAAAATCAAACGTGATGCAGTCGGTGAAGTGGTGCTTAATAACCTTTATGCCTTAACCCAATTACAAGTGACTTTCGGTATTAATATTGTTGCGTTAGATAAAGGTCAGCCAAAACTACTCAATCTAAAACAATTAATTGAGGCTTTCGTCTTACACCGCCGTGAAGTAGTCACACGCCGTACGGTTTATGAATTACGTAAAGCCCGTGAACGGGCCCATATTTTAGAAGGTCTGGCGATTGCGCTTGCCAATGTGGATCCTATTATTGAGCTCATCCGCCAAGCACCTAATCCAGAAAGCGCCAAACGGGCATTATTAGCGCAAGCTTGGGAATTAGGGCATGTGTCACAAATGCTTGCTGCCGCTGGCGTTGATGCCGCTCGTCCAGAAGAGTTAGAAGAACAATATGGCATTCGTGATGGCATGTACTATCTAACTGAAGTGCAAGCACAAGCAATTTTAGATTTACGCTTACAAAAATTGACTAACTTAGGCCATGATGAAATTCTTGATGAGTATAAGAAACTCCTCGATATTATTGGTGAATTATTATACATCTTACGTAGTCCTGAGCGTTTAATGGAAGTGATTCGTGAAGAATTAGAACAAATCCGTGAACAATTCAATGACCCACGTCGTACTGAAATTACTGCGAGCTCTGCTGATATCAATCTTGAAGATCTCATTGCCCAAGAAGATGTGGTGGTTACCCTTTCACATGAAGGTTATGTCAAATATCAACCCCTTACTGACTATGAAGCACAACGTCGTGGTGGGAAAGGAAAATCCGCAGCCAAAACCAAAGAAGAAGATTTTATTGAGCGTCTTTTAGTCGCGAACACCCATGACACCATTCTTTGTTTCTCTAGTCGCGGTCGTTTGTATTGGTTAAAAGTATATCAATTACCGCAAGCCAGCCGTGGCGCACGCGGTAAACCAATCGTCAATATTCTCCCATTAGATGAGAATGAACGTATCACCGCAATTCTCCCTGTCACGGCTTATGAAGAAGATAAATTTGTGGTGATGGCAACCGCTGGCGGTATCGTGAAGAAAATTGCTTTAACCGAATTTAGTCGTCCACGTTCAAGCGGGATCATTGCCTTAAATTTACGTGATGAAGATGAACTCATTGGTGTGGATATCACCGATGGTCAGAATGAAATTATGCTCTTCTCAGCACAAGGTCGTGTGGTTCGCTTTAATGAAAATGCGGTGCGTGCGATGGGCCGTGCGGCAACAGGGGTACGTGGGATTAAACTGGCATTAAGCAATGACCTGTCTGACGATGAAAGTGCGGTCGAAATTGAAGACATTTCTGAAGATAATGCATCAGACGCGTTGGATCTGAACATCGACAAAGTGGTGTCGTTAGTGGTGCCAAAAAATGATGGCGCAATCTTAACTGCCACACAAAATGGTTATGGTAAACGTACCGAATTAGCGGAATACCCAACCAAATCACGTAATACCAAAGGCGTGATCTCGATTAAAGTGAGTGAGCGTAATGGCAAAGTGGTGGCAGCCACTCAGGTTGAGGAAACCGATCAAATTATGTTGATTACGGATGCGGGCACATTGGTACGTACTCGCGTGAAAGAAATCAATATTATTGGTCGAAATACACAAGGCGTACGCTTGATTCGAACAACGGAAAATGAAACATTAGTTGGATTACAGCGTGTTTGTGATGTTGATGAAGATGATATGGAAAATGATGAGAACGCAAGTGCGGTCGACAACGCAGAAAGTTAACATCATTCGCTCAAGTCATATCGTACGTTATTTAAAGCAGTAGCCTCGCTACTGCTTTCTTTATATTAGAGGAAAAATCAATGGCATATTATCTTATTTATTTACATATTGCTTGTGCTTTTCTCAGTCTCAGCCTACTCATTATTCGTGGCAGGCTGCAATTAGCTGGCCAAAATTGGCGAGAAAGAAAAGTGTTAAAAATCTTACCGCACTTCAGTGATACGCTGTTATTCTGCTCAGGTATTGCAATGTTTATGCTTTTTCAACACAGCATAACACTCTGGTTTATTTTCAAAATGACCTTTATCGCACTTTATATTGCCGTTGCTACCATTTTCTTTAGCCGAAAAAGGCTAACATCACCTTTCAGCCAAAAGAAAAGTTGCTTTTACTTTATTACGGCACTCCTCTTCTTTCTCAGTGCCATGTTCATTGCCTATTTCAAATAGTCCCTTTGTATCGGTAGTCAGATCGCTTAATCTGTCTGACTACACGATCTTTTTCAATGATACTCAGTATGAGTCGTGTGCGGATAGAATAAAAGAGGTAATATCTCAACAGTGAAATCATTTGACACGACATCTTTTCACTAAACAACAAAAGCGATAGGAGATCAAATAAAAAAGCGCAGACCGTCACTCAATCCACGCTTTTTTACCATTTAGTTTAGCTTAAAAGACAATTTTTTTATTCGAAGAACGCCCAACTTCTTCTTCAAAGCCGATGATTTGTTTGAATGTATCTAACAGCTCTTTTTTAGAATATGCCGTATAATATTGATCACCAACACATTTTTTCCAAGCCTCCACTTGTTCTTTTGGAGGGCTATATCCAAACGCCACAAAGGCAATCCTCGTAGATAATTTTTTATACTCATCCACTTGTAAGGTATCGACTCTTTCCCGAATTTTATCGCATATCCCCGCATTCAATAGATTGATCAATGTATCATAATATGGCCAGTTATCTTCACCATCGGATAAAACGAGTATGACACGTTGTGTATTCGTTCCTAATTCTTCCGGTTTTGCTCTTTCATCCTTATTATGATCCATAATTAAATTCGCACCAATAATCAGACCAGAAGAAGCAGAGGTCCAACCTTGAGGATTAATTTTATTTAACTCACCAGAAATATCTTGATTTTTTTGATCAAACCAAGCTCTTGTTGTCTCTTTACCTCCATTACCACCTAGACAATAATTATTATCTTGGAAGGACAATTTATAGTGACGATTCTGACCATCAAAATCTGAGATTTGATTGATCGTTCTCGTAATATCCATATATGAGCTAAAAATAATTCTGATCGTTGTCCAATCTTTAATTTTAAAAGCATATTCCATTATCGTTTTAGGATTGGCTTTTATTTTACAAAATTGTTTTTGGCCAGAAGTGTAGCAACTACGAGAATTAAAGCTTTCATACTTTCCTTCATAGTGTTTTTTAAATTCCACCCAGCTTCGTTCCCAACGTCCATTATTAGTATTAAATCTTTCAGGAGTGTTATTCCCAGTAATCCAACGTTCAATGGTCATTTCTACAGAACCGGCATCTATCTTCTCCTCATAAGGCAATACACAATTATATTTTTCACCGCGTTCTCTTGCCCCCCCCGAGAAAGTTGCAAACCCCATCCGGTTAAATGGACTAATATCCTCTGAAATCTTTTTAGGTAACAAAATTTGTGAAATCTCGCCAACAACCTCACGTAAGATACTAATCTTACTTTGTCCCATTTTCGTTTTATCCGCATTATATCTACCATTTAAATCTTGATGCATGGAACCCGAAAAGTCAGCGACTAGCATTAATTCCACAGGTATTACAACGCCTCTTTCTTTAATCGCATAGGATGTGCCCGCATCCATCTTTAAACGACCAGATGTACCGCCTATAAGCGTCTCACTTAGAGGGAAATAATATTTACGATTCATCGCCCCTTCGACTTCACATACGACTGGCTTGCGGATATTGTAACTATTGCTTGTTGGGATACTTACTTCATCACATTTATACTTAAAATTAGAATCTGTGGTAAACTGCAAATCATCTGGTGAAATCTTGCCATTGTTATTATCCGAACGCATATACAGTTTGGTCATACCCTGTATTAGCTCTTGATTTCTTTTATCTTGTTGCGCCCGAAAGGTATCGCCAAAAAAATTATCAATTTCCGCTTGGCTGACTTTTTGGCGAGTAACTTCACTATGTTTTTTATTATCTCGGTATTTATTGTTTTCGGCAATTAACACCAACGCAGCCTGATCCATCCCTTGAGATAATCTCGCTTTGTCCAAAAGCAGTCCTGTACTTTCAACTGTAAATGCAGTTAAAACAAGCAAAGGGAAAGTAAGTAGTGCAGTGATAACAAGATATACACCTTTTTCATCCCGATAAAATTTTTTGACAATTGTAAAAAAAGAAGTCCAATAAAAATGTTTCATAAAGTTCCCTCCACAACAAATCATCTGGATACTGACATTGATGAAGAACGCATAAGCCCTTCTACCCTATCTGACTTACTTAATAACAACGCTTGAAATAAACTTTTCGACTCAACGCAAACCGTTACCTGATAAAGTGGAATACGTCTCTCATGATTAAATTCTGATTTAGGCGATAAATAAGATAAGTCCTTAAGATTTCTATAAGGCTGACAACGACTCACCGCATGTGGCAGTCTAGTTTGCTTTTTCTCTGACCAATATTCTAAAACAATATTCAGCTCCTCCTTACTATTTTGATCACCATAGATCAAACGTTTCGCCAATGACTCCATTTGTTTATAATCACGCTCAGTAATATCCGCTGTTCCTGCATATAACTGTAATCTTTCTCGCAAAATATTGACTAAAGTATAAGATGCGTTGTCCAATCTGCCCATTGTGGAGCGCATCACAACAACATCTGATAAAAACGCAAATATAAATGCCAAAAACATCATCATGGATATGAACTCAACAGTTACGGCACCCTTTTTATCCGCAAAAAATAATTTTATATTTCTCATTCTTCTCTACCCATACTTATATAACGTTCAGGTCTATAGCCCTACCTAGATTGTGGCTGAATAGGCTGAAATAACGCTCGTTGATGTTCTTGTACTGTAATAAATTCTCGTTTTAAAACAGACTCGGATACTTTCTTAGAAAGAAAAGGGAGAGGAATTAAAAACTCATAATGATAGCTTAAAGAATAACGCGCTAATGTAGCTAATATCCCCGATGGCTCAACCTCATGACCACTTGGGTCTTTAATTTTCTTTAAAAAATTGCCTTTTAGTAATTCATCTATACATGATGTAGGTGCATTAATACAATCTACATATTCGACATTGATCTCAATCTGTCCTTTTTGTACTTGTGCTAAATACCCCAAAGTCGAAGAACCTTGAGCTTCTCTTTGCTTATTTAAGGCATTAATAAAAGCCGTTTTATAGTCTCCACTCTGTAATTGTTCATTTTTAGCAATTCTGACACTTTCAGAAATGGCTAAATCCCAATAGGCAGTCGTAATAGCTAAACGACAAAATTCAAAAATCAGCATCACAACAAAAATATATATACCAATAGTCCAAGTGAATTCTATACTCGCCACTCCCTTAGAACTACGTAGAAACTTTTTCATATAAGCTCCTTAACGACGAACCTCTTTAAATATAGGCTCAGCCTTGCTCAAGGCTTTAACTAAATCATCTGGTGAAGTATTTAACTGTTCTTTCCTAATAATATCTTTTGCATATTCAATATCACCACTCTTAATTAAAGCAAAGACTAAATTGTGAATCAAACGGCGCTCACGAATACCATTAATATATTGCGGCATTAATAAAGAAACGGCATTACGATAGTCGCCATTAATAATATTCAGCATTGCTAAATTATTTACAGCAACAACATCATTAATAAAAAGCTCTCTTGCTTTATTAATATCATCACGCGCTTTATTCAAATTTCCAAGCTGCGCAAAGGCAATACCTCTTAAATTATAGGCAACACCATTATTAGGTGCTAAGCCTAATAATTCATTTGCGATAGAGACCGCCTCGTCATACTTTTTAAGTTGAATTAAATTTTTGACCTGTAACTCTTTCGCTTTTTTCGCTATTTCGTTCTTCTGATTTTGAGTCAATAACGGAGCTAAATAGAGCGATGATGAATGACTATCACCTTTATCATAATAAGCATTAGCTAACTTATAACGGATCATGGGATCGTCTTTTTCTTTTAATACATTTCTATATAACGAAATTAAAGATTCATAATTTTGTGTATTTAAATATAACGTTTCTTTGGCTGAAATACTTTCAGATGTCATCGATGTCTTATTATTCGAGACATTAGAACATGCAACAAGAGAAAAAGCCAAACTAAAACATAAAACTTTTTTTGTGAATTTAGGAAGCATTTGTGAAGACCCTCATTAAACCTGGTGCTAAAATTAAAATAATAATCGGGAACATAATGAATATAATGAGTGGAATACTCATTTTAGCAGATAATGTTCCTAATTTTTCCTCTAGTGCTAATAGCTGAAGCTCGCGAATATCTGCTGATAGCTGAATTAAATGAGCATAAATGGAAGAACCAAAATTTAAGCTTTGTTGTAACACAGTACAGAACATTCTTATTTCCGTCGTTGGCAATGAAATTGAGAGATCCTGTAGTGCTTGAGATAACCCTGTAATTTCAGACTTACGAATAATTCTCAACATAACATAAGTTAAATCTGGATTTAACTTTTTAAAATCTAGCGCAACTTGCTTTAACGCCGCATCAATAGTAATACCTGTTTGCACATTGACTGCAACCAAATCTATAAATCCCGGTAAATCAACCATGATTTTTTTGACTTTACTTTTTAAAATGGCATTAGTTAAAATCCCCGGAATAATGATTACCGCAATAAAGATCATAATAAAACCAATGACATCATCAGAATGTGTTTTCAAAGTATATAGATAATATAACAATGACAAAACAAAAATAGTTATCAGCTTTACTTTAAGATTTTTATCCACTAATCCAAGAAACCTTAAAACAGAATTATTATTAATGAGTAATAGCTCTAATTCAATCTGTTGTTTACTTTTTCCTTTTTGTACTGCAGTTTCGCTTTTATCCTTAGGAATTTCACCCGCTAGAATCTCACGGCCTCTTTCTAATTTCTTTTTATGTGCAATCGCTAGAAAAAGAACAACAAGACCAAAAGCAATTAATAAAATAGAAAATAAAAGAAATTTAAGTGTCATGTTGATTTCCTCATCAACCACCAAATAATAAACATTCCTAATAATTCACTACCAAATACATAATATAATACCACTCTGCCATCAGGATTATTAATTAAGAAATCAAAGTTTTCTGGCATCGAAAACTGCATAAATAAGAAAAAACCAATAGGGAACATTGCGACAATAAAAGCGGACATCCTCGCTTCTGAGGTCATTGCTTTTTTCTTTTGCTCCATTTTTTTACTGTCTGCAATCACTCTTCCTAAGCGTGTAATCACTTCTCGAATTTGTCCACCTTTAGATAAATTTGTCCGAATTATCGTAATAAAAAAATAGAATTCTTTATAGGGATAGCGACTATAACTGTCTTCAAAAACAGACATTGGTTCTTCCCCAATCGCTAAACGCCTATGAATATTCTTAAATTCTTCCCCTAATTGCCCAGCAAGATCTTTCCCACATCGTTCTAGTGCTTGTAATAATCCAGCTCCGCCTGTTGCTGCAGCATTCAATATTTGAATCACCTCAGGAAACATCGCATCAAACATTTTTCTATTACGATATTGGCCTAGCTTCCACACAAAAATAATAAAGCCTATAATAAAACCGAGGTAGAAAAGACCTCTCGGAATGCGAACATACAAGACATTAATGATGAATAAAAAAGCAAAAGCACCAATAGTAATCAAAATATTACGTAAAAGTTTTTTCTTATCTCCCGCAGTGAAATAATATTGCCACAAAAGAATTTTCTTCTTTATACTATGAATAAGCTCTACTGTTTTATTGAGCGATGTTTCATCTTGACGTATTTTCTTTTTAGTCGCAAACCAACGTTTCGCGGTATATGTCAAAAGTAATACCCCAAAACCAAGAATAAGATAATAAATCAAGCTCATATACTAGCTCCCGTCAAAAATACTTTGTAATTCTGAACTAAGATTAAAAATCTGAGCATTTTGATAAACAATTGACCGCGTTAGCAAACCGTGGCAAATAAACTCACCAACAATTTTTCCATTCTCATCCCGATATTTACTTGGCTGATAGGAAAAAATATCTTGCATGATAATTTGGCCATTTTCCATCCCCATCAATTCGGTAATATTCATAATCTTTCTTGAACCATCATTCAAACGTGAAGCTTGTACAATGATATTTACCGCTGATGCAATATTCCGTCTAATAGCTTCTAAAGGTAACGAGGCATTTGACATCATGACCATACTTTCTAAACGAGAAGTGGCATCGCGTGGACTATTGGCGTGAAGGGTCGACATGGAACCATCATGTCCGGTATTCATTGCTTGCAACATTTGAAAAGCTTCTCCACCACGACATTCCCCCACAATAATACGTTCAGGGCGCATACGTAGCGCATTAATCACAAGGTCTTGCATTGTCACTTCACCAGTACGTTCTACCCCCGCTAGACGCGTTTCCAAACGAACAACATGGGGTTGCTCCAAACGTAACTCGGCCGTATCTTCTAAAGTAATGACCCGTTCTTGATGGGAAATATAGTTTGATAATGCATTTAATAATGTAGTTTTCCCAGAACCCGTACCGCCAGAAACAATAATATTCACGCGAGACCGTGCAGCAATAATTAGAAAATTCGCCATTTCACGAGTCATTGAACCAAAATTAACTAATTCTTGTAGTGTTTTCTTTGATTTACTAAATTTACGAATTGAAATCGACGTACCGTCTAAAGCGATGGGTGCAATCACAACATTCAAACGGCTACCATCCGGTAAGCGAGAGTCCACTAATGGACTTCCATCATCAATTCTTCGTCCGACTTTTGCGACCAATCGTTTAGCAATATCAGTCAACTGTTCATTACTAACAAAATTTTTATCTGTTTTTTCTAAAATACCAGCCCGTTCAATCCAAATATTATCAGGACCATTTACTAAAATATCATTAACCGTGTCATCTTCCATGAGTTCTCTAATGGGACCATATCCACCTATCTCATCCGCAACAATTTCCGCCATGAATAAGGCATCAGCAGAATTTAAATAAATATTATTTGTACCTGCTATACGATAAAGAACTTGAGTCAGCTCATCCACAAGCTTATTTCGCTCACTCTGAAACTCATCGATCTTCTCAATATCAAGATTGCTTAATAGTTCATTCCTAAAAAAGATTTGCTGTTCTCTTGTTAACATCTTTCATATCTTCAGTTAAGTTACTTTTTCATGAGTGAGGAGAAAAAACTCTGCTTTTCTTTCTTTTTATGACGAGAAACCATACCAATCACTCTCATCATCAAAGTGTTAATTTCTTTTTTCCCTACTCTTCCTAGATCAATAGATAACACTGTTTTACTGTCCGTTTTCTTCAGGAAAGGAATTGTCGCATCAACAGGGCATTTTAATAACATTTCAATATCTGTCGTCGCCATTAATTTTGATGTTTCCATATTATTATCTGAAATACAGATAAAAGTACGAATAGGTTTACCTGTTGTTGTTCGCATACGCTCACATTCATCTAAAAATTGTTTTGCCACTCTTAATGAATTAATTCTACGATCCACCACTAATATAAAACTATTGCAATAGTCTAAGAAGTTTGCAAAATTCTCTTTATTCACATTAAAAATAGGTTGATCATAAATAATAAAGTTATATTTATCGGTAACAGAAAGAGGAAGACGTGCGATATTGCCACTAAATAAATCGAAATTCGCATCATACTCAACAATATCACCTTGTATTTTTTTATCGAATAATAAATCAATATCTTGCGAACCATTAGGTCCTTGAGCTAGTAATACTGGGACTTTATTATTTAAAATAATTTCATTAGCTAAATGAGAACTGATTAAACTTGAACCTATGCCACCTTTACAACCTAAAACAGCAATCTTTACAGTATGACGCACAAGTGGAATATTTACACCTGACACAATTTTCTCGACTAGCTGGTTCAATTGTGATTCAGAATGGAAATATAAGATACCTTCATTGAGCAATTTTTGCGCTAAAGAAATCGAGTCATTATGACCAACAACACAGCACCAAACATTTTGTGGGATTACCGCATACACATTCTCTGAGATAACTTTAACATCAGACTCGGTGCTGATATCAATAATCACACCTAAGGTTTCTTCTGCGAGAAAGGCTAAATCTGGTGCGGTAAAAAAATCTTCTTTAACAATATCTACATTTTCCAATCCTCTCGTACGCAGTGTCTGAGCCACCGACATACAAACCGAATCATTATCTGATACAATGACAATCTTACGAGCACTGTCTACAGTAATATTTTCCTTATCAAGTAATAGCATAAGACCTATATCCTTTATTAATATTTCAATTGAATATGAGAATTACTGTTGATCGCACAAGGGACATAATTCTCATCCCCAATCTTTTTCTCTGCTATCGTCAGAGAACATTTAGCTTTTTTTGCTCCAATATGTTCAACTTCAATATAGAGAGGATATGCAGAATGTTTATATGGATAACGAACTAATTGGATTCTTTTACTGTTTATCCCTTTATGAACTAAGGTTTTTTGCAATTTTACTGCTAATTTTTGCGATGCTTTATCTGTCCAAATAATGCGAATATCTTTGCGTATATTACTCCCTATCTCACGCATCACTTTCCGACTAATTTCTCGATACGCCAGATCAGAATAATCGGAAACCACATAGCGTACGACTGACTCTGCATAATTAAAATCCTGACTCTTAGTCGGTGCAACAATATGGGTATCGCGAGGAAGTTCATTTTTAACAAAAGCCTCTGCCGCCTGAGGTAATAAAAACATCCCCAACATTACTGAGAACATGACTTTACTCATTGAATAAACCCTCCATTTTTCAAGAAGTTAGAGGTTAAGGTTTTATGATATACATTTTTAAATGGTGTCAAATTAAAGAAACGTTCCATTGTCCCTGTTTGTTCAAAAGTAGGATAAACAATATCTCTTTGATCTACTGGTTTGACAATATTAACCGTTGCAACGATCACTAACTCTCTGTGCTCTTTCTTCGTCGATGCACTGCGGAAAAACGCGCCTAAAATCGGCACATCACCTAATAAAGGAACCTTATTAAGACCTTCAATATCCTGAGAATCGAATAAACCACCAATAATAAAACTTTCACCATCCGCGACTTCAAAAATAGATTTCGAGCGACGAGTGTTAAAGAATGGGATTGCCCCTACCCCTTCATAAGTATAATTCCCTGCTAGGGTGCTAACACTTTGGGATAGAATTAAACGAATACGATTACTTTTCTGTACTTTGGCACCGACCACTAATTTAATACCGAATTCCTTATAAGTTATCGTCGCATTTCCATCTTTATCTTTCTGAGCAAATGGTAACTCCCCCCCCACAAGAATATCGGCTGTTTCACCTGATAACATGGAAATATTCGGTTCAGCAAGAACTTGACCATTGCTTTGATTATCTAAGGCATTAATAAAACCAGAGATACCTCTTGCATCTAATTTAAGAACCCCCTGAATACCATTAAAGCCACCAGATTTATTCCAACTTCCTCCTAATAACGTCCCCTGATTCTCACCAGCAATACGGCTCCAATTAATGCCTAATGCCTCAGAAAGTTTTTTATTCACTTCAACCACAGATAACTTCACATTGACCTGCGTTGCCTCCGTTAAATTGGCGTGATTCAACACACCATCATATTGATATTGGTCAAGAAATGGCACATGTTCCTCACCATTTTCATGTTTTAAACTCTTTTCAATGGTTTTTTTTCCTGCACCGATCGCCGTACCCACAATTTGATAGACTTCATCACTTTCTTCTTGAGAACGCGCTTTTCCTTCAACAATATAGGCTTGACCGACTTTTTTGACCGATAAATTAGTATTTGGAAAACGTGCTTTTATTTGATGATTTGTATCAGAAATATAATTAATATTATTAATAAGTGCATTGACGTTCACTTTATCTGATGACAACACTTCACCGTTTTCCCCCAACGCAGTAATTTCTGTTCGTCCCTCACCTTTAGCATAAATAATAAAACTGTTATCGTCTAAAATTTCATAATCAGCCACATTTGGGGAAGAAACAAAAATGGTATCAATTTTTTCATTTGTTTTAATCAGCTGTGTGCCGCCTTGCTCCAAATTATAAGTTTTCGCATAGGACAAAGAGGATATTGTGCAATAAAAGCCAATTCCTAAAGAAACAATCGTTTTTATTATATAGTTATGATATCTAGACATTATTGCCCCCTTAGTTTGCGAATAAATAATCCTCGATGATTTGTACTTTTCTCATCTGCAGGTAACACAATTAATTTTGATTCTTTATCTAAAGAATAGAAATGTTTCACTTGCTCAACATTGGCTTTCAAGCTCACAAATCCAATGTAATCTTTCCTACGGTATTCACTATAAGTGCCTTGATTTTGATCATCCTCTAGAAATTCCTTTACTTGTAGCACTAATAGTTTGTCAGATAATCTGACTAATTCACTACGTTCATGATTATTATCTTCCCCTGTGGCAATTTTTTGGTTATAAACCGATACCGAATCACCCACTTTGACAGAATCTAATAAATAACGCTCATCAGGTCTCAGATACACACGGAAAGCGACTTCTTGTCGAGAATCCAAATTGGCAAGTAAAAACCGAGGATCATTTGGTGCCACGATAAAATCAGGTGATAAAAGTGAACCTGATTTTACATTCTCTGACACTAGGTAGCCTTGTAGCGATTTCGATGGTGCGGCAAGAATCACATCCTTTAAGTCATTCGTCACGAGTGGATTATCTTCTACCACAGTAATCTCGCTGAACACATAATCATCAGATTGTAAAAGCGTGCCTTTTGCAATATCTTTCTTCAACTCAACAAGAACAATTTGTTTTTTAGGTTTTTCCTCTGAAATGACTTGTCCTGAGCTGTCAACAGCCAGAGTATTATCTCCATCTGTTGGTAAAAAAAGAATACCCGCTATACCAATGGCAAGGGTAAGAAAGGAAATAATAAAAAGAGTCCTATAATTCATTTTTGTTCCTTACTATAAATTATAAAAGTAATTATTTTTATCTTATCTAGTAGGCGACACAATTAACTAAATAAGCCCCAATTCATAAGAAAGCCAAGGCTAATCGCGATGCCATATGGCAACCCCGCTTTTCTAATTGATTCTCTAAAAAAAAGCCAACCGATGATAATTAACAGAAGCCCAGAACAAGACGTTAAAAAGAAAAAAGAAATTAATTGCTCTGTTGGTATTGATAACATAAGAACTGCAATTAATTTAATATCGCCCGCACCAATAATACCTAACGTAAACAATAAGAAACCGAAAAAGAGAAAGCACAATGCAGGTAAAAAAAATATTTGGCTGTGGTGAATAAATGAAAATGGTATAATCACCATTAATAATAATAATACAGTACTATTACTAATAACTCTTTTCGTTAAATCCATCCATGAAAGTCTTATTAATAATAGAACTAATACAATATTGAGAAAGATAAGCACAATAAGTTCTCGGTTAGGCTCTTATATGGATAGATAACTAGTATTCGACAACAACTAGTTATCTATGTTTAAACTATATCAAAAAAGCTAATTTCTAATTTAATAATTAGTTAAGTAGATTTTTTACCATTAATAGAGTTGGCATTTGAAATAGTGTTTGATAGAGTTTCAAATTTCTCTTTAAGCGCTTTCATAAAACCACCATCATTGTAGAATAAGGCTACAATAAAGAGGGCGATAGCCACAGCGATTAAACCGTACTCGATTGCAGTTACACCGCGCTCGTCTTTCTTGAATGCACGAATCGATTCAGTTACAGCGATGTAAGCTTGAGTTGTTAATTTACTAAACATTTTTATGCTCCTAAGTTTAATTTAAAAATAATATTTTTTCTCATTAGAGAATAGTTGTTACCCAGTGATTAGTAATAATGGCATAAGAAAACATTTTTAATCACCAAATAATCTGAGGGAATTTTAATCATAATTGCTGACGAACTGAAATAAAAAAATAAACAAAAAATACTGGTCGGATGAGTTGAGCGCAATACGATATATAGCTGTTGTATTTTTTATGCTCAGCATCGAGATTTCAAATGAATTTATATTGATCAATATAATAGTACATTTATTCGCCAATAAGCAAATTAACGCCAAACAAAACTCGCTCCAAATAAACAACTTAAAACTTATTTCAAAGTGCTAGCAAAGCGGATAATTAACAAGAATCACCACTATCACACTATTTTATATGGATTCTCACACCCAAAAAAGTCCAATAATAACAAAGCGTTTACTATACCTTCAAGTCGTAAAACTTGCTCTTCACTATAACAAAATAGCCCAACAAAGACAGACATCAAAAGAAGTAAAAATAAAAAAATAGACCGTGCTGCAATATGCTGTCGGATGTTTATTTTTCCACTTCACTTATCAGTAAAGGCATAAAATCTTATCTGGTAAGTTGATTTATTTCTATACAATGTCTTTTGGCCTTGATATTTATACCCAAAAGCCTACTCAAATAAATTTTTTAAGATAAAACGTTTGCGTTTTTTTTAAAAGTAAAATGAAAGATGTGTTGATGTTTAAACATTAAACAAATGAAAACCATTCGCAAATAATGCAAAATCATGACACTAAAAAATTATAAGCAAAAAAGAATAATTATCATGAATGGGGAAAATAAAGATGTGGAAGGTTAGAAATGCAAAAAAAAAGATTTAAACGACTAGATCATGATCTATATTAACATGGTGCCCGAGGGCGGACTTGAACCGCCACGCTTCGAAAAGCGAGGGATTTTAAATCCCTTGTGTCTACCGATTTCACCACTCGGGCATTATTGCTAATGCAATTGAGATATTGGAGCGGGAAACGAGGCTCGAACTCGCGACCCCAACCTTGGCAAGGTTGTGCTCTACCAACTGAGCTATTCCCGCGTTGTATAAGAATTCGTGTTCTCAAACAATGGTGTGCATTTTACTTGTTTCTCGGAGGGAGTCAAATAAAAAATGTAAAAGAATAATTTAATCGCTTAAAAACAAAGCACAATCTCAAAAACACCGCTTCTCTCGCTAAAAGAGAAGCAAAGAAAAGGCACATTAAAGTGCCTTCAAATGCGATTAAAGAGTAAGATCCGAGAGTAAACTGCCTTTCGCCGCTTTCAGATATTGTAACATTGACCAAACGGTTAAAATTGCGGCAATATATAGCAATACAATCGCAGCAATTTCCATTGCCACATTATAACGCCATAATAGTCCACCTAAGGCTAACATTTGTGCGGTAGTTTTTACTTTGCCTAACCAAGACACCGCCACTTTATTTCTGTCACCAATTTCAGCCATCCACTCTCTCAATGCAGAAATAATAATTTCTCTGGAAATCATAATGACGGCAGGTAAAGTAATCCAAAAAGAATGGTGATATTCAACAACTAACGCGAGGGCGACGGTCACCATGACTTTATCTGCAACGGGATCTAAAAATGCACCAAAACGGGTTGTTTGTTTCCATTTTCGCGCAAGATAACCATCAAACCAATCTGTGACGCCAGCAATAAAAAAAATCAACACGGTTAAGAAAGGTGACCACGAGAAAGGCAAATAGAACGCAATGACAAAAAAGGGAATCAAAATAACACGAAAAAGTGTCAGGAATATTGGAATATTTGGTTTCATAGAAAGTGTTAGGTCCGTTTTTATAGTCTAATTATTCTAAAACATATCTGTTTTATTTGAAAATGGAATTTTCTGATATCTAAAAGATTTATGTATTAATCTCGTAAAGCATCATAAATGCGTTCTGCTAAGGCTTGCGAAATACCTGGCACAGAGGCAATTTCATCTAGCGTGGCATTTTTGACCCCCTGCATCCCGCCTAAATATTTCAACAGTGCTTGCCGTCTTTTTGCACCTACGCCTTCTACCGATTCTAAGCCACTTTGTAGAAAAGCCTGTTGGCGCTTTTTACGATGCCCACTAATCGCATGCTGATGACTTTCATCACGAATATGTTGGATCAAATGTAAGGCTAAATTATCCGCTGGTAAATGAAGCACTTTGCCTTGTTTACTCAAAATTAAGGTCTCTAAGCCTGCTTTGCGATCCACTCCTTTGGCCACACCAATCAAGTGCAGTTGGTTTTTATCCCATTTTACATTTAACTTAGCAAAGGTTTGTAAGGCACGATTAAGTTGTCCCTGTCCTCCATCAATGAAAATGACATCTGGAATTTTATCTGGCTCAAGTGGTTTATCGTAACGTTTCAATAAGGCTTGTTCCATTGCCGCATAATCATCCCCCCCCGTAATTCCTGTAATATTGAAACGGCGATAATCGGATTTTAATGGCCCATCTTGATTAAACACGACACAAGAAGCTATTGTCTGCTCCCCCATTGTATGGCTAATATCAAAACATTCCATACGTCGAATGTCCTTCAACTGTAAAAGAGTTTGTAACGCTTGATAACGTTCTTTCAACAACGTATTTTGTTTCAGTTGAGTGGCTAAGGCGGACTGGGCATTCATTTTAGCAAGTTGTAAATATTTACTCTTATCCCCCTTTGCACTGTCTTGAATATGGACTTTTCGTCCCGCCTGTTGTGTTAATAAGGCTTCTAACTCAGCTTTTTCTGTTAATTTATGATCAACAAGAATGCAGTGCGGGATGCTACGCCCCTGATGTGCCTGTAAATAGAACTGCCCAACAAAGGTTGCGGTTAATTCAGATAAATCCGTATTGGCCGGTACTTTAGGGAAATAGCTCCGATTGCCTAACATTTTGCCTTGTCGAATAAATAACACTTGGACACACGCAACCCCTAACTGGTAAGCAATAGACAGAATATCCATATCATCCAAGCGTTCAGTAGACACAAATTGTTTTTCTAGCACAGCGCGGACGGCTTGAATTTGATCTCGAATACGAGCGGCTTCTTCAAAATCAAGATCTTGACTGGCTTGTTCCATTTTATCAATAAGATACTCAATAACCTGCTGATCTTTACCTTGCAAAAAAAGACGAGCCAATTTAACTTGTTGTAAATAAGCTTCATCACTCACATAACCAGGGACACAGGGGGCGCTACATCGTCCAATTTGATATTGTAAACAAGGACGAGAGCGGTTGTTATAAACAGCATTTTCACATTGACGGATTGGAAACAGTTTTTGTAATAAAGACAGGGTTTCTCTCACCGCATTGGGATTGGGATAAGGACCAAAATATTCACCTTTAACTTTTTTGCTGCCACGGTATGCACTAATTCGAGGATGACGTTCTGCCGTTAATAAAATGTAGGGATAAGATTTATCGTCGCGTAATAAAACGTTATAACGAGGTTGATAAGTTTTAATGTAGTTATGTTCAAGTAATAAGGCTTCGGTTTCCGATGAGGTAATTGTGGTATCAATTCGGGCGATGGCACTGACCAACGCCTCTGTTTTTTTACTGCTGAGCTGAGCACGAAAATAACTTGAGAGACGCTTTTTCAGATCCTTCGCTTTCCCCACATAAATCACCGTATCGGTATCGTCATACATACGATAAACACCTGGTTCGTGGGACACATTAGCTAAAAAGGATTTGGCATCAAACATAAACAATCTCAAGTGCCCTAAGACACCTTACCTTTATTTTTCTAAAATCGAGCGTACTTTTTCCAGATCTTCCGCAGTATCCACCCCAACAGGTGGCACTTCCTTGGCTAATTCAACATGGATTTTTTCACCATACCACAGCACCCGTAATTGTTCTAAGCTTTCAATTTGCTCTAATGCGGTTGGTTGCCATTGGATATACTGTCTAATGAAACCAGCTCGGTAGGCATAAATGCCGATGTGGCGTAAATAAGGATCAGATAAAGTGAGTTGTTTTATACCACCTTTATCATTTGGTAAGCTCGCAAACTGATCGCGATCCCAAGGTATCGGGGCACGAGAAAAATACAGCACATAGCCGGCTTGATCAGTTAACACTTTGACAGCATTAGGATTAAACAATTCTTCGGGTTCATCTATTTTTACCGCTAAGCTTGCCATTTTTACCTGATATTTTGCCAAGTTTTCTGCCACTTGACGCACAATCGTAGGAGGAATCAAGGGTTCATCGCCCTGAATATTGACAATAATTTCGTCTTCTGCAATACCTAATTGCTCCACCACTTCAGCTAACCGTTCCGTACCTGAATGATGTTTATCTGATGTCATACAGACTTCCGCACCAAACTCACGTGCAGCTGCCGCAACTTGCTCATGATCGGTGGCGATAATGACACGCTTTGCGCCTGATTGCATCGCTTTTTCAAAAACATGTGCAATCATGGGTTTACCAGCAATCTGCGCTAAAGGTTTACCCGGTAAACGGGTTGAAGCATAACGTGCCGGAATGATGACAGTAAAGTGAGTCATATTAATCCTCCTCTTGCACGTTTGATAAAGGTATGGCTTGTTCAGCTAAAAGTACGGGAATCCCTTGATTAATGTCATACGCAACATTATCAAAATGACAGATTAATTTTTGTGTAGCTTTGTCAAAGACTAATCGGCCCTGACAAATAGGACAAGCCACAATCTCTAATAAAGTTGAATCCATATTTCCTCACTTCATGCTGTTTTGCGAATCTGATCAAATTTAGCTAAAAATGACCGCACTTTTGTACCTTTAATCTCCGCTTCGACGGGAACATACCACCAATTTTGGTGTGCAAACGCCATACATTTCACTGCATCTTTTTCCGTCATCAATAAAGGCTGAGTATGATCAAACGCGGTAAATTGTGTGGCATCAAATTTTTGATGATCTTGAAAGGCTTTGGTTTGTATTAATTGTATTGATAACGATGCCAACATGCTAAAAAAACGCTGTGGATGACCAATGCCGGCAATCGCAGAGACCCGTTGAAAGTCACTGAGTAAGCGTTGCTCTCCCGTGACCAAATTAACGGCATATTGTGGCACCAGTGTCATTTCTACATCGCTATACTGCGTTGCCTGACCATGACAAATAATTAAGTCCACGCTATTTAAACGACTTGGCAACTCCCGCAATGGCCCGGCAGGTAATAAAAAGCCATTACCTAATCCACGAGTTGCATCCATCACCACAATTTCAAAATCACGCTGTAATTGATAGTGTTGTAGCCCATCGTCACTGATGATCACTTCACACTTAGGTTGATGTTGTAATAATAACTCAATGGCTTGTTGACGATTGGGAGCAATACAAACTGGCACTTGCGTACGTTTTGCAATCAGCACAGGTTCATCTCCGCCTTGTACAGGATCGGTATCGGGTGTCACCAATAAGGGATAAACGGAGGATTGGCTACCATAGCCACGAGAAATGACGCCCACGCACAGCCCTTTTTGTTGTAGTTGTTTGACCAGCCAAATCACAACTGGGGTTTTGCCATTGCCCCCCACAGAAAGATTACCCACGACTACGACAGGCACCGGCGCGCGATAAGATGCGAAAAGCCCTTTTTGAAAAAGATATTTCCGTAAACTCGCGATAAGCCAAAATAAACAAGAAAGTGGTAGCATCAACCAAGTGATCCACGTCCGTGAATACCAAAATTGCATCTTCCCCCCCTTTCTTGTAATGGCTAAAAAGATTAATGATTGACTTGAATACTGTGCAATTGTTTATAGGCACCATCTAATGCGAGTAATTCAGTATGTGAACCTCTTTCTTTAATTTCACCGTGTTCAATCACGAGAATCTCATCGGCATTTTCAATGGTCGATAAACGGTGTGCAATCACAATCACGGTACGTTCTTTCTGTAATTTTTCTAGGGCTAATTGAATGGAACGTTCAGATTCAGTATCTAGCGCAGAAGTTGCTTCATCTAAAATGAGTACCGGTGAATTACGCAATAAGGCGCGTGCAATCGCCAAACGTTGACGTTGACCACCAGATAAATTGACGCCATTCTCACCGATCACCGTATCCAAACCATGTTCCAGCTTTTCAATAAACTCCATGGCATACGCATCTTCGGCTGCTTTAATAATTGCCTCACGCGTATATTTATCCTTCGCAGCATAAGCAATGTTATTCGCAATAGTGTCATTAAATAAATGAACTTGTTGCGACACAACAGCACAGTTTTTACGCAAACTGGATAACCGATAATCCTGAATATTGATACCATCTAACGTAATTTCACCCTCATCCACGTCATAAAAACGCGTCACTAAATTCGCAATCGTTGATTTACCCGAGCCAGAGCGACCAACTAGTGCGACCGTTTTCCCTTTTTCCACATCAAACGATAAGTTACGTAGTGCAGGCTCATCTCGCCCTTGATAAGTAAAGGTCACATTTTTAAAACTAAGATAACCTTGCACATTTTCGCCCTTATGAGTGCCCAAATCTTTCTCCGTCTCTAAATCCAATAAGGCAAATAAGGTTTGACAGGCGGCCATCCCTTTTTGGAATTGTGCATTCACATTGGTCAACGATTTTAGTGGCCGCATCATCGCTAACATGGACGAAAAGACTACAGTAAAGGAACCGGCAGTTAGATTTTGATCCATAATGGTAGGTACTGTCGCCAAATACAGCACCGCAGCTAAAGCAAAGGAAGCAATCACTTGCACAACGGGATTAGAGATCGCATCCGCCACCGCCATTTTCATTCCCTTACGGCGCATATCATTACTCACATGGTTAAAACGTTCTTCCTCGACAATTTGTCCGCCAAAAGAGAGCACCACTTTATGCCCTTTTAGCATTTGTTCCGCAGTAGAGGTCAACTCGCCCATCGAGTTTTGCATATTCTTACTTAACTCACGAAAGCGTTTCGATACCAAACGAATTAATACCGCAATAATCGGACCAATTAAAAATAATACAATAGACAACTGCCAACTGGTATATAACATCACCGCTAACAAAGAAAGAATATAAGCCCCTTCTCTCACAATCGTAATTAAAGCACCAGAAGAGGAATTCGCCACTAACTCAGAATCATAGGTTATACGCGATAATAATCTGCCACTGGAATTTTGATCAAAGAAAGGCACAGGCATAAACATAAGGTGTTTAAAAATTCGGCGACGCATAATCATCACCACTTTACCTGATACCCAAGATAAACAATAAGAAGAAATAAAATTACTGATACCGCGAAGGAAGATGACTAGAACCACAACATATGACATGGTACGTAAAAATGACACATCTGCCTTACCAAAACCTTCATCTAGAAGCGGTTTTAACAGAGAAATTAATCCCGCGTCGGCTAAAGCATTAATTACTAAGGCAATGCCGGATACCACTAATCCAAGTTTGAAAGGGCTAATAATTGGCCATAAACGTTTAAATGTCTGTACTGTTGAAAGATCTTTATCTTGCATAAATTTTTTTCGATTTCAAATTAAATTGGGCGACATTGTACCTTTATTTTGGTTGCAAGCCAATTAATCTGCTATACCAGGGCGAAAAATCTGTGCGCGCGGTTTGTATTTCGATGTGTGTATTATGAAAAAGTAAGCGAATCTGACCTAATTCTGCTGTGTTATACATCTTGACTTGATAACGTTGCAATCGCTGTATCACCTGAGTATGCGGAAAATGCCAAGGATTCCAACGTCCACTGGAAATCAACGCAATTTTCGGGCGCGTTTGATAAAGTAATTCATATCCAGTCGAGGTTTTACTGCCATGATGTCCCACTTGTAATACATCGAGCGGTCCTAATTTATCCACAAACTGTTTTTCGGCAGCAATATCGGCATCTCCGGTCAACAACAGCTGATACGTACCATCTGAGATCAGTAATACACAAGAATCGCTATTTTTCGCTCGTGTCACGTTTCTTTTTGGTGACAACGCTTTGATCGTTAAATGTTGCCAAGTCCAGTTCTTACCAGCTACACAAAAAGTGCGGTCATTTTTGCCGTAATGTTGGGAAGAGGCGGTCATCAGCTTAGCTTGAGGGTAATGTTTTAGTATTGTTCCTGCCCCACCTACATGATCATTGTCATCATGACTTAAAATAACCCAATCTAATTCAATGCCCTCTCTTTTTAAATAAGGCAAAATTTCCAACTCAGCCATACTACCGCCACGCCACGAGGCGCCGGTATCATAGAGTAATCCTTTTCCATTTATCACAATCAGGTTAGCTAAGCCTTGTCCAACATCGAGCGTATCTAAACGCCAAATAGGCGAAGAGACAGAGGTATACAGCACACGTAAGAAACAATAAAGACTGATAGTAATCGTCATCAAATAGATTTTCCATTTTACGCGTGGATTTAACTGCCGAGTGACATCAAGATGAAAAAAGTCTGGCACATAAAAATAGCCTTTGGTTGTGTCTTTTTTGAAATCATAGACATACCATACCGATAGCATAAAGCTGATAGCCAATATCGCGATCAAGCATAAGCTTTGCTGTTGTGAAACTGCTACCCAATGAGATTGGAATAGCATTAAGAAGCGCGTAACATATTCCGCTACCGCGTTTGCCATAGACCAAGAAGAAAAAGCACCTTGTGTAATAAGCGCAAATAAAACCAGTGGCACGAATACAAAACTATAAAGTGGCACACTGATCATATTGGCAATAAAACTCGTTAAAGCGATCCCTTCAAAGAGCAATAATTGAACGGGTGTAAACAGCCACAATAAGCCTAGCTGTAAATGAAGAAGGCTGATCATCCAACGCCACCTGCGCCAAGGACTTTCTGCGAGCGATTTTCCTCGCCAATGTAGTAACGAGAGGGGGAATATTTGATACCAAATCATCAAAGCGCTGACCGCACTCACTGACAACCAGAAACTACGAGATAAAACAATTAAGGGGTTGGCTAACAATAACAAGGCGACCACTAATAAAAGAAGTTGCCACCCACCATAACATTGACGCCAGAGTCGAAGCAAAAAGACAACGGCAAGCGCGAAAAAAGCTCTTGAAGTGGGCACAGTAAATCCCGCCAATTGCGCATAAAAGCCAGCAAAAAGCAACCCTGCTAGTATTGGTAACGTCGGTGTCACCCACTTCAATGGCAAAACAAACTGAATGACACGCATAAACAAATAGCCTATCCCCATGCTCAGCCCAATATGTAAACCGGATATAGCAATCAAATGTGCTGTATTCGTTTTTTGATAGGTTTGCCAAAGTGCTGCGGGTAACCATGCCCGTTCACCAAACGCTAACGCAAGCAATAATCCTTGATAGTCTAAGGTTGAAGTCTGTTTTAGCGCCTCTTGCAACCATTTTTCTCGCCAAGACGAGGCTTCATTGATTTTTACCGCATGTTTTACTGTTGCATAAGCCGTAATACCTTTGGCAAAATACCATTGTTGTTTATCAAACCCACCGATATTGAGCCTTGATGAAATCGGTCTAACCCGTAGTTCACCTTTCCAACGCTCGCCAAGTTGTGGCTTTTCTTGCCCTTGCCATTGAAGAATTATGTTTTGTTTTGCTTGTTGTGGTTGTAATTGGGTCGATACCACAAAGATTTGTGCGTTCTTTTGTTGTAGTACTTCAATAATTTTAAATTCTGTCTCTACTTTTCGAGACAATTGAGCAACGGTGTCTGCGTGAGATAATGCTTGACGCGCTTGATCATGGATATAGCCTAACAGGCCGACACAACACAATAGCAAGACGAGAGGAGAAACCCAGTGTGCTTTGCCACAGACAACACACATGATCATGCTAACTAGCAATAATGAGCTGATGAATAGCGTCACGCGCCAACAGACCAATAAGTACTCGGGTAGCCAAAGTAACGAACAGGCACTTAAGATAATCACAACACACATTGACAACAAAGGACTTTTCATCGGTTCTAAACTTATTTATAAAAAAAGCAATCATTATCTACAAGGCGGAACCATATTCACTTTTTAGCTTCATTTTGTAATCTAACTCTCAAAAATCAGATTTATTTCAAGAAAAATTGTAATATCAGGTAAATTCATTTGATCATTCAGCTAAGTTCTGCTATTTATAACGCTTTTTAAAATACTAGGTACCTGAATATAGGTCACTTTAACTTAACTAAATCAACGCCAATGCGTATGAATATGTAATTTCAACCGTTGATAAAATGGATGAATTTCTAATTAGGAGAACCCCAATGTCTAAATCCTCTTTAAGTATATTAGCCTTAGCTGGTGTTGAGCCGTATCAAGAAAAGGTAGGCGAAGAATACATGAATGAAGCGCAATTGCTTCATTTCAAAAAAATCTTACAAGCTTGGCGTGACCAAATTGTCGAAGAAGCAACCCGCACCGTTGCTCATATGCAAGACGAAGCGTCTAATTTTCCGGATCCTGCTGATCGTGCAACACAAGAAGAAGAATTCAGTTTAGAGTTGCGTACCCGCGATCGTGAGCGTAAACTGCTCAAGAAAATTGAGAACACATTGAAAAAATTAGAAACGGGTGATTTTGGTTACTGTGATTCTTGTGGAATTGAAATTGGCATTCGTCGCTTAGAAGCGCGTCCAACTGCTGATCTTTGTATTGATTGTAAAACACTGGCCGAAATTCGTGAAAAACAAATGGTTGGCTAACTTATTTTCCCCTTTATTATAATTAAAACATCTCGAAAGTGCGGTTTGTTTGACCGCACTTTTTTACGAATATGCTAAATACACTTGATGAGGTCTATTATTTTAAAATACATCAAAAATCTGTTTAATAAAAAAACAAAATCCTATTTAGTCGAAAGAGAAAAAACAGATTCTACTCCGTTGTTATCCCAAAAAACGCATTCTGACCCCCTTACAACAACTGATAATCGGAATGGGTCAAATAGCAAACAAAGCAAACTTTCGCACCATTACAATAACTCGATTTTTAAAGCATCGCAGTACGGTATTACGCCACGCATGATTAATCGTAATGCCCTAAGTATTGTAGAAAAACTTCATCGCCATGGGTTTGAAGCCTATATTGTTGGTGGCTGTTTAAGAGACTTATTGCTTGGTAAACACCCAAAAGATTTCGATGTGGCGACGAATGCATTACCAGAACAAATTCAAACGATTTTCCAACGTCAATGTCGTTTAGTGGGTCGCCGTTTTCGATTGGCGCATATCATGTTTGGTCGAGATGTGATCGAAGTCGCAACGTTTCGTGCTAGTCATAATGAAAATAACCATGAAAGCTTTGCCAAACAAAGCAAAGAAGGCATGCTATTACGTGACAATGTATATGGTACGCTAGAACAAGATGCAGAACGTCGCGATTTTACCGTCAATGCGCTGTACTACAATCCCAAAGATAATACATTACGTGATTATTTTCATGGGATTGATGATCTCAAAGCAGGCAAATTGCGTCTGATTGGTGATCCTGTAAAACGCTACCAAGAAGATCCTGTGCGGATGTTACGCTCTGTGCGTTTCATGGCAAAATTGGATATGTTCCTTGAAAAACCGAGTGAGCAACCGATTCGAGAACTGGCACCTTTACTTAAAAATATTCCACCTGCGCGACTATTTGATGAATGTTTAAAATTACTCCAAGCTGGATACGGGGTCAAAACCTATAAACTGTTACGTCAATATGGATTGTTTGAGCAACTTTTCCCTTCACTGATGCCTTATTTCACAGAGAACGGTGACAGTCTGGCAGAACGGATGATCCTCAAAGCACTCACCTCCACCGATGAACGTGTGGCTGATAAATTACGCATCAATCCTGCGTTTTTATTTGCTGCGTTTTTTTGGTACCCACTACGTGAAAAAGTGGAGATGTTAAAAAATGAAGGTGGATTAAATAATCATGATGCCTATGCTTTGGCTAGCTCCGAAATTTTAGATGTGTTCTGTGCAGCCCTTGCTGCCCCTCGTCGCCACACCGCCGTCATTCGCGATATTTGGTTTTTGCAATTACAATTACTGAAACGTTCAGGACATCATCCCGTTCGTACCATGGAACACCCTAAGTTCCGTGCGGCGTTTGATCTATTAGCGATGCGCTCAGAAGTTGAAGGCGGGGAAACCATTGAATTAGCAACCTGGTGGCATGAATATCAATTTAGTAATTCGGAACAACGTGATCACTTGGTCAAAGAGCAACAACGTTTACACCCTAAGCCGAAGAAAAAATATTATCGTGCGAGAAAACGTCGTAAACCAAAATCTGTTTCGTCCTCATAAGGTAAGCTGATATGACATCTGTTTATATTGCATTAGGAAGCAATTTACAAACCCCCATTGCTCAGCTAGAGGCAGCGCTAACGGCATTGGCCAACTTACCGGCAACGCAACTGATTGAAGTCAGTTCTTTTTACCAAAGTAAACCGTTAGGTCCACAAGATCAGCCAGACTATGTGAATGCGGTAGCACATTTACACACGACGCTACCGCCATTACCCCTTCTCGATCATTTACAACAGATCGAAAATACACAAGGCAGAGTGCGTCTTCGCCGTTGGGGAGAACGCACTTTAGATCTGGATATATTGCTTTATGATAATGTCATTTGTCAGACCGAACGTTTAACTCTGCCTCATTACGACATGACCAATCGCGAATTTGTGATCGTCCCACTGTTTGAAATTGCTCCAAATCTATGTTTACCCCATGGGCAACCGCTAGTGGAATTAATGAAGCAATTCGAAAACCATCAAATGCAGAAAATTCATACGGTATCTACTGATTAGCCAGTGCTAAGCGAATTTTCTTCTCAAAAAATGCATAATCGACTAAAAATGCGTCGTGGCCATAGTCAGAAGAAAATTGATAATACACTAAATCGACGCCACTTTCTTCAAGGAGTTTTTTACTTTTCTGTAGCTCAGTCAATTTAAATAATTGATCATTTTCAACGGCCACTAACGTGTAACGAGCCTTGATTCTGGCTAATGCCACGGATAAGCTTTCATAGTGAAAGCCTGGATCATATAAATCTAACGCTCTGAGCAAATGAAGATAACTATTGGCATCAAAGCGAGCTAAAAATTTTTTACCTTGGTATGTTAAATAGGACTCTACCTGAAAATAATCCCCCCAAAACGCTGTTTCAGCCTTGGTGGCACGGCCAAATGCTTTGGTTAATTGCAAGTCAGTTCGATAAGTCAACATGCCCAACATGCGCGCAATCGCTAACCCTTTTTCGGGCGGTTTCCCCTCATAATAATCTCCACCATTAAAATTAGGATCATTGATCACCGCTTGTCGCATCACATGATTAAAGCCAATGGCTTCTGCACCAAATAACAAAGAAGAACATAAATTAATGACATTACTGACATCATCAGGATAATCAATCGCCCATTGGGTAGCTTGCATCCCACCAAAAGAGCCACCAATCACAGCATGTAAACGAGGAATATTGAGATGCGTCAATAGCGCCCTTTGTAGGGCAACGATGTCTTGCACAATAATATTCGGAAATTGACTGCCATAAGGTTTATTGGTTTTCGGGTTAATTGAAGAAGGGCCGGTAGTCCCTTTACATCCCCCCAACACATTAGAACAAATGAAAAAATATTGAGACGTATCTAAAGCCAGCCCTTCCCCCATGAAGGTCTGCCACCAACCTCGCTGTGAATGATCAGCAAAATAAGGCTCAGCATCACCTGTTAAAGCATGGCAAATGAGAATCGCATTGCTTTTCTCTTCATTCAATTCACCGTAAGTTTGATATGCGACCTCAATATCTTGGAGAGCCCCGCCTAAACTTAAGGTAAAAGGGGTTTCCGTAAACAATTTGACTTTCTGTACAGCCATGCTACCGCCTGCTTATTATTGTTGTTATGTTCACTTTACTTTTACTCTATTTATGGACGTCTAAACATCTTTACGTATAAATCTACTAAAATTCAGCTTGCACTTCAACCCTTTTTTCATTATGGTGAACATCAGTTTCCGAATAGAGATGATAGTTTGAAAATGACATCTATGTTGACTTCTTTAACTTCCCAATATTATAAACGCGCAATACGTTATATATTGGTGGCTTTGTCATCATTTATTGTGCTATCAATCCTCATTGATCAAGCTATTGCTTTTTATGTTCGGAAAAATATCTATACGGATATCAATAAGCTGCCTTACCGCCCTTATGGTGTTGTCTTAGGCACATCAAAATACTTTGAGGACAATACACTCAATCTGTTTTATCACAATCGCCTTTTAGCCGCACATGAAGTCTTTTCTGCACGTAAGATTGATTATCTCTTACTCAGTGGTGATAACCGTACCAATCAATACAATGAACCGCGTAATATGTTCAAAGATTTACGCAAAATGGGGATCGCAGCTGAGTTTATGTATATGGATTTTGCAGGGTTTCGTACGTTAGATTCCGTTATCCGTGCCCAACAGGTTTTTAAAGCCCATTCATTCACCATTATTACGCAAAAATTTCATTGTGAACGGGCACTATTTATTGCTCAATATCACAATATTGATGCCATTTGTTTTGCAGCGGACTATCCGCAAGGACATTATTTCGTACGATTTAGAGAGTTCTTTGCGCGTCTTTTAGTTATCTTTGATATTTTAATGGAAAAGGAACCTTACTTTTTAGGCGAGCCAGAACCGTTGCCACCACCGACAACAGTCCCGATCGTAGAACTCGAATGAGTTTGAGATTAAATCTGTGATTCGATAATCTCTCGAATAATCACCTCATCAGATACTTTAATATGCTTTGATTTCATTCTACTTAATACAAGTTGTAGTAAGGTCTGGGCAATTCTTTGGTGATTCTGGACACAGCAAATCACTTTATTTTCCAACAGGTCTAACATATCGTGATGACCAAAGGTTGCAATGATAAGTGAGCGTGGGATACGATGATAACGATTAATCAAAATCTGAAAAACACCGTGTAATAAGGTTAATGATGTGGCAAAAATAGCCTCTGGCATTTCATTTTTTTCTAACCAGTGACGAAATGCTTTTGCACTCGCTAATTTATGAAACTGTGAAGCATAAAGATAATCCACTTGCCCCGCCATATTAGGGAGAGCTTGACGAAAACCAAGCTCTCGTTTGCGACTGAGTACTAACTTAGGTAAGGCACCTAAAAAAAGAATTCGCTTTCCCTCGCAATGTCTCCCTAAACGTGTTGCTAATCGATATGAGTCACCTTCATCGTCTGTCAAGACACGTATTTTATTGAGGTCAAGATGGCGATCAAAACAAACAACGGGTACATTGGCGTAGCGTTGATAAAAATCCGTATCAACAGGTAATGTGCTGGAGACAATCAATGCATCAATTTGGCGTTGGATTAGGTGTTTAACGCATTGCATCTCGGTTTCTGGATTATCATTCGAGCAAGCAATGATTAATTGATAACCTTTCTCACGAAATCCAGCTTCGAGATCTGTTGCGATTCTAGCAAAGCTTGCATTTTCAAAATCAGGGACAATTAAACCAATAGTACGGCTTTTGCCTGCTCGTAACCCCGCAGCCATGGCATTTGGCTTGAAGTCATATTGTTTGATCAGTTTTTCAACTTTTTCAATGGTTTTATCACTGACACGATACGCCTTCGCCTTTCCATTAACCACATAGCTAGCGGTTGTACGCGAAACTCCTGCAAGTTTTGCAAGCTCAACTAACTTTAATTTCACATTTCCTCCTTAAAATGTATAAAACGATTGAGGTGGTGACGAGGATGATTAATTATGTAAACAATTATTAAATACAAATAAATATACGTAAATAAATGTAAAGATTATTTTAACATCTCATATTTATAATATCAAAAAATACTAATGCGTTAATTAAGACTAATTCCTAATAAAAAAGTGCGGTTAAATTTTAAAAAAATCTAACCGCACTTTTTGTGTCTTCATTCAATGAGTTAAGGTGCTATAAGCAATTTTTTTCTCCACGCGATAAACTGATAAGACCAGAACGCACAATCTCAATGATCGCGGTTTCGTCCTTCACCGCTGAAATAAAGGCATCTAATTTATCTTTGGTTCCCGTTAACTGAATCGTGTATGACTTGGTTGTGACATCCACAATCTGACCACGGTAAATATCAGTTAAGCGTTTTAACTCATCACGTGATGCACCTTGTGCTCTGACTTTAATCAGTAACACTTCACGTTCAACATGCTCACAGTCACTTAAACTGATCACTTTAAAAATATCAACTAATTTATGTAACTGTTTCTCGATCTGTTCGAGTACCTGCTCATCCCCATGGGCCTCGATGGTCATACGAGATAATGTAGGATCATCCGTCGGGGCAACAGTGAGGCTCTCTATATTAAAGGCACGCTGTGAAAATAATCCAACCACACGAGATAAAGCACCCGATTCGTTTTCTAATAATACAGATAAAATTCTACGCATGAGTATTCTCCGGTTTTGTTAAAATCATTTCATTCATTGCCCCACCACGAATTTGCATTGGATAAACATGTTCAGTCGCATCTACATTGATATCAACAAAAACAAGCCGGTCTTTCATCGAAAAAGCTTGTGTCAGTTTCTCTTCTAATTCATCTGGTGTGTTAATTTGGATACCAACATGTCCATAAGCTTCCGCTAACTTGACAAAATCAGGTAAAGAATTCATATAAGACTGTGAATGTCGGCCAGAATAAATGAGGTCTTGCCATTGTTTCACCATGCCTAAGAAACGATTATTCAAGCTAATCACCACGATGGGGATCTCATATTGCTGTGCGGTAGATAACTCTTGAATATTCATTTGAATACTTCCATCTCCAGTCACACATACTACGGTAGAATCAGGATAAGCCAGTTTTACCCCAAGTGCTGCAGGTAAGCCAAATCCCATCGTACCGAGTCCCCCCGAATTGATCCAACGGCGCGGTTGATTGAATGGATAATGTAAAGCGGCAAACATTTGATGTTGTCCTACATCTGACGCCACATAAGCCTCACCTTGTGTTAAACGGTAAACCACTTCCATCACTTGCTGTGGCTTAATGACCGAATCATCTCGGTTAAAAGAGAGGCATTTTACCGCTTTCCATTCATCAATTTGGTTCCACCATTCATCCAATGGGGTTTGTGATTTTAATAAACTGTCGTCCACTAATAAGGCTAAAAACTCATTAAGCACTTTTTCCGCGCTCCCCACGATAGGAATAGATGCCACGACATTTTTAGAAATGGAGGTAGGATCAATATCAATGTGAATGACTTTGGCATGAGGACAGTATTTAGCCAAATTATTTGTTGTTCGGTCATCAAAACGCACGCCAATAGCTAAAATAAGGTCACTATGATGCATCGCATTATTCGCTTCATAAGTCCCATGCATTCCTAACATACCGAGGAATTGTTTGTCCGAGCTTGGATAAGCCCCCAATCCCATTAAAGAAGAGGTCACTGGTAAATTCAACGCTTGTGCAAATTGCGTTAATTTGTCACTGCAATTTGCTGTAATCACACCGCCTCCCACAAATAACACCGGTTTTTTCGCGACTAATAAAGCCTTTAATGCCTTTTTAATCTGCCCTTTATGTCCTTGTGTCGTTGGATTATAAGAGCGTAGATCCACTTTATCGGGATACTGATATGTAAACTTATTCGCAGGATTAACCACATCTTTTGGTAAATCAATGACAACAGGTCCAGGGCGGCCTGTTGACGCAATATAAAAGGCTTTTTTAATCGTTTCAGGAATCTCCTCAGCCGATTTGACTAAAAAACTATGCTTAACCACAGGACGAGAAATGCCCACCATATCGCATTCCTGAAACGCATCACTGCCGATCAATCCCGACATCACTTGTCCAGACAACACGATTAAAGGCACGGAATCCATATAGGCGGTTGCAATACCAGTAATGGTATTGGTTGCACCGGGTCCAGATGTCACAAGCACACAGCCTACTTTACCCGTAGCCCTGGCATAACCATCCGCCATATGTACCGCGGCTTGCTCATGCCGAACAAGAATATGTTCAATCCCACCTAATGTATGAATCGCATCGTAAATATCTAAAACCGATCCGCCTGGATAGCCAAATAAAAACTCAACGCCTTCATCTCGCAAAGACTGCACAACCATTTCTGCGCCAGATAACTTTTTCATTTTCACCTCTGAATGTCTCGCACGTTATGTGCTTATTGCTCTAATTGATGTTGTTTTTATGTTATGCATTAACACGTTTTCATTTTTACTGGAAATCATCTTTATTGTCCATCTATTTTTGCCGAAAAAACACACAACACAAGCAAACAAACCAATACACAAATCTAGAAACACTCAAAATAACAGGATAAAATAAAAGATTCATGCTTAAAAAAATAAAAAAAGCGGCATTAAGCCGCATTTTATAAATTAACCCAAAATAAAATTCTTTTATTTTATTTGTGAACTATCTCACAATTTATTTTTTTCTAAATAGCAAGACAAGGACAGATAAAACGGCACCAGTGGTCACAAAGCCCAATATGCCAGACTGACTGAAACCCAATACTAAATAGCCAGCAATGGAGGCTGTCGCAATTAACATGGCATAAGGTAGCTGTGTTGTCACATGGTCAATATGATTACATTTTGCCCCGGTAGAAGATAAAATGGTCGTATCTGAAATCGGTGAACAATGGTCACCACACACCGCTCCCGCCATAACTGCGGATAAACAAGGTAACATCAATTCTGGAGCGGTATTTGCGGCAATTGCAGCTGCAATCGGCAACATAATCCCAAATGTACCCCAACTGGTCCCAGTTGAGAATGCCATGATCCCGGTTAAAATAAATAATAAAGCAGGTAACAAAGCAATTGGTAAACTTTCTGAGACTAATGAAGATAAATAAATCCCCGTCTTAACATCACCCACGATAGTATTAATGGTCCAAGCAAACAATAAAATCAATACTGCACCGAGCATGGACTTCACACCTAAAATCCAAGATTTACCGTATTCAGCGAAACTCACTTGACGATCGATAATAATGCATAAGGTCGAAGTCAATACCGCACTTAATCCCCCCACAACCAAGGAAATGCCAACGGTTGTATTTTCAAACGCACCTAACACATCAAAAGGTTTGCCCTCTGCGGCTAATGCCTCATAACCAGTATACATCATCATACCTACTGTCGCTAAAATCAGCACTGCAATAGGAAGAATTAAATAGAGAACATGCCCTTTATTACTGCTTTCCAGTTTTTCTTCTTCTGTTACACGCGCTAAGGCCATTCTTTCGTGACGCGCCATTGAACCAATATCAAAAGAATAATAAGACACAAAAAACACCATTAAAATAGAAAAAATGGCATAAAAGTTCATTGCGCTCATTGTCATAAATGCCCCGATAGGCGAATAGTCTGTGATCGAATACGTTGCGAGAAGACCGGCAATCAGTGTAATAATATAGGCACCCCAACTTGATACCGGCATTAATACACACATTGGTGCAGCAGTAGAATCAAGAATATAGGCAAGTTTTGGGCGTGACACTTTAAATTTATCGGTGACAGGACTGGCAATCGCCCCAACAGCCAAACTATGAAAATAGTCGTCAATGAAGGTAACGAAGACAAGAGAAGCCGCTAATAATTTCGCGCCTTTTCTGTCTTTAATGCGTTTTTGAGCCCATTCAGCAAAAGCACGATTGCTACCAGAAACAGTAAGCAATGCCGTTAAAATCCCTAACAAAAAGAGAAATAAGACAATATTAATATTATTGGAATTAAGTGCACCATCACTGTATGCCAATGAAACAATATTGTTTTTGAGATAAACTAAAGTAGCTGAAATATTAAAACCAGCAAGCATTAATGCGCCGACAATAATACCAACGCTCAATGATAAAATAACACGGCGTGTCCCAATGGCTAATAATAATGCTAAAATAGGGGGGACGACAGACCAAATAGATGTCGAATAATCAATAAGTTCCATAAGTTTTTTACCTTATAATGAAGGAATAACCACTGAGTAAGAATATAGAAATGATCTAAAAAGGTAGGCAAAAATTAATTAAGACCTGACCCAACCAGTAGCGCTCCATAGTTTAAAAAAAGACTATGACAATGACGTTCCTTTCGAATACGCCACCAACCAATCAAAATGACTTTCAATTGATTTCGGCGGTCACTCCTTTCTTTTTTCCTCTTCGTTATCCACTCAGAAAAAATACTTATAGTGATCGCTCCTCTACATAAGTAGGATGGCAACAAGACTACAATAAAAAGTGATCCTTGCCAATAGTGGTAAAGGAATATTTTTAACTTAATTTACAATTTCATAACTTAAAAATATAAACTTTAAAGTATTCTACAAAAATGGCATTTACCAATAATAATATTTACTATATCATTACTTATGTTTGATTATGTTTAATTATATTTTATGTAATCCCTGTGTGACATTATATAGAGGAACAATTATGAGTGATTTATTAAAGATGTTAACCAATGTTCGAAGTTTGCGCGTGTTAGCTCGTGAAACTCCATTAGAACAACTTGAAATTGCTTTAGAAAAGTTTTCTCTTGTCGTTGAAGAAAAACGTGAAGCAGAAGCCAAAGCAGAACGTGAAATTGCAGAACGTCAAGCAAGAATTGAGAAATTAAAAGAATCATTAATCCAAGAAGGCATTACTGCTCAGGAATTAGCAATATTGTTAGGTCAAGAAGCTCAATCTCAACGTAAAAAGAGAGAACCTCGCCCAGCAAAATACAAATATATCGATGAAAATGGTGAAGAACGAACCTGGACCGGTCAAGGTAGAACACCTAAAGTTATTCAACAAGCATTAGATGCGGGTAAATCCCTCAGTTCATTCGAAATTTAATCTAATTTACTTTGTCGTAAAACCCATTTCTTGATGGGTTTTCTTTTTTATTTTTTCAACTAAAACAACAGGCTTATGATTGAAAATAAAATATTATTAACCGATTGCCCAGATGATAAAGGCCTTATCGCTAAAATTACCAACATTTGTTACAAACACCAGCTCAATATCATTCATAACAATGAATTTGTAGATTTTGAGACAAAGCATTTCTTTATGCGTACAGAACTACAGGGCATTTTTAATGAAGATACTTTATTAGCTGACTTAAAATTCAGTTTGCCGGAAAAAACAAACTGTCGCTTAATTAGTGCAAAAAGAAAACGTATTGTCATTTTAGTCACCAAAGAAGCGCATTGTCTTGGCGATATTTTGATGAAAAACTACTATGGTGGGTTAGATGTCGACATTGCGGCCGTAATTGGTAATCATGATACCTTAAGAACATTAGTAGAACGTTTTGATATTCCATTCCACTATATTAGTCATCAGCATCTGACTCGCGTAGAACATGATAAGTTACTTGCGGATAAAATCGATGAATATACACCGGATTATATTGTGCTAGCAAAATATATGCGGGTACTTAATCCTCAGTTTGTTGAAAAATATCCAAATCGGGTGATCAATATACATCACTCCTTTTTACCAGCGTTTATTGGCGCAAAACCTTATCACCAAGCTTATGAACGTGGCGTAAAAATTATTGGTGCAACGGCACATTTTATTAATAACGAATTAGATCAAGGTCCGATTATTATGCAAAACGTAATCAATGTTGATCACACCTACAATGCGGAAGCCATGATGCGTGCGGGACGAGATGTGGAAAAAACCGTACTCAGTCGTGCGTTAGATTTGGCTTTACATGATCGGATTTTCGTTTATAAAAATAAAACAATTGTCCTCTAAACAGCATACAAAAAGCCACCCCTAAAAGGTGGCTTTCGTTAGCGATAAAAAAATAGCATGTTAATTTGACATGCTATTTTTGAATAAGATAAGAAAACGTTAATTCGCTTTCCACTCCCCATTCACTGCCGTACCCAATACCTTGAAATCATGGGTAAAGGCGGTTAAATTGGCAATTTTGCCGACTTCAATTGAGCCTAGCTCACCGTCTACACCAATCGCTTTAGCAGGATAATAATTACACATGCGTAATGTTTCATCCAATGGAATGCCTACTTCCTGTACCGCATTTTTCACAGATTCAATCATCGTAATAGCCGAGCCACCTAATGTACCATTGCTATCATAGCATTTACCCTCACGCACATAGACAGTTTTGCCCACAAAAACAAAGGATTCAATATCCGCACCAGCTGCCGCAGTCGCATCAGTAACAATACATAACTTGTCACCTTTTGCTTTTTTATCAATACGCACATTACCATAATTAACATGCAAACCGTCCACAATAATGCCCGTGTAGATATCAGCATCTAAAACGGCACCGACAACCCCCATTGCGCGACCAGAACTAATTGGCGACATCGCGTTATGTAAATGTGTCGCAAAGCTCGCCCCTTTTTCAATGGCTTGTTGTGCGACCTCATAAGTGGCATTCGAGTGTCCAAGTGAGACGACAATGCCTTTTTCAACAAAGTCTGGAATATATTGTGCCGTTGGATTTTCTGCCGCCAAGGTGATCTTCGTAATCACATCTGCATTATCACACAAGAAAGCTTTCATTTCTGGGTTTATCGCGCGAATATATTCTTCACGGTGTACCCCTTTTTTCTCGATACTCAAATATGGTCCTTCAAAGTGTAAACCTAATGCTTGATTTTTATGCTGAGCTAAATACTCACGCATTACCTTCACCGCTTCTTTCATGCCTTCATCAGGTGACGTAATAAAGGTTGGCAAATAACTTGTTGTACCCGATCTCAAATTAGTTTCTTGCATGATCTCTAACGTTTTGACGCTAATATCTTCATTAAACATCACTCCACCACAACCATTTAACTGAAGATCAATAAAACCTGCGGTTAAATTATTGCCTTGTAAGTCAATTTTTTGAAGCGTCTCGGGAACCTCCTCTACAGGCACTATTGCACTAATTTTATCACCTTCAATAATCAGTGCTTTGCCATAAAGTACGTCTTTCGCGGTATAAATTACTGCATTAATAAACGCATACATGGTCTTCTCCCTTTATGCCATACTACGAATTGCAGCAGCTTCTAATTCAGTAAAATATTTAACCGTTTTCACTTTAAGTTCTTGGGTGGCAGGTTCATCACATACAATAATTGCACGACGATGCATCTGTAGCGCACTGACAGTCCATAAATGATTGATACTGCCTTCTACTGCAGCTTGTAATGCTAACCCTTTATTATAACCCGTGACTAGAATCAACACTTCTTCCGCATCCAGTAACGTTCCCACACCAATAGTCAGTGCATATTTAGGTACTTTATTCACATCGTTATCAAAGAAACGGGAGTTGGCAATGATCGTATCTTCTGTAAGCGTTTTTATACGAGTACGAGAAGAAAGTGAAGAGGCGGGTTCATTAAAGGCGATGTGCCCATCAACGCCGACACCACCCATGAATAAGTGAATTTTGCCATAAGACTTAATTTTATCTTCATAACGCTGACATTCAGCCTCATGATCTTCTGTATTACCATTTAAAATATTGATATTTTCTTCTTGAATATCAATATGATCAAAAAAGTTTTTATACATAAAAGAATGGTAACTTTCAGGATGTTCTTTGGGTAAATCAACATACTCATCCATATTGAAGGTCACAACATGTTTAAAGCTCACCTCACCGGCTTTATAGAGCTCAATAAGTGCTTGATAGGTTTTCAGCGGTGTGCCACCAGTAGGCAAACCCAATACGAATGGGCGTGTTTCTGTTGGTTGAAATTGATTAATACGATCAACAATATAACGTGCGGACCATTTTGCGACTTGATCAATATTGTGTAATGGAATTAAACGCATAATGTGTTACCTCTTTTTGTATGTGAAATTACCGTGAAATCAATGATTCCCTTATCGTTAACACCATTTTGAAATATCGACATCATTTTTTTTTCCAAAATGGAGTTTTTATTTTTTTGCATTATAAAATAAGTGATTTTAAATAGCCAATAAAAATTCATACCAATGGAATATTTAGTGATAAGAATCACAAAAACAACAGTTTTAATTTGCAATAGAAAATTATCAGCATATAGTTAGAGACGCTTGAGAAAACGTTTACTTTTTTTCTCAACAATATCGAGAAAAATATAAAAAGGAGTTCCTATGAGCATTCTAAGTTACTTACAAAGAATTGGGCAAGCATTAATGGTGCCTGTTGCCGCACTCCCTGCTGCCGCTATCTTAATGGGTATTGGTTACTGGATTGATCCGAATGGCTGGGGAGGCGAAAGTCAGCTTGCAGCCTTCCTGATCAAGTCTGGTGCCGCCATTATTGATAATATGGCAATTCTGTTTGCTGTTGGTGTGGCATTTGGTATGTCTAAAGATAAACATGGTTCAGCCGCACTTTCAGGCTTAGTGGGCTTTTTAGTGGTCACCACCTTACTGTCACCAGGCGCTGTCGCACAATTACAAGGTATTGCAGCGGATCAAGTGCCTGCCGCCTTTGGCAAAATTAACAACCAATTTATTGGGATTTTAGTTGGGGTTATTTCTGCTGAATTATATAACCGTTTCCATCAAGTGGAATTACCTCCTGCATTAGCCTTTTTCAGTGGTAAACGCTTAGTCCCTATCGTGACCTCTGTTGTGATGATCATTGTATCTTTCATCCTCATGTACTTATGGCCGATGATTTTTAACGGGTTAGTTGGCTTTGGTAAATCCATCACAGATATTGGCGCAACTGGTGCGGGAATCTATGGTTTCTTAAACCGCTTGTTAATCCCTGTTGGGTTGCACCATGCGTTAAACTCTGTGTTCTGGTTCAACGTGGCAGGCATCAACGATATTCCTAACTTCTTAGGTGGTGCACAATCTCTTGCAAATGGCACCGCTGTATTGGGTGTCACTGGTATGTATCAAGCAGGGTTCTTCCCAGTCATGATGTTTGGTTTACCGGCAGCGGCATTAGCCATTTATCATAGTGCAAAACCAGGCAAAAAAGCGCAGGTCGCTTCATTAATGATTGCCGCATCATTAGCGTCATTCTTTACTGGGGTCACCGAGCCATTAGAGTTTGCGTTCATGTTTGTTGCCCCTGTCTTATATGTTATTCACGCCTTATTAACTGGTTTATCTGTCTTTATTGCCGCCTCAATGCAATGGATGGCAGGTTTCGGTTTCAGTGCAGGTTTCGTGGATATGGTACTTTCTTCACAAAACCCTCTTGCTAAAGATTGGTACATGTTACTCGTGCAAGGGGTTGTATTCGGTGTGATTTACTATGTTATCTTCCGTGCGACAATCAAAGCATTCAATTTAAAAACGCCTGGTCGTGAAGAAGAGGAGGTAGAAATTAGTGTGAAAAGAGATGCCTCTCGTGAAGAACGCGCCGCTCACTTTATTGTTGCATTAGGTGGTAAAGACAACTTCCAATCTATCGATGCTTGTATTACTCGCTTACGCTTAACATTAGTTGATCGTAGCAAAGTGAATGAAGAACAGTTAAAAACGCTAGGCTCAAAAGGGAATGTCAAATTAGGTGATAATGGTTTACAAGTGATTCTTGGACCTGAAGCCGAACTAGTCGCAGACGCAATGAAACAACAAATCAAATAATACATTCACTTAAAACGAAGGGCGAAAATCATCATTTTCGCCCTTTTCGCTTTTTGAAATACACGCCAGTTTCTCTACATTGACCCTGACTTGCTCAAATTTTGCTTTTCCTCTAACGCTTCCCAACGTGCAAAAGCCTCTTCTAACGCTTGCTCCGCTTGTGCTAAGGCATGTAATTTTGTAGCCGTATATTCATGCGCTTGTTGAAAAAACTCACGCCCTGCAATTTCGGTTTGCAAGGAATGGATTTCCGCTTCTAACGTTTCCAAACGCTGAGGTAATTGTTCTAATTCACGTTGTTCTTTATAAGTCAGTTTGACTGCTTTGGTTTGAGCTTTGCTGTTATTTGAAACATGCTTGCTTTCAACCGCACTTTCTCCAACAGGCACTTTTTTCTGTTTTAGCGCTTCTTGTTCGACTTTATGCGCAAAATAGTTAGCTTGTTGTTGCTTCGCATCATGGAAACCACCAACATATTCGTTCAGTTGCCCTTCGCCTTCAAACATAATACATTCTGTGGCGGTATTGTCGATAAACTGACGATCGTGACTGACGATTAATAACGTACCTTGATAGTCTGTTAAAATTTCTTCAAGCAATTCGAGTGTTTCAACATCAAGATCATTGGTTGGCTCATCCAGAATCAATAAATTATTTGGTTTCAATAATAATTTTGCTAAGAGTAAGCGGTTTCTTTCCCCTCCTGACAAGGCTTTGACAGGTGTCATTGCCCGTTTGGGTGGAAATAAGAAATCTTGTAAATACCCCAATACATGACGTTTGATGCCGTTCACTTCAATATCTTGTTTACCATCAGCAACATTATCCATCACTGTTTTTTCAGGATCGAGATCAGCACGATATTGATCAAAATAAGCAATATCCAGTTTTGTGCCACAACGTACGCTACCTGAGGTTGGTTGGATTTCACCCAATAATAATTTGATAAAGGTGGTTTTACCGCAACCATTTGGCCCCACTAACGCAATCTTATCGCCACGTAGAATGGTGCTACTAAAATCTTTCAATAGGGTTTTACCTGCCACTTGATAACTGACATTGTCTAGCTCAAACACAATTTTGCCAGAGCGGCTAGAGGTATCAATTTGTAATTTGGCAGTACCAAGTACTTCTCGACGTTGACGATGTGTTTCACGCAAAGCCTTTAACGCTCGGACACGTCCTTCATTACGGGTTCTGCGCGCTTTAATTCCTTGTCGAATCCACACTTCTTCTTGCGCTAACTTTTTATCAAATAAGTCATTTTGTAAGGCTTCGATACGTAGGTTTTCTTCTTTCGTACTAAGATAAAGATCATAGTCGCCTGGATAAGAGACTAATTTGCCTCGGTCTAAATCCACAATACGGGTCGCCATTTTGCGAATAAAAGAGCGGTCATGTGAAATAAAAATAATACTGCCTGAAAAACCAAGTAAAAAGGTTTCGAGCCATTCAATGGCCTCCACATCCAAATGGTTCGTCGGTTCATCTAATAACAACACATCGGGATCACAGACTAACGCCCGGGCTAATGCCGCCTTACGTAGCCAACCACCTGATAATTCGGATAACAAAGTATCTGGATGTAATGATAATGTGGCTAAGACATCTTTAATTTTACTCTCAAAACGCCATCCATCTGCGAGATCCAACTTGGCTTGCACTTGTGCAAGCTGGTTTAAAATGGTTTCACTGCAGTCTTGTTCTAATAATAAAGAGATACGGTGATAGTCTTTTAACAAATCCGCTAAATGTTCAATCCCTTCTGCCACATAATCAAATACGTTGCCACTGGCATGACGTGGTGGATCTTGTTCTAAACGAGAAACGATAATATCTTTTTCAAACTGTAAACGACCGTCATCCATCATGACGTCACCAGCCAAAATTTTCATTAGCGTGGATTTACCCGCGCCATTACGTCCAACTAAACACACTCGCTCACCTGCTTCAATATGTAAGTCGGTATGATCTAATAAAGGATGATCACTAAAGGAAAGATATCCATTGGTGAGGGAAACTAGTGCCATAATGCCTCTTGGTTAAAATACGTTTTTATTAAAATAAGGAAAAAGGTTTTCAGTATCGCTATAAATCATTACGTCTAGACTGTCGTTGTTCAACAACACAGGAAGGCGCATTATAATTGTTGATAAACCCGCAATGCATAAGCATCGGACATACCGGCCATATAATCACAAATCACCCGTTTTTTCCCCTTCTCTGGCGCATGTTGCCAACGTTTCGCCGTGTTACGTGGTAGTAAACGTTCGGGATCAGATTCAAAAATTTGGAACATTTCCGTTAAGATACGTTGCCCTTTGTACTCAATCCGTTGTGTTTCAACGTTTAAAATCACATGATCTCGCACAAACGCTTTGAAAATTTGTAATACCGCTTCTACTTCTGCGGGTAATTGTGCATTGTAACGGAGTAAAGGTTCATCAAAATCGGCTGTTAATGTCCAACGCACGCTAGTAATAAAATAATTGACGAGCGCCCCGATGGCATTTTTGCGTAAATAATGTTGATCAGAAAACAGCTTGTCTGTGATGGCGTCAATATGTTTTTGGATCCACTCCGATGGGCAATGTTTCAAGGCAGTCAGTGCGCTTTGCCATTGATGTAAATTCACCATCCCGACTACAATAGCATCTTCCAAATCATGCACACCATAAGCAATATCATCGGCTAATTCCATGAGACTACAATCTAATGATTTAAATTTCGTTTTCAAAATTTGCGTAGCATCCGACCGCACTTGTTTAAATTGTCCAAATAACTCACGATCATTGACCGACAATGGCTCAAGCAACCACTCAAACATCAACACATCATCCCGAAATATTCCTTTTCCGGGACGCCAACCGTTCATCTTGACATAACGTGAATTCGCATTCGGATCAGAGGGAAGCTCGGCATATTGTGCGGAGGAAACATCTAAAATCGTTGGGTATTTAACAATGCCCAAAAGGGTACGGCGGGTTAAATTCATCCCTGCATTTGGCGTATAAGGCTCTAATTTGGTGAGTAAACGGAAGGTCTGCGCGTTACCTTCAAATCCCCCGTGTTCTCGCATCATATAATTCAATGCCACTTCCCCACCGTGACCAAAAGGCGGATGACCAATATCATGGGCAAAGCATAAACTTTCAATCAGATCATTACTTGGTAGCAAGGCTTTGAGTGTTTTTTGTAATTCCGCCTTATCTTGTTGCGTTTGTTGCGCTAAGGTTGTAAATGCCTCACTAAAACGCATTTGTGCCACCAAACTACTGCCAATTTGTGCCACTTCTAAGGAGTGTGTCAAACGCGTGCGATAAAAATCATTTTCACCCACAGCATGAATTTGTGTTTTCGCTTGTAAACAACGGAATGCGGCTGAATGCAAAATACGCCCACGGTCCCGACGGAAAGGTGGACGATGATCTTTTTCACGCGGTTTATCCGCAATAAAGCGTGATTGCCAAATGGGATCGAATTGATTACTCATACTATGCCATAATGAAATAAATGATTTTAAAGGTGATCGGTGCAAGAATAGAGGTCATAATGCCACATAATACGAGGGCAATGGAACTATAACTACCGGCTTTTTGATCACTCTCCATACAGGTTACCGTACCTAAGGCATGGGAAATCGCCCCGATCGCTAATCCGCGAGCCTCTGCATGTTTGATGTTTAATTTTTTTAACGTCAGCAAACCTAACACAGACCCTTGTAACCCCGCGATGATCACGCCAACTGCGGCAATAGACGGAATTCCACCTAAGCCCTCAGATACCGCCATTGCAATAGGGGTCGTAACTGACTTAGGCAACACGGTCGCCACCATTTCTGGTGTGGCACCTAAGTATAAAGCCAAACCCGCACCTGAAAGCATAGAAAGCAATGAAGCCAAACCAGTTGTCAACAAAATATTTTTCCAATAACGACTAATTTGGTGGAGCTGTTCATATAATGGCACGGCGAGTGCTACAATACTGATCCCTAATAAATTATTCAAAGGGGCATTGCCTTGTAAATAATCATCATAAGGGATATTTATTGTTAACAACACCACCACTAATAATGTGACGGTTAAAACAAATGAATTAAATAAAATCGATTTCCAACGTTGGCTGATTTTTACTGCGACCGCAAAAGCCAGCAATGTTAAAACAGAATACCCATAAAGACTCCAGTTCATCATGCTTTCTCCGCTTGTTTTCTAGCGACTTTTTTACGTAGGTGGGAAAAAGAGCTTAAGGAAAATAAGTAATCAGACAGTAAACCGATAACAATCAAGGTCAAAAAAGTGCTTAATATATTAGGTAATAACAAGACTTTCATTTGTCCAAACAATACGTCCGCATATTTTATTACGCCAACACTGACAGGGACGAATAATAGTGCCATATAACGAATTAATAAACTGGCTGAAAATAATACCCAGTCTAACTTAATTAGCCTAAACGTTAACCCCAAAAATAATAGTAACAATCCCCAAATACTGGCAGGAATACCAATATTAAGATGGTGTGCAATCCACTCACCGATAAATAACATTAAATACAAAATTCCCAATGAACGGGCTAAATCAAACATTTTCCGAGTCATTTTTACTCCATCGTTGTTGACAATAACACACATTGTCTTAATAAAAATGAGGGAATATTTTACTCCCATTTTGTCTCTTTTGTTAGTTTTTAGGTAGAATATATGCGTTTTATAAGGATTTTTCGTCGTATGTATAAAAAATTAGCCATTATGGCATTGTGTTGTCTATGCTTCACAGATTGCAGTCAAGCCAGTCGTTCCGTGTCTTGCCAAGTCATCACGATTACGGATGGGGATAGTTTGACGTGCTTATTAAAAAATAAGAAACCGCTTCATGTTCGCTTGGCGGACATTGATGCACCAGAAAAAAATCAACCCTTTGGCAACAAAGCCAAACAATTTTTAGCCAAGCTAGTCTATCAAAAGTCGGTACAATTGCGCATTTTAGGCAATGACCCCTACCAACGCACTTTAGCCGTTGTTTATAATGCACAACATGAAAATATCAATATCAACATGGTCAAATCGGGGATGGCTTGGGCATATACTCGTTATAATCGTGATCCGATGTATTTAAACGCGCAGAAACAAGCGATGAAAGCCCGCCTTGGTTTGTGGCAAGATGCGCACCCCATTCCACCAGAACAATGGCGTAGAAAAAAGAGAAAATAAGATGACATTCCATCCAAGCGTATTTAAACAACATTTTCCTTACTTCCAACAAGAAGAGGCTGTCATCTACTTAGACAGCGCAGCAACCGCACTAAAACCACAAGCGCTGATTGATGCTACAACGGCTTATTATCAATCTGCTGGCTCCGTACATCGGAGTCAATATGATGAAAAACAGACCGCACTTTTTGAACAAGCACGTGAGCGAGTAAAAGAGTTCATCCATGCAGAAAGCAGAGAGGCCATTATTTGGACATCAGGCACAACCCATGCGATCAACTTAGTGGCGAGAGGTTTATCCCACCGACTGAATCCAAAGGCTGAAATCATTATTAGTGAAGCGGATCACCACGCCAATTTTGTCACTTGGTCTGAAATCGCGCGTCAATACGGTGCGATATTGCATGTATTGCCGATCAATGATCAATGGCTCATCGAGGAACAGACACTTATTGATGCGCTCAATGAAAACACCGTCTTGATTGCATTAAACTTTGTTTCCAATGTCACCGGCACAGAACAACCGATTGCGAACTTGATTCACCTAATACGTCAACATAGTAAGGCTTTCGTGTTAGTCGATGCGGCACAAGCAATCAGTCACTTGCCTATTGATTTACAAACCTTAGATGCCGATTTTATTACCTTTTCTGCCCATAAACTTTATGGACCTAATGGACTCGGTGTGTTAAGTGGCAAGCTTAGTGCACTTGAACAACTTCAGCCGCTGCTATACGGTGGTAAAATGGTGGACAGGGTATCGGCAACACAGATCAGTTTTGCCGATTTACCTTATCGCCTAGAAGCTGGTACACCAAATATTGCTGGGGTAATTGGCTTTAATGCCGTCTTAGCATGGTTAAGTCAATGGGACTTGGTCGTTGCGGAACAACATGCCGTTGCCTTAGCCGAACAATGCAAAGCACGATTAAAAACGTATCCAACTTGCCAGCTATTTTTATCACCTCAACCCAGTTGCATCGTCTGTTTTGTTTTTAACGGGATAACCACCTCTGATATCGCCACACTACTTGCCGAACAAAATATTGCCTTACGGGCAGGTGAACATTGCGCTCAACCTTACCTCGCTCGCTTAGGACAAGATAGTACTTTGCGTCTTTCCTTTGCCCCCTATAACCAACAAAGCGATGTAGATGCCTTTTTTCAAGCACTCGACAACGCATTAGCTTTATTAGATTAAATGATGAAACCACTACTACTCAATGCCCCAAGCTGGGAAGAACGTTATCGCCTGATTATCCAAGCGGGCAAACAACTTCCTGCGCCTACTGCTCAACAACTTGCAGAAATGCAACCCATTTCAGGTTGCGAAGCGAAAGTCTGGTTTAAAATAATGGAAAAAAACGACCGCACTTTTATCTTTCAAGCCTACAGTGAAGCTCGTATAATCAATGGCTTATTGTGGATTTTATTACAAGAAATTAATGGGCAAACCGCTGAACAACTCAAACAATTTGATTTAACAGCTTATTTTAGCGAATTAGGTATTGCACAACGGTTAAGTCATACTAGATTGAATGGATTAAAACAAATTGAAAAATTATTACATCAGCTAGAGTCAAGGTGTGACTGAGATGAAAAAGTGTAGCGTATTTTAAAAACGTTTCTGATATGTCCCCTTGTTTTTCAGCCTAGCGGTTGCGTTAACTTCTGAACAACACTTTTCTTATTTGAGCTTGACTTACCAAACGAGTTCGCAAAGTCGGTATTAAAAGCAAGCAACAAGCGGAGAAACAAAAAAATCAAGGCGCACTTTCTTTTTACCTACTTTTTCTTTTGCACAAGCAAAGAAAAAAGTGGGTCGTGAAAAAAAGATCTTTTCCTATCATGCATTGCTGCCATTACCCTGTTTTAATCTCACAAAGAAGGGCAAACATCAGGTTTGCCCTTTGCTCAAAATAGGTCATGGCTAAGATCAAATCAAAAATAATCTTAATCTTTCAACTGTTGGATCTTGCTAATCACATTACTGGTTGAACAACCATTTTCAAAATTCAGTACACGGACATCACCGCCATTTGCCCACACTTCTTGGCTACCTGCGATCTCTTCGGGTTTATAATCGCCTCCTTTCACCAATAAATCTGGCAATACTTCGGCAATTAAACGTTGTGGTGTATCTTCATGAAATTCCACTAGCCAATCGACTGAAGAAAGTCCTGCTAATACCGCCATACGTGCTTGGAGATCATTAATTGGGCGTGTATCACCCTTCAGGCGTTTGACGGAGGCATCACTGTTCACCGCGACAATTAAACGATCGCCTAATTTGCGTGCATTCTCAAGGTAAGAGACATGTCCCGGATGCAGAATATCAAAACAGCCATTGGTCATCACAATTTTCTCACCTCGCGCCTTCGCTTGTGCGACCACACGTTTGAGATCCGCTTCACTCATGATGCCAAATCCCGTATTGGAGCGACCATGAATAGCATTTTCTAATTCCACACTAGAAACCGTTGATGTCCCCAGTTTACCCACCACAATACCTGCAGCAACATTGGCTAAATAACACGCTTCTTCAAAAGCACGCCCGTCGGCTAACGCGGTGGCTAACACACTGATCACCGTGTCCCCCGCCCCGGTTACATCAAAGACTTCTTTGGCTTCTGTGGCTAAATGGAATGCGGGTTGGTTTGGGCGTAATAAGGTCATCCCTTTTTCAGAACGCGTCACTAACAGTGCACTCAGATCGAGCTGTTCAATTAATGCTAAGCCTTTTTCAATAATCTCTTCTTCTGAATGACATTGACCAACTACCGCTTCAAATTCAGCCATATTTGGCGTTAATAACGTCGCGCCACGATATCGTTCAAAATCCGTACCTTTCGGATCGATTAATACAGGCATATTGGCTTTACGTGCAAGTTGAATCATTTTTTGCACTTGATTTAATGTGCCTTTACCATAATCCGACAACACTAATGCGCCATAATCAGGTAGTGCCTTATCTAATTTTTGCAATAAATCATCACTTGTCACATTCTGAAAATCTTCTTCAAAATCTAAGCGTAATAACTGTTGATGACGCGACAAAATGCGTAATTTTGTAATGGTTGGATGAGTATGTAATTGTACAAAATCACATTCAATACGGCTTTTTGCTAATAAACTTTCTAAAGCCATACCTGTTTCATCAAGTCCCGTTAAGCCAAGTAATTTGACGGGGACATTTAATGCAGCAATATTCATCGCCACGTTCGCTGCGCCCCCGGCACGTTCTTCATTATCTTGCACTCTGACCACTGGTACTGGCGCTTCTGGTGAAATACGATTTGTTGCCCCAAACCAGTAACGGTCGAGCATAACATCACCCAACACCAACACTTTTGCTTGTTTAAATTCTGCAGAATATTGAAACATTTTCGTTCTCTCTTAATAAAAATTACGTAATTTTAACATAGGAAAATGCGGATTTCCCCTTTACCGTCAACAAATTGCACGACTTTTTCTGAGATGACTTACCTAATTATGTCATAACTAGTAATATTCACGCCCTATTTATGCGATAATTTGTCATATTATTACAAATTGAGTAATGTTTTCTTACTCTCTATTTATCAATAAAGAGACTAAAGCAATTTTATGGCACACAATAAACTCCCAACATTTCAAAAAGCATTTTTAAAACCCAAACACTGGGGATTTTGGCTAGGGGTGGCGTTATGGCGTCTGATCTTATGCCTACCCTACCCTGTTTTATACAAACTCGGGCATGGATTAGGTTGGTTATTAGCCAAATCAGGGGTGGGTAAACGTCGTGCTAAAATTGCTCGCCGAAATTTACAACTCTGTTTTCCCCATTATTCTGCTGAACAAATAGAAACTTTATTACAGACCAATTTGAAAGCTACGGGGATGGCTGTGATCGAAACGGGTATGGCGTGGTTTTGGTCTGATGCACGAATCAAAAAATGGTCGAAAATCGAAGGCCTAAACTATTTAAAAGAATACAAACAAGATGGAGTTATCTTTGTTGGTGTCCATTTCTTAACTTTAGAATTGGGTGCGCGCATTGTTGGACTGCATCAACCAGGCATTGGCGTTTATCGCCCGAATGACAACCCATTGATGGATTGGCTACAAATACAAGGGCGCCTACGTTCCAATAAAGATCTCCTCGATCGAAAAGATTTGCGTGGCATGATCCGTGCCTTACGCCAAGGTGAAATTATTTGGTATGCTCCTGATCATGATTATGGACGTAAAAATGCAGTCTTTGTGCCCTTTTTTGCCGTCCCAGATGCCGCAACCACGACAGGTACCTATTACTTATTAAAATCCTCCCCAACCAGTAAAGTCATTCCTTTTGCTCCGTTACGTAATGCGGATGGTTCTGGTTATACGGTTAAGATTTCTCCCCCAGTGGATTTTTCCGATATTACAGATGAAACCCGTATTGCTATTCGTATGAATCAAGTGGTAGAGACAGAAATTATGAAAGGGGTAGAACAATACATGTGGCTACATCGCCGTTTTAAAACCCGCCCTGATGAAAATGAACCCAGTTTATATGATGAGGAATAAAGTCTACTAGGCGTTGTAGTACCTGCAAACGTGCGGTGGGTATTCAAGAATGGTTAAAAGCAGCGTTTTTTCACGCTGCTTTTTGCTTGTGACAAGAAAAAACTTATAGGGTTTGATCTGCGTATTCTTCTAATTCATCTGCCATCGCTGCCAATATTTCTTTCGACAAAATGGCTAAGGCACGATAAAAAGGCAAGCTTGCTTTACTTTCCACCTGCGCAAGAAACTTACTTGCACAAGGCAATAAGAATTGCTCAAACAGTTGATGTTGTGCCGCCACAGAATCAAGATTGTCTTCAATCCAAGAAGCCGTTAATAAAAGTAACGCAAAATGATCCGCACTTTCTAGCGCAGGCATCCCTCTACATTGTCTAAAATGAACAAATTCTTCAACAGAAACACCGTAATCACTCAGTCTGGTGCTGACTTGTGGTATCTCTCCAGCAAATAATTTTTCGTATTCTTTGGCTAATGCATTTAAATCCAATGGCATTTGCACGCTGTCAAGGGCTTGTTGACTTTGACTATCTGTATCTAATGCCCAAATTGAACTAAGACCTTGTTGCTGCAACCAAGCAAATACGTTGGCTAAAATCGGATCATTGGGTGATCGATAAAACAAATTGCCAAACAGGCGACTGATCATGGAAAAAGCGTTAAGTTGGTTTTCAGTTGTCATGTTTTTTCTCTAAAAGTGCGGTCAAATTTTCACGTGTTTTCTCACTGACCTTTTGCAACATGGCGTGACGTGCGTGATCGTCAATTAAATGAATATCACCGAACAATTCGTGCTGAATATCGGTGATGCCACAATAATTAAATAATCCGTCTACCAAGCAATCCTTTAATGATTGTGCAAATCCCATATTTTGGTAAATCTCCACGTTATTGCCAATGGTAATAAAGTGTTGCATTTTTTTGCCGCCCAATAAACCAACAGATTGTCCCTCTTCTGTTTTATAGGCAAAGCCATGACTTAATACACGATCTAAGTAACCTTTCAAGATGGCAGGGAACCCCATCCACCATAACGGGTAAATCAATGTAATTAAATCGGCTTGGCTAATGAGCTGATGCTCAAATTTGACCTCTGCTGGCACGATATCTTGATAAACTGCTTGCAATTCTTCCCAAGATAAAATGGGATTGAAATTGAGTGTATAAAGATCACGTACGACAGCCTGTACTGCTAACTGTTGACTGGTTTGTACAACCGCATCCAAAATCGCACGGTTAAAACTCGTTTGGCTATTTGGATGGGCAAAAATAATGAGATGACGCATAATGTTTAATTCACTTTTTTCACTTTTAACGTAATACCGTCCACTTGGCACACTTCAACTAAATCACCAACCTGTAAATCAGCGCCTTGAATGCGCCAAGTGGTATCACCAAAATGTCCACGCCCAATGCCATTAGGGGCGATTTGTTGTACGGTGCCTCTTGTCCCAAGCATCGCGTGATCGCGTTGATTTAATGACGAATGTAACTGATCTGCTTTATCCTTACCGTGTTGGTACTTCCACCAAACGACACTCAGAATAATGGCTAGAATGGCATAGCTGATCGCCAATACAGTTAAGGAGACGCTCGGTATCAACGCCATCACGCCCGCCATGACCACGGCAGCTAGCCCCCACCAAAGCAAGAAAACACCCGGTAGCACTAATTCCGCAATGAGTAAAACAAATCCTAAAATGAGCCAATGCCAATGACTCCACGTGGAAAACCATTCCATATTGACCTCACTGACCGTAATTAGGCTTTTTTATCGCCTTTCAATAATTCCGCGATACCGGCAATCGATCCGATTAAATTACCTGCTTCTAATGGCATAAGCACCACTTTACTATTTTCTGAACCACCGATTTCTTTTAACGCTTCGGTATATTTTTGTGCAATAAAGTAGTTAATCGCTTTAGTATCACCACTCGCAATCGCTTCAGAAACCATTTGGGTCGCACGCGCTTCCGCCTCTGCGGCACGTTCACGTGCTTCTGCTTGTAAAAAGGCTTCTTGACGTTCCCCTTCTGCTTTTAAGATACGAGCCTGTTTATCCCCTTCGGCACGCAAAATTTCCGCTTGACGTACCCCTTCAGCTTCTAAAATATCCGCACGTTTGTTACGTTCCGCTTTCATTTGTGCATTCATTGCCGCAATCAATTCTTGCGGTGGGCGTACATCTCGAATTTCAATACGGGTGACTTTAATCCCCCAAGGATTGGTCGCTTCATCCACGATAGACAACAAACGACTATTAATGGAATCACGTTGTGAAAGCATTTCATCTAATTCCATTGAACCCAATACAGTACGAATATTCGTCATGGTCAGGTTAATAATCGCTTGTTCTAAATGGTTAACTTCATAGGCCGCATTACGTGCATCAATGACTTGCACAAAACACACCGCGTCAATCGACACATTGGCATTATCTTTCGAAATGACTTCTTGTGAAGGGATATCTAACACCTGTTCCATCATGTTAATACGACGGCCAACACGGTCAATAAATGGCACCACAAAATTCAAACCGGGCGTTAAGGTACGCGTATAACGCCCAAAACGTTCAATCGTCCAATGATAACCTTGTGGCACGGTTTTTAAAGTGGAATACAACACAAAAATCACTAGCACAATAAAGAAAATTGTTGCTATGGGTAAACCATTAATAAAGTCCATCGTCATTCTCCTAAATGAGTAAATATTGTAAAAAGTCTAACAAATTAGAGCGCACTTTGTATATAAGAATATTGATCATTATTGGCTATAAATTCAAAGCGATGAGTCATGCAATTCGGGGCATCTTGCTCTTGATGAGAGACAAATAATAGTTGCGTTTGACTATTTAGCACAAGTTGCTCAATAAAGTGTTTAACCAGTTTACGATTCACTCCGTCCAACCCCTGAAAAGGCTCGTCTAAAATCAATATAGGTGGGTGTTTCACCATGGCGCGAGTAATCAACAAGAGCCGTTGTTGGCCCCAAGACAGGGAACGAAAAGGCACGTTCGCCAATGGTGCAAGATGCAAACGTGTCAACCACTGCATTGCTTTTAAACGCAGTGCTTCTGAGACTGGTTGATACACACCGATACTATCAAAAAAGCCCGAGATAATGACATCTAATACACAACAATTCACGCGGTAATCCATATGCAACTGACTACTCACATAGCCTATTTTTTGTTTAATATCCCAAATGGTTTCACCACTCCCACGTTGTTGACCAAATAACCGCACATGGTTGGCATAAGATTGTGGGTGATCCCCAGTCAGCACTGATAATAAGGTCGATTTTCCTGCACCATTCGGCCCTTTAATCCACCAATGTTGTTGTGGTTTTACTGTCCAAGTTAAATTATCAAGGATCTTTTTATCGCCATATTGAATCGTTACCTTTTTTAATTCAAACGGATTCATATCAGCGGGTAACTGGACTGGTGTCCCAAAGGGGGCAGGTAAAGGTTCATTTACTGCATGTTCGGCATAACATAATTGTTGAAATAAACCTTGTTGCTCAATATGCTCACGTTGCCCTTGTAAAACCAACGCCCGATTGTCCAAAATCGCAATATGACTTGCTTGTGCGGGAATATCAGACAGACGATTGAGGATCAGCATTATCGCCATTTTGCTTTTTAATTTATCTAATAAATGCAACCAATCTTGCACCGACTGCAGGTCTAAGCCTTCAAAGGGTTCATCTAAGATCAACAGATCGGGTTGACTCACTAACGCTTGGCATAACAAGACCTTACGGCTTTCCCCTGTGGAAAGTTGAATGAAAGGGCGATCTAATAAAGAAGTAATGTGCAAGATTTCTGCATATTCCTCACAAACAGTCACAGATCCTGTACCATTCAGTATCGTTTCACGTGCAGTTTTACCAAAATCATCTGGACTTATCCCATCATGATTACGATCCTTGAAAGTGGCTTCAAGAATATGCTGCTGTTTTTCAAAGGACAATAACGCCACTTGCTGAAATGCATGCTGATATTCGCCACTTTCGAGGGCTAATTGCTGTTGTAACGCGAGCGCAAAAGCCGTTTTTCCACTACCATTGCCGCCCACCACCGCCCAAAACTGTCCCGCAAGTAAACAAAACTGGGGAATATGTAAAGATTGATGTTGATGTAATTTAAACCTTGCCTCTTTAAGCTGTAAGCTCCCCATACATCCTCCGATAAAAAAAGCGGAATAAATATCCGCTTTCTCATCATTCAATACTGTTCATTAAACTTGTTTATTTTCTTCTGCAATACAAGCTGCCGCAGTAAATAACACGTCCGTTGAGGAATTTAACGCGGTTTCAGTCGAATCTTGTAAAATACCGATAATAAAGCCGACCCCGATCATTTGTGCTGCCACATCATCAGAAACGCCAAATAAGCTACAGGCTAATGGAATTAATAATAATGAACCACCCGCGACACCAGAGGCACCACAAGCACAAATACTCGCCACTACACTCAATAACAACGCACTAAAGAAAGAAACTTGAATGTCTAAAGTATGCACCGCGGCTAACGTAAGAATGGTCACGGTAATGGCAGCTCCCGCCATATTGATGGTTGCACCTAACGGAATTGATACCGAATAAGTTTCTTCATCTAAATTTAGACGTTTGGCAAGATTAATGTTGACTGGAATATTTGCGGCAGAACTGCGCGTGAAAAATGCGGTTAAACCACTTTCACGTACACAGGTCCATACTAATGGATAAGGATTACGGCGAATCTTCCAGTAAACTAAAATTGGGTTCACGACAAACGCAACAAATAACATGGTACCGACTAAGACCGCTAATAAATGAATATAGCCACCCAGTGCCACTAATCCTTTATCCGCTAAGGTTTCACTCACCAAACCAAATACACCAATTGGGGCAAATCCAATAATCACATACACAATTTTAGAGACCGCTTCCGCAAGATCGGATATCATGATTTTTGTGCTTTCTGATGCATGACGTAACGCTAAGCCCAAACCAATAGACCAAGCTAACACGCCAACGAAATTCGCTTTAAAAAGCGCATTTAATGGATTATCAACCACATTGAAGACTAAAGTTAATAGTACCTGACCGACACCTTGTGGGGCTGAAGCCATATCTTCTTTGGTCGCCAATGCCACTTCACTCGGGAATAAAAAGCCTGCCATAACGGCAGAAAGTGACGCTAAAAATGTCCCTAAAAGATACAATACAACAATGGATTTCATATTGCTTTTCGCGCCAATTTTTTTATTGGCAATGGCGGCCATAACAAGAACAAAAATTAAAATCGGTGCAACGGCACGTAATGAGCGCACAAAAATTGTACCTAGTACCCCAACTTTTTCTGCTAAATTAAACCCAAGTGACACTTGTAATGTCGGTGTCACCAGTGCAACAACCAGACCGAAGATAAGACCAATAAAAATACGTTTTACCAAATTACCTTGGAAAAACAAACTAAATAAACGAGATGTATTCATAATTAAATCACGTAATCTTGTGCTCATGCACTTATTGTAAAAATTTAGACCAAATGCTTGATCCCCCTAACAGTGCTAAAGATAGCTTACTTTTTCATTAAAGAAAATATCATTTTTTACATTTCCCATATATTAAGGGATATTCATTAAAAATAATCTCCATATTATTAGAAAATATCTTATTCACCCTATCTTTATTTGAATAAAAATTAATCACAAGCAACCGATTACATGAAACATTTTGATCGCTTTATACACAGAAAAAGTTTACTTTTTTTTCAATAAAGCGGGTATTTCCTCTTGACAACCTGTATATAACAACAGTATATTCCAACCTGTATAAATAACCAGTTAAAATAAAGAGGGATAAGATGAATAGCATGAACAATACTGTCGCTCAACCTGAGCGTTTATTATCTTACCGTCCGATGCCACTTTACGAGGACATCCAACAATCTCACTTAAATTTTAGTAAAAAGCTCGATCTTAATCTTTACTGCGTTAAACGACCACAGCAAACCTGTTTTATTCGGGTAACCAATCCTAATCTGCTTGCTTGGGGCATTGAAGTTGATGACATGTTAGTCGTGGAGAAAAGTGATCAATTATCGATTGGCGATCTGATTGTGTTAGAGATTAACGCGCAATTTCAGATTTATGAATTTATGATTCACCAAAATAATGAGTTTATCTTTTTTGCATTAGATTCGACTCAAGAAAATATCAAAACAGATAACTGGCTAAGCTTACCTATCGTCGGTACTGTCACTAACACGATTCATCAAATAAAACCCAAAGCGAGAATGACATTTGCCGCTTAAATCTGAATATCGAACACAAAAAAGTGCGGTAAAAATATTAAAATTTTTACCGCACTTTTATTTAATTCAAGAAGTGTATTCTTTACTTGCCACAAAAAAGATTACTTTTTCTTCGCTTTTGGATTTGGTAGGTCGGTAATTGAACCTTCAAATACTTCTGCTGCAAGACCAACTGATTCGTGTAAGGTTGGGTGAGCATGAATAGTTAAAGCAAGATCTTCGGCATCACAACCCATTTCGATGGCAAGACCAATTTCACCTAGCAATTCTCCCCCGTTTGTCCCAACGATTGCACCACCGATGACTCGATGTGTATTTTTATCGAAAATCAGTTTCGTCATACCATCTGCACAGTCAGAGGCAATCGCTCGACCAGAGGCTGCCCAAGGGAATTTTGCCACTTCATAAGCGATGCCTTCAGCTTTACATTCTTTTTCCGTTTTCCCTACCCAAGCCACTTCTGGTTCCGTATAGGCAATTGAAGGAATCACTTTCGGATCAAAGTAATGTTTCATTCCTGCGATCACTTCTGCCGCAACATGACCTTCGTGCACACCTTTATGTGCTAACATTGGCTGACCGACGATATCACCGATCGCAAAGATATGTGGTACATTGGTACGCATTTGTTTGTCAGTGCGGATGAAGCCACGATCGTCCACTTCAACACCCGCGACACCTGCGTCAATAAGTTTACCGTTTGGCACACGACCAATTGCCACTAATACCGCATCATAACGACGGGTTTCATTAGCCGCTTTTCCTTCCATTGATACGTAAATACCATCTTCTTTTGCTTCAACGGCCGTCACTTTGGTTTCTAATAATAAATTAAACTTCTTAGAAACACGTTTAGTGTAAATTTGAACCATATCTTTATCCGCTGCAGGAATAACTTGGTCAAACATTTCTACCACATCAATTTTTGAACCTAATGCATGGTAAACCGTCCCCATTTCAAGACCGATAATACCGCCCCCCATGATGAGAAGATTTTCCGGCACTTCTTTTAATTTAAGGGCATCAGTCGAATCCCAAATACGGGGATCTTCGTGTGGAATAAACGGTAATTGAATTGGACGCGAGCCTGCTGCAATAATCGCGTTATCAAATTTAATGGTGGTTTCACCTTCTTCACCTGCCACAATAATGGTATTTGGACCAGAGAATTTACCATAACCATTTACCACTTGTACTTTACGTTGTTTAGCCATACCCGCTAAACCACCCGTTAATTGGTTAATAACCTTTTCTTTCCAACCACGGATTTTATTCACATCTGTACTTGGTTCACCGAACACAATACCATGTTCTGCAAGGGCTTTGGCTTCTTCAATGACTTTCGCCACGTGTAATAACGCTTTTGACGGGATACAACCCACGTTTAAACACACTCCACCTAAGGTAGAATAACGTTCGACAATCACCGTTTCTAAACCTAAATCTGCACAACGGAATGCTGCTGAATAACCTGCTGGCCCCGCACCTAATACCACAACCTGAGTTTTAATTTCTTTATTCATTTGAACCTCGTTAAACAATGTGATGGGACTGAAAATATACAATTTTGCACCGCACTTTGACATCACATTTGGCTGATAAATACTATCCGTTCGGCCTTGACCAAACGGATAAGGTGATTACATAACTAAACGACGAAGATCAGATAACACGCCATTAATGTAGCTAATGAAACGTGCACCATCTGCACCGTCAATTACACGGTGGTCGAAAGATAATGATAATGGCAACATTAAACGCGGTGTAAATTCTTTGCCATTCCAAACTGGTGCCATTTCTGATTTAGATACACCAAGAATGGCCACTTCAGGCGCATTGACGATCGGTGCAAAGTGCGTCGTCCCTAAGCCCCCTAAGCTTGAAATCGTGAAACAGCCACCTTGCATATCTGAAGCGGTAAGCTTACCATCACGTGCTTTTTTCGACACTTCCATTAATTCACGAGAAAGTTCAATAATGCCTTTTTTGTTGACATCTTTAAATACCGGCACCACTAAGCCGTTTGGTGTATCCACTGCCACACCGATGTTCACATATTTTTTCAAGGTTAAACGTTGACCGTCTTCAGAAATAGAGCTGTTAAAACGTGGATACGCTTCTAATGCTTTCGCTGCTGCTTTCATAATGAAAACAACTGGTGTGATTTTTACACCCCATTTTTGTTTTTCCGCTAACACATTTTGTTCTTTACGGAACGCTTCTAAGTCAGTGATATCGGCACGATCGAAATGTGTAACATGCGGGATCATCACCCAGTTACGGTGTAAGTTTGCACCCGAAATTTTGTTAATACGGGTGAGTTCTACTTCTTCCACTTCGCCAAACTTGCTGAAATCCACTTTCGGCCATGGCAATAAGCCTAAGCCTGCACCATTTGCTACACCGCTGCCCGCTGGCGCTGCAGATACAGAACCTGATTCAACGGCTTTGATTGCTGCTTTCACATACGCTTGCACGTCTTCTTTTAAGATACGACCTTTACGACCAGTACCTTTCACTTTATCGAGGTTCACACCAAATTCACGTGCTAAACGACGTACAACCGGTGTGGCATAAGCAAATACAGCACTACCTGTTACTTCTGCATCACCCGCTGGCGCGCTTGCAACCGGTGCTGGCGTTGCTGCTTGTGGTGCTGCCGCTTGTGCAGCAGGTGCAGGTTGTGCTGGTGCTGCTGAAGGTGCGGCTCCCGCTACTTCAAAGCGCATAATTAATGAACCCGTAGAGACTTTGTCGCCAGATTTCACTAAAATTTCTTTTACCACACCGGCAAATGGCGCAGGCACTTCCATTGAGGCTTTATCACCTTCCACCGTAATCAATGATTGTTCTTCAGTGATACTATCGCCCACTTTGACCATGATTTCAGTCACATTCACTTCATCACCACCGATATCTGGCACGTTCACATCTTTCACCGCACTTTGTGCTGGTGCGGCTGGCGCTGCTGAAGCTGCTTGTACAGGTGCTGAGGCTGCTGGTGCATCACCTGTTTCAAATTTCATAATTAATGAACCGGTTGAAACTTTGTCACCTACATTGATTAAAATTTCTTTTACGACACCCGCGATTGGTGCTGGGACTTCCATTGAGGCTTTATCACCTTCTACATTGATGATAGATTGTTCCATTTCAACTTTATCGCCCACTTTGACCATAATGTCAGTCACGTTGACTTCATCACCACCGATATCTGGAACATGAACTTCCACGACTGCACTTGCTACTGGCGCAGTTACTGCTGGTGCAGCTTCTGCTTGTGGTGCTTGAGCTGGCACGGCATCGCCGGCTTCTAATACAAACATTGGTGAGCCAGTAGAAACTTTATCACCCACTTTGACTAACACCTCTTTGATCACACCTGCTTCTGGTGAAGGCACTTCCATTGAAGCTTTATCACCTTCTACATTAATCACGCTTTGATCGACAGCAACGGTATCGCCTGCTTTAACCATGACCTCTGTCACGGTCACTTCATCACCACCAATATCTGGTACTTGAATTTGTTTTGACATGTTCTTTTATCCTCCAATCATTCCATAACACGCTCCCTGAACATGGGAGCGGGAATGTTAATCCTACAACTTAGGCGTAAAGTGGGTTCACTTTATCTGCATCAATACCATATTTTTGAATGGCGTCTGCAACGACTTTCTTATCGATTGTGCCTTGTTTCGCTAATTCAGATAAGGCGGCGACGGCCACATAACGTGCATCCACTTCGAAGTGTTCACGTAGGTTTTCACGGCTATCTGAACGACCAAAACCATCTGTACCTAATACGCGGTAGCTGGCAGCAGGGACATAAGCACGAACTTGTTCTGCGAATAATTTCATGTAGTCAGTTGCAGCCACGGCAGGCGCATCATTCATCACTTGCGCAATGTAAGGTACACGCGCTTGTGCTTCTGGATGTAATAAGTTCCAACGATCTGCATCGGCACCTTCACGGGCGACTTCAGTGAATGATGGTACGCTATACACATCTGAGGTTACGCCAAAGTCATTGGCTAATAATTGTGCTGCTTCACGCACGTGACGTAAGATTGCACCAGAACCCAATAACTGAACTTTACCTTTACCTTGACCAGTTACTGTCTCAAACTTGTAGATACCTTTACGGATACCTTCTTCCGCACCTTTTGGCATAGCTGGCTGATCATAGGTTTCGTTCAATGTGGTAATGTAGTAGTAAATGTTCTCTTGTTCTGGACCATACATACGACGTACACCATCTTGCATAATCACTGCAACCTCAAACGCAAACGCTGGGTCATAAGAGATACAGTTAGGAATGGTTAATGATTGAATATGGCTGTGGCCATCTTCGTGTTGTAACCCTTCACCGTTTAATGTTGTACGACCTGATGTACCACCGATCATGAAACCACGTGCTTGTTGGTCACCTGCGGCCCACATTAAGTCACCAATACGTTGGAAACCGAACATGGAATAGTACACATAGAATGGAATCATTGGGAAATCGTTTGTTGAGTACGATGTCGCTGCTGCTAACCAAGATGCAGTTGCACCTTGCTCATTGATCCCTTCTTGTAAGACTTGACCATCCATTGCTTCACGGTAGTAAGAGACTTGCTCACGGTCTTGTGGGGTATAGTTTTGACCGTATGGGTTGTAAATACCGATTTGACGGAATAACCCTTCCATACCGAAAGTACGAGCTTCGTCGGCAAGAATTGGCACAATACGTTTACCGACAGATTTGTTTTTCAATAATACGTTTAATGAACGCACAAACGCCATTGTGGTTGAAATTGGACGAGATTGTGCTTCAAACAATTGGGCAAACTCTTCTAATTCAGGCACTTCTAATTGTTCAGTGAAGCGTGGTAAACGGCTTGGTAAATAGCCTTGTAACGCTTGACGACGCTCATGCAGATATTTGTATTCTTCCGACCCTTCTTCAAACTTAATGTATGGTAGTTTTTCAATGTCAACATCTGCAATGTCAATGTTAAAGCGATCACGCACGTGTCTTACACCTGACATATCCATTTTCTTCACTTGGTGAGCGATATTTTTACCTTCAGCTGCTTCACCCATACCATAGCCTTTGATGGTTTTCACCAGTAAAACGACCGGTTTACCTTTCACTTGTTTTGCTTTATTAAATGCAGCGAAGACTTTTAATGGATCATGACCACCACGGTTTAATGCCCAAATTTCATCATCTGTCATTTCTGCCACTAATGCTTCAGTTTCAGGGTAACGACCGAAGAAGTGTTTACGTACGTAAGCACCATCTTTCGCTTTCATGGTTTGGTAGTCACCGTCAACCACTTCCATCATTAATTGTAATAATTTACCAGAAGTATCACGTTGCAATAAACGATCCCAACGACGTCCCCAAATGACTTTGATCACTTCCCAGCCTGCGCCGTTGAATAACCCTTCTAATTCTTGAATGATTTTACCGTTACCTGTCACTGGACCATCAAGACGCTGCAAGTTACAGTTAATCACAAACACAAGGTTATCTAACTTCTCACGTGCGGCAACGGAAATTGCACCGCGTGATTCGACTTCGTCCATCTCGCCATCACCTAAGAAGGCATAAACGGTTTGATCGGCAGTATCTTTTAAGCCTCGGTTATGTAAGTATTTTAAGAAACGTGCTTGATAAATAGCATTCAATGGCCCTAGCCCCATTGATACAGTTGGGAATTGCCAGAATTCAGGCATTAATTTCGGGTGAGGATAAGAAGAAAGCCCTTTACCGTGCACTTCTTGACGGAAGTTATCCATTTGTTCTTCTGTTAAACGACCTTCTAAGAATGCACGAGCATAAATTCCTGGAGAAATATGGCCTTGGAAGAAGACTAAGTCACCACCATTTTTCGCTGAGCGAGCTTTGAAGAAGTGGTTAAAGCACACTTCATAAATGGTTGCAGAAGATTGGAAAGAAGACATATGTCCACCTAATTCCAAATCTTTTTTCGACGCACGTAATACCATCATAATTGCATTCCAACGAATAGCACCGCGGATACGTCTTTCTAAATCTAAGTTGCCGGGATAATTTGGTTCTTCTGAGGCTGGAATGGTATTGATGTAGTCAGTGGTGATACCTGTTGGTAAAGAAACATTGTTGGCTCGCGCGTGTTGCATTAATTGCTCAATGATATATTGTGCGCGTTCGACACCTTCTTCGCGAATGACTGCATCAATCGCTAACAACCAATCATTTGTTTCGACTGGATCTACGTCATTCTTTAACATATCTGACATAGTCTTTTCCTTATTTTGTTAAGTTAAAAGTAAGCTTAATCTTTCGTAAGATTAAACGATGAATTAATAACTAAATATGCAAAATTGAATACAATTTACACAAAATTCGATTAAAAGAAAATTGCTTTACAAATTTTTAACAAATTTTGTAAATATTATTAGATTTTTTTAGAGAAAGATAGTTATTTCTCTCGCAAAAGATAAAAAATGGTACATTGATAACACTTTCATATACAGAAAAAGGCATATTAAATCGCCTACTGTTTTTTATCTTGAATAGTATTTGTAATGACGCTCAATTCACTCGATGATGCTATCCACAGGTTTAATTAAAAATAGCAACTGACATACAGCACTGTCCCATTCCCAAATCCCCTACCACGCTCCGCCACTACCGAATAAAACTATAACGTGGTGATTCTCTCTCCCTCAGCGCTTCTTGAAAAGCACATATGGGTACTTCGCATCTATGCTACAAAAAGGAGGGAAACAGAATATCCGCATAATTTACCTTGTTACATGCAAGATCACCACGTTAAAAAAGACAAATTATGATCTCACTCTCATTTTTTAACTAGGATTGTTTAGGTTTAGGCAGTTGGAATAAGGACAGTAGGAATTAAATCACAACCAAACATGGGATAAATAAAAAAGTCCACCTTCACAAACAAAGGTAGACTTTTTTACAACATAGACAATAATTATTTTTTCAATACTAAGACAACAGATTCACCTGCAATAACTTCACTGGTTTTCTTATCAATATGACTGATTTCATCCATATTAGAGATCACAACAGGCGTGAGTACAGATTTTGCTTTTGCTTCAAGAAGTGGTAAATCAAATTCAATGACCGTTTCACCACGTTTCACTGTCTGACCTTCTTGTGCAATGCGTTTAAATCCTTCACCTTTTAGCTCAACGGTATCAATACCAAAGTGGACAAATAATTCTACCCCCTCTTTTGATTCCATTGAAAATGCATGGTTGGTTTCAAAAATTTTACCGATGACCCCATCTACAGGCGCAACAATTTTATTGCCAGTCGGACGAATTGCAATCCCATCCCCTACAATTTTCTCAGAAAAAACAACATCTGGTACATCTTCAATATTCACAATTTCACCAGAAAGCGGAGCAAAAATTTCCACTTCAACAGCTTTTTTGTCTTTTGAACCAAATAATTTGTCAAATAAACCCATTTTAGTCTCCTACTAAGTAAATGTGGTCATATTTTAACGTAAAATTTTCAGCTTGTATCTAATTTAATGCTTTTTCAGCTAAAAAATCTTCAACTAATTGTTCAATTTCTGCTGCGGTTGGTTGCTGTAATGCCTTCATTGCTAAGGCTTTTGTATCTTCATAATTGACATTACGGATCAGTTTCTTAATACGTGGTACAGAGATCGCACTCATACTAAATTCATCTAATCCCATACCTAGTAAGAGCACAGCTGCTTTTTCATCCCCAGCTAACTCACCACACATCCCCGTCCATTTTCCTTCGGCATGTGAAGCATCGATCACCTGTTTAATTAAACTTAATACTGATGGCGACATTGGGTTATATAAATGGGAAATGAGTTCATTACCACGATCAACTGCTAAGGTATATTGGGTTAAATCGTTTGTTCCAATACTAAAGAAATCGACTTCTTTGGCTAAGAATTTAGCATTCACAGCTGCCGACGGCGTTTCGACCATCACACCGATTTGAATATTTTCATCAAACGCTTTACCTTCAGCACGTAACGCTTGTTTTAAGCTTTCAATGACTGACTTCAATTCACGAATTTCTTCCACCGAAATAATCATTGGGAACATCACAGCTAACTTACCAAAAGCAGAGGCACGCAATACCGCTCTTAATTGATCATGAAGAATTTCACGACGGTCTAACGCAATTCTGATAGCACGCCATCCTAAGAATGGATTCATTTCTTTTGGTAAATTTAAATAAGGGAGTTCTTTATCACCGCCAATATCCATGGTACGTAAAATCACAATGCGACCATTCATTGCTTCGACCACTTCTTTATAAGCAATAAACTGTTCTTCTTCTGTTGGTAATTGATCGCGATCCATAAATAAGAATTCGGTGCGATATAAGCCTACCCCTTCTGCCCCATTACGATCAGCGCCTTCAACATCACGAATGGTACCGATATTCGCAACCACATCAACACGATGACCATCTAAAGTTAATGCAGGCAAATCTTTTAATTTCGCTAATTCTGCTTTTTCTTCTAACAGTTTTTGTTGTAGGCCTTTTAAACGCGCGATGTCATCTTGTGATGGATTAACATACACTTCATTATTCACTGCATCTAAAATCAGGTAATCACCCGTGTTAACTTGTGACGTCACATCATTGGTCCCAACAATTGCAGGGAGCTCTAAAGAGCGTGCCATAATTGAAGTATGTGAAGTACGTCCTCCAATATCGGTAATAAAACCTAAGACGTTATCTAAATTAAGTTGCGCTGTTTCAGAAGGGGTCAAATCATAAGCCACTAAAATCGCTTCTTCATTGATATCACCCAAATCAACAATATGCATTCCTAAAATATTTTTAATTAATCGATTACCAATATCTCGAATATCACCTGCACGTTCTCTTAGGTATTCATCATCAATTTCAGATAGCATCGCGACTTGTTGATCAATGATTTTACTTGCTGCAACACCCGCATTCACTTTATTTGCACGTAAATAATCAATAATTTCGCTTTCCAATTCTTCATCTTCTAAGATCATCAAATGACCTTCAAAAATTGCAGCTTTTTCTTCACCTAAGTTCTTAGCCGCCCGATCGCGAATGGCACTAAGCTGTTCTATTGCCGCATTTCGTCCTTGATAAAAACGTGCAATTTCCGAATCAATCTGAGATTCACTGATTTTTTGCATATCCAGTACAATTTTTTCTTCTTTGAGCACTAAGGCTTTACCAAAAACGATACCTGGTGAAGCTGGAATTCCTGAAATCATATGTAACCTTCTGAACTATATTAAAATGTGATGATGGAAAAATGGGCGCCATAATGTGAATCCACATTATGGCTAACAATCAATTATTCTAAGGTTGGAATAAGTTCGACTAAGTGTTCAACGGCTTTTTGCTCGTCTTCACCCTCAGCAGAAATAGTAATGACCGTACCTTGACTGAGTGCCAGTGTTTGTAATTTAAACAAACTTTTCGCACTTGCACTTTTCCCCGCAGAAGTAACTGTAATATCAGAGGCAAAGGCTTTCGCTTCTTTCACAAATTGTGCCGCAGGACGAGTATGTAATCCATTTGGTGCAATAATTTCAACGTCTTTTGAGTACATATATTTTCCTTATTAAACAAAGAATAATTAACGTGAGAATAAGCGAGGTTATGACTTTCTAGCTTATATTGTGTACAATACATTTATTTTTCAATAAAAAATAAATCGAATGGTAGTATCAATCCTTGCTGTGAAATAATCAAGATTGAACAAATAAAAACTTGAGATAGATCACAAAAAAACACTCAAAAAGAGTGTTTTTTAATCCATTTTTAACATTCAATTAACGACTAGTTTTCAGTCAGGAAGTGCCGTTGTGATTTTGTTTCTTCAAGACTAGCAATTAAGCGATGATAATTGGCAAAACGCACCGAATGAATTTTACCTTGTTCCACCGCCTCACGTAATGCACAACCAGGATCATTTAAATGTTTACAATCGCGGAACTTACAAGTGCCTAAAAAATATTGAAATTCTCGATAACCCCGGGTGATTTGATCTTGCTCCAAATGCCATAAACCAAACTCACGAATGCCCGGTGAATCAATTAACTGCCCACCTTGACGTAAATGATATAAACGTGAAGAAGTTGTGGTATGTTGCCCCAAACCTGAATTTTCGCTGATATCACCCACTTGAGCATTGACTTCGGGCAAAATTTGATTAATCAAACTGGATTTTCCCACACCAGATTGTCCAACAAAAATAGAGGTTCCTTCATCGAAAAGTGCGGTCAGTTTATCCATATTTTCGCCCGTTAAAGCAGATAGCATGATGGTTTGATAGCCGATTTGCTGATAAATGCTGAGCTGAGCTTCTACTTCAGCCCTTTGCTGCGCATTTAATAAATCTACCTTATTGACAACAATGACGGCTGGAATCTGTGCATTTTCACAAATCACTAAGTAACGATCGATAATATTTAAAGAAAAGGTTGGCAACACGGAGGAAACAATAATAATGTGATCAATATTCGCTGCAATGACTTTTAAACCATCATAATAATCAGGACGCGCAATTTCATTACGTCGAGGTTTAATCGCCTCAATGACACCGCTTACACCTTGTAATTGTGCATTGCCTTTACGCCAAATAACCTGGTCCCCCACCACTAAACTGGATAACGTGCGACGCAAATTGCAACGAAAAATCTCGCCTGCCGCGTTTTCAACATCAGCATGAACTGAATAACGCGTCACGACAACACCATCTTGCGATTCACCTAACATGTCATCTTGCCAATCAATTTCTTTCTTTTCTCGGCGTTGATGACGATGTAAGGTTTTTTCATTATTGGATTGAATGCGACGTTTTTGATTTTGCGTTAGTTTACGTTTACTCAATGACTTATCCTTAAAAGTGCGGTCGTTTTTTATCACATTTTCCGCTAAAATAGCGAGTACATCATTAACATAGGATAGCATTATGCAGTTAGATAAACAAAATCTGATTTGGATTGATTTAGAAATGACCGGATTAGATCCCGAAAGTGAACGTATTATTGAGATTGCCACGATTGTGACAGATAAACATCTCAATATTTTGGCGGAGGGTCCTGTGATTGCCATTCATCAATCCGATGAATGTTTAGCCAAAATGAGTGAGTGGTGCATGAAAACACATACCCAAAACGGTTTAGTCGAACGAGTAAAAAATAGTCGTTTAACTGAGCGTGCCGCAGAACTACAAACCCTTGATTTTCTAAAAAAATGGGTGCCGAAAGGCGTTTCGCCTATTTGTGGTAACAGCGTGTCGCAAGATAAACGTTTTTTATTCAAATATATGCCAGAATTAGCCGACTACTTTCATTATCGCCACGTAGATGTCAGTACCCTGAAAGAATTAGCCAGTCGCTGGAAACCTGACGTGTTACAAGGTTTTCAAAAGAAAAATACGCACCTTGCCCTAGATGATATCCGCGAATCTATCGCTGAATTGGCTTACTACCGTGAACATTTTATCAACTTGAAAAATGAATAAACAGAAAGAAGTGACGAGTAGTTTACCTAAACGTCACTTCTTTCTTGTCCTATTGTTGCACAAAAGACAATTGTAAAGGGTTGCAGAGCAACATCACAAAAAGTGACATCGCACAACACTACATATTGTTGAATAAATTCCCAAACTGTTGATTATCCAAGCAATCGCTATTTTTTTTCACATTTTACTCTTGCACCCGAGCATTTTTTTCGTATAATGTCCGCCTGTCGCTGTTAAACAGCGCGAAATAGTTGCGGGAATAGCTCAGTTGGTAGAGCACAACCTTGCCAAGGTTGGGGTCGCGAGTTCGAGCCTCGTTTCCCGCTCCAATATTTCACTACATTAATAACATTTTCTCTGCGGGAATAGCTCAGTTGGTAGAGCACAACCTTGCCAAGGTTGGGGTCGCGAGTTCGAGCCTCGTTTCCCGCTCCAAATTTTCATTTCAAATCACAATCACCACTTTTTTCTTAACTGTTTTTTGGCTCATAAAATTTGCTTTTAGGCTATGTTATCCATGAAAAGTAAGGTACAATTTTGGTTCGTTTTAACAGCTAACTTAGTGATAAAAAGACATTCATGACTGACGTTTCACACTATTCCCAATTCATTCCAAATGAAAGCGCGATGTGCCAATTTGGGCATCGTATTGTTGAAGCTATCAATAACGTTGATAGCAACAAAGCCATAACAGTTTATCTGAACGGCGAGCTAGGTGCGGGGAAAACGACTTTAAGTCGTGGGATTATTCAAGCATTAGGTCATCAAGGTAACGTAAAAAGCCCGACTTATACATTAGTGGAAGAATATCAATTACCGAAGAAAACTGTCTATCATTTCGATTTATATCGTCTCAGCGATCCAGAAGAATTAGAGTTTATGGGGATCCGAGACTATTTTAATGCGAATAGCTTATGCTTAATCGAATGGGCAGAAAAAGGACAAGAGATGCTTTCTGCTGCAGACTTACTTATCCATATTCACTATGTTGACAGTGCAAGAAACATTGAGTTAATCGCGAATTCTCCACTCGGTGAAAAAATTATCACACAACTAAAAACAGCCTAAATCATATAGCATAATGAAAAAATATCGTTTTATATCGCTTTTCTTTACAGCTTTGTTTTTTATTTCAAGCCCATTATTCGCCAATAATGTGTGGACGATTGCCATTGATCCCGGTCATGGTGGTACGGATCCAGGCGCCATTAGCCGTCAATTAAAAATGTATGAAAAAAACGTGACGCTTTCTATTGCCAGAGAACTGAAACTGTTACTTGATAAAGATCCTCACTTCAAAGGGGTTCTCACACGTACAGGTGATTATTTTATTTCTGTGCCAAAACGTTCTGAAATTGCACGTAAACACAAAGCTAACCTCTTAATCTCAATCCATGCAGATTCCAATTTATCGCCACTATTACGCGGTGCATCTGTTTGGGTGCTCTCTAATCGTCGTGCAAACAGTGAGATGGGACAATGGTTAGAAGATCATGAAAAACGTTCTGAACTGCTTGGTGGAGCGGGCATGGTTTTAGCCTCACACAATGAAAAATATTTGGATCAAACCGTTTTAGATCTTCAATTTGGTCACAGCCAACGGGTCGGTTATGAACTCGGTTCTATTGTCTTAAAACGCTTTGCAAAAATTACGACCTTAAATCGAAGTACTCCACAACACGCTAGTCTTGGGGTGCTACGCTCGCCGGATATACCTTCTATCCTAGTGGAAACGGGTTTTCTCTCGAACGTCGATGAAGAGAAAAAACTCAGCACCTTAGCTTATCGTAAAAAAGTGGCTTATATGATTTACGAAAGCTTAGTGGAATACCGCAAAAAATCGGTTGCCAATGAACCGAAAACGAAAGCTCCAGCGAAGGTAGAAAACACCCCAACACAAACCATATTAGCAGACAGTGGACTGCGTCATAAAGTTAAAGCAGGTGAAAACCTCACAGGTATTGCACGCAAATATGGTGTGAAAGTAAATGATATCTTGACACTCAATAAATTAAAACGACGTGAATTATGGATTGGTGAAACCTTAAAAATTCCAACAAATGGAAAAGTAGCCGACAAACATGCGCCCCTCAAAACAACTAAAGGGACAGAAACAAAAAGCAAGGTATTAAATAAAACAACCCCAGAATCAAACAAAAAATTGCCTAAATACCATATCGTGAAAAAAGGGCAAACACTCTACGCGATTGCCAGGGAATATCATATTTCACCAAATCAACTATTAAAATTAAATCCACAGTTGAAAAATGGGAAAGTCTTAACGGGACAAAAAATTAAGTTGAGAGATGAATGAATATGACCATTAAAGTCCTTTCACCTCAGCTCGCTAACCAAATCGCTGCCGGAGAAGTGGTGGAACGCCCTGCGTCAGTAGTGAAAGAATTGGTCGAAAATAGTTTAGATGCAGGTGCCACACGTATTCAAATTGATATTGAAAACGGTGGAAGTACATTAATTCGTATCCGAGATAATGGTATTGGTATTGCTAAAGAAGAGTTAAGTCTTGCATTGGCACGTCATGCCACCAGCAAAATTGCCACTCTAGCGGATCTGGATAATATTTTAAGCTTGGGTTTTCGTGGGGAAGCACTCGCTAGTATTAGCTCTGTTTCACGTTTAACATTGACTTCTCGCCCAGCAACCCAAAATGAAGCTTGGCAAGTCTATGCGCAAGGACGGGATATGGAAACCACCTTGCAACCAGCCTCTCACCCTGTTGGAACGACCGTTGAAGTCGCAACGTTATTTTTTAATACACCTGCCCGTCGTAAGTTTCTGCGTACTGATAAAACAGAATTTACCCATATTGATGAGGTTGTTCGCCGTATCGCCTTAGCCAAACCTCATATTGCCTTTACTCTCACTCATAATGGGAAAATCGTTCGACAATATCGCAGTGCTCATGATCGGACTCAAAAGTTAAAACGTGTAGCCGCTATTTGTGGGGATGAATTTGTCCAACATGCACTTGAAATTGATTGGAAACATGATGATTTACATTTGTCTGGTTGGGTGGCACAACCATCATTTGTGCGGACACAAAATGATTTAAGCTATTGCTATATTAACGGTAGAATGGTGCGAGATAAAATTATTAACCATGCGATTCGCCAAGCTTATGCGGATTTTTTAAGTCCCGACCAGTATCCAGCCTTTGTCTTGTTTATTGATTTAAATCCCAATGATGTAGATGTGAATGTGCATCCAACCAAACATGAAGTCCGGTTCCAGCAACAACGCTTGGTGCATGATTTTATTTGTCAGGGCATCAGTAATGCACTGCATGCTGAGCAAACTCATTTATATCAAGCAGTCGAAACATCTGCATCAGCAAACGATCAGATAGAAGAAACAGCGCAGTATGAATATCGCTCAAATTATCACAAACCGAATCGTGCCTCGGCAGGACAAAATATTTTTGTGGCACCACCAAGACCATTGTCGTCTCATTCTATTCAAAAAAGTTCCCAAAAAGCACAAACTAGACCGCACTTTTCGCTCAATCGCCCTGCTCCCCATCCAAGCAAGAGCGAACAACGTATTTATGCTACGTTGTTATCCAATCGCGATAGTGTGACAACTTTGCCCAAAGAAGATAAAAACTGCCCAGCAAGACCACTTTCTTCTGTTTTAAAAGCACTTGCCTTAGTCGAAAACAAAGCGTTGCTATTGCAACGGCAGCAACAGTTTTATTTATTACCTTTACGCCAATTACAGCGTTTAAAAATTGAGCTAAGTTTACAACGTGAGTCTATACCGCAGCAACCTTTACTCATTCCGGTCGTCTTTCGATTAAACGCACAACAACTGGCTTACTGGCAACAACAAAAAGCCTTTTTTACTCAAATCGGCTTTGAATTTCATGAAAACCTCGCGCAACAACGCATTACGCTAAGTCGTGTACCAACCTGTTTACGTCAACAAAATTTACAGCGATGTGTCATTCATTTATTATCACAAGCATTAGATACATTTCTTGCTTTTTTAACCGCACTTGGTGAGGGAATTGAGTTAGACACAATCACGGTGTATGCCGATGCCGTCACCTTACTCACCGAAACAGAACAGCTACTTAATCAGCAACAATCAGCACGATTAGCTGACTTATTCATTGAACTTGATTGGCAATCTTATTTGGAAAAAATGTAATCACATGCCTTTAACAACACCTACTGCCATTTTTTTAATGGGTCCCACCGCTTCAGGAAAAACGGACCTCGCTATTCAGCTACGTCAAACGCTCCCCGTTGAAGTCATCAGTGTTGATTCTGCCTTAATTTATCGGGGAATGGATATTGGTACCGCTAAACCGACTGCGAGAGAACTTGCCTTAGCCCCTCATCGTTTAATTGATATTTGTGATCCGGCAGAAAGCTACTCCGCAGCCAATTTTCGCCAAGATGCACTACGGGAAATGGCAGACATTGTTGCGGCTGGCAAAATCCCACTTTTGGTTGGTGGAACGATGTTATACTACAAAGCCTTATTAGAAGGACTTTCTCCGTTACCTTCTGCAGATGAAAAAGTGCGGTCAGACATTGAAGAAAAAGCCCAACAACTAGGATGGGCGACATTGCATCAAGAACTGACTAAAATCGATCCTATTTCAGCCCAGCGTATTAACCCTAATGATTCACAACGTATCAATCGCGCGCTAGAAGTGTTCTATTTAACGGGGAAATCCCTTACTGAACTAAGTAAGCAAAAAGGTGAAAGCCTTCCCTACCAAATTCTGCAATTCGCCATTGCACCAAAAGATCGTACAATCTTACATGAGCGCATTGCATTGCGTTTTCATAAAATGATCCAACAAGGGTTCCAACAAGAAGTCGAACCACTTTATCAACGTGAAGATTTACATTTGGATCTGCCTTCTATGCGTTGTGTGGGCTACCGACAAATGTGGGAATATTTACGTGGCGATTATGATCATGATGAAATGGTTTTCCGTGGTATTTGTGCGACACGGCAGTTGGCGAAACGTCAAATCACTTGGCTACGTGGATGGAAATATCCAATTGAATGGCTAGATAGTTTAGCCATCGACAATGCCAAACAAACGATTATTCACGCTGTAACGAAGATAAGTCATTCAAAGGGTTAAAAAATAATTACGGTTCACTAATGACAATAAATTAATTTATTGTTATATTGAGAATTGGAGGAAATACAGACTTTCTCTGTGTTTAGCTAGTTGTATCATTTTATTTATATTTAAAAGAAGGAAAGAAAAAATGGCAAAAGGACAATCTTTACAAGATCCTTATTTAAACGCACTACGTCGTGAACGTATCCCCGTTTCTATTTACCTAGTAAATGGGATTAAACTACAAGGTCAGATCGAATCATTTGATCAATTTGTTATTTTATTAAAAAATACAGTTAATCAAATGGTATACAAACACGCAATTTCAACCGTTGTGCCTGCTCGCTCAGTGTCTCATCACAATAATAGCAATAATTCCAATCAGCAGAATTATCAACAAGAGCAACAAACTGACAGTAACGTAGAAAAAGCAGAATAGTTTCAAGTTGAACACATTTATTGCAAGTGCGGTAGATATTCAGAATGAATCGACCGCACTTTCTTCATTCTCCTCCCAACATTCTGACGCTCCTTTTGATCGAGCGATCATTGTTCATTGTTTTTTGGCACAAGATCGCAATGATGATGACCTGCTAGAGTTCAAACTCTTAGCCAAATCAGCTAACGTTGATATTCTGTCCATTATCACGAGCACTCGTCACACTCCACAAGCCAAATATTTTGTCGGACAAGGCAAAGCGGAAGAAATCGCAGAAGCGGTGCAAAATACGCAAGCGGATGTCGTCTTAGTCAACCATACTTTAACACCTGCACAAACTCGTAATTTAGAAAGTCTCTGTCAATGTCGCGTTGTGGATCGAACTGGATTGATTTTGGATATTTTTGCTCAAAGAGCACGTTCACATGAAGGTAAATTACAAGTTGAATTGGCTCAGCTTAAGCATTTATCGACTCGTCTTGTGCGTAGAAAAACAGGGCTCGATCAACAAAAAGGAGCAGTAGGCCTACGTGGCCCCGGTGAAACACAATTAGAAACGGATCGCCGTTTAATTAAAGTGCGCATTGCTCAGCTTCAAAGCCGGTTAGTCAAAGTAGAAAAACAACGCCGTCAAAACCGCCAAACAAGGCAAAAAGCGGATATCCCGACGATTTCTTTGGTAGGCTATACCAATGCGGGAAAATCAACATTGTTTAATTTCATTACCCAAGCCAATGTCTATGCGGCAGATCAGCTTTTCGCCACACTCGACCCGACTTTACGTCGCTTGCCAATCCAAGATGTAGGGACCACGATTCTGGCAGATACAGTAGGCTTTATCCGTCATTTACCTCACGATTTAGTTTCCGCATTCAAATCGACACTCCAAGAAACAACCGAAGCTTCGCTTTTATTACATGTCATTGATAGTGCTGATCCGCGTAAATTAGAGAATATTCACGCCGTTGAAACGGTATTGAGTGAAATTAATGCTAGCGATATTCCAACCTTGTTGGTCTATAACAAAATTGATCAACTGGATAACATCGAACCGCATATTGAATATGACCAAGAACAGCGCCCTATCGCGGTTTACATGTCTGCACAAACAGGTTGTGGACTGCATTTATTATTAGATGCCATCCGTTTGCGTTTAAAAAATGAGATTGTCGATTTAAATCTAACCCTACCAGTTCACAGTGGCAAAATACGTCATGCTTTATACCAACAGGATTGTATTCAGCATGAACAGATTAATGAAAACGGGGAATTCTTATTAACCATTCGCATTGATAAAATCGCTTGGCTAAAATTATTGAAGCAATTTCCCGCGCTCGTCACCTTTATGAGTTAACTAGGTGAAGTCACAAAAAGAAAAGGACAAATACAAATTTGTCCTTTTTCATCTTATTTATTGATACCATATTGTCGTAACTTATTGGCAATCGCGGTATGGGAAACGCCTAAACGCGTAGCTAATTTGCGGGTACTGGGGTATTGCTCATAAAATTTCCGTAAGACTGTTGCCTCAAAGTTGCTCATGATTTCTTCTAAAGTTTGGTTGCTAAATTGTTCTAACGTCACAGGCATGACATCTTGCTCGATCAAATTTAGCCCTTCAATGCTCAGTTTCCCCTCCCCCGCCAACGAGCAGGCACGATATAATGCATTATATAATTCCCGTACATTACCGGTCCACGGATAACCTTGTAAATATTGAATAAAATGTGTATCAAAGTGCGGTATTGGCATCGCCAATTCTTGACTAATTTGGTGTACAAATACGTTCACTAAATCAGGTAAGTCTTCTTGGCGCTCACGTAATGGCGGTATATTAAGCGTTAACACATTTAAACGATGAAATAAGTCGCTTCGCATTTTGCCTTTATCCACATAATATTGCAAAGGCACTTGAGAAGTACAGATCACTCGAACATTCGCGTAGTGTTCTTTCTCTTCGCCAACGCGACGAAAGGTGCCATCGTTTAAAAAACGCAATAATTTGGCTTGTAACTCAAGGGACAATTCAGCCACGCTATCTAATAAGACGGTTCCGCCCTCTGCGTACTCAAAAAAGCCCACATATTCTGTCTCTTGCTCACGGCGACCAAACATTTCACTTTCCGCATCCTGTGTAGGCAAGCCAGCACAATTAACCGCAATGAATTTATGATGACGGCGAGGACTAGCAAGATGACATAATTTGGCAATCCGATCTTTTCCAGTACCCGTTTCACCTTGAATTAATAATGGTGCATCACTCATCGCAAATTTCATTGCTTGAGCAACCAGATTCTGCATTTTAGCACTCTGTGCGACAAGCCCAGCAAAAGGCGCATTCACACTTTCACTCAAGGACATAACATTTCCTCATGCGTAAAAAATGGCTCTATGATAGCACCAAAAGTGTAAAGATTAAAGAAAAGCCGGAAAGATAACTTTACATTCTAGACTGTTTGCTTAGCTTTTGTTTTATGTGAACGAAACAGCGTACTTTTCAACTGCACTAAGAGTTCTTGTTGTATATGGCTCAAACGTGGTTTTTCGCCAGGTTGGAAAACTAAAGGACGGCAAAATTCCATGGCTTTAATACCCAAACGGGCAGTTAATAAGCCCACACCAATACCTTGCGCTGCACGTGCCGACAGTTTGGCGGTCAGGTCCTGTGACAACCAATCTAAACCAATATCTTGTACCACCTCTGTTGCCCCAGCAAAAGCAAGATTAAGGAGAACCATTTTTAATAACCGTAAACGACTCCAATAGCCTAGCTCAATACCGTAAATCTGAGCAATGTTATTGACCAAACGGATATTACGCCAAGAGAGAAAAAACATATCGATTACGGCTAATGGACTCACCGCGACAATAACGGCAGCTTCCACCGCACTTTTGCTGATCAGTTTTTTAATTTGTACATCAAAAGGATGTAACACTATCTGACTAAATAAATGCGCGACTTCTTGTGCTGAATAGGCGTCATGCAATTGTTTTTGCCATTGGATTAAACGTGGATCTTCCGAGGATAACTTGAGCATCTGTGCCATCTCTACGCACAATGCTTTCACCTGTTGATGTTTTTCAGGCGAAAAATCTTGTCCAAGATTGACCGCACTTTCTTGTAATAGTTGTTGGCTTTTTTGTTGCAATGACAGTCTTTTCTTTAATTTAACAAGACGCAACCATTCTTTTCCAAGTGAGGACACACCTAATAGGACGACTAAACAGGTAACCAAAGAAAACGCAAAATAAATCCATTGATTCTGTTGCCAAGTATCCACTAACCATTGAATCGATTGGGCAATAACGGCAAAAAAGAACAAAAGTGCAGTCAGCCCTCCCCCCGTTTTCCACCAACGAGAACGAGGTTGCACAATATGCTCAAAGGCATGTTCCACAGAGGTATCCTCTATAGCTGGCGTCTCTTTTTCAATTTGCATCTCACCATGAAACTCGCGTTTAGGAGCAACATCCAGTTCCTCACTCTCCGTCTGTGATTCAGTAAAAAGACGTTTCTCGTTCATGTTCTCCCCCACTAAAACTTATCCCCTAACAGAAACTGCAATACCGAGTCCATACGTAAGTGCGGTATATTTTCACCCGATGCCAATAACTGTGGTTCAAATTGATCAAACTCAAATGCCTGATGTTGCCAAAAATTGGCTTGCGGTAATTTACTCGGTACAGACCCCGGATATAATGTCACCAGCTGCTTATCTTTTGAACGTACACCACGTAGGGCTTTAAAACGTTGCCCATCTTGCGTAACGGTAACTTGTTCCGTCGCACGAATCGCAGCAATCGCAGTATAGTCAGTCGTAATGCCTTCATATTCCACATAACGCCCGCCCTCTTGAACAAGCTGACGCATCAGACTAATTAAATTGGGTAACTGGTCACTTGTAATATGATCGGCTTTCGTCGCAATAAACATCAGTTTATCGATACGAGGCGAAAATAAACGATTTAATAACGTGCGCTGACCATAATGAAAATTTTTAAATAGCTGCTGTAATGCCTCTTGCATGTCTAAGAATGCTTGTTGACTATGATTTAACGGTGTTAAACAGTCAGCTAAGATCACTTGTCGGTCAAAGGTCGAAAAATAATCACGATAAAATGCTTTCACAATATGTTGGCGATAATATTCATAACGTTGCATCAAAACAGCAAAATAGGTATTTTGCTTTTTCGCCTTCATCAGTGTCTGCCAATCAGATGGAGAAAGATGTAACAATGGGAAAAACTGCAATGCTGGCGCCCCTTCCAATTCACCAGGTAACACGAAACGCCCCGGTTGAATAAAATGAAGTCCGCTTTCTTTGCAAGCAAGTAAATAATCCGTATAATTTTTCGCTAATTGCGCCAAAATATCTTCATCCGCTGTCGCATTGAGATCTAAACGGCTCACCGACTCTAACCAATCTGTTGCTAAGTCTGCACGTTGGTTTTGTGTAATCCGTTGCATTTCCCCTGACCACTGCTGATAGTCCAAACTCAGTAAGGGTAAATCTAATAACCATTCACCAGGATAATCAAAAATATCAAGATAAAGCGTGCCTTTTTCTTTGATATGTCGCCATAATCCCGTATTTCGTTGATAACGAATAGCTAACCGCGTTTCGCTCACCCCACGGGTAGAATGTGGCCAAACAGGAGGCTCTTGCATTAATCCTTTTACATTTTGTTCATAATCAAAACGCGGAATAGTGAGGTTCACCTGAGGAACGCGTTTTACGGCAATAATCGCGTAACGGCGTGCGGGTTCAAATAAGGGGATGTGATGATTATCTACTCGATTAATATGCAATAATTGATTGATAAAACTGGTAATAAACGCGGTTTTTCCACTACGACTCAGCCCTGTCACGGCTAGCCTTAAACGACGATCTAAGCCACGATTAATGATTTCACTGACTTCTTTCTGTACATAATTTAACATTTGATCTTTCTTTTCTTCCGATTTACTCTGTGTCAATAAAAGATAATAAAAAAACCTGTGTTTTTTCTTAATCTGACTCATCTAAGATCAGCCGTAAGCCAAAAAGGATAGCTTATCCCTGCAATATATTTTACAATTCTCCGATAATTTATCACAAATACACCAATTATGTTGATTAGAAAAGTTATCTTTGCCTGTTTTCTATTTCTCTACTCGCATTTTGTTACAGCGGCGCCACGCGTGCCTAATGAGTTAACACAAAATGGATTAATTTACTGTACCCATGCCACAGGCTTTTCGTTTAATCCACAAACGGCAGATGCGGGAACCAGTATGAACGTGATCACGGAGCAAATTTATAATAAACTTTTTGAAACAAGTGATAATAGTGCAACCGTGATCCCCTCGCTGGCAGAGTCTTACCGTATTTCGGATAACGGTACACTAATTACCATTAACTTGCGTAAAGGGGTAAAATTTCATCATACCGAATGGTTTACCCCAAGCCGTGACTTTAATGCAGACGATGTCGTCTTTTCAATTAACAGAATGTTAGGCTATAACAGCTATTTACCTACATTAGATGATGAATCCATTCATTATAGTAATCCCCAATACCGTATTTTTCATAAGCAAGCCAAAAAGATCCGCTTTCCTTATTTTGAAAGTATCAAATTAAATCAAAAAATTAAATCAATTAAAGCGATCACGCCCTACCAAGTACAGATTAAATTATTTCAAGCCGATGCATCGATTTTGTCGCACCTTGCGAGCCAATATGCCATTATGTTTTCACAAGAATATGCATTACAGCTGAATGCTGATGATAACTTAGTACAATTGGACTTATTGCCGGTTGGTACAGGGCCTTACAAAGTACAAAACTATTTCCGCAATCAATATGTCAGGTTTATACGCAATGAGCACTATTGGAAAAAACCGGCCAAAATCCAAAATATTATTATTGATCTTTCAACCGACCGCACTGGGCGCTTAGTAAAATTTCTCAACGGAGAATGCCAAATTGTCTCCTATCCAGAAGTCAGCCAACTCGGACTATTACAAAATAAAAATGAGCATTTTTATGTAGATTTTGTAGAAGGTATGAACTTATCTTACTTGGCTTTTAATTTTAAAAAACCGGCGATGAAAAGTGTGAAACTACGCCGCGCAATTTCACAAGCGATCAATCGCCATCGTATTGTACAAAGCATTTATCATCATACCGCAACGGTGGCAAATAACATTATTCCGAGTATCTCATGGGCCTCAAAAGTTAATACCCCTGATTTTGCTTACGATTATGCACCAGAAAAAGCGCAGGCATTTTTACAAGATAAACAACTCCAGTTAACGATGTGGGTGATTAATGAAGAACAAGTCTATAATCCTTCGCCATTAAAAATGGCTGAGTTGATCAAACAAGATTTAGCCAATGTCGGGGTAAACGTCACTGTACAACCCGTCACACGCACCTATCTGATTGAGCGTTTAAAATCCCATTCTGAAGATTACGATATGATTTTAGCCGGCTGGCTAGCAGGTAACCTCGATCCAGACAGTTTCATGCGTCCGATTCTAAGTTGTAATACCGTGAACGACATTACCAACTTTTCTAACTGGTGCGATCCTCTTTTTGATCATTTTATGGATAATGCACTCAATACGACCAATTTACGCCTACGTGCCAGTGAATACAATTTAGCGCAAGAACTTATTTTATCAGAAGTCCCACTGGTTCCTATCGCTAATGCGAAAAGGATGTTAGTGGTTAGCCCCAATGTACAAGGCGTTAAAATGAGTCCATTTGGCAGTATTAATTTTGAAAACTTATCTTTACGTAAAGGAGCAAAACAATGATCATTGCTTTATTACGCCAAGTTTTCCTGATAATTCTGACTTTGCTGATTCTGTCTTTGCTCAGTTATATGATTTTAATCCAAGACCCTTTGAATGAAGAGTTAATACAACCTAATCTTCTACAAGGTTATATCTCACATATTGCTCGTCTTCTACAAGGCGATTTTGGTATTACTTACAACGGAGGTGATTCACTCAATGCGATTATCCAAACGGTATTACCGCCCACTCTTGAACTTTGCTTAAGTGCAATTTTACTTGCCGTGTTATTTGGCATCCCATTAGGGCTTATTGGCGCAATGAAAAGCCATACTTTCTTAGGCAAGGGAATTCGCACGATGTCAGCCTTAGGGTTATCCATGCCCGTATTCTGGATCGCACCTATTGCCTTGTATTTTTCTGCTATTCATAGTTGGGAAATTTCAGCGATTGGGCAATATAACTTACTTTATGCCATCAAACCCATCACCGGCTTTCCTATTATTGATGTTTGGTTTATGGACGAATTTTACCGCACCAAAGTGATTCAAAATGTGCTACAGCATCTTATTTTACCCACTTTAGTGTTAACAATTTTACCCACAATGGAGATCACGAGAATTGTGCAGCAACGTGCGGAAGAAGTGTTGACGAAAAACTATATCAAAATGGCAATCACCCGAGGTTGGTCACAAAATAAAATTTTACGTAAACATGTTTTACGCAATACACTTCCCTTATTAATCCCTCAATCAACACGTTTGTTTACACTTGTCCTAACTCAATGTATGTTAGTGGAAAGCACATTTGGCTGGCCCGGTATCGGTCGTTGGTTAATTGATGCCGTCACGCAACAAGACTATAATAGTATCTCTGTAGGCGTGATCGTTATTGGCTTATGTATTATCATCGTTGATGTATTATCAGAAAGTTTTGCCTTTATGCTCGATCCATTTAATAAGAAAGGCTGGTATGCAAGATAAAGAACCTGATGAATTTCGCGAAAGTGCGGCAATAAAACATATCTGGCTATTATTCAGACAAGATCGGATCGCGCTATTTAGCTTCTATCTTTTTATTGTTTTTATTTTAACCGCACTTTTTAGTCCGTGGATTGCCCCCTATTCAAGTGATATGCAATTTGTTGGGCAAGAACTGCTTCCCCCTTCTTGGACGAATGAAGGTAAAATTTCATTTTTCTTTGGTACTGATGATATTGGTCGAGATGTATTTAGTCGTATCATTATTGGCACTAGCTATACACTAGGCGCTTCGCTCATTGTCGTATTTTTCACTATTATAATTGGCACGTTGCTCGGTATTTGGGCAGGTATTTCGCACAGTGTAAAATCAAAAATTTTAGGGCATTTTCTTGATACGTTTCTTTCTATCCCGAGTTTATTGATTGCGATTATTATCGCAACGCTAATGGAGCCTAGCCTAATTAATGCTATTTTAGCGACCACATTAGCTTTATTGCCGTACTTTATTCATGAAATCTATCAAGCCACTCAGCATGAACTGAAAAAAGAGTATGTATTAATGCTTAAATTAGATGGGATTTCTAATAAAGCACTTTTGAAAGAAATTATCTTACCGAATATTTCAGTACGCTATATACAAGAAATCGCACGGGCTTTCGCTATCGCCATCTTAGATATCAGTGCACTTAGTTTTATTTCATTAGGGGCACAACGCCCAACCCCAGAATGGGGAGCCATGATCAAAGATTGTTTAGAACTGATTTATCTCGCGCCTTGGACAGTTATCCTCCCCGGCATCGCCATTATTTTAACTATTTTAGTCGTCTTCATTTTCAGCCAAGGGCTATGTAAAGCGATAGAAAAATATTACGAGTAGGTGAATCATGGCGTTATTAGATATTCGAAATCTGTGTATTGAAATTGAAACCCCACAAGGACGTATCAAAGTTGTCGATAATGTGAATCTTACTCTTAACGAGGGTGAAATCTGTGGTTTAGTGGGCGAATCTGGTTCAGGAAAAAGTTTAATTGCAAAGGTGATTTGCAATGTTTTTCGCGATTCTTGGATTGTCACCGCTGACCGTTTTCGTTTTGACAATATTGAATTACTCAAATTACCCGCGAAAAAACGTCGCAAATTAATTGGGCAAGAAATATCAATGATCTTCCAAGATCCATTGACCTGTTTGGATCCAAGTAAACCAATTGGTAAACAAATCATTCAAAATATCCCTTCATGGACATTTAAAGGCCATTGGTGGCAGTGGTTTGGTTGGAAAAAACGACGTGCGATCGAACTACTGCACAAGGTAGGTATTAAAGAACACGAGGATATCATGCAAAGTTATCCTGAAGAAATTACTGAAGGTGAAGGACAAAAAGTCATGATCGCGATTGCCGTTGCCAATCAACCACGTTTACTTATTGCAGATGAACCAACCAACTCAGTAGAATCCACTACTAAAGCCCAAATTTTTCGCTTACTCTCAAGTATGAATCAAAATCAAGGTACCTCTATCTTATTGACTAGTAATGATATCAATAGCATCAGTGAATGGTGTGATACTTTTTCTGTACTTTACTGCGGACAAAATGCTGAATCAGGGCCAAAAGAAGACATTTTAGAACATCCACATCATCCCTATACTCAGGCTTTATTACACTCTATCCCAGACTTCAGCCAACCCTTACCACTGAAAAGCCGATTAAATACATTAAAAGGTACCGTTCCCCTACTAGAACAACTGCCAATTGGTTGTCGTCTAGGACCAAGATGTCCATTTGCACAAAAAAAATGTATTGTAAAACCCACAAGATATCGGATTAAACAACATGAATTTTCCTGTCATTACCCTTTAAATTTACGCGAAAAGCAATTTAAAGAAAAACAGGTCAGTACTCCCTTAACACTCCAACATGCAAAATCAGACTAGAAGGTACAGAGTATGACACTATTACAAGTTGAAGATCTGTCAAAATCTTTTACTGATGCGATGAACTTATTTGGCTCTAGCCAATTTAATGCCGTAGAAGGAATTAGCTTTAGCCTGGATAAAAAACAGACATTAGCCATTATTGGTAAAAATGGCTCAGGAAAGTCGACCCTTGCCAAAATGATCGTCGGCATCATCCCTCCCAGCTCAGGACGTATTCTTTTTAATGGCCAACAACTACACTTTGGTGATTACCAATATCGAGCAAAACATATCCGTATGATATTTCAAGATCCTAATACAGCCTTTAATCCACGCTTAAACGTCGGACAAATTTTGGATGCACCTTTACGTTTAGTCACCCATCTCAATAAGCAAGATCGTAACCAAAAAATATTTAATACGCTCAGATTAGTAGGGCTGTATCCAGATCATACAAATGTGAAAATCAATACGATGTCAGCTAGCCAAAAACAACGCGTCGCTTTAGCGAGGGCCTTAATTTTAGAGCCACAAATTATTATTGCCGATGATGCCTTGGGCTCACTGGATGCTACCGTAAAAACGCAACTCACTAATCTCATGTTACATTTACAAGATAAATTAGGGATTTCATATATTTATGTTGGACAACATTTAGGCATTATTAAACATATGGCAGACAACATCTTGGTAATGGACGAAGGTAAAATGATCGAATATGGATCAACCAAATCACTTTTTACCGATCCACAAACTGAAGTGACAAAACGCTTAGTAGAAAGTCATTTTGGTCGCTTACTAGATGAAAGCTCTTGGGCAATAAAAAATAGTGTCTAGCTCGCTTTCTTTGAACTTTGAATGCGGTTTATTAGCGCAATAACAAGAGCACGTGGCAAAAAACGGTGCCCATAAACCATCAACTTATTCCAAAAACCAGGAATGATTAATTTCCCTTTAGATAAGTGTTTTTCAGTATATTGAGCAACCGTTTCTGCTGTTTGAAACTTTAACATAGCAAAAAGTGTTGAGTTTTCTGTACCCGTTGCTGTTTTAACAAAATTGGTCAATGTTGGTCCTGGTGCTAAGATAGACACATTTATCCCAGTATGCCTTAATTCATAACGTAAACCTTGACTAAATGACGTAACAAATGCTTTTGTTGCATAATATACTGCCATTTGAGGGCCTCCCGGCATTTCACCTGCCACAGAAGAAACATTAAGAATATGTCCTTTATTCATCTTCAGCATATCTTGCAAATACAATTTAGTGAGTATCATTAATGATTGAATATTCACATTCACCATGGCAATTTCCTCTTCTAATTCAGTCTGAGTAAAATCCCCTAGCAACCCCACTCCTGCATTATTAATTAATGTATGGATAAACCATCCTTGTTTCTGGGTAAAAAGATATACATGTTTCGCCTCCTCTAAACAAGATAAATCCGCTTGGATCACCTCAATATTGCCTACATATTGCTGTTGTAATGCGACTAAAGGTGCCAAGGTTCGCGCAACTAAGATGAGTTTTCTACCTTTTTGGGCATAGATTTTAGCAAGCTGATAACCAATTCCTGAACTTGCTCCTGTAATTAAAATATAGCCATTATTCATTTCACATTCCACGATACAATTAAAAACACACGTTTATAGTTTAATATAGAATAAATTTTCTTTAATGATATTAATGGTAATTATACGATACAAGAATTATGAAAAAATATGCGTATTTTGACTATTCTGCATTTATGCTATCTAACTGGCATTCTATGGTTATTCAAAATAAAATTTGTTACCTTAAGTTCAATTAATCGCCTCACATCACAACTCATTAAGCAATACACAACCCTCTAAATAAATCTTCACTCCAACAAACAGAAGACTCTCAACAAGAGAAGACGATCTTTACTTGTAAAACAAGTAACGGAAAAAGCATTGAATTAAACAAATACGATGAAGTCTATATATATCGCTTTGGTGCCAATCTCACTAAACCAGAACTGACACTCGAAAATCATATCGAAGAAATCACAAAAGGTATCATCACGAAAGGTGGGGTGGAAATAAAACGTTTTTACGAGCTAACAAGGGGTAACTATACTTATCATGTTTTCTTTACTAACCCGAAAGCTTACGAGGATAATGGAGTCGAAGTATTTAAAAACAAGCAATCAGTCGCCAAAGTCGTTTGTTCTGGTGGGATTGAGATTTATGAATAAATAGCACGGCAACAGCGATAACTCAGCTGATGAGGAAAAACCAAAAAAACCCAAAACAAAAAGACCCCAAGTATCGCTACTTGAGGTCTTCCTGCTCTTATAATCAGAACCTGGCGGTGTCCTACTCTCACATGGGGAAACCCCACACTACCATCGGCGTTACAGCGTTTCACTTCTAAGT
>JAQAHH010000008.1 GCA_030783905.1 Bisgaard Taxon 45 | reverse complement strand
AACGTCGCGTCGTTGTGTGGGGCGTATTATAGGCATTTTAAAACCCTTTGCAACCCCTTTTTTGAAAAAAAACTAATTTTTTTATCAGCTGTTTACAGAATAAACAACAACGGTTGTTTTCGTTTAAATTTAAGACTAAAGTGAAACGATTTTGTCATTTACTAGAATATTATTAAGGAGGAAACCATGGTATGTGATTTTAACAATATGATTTGTTTTGGTGTAGCTGGGAATTTTGCGGGTCATCTAGAGCAAGCGGGAGAAGCAGCGGATTTTGTTTCAGTACAAACAGAAGAAGACATTCAACCGAAAGCCATTTTTCCTTTTTATGTCCCCAGTGAAACCCTTAATCCTGAACATCAATTCCTTGCAACCTTTCCTCTTAGTCATCAGCACATTCGTTTTCCGACACAAAAAGGCGCAGATCATTTACAAATAGAACCCGAGATAGCCTTAATTTGTGATATCGAATATAAGGATAAGCAAGTCACATCTCTCATTCCTCGCTTTTTTACTGCATATAATGATTGTTCTATCCGCCGTCCCGATGCGAAAAAGATCAGTGAAAAGAAAAACTGGGGCGAACACACTAAAGGGCTCGCAAGTCGGCTTTTCCCTTTAAGTACTTTTACATCTGGTTGTGAATTAGATCACTATCATATCGCCTGTTTTCATAAACGCGGTGAAGAGTTCAACGAATATGGCATAGATAGTCCTGCGTTAGGTTACAGTTATTTTCATCAAAAACTATTAAATTGGATAATAACAAAGATGAACACGCAACCTGATCAAGGGCCAATGAACGATATTCCAGCATTATTCGCTCAAGCCAATTATCCTAAACACGCGGTGATTGGCATTGGGGCAACACGCTATACCGATTTTGGCGAACACACCTTTTTACAAGTGGGTGATACAAGCATTGTCGTGGTGTATAACGCACAAAAATACAGCCACGATGAAATTGTCGCAATGGCAAAACAAGAAAATTTTGCTGATGACATTGCGGCTCTGGTACAACACGTCATATAGCACACCAAGTGCGGTTAAACATTTTTATGTTTTGACCGCACTTTTTATGAGATTGAAATATCAGGAGACTTTTCTGAGTGATACTTCGCCGCCATTGAAATATTGCATGCCTTCAGGCGTTACAACTTGAAGATAACCCCGTTCATCAATGCCCTGTTCAATCCCTGTAATTTTATGGCTTTCAGTCAATATATTCACTTCTTCACCCAAATACGCATCCATCATTAACCAATCTTGACGAAATCTGTCATCAATGCCTGATTGCTCAAAATGTTGTAAACGTGCAATCAGATTTTTACCTAATTCAGCAATCAACTGATTACGATCGATATTAGGTAATACATCAATAAGTGCTGCCCAAGGCTGATCGATTTGATTTGTTTGTTTTGGTAAAGACAGATTAATGCCGAAGCCAATCACGAGATTATGTTGATTATTTTTTCGATTCGCGATTTCAACCAAAATTCCAGCTAATTTACGCCCGTGTAATAGCACATCGTTCGGCCATTTTAGTCCAATGCCAAAGGCTCCCGCTTGTTTTAGCGTGTCGGCAATTGCCATACCGACCACTAAACTCAAGCCGTCTAAATTCACTGTTGGTTCAAGGGTCCAATACAAACTCATGATCACTTGCCCGGCAAAAGGTGAAAGCCATTGGCGACCACGCCGCCCTCGCCCTGCTGTTTGATATTCAGCTAAACAAATGGCCCCTTTTTCTAAATGCGCAATATTGTCAAGTAAGAATTGATTGGTCGAGTTGATAATCGGTTTAATATACAGTGGATAAGGTGCCAATGCCTGCGTCAAATAAGAGTCATTTAAACGGGCTAACTGAGGAATAAGACGAAAATATTGAGCCTGTTGTTCTATTTGTATGCCTTGTTGTCTCAATTTTTCAATCTGTTGCAAAATATTGTGGTCTGAGTAACCTAAAAGTGCGGTCAATTCCGCCAAAGAAAGTTGTTGATAGGTGGCAAGTAATGCAAGTACTCTTTGCATAAGAATCCTTATTTATATAACTAAAAACATATTACTCATTATAGCCAATGATTTTCTCGAAAATCGATGAAAAAATCCATTTTCAAACAGCAACGAAATCTGTATAATGCGACCGCAATATTTTTTACCCTTTTATTTTTCATATCAACCTAAGAGAGAATATTGCAATGTTACGAGTAATAAAAGAAGCATTAACCTTCGATGATGTTTTGCTTGTCCCAGCACATTCTACTGTGCTTCCAAATACCGCAGACCTTTCCACCCAACTCACCAAAACAATCCGCCTCAATATCCCAATGTTATCCGCTGCTATGGATACTGTCACTGAAACTAAACTGGCAATCTCTCTAGCCCAAGAAGGTGGCATCGGGTTTATTCATAAGAATATGTCAATTGAACGTCAGGCTGATCGCGTTCGCAAAGTGAAAAAATTTGAAAGTGGTATTGTATCTGATCCCGTAACCGTTTCACCAACCTTATCTTTAGCAGACTTAAGTGAGTTAGTGAAGAAAAATGGCTTTGCGAGTTTCCCTGTTGTTGATGCAGAAAAAAATCTTGTTGGTATTATTACAGGTCGTGACACACGCTTTGTCACCGATTTGAATAAGACTGTGGCTGATTTTATGACCCCAAAAGAAAAATTGGTGACCGTCAAAAGAAATGCTAGTCGTGATGAAATTTTTGGCTTAATGCATACTCACCGAGTCGAAAAAGTCTTAGTGGTGAGCGATGATTTTAAATTAAAAGGCATGATCACCTTAAAAGACTATCAAAAATCGGAACAAAAACCGAATGCCTGTAAAGATGAATTTGGTCGTTTACGCGTGGGTGCCGCGGTGGGTGCGGGGCCAGGTAATGAAGAACGTATTGAGGCCTTAGTCAAAGCAGGCGTTGATATTTTACTGATTGACTCTTCACATGGTCATTCTGAAGGTGTATTACAACGTGTACGTGAAACCCGTGCGAAATACCCTGATTTACCTATCGTAGCAGGCAATGTGGCAACCGCAGAAGGGGCAATTGCATTAGCAGATGCAGGCGCAAGTGCAGTGAAAGTGGGGATCGGTCCTGGTTCAATCTGTACAACACGTATCGTCACCGGTGTCGGTGTGCCTCAAATCACGGCCATTGCAGATGTTGCAGCAGCATTGAAAGAGCGTGGTATTCCTGTTATCGCTGATGGGGGTATCCGTTTCTCGGGTGATATTTCGAAAGCGATCGCAGCGGGGGCATCATGCGTAATGGTCGGTTCCATGTTCGCAGGGACAGAAGAAGCACCAGGTGAAATTGAGCTTTATCAAGGTCGTGCCTTTAAATCTTACCGTGGTATGGGATCATTAGGCGCGATGTCAAAAGGCTCCTCAGATCGTTACTTCCAATCTGATAACGCAGCCGATAAATTAGTCCCAGAAGGGATTGAAGGACGTATTCCATATAAAGGGTTCTTAAAAGAAATTATTCACCAACAAATGGGAGGGTTACGTTCCTGCATGGGCTTAACGGGTTGTGCCACGATTGAGGAGCTCCGTACTAAAGCACAGTTCGTGCGTATTAGTGGCGCTGGCATCCAAGAAAGCCATGTACACGATGTAACTATCACCAAAGAAGCCCCTAATTATCGTATGGGTTAAACAATGCTGAGGTGGGGATAATCCCCACCTCAGTTGATATTTTAAAAGACAACGTTAATAGAGAAGATGATTTTTATGTATAGCATTAAGATTAAAAATGTTATCAAACTTTTTCTATTGAAGTTTTTAAGAAATAAATATCGATATAAAATTAATATTCAACATCATCTCATTAGCATTGAAGGAAAATGCGGTGAGTTTGATTTAAACCAGCTGAACTATGTTTATCTGGTGAAAGATCCTGAAATAAGAAATAATCGTCTGACACTCTACTTGAATGATTTTTTCAAAATTGGGGTAAATTATCATGGATTTACTCAAATGTATCAGGCACTATCATCCAAGTATGGTTTTGATGATGCAATGTTTTTTGAATATCTTTGTAAGAAAGGTCCTTTTTCTATTCAAATTTGGCGCAAAAAACAAACTCAAAATTATGTGATTCTTGATGAAACCTATGCTGACTATACGCAAGGCTTTGAAATTCAATCTCCCGAAAAGATCTTTATTCCTTGGGGAACCACTTATGAAACCTTATTTCAGCAGACACAATTTAAAGAAAAAGGGATCGCTTACGGCTTTACCTTCCCTATTCGGATAGGGCGTTTATTACTCAAGGATGTGTGGTTCACACCGCCTGTTCGAAAAGATGTCCCTGTGCTAGAGTTATACACCGATTGCTATCATGAATCCGCGACAGAAAAAAGTTATCAGGAATTAACCTCTACATTATGCGAAAATAAGCAATTAATCACATCCTGTACTGAAGAAAAAGCTGATCCAAAATTATATAAATCTGTTTTACATCTTAACCAGACTGAATTTGAATTACGCTATTATGGTCATGTGAAATATTATTTTGATAGAGGATATAGCAAACTCATTATTCGCGATCGTACTGAATATTTAGACTATGTGATCAATGAACCTTATGAAAGTCAATTAGTGATCAGTGATTATTTAGTGATCGAGGCGCAAGATTTAATACAAATGGACTATACCAATTACGCCATTGTTAAACGCAGACCGCCCAAAATAAAAGAAAAATTTCGCGATGATCAAAGTCTGATTTGGACAGATGACATTAATCACAAAATAGGTTTTACCAGTGATGATCGCGCTATCGTCTTTGATAAAGAGGAAATTGAATCCTTTACCTTGGCGAATACAGAAACAAGAAGAAGCAATAATGAAAGTTCATTGACCATCTGTTTTGTTGACAAAAATAAGGACGCGATCACCCTATTTTTAGCTGAATATGATTTTCTTCCCCCTTACGTGGATAAAATAAAAGCCCTTACACAAAAAGAGGTGTTGTTTCTTGAACAATATATAGAGGATGTGTAAACGCGGATAATATCTTGATATCATTAAAAATTCAGTATCCTTTTACGCAATACATCTGAATTTTAACCCGATTTAATACTTAACGTAAAAACAACTAAGAGAACTTAAATGAACAACATTCACAATCATAAAATTTTAATTTTGGACTTCGGTTCACAATATACCCAGTTAATTGCTCGCCGTGTACGTGAAATTGGCGTGTACTGCGAACTGTGGGCATGGGATGTATCCGAAGCCGATATTCGTGAATTTAATCCAACGGGGATTATTCTATCCGGTGGTCCTGAAAGCACCACGGAGGAAAATAGCCCTCGTGCCCCTGAATATGTATTCAATGCAGGAGTACCTGTATTAGGCATTTGCTATGGCATGCAAACTATGGCAATGCAACTAGGTGGATTAACCGAAACCTCTACTCACCGAGAATTTGGTTATGCCTCTGTGAATTTAAAAGCGACAGATGCATTATTTGCCCAATTAAATGATGATGTAGCAAGTTCACAGCCAAAATTAGATGTGTGGATGAGCCATGGCGATAAAGTGACACGTTTACCTGAAGGTTTCCAAATCACCGCGGTGACCTCCACTTGCCCAATCGCAGCCATGTCGGATGAAAATCGCCGTTTTTATGGCGTTCAATTCCACCCAGAAGTGACCCATACAAAAAGCGGGCTTGAATTATTAACCAATTTTGTGGTGAAGATCTGTGGTTGTGAACGTAACTGGACACCAGAAAATATCATTGAAGATGCCGTTGCTCGCATTAAAGCACAAGTAGGCGATGATGAAGTGATTTTAGGCTTATCTGGCGGTGTAGACTCTTCTGTGACCGCGCTGTTATTACACCGTGCGATTGGTAAAAACTTACATTGCGTTTTCGTGGATAACGGTTTATTACGTCTCAATGAAGGTGAGCAAGTCATGGACATGTTTGGCGATAAATTCGGCTTAAACATTATCCACGTGAAAGCGGAAGATCGTTTCTTAGAGGCGTTAAAAGGCATCGATGAACCTGAAGCAAAACGTAAAATGATTGGTAAAGTTTTTGTGGATGTGTTTGATGATGAATCGAAAAAACTCACCAGTGTCAAATGGTTAGCCCAAGGCACGATTTATCCAGACGTTATCGAGTCTGCAGCAAGTAAAACAGGCAAAGCCCATGTGATTAAATCACACCACAATGTAGGTGGTTTACCCGATTACATGAAACTGGGGCTTGTTGAACCATTACGTGAATTATTCAAAGATGAAGTGCGTAAAATTGGTTTAGCCCTTGGCTTACCGGCTGAAATGTTAAATCGTCACCCATTCCCAGGACCTGGCTTAGGCGTACGTGTATTAGGCGAAATCAAGAAAGAATACTGTGATCTAGTCCGTCGTGCCGATGCAATATTTATGGAAGAGCTTCACGCGTCTGGTTGGTATTACAAAGTCAGCCAAGCTTTTACCGTATTTTTACCGGTCAAATCAGTTGGCGTGATGGGAGATGGGCGTAAATATGACTGGGTCGTCTCACTGCGTGCGGTGGAAACTATCGATTTTATGACCGCACATTGGGCACACTTACCTTATGATCTCTTAGGCAAAATTTCTAACCGTATTATCAATGAAGTGAATGGGATTTCACGCGTAGTTTATGACGTTAGCGGTAAGCCACCAGCGACGATCGAGTGGGAGTAACAGTAACGGAAATGTTTCTGTCAATAAACCTTTGAAAACAGTGTACTTCAGCGATTAAGCGGTGCCAAAAACCTTGAGTGATACTATTTTGATATTAAAAAGTCTAAAAAGTAGGTTCAAAAGGGAGTTGTTGAATTTAGGTGAATTGCTTAAAGCCTTCCATCATTTTGGTGGGAGGCTTTTGTGGAAGATAGAGAGAGGTAAATTAGAAGTTGTAGAGGGAATTTGAGTGAAAAATGTTGTTATATATGTTCATGGTAAGGGTGGTAATGCAGAAGAAGCTAATCACTATAAACAATTTTTTGATGATAACTTTGAAATAATTGGATTTGATTATAAATCATTAAACCCGTGGGATGCTAAAATTGAGTTTATAAATTATTTTAACTCCATCATTTCTAAATATAATAAAATTTATTTAATTGCTAATAGCATAGGAGCATATTTTTCACTAATATCTTTATCCCATATGCCCATCGACAAAGCAATGCTGATTTCGCCTATTGTTGATATGGAAAGAATACTTTTGGATATGATGACATATGAAAATATAACAGAAGATGAACTCATGTTAAAGAAAGAAATTAAAACTTCTTTCGGTGAATTTTTATCTTGGCAATACTTCAGCTATGTTAGAAAGAATACTATACATTGGGATATACCAACAAATATTCTTTTTGCTGATAATGACAATATGACATCAGTAGATACCATGACAAATTTTGCGAATAAAATAAATGCAAATCTAACAATAATGAGAGATGGGGAGCATTGGTTTCATACAGATGATCAAATGATTTTTTTAGATAACTGGTTTAAAGAGAATATTTAATAAATTCCAGTTTGTCGGGATAGGTAAATTAGACATTGTCCAAAATATTCAAATAGTCTCATTGCATAGGAATAAGCTTACAAATAAGCCCTGCAAATGCAGGGCTTTCTATTTCATCTGTTGTTTAACGTATCGATGTTTACTTATTCGGTGACACAACCGCCAATAATCACTTGACCGTCACCAATCAATTCCGCTTTATTTCCTTTGGTATGGAGTTCGTAAGTGTAATCTTTATTGATGGCTTTATAATTCGCGCCTGAAGCTGACTTAACAATCTCAAGTGGAATCATTTCATCAACTTGGTTAATAATTGCAAAACTATTTTTGTTGGTATTGACAAAAATCACATCCAGTGTTTTTTTCCCTTCACAGCTATAAACGACTTTCGATAATTCCCCTTTTGAGCTTGCCGCCATGACAGTGGCTTGGGCAGAAATCGCGCTTAATGAAAGGGCGGTGGCTAATGTTGCAATTAATGCTGTTTTATTTAATTTCATAAAAAACTCCTAAATTTATTTTATTGCGTAACAAACGCATTGTTTTGGACAGAGGATTAGCCATAAAAGTTCAATTAATATTTTTTATGTATAAAAAATCATCAAATTGAGCAAAAGTCCGAACTTAAACCCATCGCCACTTTCTATTAGGTCTAATGGTATAACAAGTGAATCTGCACATGATTTTTGCTAAAAAAAAGCATACAATATTGTCCATGTTTGCACCTTAATAAAAATCTTGCTAAAGTGCGCTACAAATTGCGCTAATTTAAAAACAGGAAAACAAATGGCTCAAGAATATTTAGATTTTGAATTACCTATCGCAGAACTGGAAGCAAAAATCGAATCGCTACGTTCTGTCGCCAGTCAAGATGATGAAATTAATCTTGATGATGAAATTGCACGCTTACAAAAGAAAAGTGCGGAGTTAACCAAAAAAACCTTTGCCAATTTAGACGCATGGCAAGTATCAAAAATGGCACGTCATCCAAACCGTCCTTATACACTTGATTATATTGAACGCATTTTCACTGAATTTGAAGAATTGGCTGGCGATCGTGCTTTTGCCGATGATAAAGCGATCGTGGGAGGTTTAGCTCGCTTAGAGGGTAAACCCGTGATGGTTATTGGTCACCAAAAAGGGCGTAGCGTAAAAGATAAAGTCAAACGTAATTTTGGTATGCCTGCCCCTGAAGGTTATCGTAAAGCCTTACGTTTAATGCAAATGGCAGAGCGTTTTAATTTACCGATTATTACTTTTATTGATACGCCAGGGGCTTATCCTGGTGTGGGGGCAGAAGAACGTGGTCAATCCGAGGCGATTGCGCGTAATTTACGTGAAATGTCGACTTTAAAAGTCCCTGTGATTTGTACCGTTATTGGTGAAGGTGGTTCAGGTGGTGCCTTAGCCATTGGGGTAGGCGATAAAGTCAATATGTTGCAATACAGCACTTATTCTGTGATTTCGCCTGAAGGTTGCGCCTCCATTTTATGGAAAAGTGCGGATAAAGCCTCCACTGCTGCGGAAGTCATGGGCTTAACGGCAAATCGTCTGAAAGAATTAAACTTAATTGATAGTATCATTGAAGAGCCTTTAGGTGGTGCACATCGTGATTTTGATGTGATGGCGCACAATTTAAAGCAACGTTTATTAGACGATCTCAAAGAACTTGAAATGCTTGATGAGGATAATCTCCTTCATCGTCGTTATAACCGTTTGATGGACTACGGTTACTGTTAACACTCAATTAGTGCGGTAAAACATACCGCACTTTTTTTGGGAGAGTTATTATGCGTCGTATTTCACTTTTAATCCCTGCTATTTTGTCCTTTAGCCATTCTACGATTGCTTTCGCAGAGAAATATGAATTTTCCTTTGAGCCAGATATCACGCAAACCCCAAGCACGATGGAAGCCGTGTTTGTAGAAAAAAGGATGCTGAACAATCAGGAAATCTCCGTTTATCAAACAAAATATGAAAACAATATTGAGGGTGGTTGGATAAAAAGCCCTGTCATGCCCTTTTCAACGAAATTACAAGCCGACGTATTAAAAAATTTTGACCTTTACGCGATGCCTTTTGAGAAAATGATACTTGTACCTAAGCATTGGCAGTTACTGAATGGTGGAGTTGGGGTCAATGGTTCAATGTCTTATGTTTTTGCCGCAAAAACTGGAAAAGGTTATTTATCTTATTATCATGCTGGTGCTTGTGTAGGCTGTGCCATAATATCAGCCTCCGCGTTTTTCCCAGAAGCGCAAAAAGATGCCAAAGAAAATGATTTTGCCGCCTATACTTCAACGGTTCCACCACTAACACAAGTACGTTTAAAACCACATTTAATTGCTTATCAAGCCAATAAAGGCAACGATAGGCTGGATGGTGTGGCTTATTATCATCTGGAAAATGATGGTTCATTTTGGAAAGCCGAAGTGAGCTTGCCAGAATCACAACGAAAATTAGCCACACCATTACTCAATCAATTTATTCAAGAAGGAAAACAATAAATGAAACATGTGCTTTCAATACAATCCCACGTTGTCTATGGCTATGCAGGGAATAAATCTGCGACATTCCCGATGCAATTATTAGGTGTGGATGTATGGGCATTAAATACAGTTCAATTTTCTAATCATACCCAATATGGTCAATGGCGTGGCATGGTTATGCCGAAAGAACAAATTGGTGAAATTGTACGTGGTATTGATGCCATTGATGCGCTCCATTTATGTGATGCTATTGTGTCTGGCTATATAGGCTCGGCGGAACAAGTCGAAGAAATCGTCAATGCAGTGCGTTTTATCAAAAGCAAAAATCCGAATGCGTTATATTTGTGCGATCCTGTCATGGGACACCCCGATAAGGGCTGTATCGTAGCAGAAGGGGTAAAAGAAGGCTTAGTCAATTTAGCCATGGCAGAAGCTGATTTAATAACACCAAATTTAGTTGAATTACGTGAGCTAAGTGGTTTGCCAGTAGAAAACTTCGCACAAGCACAAGAGGCTGTGAATGCCATTCTAGCGAAAGGACCGAAAAAGGTACTGGTGAAACACCTCAGCAAAGTCGGTAAAGACTCAAGCCAATTTGAAATGCTGTTGGCAACCCAAGAGGGCATGTGGCATATTAGTCGTCCACTCCATCAATTCCGCAAAGAGCCTGTTGGCGTCGGTGATTTAACTGCAGGTTTATTTATTGCCAATTTACTGAATGGTAAATCTGATCTTGAGGCGTTCGAACACACTGCTAATGCGGTGAATGATGTGATGACAGTCACACAACAACAAGATAATTATGAATTACAAATTATCGCGGCACGTGATTATATTCTGAAACCGATAAGCCAATACAATGCGCTGAAAATTGCTTAAATTCTGGCAAAAAGGGCGTGAGAATTAACGTCCTTTTACTTTGTGATGAAATACCATGTTACAACAACACTTCCAAGCCGAAATCGCCCAACTTCCTGCCACACAACACCAATTTCTAATTGGTTTTAGTGGGGGCTTGGATTCCACTGCCCTCTTACTCCTCTTTGCAAAACTTCGCGAAAAACAACCGCACTTACAGCTGAGGGCGATTCATATTCATCATGGACTGAGTGCTAACGCAGATGCTTGGGTCACCCATTGCCAGCAAATTTGCCAACAAGTCGCCATTCCACTCATCGTAGAACAAGTCAAGATTGAACAACACAAAGGGATTGAAGCCGGTGCAAGAGAAGCGCGTTATCAAGCCATTCGTAACCATCTTCTGCCTAATGAAATGTTCGCCACCGCGCATCATCAGCAAGATCAAACTGAAACCTTTTTCCTTGCTTTAAAACGAGGTAGTGGTTTGGCGGGTCTAGGAGCAATGCAAAGGGAAAGTACAGTCTATTGTTTACCTCTCTGCCGTCCGTTATTAACCTTTACACGCCAAATGCTACTGAATTATGTCAACCAAGCTGGTTTTCCTTGGGTAGAAGATGAAAGCAATACCGACAGCCGTTATGAACGCAATTTCTTACGCCATGAAATCCTTCCACGCTTACGTCAACGTTGGCCACATTTTGACGATGCGGTACAACGGAGCGCACAACATTGTTTTGAGCAACAACAATTACTCAATGAGCTACTCCAACCTGAATTTGCACAACATGTTGACAAAGCTGAGCACACCTTTCAGCTCAATGATTTTGTTCTTCTCTCTCCGTTAAAACAACGTGCGTTACTCCGTTTATGGTTGGGACAATGTGGACTTCCTATGCCATCCAAAGTGCAATTATGTCAATTGATTCAAGATGTCATTTTTGCCAAATCGGATAGTCAGCCCCAATTTCAACTGGGCGAACATTATGTCCGTCGCTATCAAGATAAGCTCTATCTGACTCCCCATTTTGCTGATTTATCATCACTGCGTTTACCAATCCAGATTGGTGAAACGCTGACTTTACCCGATCATTTAGGCACGCTGACCCTCCAACAACATGCTGAGCAATTGCATATAACTTGGGCTCATCCACAACACACCCTCACTAGCCTATTACCTTTAACAGAAGAACGTATCGAAGTACGTTTTCGCTATTCAGGTAAAGTGCGTTTAAGTCCAACTCAAGCCAATCAAGACATTAAAAAACTCTGGCAACAACATGGTGTGCCCGTTTGGTTACGTCAACGCATCCCGCTTATTTTTTACGCTGACGAGTTCAAAAGTGCGGTCGGTTATTTCAACGCTCTCTAATATCCCCCCCCTCCTTACTCTTGCCTAGCGGTTCAATAGAATCAACGGTGCTCATAATTGACAGACTGAGCGCCTATGCACACCATTTTGTTAATTCATTATGTCATTTTTGTAAAAAATAAGTTGTTGAAATAGCATTTTTCTCTATAATTAAAATTAATGATAATCAATATCATTAAATAAGAATGGATACTTAGATGAGGATTATATGAAAGATTTATCAAAAATAACTTGCCTTGAAGATTTACGCCGTGTTGCACAACGCAAAGTGCCCAAAATGTTTTATGACTATGTTGTGTCTGGATCTTGGACTGAAAGTACATTGCATGCCAACAGCAAGGATTTTCAGGCAATTAAGCTCCGTCAACGTGTGTTAGTGGATATGGAAGATCGCTCACTAGAAAGCACGATGATTGGTCAGCGAGTCAACATGCCATTGGCTATTGCGCCAACTGGCTTTACTGGCATGGTTCATCCTGACGGTGAAATCCATGCGGCACGAGCGGCAGAAAAGTTCGGCATTCCTTTTTCACTTTCTACCATGTCAATTTGCTCCATTGAAGATGTGGCAGAACATACAACCGCACCATTTTGGTTTCAACTCTATGTGATGCGTGATCGTGAGTTCATGCGCAATTTGATAAAACGTGCGCAAGCAGCTCAGTGTTCGGCGTTGATTCTGACAGCCGATTTACAAGTACTCGGACAACGCCACCGCGACATTAAAAATGGCTTATCCGCGCCACCTAAACCCACCTTGCGAAATTGGATAAATCTCGCCACCAAATTGGAATGGAGCTTAAAAATGCTCGGTACGCCACGCCGTACCTTCCGTAATATTGTTGGTCATGCCAAAAATGTGGGTGATTTATCCTCACTCACGTCATGGACTTCAGAACAATTTGATCCGCGTTTAAGTTGGGATGATGTGGCAGAAATTAAAACATTATGGGGGGGTAAACTGATCATTAAAGGGATCATGACACCAGAAGATGCCGAAATGGCGGTGAAATCCGGTGCTGATGCCATTGTGGTATCCAACCATGGCGGGCGTCAGCTAGACGGGGCCTTGTCTTCGATTCAAGCCTTACCAAATATAGTGAGTGCGGTAGGGAATCAGATTGAGGTCTGGCTAGATAGCGGCATTACAAGCGGACAAGATATGTTGAAAGCCTGGGCCATGGGCGCGCGAGGTTTTATGACAGGTAAAGCCTTTTTATATGGTCTCGGCGCGTATGGCGAAGATGGCGTACGCCGTTTACTGGACATTTTTTACAAAGAGATGGATATCTCCATGGCGTTTACGGGTCATCGTCACTTAAAAGATGTCAGCACGGATATTTTGGTGCCGGGGACTTACCCAACCGCAGTCAGAGAAAAAATGAAAGACAACGTATTTTCGCTAAGCGGAGAATAACGCTGTTGTTATCAAATTCAGCACATAGTCGCCTTCAAGGCGACTATTTTTGACTTGCCTATTATACTGGCACTATTAACGTTTAAATCGCCCAACCACAAGCGTAAAATGCCACTAATGCAACCGCAATCACTACGGTACCGACATTGAGTTTTTTCACTTCGCCAGACACAATTCGACCAATCACTAACGTAGCAAAACCTAGCATAATTCCGGTGACAATGTTTGCTGTTAACACGATAAACACCGCGCACACTAAGCCACTCATGGCACCAATAAAGTCATCAAAGTCTAACTTACTGACGTTACTTAACATTAATAAGCCCACATACATCAACGCGGGTGCAGTGGCATAACCTGGAACTAAGAAAGCTAAAGGTTGGAAAAATAACATTAACAGGAATAACACCCCAACTACCACAGCAGTTAAGCCGGTTTTACCGCCTGCGGCTGTCCCTGCGGCAGATTCAATATACACTGCAGCTGGTGCAGTACCGAAAAGCCCAGAAAAAATACTGCTGACAGAATCTGAAGTTAAGGCTTTGCCCCCATTGATAATTTGTCCATCTTTATCTAATAAATTGGCTTGTCCTGCTACCGCACGAATAGTGCCCGTTGCATCAAATACTGCGGTCATTACAAGCGCAAATACCACGGGTAAAATAGCCGGTTGTAATGCACCCATTAAATCTAATTCAAGGAATAAGGAATGTTCACCAAAAGTTGGCATTTTAAAAATTTTGCCACCAAATTTAACATTCGGATCAAAAACCAAGCCGACGAGAGTAATCGCAATAATCACCCATAAAATGGCGCCCTTTACGTTCATTTTTTCTAAACCAATAATCAATGCTAAACCAATTAATGACATTAATACTGGGAATGAGGTAAATTCGCCCATTTTTACTGGTAAGCCCGCTTGATTACTCACCACTAACCCCACGCCATTGGCCGCAATTAATAAAAGGAATAAACCGATACCAATCCCTGCGCCATGTGCAATGCTACTTGGCAAGTTGCGTAAAATCCAAGCACGAATCCCAGTGGCAGAAATAACAGTAAACACCACCCCCATCAAGAAAACAGCCCCTAATGCGACAGGAATGCTGACTTGTTGCCCTAACACTAAACTAAATGCTGTAAATGCCGTTAAGGAGATCGCACACCCGATCGCCATAGGTACATTTGCCCATAAACCGATCAATAATGAACCTAAACCTGCCACTAAACAGGTCGCGATAAACACAGATTCTGCAGGAAAGCCTGCTGCACCTAACATATTGGGTACCACAATTACCGAATACACCATGGCTAAGAAGGTGGTTAAACCGGCAATGATTTCTTGACGCACATTTGAGCCACGTTTTGTCATCTCAAAATGGTTTTCTAACGACATATTGTTTCCTTAAAGTTAACCTAGTAAATAAAAAAATAAGCGCATATTCTACGCTATTTTTGTCAAGAGTAAACGTTTGCGTAACCGTTTGCGAACATTTTAACAAGAAAGCTAAATTTAGGCATAAATGCCTACCTCATGCAGTGTGAGAGGTAACAAACTGTTTAATCAGTCTTTCTCCCTATATTAGTAAGGTGGGGGGATAGTGCTTTCCCTGCATTCGCAAAAGATCTATACTACTTATTCTTTTATCAAATAACGCAGGCAACTAAGGACATAATATGGCGATTCTCGTAACTGGTGGTGCAGGCTATATTGGCTCGCATACCGTCGTTGAACTACTTAATGCAAATAAAGATGTTGTTGTTTTAGATAATCTTTGTAATTCCTCTCCAAAATCCCTCGAGCGTGTTGCTCAAATCACGGGCAAACAAGCCAAATTCTATCAAGGTGATGTGTTAGATACCGCACTTTTACAAAAAATCTTTGCTGAAAACCACATTCAATCAGTGATTCATTTTGCCGGCTTAAAAGCCGTGGGTGAAAGTGTGCAAAAACCAGCAGAATACTACATGAATAATGTCACGGGCTCTTTAGTCCTGATTCAAGAAATGAAAAAAGCAGGCGTTTGGAATTTTGTGTTTAGTTCCTCTGCGACGGTATACGGCGATCCTGAAATTATTCCAATCACAGAAAGCTGCAAAGTGGGGGGGACCACCAATCCTTATGGTTCTTCAAAATTGATGGTGGAACAGATTTTAACGGACATTGCGAAAGCCACACCAGAATTCAGTATGACGATTTTACGTTATTTCAATCCAGTAGGTGCGCACGAAAGTGGCTTAATTGGTGAAGATCCTAACGGTATCCCAAATAATTTATTGCCTTACATTAGTCAAGTCGCTATTGGCAAACTGCCACAACTGTCTGTTTTCGGTAGCGATTATGATACCCATGATGGTACAGGTGTGCGTGACTATATCCACGTCGTCGATCTAGCGATTGGTCATCTTAAAGCCCTTGATCGTCACGAAGGGGATGCCGGCTTACATATTTATAATTTGGGTACAGGTACCGGTTATTCCGTGTTAGATATGGTACAGGCGTTTGAAAAAGTCAACGACATCAAGATCCCTTATAAATTAGTGGATCGTCGTCCTGGCGATATTGCGACTTGCTATTCTGACCCCAACCTTGCGAAAAAAGAATTGGGTTGGACGGCTGAACGTGGACTTGAGCAAATGATGAAAGACACGTGGCATTGGCAGAAAAAGAACCCTAAAGGCTACCGAGATTAATTATGCAAACCGCAAAACCGAGTTTATTATCCCAAATTTTCAGCAGAAATATGTTGCTGTGTATTTTTACCGGCTTCACTTCAGGCTTGCCATTGTATGTGCTCATTCAAATGGTACCTGCTTGGCTTGCCTCCAGTAATGTCGATGTCAAAACTATTGGCTTCTTTACCTTAATTGGTTTTCCTTATACCTGGAAATTTATGATTTCGCCATTACTTGACCGTTATTACCCTGCCTTTTTAGGGCGACGTCGTAGTTGGATGTTCATAACACAGGTCGCTTTGTTGGCCTTGCTTGCCTTGCTTGGTCAATATGATCCTGTTAAAAATATCACCATTGTCGCGGTCATTTCCACATCCATTGCAGTCTTCTCATCGGTGCAAGATATTGTGATTGATGCTTATCGGCGCGAAATTTTAACAGATGAAGAACTCGGTTTAGGTAACGCTATTCACGTTAACGCTTACCGTATTGCGGGGTTAATTCCAGGCGGATTATCACTCATTTTAGCCGACAGCCTACCTTGGGATGTGGTGTTTATTTTCACGGCACTATTTATGATTCCAGGGTTAATCTTATCACTATTTTTGAGTAAAGAGCCAAATGTGCCACATATCGACCGCACTTTGCCGTTCTATCACGCCTTTGTTTTACCCTTTAAAGAGTTCTTCTCACGTAAAGGTGTGGCGTCTGCTTTAGGATTGATCTTCTTTATTTTCTTGTATAAATTCGGCGATTCCCTTGCCACCTCTTTGCAAACCAAATTCATTATAGATATGGGCTTTAGTAAAACCGATATCGGCACAGTGGTGAAATTAAACTCACTCTGGGCATCCATTATTTCAGGAATGATCGGTGGCATCATTATGCTCCGTTTAGGGATTAATCGTTCACTCTGGTTATTTGGTTTTGTGCAGTTAATCACGATCTTAGGCTTTGTTTGGATGGCAAGTTATGGCCGATTTGAGACGATTGGCTCCTTTGAATTCTTTGTCCTCACGACAGTCATTATTGGCGAATATATCGGTGTTGGATTAGGTACGGCAGCGTTTGTGGCATTTATGGCGCGAGAAACCAATCCACTTTATACCGCGACACAATTAGCCATCTTTACCAGTTTATCCGCCATTCCGAGCAAGATATTTAGTGCCTTTTCAGGCGTTATTGTGTCGAATTATGGCTACTATACGTTTTTCTGGATCTGTTTCGTTGCCGCCATCCCTGGCATGTTAATGTTGTTTAAAGTCGCACCTTGGCAATCGACGGAGCAACGTGCATAAACTGGCAAATGGTTGACATTTGAATCAAATTCAGCAACCATAAACCGTTTTGTTTTATTCTAAAAAACAATGAAAAATCACACCGCACATTGTGACACGATGTATAAAGTGCGGTAAAAAATCTGACTATTTTACTCATCAATGAGGTTATTATGAAAATTATCCTATTAGGTGCACCGGGTGCGGGGAAAGGGACACAAGCACAATTTATTATGAATAAATTTGGCATTCCACAGATTTCAACGGGTGATATGTTGCGTGGAGCGATTAAAGCGGGGACAGAATTAGGTAAACAAGCGAAAACCTTAATGGATGCGGGTCAATTAGTGCCAGATGACTTAATCATTTCATTAGTGAAAGAGCGCGTTGCCCAAGCCGACTGCGCAAAAGGGTTTTTATTAGACGGCTTCCCTCGCACCATTCCACAAGCGGATGCATTAAAAACCGCGGGGATCCAAATTGATTACGTTTTAGAGTTTGATGTACCAGATGACGTGATCGTAGAGCGCATGAGTGGTCGTCGTGTACACCAAGCCTCAGGTCGTACTTACCACGTCGTTTATAACCCACCAAAAGTGGAAGGGAAAGATGACGTTACGGGCGAAGACTTAATCATTCGTGCCGACGATAAACCAGAAACCGTCTTAGATCGCTTAAAAGTCTACCACTCTACCACCAAACCATTAGTAGACTACTACCAAGCAGAAGCGAAAGCGGGCAACACTAAATACTTCCGTTTAGACGGGACGAAAAAAGTAGAAGAAGTCAGCCAAGAATTAGATACGATTTTGGCGTAATTGACTTTTAAAAGAAAAAAAAGGCTGTGTGAAACAGCCTTCTTTGTTATCTCGCTCCAAGTGCGGTTTATTTCAACAGTGCTTTTAACGCAGCGCCGATTTCCGCTAAACTGCGCACCGTTTTCACACCAGCAGCTTCAAGGGCGGCGAATTTTTCATCTGCGGTGCCTTTGCCCCCACTGATAATCGCGCCTGCGTGCCCCATACGCTTACCTTTTGGAGCGGTGACCCCGGCAATATAGCTCACGACGGGCTTGGTCACATAGTCTTTAATAAAAGCAGCAGCTTCTTCTTCTGCGGAACCACCGATTTCGCCGATCATCACAATCGCTTCAGTTTGCGGGTCATCTTGGAACAGTTTCAAAATATCAATAAAGTTTGACCCTGGAATTGGATCACCACCAATCCCCACACAAGTAGATTGACCAAAACCTTCATCGGTGGTTTGTTTCACGGCTTCATAGGTTAACGTACCTGAACGGGATACAATCCCGATTTTGCCTTTTTTGTGAATATTGCCTGGCATAATCCCGATTTTACATTCTTCTGGCGTAATCACACCTGGGCAGTTAGGCCCAATCATACGTACACCCGTTTGAGTTAAGCGTTGTTTCACTTGTAGCATATCGAGAGTTGGAATCCCTTCGGTGATACAAATTACCAGTTGAATACCTGCATCAATGGCTTCCAAAATCGCATCTTTACAACCTGGTGCCGGGACATAAATCACGCTAGCCGTAGCACCCGTGGCGTTAACCGCATCACGCACCGTATTAAACACGGGTAAGCCTAAATGAGTTGAACCACCTTTACCCGGAGAGACGCCCCCCACTAATTGCGTACCATAAGCTAATGCTTGTTCAGAGTGGAAGGTGCCTTGACCGCCAGTAAAACCTTGGCAAATGACTTTAGTCTCTTTATTGATTAAAATCGACATCTTATTTTCCCTCCGCTGCATTTACTGCTTGAATCGCCGCATCTGTTAAGGTACTCGCAGCAATAATATTCACCCCACTGTTGGCTAAAATTTCACGACCTAATGGTGCATTATTCCCTTCTAGACGCACTACAACGGGGACATGTACCCCAACTTCATTAACCGCAGCAATAATCCCTTCTGCAATTAAATCGCAACGTACAATTCCCCCAAAGATATTGACTAACACAGCTTTTACTGCGCGATCAGATAAAATAATTTTGAAGGCTTCAGCAACACGCTCTTTGGTTGCCCCACCTCCCACATCGAGGAAGTTTGCCGGTTGACCACCGTGTAATTTAATAATATCCATCGTTCCCATGGCTAAACCGGCACCATTCACCATACAGCCGATGTTACCTTCAAGCGCCACATAATTTAATTGATGAGATTCCGCTAATGCCTCGCGCGGATCTTCTTGGCTTGGATCTTGCATCGCTTTTAAGGCTGGTTGACGATATAACGCATTGCTATCGACTACAATTTTGGCATCTAGACACAATAAATGGCCTTCCTTAGTCACCACTAATGGGTTAACTTCTAATAGTACCAAATCTTTTTCCACAAACATTTTTGCCATTTGCACAAAAATATGGGCAAATTGTTTAACTTGATCGCCTTTTAAACCTAATTTAAAGGCAAGCTCACGCCCTTGATATGACATGCCGCCAGTTAAGGGATCAATTGCCATTTGGTGTAATAAATGCGGTGTCTCTTCTGCGACATCTTCGATATTCACGCCACCTTCCGTAGACACCATAAACACAATACGCTGTGAAGCCCGATCAAGCGCCGCACCTAAATACAATTCACGTTCAATGCTCGCCCCTTCTTCCACATAAATTGTATTAACCTGTTGCCCCTTGGCATCCGTTTGGAAGGTGACTAAACGTTGTCCTAGCCATTGATCAGCAAAAGCTCGCACTTCGGCTTCATTGCGGACTAATTTCACGCCCCCCGCTTTCCCCCGTCCACCCGCGTGGACTTGGCATTTTGCAACCCAAACATCACCATTGAGTTTTTTTATTGCTTCTGCAGCTTCATCTGCGTTTCTACAAGCATAACCTTTACCCACTGGCAATTGGTATTCTGTAAAAATGTGTTTCGCTTGATACTCATGTAGATTCATAGCATCGTCTTCCTTATTTTTATATTCTCATCTCATATTCAAAGCGAGTTCGTTTATCGTAAGAAATGGCAGAAACCTTTATTCAACGCGCCAAATGCCTTGAATCACTGCATTGAATGTAATCCAATTCGATTACCTTCAGAGTCTTCAATAACCGCATAAAAGCCTTCATCGCCAATACTTGTTTTTTCTTGTAATAACTTACCGCCAAATTTCACGGCACGTTCTGCTTCGATAGTACAGTTTTCACAAGAAAAGAAAAGGGTAAAATTATTTCCTCTGACAACAGGAAAGTGTTTATCTTCGTATAACATGCCACCAATGCCATATTGCGCATAATCTGTTGAAAAAAAGCAAACCGATATATTCTCTCCCGAAGGACAATCACCATCTATTAAGGGGAACTGAAACACGGCTTGATAAAATTGTTTTGCACGTTGTAGATTTTCTACATGGATTTCAAACCAAGAAACAGGATTTTTCATCTTTACCTTTAAGCTGATCTTACTCATGGGGATAAAAAGTGCGGTCTGGTTTTACTTTTTTGTAAATTGACCGCACTTGCTTAGCAACGATTTAGATTTCTAACAATAAACGGGTTGGATCTTCCAACAAGTCTTTAATTGTGACTAAGAAACCGACCGATTCACGACCATCGATTAAACGGTGATCATAGGATAATGCGAGATACATCATCGGACGAATCACCACTTCCCCATTCACTGCCACAGGACGATCTTTAATCGCATGCATGCCTAAAATGGCACTTTGTGGTGGGTTAATAATTGGTGTAGACATCAGTGAACCAAACACTCCACCGTTAGTAATCGTGAAGTTACCACCCGTTAAATCTTCCACCGTTAATTTGCCGTCACGACCTTTGTCAACAAGCGCTTTAATTTCTTTTTCAATCTCTGCCATACTTAATTTATCGCAATTGCGCAATACTGGTGTCACCAAACCACGTGGTGTCGATACCGCGATGCTGATATCAAAATAGTTGTGATAAATGATATCATCACCGTCAATGGAGGCATTGACTTCAGGATAGCGTTTTAGCGCTTCCACTACTGCTTTAATGTAGAACGACATAAAACCGAGACGGGTGCCATGTTGTTTTTCAAACTTCTCACCATAGGTTTTACGCAAGGTCATAATCGGGGCCATGTCCACTTCATTAAATGTGGTTAACATTGCAGTATTGTTTTTTGCTTCTAATAAACGCTCTGCAATACGTTTACGCAGACGTGTCATTGGCACACGTTTCTCTTCACGGTGCCCCACGATAAAAGTAGGCTCTGTCTCTTTATTTGATTCGTTATGCACTTGCTGGGCAATCACTTTCTCGACATCTTCACGTGTAATACGTCCGCCCACACCGCTCCCCTTAATCGCTTCTGCGCTTAACTCATGTTCCGCCAATAAACGACGCACCCCTGGACTCACTGAATCTGCACCAACGGGTTCTGAGGTTAAATTCGCATTATAGCGATCTGCTGGCGTAGGCTCTTGCGTCGCAACCGTTTCTTTGGTGACACCACCCGCGACAGCGAGCGCTGATAGTTTACCTAATAACTGTTTACTGACAACCGTCGCGCCTTCTGCTTCAATGATCGTTTCAAGTACACCGTCCGATTGTGCAGGGACTTCAAGTACCACTTTATCTGTTTCAATTTCAACTAAAATCTCATCACGTTTTACCATATCCCCTACTTTCTTGTGCCAAGTAACGACTGTTGCATCCGCGACAGATTCTGGTAAGTCGGGCGTGATAATCTCAAAATTACTCATTTTTCTTTCCTTTTTATCCGTTTTATTTTTGCGAAAAGTGCGCTTTATTTTAAAAAAATATTACCATACTTTTCATTAAGCTAATGCTTCATTTACTAATGCGGTTTGTTGCTCATTATGTAACGACATATAGCCTACTGCAGGCGATGCAGAAGCAGGGCGTCCGACATAACGCAACTTACCATGTTCAGGAATAGATGACACAAAATTATGTTGGCTACAATACCATGCCCCTTGGTTCAATGGTTCCTCTTGGCACCAAACATAATCGCTAACATGACCATAATCCGCTAAAACTTGTTGCATTTCCTCATGTGGATAAGGATAAAGCTGCTCAATACGAATAATTGCCACATCCGTTTGCTTATTTTTACGACGTTGCTCTAATAAATCGTAATACACTTTGCCCGAACACATCACCACCCGTCTGACTTGTTTTGGATCGAGTGCATCTACTTCAGGAATGACATTTTGGAATTTACCATCAATTAATTCCTCCATCGTTGATACCGCTAATGGATGACGCAATAAGGATTTTGGTGAAATTACCACCAACGGACGACGTACTTTACGCACCATTTGACGGCGCAATAAGTGATAAATTTGTGCTGGCGTTGAAGGCACGCAAACTTGCATATTTTGCTGTGCACAAAGTTGTAAATAACGTTCTAAACGGGCGGATGAATGCTCTGGGCCTTGTCCTTCATAGCCATGTGGTAACAACATCACTAAGCCACACATTCTGCCCCATTTCTGTTCACCGGAACTAATAAACTGATCGATCACCACTTGCGCACAGTTCGCGAAGTCACCAAATTGTGCTTCCCAAATGGTTAAGGTTTTTGGATCAGTCGTCGCGTAACCATATTCAAAGGCTAACACGGCATTTTCTGTTAAGACCGAATCCCACACCTCAAAACGGCCTTGAGAAGCATGTAAATTGGCAAGTGGAATATACAAGGTAGCATCTTTTTGATTGTGTAAAACGGAATGACGATGGAAGAAGGTGCCTCGTCCCGCATCTTCACCCGATAAGCGCACATGATAACCTTCATCTAACAAGGTGGCATACGCCATAATTTCTGCCATCCCCCAGTCAAACAGTTTTTCACCGTTTGCCATTAATGTGCGGTCAGCGTAAATTTTATTGACGCGTGAATGTAATTCATGTTGTGCAGGATATTCACATACTTTGTGTGCAAGTGCTTTGAAACGTGTTGGGTCAAATTTACTGTCGTAATCAGCCCATTCGCGGCTTAAGTATTTCGTCCAATCTTTGGTGGTTAAATCCATCTCACGCCATTCCGTGACGACACAATCACCACGATCGAGTGCATCACGATAATGATTGACAAGCTCTGTTGCCGCTTCTTCATTAATCACACCTTGAGCGATTAACCGATCCGCATACACTTTACGTGGGGTTGGGTGTTTTTTAATGCGATCATACATTAATGGCTGAGTGGCGGAAGGTTCATCCGCTTCGTTATGTCCATGACGACGATAAGAAACTAAATCAATGAAAATATCACGTTTAAATAAAGTACGGTATTCCACCGCCATACGAGCTGCATAGGCTACCGCTTCAGGATCATCGCCATTAACATGGATCACTGGTGCTTCAATCATTTTGGCAATGTCAGTACAGTATTCGGTAGAACGGGTATCATGTGGATTTGAGGTGGTAAAGCCAATTTGATTATTGATCACAATACGGATTGTGCCACCAACGCTATAACCACGTGTAGCCGACATATTGAGCGTTTCTTGTACCACCCCTTGACCAATCACTGCTGAGTCACCGTGCACAGTGACAGGTAGCACTTTGGCTTTTTCATGATCGTTAATCCGTTTTTGTCTTGCACGGACCGAGCCAATCACGACAGGGCTAACAATTTCTAAATGTGAGGGGTTGAAGGCGAGAACTAAATGTACAATTCCCTCATCGGTCATCAAATCAGAGGAGAATCCTTGGTGATATTTCACATCTCCCGTCCCATTACCATAGTGTTTACCCGCAAACTCATCAAACAATTCCGATGGTCTTTTGCCGAGGACATTGACGAGTATATTCAAACGGCCACGGTGTGCCATGCCCATCGCAATTTCATCAATGCCATTGCGTTTACCATGACGAACAATTTCTTTCATCAATAAAATAAACGAATCACTGCCTTCTAGCGAGAAACGTTTTGCGCCCGGAAATTTTGCCCCTAAATAACGCTCTAATCCGTCTGCTGCGGTTAATTCTTGTAAAAATTGCAGTTGTTCTTCTTGTTTAAAGGCTTGTGTTAAACGCGATTCAAGTTTATTTTGTAACCATGTTCTTGCTTCAACATCGTTAACATGCATAAACTCAAGACCAATGGTGCCACAGTAAGTTTGCTGTAGTAGTGTCTGTAAATCGCGTAAAGAAATTTTATCACGATGAGCAATTTCGCCTCCGACATCAAAGATTTCATCCAGATCGCTTTCTGTAAAGCCATGGTATTTATAATCTAATGTTGGCGCGTCCATACGTTGCCAAAGATTGAGTGGATCAAGATTCGCATGCAAATGACCACGATTACGGTGTGCATTCACAAATGCCAATAATTTAACTAGTCTTGCACTGACATTAGGATCAATAACACTCACACCATTTGGAGAATTATCGCGGGCTAAACGTTTGAAATAATCACGGACTTTGGAATGGGCTTGCTCAGTAGTATGCGATTTCGGAAGGGAGTTAAAAATAGTTTGCCAACTGGCATCGACGGAGTCGGGATCACGAAGATAGTCTTCATAAAGCTCTTCGATATAAGACTGATTGATACCACCGAGAGCACTTGAAGTTAACCACTCGCTGATAGGGGTATTTTTTTGCATTAGGACCACCTGACACAATGATTTAGTAATAATAAGGAGTGAGAATAATTGGACTATTATAACGCAAACTCCGTCCAATTATCCTTTCTTTATGTAAGCTATTTACGACGATTAAAAAGCAAAATGCGTTAATAAGCAACACAATTATGTAACAAGATATTAACATTTTTACGGTTTTTTGATCTTTGTCTCACTTTTAGAAAATAACATTTTATTTACAATTTTTTTTTCACAATAATGAAGACACTGACGGTTTTAAGCTTTATAGTTAATCAAAATGCAATAAAACACAACTCAATAAAAAGGAAGGATGACTTATGTCTGAATTAACTGCAAAACTGACCCTTAGCGATGGACGTGAATATGACCTACCTGTACACAAAGGCTCTCTTGGTTATGATGCAATAGATGTGCAATCTTTGGTTAAAAATAAACTGTTTACCTTCGATCCTGGTTTTATGTCAACGGCATGCTGTCGCTCTGAAATTACCTACATTGATGGTGATAATGGCGTTTTATTACATCGTGGCTATCCTATTGCTGAACTGGCAAAAAATGCAGATTACCTTGAAGTGGCACATTTATTACTGTTTGGTGAAAGACCCACAGCAGAAGAATACAAAAACTTTATTCAATTAGTCCGTCGTCATACCCTCGTTCACGAACAAATTTCTCGTTTCTTCCATGGCTTCCGTCGCGACTCACATCCCATGGCAATCATGTGTGGGGTAAGTGGTGCACTAGCCGCCTTCTACCATGACTCCTTAGATATAAACGATATTGCGCACCGTGAAATCACCGCCATTCGCTTACTCGCCAAAATGCCGACTTTAGCAGCGATGTGTTATAAATACTCAATTGGTCAGCCATTCATGTTCCCACAAAATCATCTCTCTTATTCGGGTAATTTCCTGTATATGATGTTCGCGACCCCTTGCGAACCATACATTGTTAACCCTGTGTTAGAGCGTGCCATGGATCGTATTTTCATTTTGCATGCAGATCATGAACAAAATGCCTCTACCTCAACCGTGCGTACCGCAGCCTCTTCTGGCGCGAACCCATTTGCCTGTATCGCGGCAGGCATTGCCTCACTTTGGGGGCCTGCTCATGGTGGCGCCAATGAAGCTTGTATTAATATGTTAGAAGAAATTGGTACAGTCGATCGTATTCCTGAATTTATTGCGCGTGCAAAAGACAAAAATGATCCCTTCAGATTAATGGGTTTTGGTCACCGCGTATATAAAAACTATGACCCACGCGCCAAAGTCATGCGTCAAACTTGTCATGAAGTATTACAAGAACTCAATATTCAAAACCCACTATTTGATGTTGCCATGGAATTAGAACGTATCGCATTAAATGATCCTTATTTTATTGATCATAAGTTGTATCCGAACGTCGATTTCTATTCAGGTATCATCCTGAAAGCTATCGGTATCCCAACCTCGATGTTTACCGTGATGTTCGCATTAGCAAGAACGGTAGGTTGGATTGCGCATTGGAAAGAAATGTTTAAACCAGGCAATATGAAAATTGTCCGTCCCCGCCAGCTTTACGTGGGGGAAAAAGAACGTCTGTTTGAGGCTATGGATAAAAGCTAAAAATACACGACAAAACCACCGCACTTTATTGCATCTGCCACACATCACTTTGCTGGCAGGTGCATTCTTTACAACCCCTTTCATAGCAAGCTAGGCTGATTATCAGAGGGGAAACTTAATGGTGGTGATCTATATTGTTGTAGTAGGCATTAACATCTTGCCTCCTAGCCAAGCGTAAAAAGCCCCTTAATCATAAGGGGTTTTGTGTTGAGTAATCTTTAACGAACAAAAGGATTATGCTGTTTTTCTTGACCTATTGTGGTATAAGGCCCATGCCCTGCCACAATAATCATATCCTCCCCTAAAGGATATAATTTTTCTTTAATCACTTTCAGTAAGGTGGCATGATCACCGCCTTGAAAATCCGTCCGCCCAATACTTTGCTTAAATAACACATCACCGGTAAAAGCAATACGCTTGTTGTGTTCAATAAATCCAATATGCCCCGGCGTATGTCCTGGTAAATGCAGCACTTCAAATTGCATATCCCCAACGTTGATCATCTCCCCCTCATTATCTAACCAACGATCTGGCGTAAAAGCAGCAATTTCAAACAAGCCAAATTTTTGCGATTGTGCGGGTAATGACTTAAACCAGTAGTCATCCTGTGAATTCGGCCCGATGATGTCGACCTTAAAATGCGCTTTCAATTTAGGCGCCGCCCCCACATGATCAAGATGTCCATGTGTCAATAAAATAGCCTGTAAATTCAACTCAAGCTCTTCAATACGCTTAATCAGCTTTTCCGCTTCCCCACCAGGATCAATTATGGCTGCATTACGCTGTTCGTCCCAAATTAAAGAACAATTCTGCTGAAACGCAGTGACTGGAATAATTTCAATATTCATGCTCTCTCTCCATGATGGAATAATAAGAAAACCGCACAAAAGTGCGGTTCAATATGGCTTTTATGTTATCAACTTCCACGCCACGTACGAACAGGCCCTGTATCGACGTGAATAAAATTACTGCGTGGATAATAGCCAACGCCACCATTATTCAGTTTTTCGGCTGCGTGACGAAGTTTGGCTAAAGGTACACCATCAATACGAAAATCAATGGCTTGCCCACGTGTGTGGTAACTATTACTTGCAACGCCACGACTTCTACGATGCATCGCAGCGTTACTCACGGGAGAACGATAACCACAAATCACTTGAATTTCAGTATTACGCAAACCTAAGTTCGCTTGTAAGCGATAAAATTTTAAAAACAGTTTTGGATCCATTCTATGCATATGATTATTACGTTTATCACGCATTAAATAATCCAACTTCTTTAGTGCAACAGGTGAAAATCCCTTCGTTGGTAAAAATTCCGCGCCAAATTTCTCCCCTGTATTAATATTTCTAAAACGTAAAATACGCGGCTTGGGGGTTGAAACAGCAGCTAACAAACTATTAGGGAGTAAAGATGCCCCTAATACAATTCCACCTAAAGATAACCATTTACGGCGAGTATGGTTAATACTATTCATTATGTCAATTTCTCTATCTTATTTCATGTTTAGTTTGACCAACGTAATTAACATTCGTTCTTACTCAAGAACAAAACGCATCTATTTTACCTATTTTCCCCCAAAAAGAAAGGGGAAATGTGTTCAATTTGTGACAAGAATCTGACTAATTTAAATACTTTTTAACAACGGCCCAATTAATGTAGCTTAAATTTGGGGTGACATCATAGCCATAAATATCGGGTAGTGTATGGGTTTTACCATTATTAACCCACGCTGTCACATAATATAAAAAGACTGGATTATGAGACGCGACATTGACCGAAATCGTTTTACGGCTTTTTACCGTATTCATTTTACGTTCTTCACTCCAGCCTGCCTCTTTTAACAGGACGCTAGCTAATTCATCCGCTTTTTCTACCCGAATACAACCTGAGCTTAATGCCAAATCTTTCTTTGCAAACAAGCCTCTGCTTGGGGTGTCGTGTAAATAAATTGCATCCGAACTTGGCATGTTAAACTTGAAATTCCCTAATGCACTGTCCCCTGGGACTTGACGTAAACGGTATGGGAATTTTTTTGCTGTCATATTTTCCCAATCAATCGTATAAGGATCAATCGTTCTTCCTTTACTATCGATAATCGTATAACCATTACGATAAATATAACTTGGATCTTTACGTACACGTGGAATGATATCTTCATTAATTAAACGCGTTGGCGCGTTCCAAGGTGGATTCACGACAACATCACTTAATTTACTGTAAAGTACAGGGGTTTTACGCGCTTTCTTACCCACAATCACTTTTGACGTCAAAATCAGCTTACCATCGCGATAATAATTCAGCTGGTAACTTGGAATATTGACAAATAAGCCATTATCGAAAGCAGGAATAACACGTAAACGTTGTGCATTAATCGCTATTTTATATAATTGTGCCTGTTTTTCATGATCCATATTCTCGGCATTAAATAAGGAAGGCAGTAACGCAATCGTCTGATGATATAATGGATTTTGTGTTGAAAGTGAGGTTAAAAAATCCGTACCTTTTCCCATTGCCACAGCAGATAACCAAGCATGGATCTGTTCATCACGCGGTAATGCGGGCTTATAGTTGTTCGCGCTATACAACCACTTTTGAGCAGATTTACTCACATTGTTCGCATAATACATGTAATCTAAAAAGGTATCTGTGAGTAATGCATCCCGTTCAAAACTTCCTTTTTGCATTGCGTCAATCTGTTCAAGGATCGCAGAAGCTTTCTTAGAAATCCCACTGAGTACTAAGGTTGCATACTCACGTAAAAATTGTTGTTCCATTGCCTTATCTTGCCAAAGCAATTGGAACTCGTTATCTGCATAAATCTTGGCAACAGCTGACTTAAACTGTAATTCAATTGATCCTAACTTATCCGTTAGTGTTTGTTCTGCAAGCGCTTGTTTTTCTGCAGCAAGACGCGCCTCTTCTAGTTTTTTTTCTGCCGCTAACTGTGCTTCAATGGCTTTAGCTTCTAACTCAAGCTGTTGACGTGTTAAAAGATCGGCTTCTTGTGCCGTATCAATAATGGGATTAGGTTGGGTGGATAAGGGGTCTTGATTAGCAAATACCGCTGCTGAACAAGCACAAGAAAACAGCAAGGCGAATTGTGCAAATTTAAATGATTTCATCTTTAACATCACAGAGTTCCTTAACATAAATGAGAAAATGACCGCCATTCTCATGATGAAAGTGCGGTCAAAATAAAACTAATTTGTGCTTTTCTGATTCATACCACGTTTTTCGATTTCAAACTGAATAAGATCTGCTGCCATTTTTTCTGCTTCTTTCAAATAAAAATCGGGTGCTTCATAGTCTTTTGCTAAATCATCCAGATTTTTTAACAGTTTTTTGCCCTCGCGTTTAAAACGTGCATTTAAGTCTTTTAAACGTCTCGTATCATCTTTATCATTTTCGACTTTACGCTTTTGATAATTCAATGACAAATATTTTAACGCATTTCTTTCATCACGAATTTTAAGTTCTTCGTTTAATGCGACAAATTCAGGATCTTTAGCCATACGTTCAATATGTTTTGGTGTTAAGAACGCGACCGCATCACGCGCTTGTGCCACTTCCAAGTAATTTGCTGCAGGAATTTTATCCCAAGGTAAGGCATTATCTTCTTTTTCCTCACCATATTCTTTCGCATCAATTGCCGCAGGGAAATCAATATCTGTCGCTACCCCTTTTAATTGAGTACTTCCACCATCAATACGATAAAACTTCTGAATAGTATATTGAATCAAACCTAAGGGCTCTTGATTAGCATCGAATGCAAAATTTAATGAGCGACTTTGCTGTACTGTGCCCTTACCAAAAGTATTCTGCCCAATAATAATGCCACGATTATAATCTTGCATTGCTGCGGCAAAAATCTCTGAAGCAGAAGCACTAAAACGGTTAATCATCACTAATAAAGGTCCAGAATATACTTGCTCACTATCAGGATCTTCATGGACACGAATACGTTGAAAAGCATCACGCACTTGGACAATCGGCCCATCGCTAATAAATAAACCACTTAACCCAACCGCTTCGGTTAAGGCACCGCCCCCATTATCACGTAAATCAATAATTAAGGCTTTTGCTTTTTTTGTTTTCATTTCAGCTAGTAATTTTCTCACATCTTGAGTCAAGCCAATATAAAAACTAGGAATTTTAATTGAAGCGACAACTTGACCGTCCACTTTACTGATAGTGAGCTTTGCAGCTTGATCTTCAATACGGACTTTATCACGGACTAAGCTAATAATCTTGGATTTCCCCCCTTTTGCGGGCTCAATTTCCAAGCGAACTTTGGTTCCTTTCTTACCTTTGATTTTGTCAACAATATCTTCTAAACGCCAACCAACCACATCTTCAATTTCACCTGTTGCCTGACCCACACCAATAATGCGATCGCCAGCCTTTAATTTTTTGCTCCGTTCTGCAGGCGCCCCTGGTACTAATGATTTAATCGTTGTGCCATCATCTTCCGTTTGTTGCAATGTCGCGCCAATCCCCTCTAACGAAAGATTCATGCTTTCATTAAAGCTTTTAGCCGTTCTTGGCGCTAAATAGCTTGTATGCGGATCCACCTCACGTGCAAACGCATTTAAATAGACTTGAAGAATATCATCAGCTTTGGTTTGAGTTAAGCGACGAATGGCAAGGTCATAACGTTTGGTTAAACGTTTCTTAATCTCAGACCATTTTTTATCTTTTAATTTTTGGTTGATAATGTCGTTTTTGACTCGCTGTTCCCACAACTTATCTAGTTCAGCCTTATCTTTTGGCCAAGGAGATTGCTCACGATCAATTTCAATTTCATCTTGCCCAGATAAATCAGGTTCTTTATCTAATAAAGAAAGCGCATATTTGTAACGATCGTAGCGTCTTTTCATCATTAAATCGTACATCGCAAAGGCAATACTTAAATCCCCTTCATTTAATGCTTCATCAAATTTATCTGCATAATTGACTCGCATTTCATCAATATCAGATTGTAAAAAAGTATTTCGACTAAAATCTAATGCTTTAAGATAACGATCAAAAATTTTCTCAGAAAATGCATCATTTAATTGAAATTTACGGTAATGACTTTGTGTTAAACGGGTTGTCGCACGTTTTGTCGCTAATTGATTTTCTTCAGTAGGTTGTGGCGTCACAATATCGCTTAATTTGATTTTCGGCTGTACTGCTTCGACAAGATTAAAGCTTATTAAGAAAGTACTTAACAAAAACGTTGCTAAATAACTTTTTGTTTTACTCAATTTCATTTCAAGTCCCTAAAAGAAAATACAATTTATAATTCATTACCTTGAACAATAAATGCCATCTTATTTGATGGCATTTTGTGCTTATTTCATCTTATGCAAACAAATGTTCGACCGCAACACTGATCACTAAGCCATTTTCTAATTGCACACGTGCAGAGTCTTTTATGACTTCAAGCACTATCGCCTGTTTTGCATTCTCACTCACTTTCACTTTCACACGATCACCTTTTTGTAAGGTTGCCAAATCAATCGCGTTTAACGTTACTTTTGGCTTACGTACTACTTTGGTTTTATTGACTGGTGTTTCTTTCGTTTTTTGTCCTTTTGTGCCAACACGACGAGCAGGACGTTTTTTGTCAGGTTGCGCAGCTTTCTCTGCAGCACGCATCGCGGCAACTTTAGCTTTTGCTTCTGCGAGCTGTTGAGCCGCATGCTCAGCATGTTCTTGTTCTAAGATACCACATGCATTGCCTTGTAAATCAACACGCTCAGCGCCAGTTTTACAGCCGTGCAAATAACGCCAATTTGACGTATATGCACGTAATGCTTGACGTAATTGGGTTTTACTTACACGTTCATCATTTTGCAATGCCTCAGCTAAGTCTTGGAATATACCAATTTTTAACGGTTTTGCTTCCCCTTCTAATGAAAAACAAAGTGGAAATTTTTCCACTAAATAGGCAATCACTTCTTTATTATTCGTTAATTTCTGGACGTCGGTCATTCTTTTTTCCTGAGTGTCAATTTTTAAATAGAAAAACTCGGCATAGTTTAGCTCACTTTCAGAAAAAATGACAATTATATCCTCACACAAATACATTAATTTACGTTCAAAAAAATCTCATCCTTAACAGCAAGACATCCTCGAGATTCTCTGAAAGGGATATTTCCAAAATTTTTTAGACAGGATAGAATGTGACCCTGTTTATTAAACCCAACATTTAATTGAATGACAAAAAATACAGCTCAACGCCCTCTTCATGAATTAGCCTGTTGCTCAGATTGTGATGCGGTAGTGTCTCTTCCGACACTGCAAAGCGAACAAGCGGCTGAATGTCCTCGTTGTCATCATGTGATCAAAACGACTGATCGTTGGAGCCTTCATCGTTGTGCCATGATTGCCCTATCCATTCTTATTTTAATGCCCTTTGCGTTAAAATTTCCCCTACTTAGCATTGATTTATTAGGCACTAAAATTGATGCATCGGTTTGGGGTGGGGTTTGGAAAATGGCTACGCAAGGTTACCCCTACACGGCCTTTTTAGTGTTTATTTGTGCGGTATTTATGCCTATTTCTTTTGCATTGCTTGTCTTACTTTTACGACTCGCACAATTACTGAAGGTCAAGCCACGTAATCTTTTAATTTCGCTCGCACATATTAAACCTTGGGTGATGTTTGATGTTTATTTAGTGGCTTTAGCCGTCACCATGTTTAAAGTGAAAGAATATGCCACATTAGAAATTGATATTTATCTGATTGCTTTTGTTTTCACTGCCCTTTTAACGACTTTGCTTTTTATCAAGTTAAATCCAAAGGAACTGTGGAATGAATTTTATCCACAGCAACATTCTCTACGTGTGATTCCACAAGATAATAAACCGCACTACTGTTTTGAATGCCAGTACAGTTTTGCTCATGCGATGCATGATCACAAACAGCGCGCAATTTGCCCTCGTTGTCATTCTACTCTACACTTATCTCCGCAGATTAAGTTACAACGCACATGGGCCACCTTAATTGCCGGCATTATCATGATTTTCCCCGCCAATTTACTCCCTATTTCTGTGGTGTATGTCAATGGTGCGCCCAGTGCGGATACCTTAATGTCCGGTGTATTAAGTTTTATTGATATGGGCAGTTACTTTGTCGCATTTATAGTGTTTGTGGCCAGTATTTTTGTCCCCATCAGTAAGATTATGATTATGTTATATTTATTGGTTTGTGTGCACTTTCAATTAAGGCATTCAATCAAATGGCAAATGCGACTGCTCCACTTTGTCCATTTTGTCGGACGTTGGTCTATGCTTGACCTCTTTGTGTTAGCCCTTATGATGTCTTTAGTTACCCGCGGACAGATTATCGATTTTTCTGTTGGGCCTGCGGCATTTTATTTTGGCATTGCGGTCTTTTTAACGATGATTTCTACTTCACAATTTGATAGTCGATTACTTTGGAAAATTTATGACAAACAAACAACACGATAACACGCAGGCAAAAACGCACAGCAGCATACCTGCTCATTTAAAACAAGTCAGACGTATTTCACCTTTTTGGTTACTGCCTTTTGTAGCCCTTTGTATTGGTGCACTCTTATTTTTCCAAATTATTCAAGAACAAGGGCACACTATTCGCATCACGTTTGCCAATGGAGAAGGGCTGGTGGCAGGCAAAACGCAAGTCCGTTACCAAGGCTTGCAAATTGGGGTTGTGAAGAAAGTCAATTTTACAAAAGACTTAAAGCAAGTTGAAGTCGTCGCGAACATTTATCCAGAAGCCAAAACCGTATTACGTAAGAACACCAAATTTTGGTTGGTCAAACCCAGTGCGTCCTTAGCTGGTATTTCCGGCATAGATGCGCTCGTTTCGGGTAACTATATTACCTTGCAACCCGGTGATGGAGAAAATGAAGATGAATTTATCGCCGAAACAGAAGGGCCAATTGCCCAAGTCGATGATGGCGATTTGTTAGTTCACTTACTTGCCGATGATCTCGGTTCAATTTCCATTGGTGCATCAGTTTATTTTAAAAAGTTACCCGTTGGCAAAGTGTATGACTATCGTTTTATTGAAGACGGTAAAAAAGTCTCAATTAATATTGTGATTGATAAAGCCTATGCACAGTTCGTCAAAAAAGATAGCCACTTTTGGAACATTAGTGGGATTGATGCGCAAATTGGTCTGTCCGGTATTAACATTAACGTGGATAGCTTAAATGCGATTGTACAAGGTGCGGTCGCCTTTGACTCACCGACAAACAGCGAAGCCGCCGAAAACCATGATAAATTCACGCTCTATGCCAATTTTAATGCGGCTAAACGCGGTATCGTCATTGACGTCAATATTCCTCATACCACTGGCTTACAAACAGGGCAAACAGGGGTTTATTATCAAAATAAACAAATCGGCGTACTGTCCGAATTAACCACTGTCGAAGATCAACCTACTTTATTGCAAGGTAAGCTCTTAATTGATCCTCTGCTATCTGAATTATTCACGAGCAAAACACATATTGTCTTACACAATAAAAAACCTAGCTTGGCGGATCTGACAAATCTGCCACAACTGCTTCGTGGCGAATATTTTGAAGTCCTTGCCGGAGTCGGTGAACCTAAAACTGCCTTCACTGTGATCAAAGAGAATGAGCTCCTATTACAACAGCCTAACACGTTGGTCCTCACCTTAAGTGCGCCAGAAACCTACGGGGTCAGTGAAGGACAAGCGATTTATTATAACGATGTCACGATAGGGGAAATTATTCAACAAGACCTCAATGTTAATGGCGTGAATTTCAAAGTGGCTATTGCAGAAAAATATCGTCATTTGATTCATCAAGATAGCCAGTTTATTGCGGCATCACAATTAGATATCAACCTTGATGCGAACGGCTTACGCTTTGAAGCCGCGTCACCAGAGAAATGGCTACAAGGTGGTGTGCGTGTCCTTGCTGGCAAACAAAAAGCAGGACAACCTCTCACTCAGTACCCACTATATAAAGATCGTGCTTATGCGGAAGCTGGTATTACCGATGCTAATTTAACCCCGACACTGACCTTGAACTCTGAGCGATTACCTAATATCAATGTCGGATCTGTCGTATTATATCGCCAATATGAAGTCGGCAAGATTTTAGCTGTGCGACCAAAAGCCAACACATTTGAAGTCGATGTATTTATTTATCCCAAATATCAAACACTTTTAACCAATAAAAGTGTCTTTTGGGTCGAAAGCGCGACCAAAGTGGACATCAGTACACAAGGCATCAGTATTCAAGCCTCCCCGATATCACGCGCCTTAAAAGGTGCAATTAGCTTTGATAATATTGGTCACGCAAGTACAACAATACTGTATCCCGATGAATTACGCGCAAAATCTGTCGGCCAACAACTCACCTTTATCACAGAAGATGCAACGAATTTAAGTCAAGGCATGCCGTTACGTTATCTTGGTTTAAATATTGGTGAAATTAGCGCGGTAAACTTAGAGACGAAAAGCAATAAAGTCATCGCAAAAGCCTTGATCAAGCCACAATACATGTCGTTGATCGCAAAAGAAGGGAGCCGTTTCACGCTTATTTCCCCTCAAATTTCTGCAGCGAGCATTGAAAATCTAGACAGCTTGCTGCAACCCTATATTGATGTTGAAATCGGTCAAGGTAAAGGCAAAACCCAGTTTACGCTGCTACAATCCGCCCCTCGTAGCAATAATAAATACACGCAAGGCTTGTCATTGGTGTTAGAAACGCATGATGCGTTGAATATTACGGTTGGTTCCCCTATTCTCTATCGTGGCGTTGAGGTCGGCAAAATCAACCACATCAGCCTAAATGAACTCGGCGATCGCGTGTTTGTGCATATTATTATTGCACGAAAATACCAGCATCTTGTCCGTCAAAATTCAGAATTCTGGATTGCGGCAGGCTATGACTTTAATTTCAGCTTACGCGGTGCAGAAGTCAACACAGGAACAGTACAACAATTATTAAAAGGGGGAATAGCGTTTTCCACACCTGCTAGCACAGTGATTCAACCTGCGGCAAAAGCCAACCAGCACTTTTTACTGCAAGTAAAACGCCCTCAAGAGGCACAACAATGGCACTCAGGCGCCTTGCCTAAATAACCGAAAAAAAGACCGCACTTTTATTCTCAAGTGCGGTCTTTTTTAACATACATGTTATTTTCTGTTTTCATTTAAATACCTGTTGCCAGTCTAGCAATTGTCATCATCACATTGACTGCACTTTGCATGCCTTCTAATGTAATTAATTCATGTTTACTATGAAAATTGTATCCACCAGTAAAAATATTTGGGCAGGCTAGTCCTTGTTCTGCTAACCACGCCCCATCGGTCCCACCTCGAATGGCTTTATGAATGGGTTCAATCCCACATGCTCGCATGGCTTTATCGGCCAATTCTACCGACTGTGGCACGGTTTGCACGACTTCATTCATATTTTTATAACTGTCTTTCATTTCAAGCGTGATCGGTTTTTTTAATTGTTTTTGCTGATTAAAATGTTCAACAAGTTGCTGAATAAAAACTTTACGTTGCTCAAATCTGACCCTGTCAAAATCCCGAATCAAATAATGTAACTCGGCTTTTTCCACCTGCCCACTAAAGTGGCTGAGATGATAAAAACCTTGTTTCCCTTCCGTTCGCTCTGGCGTTTGATCTGGTGGAAATCCTTGTTGAAACTCACAGGCCAGTGTCAGTGCATTAATCATTTTGTCTTTTGCCGAACCCGTATGGATATTGACCCCTTCAATCGTCACAATCGCGGTTGCCGCATTAAAATTTTCATACTCTAATTCACCGACCTCACCACCATCAATGGTATAAGCCCAGTCACATTGAAATTTATCCAACGGAAAAAATTGCATCCCCAAACCAATTTCTTCATCAGGTGTAAAGGCCACGCGAATATTACAATGTGGAATATTTTCTTCTTTTAATACTGCAAGTGCGGTCATAATTTCTGCAATTCCGGCTTTGTTATCTGCCCCTAACAAAGTATTACCATCCGCAACCACAAGTGTCTTGCCAATCAATTGATGCAAAAAATGATAATGGGCAGGGCTAATAAACTCATCGCCTACCCCTAACGCAATATCCCCCCCACGGTAATGTTCAATCACTTCCGCTTGCACATTTTTACCACTACATTGTGTTGCCGTATCTAAATGTGCAATCAAGCCAATGGTGGGGGAAGAAGGATCCACATTAGAGGGAAGGAAAGCCGTCACAACAGCGTGTTTAGAGATATCGATATCTTGTAAGCCAAGCGCAAATAATTCTTGTTGTAAATGCTTCGCCAGTTTTAATTGGCCTGGTGAACTCGGTGAGAGTTTAGCGCCCATTTTTGATTGAGTATCATAGGTTGTATAGTGTAAAAAACGCTCTAATAACTTATAAGTTTGCTGTTGGTTTAACATAAAACTGGCTCTCCAATAAAAGAATGAAGTCAGTCTAACGGCAAATCTCTCCTTCTTCCTTGATATACCACAACTTTTCGCGTTAATTTTACGAAAAAGCCTGTTTGCCAGCACAACAAGAAAATCCAAATAAAAACAACTCGTTTTTACGTAAAACAGGCCTTATGTGGTCTTTTAAATTTTTTACAAAATCCCTTTTATTTATTGAGCAATAGCTATATCATTAGCATTTATTTTTTAATCGTAAGCGCCAACAGCTTTTCTGTTGGCATTTATTTCTACTCAATACCTACATTGGTACATTAGGGAGAAAACCAAAGCTAGTGGAAAGTTCAGTTCAACACAAGCCTATTATTGAGCTTCGTTCTATTACTAAATCTTATGGTGAGAAAACCATCATTGAAAATTTTAACTTAACAATCAACAATGGTGAGTTTTTAACCATTCTAGGTCCATCTGGTTGTGGTAAAACGACTGTTTTACGTTTACTTGCTGGGTTAGAAGAATTAGATTCAGGCAATATTATTCTTGACGGGGAGGACATTACCCATGTACCTGCTGAAAAACGTCATGTCAATACTGTTTTCCAAAGTTACGCCTTATTTCCACACATGACTATTTTTGAAAATGTGGCATTTGGCTTACGCATGCAAAAAGTACCTAACGATGAAATTAAACCTCGTGTATTGGAAGCATTGCGTATGGTACAACTTGAAGAATACGCTGACAGTAAACCTGCTCAATTATCAGGTGGTCAACAACAACGTATTGCCATTGCGCGTGCCGTGGTGAATAAGCCAAAAGTGTTGTTGCTTGATGAATCCCTTTCCGCGTTAGATTATAAATTACGTAAGCAAATGCAAAATGAACTCAAAGCATTGCAACGTAAATTAGGCATTACCTTTATTTTTGTCACCCACGATCAAGAAGAAGCCCTCACTATGTCGGATCGTATTATCGTGTTACGTAAAGGTCATATCCAACAAGATGGTTCCCCACGTGAAATTTATGAAGAACCAAAAAATCTGTTCGTGGCCAAGTTTATTGGTGAGATCAATATTTTCAATGCAACTGTGTTAGAACGGGTTGATGAAAAACGGGTTCGCGCCAATGTAGAAGGCCGAATTTGTGATATTTATACTCATCTTGATGTGGTCGCTGAGCAAAAACTCAAAGTCTTATTACGCCCAGAAGATATCTTAATTGAAGAGCTAGATGAAAATGAAAGCGCAAAAGCGATTATTGGTCATGTGGCAGATCGTAACTATAAAGGCATGACATTAGAATCCAACATTAGCTTGGATCATAATGGTATGACTGTACTTGTTAGCGAGTTCTTTAACGAAGACGATCCTAATATCGATCACTCTTTAGGTCAAAAAGTGGCATTAACATGGCACGAAGGCTGGGAGGTAGTGTTGAGCGATGAAGAATAACGCCTTTCAGAAATCAACCATCGGGATCATCTTTGGCTGGTTGATCTTCTTTGTTCTTGCGCCAAACTTGCTTGTCCTTATTGTGAGTTTTTTAACTCGCGATAGCAGTAATTTCTACGCGCTGCCTTTTACTCTGGAAAACTATACACGCTTATTTGAGCCATTGTATGCACAAGTCGTGTGGAATTCCTTGTATATGTCAGGCCTAGCCACTTTAGTGTGTCTGATTATCGGTTATCCTTTTGCGTTTTTATTAACCAAAATCAACCCTAAATATCGCCCATTTTTACTGTTTTTAGTGGTGTTACCTTTCTGGACAAACTCACTTATCCGTATTTATGGCATGAAAATTTTCTTGGGGGTCAAAGGGATCTTAAATAGCACCTTGATGTCTCTTGGCTTAATTGATACGCCTATTCGTATTCTGAATACTGAAGTCGCTGTTATCATTGGCTTAGTCTATTTATTATTGCCATTTATGATTTTGCCGCTTTACGCGTCTATTGAGAAATTGGATTATCGTTTACTGGAAGCGGCAAAAGATCTCGGTGCCAATGCATTCCAACGCTTTATCAAGGTCATTATTCCTCTCACCATGCCTGGTATTATTGCTGGTTGCTTATTAGTGCTTTTACCTGCGATGGGCATGTTCTATGTCGCGGATTTATTAGGTGGCGCCAAAGTGCTCCTCGTCGGTAACGTAATTAAGAGTGAATTCCTCATCTCACGTAACTGGCCATTTGGTTCCGCAATCAGCATTGGGTTGACTATCCTCATGGCATTACTGATTTTTGTTTACTACAAAGCGAGTAAGTTAATGAATAAGAAAATGGAGTTGGAATAATGGGCCGTTTACTACGCAATATTTTTATGTTTGTGGTCTATGCTTATTTGTATATTCCAATTGCAATTTTAGTCACAAACTCCTTTAACGATGATCGTTATGGCTTAAGCTGGAAAGGGTTTAGCTGGAAATGGTATGAACGTTTATTCAGTAACGATACCTTAATTCAAGCGGCCATTCACTCTGTCACCATTGCGTTCTTCGCTGCAACAACGGCAACGATTATTGGTGGATTGACAGCGATTGCACTATATCGCTATCGTTTCCGGGGTAAACAAGCCGTCAGTGGTATGCTCTTTATCGTCATGATGTCACCTGATATTGTGATGGCGGTATCTTTATTAGCCCTATTTATGATCGTGGGAATTAATCTGGGTTTTTGGTCATTGTTACTTGCCCATATTACCTTCTGTTTACCTTATGTAGTGGTGACGATTTTCTCAAGATTAAAAGGCTTTGATGCCAAAATGCTTGAGGCAGCGAAAGATCTGGGAGCAGGTGAAGTAACGATTTTACGGAAAATTATTTTCCCACTGGCGCTACCGGCTATCGTTTCAGGTTGGCTATTAAGCTTTACTATTTCGCTTGATGATGTGGTGGTTTCCTCATTTGTGAGTGGCGTCAGCTATGAAATTTTACCACTGAAGATTTTCTCTTTAGTCAAAACAGGTGTTACCCCAGAAGTCAACGCATTGGCAACCATCATGATTATTCTTTCATTAGCATTAGTCATTCTCAGCCAACTGGTTGCCAGAAAAGGAAAATAAGTCTTGTCTTAAAAAATAATACTTCACAAACAAGTGAATACAAAATAGAATACGCCTTGCCTTAAAACAAGGCGTTTTTTTATGCTTCTTTACAGAAGAAATGATTACCCCCAACAGGAGAATGATAGAGATGAAAAGATTTGCAGGTCTTGTGACTGCAGGGATCATGACATTCGGCCTAGCCGCAAATGCACATGCAACCAATGACACTGTTTACCTTTATACTTGGACCGAATATGTCCCAGATGGTTTATTAGATGACTTTACAAAAGAAACGGGCATTAAAGTTATCGTTTCAAGCTTAGAATCAAATGAAACCATGTACGCTAAATTAAAAACACAAGGCGAAACCAGTGGTTATGATGTGATTGCACCATCAAACTACTTTGTGTCTAAAATGGCGCGCGAAGGTATGTTAAAAGAACTCGACCACAGCAAATTACCTGTTATCAAAGACTTAAACCCTGATTGGTTAGATAAGCCTTATGATAAAGGCAACAAATACTCTTTACCTCAATTATTAGGTGCGCCAGGCATTGCATTCAATACCGACAGCTACAAAGGCGAAAACTTTACTGCTTGGGGCGACTTATGGAAGCCTGAATTTAAAGGGAAAGTCCAATTATTAGATGATGCTCGTGAAGTGTTTAATATTGCACTGTTAAAATTGGGTCAAGATCCAAATACGACTGATCCTGCCATCATTAAACAAGCGTATGAAGAGTTATTAAAATTACGTCCAAACGTCTTATCCTTTAACTCCGATAATCCAGCCAACTCATTCATTTCGGGTGAAGTGGAAGTGGGTCAATTGTGGAATGGTTCAGTCCGTATTGCGAAAAAAGAACAAGCGCCGTTAGACATGGTATTCCCGAAAGAAGGTCCGGTATTGTGGGTAGATACTTTAGCTATCCCAGCGAACTCAAAAAATCCAGATGGTGCACATAAGTTAATTAACTACCTATTAAGTGCAAAAGTTGCCGCACAATTAGCAGAAGAAATTGGTTACCCAACGTCTAACTTAAAAGCACTTGAATTATTACCAAGTGAAGTGACACAAGATCCGGCTGTTTATCCAACGGCTGAAATTCTACAAAAAAGCCACTGGCAAGATGATGTTGGCGATGCCGTAGAACTGTACGAAAACTATTACCAACAGTTAAAAGCCGCGAAGTAATCGTGTGTTTATCATTTATCACGCAAGGTGCGGTCAAAATGGACCGCACTTTTTTGTCTTATCTTATGCAATAAGCTTCTCATTTTATGCATTTTTAAGCAAAAAATTTATATAACAATTCATTTACAAGCCCCCTATTCTGTCCTAAAATCCGTTTTTGTCCGTACCCATTCGGCATCTTCAGGTCAGTAAACCCTCGTGTTTAACTGGCATATTTTTCACCCATTTTCTGGGAGCTATGTGAATGAAAAAATTAACTGGCATTTTAACTGCTAGCGTGATGATGCTGGGCGTAAGCAACTATGCAAGCGCAGCTAACAATGAAGTTTACCTTTATACTTGGACTGAATATGTGCCTGAAGGTCTATTAGATGAATTCACCAAACAAACAGGCATTAAAGTCATTGTTTCGAGTCTTGAATCAAACGAAACCATGTATGCCAAGTTAAAAACCTTAGGCAAAGAAGGGGGCTATGATGTGATTGCGCCAACGAGCTATTTTGTCTCTAAAATGGCACGCGAAGGCATGTTAAAAGAGCTAGATCATAGTAAATTGCCAGTCATCAAAGAGCTTGATCCGAATATGCTTGATCGCCCTTACGATAAAGGCAATAAATATTCATTACCACAACTGTTTGGTGCGACAGGCATTGCCTATAATACCGCAAATCAAGATCCAAGCCATTTCCAATCTTGGGGAGATTTATGGAATGCAGAATTCAAGGGCAAAGTCCAAATGCTTGATGACCCTCGTGAACTGTTCAATATCGCATTATTAAAAATGGGCAAAGATCCCAATACACAAGATCCTAGCGTGTTAAAAGAAGCCTATGAAGAGTTACTAAAACTCCGACCAAATATTCTTTCGTTTAATTCAGATAATCCTGCAAGTACCTTTATTTCAGGTGAAACTGATATTGGTTTACTGTGGAACGGTTCGATTCGTATTGCGAAAAATGAAGGCGCAACGGTTGATATGATCTATCCAAAAGAAGGCACGATGCTCTGGATTGATAACCTCGCGATTCCGTCCAATGCGAAAAATACCGAAAATGCTTATAAGTTGATTAACTACTTATTGAGTGCCGATGTATCCGAAAAACTGACCTTAAGTATCGGCTATCCAACCTCAAATCAAGAAGCATTAAAACGTCTTCCTAAAGCATTAACTGATGATCATGCCACTTTCTTAACACAAGAAGTGATTGATCGTAGTCAATGGCAAATCGATGTGGATAATGCTATTGATTTATACGAAGGCTATTATCAAAAGCTCAAAGCTGCAAAATAATTAACTATCAATTTGATTTTTATCATAAAAAGATCGCCTAAGTGGCGATCTTTTTTGTCTGTTGAATTAAGATTACGTCATGCATGGTAACAAGGAGAAGTATAATGACACCCATTTCAGAGAAAATCCAAACAGCACTTTCGCTTATTGAGTCGCAACAATTAGCACAAGATGTCTGGCATATTTTGCAACAACAACATTTTAAAGGCGTTTTGCCTTATGTGGCCGTTGAGCATCTTTGTACTCAACACCAGCTTAGCCCACAGCAATTGGCACTAAAACTGTTACCTATTGCTACGGCTTATTCTCTTGCACCGATTTCCCAATTTCACGTTGGCGCCATTGCGATTGGAGGCAGTGGGACATGTTATTTCGGGGCGAATTTAGAATTCGTCGCCACCCATATTCAACAAACCGTTCATGCCGAGCAAAGTGCCATTTCCCATGCCTGGATGAATAAAGAAAGTGCGATTACCGATGTGGTGGTCAATTACACGCCATGTGGTCATTGTCGCCAGTTTATGAATGAATTGAGAACGGCACCCCATTTAAAAATTCATTTACCACACAGTCAAAATAACTTATTACACAGCTATTTGCCTGATGCATTTGGTCCAGCTAATTTAGATATCCAGCACTTTTTATTAGATACAGAAGATCATCAGCTCACCTATGAAACACAAGATCCAGTTATTTTGACCGCACTTAAATCGGCCAATAGCGCACACGCGCCTTATTCCAAATCCTACCACGGCATCGCTATTGAAATGAAAAACAAGCAGATTTATCACGGTAGCTATGCTGAAAATGCCGCATTCAACCCAAGCTTACCCGCTTTACAAGTCGCACTGAATCATCTGTTACTCAGTGCTGATACCATACAACATATCCAACGCATTGCCATGGTGGAAAAAGCCACTCATTTAAGCTATCGCCAGATGGCAGAAGAATTGCTGGCTCACCTAGTTGATATCCCACTTGATTATATTGCACTATAAAAGCATAGCAAAAATCCCATAAAAAATGCGGTCACCCAGAAAAGTGACCGCAAATTTTTATGTTCAATTTAAGAAAATTAACCGATTTGCGCTAATCCACCCATATAAGGACGTAATACGGTTGGCACCGTAATTGTGCCGTCTGCATTTTGGTAATTTTCTAAAATCGCAACTAATGTCCGTCCAACCGCCAAACCCGAGCCATTTAATGTATGTACTAAGCGGGTTTTCTTGTCTGTTTTCGAACGACAGCGCGCCTTCATTCGACGGGCTTGGAAATCCCACATATTGGAACATGAAGAGATTTCACGATAGGTATTTTGTGCAGGTAACCATACTTCTAAGTCATAGGTTTTACATGAGCCAAATCCCATATCCCCCGTGCATAATAAGACTTTACGATAAGGTAACTCGAGCAGCTGTAAGACTTTCTCTGCTTGACCAGTCAATTCTTCTAACGCTTGCATAGAGGTCTCAGGTGCAACAATTTGAACTAATTCGACTTTATCAAATTGATGCATACGGATTAAGCCACGGGTATCACGTCCATACGAGCCTGCTTCTGAGCGAAAACAAGGGGTATGTGCGGTCATTTTCAAGGGTAAATCCGCTTCATCAAGAATTTCATCACGGACTAAGTTAGTGACCGGAACTTCCGCTGTTGGAATTAATGCATAAGGTTGCTCACCTTCGAGTGCATTAGTATGAAATAAATCTTCACCAAATTTAGGTAATTGTCCTGTACCATATAAGGTGGCGTGATTGACTAAATAAGGGACATAGGTTTCAGTATAGCCGTGTTGCTCGGTATGTAAATCCAACATAAACTGCGATAATGCACGGTGTAATTTCGCGATCTGACCTTTCATCACCACAAAGCGTGAACCACTTAATTTCACTCCAGCCGCAAAATCCAATCCTTTTAACCCTTCCCCCAATGACACATGATCTTTCACTTCAAAATCAAAGGTTTTTGGGCTCCCCCAACGGAACACTTCAAGATTGTCTGTTTCATCTTTGCCAACCGGCACTTCATCAGCAGGTAAGTTCGGAATAGACAGTGCGATCTGGTCAAGTTCAGCTAAAACTTCATCCAAATGGGCCTTGGTTGTACTTAATTCGATCCCCATGTGTTCAACTTCATCTAATAATGCGGAGATATCTTCGCCACGGGCTTTGGCTTGACCGATATTTTTTGAACGTGCATTACGTTCAGCCTGAAGTGATTCCGTTTTGACTTGTAAGCTTTTGCGTTGCTCTTCTAACTCACTTAATAAGGCAACATCTAGCACAAAATTACGTTTTACTTTTAATTTCTCAGCCACTTCTACAAGATTATTACGCAATAGATTTGGATCGATCATTTTTTACCTACTTTTCTTAAAATTTAAACGGAATTAACCGCACTTTTGCATAAAAATAATTCATCTATTTTAGATCGAATTAGCACAATAAACCAGTTCAAAATCGGGGATTATCTGATTAATCATCAAGGAAAAAGTAAGATTTTCTCAATGTATAGCCTTGTTTTCTCCCCTCTTCTCCACCTAAACAAAACGCACCTGAGTACAGGTGCGGTACGTTTTCATGCTTCAACAAACTTCCAGAGCACGTTATCTTATCCCTTCTGTATTTTAGGATGCTCAATAACGCTTTTTCTCACTTTTCTGATCTTGTTGTCTCAGCCAATCAAGTTTTTCTTTGATTTTAATTTCCATACCACGTTGGGTAGGGAAGTAGTACTGCGTATTTTTCAGTGCTTCGGGGAAATAATTTTCTCCAGCAGCATAGGCATGCTCTTCATCATGAGCATAACGATATTCTGCCCCATATCCCAAGGTTTTCATTAATTCCGTCGGTGCATTGCGTAAATGTGCAGGGACATCATAATCAGGCGTCTCTTTTACATGTTGCTTCGCTTGCTTAAATGCTTGATACACCGCATTACTCTTCGGTGCAACCGCTAAATACACTATAGCTTGTGCAATGGCACGTTCGCCTTCTGCCGCGCCCACTCGTGTAAAGCAATCCCAAGCCGCAAGCGCGACTTGCATTGCCCGCGGATCCGCATTGCCCACATCTTCGGAGGCAATGGCCAGTAAACGTCGTGCCACATAAAGCGGATCGCCCCCCGCAGATAAAATCCGCGCATACCAATAGAGTGCGGCATCTGGCGCAGACCCACGTACAGACTTATGTAAGGCCGAAATCGCGTCATAAAAGCGATCACCTTGTTTATCGAAACGCGCTTGCCGTTCGCCTAACACCGCTTTTAATAAGGCGAGGTTTAAAAGCTTTCCTTTTTCCGTTTCAGTCGCCATCTCCGCCATGAGTTCAAGGCTATTTAAGGCTAAACGGGCATCCCCATTGACGTATTCTGCCAACACGGTTAACACATTTTCGGCTAAAACAAACCGCGCTTTCCCCAGTCCGCGAACCTCATCCGCTAACGCTTGTTGCAACACCTCGGTGATTTCTTCTACACTCAACGGTTTTAAGATATACACTCTAGCACGTGATAATAAAGCATTATTGAGCTCAAAAGAGGGGTTTTCGGTTGTCGCCCCAATAAAAATAATGGTGCCATCTTCAATATGGGGCAAGAACGCATCTTGTTGGCTTTTATTAAAACGATGGACTTCATCCACAAACAAGATCGTACGCCGATCAACCAAGCGATTTTCCTTGGCACACTCAATCGCCTCACGAATTTCTTTAATGCCACTGGTGACTGCCGAAATCCGTTCCACGTCAGCCTGAATGCGTTGTGCAATAATTTCCGCTAAGGTGGTTTTTCCTGTTCCTGGTGGTCCCCACAAAATCATGGAATGCACATGACTAGCCTCAATCGCTCTGCGTAAAGGTTTTCCTTCACCAATTAAATGCGACTGTCCACAATATTGTTCCAATGTAGTCGGTCGCATTCTTGCGGCTAACGGTTGAAAAGCCTGTTGGGAAAAATCAAAGCTTAAATTTGACATCGATTATCCGACTATTTTTTGCGTTGATCATCGAGCTCCACGCCTTTAGGCAAGGTAAACTTGAATAAACTGTCTGCTAGCGGTTGATTCGTAATATGACGCAAAATGTACAAATTCGTTTGCCCATCTTTCTCAATGGTACTGAAATTACGCAATACCCCTTCGCTATCAATACGAATATCAAACTGCTTAATATTACTCTGCTTGGCTTTTGGTTTGAGGGTGAAGGTATCCGCTTTCTGTTCTACGCTGTATTGTGCCCAATGACTGGTATCATCACTGGTTAACAAGACAAAAGGCGTATTATTTACCGCCTCTTTGACCCAATTTGCCGTCACTTGTGCCACAAAAGGATCATAAAACCACAGTGTTTTGCCATCGGAAATAATTTGGCTTTCTTGCGGTGAAATATTATCCATTCGGAATAAATTTGGGCGCTTGATTTTTAATGTTCCACTCCCCTGTTGCACATTTTTGCCGTCTGCTGAACTCACTGTTTGTGCATAATCCGCACTTAACACATTCACTTTACTCAAGCGTTGTTGTAATTCGCTTGTTGCATCAGCCCACACCGCGCTACTTAAACAAAGCGTCAAAAGTGCGGTCGTTTTTAATAAAATTTTATTCATCTCTACTTTCCTAAAACTCCGAAGAACGTCTGGCGAGCACTTCACGTTTGCCATTTTGCATGGCAGACACAATGCCTTGTTCTTCCAGTTGATCCATAATTCGAGCCGCCCGGTTAAAGCCCACTCTAAATTTACGTTGAATATAGGAGGTCGAGGTTGTCCCTGTACTAGTAACAAACTCGACTACTTGATCAAATAAATCGTCTAGCTCGTCCGCTTCAGAATGCGCAACATTACCCTCTGTTTCCTCATCTTCACTACTGTCTAAAATCCCTTCAATATAATTTGGCTTACCACGTGCTTTCCAGTCATCCACTACGCGTGCCACTTCATCATCGCTCATAAAGGCACCATGTACACGTACTAAATCCGATGATCCCGCCCCAGAATATAACATATCGCCTCGTCCTAAGAGGGCTTCTGCCCCCACCTGATCAAGAATCGTACGAGAATCGATTTTACTGGCAACCGTAAAGGCAATCCGGCTTGGAATATTGGCTTTAATCAAGCCCGTGATCACATCGACAGATGGACGTTGCGTCGCCAAAATCAAGTGGATACCAATAGCACGTGCTTTTTGTGCTAAACGCGCAATCAGCTCCTCGACTTGTTTACCTGCCACCATCATTAAGTCCGCAAATTCATCGACAATAACCACAATATAACTGAGTTTTTCCAATGGTGGCGGTAAGGTATCCATTGTATCTCCCGGTCGCCAAATTGGATTCGGAATCGGCATATTCATCGCCTCATATTCCTCAATTTTTTCATTGTAGCCTTCAATATTGCGCACTCTTAATGCCGACAATAACTGATAACGGCGTTCCATTTCATCCACACACCAACGCAACGCATTCGCGGCTTTTTTCATGTCTGTCACCACCTCAGTCAATAAGTGCGGAATACCGTCATAAATCGAGAGTTCCACCACTTTAGGATCAATCATGATAAATTTAACTTCCTCTGGTTTCACCCGGAACAGTAAACTTAAAATCATGGTGTTGACCCCAACGGATTTTCCCGAGCCAGTCGAGCCTGCTACCAGTAAGTGTGGCATTTTAGCTAAATCCACCACCACCGGTTTGCCACTGATATCCTTACCTAAGGCCATAGAAAGCAAAGACTTAGATTGACGGAACACATCGCTATCCAGTACCTCACGCAGTGTCACCATTTGTCGATTCACATTAGGGGTTTCAATCCCAATATAAGGTTTGCCGGGAATCACTTCTGCCACGCGAATTGAGCGAAACATTAAGGCTCGCGCTAAATCCGTATCAATACTGCTCACTTTCGATGCTTTGACACCGGGTTGTAATTCAAGTTCATAGCGTGTGACAACCGGTCCGACTAACACATCTTTTACTGTTGCTTTCACCCCAAAGTTACGCAATTGATGTTCAATGCGTTGTGAGGTTTCAATAATCTCATCCTGCGTAATACGATGTGCTTGACTTGGGCGATGCTCTAATAAATCCAAACTCGGCATAGGCGTAGTTGGTTTGGCGATGGTTGTTACCTTTTGCTGTAACGCGGGATGAATTAATGATTCGCCATAAGGTTTATAATGCGGTGTGTTGGTTGCCGTGACTTCAGCAGTGCTATGTTGTATCACCTCAGGTTCAGCCAAGATGGTCTGTAAGGTCTCTTCTGCATTAAGTGCTTTCGCCCGCAACGCCATTTCCTCTCGGCGCTGTTGCTCTTGCGCAGCAAATTGACGAGCCAACTCACTCTCTTCTTCTTTTGCTGCTATTTCAGCATGATCCGATAATGCACTGTCTAATGGTGATAACGATACTTTTGGCATCGTAATCGATGATTGAAAAAGATCATCTTCTAGCGTCGTGAATTGAGCCTTCTCTTGATCGGTAGTTTCTGGTGGTTGCGCTACAGCTTCGTCAACAAAAGCCACGCTCACGCTCGGCAAAGTGAGTTCCGATTCAACCGCATACCCACCAATTCCCGCTTGATTCACATCATCTACAGGTCGAATTGGCATCATGCTCTCTTTCACCTCCCCCGTCGCTTCAATCCCTTTAATCTGGATCAGATGATCAGCCTTGACAAAAGGTTTACTTTCTTTGCTTTCTTCACTTTCAAGTGATGGCTCATCTTGCTCAGAAACGTGTTCATTACTTGTTTGGATGGTTGTGTCTTCTTGTAAGACGAATGCTTGTTGTACAGGCGAAGCCAACATTGTTGCCTCTGTCGTCTCTTCCATTTGCGTTGGGTCAGTGGTTTTCATCGTTAACCAATCATAAACCTGAATACACAAACGAATTAATGAGGTACCAGAACAAAGTAGAAAGCCCATCAACGCTAAAAATGCGCCAGAAAGCATTAACCCGACAAAATCTAATAATGGGAAAAACGCAGTGACTAGACTGCCACCTAACACACCACCAGATAAATAATAAGGCGTGTTAGATAACAGCAAAGTAAAGAGAACACAAGTGCCACAGAAAAAAAGGCACAAGCCGAATAACCCTAGACCTAAGCGAAAAAAACTGAATGGCAATTTGCCATTACGTCGCCAGAAATAAAAGGAAACACCAAAAACAAGAAAGGGGATAATGTGTCCAACATGCCCAAATAACACAAAAAACAAATCAATAAACCAAGCCCCTAAACGCCCGGTTTTATTGATTGTAGTGGAAATATAACTTGAGGAGGCCCACGAATTATCTAACGGTGAATAACTCGACCACGCGGCAATCAAATACACACCAAACAGCATACCAAGAAGAAAGCAACATGCTAATAAATACTGCTTTGGCGTCATTTTTACAGAAATTCGTTTAATCATTATATTACTTCAGTTGGAGAAAATGAGTTTGTTTGACTTCTTCCATCACCACATAAGTGCGGGTGTCATTTACCCCCGGTAAACGGAGCAATGTTGTGCCAAGTAATTTACGATAGGCGGCCATATCCGCCACACGCGTTTTCAATAAATAGTCAAAATCACCAGAAACAAGATGGCACTCTTGAATTTCATCTAATTGTTGTACGGCCTCATTAAATTCCTCAAAGACATCTGGTTTACCACGAATTAAGGTAATTTCAACAATCACCAGTAAAGGTGAATCCAATAATTCAGGATTCAGTAACGCACGATATCCCATAATTACCCCTTGTTTTTCAAGACGTTTCACTCGCTCTAAACAAGGTGTAGGTGATAAACCTACTTTTTTAGATAAATCAATATTGGAAATTTTGCCGTTGCGCTGTAATTCATTGAGAATTTTGATATCAATATTATCAAGTGCTTTTATTAGTTTCTTTTCCATAAGTCCTCTGCGGTTAAAAGGCAATATGCCAGTCAGATTAACTAATTTTACACTATTTTTCAAAATTTAATTTTTTTTCATTGCCTAAAAGTATACTGACCTGTTGTTTGTTTCCTGTTCTTTATCATTGAAAGCAGGATAAATGCCGTTTATGGCCCATTGCTGTATAGAAAAGGCATCAACGAAACCTGAGAGAAAGAGGAAGCTATTTCATTCAGCCTGACGCCCCTTTATTTGACAAGATGAAAAAAACGACTAGACGGCTTAGCAATACTCAACAATATTAGAAATTCTCTAAAATCGCCAACGCATCTGACAATTTCTTCACCGTAAAAACCTCCATATTCGGCACCGCACTTTTCGGTCTATTGGCAAAAGGCACAATAGCACGCTTAAATCCATGTTTGGCGGCTTCACCAATACGTTCCTGCCCACTTGGTACTGGTCGAATTTCCCCCGCCAACCCCACTTCACCAAACACGACTAAATCTGGTGGAAGCGGACGATTACGAAAACTGGAAATTAATGCCAATAAGAGTGCGAGGTCTGCACTGGTTTCTGTCACTTTGACTCCACCCACTACATTGACGAACACATCTTGATCGGACATTTGCAACCCACCATGACGGTGCAATACTGCTAACAATAAAGCTAAGCGATTTTGTTCTAACCCCACAGCAACCCGACGTGGATTAGCTAACATTGAGTGATCAACTAATGCTTGGATCTCGACTAACAAAGGGCGCGTGCCTTCCCAAATCACCATCACTGAACTCCCTGGGGTTTGTTCTTCACCACGACTCAAAAAAATAGCGGATGGATTTTTGACTTCCCGTAGGCCTTGTTCGGTCATCGCAAACACGCCTAATTCATTCACTGCACCGAAACGATTTTTATGACTGCGTAGCGTGCGATAACGAGAATCTGACTCACCTTCGAGCAAAATTGAGCAGTCTATACAATGTTCAAGGACTTTCGGTCCTGCTAAGGTGCCATCTTTCGTCACATGCCCGACCATAATAATCGCCACTTGGCGGGTTTTCGCATAACGGGTTAAAAAAGAGGCACATTCGCGTACTTGTGCCACACTGCCTGGCGAAGACTGAATATCCGCTAAATGCATCACTTGAATGGAATCAATGACAATAATATGTGGTTTAAGTTGATCCGCTAAGCTACAAATTTGTTCCACAGAGGTTTCAGACAACATGTTTAATTTATCAGTAGGTAAACCTAATCGCTTGGCTCGCATTGCCACTTGTTGTAAAGATTCCTCCCCCGTCACATAAAGTGCGGTCATATTTTTCGCTAAACCACACATCACTTGTAGCAATAAGGTACTTTTTCCTGCCCCGGGATGCCCGCCAATTAAAATGGCACTGCCCGGCACGACACCCCCACCTAATACACGATCAAGCTCATGAAATCCACTGGAAAAACGCGGTGTTTCTTGTAACGAAATATCCGCCAGCGTTTGAATCTTGGCTCGCGTTTCACCCGCATAGCCACTAAAACGATCGCCTTTTGCCGTTGCATTCGATGAGACTAAACGCACTTCGCTGATCGTATTCCACGCTTTACAGGCTGCACATTGCCCCTGCCAACGCGAAAACTCTGCACCACAATCATTACACACATACGCTGTTTTAGGAGCCTTTGCCATAAATTACTCACCCAAGGTTAAAAAAGTGAAATAAATCATTCGGTTGACATAATGTCCCGTTTGCAACAGTGCCATTAATTTATCTAATGCAAGACGGTTATCCTTCCTTTCACTATGCAGTTGAATAATTTCACGCACTTGTTGTAATAGCATGTGATTACTGTCTAACAAATTCGTTAAGTATTCTTGTTCCGCCTCAAACTCGTCTTGTTTGACCTGTTGATTTAACACATTTTCTAGTAGTTTTGCTTGTTCTACATAATAGTGATACAGATTAAAGAACGCCCCTATCCGTTCAACCGTGCGTAAAAAGTCCAGGGCAAAATAATCGCTACCAATGGTAAATGTTTCTTCAATTAACGCTTGCTCTAAACGAAAAAGAGCGCGCAATGTAGCGAGTGCATTAGAGTGATTTTGTTCACTTTCGAGAAACTCACGCCATTTGTCCAACCAATTGATCGGAGAAGGTCTGGCTGAATTTGCTAGTAAGTAACCTCTTTTCGCTTTTGAGGCAGAACTTAAACGCACATCTTTTTCTAAAGTGAGGGTTTGCACAAAACGAAGTAAGTCAACGGTACGACCTGACTTCAATTCAAATTCCACTTCACAAATGGGCATTTGTTTCTCCCCCGCGACGATCTTACCTTGATCAAAAGCCACTTCAATCGTTGTGCCATTGCCACACTCCACCAACCAACTTTCCCGTTCAAAATCAGTACTAAATACAGGTACTAACTGCCATTGTTCAGAATTGGGTAACGATAAAGCGTATTGTTCGACTAATAGTGCCATATTCGGGTTCGCATCAGGTAAGCTCACGTTATACTCTGGGCGAATATGTAATCCGGCATGCACTTCGCCATCTGTTTTTAGTGTGAGCGTGTATTGCTGATTTTCTTGACGAACACGCAATCCCATTTTTTGTTTTGCTAAAAGCTGATCGGCGGTGTCGTAATAGCAGTTGCCTAAAAAGGCAGTGTTATGCGCTAGCATACGAAAGTTTGTTAATTCTTGGCGTAAAATATCAGCAAAATGAGGCGTCACCGCTAATTTTAACTCTACTTCGTTCCCCATAATAAAATTCCTTTTATTTCAATAAATTATATAAATCAGAAAAAATAATTTGTTCACTTAATGCTGGCATTATCTAATAAATAGCGAACTTTTTCGATTAAAATCGTGAATTTTTAGCTGACATCATGTAATATTCGCGTGAAAAATTATATCAATCTCTATTGGGAGTCACCTTATGGCACTGAATAATATCCTTGGATTATTTGCACATTCGCCGTTAAAACCCTTACAAAGACATTCAGAGAAAGTGACTGAGTGTTGTAATTTACTTATTCCGTTCTTTGAACATACTTTCCGCGGTGAGTGGGATAAAGCGGAAGCACTCCGCGCCAAAATTTCAGAATGTGAGCGCCAAGCGGATACATTAAAACGTGAAATTCGCTTAAAACTCCCTAGAGGATTATTTATGCCAATCGATCGTACTGATTTATTGGAATTAGTGACACAACAAGACAAATTAGCCAACTTTGCGAAAGACATTTCAGGACGGATGATTGGCCGTCATTTCGCCATTCCAGAAACCATGCAACCCGAGTTTGAAAAGTATGTTAAACGTAGCTTAGATGCCATCATCCAAGCACATCGCGTGATTGATGAAATGGAACAACTACTCGAAACCGGTTTTAAAGGTCGTGAACTCGATCTCGTCAATCGTATGATTAATGAATTAGATGCCATTGAAGACGATACAGATCAAATGCAAATTGGATTAAGAAAAATGTTACTTGATCTTGAGTCTCGTTATAACCCAATTGATGTGATGTTCTTATATAAAACGCTTGAGTGGGTCGGGGTGTTAGCTGATCAAGCTCAACGCGTAGGATCTCGGATTGAGTTAATGTTAGCTCGTTCATAACCCATCGGTTTATAGGAAGAACAAAAAATGGAACTACTTAATCAATATGGTACTTTGCTCGTTTTTATTACAGCTGCATTTGGGTTTTTCATGGCATTCGGTATTGGCGCAAATGATGTGTCAAATGCGATGGGAACCTCTGTCGGATCAGGTACTATTACTGCCAAGCAAGCCATTATTATTGCAATGATTTTTGAATCTGCGGGTGCGTATTTAGCCGGTGGTGAAGTGACCGAAACCATTAAAAGTGGCATTATCGATCCCATGAAATTTGCCAATACCCCCGACATATTAGTCTTAGGGATGATGGCGGCCTTATTTGCCTCTGGTTTATGGTTATTAATTGCCTCACGCATGGGTTGGCCAGTATCAACGACACACTCAATTGTTGGTGCGGTGGTGGGTTTTGCTTGCGTCACCGTGGGTAAAGATGCGGTTGAATGGAGCACAATTAAAAACATTGTAGGAAGTTGGTTTATCACACCAGTGATTGCCGGGATTGTCGCTTATGGTATTTTTGCCAGTACGCAAAAATTGATTTTTGATACAGACGAACCCCTAGAAAATGCCCAAAAATTTGGTCCTTACTACATGGGGATCACCGCGTTTATTCTGTGTATTGTGACCATGACGAAAGGCTTAAAACACATCGGTTTACATTTAAATGGCTTTGAAGTGTTTCTGATTTCATTGTTGGTTGGCATTATTTCTATCGTTATCTGTTATTTTTATTTCAGAAGCCCCAATTTCATCCAAAAAGTACAGCGCGGAACCTTTGGTGGCGTGGAAAAAGTATTTAGTATTTTAATGCTCCTCACTGCCTGCGCAATGGCTTTCGCACACGGTTCTAACGATGTGGCGAATGCGATTGGTCCACTTTCTGCCGTGGTGTCGATCGTCGAACATGGTGGGCAAATTTTACCTAAAACACAATTAGCTTGGTGGATCTTACCACTTGGTGCCGTTGGTATTGTAATGGGGTTAGTGGTCTTAGGTTACAAAGTAATGGCGACCATTGGAACCGGTATCACCGATCTCACACCGAGTCGTGGTTTTGCCGCACAATTTGCCACAGCCATTACTGTGGTGGTGGCATCAGGTACAGGTTTACCAATTTCAACAACACAAACCTTAGTTGGTGCGGTTTTAGGGGTAGGTTTTGCACGCGGTATTGCCGCACTTAACCTGAATGTGATCCGAAATATTATTGCCTCTTGGATTGTAACCTTGCCTGCCGGCGCATTTTTTGCCATTATTATTTATTATTTACTGAGCTTTGTTTTCCACTAATATGTTATAAAGTGTGGTGAATAAGCCACACTTTTCATTTTGTTCTATATAGGATGTTGTTTTATGCAGAAAATCGCGAAAGTCTTACTCTCTTGTCTTTTTCTTAGTGCTTCCATGCAACTTGCTCACGCAGAAACCAGATATGTTACAGAAAACTTAAGCACATTTTTGCGTAAAGGGGCTGGCGAGCAATATAAAATTGCAGGGGCTATTCGAGCCGGTGAAGCCGTTACCGTGTTAGATCAAAAAGATCGTTATACCTTAATTCGTGATAGTAAAAATCGCGAGGCATGGATTTTAACAAGTGAATTGACCGCTACACCAAGCAGTAAAGAAGAGAATCCTAAGTTAAAAACCCAGATCCAAGAGTTGACCATGAAACTGAACCGTTTAGACAGTGATTGGCAACAACGTACGAGCGAAATGCAACGTCGTGCAAGTCAAGCCGAGCAACAAAGTAGCCAATTACTTGAACAAAACTCGCAGCTCAAACGCGAATTGGAAATCACCAAAAATAAGAACCGTGATTTAGAAGCAATGCTCGATGCGGGTAAACGTGAAATTGCGATTCAGTGGTTTATCTATGGCGGTTCTGTGCTTGGGGTAGGCTTATTGCTTGGCTTACTGATCCCTCTCATTTTGCCAAAACGCCGTCGTAATAATGGTTGGGCATAACCGTAGCGATGAACAACAAGATAAAAGTCTATTTAGTCGGAGGAGCAGTACGTGATCAGCTCCTCAATCTTGTTGTGAAAGATCGCGATTGGGTCGTAGTTGGCGCCACACCTGACGATTTATTAGCACAAGGTTATCAACGCGTCGGCAAAGACTTCCCCGTTTTTCTTCATCCTCAAACAAAAGAAGAATACGCTCTCGCGAGAACAGAAAAGAAAACAGGTTCAGGTTATACTGGCTTTATTTGTGATTTTTCCCCGACGATCTCCTTAGAACAAGATTTAAGTCGGCGTGATTTAACGATAAACGCGCTTGCTCAAGATCTTGATGGAAAAATTTATGATTTTTATGGTGGGCGTGCCGATTTACATCAACGTCTTTTACGTCATGTTTCACCAGCCTTTACAGAAGATCCTCTGCGAGTACTCCGTGTTGCACGTTTTGCCGCTCGCTACCACGCACTTGGTTTCACCATCGCGCCTGAAACACGCGAACTCATGCAACAGTTATCACAAAGTGGTGAGCTGTCGCACTTAACGCCAGAACGCGTTTGGTTAGAAACAGAGAAAGCCTTACTAACCGCACACCCTGAAGTGTATTTTCAGACTTTGCACGAAGTCGGTGCCTTACAGGTGCTCTTTCCTGAATTAGCGGCGTTGCATGGTGTCCCCAATCCCGCCAAATATCATCCTGAAATAGACACATTCGTGCACACTATGTTGGTATTGCAACAAGCCGTGCAGTTAACAGAAAGCGAAGAGGAATATAAAAGTGCGGTGCGTTTTGCGGCAATTTGTCATGATTTAGGTAAAGCCTTAACCCCTAAACAGATATGGCCACATCATTATGGACATGAAAAAGCGGGGGTAAGACCAACAAGAAATTTATGTCAGCGCTTTAAATTACCGCACGCCATTCAAGCCTTTGCAGAACTGTGTTGTGAATACCATTCACACATTCATAAAGCCTTTGAATTGCGTCCAGATACGCTCCTCAAATTGTTTAATCGACTCGATGTGTGGCGCAAACCGGAACGCTTTAAGGCGCTCCTATTAGTTTGCCTTGCAGACTCACGTGGCAGAACAGGATTTGAGCATACCGACTACCCACAACGTGAATTTGTTTGGCAACTGTATCAAAGTGCATTAACCGTCAATGTCCAAGATATTATTCAACAAGGTTTCCAACAACAAGCAATACGCGAAGAACTCAATCGTCAGCGAACACGAGCTATTCAACAGGCTCGAGATAAGAGACTCGCGTGCTTTACTAATTCACATTAAGCTCGTAGAATAATCACAACTTTGAGTACTTTTATTGGTTATGAAAAAACAACATTTTCTTTTTCCTGTCGTTGCAAGTCTTTTTCTATTTGCTTGTACCCTAGATAGCGAGCGTCCAACAGATGTGAAATATATCAGCAACACGGATCCCAGTTGGCAACAACATTTATCTCAACTCAAAAAAATTCACGCTTATACTAACCAAGGTCAATTAGGTTATATTAGTCAGCAAGAGCGATTTTCGACGCGTTTTGCCTGGCAATACCACAATCCAACCCACTATCGTTTAACTTTATCCTCAACGCTCAGTCGTACTAGCCTATCTATTGAGGTGCGTAACAATATTATGCAACTGTCTGATGACAAAGGACCTCTTCGTTCAGCACAGGAGGCGAAACGCTTGCTTCGGGAGATCGTCGGTATGGATTTACCACTTGATCAGCTCGCCCTTTGGTTAAAAGGCCAGCCCGATGAGAACAACGCCTATCAGGTCGGTGAAAATCACTTACTCGCACATTTCAGCTACCCAGTCAATAATTCACTTTGGACTGCCGATTATTTAAGCTATCATCCCTATCCACTTCCTTTACCAAAGGATATTTTATTAAAAACAGCAGGGCAAACCTTAAAAATTCGTATCGATAATTGGACTTATTAATGCAACATTATCATTTTTCTCACTTACATTTAGAGCAACAAGAAAAACCTTATCGTTTCCCTTGTCCCGCAAAACTGAACTTATTTCTCTACATCAATGCAAAACGTCAGGATGGTTATCACGAACTGCAAACATTATTTCAATTTCTTGATTTTGGTGATTGGCTAGAAATTAATGTGCGAGAAGACAGTGAAATTTGTCTCACGCCAGCACTACCTACGTTAAAAGATGAAGATAACTTAATCTATCGTGCAGCGAAATTACTCCAACAAAAAACCAATTGTGCCTTAGGTGCCAATCTTGCACTTGATAAAATTTTGCCGATGGGCAGTGGGTTGGGGGGCGGCTCCTCTAATGCAGCCACCACTTTGCTTGCCTTAAACCAGCTTTGGAATACACAATTAACTATCGAACAACTCGCTAAATTAGGGCTGATGCTTGGCGCAGATGTCCCTATTTTTATCCACGGTCATGCGGCCTTTGCTGAAGGCATTGGAGAAAAAATAACCTACTGTACACCAGAAGAAAAATGGTATGTGGTCTTAAAACCCGACGTGTCTATTTCAACCGCCAGCGTCTTTGCTGATCCGAATTTAACCCGTAATACCCCCAAAAAATCATTAGAACAACTGCTGAGTCAAAAATATGAAAACGATTGCGAAAAAGTTGTGCTAAATCATTATCCGGAGGTTGAAGAAATACTCCACAGATTGTTACAATATGCCCCAGCAAGATTAACAGGTACAGGTGCCTGTGTATTTGCTGAATTTAACGACGAAGAAAGTGCACAAACCGCATTTCAAGCATTACCTAAAAACTATTTTGGTTTTATCGCACAAGGATTAAACATATCGCCTTTACATAATATGCTAGCCAAAATCAGCTAGCGCAATATGCTAACAAATTTACTCAACCATTTTTATTTCTTTACAATCTAAACCTCGAGGTTCAATTAACAATGCCTGATATAAAACTCTTTACTGGTAATGCGACACCAGAGCTAGCAAAACGAATTTCTGAACGTTTATATCTCTCATTAGGTGATGCGACTGTTGGTCGTTTCAGTGATGGTGAAATTCAAGTTCAGATCAATGAAAACGTACGTGGTAGTGATGTGTTCATTATTCAATCTACTTGTGCCCCAACAAATGATAACCTAATGGAGTTGATTGTCATGGTTGATGCGTTACGTCGAGCATCTGCTGGGCGTATTACCGCAGTGATTCCTTATTTTGGTTATGCGCGTCAAGATCGCCGCGTCCGTTCTGCTCGTGTACCTATTACAGCGAAGGTGGTTGCCGACTTCCTTTCTAGTGTCGGTGTTGACCGCGTATTAACCTGTGATTTACACGCTGAACAAATTCAAGGTTTCTTTGACGTGCCAGTTGATAATGTATTTGGCTCACCTGTCTTAGTGCATGATATGTTGAAAAAAACGGACATGCAAAATCCTATTGTGGTTTCACCAGATATTGGTGGCGTGGTTCGTGCGCGTGCGATTGCCAAATTACTCAATGACACTGATATGGCAATTATTGATAAACGACGTCCACGTGCTAATGTAGCACAAGTTATGCATATCATTGGGGATGTAGCCGGTCGTGACTGTATTCTTGTGGATGATATGATCGATACAGGCGGCACATTATGCAAAGCGGCAGAAGCATTAAAAGAACGTGGTGCTAAACGTGTCTTTGCTTATGCGACCCATGCGGTCTTCTCTGGCTCAGCAGCGAAAAATCTGGCTAGCGATGCCTTAGACGAAGTCGTCGTCACCGATACCATTCCACTTTCACCAGAAATCAAAGCATTGAATAAAGTGCGTGTATTAACTCTTTCCGGTATGTTGGCAGAAGCAATTCGTCGTATCAGTAACGAAGAATCTATTTCGGCAATGTTTACCTAGTCAATCGATCAGTAAAAAAGTGCGGTCAGAATTTTATTGATTTTGACCGCACTTTTTTATTTCTATTGTGGTTACAATTTCAATTGGCTTTCAACCGCTTTTGCTCTGACTAAGAATTGTTTACGCTCAGCGGTGCCCATACCACTACTTGTACCAGGTAATTTCACCGTCAATGGGTTGACTGCACGACCATTGATATGAAATTCATAATGTAGATGTGGACCCGTTGAACGCCCCGTATTACCTGATAAAGCAATACGTTGCCCACGTTTCACGTTTTGTCCCGCTCTGACTAAAGGGCGGCTCAAATGCATATAAACGGTTTGATATTCGCGCCCATGACGCACCACAATATAACGACCGGCACCATTGGCTTGGTAGGCAACTTTTTCGACAATGCCATCCGCTGGGGCAATCACGGGGGTACCGATTGGCATAGCAAAATCCACCCCTTTATGTGGTGCAATGCGTCCCGTCACAGGATGGCGTCGATAAGGATTAAAATGAGAAGAAACGCGTGCCTGACGCTGTAAAGGATAACGGGCAAACCCTTTCCCCAGTGTTTCACCTTGACGATTATAGTAACGCCCATTACTCGCTTGAATAGCGTAATAGCTTTTTCCTGCCGAAACAATATGGATACCGCTTACATTACCTTGCCCCGTCCGTTTTCCTTCTATATATTCACGCGTGACTAACACGGCAAATTTATCACCTTTTTTTAAGCGTTTTAAATTAATTTGCCACTGTAATGCATTAGCAAGTTGATTAATTTGACGGATATCTAAACCTAAGGTTCTTAATGCAGTATTGAAAGAGCCATCGATTCGACCTTTTAGCACCTCTTTTTTCCAAACACTCTGTTTCTTTAAAATTTCACGATGATATTGCCCCTCTGCCGTTCTTTCGTAGATTTTTTCTTCTCTCTCTGAGACTAACCAGTTAAGATATTCAAGTTCACCTTGGTTATCCAAGATCCAATAAAATTGCTGACCGGGCTTTAAATTTTTAAATTCAGGGTAGGCTTTAATTAAACGCTCACTGACCCTCGCCTCTAAGCCCGATAACTCAAGCACATCTTTTAATGTATCCCCTTTCACTACGGTATGGCTAAACTGATTCTTAATTCGCATCGCCTGATCCATGACATCAAACAAATCGTTCAAGGCATGGCGAGCAGGTTCAGGAAATGTGGCTAATTCATCTAGCGTATCGAGTTTAATTTCATCAACCTCATCATCCTTGGCTTCTAAATCATCATAAAAAGAGGTGGCATCCAACGCATTTTCTGCTGTTTTTGATGTTGTTTCTTGTTGTGGGTGTTCGACTTGAGTTTTCTTATCGACAGAGGATGACTCGGTATCATGCCCAGGCATGGCTTGATTTTCTAACAAATCAACAGAGGCAGTATCAGAGAGTGCGTGATCAGTTTGTAGCGAAGAGGAAGGGTCTTCGGTTACTGATGATAAGGACGATTGCTTTTCAATTTGAGTGTCTGTCTGTATTGGGCTATGTAAACTTGAATCTTGCTCGCCTTCTTTTTTTCCCCATGTGATCACGAGAACGATGAATAAAATAATGCTAAAAAAAATTGCAATCTTAATCTGCAATTTTCTTCTTCGTCTATCTCTTGCTAATTTAACGTGCCGCACGTTTCTATTCCTTTGTTTCTCAATTCGTTTAATTATGACCAAGCAAACAATAAAAAATTCAACGGAATGTTAAAAAAGGCAGATAAATGCCCAAATTGTATTCATCGTACTTATTTTGCTTGGATAAACTTGTTAAACGAATCAAAATAAGCTATTTTTACTGCAACTTTAAGCCGTCAAGTCTAGCAAATAATGCACATTCATTCTATAAAATTACCCTTAGTTGAATTAAAAAACATCAATGTTGTTTTTGAACAGAAAAAAGCATTACACAATATCAATTTAACCCTTTATCCTAATTCGATCATTACCATTGTTGGTCCTAATGGTGGCGGAAAATCAACCTTATTGAAGGTATTGCTCAAATTACTGTCCCCCACTTCTGGCAAAGTGGTTTACCATAAGAACTTACGTATTGGCTATGTACCGCAAAAAATTCACTTAGATCATAGTCTCCCCATTACCGTTGAACGCTTTTTGGCGCTCAAAAAAGGGATTTCTCGCCAAGCGATCGAAGAAGTGCTGTCGTTATTGTCCATTAGTCACTTAGACAAAAATAACTTACAGAAACTATCTGGTGGAGAGATGCAACGGGTACTCTTAGCCCGTGCCATATTGAATAAGCCGAATTTATTGGTCTTAGATGAACCGACACAAGGAGTCGATATTAATGGGCAAGCAGAACTGTATCAGCTCATCCACCAAACGCAGCAACAACTGAATTGTGCCATTCTCATGGTGTCGCATGATTTAAATATTGTCATGGCTGATACAAACCAAGTGATTTGCATTAATCAACATATTTGTTGTGCAGGCACTCCCGAAACCGTGTCGAATGATCCCACTTTTATTCATTTTTTTGGGGATCAATTTGCCAAAAATGTGGCGCTTTATACGCATAAACATAATCATAAACATGACATACATGGCGATATTTGCAGTACATCAGATTTTCCATCCCAACAATCTACTTATAATAAAGAATAGGATAAATCATGTTTGACATTCTTTTCCCTGCTTGGCTCACCGGCATGTTACTTTCCTTAATTACGGCACCACTAGGGGCCTTTGTGGTTTGGCGGAAAATGGCCTATTTTGGCGATACGCTTGCCCATTCCGCTTTGCTTGGTGTGGCACTGGGTATTTTCTTAGACATTAACCCTTACCTTTCTATTGTGTTCCTCACACTAATACTTGCAATTCTGATGGTTTGGTTAGAAGGGAAAACCCAATTTTCAGTAGATACCTTACTGGGTATTATTGCACACAGTTGCTTATCGCTCGGTGTCGTCACTGTCGGCTTATTGCAAAATGTTCGAGTGGATTTAATGGCGTATCTTTTTGGCGATCTATTAGCCATGAACTATGATGATGTAGTGATAATTGGCATTGGTGTCGCCTTTGTGCTAGTGACATTATTATATTTTTGGCAACCGCTCCTCTCCACAACCGTCAGTCCTGAACTCGCCCAAGTGGAAGGCGTCAATGTCCAAAAAATGCGCTTTATTTTAATGATCTTAACCGCACTTACTATCGCATTGAGCATGAAATTTGTCGGTGCCTTAATTATCACTTCACTGCTGATTATTCCTTCTGCTACCGCAAGGCGTTTTGCGAAAACCCCTGAAAGTATGGTATTGATTGCTATTTTTACCAGTATGATTTCAATCAGCTTAGGGTTATTATTTTCCGCCTATTATGATACAGCGGCAGGCCCTTCTGTCGTCATCAGCTCAAGTTTACTCTTCTTGCTGTCTTTAGCCAAAAAAGAGCAAGCTTAACCCACCAAAGTGCGGTCTATTTTACGCTTTTTTCATCTGCATAAAAAAGCGAACCATCTGGTTCGCTTTTCAGTGTAGTTACTCTACCATAAAGCAGGCAATTTGTGTGCCGTCCGCATAACGTTTAAGTTCTGGCTTTTCAAGCGCACATTTTTCCATAGCAAAACGGCAACGCGCGTGGAACGCACAGCCTTTAGGTGGATTTAATGGACTCGGCAGCTCCCCCGTGAGTTTAATTCTTTCGCGACGATGCGCGGCATTAAGACGCGGTGTGGCCGAAAGCAAGGCTTGCGTATAAGGATGACGAGGATGAGTAAAAATCCGCTTCGTCTCACCTTGCTCAACACAACGTCCTAAATACATAACCATCACTTCATCCGCAATATGCTCCACCACGGAAAGGTCATGGGAAATAAACACATAGGACAGTCCCATTTCTTCTTGTAAATCCATCATTAAGTTTAATACTTGCGCACGAACAGACACATCAAGCGCCGAAACAGGTTCATCCGCCACCACAATATCCGGACGCAACATTAAACCGCGAGCAATCGCAATACGTTGACGTTGCCCACCTGAAAACATATGGGGATAACGATCATAGAATTCTGGTTTTAATCCCACCTTTTCCATCATTTCTAATACTTGCTGTTTACGTTCTTTAGCCGTTAAGTCAGTATTAATCAACAACGGTTCTTCTAAAATCGAGCCAATTTTTTTACGCGGATTTAATGAAGCGTAAGGATTTTGGAAAACAATTTGAATTTTCTTGCGACGCAATTTTTGCGTGGCGGCATCATTTTCGAGAAAGTTTTGCCCTTTATAAAACAGCTCGCCTTCCGTTGGGGCTTCAATCATGGTCAACATCCGACCCAGTGTGGATTTGCCACAACCAGACTCCCCCACTATTGCCAAGGTTTTACCCCGTTCTAAGGTAAAAGACACCCCATCTACCGCTTTCACTTGTTTCGGCTTACTTAACATCCCTTTTTTAACGGGATAATATTTTTTCAGATTTACTGCATCCAATAAAGGTGCTTGTCTCTCAAGTTCTTGCATATTGTTCTCTTTCTTATTATAACACTGCAAATTCTATGTGGCTTGGCATACCTTGTGCATTGAGCGGAGTATGGCATTTGACGCGGTGCCCATTGACCATTCGGGTTTCTGGCTCTTGTTCACGGCAACGATCGGTTGCGTAGGGACAACGTGGATTTAACAAGCAGCCGGTCGGACGATCATATTTCCCCGGGACCACGCCCGGCAAAGATTGTAAACGCGATTTCCCCTCTGCAAATTCTGGCAATGCACGTAATAACGCTTGAGTATAAGGATGACGAGGAGATTTAAAGATTGCCTCTGCCTTCCCTTCTTCCACGACTTGACCGGCATACATCACGATAATACGGTGAGCGGCTTCTGCCACTAAAGCAAGATCATGGGTAATCAAGATTAACGCCATATTTTCTTTACGTTGTAATTCCAGCAATAAATCAATAATCTGCGCTTGAATCGTCACATCTAATGCGGTTGTCGGTTCATCGGCAATTAATAATTTCGGATTACAGGCAATCGCCATCGCGATCATCACACGTTGACTCATCCCGCCGGATAATTGATGCGGATACACGTCTAAACGAGAACGCGGATCAGGAATGCCCACCAAGGTCAACAACTCAATCGCTCGTTCTTTACGCCAAGATTTTGATCCACCTTGGTGGACTTTTAGCGCTTCCATAATTTGATACCCCACCGTATAGCTCGGGTTCAAACTGGTCATCGCATCTTGGAAAATCATTGACACATCTGCACCCACAATTTTCTGCTTTTGTTTTTCCGTCAAGGCAAGTAAATTACGTTGATTAAACAGCAATTGCTCCGCTTGTACACGACCGGGATAATCAATTAGGCCCATAATCGCGAGTGAGCTCACCGATTTACCCGAACCCGATTCCCCCACAATACCTAATACTTCACCTTCATTGACTGTATAACTGATCCGATCTACCGCTTTAAAAGGCGCACTTTCATCACCAAAATGCACGGAAAGATTTTCTACATTTAATAACGCCATGTTGTCCACCTTATTGTTTTAATTTTGGATCAAGTGCATCACGTAAACCATCACCCATCAGGTTAAAGGCTAATACGAGAGAAAGAATCGCTAATCCGGGAATGGTCACCAACCAATGTGCGGTTTGCATAAAGCCTCGCGATTCCGCTAACATCGTGCCCAATTCAGGGATAGGCGGTTGAGCGCCAATGCCCAAGAAACCTAATGCGGCCAGTTCAAGAATCGCGTTAGAAATCCCCATGGTCATTTGTACAATTAAAGGGGCTAAACAGTTCGGTAAAATCACAATGAACATCAAACGAAACACACTGGCTCCCGCCACACGCGAAGCAATCACATAATCACGATTTTTCTCACTTAGTACCGAAGCACGAGTTAAACGGACATAACTTGGAATTGACACCACCGCAATCGCAATCGCTGCGTTGGTGAGAGAGGGACCTAAAATCGTCACTACCCCAATGGTTAATAATAGACTTGGAATGGCCAACATAATATCCACACATCGCATGATAATAATATCAACCGTGCCACCATAATAACCGGCCAGTAAGCCTAAAATCACACCAAAAAAGCAAGATAACAAAACAATGGTTAAACCGATGAAAACCGACAGCCGCGCACCATAAATAATACGCGATAAAATATCTCTGCCGATATCATCCGTGCCTAATAAATAACGACTATCGCCCCCGTCAAGCCAAGCTGGGGGTAACAATAAGGCACTCCGATCCTGTGCAATTGGATCAAAAGGGGCAATCCCCCCTGCGAAAACACAGACCAGAAAAACGATAGCAATAAAGGTGAGTCCAATAACCGCACCGTGATTTTGTTTAAAATAAAACCAAAATTCTTGTAAAGGGGTCTTCGGCGCGGGTGAACTAACAGTAGTCGTACTTGACATTTCTCACTCCAATCAAATTAAGTATGGCGAATACGTGGATTAACAATGCCATAAAATACATCAACGGTTAAATTGACAATAATAATTAATGTGGCGATAATCAGCACTGAGCCCTGTAATACAGGGTAATCACGCGAATTAATCGCATCAATAATCCATTTTCCAATACCCGGCCACGAGAAAATATTCTCAGTTAATACCGCACCGGATAATAATTGTCCAATAATCAAACCGACGACCGTGACAACAGGAATCAACGCATTGCGTAATGCATGCACTATCACGATACGCGTGGTGTTCAATCCCTTCGCTTTAGCCGTCCGAATGTAATCTTCGCCTAACACTTCTAACATGGCAGAACGGGTCATTCGAGTGATCACGGCTAACGGAATGGTACCCAGCACAATGGCGGGTAAGATAAGTGACTTAATCGCGGCGAGAAATGCACCAGGCTCATCCGAGTTCCAAGTATCAATGAGCATAAAGCCTGTGTCCGCTTCAATCCAATATTCTGCGGGTAAGCGACCTGAAGCAGGTAAACCGAGTGGCGTAGAAAAATAAAGAATTAAAATCAATCCCCACCAGAAAATCGGCATCGAATAGCCTGTTAAGGATAGCGAAGTCACGGTATGCGAGATCCACGACTCTTTTTTGACTGCAGCGATGACACCTAAAAATATCCCCAAGATTAACGACCACAATAACGCAAAAAAGGCCAGCTCAACGGTCGCTGGAAAGAGGGTAAAAAACTCTTTTAACACAGGTTCATTATTACGAAATGAAGTGCCCAAATCCCCTTGCAAGACCCCTTTCACATAGGTTAGGTATTGCTCAGGCAAGGGACGATCCAAGCCCAGTTTTTGCATCATTGCAGCATGGACTTCAGGGGTTAACCCACGTTCCCCCATACGAATTTCAATCGGATCACCGGGGATCATATGCACTAAGGCAAAAGTAATTAAGGTTATTGCGATAAACGTTGGAATAACCATTAAAAGACGTTTAAGAATAAATTGAAACATTGAAGACTCGCTGTATTTATAATTGTGAATCTATAATTTTGAATCCCTTATTCCTCCTAGAAGGAAAAAACATAAGCAGTCAAAAAAACGAACAAATAAGATCCAAAGTAGGATAGCACAAGCCTCTCTGCCCGTCCTATCCTATTTCTAAGAAATGTTACAAAACTTGACCGCACTTAGGGCGACATTACTTCTCTAACTCAACTGCATAGAAGTTATGTAAACCAAACGGATCGATGACATAGCCTTTGACTTCTTTACGCACAGGGAAATAGGTCGTGGAGTGCGCGATCGTAATCCAAGGCGCTTGCTCTTTAAATACTAACTGAGCTTGTTGATAAAGAGCAGTACGCTCTGCCGGATCGGTGACTTGTGCTGCTTTTGTCACTAAATCATTAAATTCTTTGTGACAGAAGTTGGCATAGTTAGAACCGGATTCAACCGCTGAACAACTTAGCAAGGTATTTAAGAAGTTATCTGGATCACCATTGTCCCCCGTCCATCCCATCATACCTGTTTGGTGGTCACCAGCACGCATACGTTTGAGATATTCACCCCATTCATAGCTAACAATTTTCGCCTTCACACCGACTTTTTCCCAATCGGCTTGTACGAGCTCTGCCATACGACGGGCATTTGGGTTATAAGGACGCGACACCGGCATGGCCCATAAATCCGTTTCAAAACCATTTTCAAAACCCGCCTCTTTTAACAAGGCTTTGGCTTTTTCAGGATCATAAGCATAGTCTTTCACATCATCGTTATAAGACCACATTGTTGGTGGAATAGGGTTTTTCGCCACTTGACCCGCACCTTGATACACCGATTCAATGATTGCCGCTTTATTGACAGCATAGTTTAACGCTTGACGTACTTTCACATTATCAAATGGGGCTTTTTGTACATTAAAGTTTAAATAACCGATATTAAGACCTGGTTTTGTCAAGAGCGTAATATTTGGATCGTCTTTTAATTTTGCAATATCCGCTGGATTTGGATAAGGGGCGGCATGACATTCACCTTTTTGTAATTTTGCGTAACGTACTGATGCATCAGGTGTAATTGAGAACACTAAACGATCAATTTTGGCTTTACCTTGCCAGTAATTTTCAAACGCTTTGAAACGTACGGTCGAATCTTTTTGGTAAGACACAAACTCAAATGGCCCCGTACCGATCGGTGCACTGTCGATTTTTTCAGGTGTTTTAGCTTTTGCCATCGCCTCTGCATATTGCGCTGAATAAATGGAGGCAAAATCCATCGCTAAGTTGGCTAAAAATGGTGCATTCGGCACGTTTAAACTGATTTTTACCGTATAATCATCCACTTTTTCGACTTTATTGATAATATTTTGCATATCCATACCGATAAAGTATTCATAGCTTCCACCTGACACTTTGTGGTAAGGATGATTTGGATCTAATTGACGGTTAAAGGAGAACACCACGTCATCTGCATTAAAATCACGGGTTGGTTTAAAGTCCTTATTACTATGGAATTTCACGCCCTTACGTAAGTGGAAAACATAGGTTTTCCCATCTTCAGACACATCCCATTTTTCTGCTAACGCAGGAATCACATTTGTTGTACCACGTTCAAAGGTTGTTAAACCATTAAAAATCGCTTGACCTGAGGCATCAATACTGGCGCCATCTGTACTTAACACAGGGCTTAAATAAGCAGGCGAGGCTTCCGAACAATACACAAAAGTTTTCGGACTTGCAGCAAAGGCCGCCGTCGAAGTCATCGCTAAAGCGACAAGAGAGAGTTTTGTTAATTTTTTCATTTTTCACTCCGGGATGTTATTAATTGAGCGCAAAATACGCACTTTTTGTTTGCATAAGCATCTATGAATATGTCAAGTTTTAAACAAAATAGCAATCCTTTTATGTGGATAAAATGTAAAATAAATCACTAAATTGTTAAATTATTCTAAAAAAATAGCCATATTTTTAGATAAAATATCGCATTTATCACTAAATATGGCTCAGCCTGTCTCTATAATTTTCTACTGTTCACTTGCAAAACAGGATGATTCTCTCTTTTTTACAAACTTCACAGCATACTATACGAAACGATGTGTTGTTGTCTGCTATCTCTTTTCATCTAGCGATTAACACGGCAATTGACTACTCGGCACTTGGACGAATACCTAGAGTATGGCAAATCGCATAAGTCAACTCACTCCGATTCAGGGTATAAAAATGGAAGTCATTTACCCCTTCACGAGAAAGGACTCTGACCATGTCCATCGCCACACTCGCCGCCACTAAATTGCGGGTGGTTGGATCATCATCTAATCCCTCATAATTCTTCGCTAACCAAGTGGGAATTTTAACATTGGTGATTGCCGCCATTTTAACCAATTGCTTGAAATTCGTTACAGGTAAAATACCCGGCACAATTTCCGCATCGATCCCAATCGAAGCGCAGCGATCACGGAAACGGAGATAACTGTCAATATCAAAAAAGAATTGGGTAATCACATGGTTAGCCCCCGCATCAATCTTACGTTTTAAATTGATTAAATCCGCTTGCGCTGATTTGGCTTCCGGGTGTACTTCGGGATAAGCGGCGACAGAAATATCAAAATCCGCCACCGAACGTAACAGTGCCACAAGATCTGAGGCATAGAAAGGCTTTTTCGCATAGCCTTTTGGCTCATCACCACGCAATGCCACGATACGACGAATCCCACTGTTCCAATAATCTTTGGCTATCTCAATCAATTCTTCCGCTGTAGCATCAATCCCCGTCAAGTGCGGTGCGGCTTCTAGCCCAGTCTGTTGCTTAATATTTTTCACTACCGAATGGGTACGATCCCGCTCGCCTGAATTTGCCCCATACGTCACGGAAACAAACTTGGGTTTCAGCACTTTTAAACGATGAATCGAATCCCATAAAATACTTTCCATTTTTTCATTTTTCGGCGGGAAAAATTCAAAGGACACATTTATCTTTCCGTTTAAATCTGCAATATGTTGATTGAGCGTATCAATTTCTTTCGCGTAACTCATGGCTTACCTCATATATAAAACCGTTTTAGATGTCTATATGGCTAAATTAATGAGAAACGGTATATGTGTCAATTTCAAAAATTTCATTACAAAAATGAATTCAATTCATAATCAAAATAACCATGCGATTTGTAGTTAGTCTATGAATTCGCTATACTTTCCAGTCACGATCGCCAAGTTCACTGACTCAAATGGGGAAGAATATGAAGAGAAAAGCTAAAATCACACTGATTTTATCCAGTATTACACTTATCTTAGCGAGTGCGGCACAATTTTATACGAATCATAAAATTGACCGCACTTTACAAAGTTTCCCCTATCATTTAAAAGATCAGCTTACCTTACATGCAACTGAAAAAAGCCGTAGTTTCTTTCATCGTGAATTAGTATTTACCCTTGAAGACGCACAACAACAAAAAAGCGATATTATTTCCACTCAGCTGACCGCACTGCCTTTTACCATTATTGCCGAATCCCAATTACCTGCGTCCTTAATTCGTGAGCTCAATAAAAAACTGAATATCACCATCGATAAAAATAGTATTAATAGTAAGTTTTCTGTGGTTGGAGACTATTTGCAATCCGATATTTCTACCCAATTTAGGGATCTCGCCAATAAACCACAAGATTTGCAAATCAATATCAATTTTGCGACTAAAAGCAAATTCATGGAAATCCAAAGCCAACTTTCTGGCTTTAATTACGATGCCAAAACGAAAATTGAAGGATTACGTGGTCAATCCGTGCTCATTCCCGTTGGTGAACATCATTATGATTTAGCAGAATTGGATCTTGAGATTAAACATGTCGACATTTATTTATTAAATGGCGAAAATACCCATATTGAACTAGGTAAAACACACTATCGCTTAAATAAAACGATTGATGAGGCGTTTTATGATTTAGATACGCATGTTAAAAGCGAAACCGTAAAAATAACCAATAAAAACAAAACAACAGAAAAAGATGCAGTGGATATTCTGGGTCTCGATATTAGTAGTAAACAAAGCAACGTGCCTAATCAATTAAGTTTCTATAAAACCTTTGAAAATGTCGTCGAAGAAAATAAAGCCTTACCCGATGCGTTATACCTACTGACTGAACGTTTCTTTAATAATGATGCGACCGAAACGAAAATCAACATTCAAGCATTGTCCGTGCCCAATAATGCCAGTTTAAACCAATTTTTTAACGTCAATGATCTCCATCTTGCTTTCGTTGCTGACAGCAAGGATAAACAAAATATCAACACGCAATTCGATGTTAACATTGGAAAAATAGCACTCGATGGTGCGCCCAAAGAGCACTTTAATCTGAAAGGTTTCACCTTGTCACAAAAAATCAGCCAAATGAATTTGACAGAAAAACTCAATTTACTGCACTTTTATACGCACCTCTTCAAAGATGTCTCAACCCGAGTCCCTTTCCCAGAAAAAGACCAGTCGGATTTTGTGGCTAAACTCAAACAAAGAGCACAACAGGTTAATGAACAGCGTGAATTTCGTTTACAGGTTGAGGCATTGAGTTACGCAAACCCTAAATTTAATGTCGATGTGGTATTAGACGATCTGGCGCTCAACCACCATGAAAATCAACAAGGAAATTATGATGCTCATTCAACACTCACGATTAAAAAACTGATCCATAAACCACTTGGTTTACAAATCAATGAGTTTGCTTACCAGATTCCATTTCATTTAAATAAACGGGTGACCCCTTCCCCATTTGACATATGCTATGACCAAACTTACCAACTCTTGTGTCCAATGTATCTTTCTAAAAAAACCTACCAAACATGGTTAGAAAGTTTTGCCAAGGAAACCAATCCGAGTATCACTGATGCAAAAATAGGTTTTTCTTTAGATACCGTTCCTAACACACAAGCTTACCCAGTGAGTGCTAAACTGGCATTCGATTTCAATCCAGAGAAAACCAAGGCGTTTTCATTCGGTAGTTTAGAAACCATCATGCAATGGGAGAACATGAATATTGATTTCCAATTAGCCTTAGCGAAAGGCTTAGTGAGAAATGAAAAAGACACCTCTTCACTGTCCAACCCAAAAGTTTGGCAGACGCTAACGCAATGGGTAAAACCACATGGTCAATTGGCGCCTTACTTTATTGAAAGTGATGAAAACTATTTACTTCATTATGTGCAAAAGAATGGGCAAAAAACCATTAATGCACAGCCTTTTGAAGAGGTCATGACAAAATTAACACAACAACATGAGGTGCAAGCTGACGAAAGTCAACCACAGACAGAACAGCCTAAAACGCCAGCCTTGAATGACTCTCCCCCCTGATGTACGAGATGAGGTGAAAGCCCCATAACACAGCGCAAAGTGCGGTCGAAAAAATGTAAAAAAACGACCGCACTTTTTACTTCAGCCCCTTTTTCCTTTACAAAATCACAAATCCTCCTACAATATCCCCCTTTGAATTGCTCACCTTAAGTGAGTAACTGACTTGTAATCAGACTAACGGATAATTTATGACAACTTTCACACCAGAACTGCTCTCGCCAGCCGGTTCACTCAAAAACATGCGCTATGCCTTTGCCTATGGTGCCGATGCGGTGTATGCTGGGCAACCACGTTATAGCTTGCGTGTACGTAACAATGAATTTAATCATGCTAATTTAAAAATTGGGATTGATGAAGCCCACGCCTTAGGCAAAAAATTCTATGTCGTGGTCAATATTGCGCCACATAACTCCAAGCTGAAAACCTTTATTCGTGATTTAGAGCCGGTCATTGCCATGGGACCCGATGCGTTAATTATGTCGGATCCGGGCTTAATTATGTTAGTGCGTGAACATTTCCCAGATATGGCGATTCACCTTTCGGTACAAGCCAATGCGGTCAACTGGGCATCGGTAAAATTCTGGAAACAAATGGGCTTAACTCGCGTGATTTTATCGCGCGAATTGTCCCTTGATGAAATTGCCGAAATTCGCCAACAAGTGCCAGAGATGGAAATTGAAGTGTTCGTGCATGGGGCATTATGCATGGCGTATTCTGGACGTTGTTTATTATCAGGCTATATTAATAAACGTGATCCAAACCAAGGCACCTGTACCAATGCGTGCCGTTGGGAATACAGTGTAACCGAAGCCAAAGAAGATGACATCGGCAACATTGTGAATGTGGGTGAAGAAATTCCAGTGAAAAATGTAGCACCGACACTTGGCGAAGGCGACACCACCAGTAAAGTCTTTTTATTAGCGGAAAGTCAACGCCCTGAAGAACAAATGTCCGCCTTTGAAGATGAGCATGGTACTTACATCATGAACTCGAAAGATCTGCGTGCGGTACAACATGTGGAAAAACTCACCGCACTTGGCGTACATTCGTTAAAAATCGAAGGGCGTACCAAATCCTTCTATTATTGTGCGAGAACCGCACAAGTTTACCGTAAAGCAATTGATGATGCAGTAGCGGGTAAACCGTTTGATGAGAGTTTGATGGATACCTTAGAATCCCTTGCCCACCGTGGTTATACTGAAGGATTCTTACGCCGTCATACTCACGATGAATACCAAAACTACGATTACGGCTACTCTATTTCGGAGCGTCAACAATTTGTCGGTGAATTCACGGGTAAACGTAATGAGCAAGGTATGGCAGAAGTGGCAGTCAAAAATAAATTCTTACTCGGTGATGAAGTGGAAATGATGACCCCGAAAGGGAACATTGTGTTCAAAATCGAACGGATGCTCAACCGTAAAAATGAAAACGTGGAAGCGGGTTTAGGCGATGGGCATTTTGTCTTTTTAGACGTGCCAGAAGATGTGCAATTAGACTACGCGCTGCTCATGCGTAATTTGGTGAATACCAACACACGTCAACCACACAAAGTTTAGTCTTTTCTATATAGTCTCAAACAGGATCTGTATCCTAGCGAATTTAGATCGTAGCATATTGCCGAAATACAGATCCATACTGATGAATATATTACTAAGAATAATAAGTTGCTACAGATAAGGTGTTGAGGTATTTCCTCATTTCATCTTGTGGAACTGAAAGTACATCACCACTATGCTCAACATCAAATTCTGCCATCGCAGAAACAAGTTTTTCTACTTGACTAGAGCCTAATGAACGACCATCACTTAATTCAATGCGTTCAATTTGATAGTTTTGACTTAAATACCAATTGTTTACAGTCAAAGTATCTGCTGTATCCAAGTTAGTAATTAACAAATTATTATCCCTTCTTGAAAACCACAGCTTCTCTGGTATGTTTACATCAACAAATCGAATAATATCACTATCGAAATGATTAAAAGAATAATCTTCTATAATATCTTGACCATGCCCCCTACTAAAGACATAGGTATCACTACCCTGTCCCCCCTCTAAAATATCTTGACCAACACCACCTTCTAAGTAATCCTCACCTTCACCACCATATAAACGGTCATCTCCTAAACCGCCCAACAGAATATCATTCCCATCATTACCGCGTACCACATCATTGCCCGCCCCAGCCTCAATACGGCTATTACCTGACCAATCATTAATCGTATCATCTTCCGCACTGCCAAAAAGCGGTAAGGTCACTTGTCGTAAACTCGCTAAATCAAAACTCTGATCGGCAAAGGTTATATGCTCTAACTTATAACGGGCATCTGAATAAAAGTATTTCAGGCGTAAAGAATCCTCTTTATGATAGCCAAACAACACTAAATCCTCGCCCTCCTGACGAAACTTCACTTCATTTAAGGCCACATCTGTAAAAATTAAGCGATCGATATCGCGTGCGCCGTAATTCGCTTCATCTTTTAATATATCTTGACCGTGCCCCTTACTAAAGACATAGGTATCACTACCCTGTCCCCCCTCTAAAATATCTTGACCAACACCACCTTCTAAGTAATCCTCACCTTCACCAC
>JAQAHH010000007.1 GCA_030783905.1 Bisgaard Taxon 45 | reverse complement strand
TATATCTTGACCGTGCCCCTTACTAAAGACATAGGTATCACTACCCTGTCCCCCTTCTAAAATATCTTGACCAACACCACCTTCTAAATAATCCTCACCTTCACCACCATATAAACGGTCATCTCCTAAACCGCCATATAAATGATCATCTCCTTCCCCACCGTATAAACGATCATCATTCAAGCTACCAAAGAAAATATCATTGCCCGTTCGATCATTCACATTATTCGTTATATTACTAAGAAATTTGTCATTTCCCTGATCGTCATTTAAAGAAAATCCTTTAGAAAAAAAGATTCTTTTTCGTTCCAATTTATTTAAAATAGTACTTGAATTTGCTTTCCAATCTTCTATTAAACCTTCCTTTTCAACAGCTTCAAAATATTGATTAAGTAATAACAAACCTTCATACCACTCTCTTGGATTTTTGAGAAGAACAATATATTCACTTAAATCCGTTAAGGCATTAGAAGGTGATTCAGCAAATGTTTCATTAAATAATTGAACTGTATAAGAATAATCACGGCTTAATACACCGTCTTTATAAAGAAAACCGACTGAATCAACATATTTTTTCAAACGTGTTTGTAACAGCAAAGATTCGTAGGCAAGTTGGATTAAGTTATTATAGATTCGATTTATTTTATCAGTAATATAATCAATATCTTCATCAGTAGTGTAATAAAGTTGGGCAATATTCATACTGTATAAAGAATTAATTGTTGAAATTTTTGATTTATTATCCTCAAAGCGTTGCATTACCGCTGGATCATGTTGTGCATTTCTTAACGCACTTAGCTGACTTGGTGTTAACCTTATAACTTGCGCATCTGGCGAACTATCTTCAACTGTTTTTTCTAAATGTAAGCTATAAGATTGATATTTATTATCTGTTTGTGCCCATTTTTGCAAAATAGTAGGTAGTAAAGCATGTTGCTCTTCTCGTGTTTTTGCAATAGTATATTGTTGCAATAAAACATTTAACTCTGTTGATAAAGTTGCAGCTTCTCTTAAATCTCGAACGCGCCCAATGCCTCTAAGATTAATGATTCTTTCCTGTTCTTCTGTTAACTTCAATTTTTCAGCAAAATCACTATAAAATGGATTAAAGCTAAAATTAATGTCCGCCATAGCACCAAATGAACCGTCTTCTTTCTCATATTTACCAAGTTGACTTAATATATTATCTCCTGCTACTTCATCGTAACGATCTTCATAAGCTGTATGTAATGATTTAATCGCAAAATCTGATAAATTAAACAACTCATTTTCTTCACTTATCCCATTTTGATTTAAATCACGCCATAGTTTCAATTCTGAAAATTTTGTATCTTGTTTATCAATCACACCATCATCATTACTATCCAAATCTTTTAGCGCAGAGAATCCATGTTGAGCACGAGTTGAATCAGACAAAATTACCATATCACTAAACAGCTCTGAAGCATTTGTAATCTTACCATCACCATCCTTATCTAATACTAATAATCCATCATCGCCCTTTATCCAACCAGTAGATGTTCGGATTCCGTCAGCATCATGATCAAACAATGAACCAGAATGACCATTATGTCCTACTGTTTCAATACCATCACCATCAAGATCAAGTACTAATGGATCATAAAGCTGTAGTTTTCTTTTACCTTGATTAGGAGAACCTCTCCCAGCGCTTTCTCTCCTCGTATTTGAACTGCCATGATTTGAAGTATCACCCCCATTAGCATCTAAATCAGATGCATCATTCCTATCACCTCCATGCTTTAACCTAGCCCAACCACTATGAGGATCCACATCATAGGTATTAAATAAATTTTCACTTGTATCAAAATAATATGAAATAGCATGTATTTCTCGATCAAAATATATAAGATCATTTAAGTAAATATTTAAGTGTCCATTTTTAAAATTTCTAATTGTTATTTGATGCTCGGTCTCTAGATTAGTCATTACTAAAGAGGCGGCAGAAAAATTTTTTCCATCGAATGACAATCCATTAAGAACATAAGCATAAGCTATGCCATTACTATCATTACCTATAAATTTAGCATTATGGCCTCTTATTCCTGTAATTCGCCCAAAATATCCAACCTGCTCATCCCCAGTAAAATAATTAGATTCTTTATCTTGAAAACGAATTTCTCCATTCCCATCACTATCTATAATAATATCGCCATTTGTCACATAATAAATATCATGCCCTTCTCCGCCCTCTAAAAGATCACTCCCTTCACCGGCATAAAAAATATCATTATATTGAGTTCCCTTGATTTCATCATTTCCTTTACCTGTTACATAAGTGATACCATTTTTGACATAATCCATTAAATAGCGTTCTAAAACATAGAAATTTCCAGTATTCGCCATTTCATTAAATCCGCTTATATCAACACCTGCCAAGGTAACAAATCCATCTAACTTATCATCTTGCGCTGAACCATAAATAATCGGTTTTTCCTTATATAAATGCTTAATAGAACCATTATTCCAAAGCTTTTCAATTAATTTATTAAGCTTTAAGCCAACCTCTGCTCCATTTAAAATACTAAAATGATTTTTTCGCTCTTTTTCAGCAAGAAAATCGGCTTTCGTAAACTTCGCTTTTTTCTCAACTTCACCAATAAACTCTATTATGACTTTTTTGCCAACTCCAGAGGGATCAATCTGTGGTTCTAATGTAAGATTAGCCAGATTGGACCAAAATCCTCCTTTAAAATCAAAGTTTTCTTCTTTTACAGGTTCAATTGCGAAATTTTTAATGTAACGATTACCATTCTCTTCTACGACAAAAATCGCCTCATCTGTAATCTTAAAAGCCGTCGTATTCCAAATATACGCCCGCTCTAAAAGATCATCTTGTCCATCATCGTAAAATGCTAACGTTTGTGTAACACTGGCTCTCCCCACACTTTTCCCATTTTTATCGATATAGCCCAATTTTTGGAATATTTGTGTTTTTGTATATTCGCCAGGTTTAAGATTTTCTAAAGAACGAGGAGTCTGCAATCTAAGATGATTTAAAATAGGCGCAAAAAATAAATGAATGGTTCTAAAGTCTGCTGCTGTCACAAACCTCCCAGGCCCTGTTTGAGAATCCATAAACTCACTCTTATTTACCTCAAAAGATTCACTATCTTTTTCAAGAATTTGTATTGAATCTACTCTTTCCTCCGCTTTAGGAGTTAATTTATTTTTATATAAATATGCATTTGTGATTTCTGTTGCTGTTGGTAATGTCATTTTTCCCCCTCACTCTTAATTTTTTGAAAAAGCCGCCTCTTCTCTTAACTCTCCACAGGGCGTATATTCGAGATAAATCACTTCATGAGCTGGTTTTAGATTCTCAACATAATGCCTTAAATATTCAATTCTGATATAACCATATCCATAGTCATCTGGATAGCCATCGCCTTCATCAATAAAGGTGGTTAATGTACAACAAGCTGGGTTCATTTGTTTAAACTCCTCAACACTAGAATAATGCTTTACTTCTTTTATTGTGCCATCTGGTTTAATGACACCTGACGGCATGGTGGATACCACATATTCAATTCCCCGATCAATTAACTCTTGCTCAGTATAAAGGTTATGGATATATTCCCATTTGTCAAAACAATAACCCCGCCTTTCTTGTATGGTAATAAATAAATAGATTGAAAGGAGAGCTAGTATGAACCATAAAATATATCCATTTCCTTTTTCTTTATTTTCTTCTGCCATCTGCCACCTCAGTACCCATGATCCATATTACTGCATGCTTGAAATAGGGAATCTACGCATTCCATCCCTTTCAGAGTGAATTGATTTTTAGATAAAGATAAATTCCTCATTATTGTTGCTGTTGGTAATGCCATTTCTTCACCTCACTCTTAATTTTTTGAAAAAGCAGCCTCTTCTCTTAACTCTCCACAAGGCGTATATTCGAGATAAAGCACTCTATGATAAGGTTTTAAATTCTCAACATAATGTCTTAAATATTCAATTCTGATATAACCATATCCATCATCATCTGGATAGCCATCGCCTTCATCAATAAAGGTGGTTAATGTACAACAATCAGGGTTCATCTGTTTAAACTCCTCAACACTAGAATAACGCTTTACTTCTTTTATTGTGCCATCTGGTTTAATGACACCTGACGGCATGGTGGATACCACATATTCAATTCCCCGATCAATTAATTCTTGCTCGCTATAAAGCTCATGAATATATGCACGTTTATCAAAACAATAACCTCGCCTTTCTTGTATGGTAATAAATAAATAGATTGAAAGGAGAAACAATATGAACCATAAAAAATATCTCTTTCCTTTATTTTCTTCTGTCATCTTACACCTCTTGGTTATTTAACGGATTATAAACTTTAGCATAGGATTCATCATATACTTAAAAACTACGACTTGATATTCCACAAACTTTGTTTAATTTGTGTTCCTATTCAAAGTTTTCTAAAACCCACCGCACTTTTATTACCGTTCTCTTAAACTCTCATCTAACGTAGTTTTTAATGGGCTAAATAAGTAATCTAATACACTGCGTTTACCTGTTTTAATTTCTGCAGAAACTGCCATACCAGCCATTAATTCCACTGTTTTTCCTTCAATCAATAGTGTATTTTGGTCCATTAAAATCGTTGCTGCAAAAACAGGACCGAGTTGTTCATGATCAATCGCATCAAAACTGATTGTCTTGACTTTACCTGTTAGATAACCATAACGCGTGTAAGGAAATGCCTCTATTTTAATCACTACTTCTTGCCCCACATTGACAAAACCAATGTCTTTATTGCCAATCATCGCTTCTACTTCTAAATAATCTTGTTTTGGTACAATCACCATTAAAGATTGTGCGGTGGTCACAACACCGCCAATCGTATAGGTTTGCAATTGTTGTATCGTGCCCTCGACTGGCGAACGAATTTCAGTAAATTGTTGGCGCTCTTTCGCTTTCGCTACTTCAAAAGCAAACTGGGTCACATTATCATTTGCCATACGAAGCTGCTCTAGCACATCACGGCGAAAAGATTCAATATAGTAGCGATAATCTTCGTTTGCTTGAGTTAAGCTGGCAGTCAGTTCATTTAGTCGACTACGCTGTGCATTTAAATTATTGACCAATTCAATAAACTGGTATTCTTGCGCATAGTACTCTTGTTTTGAACTATGCCCTTTTTTGTAAAGTTTTTTTAATCCATCCCTGAGTTCTTTTCCATATTTTTGCATTTCTTGTAGCTTTGCTACTTCAATTTCTGTGGTTTTTATTTCTGCTTGGCGTTGTTCAATACTCGCTTCTAATTTTTGTTTCTGAGCTTTCCAAGCAATATATTGGCTATGCGTAAGTAATTGTTCTTGCTTAAATAACGAATCTTCACTCGAAAACAGCAATTGGCTTTGTTCATCTTCTTCTATTATTGGTTGATTGCCTGTATCCATTGCATATAACAAAGCCCGTTGCCTCAATTGAGATAATTTAGCCGCTTTTAATGCCTCTTCTGATTTTGAATAATCCGCTTCTGCCCCTAATGCCACAAGCTCCATGAGCAACTGATCTTTTTTCACTTCCTCACCATTACGAACATACACTTTTTTTACTACGGCTGTTTCAATTGGCTGAATAATTTTACTGCGCCCACTTGGCGTAATTTCACCTTGTGCAACAACGACAATATCGACTTTCCCTAGCCATGCCCACATGATAGCAAGCAATAAAAAGAGCATAATTAGACGCGCAATCCATTTTGGTAATGCAGAAACAGGGGTATCAATCAATTCTAAATGTGCGGGACGAAACGCATTTTCATCCGCTTCACGTACTGGTGTATCTAATTGTTTACGTACTTTCCAAACTTCTTTAAAAATACCTAAATAGCGCTTGGCCAAATCACATAATCCTTGCCAGTATAAATTCATCTCACTCTCTTCCTATTTCGCCTGTAATTGGTATAAATAATGGTACAAGCCATGTTTCTCTAATAATTGTTGATGGCTACCTTGTTCGACTAAATGTCCTTTATCTAATACTAAAATACGATCACTTTGTTGTACTGTAGAAAGCCGGTGCGCAATAATAATCACCGTTCTTCCCCGACAGATATGTTTCATATTTTGCATAATAATATGTTCCGATTCATAGTCTAAGGCACTTGTTGCTTCATCAAAAATCAGAATTTTGGGATTGGTAACAAGTGCTCGAGCAATGGCAATACGTTGACGTTGTCCGCCTGATAAACTGGCACCATGTTCACCAACAATAGTGTTATATCCTTCTGGTAATTCAGCAATAAAACTATCTGCCCCAGCTAATTTTGCCGCTTGTATAACACGCTCCATCGGCATAGCAGGCTCACTTAACGCAATGTTATCTCGAATTGAACGGTTAAGTAGAATATTGTCTTGCAACACAACGCCAATCTGGCGGCGTAACCATGCAGGATCAAGCAATGCGACATCATGATCATCAATTAATACTTTGCCATCTGAAGGAACATATAAACGTTGGATCAACTTAGTTAAGGTACTTTTACCTGAGCCAGAACGACCAACAATCCCAATCACTTCACCAGCTTTAATATAGAGTGATAAATGACTAAGGATCTCGTTACCATTTGGACGATAACGGAAAGACACATCTTGGAACTTGATATCACCTTTGATTTCAGGTGGAGTTAATCGGTTCGTTGGGTTTTCTGTTGGCGTATTTAAAATATCGCCCAAACGACTGACTGAAATACCGACTTGTTGAAAATCTTGCCAGAGTTGAGCCAAACGAATCACAGGCGCTGCAACTTGACCTGCTAACATGTTAAAAGCAATTAATTGACCTATAGTTAAATCTCCACTGATGACCAAATGGGCGCCCAACCATAAATTGATAACCATCACTAATTTTTGAATTAGCTGTACTCCCTGTTGCCCAATCGTCGCTAATTTTGTGACCTTAAACCCTGCGTGCACATAACCTGCTAACTGTTTATCCCAATGCTCTGTCATTTGTGGGCTGACCGCCATTGATTTAATGGTGTTCATCGCACTGACAGATTCAACTAGGAAAGATTGATTATCCGCATTACGCGCGAACTTTTCATTTAAGCGATGGCGTAAAATTGGGCTAATTGTAGCCGACCAAATGGCATAACAAGGTAAAGAAATTAATACGACTAGTGTCAACCAAAAGCTGTAATACCACATCACCGCAATGAAGATGAAAGAGAATAATAAATCTAAAATTGAAGTTAATGCTTGACCCGTTAAAAAGTTCCTAATTTGTTCTAATTCACGCACTCGGGCAACTGTATCACCTACCCTACGATTTTCAAAATAAGAAATCGGTAAGGTTAATAGATGACGAAATAACTTAGCCCCTAACTCTACATCAATACGGCTAGTTGTGTGAGCAAATACATAAGTACGAATGCCACCTAATACAACTTCAAAAATCACCACTACAGCTAATGCAATCGCAATGACATTCAATGTACTAAATCCTCGATGTACTAAGACTTTATCCATCACAACTTGAAAAAAGAGCGGTGTAATGAGCGCAAAAAGTTGTAACACAATAGACACCACTAATACTTCAACAATGATTTTGCGGTATTTCACAATAGCAGGAATAAACCAAGTAAAATCAAATTTTGCTAAACTCCCTAATACAGAAGCACGAGAAGCAACTACAATGACTTCACCTTGATATCGCTCCCTAAATTCTTGTTCATTTAATACGACTGGACTTTCTGTTTCCAAATCATGAATCAAATAGCGTCCATGCTCTTGATCGATACGCGCTAAAATAAAATGTTTGCCATCATCACGCCAAACCATGATCGGTAAGGATAGAAAAGGTAAACGATGAATTTCTTTTTTAATATTTTTTGCTTTCAGACCTAAGCTTTTTGCCGCAAGTAACCAATTCTCTTTGCTTAAACCTGTGCCATAAATATCAAATTGATGTTTCAGTTGATGAGAATTAGGAGAAATGCGGTGGAAATTCGCTAATAGCACTAATGAGGAAAGCGCTAAATCAGGAGAAGTTTGTATAGACATGTTAAGACCTAAAGAAGTAAAAAAATTAATTTATTTTTGTTCAATAAATTAATTACCACAAGTACACAAAAACAGCAATTCTACTCAAATAAAAATTTCTATTTTGTGATAGAATTCAATGTTTTGAGAACTAAGTTTTTTAATATCCCTATTGTAATTTTATGTGAATAAGAAATAGGAGTGAAAAAAGCCACCTGGAAAATAGGTGGCTGTTGATAAAGTTTAAACATAATAATTATTCACTGCTAACATACTGATATATTCTTTCATTGCTTCTCTTGGTAACTCACTCGCATCATTTACATATTGCGTTTCAAACGCCGCCATTGATGAAACTAATTTATCCAATTGTTGTTGATTGATACTCTGTCCATTAGCTAGCTCGATACGTTCAATTTGATAATCACGATGTCTATACCAGTTATTAACAACAACACTATCTGATGTATCTAAATTTGAGATCATTAAGTGTTCGCCCTTTCTTGAAAACCAAAGTATTTCTGGAGTATAAATATCAACAAATCGAATAATATCCTCTTCTGCTATAGATGAAGCGTCTTCATATATTCTATCTTGGCCATGCCCTTTACTAAAGATATAAGTATCTGCACCTAAACCCCCTTTTAATTTATCGTTACCTAAACCACCAATTAAGGTATCATCACCACCATTTCCTTCAATAAGATCATCTCCTCCTTGCCCT
>JAQAHH010000006.1 GCA_030783905.1 Bisgaard Taxon 45 | reverse complement strand
CCAAACGACGGAATTTGACTTCTTGTGAGGAAACATCTGTAAAACGAATTGTATCAATATCTCTCGCACGGTGAGTCGAATCTGAGTCCTCATAAATTAAATCTTGGCCATGCCCTTTACTAAAGATATAAGTATCTGCACCTAAACCACCACGCATCACATCATTATCTCGCCCTCCAACTAGAACATCATTACCGGCTCCTGAATTAATAGTATCATTACCTAATTTCCCTATTAAAATATCATCATCATTACTTCCCTCCAAAATATCATCCTTTAAAGTACCTTCTACTAAAAAACTATTAATTAAATAAGCTATTTCTTTTCTATGTTCAGAAAGTGCAGATAGATTTTTATTAATTTCTACTTGATAGTCATTATTATAAATACCAATATTTTTATATATTGATAGAATATGCTTTGCCTCTAATAAATTATTTCCCTTGACTAAATCCTCAATCTTACTATTTAGCTTACTCCAATCAAACTCTAACTCACCCTCAGAATTTATATTAAAAGAAGTAATACTAAAAATATCTCGATAAATTGTTTTAGACTCTAACTGAGCCATTACATAAGAAGCAAACTTATTAAACTCTTTTTCCAAAATTTCTGCTGCAGCTCTGTTTGGATTAAGATTTATCCCTCTTTGTCTAAACTCCTCTCCAAATAAGATCTCTAGAGAATGTAGCTTTCTTGCATCAATAAAATTTCCACGACTACTTGATGTAATATGACTAACTCCTGTCCATTCATAAATTAAATGTTCTAATAACTGTTTTCTATCTTCAAAAGACGAATCAATATATTCTTGAATAACATAAACTAAGTGGGGAGATTTAACCATTGCTTCATGTAAATTTAATAAATTCCCAAAAGCAACAATATTTGGCATTTCTTTTATATCTTCACTAACATCAATCTGTTCTTTATAAAAAGACTTTGATGAATTCTTTTTAAACCAAACATCTGTAATATCTGACTCCTCTCCATTTTCCCATGTAACTCTTGAGATCTGACGGTGAACATTTTCATTTTCATCAGTTATATCAATATTCCTATATGAAAGGTCAATACTTTTTATCCCTGATTCACTCAATTTAACAAGTTCACCATCTTCTGAAATTCCATTTTGATTATGATCAAACCATAATTGCAATGTTAGCCATTTATCGTCTTTAGCATCAAAAATATTATCCCCATTACTATCCAAAGAATGAAGAGCAATAAATCCATTAGCGGCTTTATCACCATTTGCTAACATAGTATGATTACCAAATAATTCATTCCCAGAATCAATAAAACCATTATTATCACGGTCCCAAACTAATAATGCATCTCCTTCTCCAACCCATCCTGTATTTTCTGCAAAGAGATTATTATCTAAATCAAATAATACATTCTTATTTACAGAAATTGTTTTAATCCCATTTTTATCCATATCAATAATTAATGGGCATCCTAAAGGAACATCTCCAGCAGGACCAGGATTCGGAGAATCCTTAGGTTGAACTAAATCTCCAGGTGTTGGGGGAGTTTTATTTTTGTTATTACACTGCCTTTGAGAACCTCCTGACCCCACTAAATCAGATAACGTAAGTATGAGCCCTCCTACAGACAATGTAGCAGCTAAATAACTTGCCCCTGTCAATCCTGCAACAGCAGCGCCAAGAGAATAAATATCATTGAGTTTAATATGTGAAATATTCCGCGTCTTTACAGCAACTTCAATATTCCTTAATGAGGATGCAAGTCCAAGAACATTACCCACTCGACCGAGTGTCGATGGAAAATTACTCAAAAAACCACCAATACCACTAATAGAAGCAGCAAGCTTTGCATCTTTATCATTATTACAATCAGAAACAGCTAATCCTGCCCCAAGAAATGAGTCAAGACTTCCTGCTCTAGAACCAATAGCGCCAATAAAATTAACACCTAATTTACTCATAATACATTCCCTTAACATATTATTAATTTATGTAATAAATTATTTTTCAGAGCTTATCTAAAAATACTCAAATAATTCGAAATATGAATAACACATGTATTAAAAACGAACAATATTTTGTAAAGACTTTTCTTCATTTTGTGATTTCACTCAAAATTTTCCGAAAAAATCTACCGAGCTTTTACCGTTTTCGCAACCTCTCATCTCGTGTGATTTTTAATAGGCTAAATAAATCATCCTTTGAATGCGTTCATTTTACGCTCGTTCTCACACAATACGCTTACACATATGATTGTTAAAAAAATGTTGCATTTGTTATTTTTGTGTGTATAATCCGACACATACCCTAAAAAGTATGACTCCAAATATATTTAGCCCTTTCGTCCTTCTTGAAAGGGCTTTTTTTTGTCCCAAATCATTTCAATTCGATGCTGAGCAATAAAATCTAGATTTTTCCTTGTGCAAGAGCGGAATTCACACTAGACTTACGCCCACGATTTTTTTAGATAACTTTTTATAACCCTATTTATGCGTGTTTCTGACTTTTATTTTGACTTACCCGATGAGCTGATTGCTCGTTACCCCAAACCGGATCGCACCGCTAGTCGCTTATTACAACTTAACGGCGAAAATGGTGAGATTACCCACCGCACTTTTGCGGATATCCTTGAGCAAATTCATGCAGGCGATTTATTAATTTTTAATAACACGCGCGTGATTCCTGCTCGCATGTTCGGTCGCAAAGCCAGTGGCGGTAAGGTGGAAGTGTTGGTCGAGCGGATTTTATCCGATACACGCTTTTTGGCTCATGTGCGCTCCTCAAAAGCACCGAAAGAAGGGGCGGAACTGTGGTTAGGCGAAGATAAGTTAGGTGAGCATAATGGCGTCAAAATGATCATGGTTGCACGCCACGATACCTTATTTGAATTAGAAATCGGGCAAAAACAGACCGCACTTTTAGACGTGTTACAACAAATTGGGCATATGCCATTGCCCCCTTATATTGACCGTCCTGATGAAGACGCCGATAAAGAACGTTATCAAACCGTTTATAACAAAGTCCCGGGCGCAGTTGCGGCACCAACTGCCGGTTTGCATTTTGACGATGCGTTATTAGCGCAATTAAAGGCAAAGGGGGTTAACTTTGCTTTTGTGACTTTACATGTTGGTGCGGGCACATTTCAACCCGTGCGCGTCGAACAGATTGAAGATCACAAAATGCACGCAGAATATGTAGAAGTATCTCAAGAAGTGTGTGACGCAATTATTGCCACCAAACAAGCGGGCAAACGTGTGATTGCTGTAGGTACCACGTCGGTGCGTTCCGTCGAAAGTGCGGCATTAGCGACGGAAGAAAAAGGGGAAAACGCCTTAATTACGCCTTATTTTTCCGATACGTCAATTTTTATTTATCCAGGCAAACCATTCCGCGTAATTGATTGCCTGATTACCAACTTCCACTTGCCAGAAAGTACATTGATTATGTTGGTGTCTGCTTTCGCCGGCTATCGCCATACCATGCAGGCATACCAAAGTGCGGTCGAAAATCGTTACCGTTTTTTCAGTTATGGCGATGCGATGTTTATCAGCAAAAATCCTCAGGTCAACGGACTTGATTGATGATCTTTGTATTTGATTTAGACGGCACCATTTGCTTTGACGGCAAACGGATTCCGCTCGACATTCAACACGCCCTTGAACAGCTGATGCAAAAAGGTCATCAGCTGATTTTTGCCTCAGCACGCCCTATTCGCGATCAACTTCCATTACTTAACCCCCAACTCCAACAGGCGATGTTGATTGGGGGGAATGGTGCCATCACCCAAGTCAATAAGCAAATTAGTGTGCAAAAGCCAATTCCAGCGGTTGCCTTTATGCAAATCAAACATTGGATTGAGGAATGGGATTTAGATTATTTAGCTGATGACTGCTGGGATTACAGTAAACGTCTTCGTCAAGCACATAGCATTGAACACAACATTGATCCAGCAAAATTGGCTCAAAACCGACCGCTCTCAGCGATACAACAGCCTATCAAAACCATTTTACTTAATCTGACGCAAACACAATTTCTTTTCTTCAAACAGCAGTTAGCACACTTAGACGTCAATTTCATCGAACACTGCGAAACAAACGGAGGATTTAATCTAGATATTACCGCCAAACACATCAACAAATACCATACCTTAACGACCTATATAGGCCAAGCCAAATACGTTGCCTTTGGTAACGATATGAATGATATCGAGTTATTACACTATGCTGATTATTCGGTTTGTATCGGGGATTTGGCTCCCTTACATGCCGTTGCGAGCACACATCTTCCTGCCAGCCCCGCTGATATCACTGAAAAAATTATACAATTAATAGGATAGCACAATATCCTGTCTTATATTATTAAATGGAGATTAATTATGGATCTAATTATTGGCTTAATTGCCGTTATTCTCGTTGGCTATTACATTGTCAAAGGCTATTCTGCCACTGGCGTGCTGATGACCATCGGTTTATTATTATTGCTTTGTAGTGTGTTATTAGATAAAACCATCCTACCGAATAGTGTCAAATCAACGGGTAGTGTCTACCTCGATGTATTTGAATATGTCAAATACCTCTTAATGAATCGTGGGGGCAACCTTGGTATGCTGATTATGGTGTTATGTGGCTTTGCAGCTTACATGACACATATAGGGGCAAACGACATGGTGGTAAAACTCGCCTCTCAACCGCTCAAATACATTAAATCCCCTTATCTTTTAATGATAGTTGCTTATTTCCTTGCTTGTTTAATGTCATTAGCCGTTCCTTCCGCAACGGGTTTAGGTGTGTTATTAATGGCAACGCTGTTTCCGATCATGGTCAATGTGGGTATTTCACGCGGTGCCGCCGCCTCTATTTGTGCCTCCCCGGCCGCCATTATTCTGTCGCCTACTTCTGGTGATGTCGTGCTTGCGGCAGAAGTATCAAAAATGCCATTGTTAGATTTTGCTTTTCATCTCACCTTACCGATTTCCATTCTGGCAATTATCTCTATCGCGATTGCCCATTTCTTTTGGCAGCGTTACCTCGATCGTAAAGAAGGACATCGTGCAGAAATGTTAGCAGTAAGTGAAATCCAAACCTCAGCACCGCGGTTTTATGCCATTTTACCCTTTACGCCGATTATTGGCGTACTGGTCTTTGATGGTCAACTTGCACCCGAGCTTCACATCATTACCATTATTGTTATTTGTTTATTCCTCGTTGCTTTAATTGATTTTTTACGCACCTTTAGCGCCAAAAAAGTCTATGAAAACTTAAATGTTGCTTATCAAGGTATGGCGGATGCTTTCTCTGGCGTGGTGATTTTGCTTGTCGCCGCGGGTGTTTTTGCACAAGGATTGAGTACAATAGGCTTTATTCATGCCTTAATCGACTCGGTACAGTCCGTCAGTAGCGGGGGATTCTTAATGATGCTCGCACTGGCACTCATCACAGCACTTGCCGCAATCACAACGGGTTCAGGTAATGCCCCTTTCTATGCGTTTGTTGAATTAATTCCCAAATTAGCGACACATATGGGCATTAACCCGGCTTACTTAACTATTCCAATGCTACAAGCCTCGAATCTTGGTCGTAGCCTCTCTCCAGTATCTGGTGTAGTTGTCGCAGTATCCGGGATGGCAAAAATCTCCCCATTTGAAGTGGTAAAACGGATTTCAGTACCGATGTTAGTCGGACTCATTGTGGTGATTGTTGCGACAGAAATTATGGTGGTTGCCTAATACTGTGGTTTGACTTATGTCAGTTGTACACATACAATAAAACATATTTGGTACGCTTTAAACAGCCAATCGGCACAACTGAACAGATTGTTAGCCGTACCATTTCTGTTTGATAAAGAATATTGAACAACCTTATCTCAAAAGCCTGTTTCTTGATACAGGCTTTTTTATTCACCACATGCTTCGAACTGTTTATTCGTTGAAAGGAAATAAAATGAAATACGAACTTGATAAAACCGATGGCAACGCAAGACGCGGCCGTCTTGTGTTTGAACGTCCACAAGGTACTTTTACGGTGGAAACCCCTGCCTTCATGCCGGTAGGCACCTACGGTACGGTAAAAGGCATGACACCGGAAGAAGTCCGTGCTACCGGTGCTGAAATCTTATTAGGCAATACTTTCCACTTATGGCTTCGTCCAGGACAAGAGGTGATGCGTAAGCACGGTGATTTACATGATTTTATGCAATGGCATCGTCCAATTCTCACAGACTCGGGCGGTTTCCAAGTGTTCAGCTTAGGCAAATTGCGTAAAATTACTGAAGAAGGGGTAAAATTTCAAAACCCAATTAATGGTGAGCGTATCTTCTTATCACCAGAAAAATCAATGGAAATTCAATATGATCTTGGCTCCGATATTGTCATGATTTTCGATGAATGTACGCCCTACCCCGCCACCTTTGATTATGCGAAGAAATCCATGGAAATGTCGTTACGTTGGGCAAAACGTAGTCGTGCTCGTTTTGATGAGCTTGGTAATAAAAATGCACTATTTGGTATCATTCAAGGTGGCGTTTACGAAGAATTACGTAAAGTGTCGGTTGAAGGATTAGTCAACATTGGCTTTGATGGTTATGCGGTCGGCGGTTTAGCCGTCGGTGAACCGAAAGAAGATATGCACCGTATTTTAGAATACGTTTGTCCACAAATTCCTGCCGATAAACCGCGTTATTTAATGGGGGTAGGTAAACCAGAAGATTTAGTCGAAGGGGTGCGCCGTGGTATCGACATGTTTGATTGTGTGATGCCAACACGTAATGCGCGTAACGGGCATTTGTTTGTCAGTGATGGCATTGTCAAAATCCGTAATGCCAAATACCGTGAAGACACGAGCCCATTAGATCCAGAATGTGATTGCTATACTTGTAAACATTACACCAAGGCGTACTTGTATCACTTAGATAAGTGCGGTGAAATTTTAGGTGCAAGATTAAATACCATTCATAATTTACGCTATTATCAACGTTTAATGGCACAAATTCGCCAAGCCATTGAAGAAGATCGTTTTGAGGCGTTTGTTCATCGCTTCTATGCCAAGATGGGTAAACCTGTACCGCCATTACAATTAGAACAACAAACAAACTAATTTAATACGTCTCCTATTCATACCAATTATGAATAAGTGCTCACCGAGCGAGTACAAAGGGGAAATCGCCAAATGTTTTCAAATAATGGCTATTTCCCTTGCCTTTTTCCGTCTGGCTGATGTCATTTTTTAGTCTCCCCCACTCCATTTTTTATTATATTTCTGATCAAGATCAGATACACCGTGCCCAATTTGTTGTCTAATAAATAATCATATGTAATCCTTAATGACAGAAAGGAGAGATTTATGTGTACTACATGTGGCTGTAGCAGTGGACAAGTTCGTATCGGAGCACGACCTCATCATCATGAGGATGAACACAAACATCCCCAAAATCAACCGCACTTTTCACTGTCAACATTCCGCCCGGTGTCTTCCCAAACGGATACAGAAACACGTTTGCTAAAAATCGAGCAAGATGTGCTTGGCGAAAACAATCAATTCGCAGAATTAAACCGACAATTTTTTAAGAAAAATAATATGCTTGCATTGAATCTGGTTTCTAGTCCAGGTTCAGGTAAAACAACGCTGTTGACAAGCACACTCTTACAATTAAAACAGACTCAACGCTGTTATGTGATTGAAGGTGACCAACAAACAGAAAATGATGCTCAACGTATTCGCGAAACAGGCGTGCCAGCCTTACAAATTAACACCGGTAAAGGTTGTCATTTAGATGCCAAAATGATTTCACACGCATTAGAAAAATTACAACCGCAGCAAGATAGCTTACTCTTTATCGAAAATGTAGGTAATTTAGTTTGCCCAGCCGAGTTTGACTTGGGTGAATACGCCAAAATAGCTATTTTGTCGGTGACAGAAGGGGAAGACAAACCATTAAAATATCCTCATATGTTTGCGGCGGCACAAGTGGTGATTATTAATAAAATTGACTTATTACCTTACGTTACGTTTGATTTGGATAAATGTATCGCTTATGCAAAACAAGTAAACCCCAATATCGAGATTATCTGTTTATCCTCCACTCGCGGTGACGGGATGGCGCAATGGTTAGATTGGCTGAATAAACATAAATAGGTAATATTATGCAATTTGTCGATGAATTTCGTAATCCCGTGATTGCCCGCCAATTATTGGAGAAATTACGAAATTTAATGGAAAAACTACCGCAGTTTAATCAAGACCGTCCGCTTTATTTAATGGAAGTGTGCGGTGGACATACGCATACCATCTTTAAATTTGGTTTAAATCACTTATTACCAGAAAACATTCAATTTATTCATGGACCGGGCTGTCCTGTTTGTGTTTTACCAATGGGGCGTATTGATATCTGCCTTGAGATTGCCATGCAGCCTAATGTTATTTTTTGTACTTTTGGCGATGCCATGCGGGTAAAAGGGCGTTTAGGTTCACTTCTTGAGGCAAAAGCAAAAGGTTTTGATATTCGCATCGTTTATTCTCCCCTTGATGCCCTAGCCTTAGCTAAACAACACCCAACAAAACAGGTCGTGTTTTTTTCTTTAGGTTTTGAAACGACCATACCAAGTACTGCCATTACGCTGCAACAGGCAAGACAACAAAATATCAACAATTTTTTTATTGTTTGCCAAAACATCACGATTATTCCGACCTTACGTCAATTACTGTCTCAAGAGCAGGTTTTGATTGATGGATTTATTGCACCAGGTCATGTCAGTATGATTATCGGTACCTTGCCTTATCAAGAATTAGTCGCGCGTTTTCATAAACCATTTGTGATTACAGGATTTGAGCCGCTTGATCTCCTACAAGCAACGGTAATGTTAGTAACACAATTTGTTGAAGGGCGTTGTGAAATTGAAAATCAATATAAACGTATTGTGCAATCAGAAGGTAACCTACTCGCGCAACAAGCGATGCACGACGTTTTTCAATTAAAAGTATCCAGTGAATGGCGTGGGTTAGGTGAAATTCCAGCATCAGGGGTGGAATTAACTTCAGCTTATCAACAATTTGATGCTGAACGCTATTTTGGCATTCGCCCACATAAAGTCGCAGATGACCCACTTGCACGTTGCGGTGAAGTGCTAACAGGACAATGTAAGCCCAAAGACTGTCCGCTCTTTGCTAAACGTTGTAATCCCGACACGGCTTATGGTGCATTAATGGTTTCTTCCGAGGGCGCTTGTTCTGCTTACTATCAATATTGTCGTGAATAATATATAACAACTTTAACAATAGGGAGGATCCTATGCAAGACAACGTCATCAGGATGGCGCATGGGAATGGTGGCATACTCATGCAAAAATTGATTCAAACTTACTTTATGGAGGCCTTTCATAATCCTTTCTTAGCTATCGCCGAAGATCAAGCTCGCCTACCTTTAAGCTATTTTCAGACAGGTGAAAAACTTGCATTTAGTACGGACAGTTTTGTCATTGATCCTATTTTCTTTCCCGGTGGAAACATTGGCAAATTAGCGATTTGTGGTACCGCTAACGATATTGCAGTGAGTGGTGCCATACCACAATTTTTCTCTTGTGGTTTTATTTTAGAAGAAGGATTTCCACTTTCTGACTTGGAAAACATTATTCAATCCATGGCAGACTGCGCCAAGCAAGCAGGCATCCAAATTGTCACAGGCGATACAAAAGTGGTGCCTAAAGGGGCGGCAGATAAAATGTTTATTAATACCAGTGGTATCGGTGTCATTCCGCGCGGTCTGAATTGGGGCATGGATCAAATTGCTGTGGGGGATCACATTCTTGTCAGTGGGACATTGGGTGATCATGGTGCAACAATTTTAAATCTACGCGAAAATTTAGGCATTCAAACCGATTTATGTAGCGATTGTGCGGTACTAAGCCCTTTAATTGAACGTTTACGCCCATTAGCAGGGATTAAAACCTTGCGTGATGCAACAAGAGGGGGCGTCAATGCCGTTTTACATGAATTTTGTTTTTCTAGCCAAAAAGGCATGCAAATTTATCAAGATAAATTGCCTATTCGTCCTGAAGTACGTGGAATTTGTGAACTATTAGGTTTGGAGCCCCTCAATTTTGCTAATGAAGGAAAATTGGTAATGATTGTCAGCGCAGACAAAACCGCTGAAATTCTCACCGCACTTCGTTCCCATCCACTGGGTAAAAATGCGGCGCATATTGGTGAAGTCACTGCAGAAAGCAAAGTAAGCTTAATTGGTAGCTTTGGGCAAAGTCGTTTATTGGATTTACCCACTAATGAACCACTACCACGGATTTGTTAATCTGATAATAAAGCCCCTATGACGGCTTGACCGAGTGCAATCCCGCCATCTCCCATCGGATATTGGTGCGCACTCAGAATCTCAATATCTTGTAAATCTTGCTGAATCCAATAACGTAATAATTGGTTATGCCACACACCACCCGATAAAACAATTGTCTCTATTTGATGTTTTTCCGCTTGTCTACGTGCTAACTGGGCAAAAGCATGAGATAATAAGCGATGAAAAAGCCATGCTTTTCGCGTCTTATCCCCCTTTGCCGCTAACCAATATTGCCACAGTAAAGATAAATTGATCTGATTTTTTTCGTCTATCCACACGATATCTTTTTCAAAAGGCAGCGCACTTTTCTCCTGCGCCATTTCGGGTTGTGTGATATGAGTACGCTGGTATTGCCACGCTAATGCTTCTAGCTGGCAAGCTGCCTCGCCTTCCCAGCTTATACATTGTTGATGTAAACCTAATGCACAAGAAATCGCATCAAATAAACGGCCGGTAGAAGAAACCAAAGGGGAATTAAGTGACTTATTTAATGCATTGATCAACACCTGCCAAGGTTTTTGTAGGAGAAATTCAGCTTCTGGATGTATTTGCCAATTCGGCACAAAACAATGAAAATGAGCTAATAAATTACGCCAAGGTTGTTTCGCTGCAAGATTGCCACCAAACCAAGGCACTGCTGGTAATCCCCCTAAATATTGGCAATTGGCTTTTTCCACTAGCAAACACTCTCCCCCCCATAATTGTTTATCTCCCATACCAATCCCATCCAACGCTAATCCAATCACTTTTTCTTTATAGCGTCCATGTTCTGCCAGCACGGCCATAATGTGGGCATGGTGATGTAACACTTCAACACAAGGAATTTGCCATTGTTGCGCGAGTTTTTTCCCTAAGCGATGGGTGAAATAATCTGGATGAGCATCAATGACTATTTTCTGTGCCTTGAATTGGTAAATTTGCTGAAAAAGATCAATGTTATTGACGATCTGTTGCTGAATTTGTTCGTTATCCGCATTTCCTAAATGTTGACTAACCACGGCTTGATTGCCACGTAACAAACAAAATGTGTTTTTCAGATCGGCGCCTAACGCAAGAATAGCTTGCTGAGTTGAGGTTGATAATGCTAATTCATCAGGCACATACCCTCTTGCTCGACGTAACGTTTCTAGACCATCAAAGGCAACCCTGACCAAAGAATCATCTGCGCGCTGTAAAATATCGCGATTATGTAATAACCAATAATCAGCAAGATTGGCTAATTCAATTACAGCACGTTCATTATCTAACACAGGGGGTAATCCTGTTTGGTTGGCTGATGTCATCACTAAAGGACGTTGAATCGCCCGTAATAATAAATGTTGTAATGGGTTACTTGGCAACATCACGCCAATTTCATTTAAATGGGGCGCAATTTCTGCCACAATTTGCGGTACTTTTTCTTTCGCCAGTAACAAAATCGGGGCAGCGGCACCTTGTAATAAGGCGCTTTCTTGTTGTGAAAGAGAGAATAAAAAGTGTAAATCTGGCACCATAATTGCAAAAGGTTTAGCTGGCCGCTGTTTGCGTTGCCTGAGTTGGATGACGGCCTCTTGATGAGTTGCATCACACACCAGATGAAATCCACCAATCCCTTTCATAGCGACGATTTTACCTTGCAATAATAACGCTACCGCTTGGCTTATAGCCTTATCATGTTGACTTAAGGTTTCCTTTCCGTTACTTAACCAAATATGTGGGCCACATTTTGCACATGCATTTGGTTGAGCATGAAAACGTCGATTTGTAGGATCCTGATACTCTTTTTCACAATCAGGACAAAGCGGAAAGGCGCGCATGGCTGTATTGGGGCGGTCATAAGGCATTTGGCGGATAATGGTAAAACGAGGACCACAATGAGTACAATTTATGAAAGGATAATGAAAACGCCGATTATTGTTTTCGAACAACTCTTGTTGGCAAGCTAAACAGGTCGCGGCATCAGGGATAATCTGGGTATCCATCTGACCATGTTCACTTTCTCTAATAACAAACTTATCGCGAAATAAAGGGGTATCCCATTGGGTCCAGACAATGTGATGTTCAGTAATTTGAGCCAGCGGGGGGCACTGTTGATATAAGTGCTGTACAAAGTGATTAAGTCTAGTTCGATTTGTTAAATTATCTTCCAATAAAAGGCGAATGAGTACCCCTTCAGCATCATTATTTACATCACCTGCAAACTGATACTGTTGAGCAAGTAACCAAACAAAAGGACGAAATCCTACACCTTGTACTTTACCTTTTATCCGAATTGCTACACCACGATAAATCATCACGCCCCACCAAACCCTAAAGTAACTTTATATAATTCTTCATTTAAGTCTGCACATTTAATATTTTATTTAGCATACCTGAAGTAACTTTAATATATTAAAGTAAGTAATGAAAATAAAGTAAAATATTATTTACAAAAATAAAATTCATATAAATTTCAATCGGTTATAATAATTTAAATTTACAAAAATTTACTTATTCCTAATCAGAATATATTACTTTCTAATGTATTATTTTCTTATATCATTATTTTTTGACATTAATCAATAAATAATGCATTAACTCTATTTCTTAAAATTTAAACAGAGTATCCTCTTAAAAAGAGTGGGTATTTATTTTTTTATTTTATTTTGTTTTGCAAGCAATAATCAGGGGGAGAAATATGAACCGTTTCGTCATTGCCGATCCCAGTGGTTGTATCGGTTGCAATACGTGTCTTGCAGCTTGTAGTGAAGTCCATAAAGCATTTGGTTTACAATCTCATCCAAGACTCACACTGATGCGTAATGAAGATATTACTGCGCCTTTAGTATGCCATCATTGTGATGATGCACCTTGTGCCACTGTCTGTCCAGTTAATGCAATTAAGTTAGTCGATCGTACGATTCAACTTAATGAAAGCCTTTGTATTGGCTGTAAACTCTGTGCAATAGCCTGTCCATTTGGTGCTATCACGCCATCGGGTAGTACTGCCATTAATGCCCCAACCTATTACGAGCATTTTAATTTTAAAGATGCCGTCAGTCGTGATATCCGTGTTTCACCTGACAATAGTCAATTGCGTGAAACCTTAGCATGGCAACCGGGGGTTAAAGCAATCGCTGTAAAATGTGATCTATGCTATTTCCGTAAAGAAGGTCCAGCATGCGTTCAAGCCTGTCCAACAAAAACGTTATTTTTAATTGACAGTCAAGGTATTGAAAATGTCAGTTATAAAAAACGTGAGCACGAACTTGAAGCCGCACAACATCTTCATATACGGTAATCGATAGTCTATCGTTTTCATTTTGTTAAACGGAGTGAATTATGAGTGACTCAATTATATTACTCCTCCTTTCTTTAGCTACTTATACGATAGGGGCGTTTACGTCTCTCATATGGCGTAAACAAGAAAAACCGTCGATTTATATTGCGGGCATGTCAAGCATCATTGGCGGCGTCCTTGGTCTTGCATCAAGTTTAGCTGTTTTATTTAATGGTGGAGTTGAAAGTCATACGGTTTCCACACCTTATGCCTTTGCAAATTATGTGATCTATCTTGATGGCTTAAGTGCCTTTATGGTTTTTGTCATTTCACTTTTAGTGATTGTCAGTGCTATTTATTCCCTTGACTATGTAAAAGAATATATAGGTAAGGGCGCAGGCAGTATGGGGTTCTTCATGAACCTTTTTATCGCCTCAATGATTGCCGTAGTGACCGTTGACAACGCCTTTTGGTTTTTAGTGTTCTTCGAGCTGATGTCTCTGGCATCCTATTTTCTTGTCCTCACAGAACAAGACAAAAAAGCCATTAATGCAGGCTTACTGTATTTCTTTATTGCCCATGCAGGTTCCGTATTCATTATGATTGCCTTTTTCTTATGTTATCGAGAAACAGGTAGTTTAGATTTTGATACATTCCGTCAAGCGAATTTCTCTCCAATCACGGCTTTTACTGTCTTTGTCCTTGCCTTTTTAGGATTTGGTGCCAAAGCCGGTATGGTGCCACTACACGGTTGGTTACCACAAGCTCACCCTGCAGCCCCCTCTCATGCATCGGCACTGATGTCAGGTGTCATGGTAAAAATTGGGATTTTTGGCATTATTAAAGTGGGGGTAGATATCCTTCACTCAACCAATCTCTGGTTTGGTGTAATTGTGCTTTCGGTTGGTGCGATTTCATCGGTACTTGGTGTACTTTATGCGATTGCTGAGCATGATATAAAACGCCTACTTGCATATCATACAGTAGAAAATGTAGGGATTATCATGATGGGGGTTGGGGTTGGTATGATTGGAATGGCAATTAATCAACCGACCTTAGCCGCCATTGGCTTTTTAGGGGGATTATACCACTTACTTAACCACGCGGTATTTAAAGGCTTGCTCTTCCTTGGTGCGGGTTCAATCATGTATCGTCTACATACTAAAGATATGGATCTGATGGGAGGCTTAGGTAAATTAATGCCTTATACCGCGCTCTGTTTTTTAATTGGGACGATGGCAATTTCTGCATTACCGCCATTTAATGGCTTTGTAAGTGAATGGTTCACTTATCAATCTTTATTTAGCTTAAGCCATAGTGAGCATGCCATTCTTCATATACTAGGTCCTATTGCTATCGTTATGCTTGCTTTAACGGGTGCCTTGGCTGCACTCTGCTTTGTTAAAGTTTATGGGATTAGTTTCTCTGGCGCGCCTCGCAGTGAGAAAGCCGCCCAGGCCACCGAAGTCCCTAAAACAATGTGGTTTGCGATGGGCATTTTAGCGGGTTTATGTATTTTGCTTGGTATCGGTGCCTCCATTATTGCGCCCATTATTCTAAATGTTTCGGCCTCTCTTGCTCAAACACAAAGTTTCGTTATTGCTGAAAAGGGTATGGTGTTGTCAGGTGAAAATGCCACAACCCTACTCTCTACACCAATGCTTGCTATCATGCTGTTAGCCTGTATTACGTTACCTTTTATTTATTATGCGTGTACCAAACCAAGTCGCTTACCTGACCAAAATAAAGGTACGCCTTGGGCTTGTGGTTATGAGTATGAAAGAGAAATGAGCCTTTCTTCTGGTAATTTTACTCGTCCACTACGTGTTATGTTTAAGCCACTTTACCTCTTACGCCAACGTCTATCTGTAAGTGAACTAAGTCAAAGAGTAATAGCACAAAGCATTTCCCTTTCCAGCAAAGTGGAACCCGTTTGGGAAGAAAACATCACAATGCCAACAGCCAACAAAATCCCTTATTTGGCTGAAAAAATACGTTGGTTGCAACAAGGTGATTTTCGCGTTTATTGCTTGTATTTCGTTATTACATTAGTGGTGTTGTTATTTAGCCTCACAATACTTAAGTAGGGAGGAGATGATGACTATTCCAAATGAAATAATGACATCCATGACCATGTGGTTGTTCGGTCTCTTTCAAGGCGTATTATTATTACTCCTTGCCCCCTTGTATTCTGGCTTATCGCGCATGATGAGGGCAAGAATCCAATCACGTCGAGGCCCAGGTTTATTACAAGATTATCGTGATATTATCAAGTTAATGAAACGCCAAAATATTGCACCTGAAGCAGCTGGAGCGGTTTCTAAAATCATGCCTTATGTTCTTATCGGTAGCATATTAGTCATTGCAATGGGATTACCGTTATTTACTCGTTACTCGCCTATTAGCAGTGTTGCTGATTTAATCACAATCATTTACTTATTTGCGCTGTTTCGTTTCTTTTTCTCTATCGCTGGTCTTGACTCTAATAGTAGTTTTGCAGGCATTGGCGCAAGTCGTGAAGTGACGCTAGGCGTATTAGTTGAACCAACCTTGATGTTGAGCTTACTTGTTATTGCGCTTTGCGCTGGCTCAACACATTTAGGCGTAATCAGTAATACGATTGCCACATATCAAATAACCGCACCTATTTCGGTGATGATTGCGGCCGGTGCTCTTGCTTTTGCGGTATTTGTTGAAATGGGTAAAATTCCATTTGACTTAGCTGAAGCGGAACAAGAACTACAAGAAGGTCCTCTGACCGAGTATTCGGGTCCCGCTTTTGCAATGATAAAAATTGGTCTAAGTCTAAAACAAATGATTATTGCCGCTATTTTTATTAGTGTAGTTATCCCTTATGGCGCCGCTACGGAGTTTAGCTTGAGTGCGGTATTCGTTGGAACATTCATTTTTTTCGTAAAACTTACCGCACTTTATATCATTGCCTGTCTCTTTGAAAATAGTATTGCTCGTTTACGTTTCATGCTAACAGGCAATGTCACGGTCATGGGATTTGGCATCTCGGTATTAGCGTTCATATTTTATTTAGTAGGCTTATAGGGGGAAATAATGGAAAGTTTAGCACTCATCGCCATTATACTGCCTTTCATAGGCGCATTCATAACAGGCTTACCTGTTGTGCGCAATCACTTTGCAAAATTTGCAACGGCTATTGCCCTATTCAGCTCATTACTGGTTTTATTCCTTGCACTCAACTGGCATAGCAATGGTAGAACGCCCATTACTTATGACATGATTAGCTTTGGGCATATGATGATTTGGGGCATCACCTTGGATGAAGTCAGTACTTTAATTGGCTTTGCGGTGGTGGTATTAGGTTTCTTTATTGCACTTTATTCTTGTGGTTATTTAACGCATGAAAATAAAGAACATCCCCATGCGGGTAAACCACGCTTTTATGCATTCTTACTTATCTTTATTGGGGCAATGGCGGGGTTAGTCTTTTCCTCTACGCTTATTGGACAATTATTCTTCTTTGAAATCACTGGGGCATGTTCCTGGGGATTAATCAGTTATTACCAAACACCTAAAGCTAAAGCCGCTGCAATGAAAGCCTTGATACTCACTCATATTGGCGCATTAGGGTTATATTTTGCAGCCGCCTATTTATTTAGTCAAAGTGGGACATTTTCACTCAATGCACTGTCTGCGCTCACACCGACTGGAAAAATTTGCGTCTTACTTGGTGTAATGATCGCGGCATGGGGGAAATCCGCGCAAATGCCATTGCATATTTGGCTACCAAATGCGATGGAAGCACCAACGCCAGTCAGTGCATATTTACATGCGGCCTCGATGGTAAAAGTGGGAGTCTATATTTTCGCAAGAGCAGTGTATTCTGCAGGCGATATTCCTGAGGTGATTGGGGTGGTAGGACTCATTATGGCCATGATCACGCTAATTTATGGTTTCTTAATGTATTTACCACAAGATGATTTAAAACGATTATTAGCTTATTCCACCATTACACAGTTAGCTTATATTTTTATTGCCTTATCGCTTGCAGTATTTGATTCAAAACTGGCGTTCATTGCCGCCATTGTTTATATCTTCAACCATGCTTTTGCCAAAAGCTTATTCTTCCTCATTGCAGGGGCATTAAGTTACAGTACCGGTACCCGATTAATTTCTCGTTTACAAGGTATTATGCGAACAATGCCATTAATTGGAACCGGCTTTGGCATTGCGACACTTGCCATAGCTGGGGTTCCGCCATTTAATGGTTTCTTCAGTAAATTCCCACTATTTGCGGCAGGGTTTGAAGTGAGTCAACTGCATGGTTGGATTATGCCATTAATTATTCTCGCACTGATTGAGTCTATTGCCACGTTTGTTTGGTTGTTATATCGATTTGGACAATGTGTCATTGGTGAACCGTCACAAGAGGTGATTGATGCACAACCATTACCAAAATCGATGTCCTTTGTTTTGATTGTGTTAATGCTGATGTCTGTATTTTCTAGTGTCATTGCAGCTTGGTGGCTAGGTTAAGGGGGAATCATGACAAGTTTATTATTCGTCAATAGTTTGGCAGGATTACTGATTTTTACGTCTATCATTATTATTTATACCAAAAAAGTAAAAAGTGCAGCGATTGGCTATGCGATTCAGTCTTTTGTATTAGTGGCACTCTTCTTTAGCCTTGCCGACGTTATGCAAGCGCATGAGTTATATGTATGGTCAATTTCAGCTTTTTTTACTAAAGTCGTGTTTGTGCCCGCACTCATTTTATATATGGTCAAAAAGTTACCTGAAAATGATTTTTCAGATGGATTAAACAAAGCTTGGCTACTGCCTATTTTACCAATAGTGATGTTAGTTAGTCATTTAATTGTAGAGCCAATTAATTTAACCGTAGTAGAAAATTTGAAACCCGCACTTGCCGTTTCCTTTGCACATTTCTTTTTGGGGTTGCTGTGTATTGCCTCACAACGCCATATTTTAAAACAAGTATTTGGTTATTGCTTAATGGAAAACGGTGCCCATCTCAGTTTGGCTTTACTGGCGAATAATGCACCTAAATTAGTTGAAATTGGTATCTCAACTGATGCGATTTTCGCGATGATTATTATGGTGGTACTAGTCAATAAAATTTATCATAAGATCAATAGCTTAGACTCTAAAGATCTCAGTGAGTTAAAGGGGTAAGGTTATGTGGATAGAAATTTTATTACTTACACCATTACTGGTTTCGCTCGGTTGCTTTGTTTCTGCTCGTATAGGTTCTAAAAGTTGGAGCATGAGCTTACATGTCACTGGGTTGATGCTGATGGCGTTTTTCACACTTAGACTGGGTATCGATGTCTTATCACAAGGGTCGGTCAGCACTGAAGGTCATTGGTTCTATGTCGATAGTTTATCCGCTATCTTCGTTATTATCATCGGAATAGTCGGCTTACTTGCTGGTATTTATTCCATTGGCTATATGAATAAAGAGCTCGCGTTAGGCGAATTTAGTCTTTTGCAATACAGCAATTACTATGGGTTTTTCCACCTATTCTTCTTTACGATGTTTCTTTCTGTAATGACAAATAACATTATTGTCATGTGGGTCGGTATTGAAGCAACTACACTAAGTTCAGCCTTTTTAGTCGGGGCGTATAGCAAACGAACTTCTTTAGAGGCCGCCTGGAAATACGTCATTATTTGTTCTGTCGGGGTCGCATTTGGTTTATATGGCACGCTACTCATCTTTGCTGATGCAAGTAACATATTAGCTGATCCAGAACAGGCCATTTTCTGGACAAAAATTAATGAAAATGCAAGCGCACTTGATCCCGCACTTGTCCATCTTGCCTTTATTTTTATCTTAATTGGATTTGGTACCAAATGTGGTTTCTTTCCAATGCATACTTGGTTACCCGATGCGCATAGTGAGGCGCCTAGCCCCGTCAGTGCGATTTTATCTGGCATTCTACTTAACTGTGCAATGCTCATTGTGATTCGTTATTACATTATTACTAATAAAGCGATTGGCGATACTTTTGCTCAAACCTTATTGTTAGCCTTTGGTATTGTCTCTGTGGCAATTGCCGCCTTATTCATCATTGTACAACGCGATATCAAACGGTTATTAGCCTATTCGAGTATTGAAAATATGGGGTTAATTGCATTAGGTTTTGGTATTGGCGGGCCACTCGGTGTATTTGCGGGCTTATTACATACCATTAATCATAGTCTCGCCAAAACCCTACTTTTCTGTGCCTCAGGGAATATTTTAGTCAAATATCACAGCCGTGATATTGGCGAAGTCAGAGGATTGTGGAAAACCATGCCAGTTACGGCGCTTCTCTTTGCGGGCGGTGCATTAGCTTTAAGTGGTATTCCACCTTTTAACTTATTTATTAGTGAATTAGCACTTGTGACAGCAGGGATTTCTGCTGGTCATATTGGTCTAATGTTATTCTGCTTATTATTGTTAACCATCGTATTAACGGCATTAGCTAAAATGATCCTCAATACCGTATTAGGCGAGAAACCAGAACATATTGAAGAAGGGGAATTTTCAATCACAACGCTTGTTGCCATGGCAGTTTTACTTGGCTTAATGTTCCTCTTTGGCTTATACCTCAGTGAACCGATGCTGCAACTGTTGCATAACGCAGTCAATATTGTATTAGGGAAAAATCTGGCACTCGCAGATGTATTACCTTGGTTACCATTAAATAACTAGATCGACATTAGGGGGGGAAATTATGGTCTTAAATGAAAATCTTACCGTCGGTCAACAAACGGGGAAATGCTATGTTGTCGCACTTGAACAGAAATTTCCGAATACGATTTTAGAGGAAGTGTGGTCAACAGATGAACAAGTGACATTAACCGTCAAAACCAATATGTTGCCTGACATCGTTGAATGGCTGTATTACGAACATAATGGGTGGCTTTCTGTCCTCTTTGGTAACGATGAGAGAACAATTAATGGTCATTATGCGGTGTATTACGTTTTATCAATGGAAGGGCATACCAAAAGTTGGGTGGTGATTAAAGCGCTCGTTGATGCGATTACATTAGAATACCCGTCTGTCACGCCTAAAGTTCCTGCTGCAGTTTGGGGAGAGCGTGAAGTGCGTGATATGTATGGCTTAATTCCTGTTGGTTTGCCTGATGAACGTCGTTTAGTGCTCCCTGACGATTGGCCTGATGGGCTTTATCCTTTACGTAAAGATGCGATGGACTATCGCTTACGTCCTGAACCGATAACAGAAACTGAAACCTATGAATTTATAAATGAAAAAGGTGAAGGAAGAATTGTCCCAATCGGGCCATTACATATTACTTCTGATGAACCAGGACATTTTCGCTTATTTGTTGATGGTGAAGATATTGTTGATGCCGATTATCGTCTATTTTATGTTCATCGTGGCATGGAAAAACTGGCAGAAACGCGTATGGACTACGATCAAGTGACTTTTTTAGCTGACCGTGTTTGCGGTATCTGCGGATTTACTCACAGTGTAGCCTATGCAAACTCTGTAGAAAATGCATTAGGTTTAATCGTACCAGAACGAGCGCAATGGATTCGAACCTTATTATTAGAAGTAGAACGTTTACATAGTCATATGTTAAATATTGGTCTCTCTAGTCACTTCGTCGGATTTGACACAGGTTTTATGCAATTCTTCCGCGTGAGAGAGAAGTCAATGACACTGGCTGAGATACTGACAGGAGCAAGAAAAACTTACGGGATAAACCTTATTGGTGGTGTACGTCGAGATATTTTAAAAGAGCAACGCAATGCCTGTATCCAGTTAGTGAAAGAAATGCGCCAAGACTTTAAAGAATTAGTGGATATTCTCCTCAATACCCCCAATATACAACAAAGAACGGTCAATATTGGACAACTAGCCAATAAAATTGCTCGCGACTATAGCCCTGTCGGTCCATTAGTACGTGGTAGTGGATTTGAACGGGATGTACGTAAATATCATCCATTTTCTGCGTATGACAAAATCCCATTTAAAACACACCACGCAGATGATTGTGATGTTTTTTCACGTTTAAGTATTCGCATTCAAGAAACGTATGAATCGATGAACATCGTGGAATATATGGTAGATAACTTGCCAGAAGGACCATTACTTTCTGAAGGTTTTACTTATCAACCTTATAAATTTGCTTTAGGTATTACTGAAGCGCCACGTGGCGAAGATATCCATTGGTCTATGCTTGGTGATAACCAAAAACTCTATCGTTGGCGTTGTCGTGCTGCCACTTATGCAAATTGGCCGGTATTACGTTATATGTTACGAGGAAATACCGTTTCTGATGCACCATTAATTATTGGTAGCGTGGATCCTTGCTATTCTTGTACTGACCGTGTAACGGTGGTTGACGTGCGTAAACGTAAAGCGCAGATCATTGACTATAAAGAAATAGAGCGCTATGGCATTGAACGTAAAAACTCTCCGTTAAAATAGGGAGGACAACATGTTTAAACTTTTAAAATCCGTCTTTAAAACAGGTGATGTGACCGTTAAATACCCGTTTAAACCTTTAGAAGTGCATCCTGATTTACGTGGAAAACCTGAATTTAATTCAGATCAATGCATCGTCTGCTCTGCTTGTACTATTGCATGTCCGGCAAATGCTCTTACGATGAGAACAGATCCGGTCACAGGCGATCGTACATGGTCCTTATTTTTAGCGCGTTGCATCTTCTGTGGGCGATGCGAAGAAGTTTGCCCAACAAAAGCCATTCGGTTGACGCCCGATTTTGAATTGGCGGTTATCAATAAAAATGACCTACTACAAGAAACCGTATTTCCAACAATATGTTGCTCTCACTGTCATCAACCTTTTACCAGCTACAAAGAATTTAACTACACACTTGCGTTATTAAAACAAGCCGGTTTAAACGATGAACAAATTGAACATCAACGAGCGGTGCTTTCATGTTGCCCTGAATGTCGGCGACAATTATCTTTAAATAGAACTGGCGAAATGGGTAAAGTAATGGGGATGTCCCTAGCAACTTATCAACAGGAGGACAGAACATGACTGATTTACAAAATTTCCAAGTTCAACCTCTTACTGTTGATGAACAAATAGCCCAATTAAAAGGCAAATTACTCAAAGACATACAACGTTCTGCCTATGTTTATCGTGTTGACTGCGGTGGTTGTAATGGTTGTGAAATTGAAATTTTTAGTACGATTACCCCCGTATTTGATGCTGAACGTTTTGGGATAAAAGTGGTAGCCTCACCACGTCATGCTGACATTCTTTTATTCACTGGTGCCGTGACACGTTCCATGTTAGTGCCCGCCATTAGGGCCTATGAATCTGCGCCAGATCCTAAAATTTGTATTTCTTATGGTGCCTGTGGTTGCAGTGGGGGGATTTTCCATGATCTTTATTGTGTTTGGGGGGGAAGCGACCGCATCGTGCCAATTGATGTGTATATTCCGGGGTGTCCGCCAACGCCTGCCGCAACCATTTATGGTTTTGCAATGGCATTAGGTTTACTCGATCAAAAACTAAAAGGCAAACAAGAAGTAGCCAATCCGAAAATAGACGCTCAACTTCACTTTCCTTCTGTGCCAGCAGACTTACGTATTGAATTAGAACGAGAAGCAAGACGTTTAGCTGGATACCGTCAAGGTGGAGATATTGCAACACGGTATTTAAAAATGATGACAGCAGATGAATCGATTCCTTTTGGTGTTCGTCTTGGCGAATACTTAGCAAGAGAACAAGATCCACGTTTGAGTGAGATAATGCATCGCTTACATGCTATTAGTCTGCCATTTTCAGGTTGAGGTTTGAAATGGATCGTTATAGTCAATACTCACAACCCATTGTTGAGTTTTATGTGCTCAATCAGAAATTTGTGGACAGTGATGAAGATGTGCCAGAGCAAAGTAAACAGGTCATGTATTACTCGTTGGCTATTGGACATCATGTAGGGGTCATTGACTGCTTTAAACCTATTTTACAATGCCCTTATGCAGACTATAAACAATGGCTAGATAAACTGCCTGAAAGTGAGGCAAAACGAAAATTAGTCGGTTTAATTAAGTTCGGCGAAATTATGATTGATATTACACATATCAATAGCTTAGCCATCATGTTCAGTAAAAATAGACCGCACTTCAATCCCCAAGAATGTAAATGGACAGACACTTTAATGGCAACCTTTGCTGCCATTCAAAAAGAACCCGTCATGTACCTTATGGTAAAACGGAGGGGATAATGAACGTTGTACTTTGTGTTGGTAATAGCATGATGGGCGATGATGCAGCAGGTATTATGCTTTATGAAATGTTGCAAAAAGCACCGCTACCGAATTGGCAAGCGATTAATGGCGGATCAATGCCTGAAAATCAGGTACATATCATTCGGCAGCTCAAGCCAGAGTGTGTAGTGATCGTCGATGCGACGGAAATGGATCTTCCGGCTGGAGAAATCCGTATTATTGATAAAGCGCTTATTGCAGATATGTTTATTATGAGCACACATAATCTACCGCTCAACTTTTTAATCGAACAATTAGAACAAGAAATCAATGTAGTACATTTTATTGGGATTCAACCTGATATTGTCTCGTTTATGTTCCCAATGACCCCTTGCGTAAAACAAGGGGTAGTGCAAATTTATGATGCACTAAAAAATTGGCAAAACGGACCGCACTTTAGTTCGCTGTAAGAGCCAAGGTGATGGGATGTCTTATCAAATAGGGTCGTACAATGTGGGGAGTGAACTTCGGTTCACATAAAGCAACATCAACAAAGGACAATGATTATGAAAAAAGTAATTACTGTATGTCCATATTGTGCCTCTGGTTGCAAAATCTATTTGTTGGTCGAAAACAATAAGATTGTGGGAGCCGAAGGTGCAAATGGTCTCACCAATGAAGGTGAACTTTGTCTAAAAGGATACTATGGTTGGGATTTTGTACATGATACAAAAATTTTAACACCAAGATTAACTCAACCAATGATTCGTTATAAACGTGGCGAAAAATTCACACCGGTTAGTTGGGACGAAGCCATTAGCTACTGTGCAAACCGTTTAACAGAAATTCGGAATAAATATGGAAATGAATCCATCATGGTGACAGGCTCCTCCCGTGGTGCAGGGAATGAAGCGAATTATGTGATGCAAAAATTTGCCCGTGCGGGATTAAGAAATAATAATGTTGACTGTTGTGCACGTGTCTGACACGGCCCTTCTGTAGCAGGTCTGCTCAAATCGGTCGGTAACGGTGCAATGTCAAACTCTATTGTTGAAATTGAAGACACCAAATGCCTCTTTATTTTTGGTTATAATGCGTCAACATCGCATCCAATTGTTGCTCGCCGTATCAATCGTGCCAAAGAAAAAGGTGCCAAAATTATTGTGTGCGATCCGCGTAAAATTGAAACGGCAAGGATTGCGGATATTTATGCGCCATTAAAAAATGGTAGTAATGTCGCATTCCTTAACGCAATGATGAACGTGATTATAGAAGAAAACTTAGTTGATCAGAAATTTATTGATGAACATACAGAAAATTATGATGAAATGTATGAAATCGTCAAAAATTACACCCCAGAATCTACAGCACACATTACAGGGATTGAGCCTCAAATGGTACGTGATATTGCCCGAACTTATGCGACGGCAGAAAGTGCAACCATTCTGTGGGGAATGGGCGTCTGTCAATTCCGTCAAGGCGTTGAGGCCGTTCGCTCACTCGCCAGTATTGCGATGCTAACAGGGAATTTAGGCAAACCTAATGTTGGTGTAAACCCAGTGCGTGGACAAAATAACGTTCAGGGTGCGTGTGATATGGGCGCGCTGTATAACACATTACCAGGTTATCAGCGTTTAAATGATCCAGCGACCATGAAAAAATTTGCCAATGCTTGGGGAGTCGATGAATTAAATACTAAACCTGGTGTACCATTAAGTGAGGTACCACATGCAGTCAAAGAAGGTCATCTCAAAGCATTCTATATTATGGGTGAAGATACATTACAAACTGAACCTGATATTAATGCAATGAAGAAAACCTTTGAAGATCTTGAGTTTATCATTGTACAAGACATTTTTATGACCCAAACTGCTGCTGCCGCTGACGTGATTTTACCGGCAACATCCTGTGCAGAACATGAAGGTGTTTATTCTGCTGCAGACCGTGGATTCCAACGTTTCTATAAAGCGGTCGAGCCGGTTGGCGATGTTAAACACGATTGGGAAATTATCAGTGAAATCTCTACTGCAATGGGTTATCCAATGCACTACAACAATACCAAAGAAATTTGGGACGAACTTCGTCAGCTTTGCCCAATTTATAAAGGCGCCACATATGAGAAAATGGAAGGTATGGGGTATATCCAATGGCCATGCTATGATGAAGGACCAGAAGATCAGGGAACACAATATTTGTATAAAGGACAAATATTTGACCGTGAAGGAGGAAAAGCGGAATTCTTTGCTTGCGATTGGTTGCCACCAATGGAGGATGTCTCCGAAGATTATCCATTGGTTCTTTCTACCGTCCGTGAAGTGGGACATTACTCTTGTCGTTCAATGACCGGAAATTGTCAATCTTTAGCGGCACTAGCCGATGAACCAGGATTTGTTCAAATGAACAATCTAGACGCCAAGGAATTAGGTATTAAACATGGTGATCTGGTTTGGGTGCTAAATTCTCGTGGTAAAGTCATTTCTCGTGCAGATGTCAGTGCTCGAACCAATAAAGGCGCATGCTATATGACCTATCAATGGTGGATTGGGAAATGTAACGCATTGACCGCTGAGCATTTAAACCCAGGTTCTCGTACGCCAGAATATAAATATAGTGCGGTGCGGATTGAAAAAATTGATGATCAAGCCTGGGCTGAGCGTTATGTCATTGAGGAATATACTAAACTGAAACACCACCTAAAATCTGAGGCATTGGTTAATTAAGATAAACAAAGTACCGTAGTTGATGAGGTGCTATCAGGCCGATAAAGTGCGGTACTTTTTTATCTCTGTCCTATTATTTGTTAAGTGAAAAGAAATGTTATCCTAATAGAAGGAAGTGAGATGTGTTTAGGTGTACCTGGAAAAATCGTGAAGTTAAGTGAAAATAAAGGCATGGCTATCGCTGATGTTTGCGGTGTGCAACGCGAAATCAATATTTCACTGATTTGTCAACACAATGAACAAGATGTACTGAATAAGTGGGTACTTATTCATGTTGGGTTTGCGATGAGTTTGCTTGATGAAACAGAAGCCCAACAAACCATTGAAACATTACTCGCAATGAGTGAGCTCGAGCATGAAGTCAGCGATTTTCTAGGATTGAATTCCGTGCAAAATTAACGCAGCGCGGCAATTCTCATTCCTTGATGCTTCAACAGGCTCTCTAATAACTTCTCTTTATGTTGTGATTTTTGAGCACATTCCCCTCTCAATTCAATAAAACGCATACGTAAATGATCTAATTCATGAATACGTTTTGTAATATCTTTGATATGGTGCTCAAGTAATTTTATGATTTCTTGTTGTTGTGCGGGAGAATGTTGATCAAGACTGAGCAGCTGTTTGATTTCATCAAGAGAAATATCTAAAGAGCGACAATATCGAATAAAACTCAAGCGCTCCAAATGTTCTATAGTATAACTACGAAAGTTATTCTCTCCCCGTTCAACAGGAGGTAGCAAGCCTTGCTGTTCGTAAAATCGTATCGTTTCCACCGTACAACCTACTGCTTTTGCTAACTTACCGATTTTCATTTCTTGATTTACCTCATGTTTTTATCAATTAACTCTTGATCCTAAAGTAACTTCATAATTTAGTATCGGCTTAATCATCCAAAAACCGTAAAGCACAAGGAGATTATAATGAAAAAATTACTTTTATCAACCGCGCTCATGACGCTTAGCACCGTTGCCATGGCACACAATGTTTGGTTAGAAAGCAGTAATCAACCTCATGAATACGTTGTGAAATTTGGTCATGAAAAGACGGAAAGTTACCCAGAACATAAACTGACTAAAACCGTTGCTGTTCTTGGTGATGCCACTCAAGAAACCTTAAAAGCGACCTTTAAAAAAGGTGAAGCCTATCTGACAACGCCAGAAAAAACATCATTAGTTTTACTGGCATTTGACAATGGCGTTTGGTGTAAAAAAGCCAATGGGAAATGGGTTGAGCAAACTAAGAAAAATACCCCAGATGCCGTCAGTTGTGTCGCGGCAAGAAAAGGGGGAAAAGCCGTCTTGAAACAAGATGACAATTTCCTAAAAGCCCATGGTCAACAACATGAATTAGTACCACAAGCAAAACCAGAAGTAGGAAAACCATTAGCCATTTTAGCCTTAGTTGATGGCAAACCTGTCGCAGGTATTCCAATCGGTCTAGGTGAAGATTTACCGTCTGAAAAAACCAATGATCAAGGTATTGCTTACTACACACCAACGGCTGGCATGAATAAAGTCTGGTCTGAATTTGCCACAGATACCAAAGATAACCCAGACTATGATCAAGTCAGTGTCGAATACATGCTAACCTTCGAGGTGAAATAACATGAGAGTGCTCTTGCTGTTATTATGCTTTTTCCCCCAAGTCGTATTTGCACATGCACTTTATGTTGTTGCACAACAGCAAGGCACTCAACTTCAGGGGGATACCTATTATTCTGACATGACGCCCGCAGCAGAACACTATGTTGCGGTATTCAATGAAAATGACTTAAAAACGCCTGTGATTGAAACAATGAGTGACAAAAAAGGTCATATTTCAATTACGCTCCCCAATGACAAATCCTATGTCCTTGTCGTCGAAGGTGCAGAGGGTCATAAAGCAACCTTAAATGTCCCCAAAGTGGCATCAAATACGGCAGTAAATATGCCATCTTGTGATGAATTTACCCAGTTACGTAAAGATATCGCCCAATTAGCGCACAAGATTTATTGGCACGATATTTTAGGGGGTATCGGTTATATTTTCGGTTTGGTCGGCATCTTATTATGGCGTCGACAAGCTAAAAAATAAGAGGAATTATGCATCTATCTGAAGGGATTCTTCATCTCCCCACACTACTCACGACCAACCTTATTGCACTAGGTGCGGTTGGGTTAGGCTTACGTCGTTTACAACATGAGAAATTGCCCTTAAGTGCGCTTTTGGCAGCAACTTTTTTTGTTGCCAGTACCATTCATGTTCCCATTGGGGTCGGTAGCGTACACTTAATCTTAAATGGAATCGCGGGATTATTTCTCGGTTGGGTCGTTTTTCCAGCATTTTTAATTGCGTTACTTTTACAAGTGATCTTTTTTTCTTTTGGTGGTTTTGCGGTATTAGGTGCAAATTTATGTAGCATGGGGTTTTCTGCACTGCTGGCACATTATTTATTACGTCATCTTATCTCTGCGCAGGCTAGCCGAACTAAATTAATTATTGCCGGTATTTTAGCCGCCATAATCGGCATTGTTGGCGCATTATTTATTACAGCGAGTATTTTATTTCTTGATGGAGGCAAACAATATTTAGACGTAATTTATTTATTATTTATTAGCCATTTACCTGTCATGGTTGTCGATAGTTTCATTAGTTGCAGTGTCATGTTATTACTACAAAAAATGCAACCAGATATGCTGAATTTAGTGAGCCAGAAACACCATGTTTAGCCCAAGTCAACGATTTTATTCCGCACTGTTTTTAGCACTTGGCTTTAGTAGTCTTTCTAGTTTAAGTCTGACATTGATTTTGTGTCTTCTTTTTCTTGCTTTTTTTCTCTATCAAAAATACCAACAAAATCAACTGATTTCGGCACTCCGATTTTTGTTTTTATTCAATCTATTTAGTTTATTGCTCTGGCTATCAATGCGTTATGAATGGCATAATGGTTGGCACTACGCTAAAGAGGGTGAACATCTAGCGTTTTTACTCATCGCTAAAATGAATTTAATCACCATCATGATCCGGGTCTTATTACAAGATCTATCTGAGTTACAACTCCTACAAATCTTACAACGTCCTTGGATCCCCGCAAAATTTACGCACCTTGCGTTGTTGACCTTACGCTATATTAAAATTCTCGCAGAAACGAACCGCACTTTAGAGCGCGCGATGCAAGCGCGAGGCTTTCAAGCGGGTTGTAATAAAAGAACCATTTATGTGATCTCACAACGTGTTACTTTGTTATTGATTCATGCGCTATATAAAGCAGAAAATATTGATAAAGCCTTAAGGGCGCGAGGATTTTGCTATGATAAATCAAACTGAACATATAGTAATTAATACGCATGATTTATCTGTAATAAGACAAGGGAAAAAAATTTTAGATCGCTTCAATCTAACGTTACAACAAAACCAGCGACTCTGTTTGCATGGTCCTATTGGTTGCGGAAAAACAACATTGTTGCATACTCTGCTCGGTTTTATTCCTTTCCATGGACAAATTTATTTATTGGGAGAGGAATGCAAAACTGAAAAACAGTTTGCCCAAAAGCGTGGCAAAATTGGATTACTTTTCCAACATCCTGATGATCAACTCTTTGGACCGACCGTACATGATGATGTTGCTTTTGGTCCATTAAATCAAGGTAAATCCAAGGAAGAGGCTTATACCATTGCAGAACAGCAATTAGAACAACTCGGTATTTCACACCTCTCCATGCGTTATGTAAATCAACTATCAGGCGGGGAAAAAAACTTTACAGCGCTCGCGGGGATACTGGCAATGCAACCTCAGGTGTTATTGCTTGATGAACCCACAAATGGACTTGACCCAGATAATGTTTCTCGTTTAGTCAATATACTTTTACAAACTCGTCTACCGATGATCATCGCCTCGCATGATATGGTATTTATACAAAAAATGGCCACCGATCTGATTGATATGTCTGCTATTTTACCGCCATCTCTTTAATTCTCAGCACATTGCCATGTTGAATTTGCAACTGAGGATTACCACAATTGGGGCAATATGCATGACCAATTTTCATTTCAACGTTCTTTTTACATTGCCAACACCATGCTTCTACCGGCACATCAATGATGTGTAAGCGGCAATTTTCAGCGATGGTTCCTCTGCACATTATTTCAAAACAAAACTGTAATGACGATTTTTCAACGCAAGAGAATGTGCCTAATTCTAACCATAAATCGGTTATTTGGCTTATTTGGTTGCGTGTACCTTCTTTCTCAATAATACGCATAATACTTTCACATAAAGACATTTCATGCATAACGCCTCCTTCCGCTTAGTGATGTTAAAAGTGATGTGATTATCGCCTGTCTCACCAACACCAATCAATTCACTGATGAGAGAAAGGATACAATGCTATTATTTCAAGATAAAGAGAGAATTGACAGTCCTGAACCACAGTAAAATAATGCAATTCCTTTCACTTGATTGGATTTTATGGTATTTTTAGCAAGCGATTTTTTCGTCAAATTTATGTTTTAATTTTACTTTTAAGAAGGGAAATAACAAATGGAAGCTCAACAAGGTAGCCCAATGTCAATGTTATTTATTTTCGTGATCTTCGGACTGATTTTCTATTTCATGATCTATCGTCCGCAAGCGAAACGTAATAAAGAACACAAAAAATTAATGTCTGAATTAGCAAAAGGCACGGAAGTCTTGATCGCGGGTGGTTTAATCGGTCGTATTACCAAAGTATCACCTGATAGTGATAGTATCATCATCGCATTAAATGCGACAACTGAAGTCACCATCAATCGCAACTATGTTGTTGCAGTGTTACCAAAAGGCTCATTAAAATCTTAATTTTTCATTCCTAAAAGGGAAAACTATGTTAAATCGTTACCCTCTTTGGAAGAACCTAATGGTGATCCTCGTGATCGCCATTGGCGTTTTATACTCTCTTCCAAATCTTTATGGTGAAGATCCTGCGGTACAAATTTCTGGTACCCGAGGACAAGAAACCAATACTCAAATATTTAGTGAAGTCCAAACTTTATTAAATCAAAACAACTTAGAAACCAAATCGATTATTTTAGAAAATGGCTCGATTCTTGCCCGTTTTCACAATACTGATGATCAATTACTTGCCAAAGATAAACTGTCTGAAAAATTAGGTCACGGCTATTCTGTTGCCTTAAACCTGGCACCAGCCACACCAAAGTGGCTTACTTCAGTCGGTGCCTACCCAATGAAATGGGGATTAGACTTACGTGGTGGCGTTCGCTTCTTAATGGAAGTGGATATGAAATCAGCTTTACATAAGCGCCAAGAACAATTACAAGACAGCTTGCGCACCCAATTACGTAAAGAAAAATATCAGTATACGGGAATTAAATCTGCTGAAAATTTCAGTACACTCGTCACCTTATTAAAGCCTGAACAACGGGATGAAGTACAACGCTTTTTACGTAAACAGCATCATAATCTGGAGATAAAAAGCGTTTCAGACAATACCTTAGCATTAACCCTTTCTGAGACCGCTCTTAATGAATCGCGTGAAAGTGCTATTGAGCAAAACTTGACGATTTTACGTAAACGTGTGTCTGAATTGGGTGTATCTGAAGCCGTGATTCAACGTCAAGGCGCGGAACGTATTGTAGTGGAACTACCGGGTGTACAAGATACGGCGCGTGCGAAAGAGATCCTCGGCGCAACCGCGACCTTAGAATTCCGTTTAGTGAATGAAAATGTCAATCTTGATTCCGCCACACGCGGCTTTGTGCCAAATGATTCCGAAGTCAAACTGGATCGTCATGGCCGCCCAGTTGTACTCTATAAAAGAGCTGTGCTCGGTGGTGAACATATTACTAACGCGAGTTCTGGGGTTGATCAACAAACTTCACGTCCGCAGGTCAGTGTGACCTTAGACAGTGAAGGCGGTGAAATCATGTCGCAAGCCACCCGTTTGAATCTAAAAAAACCGATGGCAACCTTATATGTCGAATATAAAGACAGCGGCAAGAAAGATGAAAATGGCAAAGCCATCTTAGAAAAACACGAAGAAGTGATTAACGTGGCCACAATTCAAGGGCGTTTTGGTAGCCAATTCCAAATCACTGGAATTGACAGCCCTGCAGAAGCATTAAATCTTGCGGTTCTTCTCCGTTCTGGTGCCTTAATTGCGCCAATTCAGATTGTCGAAGAACGCACTATTGGTCCATCATTAGGCGCAGAAAATGTGCGTCAAGGTTTAGAGGCCAGTTTCTGGGGTTTACTCGCCGTCATTGTCTTCATGACACTTTATTATCGTAAATTTGGTCTGATCGCCAATATTGCGCTGATTGCGAATATTGTGTTGGTTGTGGGTTTAATGTCGTTACTGCCGGGAGCAACGTTATCCATGCCAGGAATTGCGGGTATTGTGCTGTCTGTCGGGATGTCCATTGATGCGAACGTACTGATCTTTGAGCGGATTAAAGAAGAAATTCGTAACGGTAGACCTATTCAACAAGCCATTCATGAAGGCTATTCTGGCGCATTTACCAGTATCTTTGATGCAAACTTAACGACCATTCTTACCTCAGTGATTCTTTATGCGGTTGGATCGGGACCGGTGAAAGGCTTTGCGATTACACTTGCCCTCGGGGTAGGGATTTCCATGTTTACTGCAATTGTTGGCACACGTGCAATCGTCAACTTCCTATACGGTGGTAAACGTATAAACAAATTGTCAATTTAGCGAGGATAGTGTGAGTTTATTTACAGAAAAAAAAGAGGCACCTGAATTGAGCAATATTAAGCTGCCCTATCGCTTAATTCACTTTATGGCTTACCGTAAATGGGGTTATTTACTCTCTATTTTAGTCATTTTTGCGTCCCTCTTTTTCATCGTGACCAAAGGCTTTAACTGGGGGCTCGATTTTACTGGTGGAACAGTAATTGATATGAGTTTTTCTCAACCTGCCGAGTTAGATAAAGTGCGTCTCACCCTTGAACAAAAGGGCATTGAAGGTGCTATCGTACAAAACTCAGGTAGTGTACGCGATATTATTATCCGTTTACCTGCCGCAGTCAGTGATGCCAATATTGGTAACGATATTAAAGAACTGTTTACCGCAACAGTGGATAAAAACGTGACAGTACATAGTATCGAGTTTGTGGGACCAAACGTAGGTGAAGAATTAACCCAATCTGCCATCTATGCCACCTTAGCAACATTATTAATGTTATTAGTTTATATCGGTATGCGCTTTGAATGGCGCTTAGCACTCGGTGCTGTTGCCTCCTTAGCCCATGATGTATTAGTGACACTTGGTCTATTCTCTTTACTGCAAATTGAAATGAATTTAACCTTTGTTGCCGCGATTCTCACTGTGGTCGGTTATTCACTCAATGACAGTATTGTCGTCTTTGACCGTGTGCGAGAAAACATCCGTAAAATTAGACGAACAGATGTACTCGATATTATCAATATCTCACTGTCACAAACCTTATCAAGAACATTAATGACCTCTGCGACAACCATTATCGTCGTGGTTTCCTTGTTATTGTTCGGTGGCCCAAGTATTCACAGTTTTTCCGTTGCGTTATTGATTGGGATTGGTTTTGGTACCTACTCCTCTATTTTCGTCGCAATTGCGCTTGCTTATGATTTAGGCTTGAAACGTGAACATATGTTACCACCGAAAGTGGATAACGATGAGATTGATCAGCTCCCTTAAGTGAAGTCAAGCTAAGTGCGGTCTGAAGTTGAAAAATTTCAGACCGTTTTTTATTGTGCTTGTTTAAGGTGAGTAAAAAAATTGAGGGCAAAAAATAAGCGGTGATAAACACCGCTTATGTCGTTATCAAGTAAAAAGTCAATTAAGCATAAACAGGAAGACGTTTACAAATTGCTAAGACTTTCTCTTTTGTCTGTGCAATCACTTGTGCTTCGTTGTCTTTACCCATCGCATCTAACACATCACACATCCAACCGGCTAATTCTGCCGATTCGGCTTCTTTAAAGCCACGACGAGTAATAGAAGGTGTACCTACACGGATACCTGATGTCACGAATGGTTTTTGCGGATCGTTTGGCACCGCATTTTTGTTGACAGTAATGTTTGCACTGCCTAATGCCGCATCTGCCGCTTTCCCTGTTAAACCGTGGCTGACTAAATCCACTAAGAATAAATGGTTTTCTGTACCATTGGATACCACGTTATAACCACGTTGTTTAAACACCTCCACCATGGCTTTCGCATTTTTCACCACTTGTTGTTGATACACTTTGTATTCTGGCTCAAGGGCTTCTTTAAAACATACTGCTTTTGCAGCGATTACATGCACTAATGGCCCACCTTGGTTGGCAGGGAAGACGGAGCTTTGTAATTTTTTATAGAGATCTTCGTCTTTCGCATTGGAAAGAATTAATCCACCACGTGGTCCACCTAAGGTTTTATGCGTAGTTGTCGTCACGATATGCGCATGCGGTAATGGACTTGGGTAAACACCTGCCGCGATAAGCCCTGCAACGTGCGCCATATCCACAAAAAGATACGCCCCCACTTCATCAGCGATTTCACGCATTTTCGCCCAATCCACTACTTGCGAATAGGCAGAGAAACCCGCCACGATCATTTTTGGTTTGCATGCTAAGGCTTTTTGACGTACATCCTCATAGTCAATTAAACCGTCAGCCGTAATCCCGTATTGTACTGCGTTGTAGATTTTGCCTGAGAAGCTGACTGATGCACCATGCGTTAAGTGGCCACCATGCGCAAGGCTCATACCAAGAATGGTATCGTGTGGCTGTAATAAGGCGCCATACACTGCCGCGTTGGCTTGTGATCCAGAGTGCGGTTGTACATTCACATAATCCGCATCAAACAATTCTTTTGCACGATCAATCGCTAATTGCTCAACGATATCGGCATATTCACAACCACCGTAATAACGTTTACCTGGGTAACCTTCCGCATATTTATTGGTAAATTGAGAACCTTGCGCTTCCATCACGCGTGGGCTGGCATAGTTTTCTGATGCAATTAATTCAATGTGTTCTTCTTGTCGACGATTTTCGTCTTGAATTGCCTGCCATAAAACCGGATCGTAATCAGCGATGTTCATACTTCTTTTTAACATTATGATGTCCTCTTTTAAGTAAAGATGATGGTGAATTTGTTTAGTGTACTCGTTTACACGGTATTTTTTAATTAAAATTTGGTGGGAATTTTTTCATTTCTTTGATGAAAAAAATTCATCATTCCCAATTAAGCCTGATGCTGTTCTCTTGCTACCGCACGATACCCAATATCACGACGATAAAAACGACCAGTCCATTTGACTTGTTCAGCAAGGGTAAGCGCTTGTTGTTGTGCATCATATACCGTCTCGCCTAATGCCGTAACACAGACTACGCGACCACCGTTGGTGACTAATTTGCCCTCTTTATTTTCCACACCGGCTAAGAAAACTTTTTGATTTTCCACCGCACTTTCAATGCCGGTGATTTCATCCCCTTTGCGATAATCCCCTGGATAACCTTCCGCAGCAAGTACAATACCGAGCGAGGCTTTTTCACACCATTGGGATTTTTTCTGGTCTAATTTACCGTCACATGCCGCAAGACAAAGTTCAACCAAATCGGATTCTAAACGTAACATAATCGGTTGGGTTTCAGGATCACCAAAACGGCAGTTAAATTCGATCACTTTCGGTTGACCATTCGGCATAATCATCAAGCCAGCATATAAGAAACCGGTGTACACATTGCCTTCTGCCGCCATACCATTGACCGTCGGATAAATCACTTCCTGCATAATGCGATCATGAATTTCTGGTGTCACCACCGGTGCCGGTGAATAGGCCCCCATACCACCAGTATTTAAACCAGTATCGTTCTCACCAACACGCTTATGATCTTGACTGGTTGCCATCGGTTCCACATTTTTACCGTCTACCATGACAATGAAACTGGCTTCTTCGCCATCTAAAAACTCTTCGATCACCACTCGACTGCCGGCTTCACCAAAGGCATTGCCCGAAAGCATATCTTTCACTGCAGCTTCTGCTTCCGCTAACGTCATCGCCACAATTACCCCTTTGCCAGCCGCAAGTCCGTCTGCTTTTACCACAATTGGAGCGCCTTTCTTGCGTAAATAAGCCAGTGCCGGCTCGACTTCTGTAAAGTTTTGATACTCTGCGGTTGGGATGTGATGACGGGCCAAAAAATCTTTAGTGAACGCTTTTGAACCTTCTAATTGCGCGGCAGCTTGTGTTGGACCAAAAATTTTCAATCCTGCCGCACGGAATGCATCAACTACACCAATGACCAGTGGGGCTTCTGGACCAACAATAGTTAAACCAATGTGGTTTTCTTGCGCAAATGCCACTAATTTTTCGACATCGGTTGCGGAAATCGCGACGTTTTCAACTTTCTCTTCTAATGCCGTCCCCGCATTACCTGGTGCAACAAATACCTTATCTGCTAAAGGAGATTGTGCCACTTTCCAAGCCAAGGCGTGTTCACGACCGCCGTTTCCAATAATCAAAATATTCATATTTATTCCTTATTTTGAACGATTTTTAGGTATAAAAAATGCTGGGGGTTGATTGCCTTGTACTTCTAAATAACCGGAATCCCCCGTTAAAATCAATGAATTAATCACCCCATGTTGACAATCTGAAATCGGCATATCATATCCCAACATCTTGATGATGAATGTCGATAATTGTTGATGAAACAGTCTGTCGCAGGTCAAAAACGGTTGTTGTAGCTGCTGCAACATTTTATTTTCGGTATAAGTCATGATGGGGACTAAGTAATTCGCTTCTTTTGCCGTACCTTGGTTATAGACTTGGTTTGACACAAACTGGCCATGATCCGAGGTGTAAATTAATATCCAGTCATCAGGGTATTGTTTGAGTTGCGTAAACACTTTCTCAATAAACTGATCTGTATTGTAAAGGGTACTATCATAGTTATCTAACGGCGTATTTTCTTTAAACGCTTTTTCGTCTTCAGATAAATAATACGCATAGGGAGCATGAGACCCTCTTTGATGTAACACGATAAAATGGTTGGCCTCACGCAAATCTAGCTTTTCAAATAGCGGTAAGAGCTTATGATCATGCATTCCCTCTGAACGTTTATAGCCGATATCACTCGGGAAAAGTAAATGATCAACCCAGGTTTTCCCCATGATACTCATGATCATCATTTGGTTTTCAGGCTGTGCTGAATAAAAATACGTCTTATAACCGCGTTCTTTCGCTAAACGAAATAAATTGGTTCTACCGCTGACAATTTGCTCTAAGCCATTTGGACGAGGAATCGCATTAAAAAAAGCAGGCAATGAAATAGCGGTGCCTAAGCCAGCAGAATAGGCAGGTTTGAATACGGTTTCTGCCGGTTTATTTTTTACTAATTGATCCAAGAATGGCATGGTTTGTCTTTGGTAGCCAAAGGTGCCCACATGACTCGCACTCAGACTTTCCCCCATAATTAAGACAATATTTTTTGCCATGGGTGAATAAACAATGTTGGGTCTATCTCGATAATAAACAGACACATTACTCAAATTAAAAATATCATAAGGCAAGGTTTTACCAATAAAGTAGCCAAAGGCGAAAAAGTTGGCTTTAATTCTGGAATATCCCGGATTAGACGTGATACCTAATTCTTGATTAGTATAAAAAGAACGAACAAAAATATAGCCCATCACTAAGAAAAACGAGACATCTGCCACCCAATGCGTTTTCTGTCTAAAACGAGAAATAGAGAGAAACAGAAAAATATCAACTACGCCCCAAATCACACCGCCTGCAATTTTGTCTAACATATGCAAACCGGCATGGGTCACTTCCCAATATTCTTTAAACATTAATAAATAATTGGTGCCATTAATCCAGTTTTGATAAACCTCATAATGCACATTATTAATCAATGTACTACAAGAAAAGAATAACGCGATAAAAAAACGGGATACCTTATATTTAGAAAAATAAAATAGTGAAAGCACCACAAAGATAATTAAGAAACTCTCACCAATACGATACAGGCTATTAATCTTGAAAAAATAACGATAAAGTATTTCGCTCAATAACAAGATTGCTGAATAACCAAATAGAATAAAAAGCGTTTTTTTCATTATTGTTTACCTTAATCATCCTGAAAAGGGTGGTGCTTTTATTTTTTATTAATGTCTAAAATGGCGCATTCCCGTTAAGACCATCACCATATTGTGTTCATCTGCGGCATCAATCACTTCCTGATCACGCATTGAACCACCTGGGTGAATCACACATTGAATGCCTACTTTCGCAGCCGCATCAATCCCGTCACGGAATGGGAAAAACGCATCAGATGCCATCACACAACCAGCGACATCAAGTCCTTCATCTTGCGCCTTAATACCCGCGATTTTAGCCGAATAGACACGGCTCATTTGCCCCGCACCGATACCAATAGTTTGATTCTCTTTGGCATACACAATGGCATTAGATTTGACAAATTTCGCCACTTTCCAACAGAATAACAAATCTTTTAATTCTTGTTCTGTTGGTTGACGTTTACTCACGACTTTTAAGTCAGCTAAATCGACCATGCCTAAATCCGCTTCTTGTACCAGTAACCCCCCATTGACACGCTTTACATCTAGGCGTTGTTGCGTACCTGACCACTCACCACAGGCTAACACTCGTACATTTTTCTTGGCTTTTAATAAGGTTTTAGCTTCTTCGGCAACGGTTGGGGCAATAATCACTTCCACAAATTGGCGATCAATAATCGTTTGTGCAGTGGTGGCATCTAATTCTCGGTTAAAAGCAATAATCCCACCAAAAGCGGAGGTTGGGTCAGTTTGATAAGCACGGTTATAGGCGTCTAAAATATCCTCACCTAATGCTACACCACAAGGATTGGCATGTTTTACAATGACACAAGCCGGCTCATCAAAGCTTTTCACACATTCAAGCGCAGCATCGGTATCCGCGATATTGTTATAAGAAAGGGCTTTGCCTTGTAATTGTTTTGCAGTGGAGACAGAGGCTTCTTTCACTTCCTGTTCCACATAAAAGGCGGCTTTTTGGTGACCATTTTCACCATAACGCATGGTTTGTTTACGAATGAAGTTTAAATTTAAAGTACGTGGAAATTGACCGCACTTCGCGTCAGGATCTTCTTCCTCAGCCACAAAATAAGGTTTCACTAATTGACCAAAATAGTTAGCAATCATGGCATCATATTGTGCGGTATGTTCAAAGGCCTTAATCGCTAGATCGAAGCGTGTTTCTAGGGTTAAACTATTTTGATGTTGATCCATTTCGGCAAGAATGGCATTGAAATCGTTATTATTCACAACAATCGCTACATCTTTGTGATTTTTCGCGGCTGAACGCACCATAGTAGGTCCGCCGATATCAATATTCTCCACTGCCTCTTCAAGCGTACAATTGGGTTTAGCAACCGTTGCCGCGAACGGATATAAATTCACTACCACCATGTCGATGCCTTGAATACCATGTTGGCGCATCACCTCATCATCTGTACCGCGACGACCTAAAATACCGCCGTGCACTTTCGGGTGTAACGTTTTTACGCGTCCATCCATCATTTCTGGAAAACCCGTATAATCTGAGACTTCCGTCACGGCTAAGCCATGGTCAGCTAATAATTTTGCCGTACCACCGGTTGAAAGTAATTTCACACCACGTTGTACAAGACCTTGGGCGAACTCAACAATGCCTGTTTTATCAGAAACACTCAGTAATGCTTGGCGAATAGGACGATTAGATTGCATGGAAAATCCTTAAAATTAAGCGTTAAAAATAAGTCATAAAAGAAAGGTCGCATTATAGCGCAAACGTTTGCGCTTGTGTAACGATTTTCAATAAAAAACAGCTTATTTCTGTAATCAAATAAAATAAGCTGTTTTACTTTATGTACATAACGATAAAAGGATACGGATATGCTATTGGCTAAATGGCTGGATCGGGTTAATTTTTTTTAACCAACTCAAAAAAGGGCGAGCTTGCATAAAACCGGTTATTCTTGAGCCTTCAATTTCCTGACCTTGTTGATTAAAAAAAATCAGGGTAGGCAAACCAATGACTTGAAGTTTTTGCATAAATTCACGATTCGCTTCACTGTTTTTAGTCATATCCACTTGCAAGAGTAACATATGCGCAAACTGATCTTTCACCTGTGGATCACTAAAAGTGAATTTCTCAAATTCTTTACAAGCCACACACCAATCGGCATATAAATCTAACATCGCGAGCGCGTTAGGATTTTCAATTAACAGCTGTTGCAATTGCGCATAATTCGTAATGCGTTCAAATTTAACCAAAGAAGGAGTTTGCGCTACTTGCGTATTGACTCGAGAGGCTTTCGTTGTCTCCGCATAATATACATATCCCATAACCCCCATCACGAAAGTAAAGGCCCATACCCCTTTATTGTTTCTAAATTGATATAACACCCACAACGAGAACGCAAATACTAAGCTAAACCATAATACCATTTCGATTTCAGGGAACACGCGAGAAATGAGGAAGACAGGTAACGCTAACAATACAAAACCAAAGGCATGTTTTACTTGAATCATCCAATTACCTGATTTTGGCAACATATTATTACCAAATACTGTAATGAAAATGAGGGGAAGCCCCATTCCTAAGGCTAATAAATATAAGGTGATTGCGCCAGTGAATAAATCGCCACTTTGTGCAACATAAAGTAACGCACCAGATAATGGTGCTGAGGTACAAGGCGATGCGATTAAACCTGCGATCATCCCCATCACAAACACCCCACCAAATGCACCTGATTTTTGCTGCTGACTGTATTGAGTTAATCGAGTTTGCAAACTAACAGGTAATTGCAAAGTGAACAGCCCAAACATGGATAAAGCAAGCAACACAAAAATAAACGACAACGTTAATAAAACATAAGGACTTTGTAATGCCACTTGGAAAGGCAAGCCAATCGCCGCAACAATTAAACCGAGTAGTGTATAAGTCAACGCCATACCTTGTACATACACAACACTTAAGGCGAATGCTTTAGCGGTACTCGGGCGCTGCTGACGGCCAATGACAATGGCTGATAAAAGAGGTAGCATGGGTAAAACACAAGGGGTAAAAGCAAGCCCTAACCCAAATAAGAAAAACCAAAAGACGGCATATTTACTCTCAACCAGTTTGGCGGCTAAACGATCTTGCTCTGCTAACGGTAATGAAGACAGTACGCTATCTTGTGTCGATACTGCACTCGACATCTGCCCCGCTTCCCTCTCTAGAACCATTAAATCAATGATCTGGGTTTCTGGTGGGTAGCAAAAGCCTTCCGTACAACCTTGATAAGTGATTTCAAGTTGCTGAGTTGCGGATAGCTGAGAAAAAGGCAACACAACAGTCAATTGATGACGATAAATCTCCACATCACCAAAAAAATCATCTTGATGGGTTTCTGCCAACGGTAATGTAGGGTGAATCCATTGCCCAGACTCCCCTTTTATTTCAATACTTTTTTTATACAGATAATAACCGGAGGCAATATCCCAATTTAAAGACAGCCCGTTATGATGTTGACTGGCAGTAAAGACAAAGGCTTGCTCCGCGCTCAAAAAGGGCATTTTTTTATCAAACACCCCTGCATTGGTGGATAAACTTGTCCAAATCAACAATAAAATAAAAAATATTTTTTTCATAAGCAAAACCATGTCACACCATGACAACATAACACATTAAAAATCATTTCTTTTTCATATAATTATAAACATTAATGCCCGTTTATTGCGAAGTTTAATCCCTGCGCAACTTATTTTCTCACAAAAAATAAGTTTTGATAATTATTTCTATTTCATGTAGGATAGCCCCATTCGTTATTTTTCAGAAAAAAATAAGGGGCATTCCGAATATGAAAAAAGGTATTCATCCAGACAATTACCGTACTGTACTATTTTATGACTCAAATGCAAAGCAAGGTTTTTTAATCCGCTCTTGCGCTAGGACCACAACTACCATGAAATGGGAAGATGGGAATGAATATCCGCTCTTTATGTGTGATACCTCCTCAGCATCACACCCATACTATACAGGTAAAACACGTCAAATTGCGAATGAAGGTCGTGCCAGTGACTTCGTCAATCGCTATGGCAAATTTGGTACATTAAAATCAAAATAAGGACACATCATGCAAGTATTAAGTTCATTAAAAAGTGCCAAAACGCGTCATCCTGGCTGTAAAATCGTTCGTCGCCATGGCGTAGTGTATGTTATTTGTAAAGAAAATCCACGTTTTAAAGCACGCCAAGGTGGCAAGAAAAAACGCTAGAATACCCTCTTTTTGTATGTAAGCAAAACGAGCTAACGCTCGACTTTTTCCCCCAATAACCTCACTCTATTGGGGGATTTTTTTATGATCTATATCATAAAATCAACATCTAATTTAACAAAACAACTTTTTCCTATTGTTACAATTATGTTGCAACTATAAAATGGGTAAGTTAATTTTATCCTTATATTATCAACAGAATGATTAACATTGAACACTTACAATAGGATGTATAAATGGGAACGCCACAAATTTTAATTGTTGAAGACGAAGCAATCACAAGAAATACCTTAAAAAGTATTTTTGAGGCGGAGGGTTATGAAGTATTTGAGGCTGCAGATGGCGCACAGATGCACCGTATTCTAGCGAATAGAGTGATTAATCTTGTCATCATGGACATTAACTTACCGGGTAAGAATGGCCTAATGTTGGCGCGCGAACTACGAGAAACCACCAATACAGCATTAATGTTTTTAACTGGTCGTGATAATGAAGTGGATAAAATTCTTGGTCTCGAAATCGGTGCAGATGATTATATTACAAAGCCATTTAATCCAAGAGAATTAACTATCCGCGCACGCAATTTACTACAACGTACGATGCAAGAAAATACGAAAGATAGCCATCACCCTATTGAGCAATATCGCTTTAATGGTTGGACATTAGACTTAAATAGCCGTATGTTAATTAATCCTGAAGGGGAAGAGTATAAACTTCCACGCAGTGAATTCCGTGCCATGTTGCATTTCTGTGAAAACCCGGGCAAAATTCAAACCCGTGAAGAATTATTGAAAAAAATGACGGGACGTGAATTAAAACCCCAAGATCGCACTGTCGATGTGACCATCCGTCGCATTCGCAAACATTTTGAAGATCATCCTGAAACCCCTGAAATTATCGCGACGATCCATGGCGAAGGTTATCGTTTCTGTGGTGTACTCGAGTAAACCTGAATAATGTTAAAAAGCCTGTAATCTGTATTACAGGCTTTTTTTTTTATGCTACGTTTCGCTTTCTAAGATCCCTAAACTTGCCCACATCTCATCGACTTTTTTCACCACATCAGGATCTTTTTTAATCGGCACGCCCCACTCTCGTTGCGTTTCTCCGGGCCACTTATTGGTGGCATCAATCCCCATTTTAGATCCTAATCCTGCAACTGGCGAGGCAAAATCAAGATAATCAATCGGGGTATTTTCCACCAAGGTTAAATCACGCGCAGGATCACATCTTGTGGTCATCGCCCAAATCACATCTTTCCAATCCCGTGCATTGACATCATCATCACAGACAATCACAAACTTGGTGTACATAAACTGGCGTAGGAAAGACCATACCCCCATCATCACGCGCTTAGCATGCCCTGCATACTGTTTCTTAATCGTCACCACCGCTAAACGATAAGAACAGCCTTCAGGTGGTAAATAAAAATCCACAATTTCTGGAAATTGTTTCTGTAAGATCGGAATAAAGACTTCATTTAACGCTTCCCCTAATACTGCTGGTTCATCAGGCGGACGCCCTGTATAAGTTGAATGATAAATCGGATCTTTGCGCATAGTCATGTGCGTGATGGTAAACACGGGGAAATATTCTTGCTCATTATAATAACCAGTATGATCACCATAAGGACCTTCAAGTGCGGTCTCATTTGGGTCAATATAGCCTTCTAGCACGATTTCTGCACTGGCTGGTACTTCTAGATCATTACTGATCGATTTCACCACTGAGGTTTTAGTCCCACGCAATAACCCCGCAAACGCATACTCTGATAAGGTATCGGGTACTGGTGTCACTGCCCCTAAAATTGTGGCAGGATCGGCACCCAGTGCCACCGAAACAGGAAAAGGCTGACCGGGGTGGGTTTCTTTCCATTCTTGGAAATCTAATGCACCGCCACGGTGAGAAAGCCAACGCATGATCAATTTATTTTTAGCCACTAATTGCTGACGATAGATCCCTAAATTTTGCCGTTTTTTCAATGGTCCTTTTGTGATCGTCAAGCCCCATGTTACTAAAGGAGCAACGTCGTCTTTCCAACATTGCATAATCGGTAATTTGTATAGATCAACCTCTTCCCCTGTTAAAATAAGTTGCTGGCAATCTGCTCTCCCTAATACCTTAGTTGGCATATTCAGGACTTGTTTAAATTGCGGAATACTTGAAAGAAAATCTTTAAACCCCTTTGGTGGCTCAGGTTCTTTCAAAAAAGCCAATAATTTCCCGACATCACGTAACGATGAAACCTGTTCTTGTCCCATTCCCATCGCTACTCTTTTCGGTGTGCCGAATAAATTACATAACACGGGGATATCAAATCCTTTCGGATTCTCAAACAATAGCGCAGGGCCACCTGCGCGCAACGTGCGGTCGGCAATTTCTGTCATTTCAAGGAGGGGATCAATTTCCTGCTTGATCCGTTTTAACTCACCACGTTGTTCCAGTAAATCAAGAAACTCACGCAAATCTTTATATTTCATAGTCAGTACCATTCCGATGTTATTTTCGATGCCCATATTGACTTGCACCTTAGACAGAAAAATATGTTATAGAGAACAAGCCTGATTGCAAGCAATTTTGCTATCTCAAGCAACTTTCTGTAAAATCAGACAAATTAGGATTGGATGACACGGATTATTATGACAAAGAAAAAAGTAAAAGTGAGCTCGACTACAATTGCATTAAATAAACGTGCACGACACGATTATTTTATTGAAGACGAAATGGAAGCCGGTCTGGAATTACAGGGCTGGGAAGTCAAGTCAATGCGAGCTGGAAAAGCCAACATTAGTGATAGCTATATTATTTTTAAACAAGGTGAAGCCTATTTATTTGGTTCAACAATTCAGCCACTTAATGTAGCCTCAACGCATATTGTGTGTGATCCCACTCGCACACGTAAACTCTTACTCAAGCAAAAAGAACTGGCATCACTGTTTGGTAAAGCCAATCGCGATGGCTATACCATTGTAGCTCTCTCACTCTACTGGAAAGGTGCCTGGGCTAAATTAAAAATTGGTCTTGCCAAAGGGAAAAAACAACACGACAAACGTGAAGATATCAAAGAACGAGAATGGAAAGTGACCAAAGATCGTATTATGAAAAATGCACGTCTTGGTTAAAAAAAAGCCTTGTGGCAATAGTGCTCACAAGGCTTTTGTCAATAATGCGTGAATTATTCAACACCGACCATCACAGAAGTGGCTTTAATAATCGCATAAGCGTCTTTACCCACTTCTAGTTTCAACTCTTCCACTGCGGCAATAGAAATAGTCGATGTCACCACATTGCCCGCACCAATATCAATACCGACAACAGCGTTCACTGCACCTTTCTCCAAAGACACCACTTTTCCTTTAAATTGATTTCTTGCGCTAATTTTCATGTTTTTCCCTCTTGATAAAATGAACAAAATTCGATATGAATTTGTCGCAATTATATCCAACAGAAAAAATAAAACAAGTCTTAAAAAGTTAGATTTTATTTAATAAAATCAACGATCTAAAACCCTTTATATAACCCTCTTTGTCGGTCACATTTTCTAACCGCAATTGATAGTCGTGTAAGATTGCAATACGCTGAACAATGGATAAACCGAGCCCACTACCTTTCTCATTTTGTCCTGCTGGGCGGTAAAAACGTTGTCCTAATTTCACTAGATCCGCATCATTCACCCCATTACCATTATCTTCAATCGCAATACGATCGGCATACAGCTTAATCGTAATGGTACTGCCTTCTGGGCAATAGCGAATCGCATTATCGATTAAATTACGTAGCATTAAGGCTAATAAAAAAGGTTGTCCTTGCTGTGGAGGGGGGGAGGTCTTACATTCAAATTCAAGTGCGATTTGTCGTTTTTGTGCTGCAAAATAGAGTTCACCGATTAAAGATGAAATTAAGGCGTCCCAATGAATCACCTCTTTTTCCACTAATTCAGCTAGACTGTCTAGACGAGATAACGTCAGTAATTGCTCGATCAATTGGCTCGCACGATCAATCCCGAGGGTTAAATTTTGTAAAGCCTGCTCACGCATCAATATATCCTCTCCCGCCATTTGTGCGACTTCCGTTTGAATGCGTAAAGCGGTAAGTGGACTGCGTAACTCATGTGCTGCATCTGATGTAAAACGTCTTTCACGTAATAGCATTGCGGCTGTGCGTTCAAAAAAGTGATTTAAGTTATCAATTAAGGGCAATATTTCCGTCGGCAAATGTTCTGTGGCTAATAACGATGTATCATCTGGGCGACGTTGCATTAACTGAACATTCACTTGTTTTAATGGTCGCAATTCACGACTAATCACCCAAATCAGCATAGCTAATAAAAAAGGTAAACTTGCCAACCAAATCCACATTTGCCCAAACACCATTTGGTTAATGAGGTCATCGCGGTAATCTACCTCTTGACCCACTGCGATAATCCATTTTCCCTGATTCACTGGCAACCAAAAAATGCGCCACTGATCATCATCGTCACGAATCGCACTGATTGAAAATCCACTATGTGGGGCAAAAATAAAGTTTTCCCCATTATTTCCATCACTTAAAAGGAGCGTGCCATGCTGATTAAAAATCGCAAAAGCAAGGGCATCGTCGTCATAATGACGAACTTTCTTAAGTTGTTTATTCACATCATGGGGCGCACGGGCAATCAATGTGTTGTGTAAATTCGCAGAAGCTAAACGCTGGGCTAATAAAATCTGCTGCGCATCAAACACATCATTCACATCTTGTCTTACTTGGAACCATGTCACCGCTGTTGAAATAAGCCAAATCACTAATGCGGTTAAAGATAAAGTCACAATTAAACGTGCCCGTAAACTCGTTTGCTTAAGCCTATTCATCATTTTTTCCTAACGCATACCCCACACCATGTACGGTACGAATAAAGTGTTTACCTAATTTTTGGCGTAAATTATAAACATGCACTTCGAGTGCATTACTACTGACTTCATCATCCCAATTGTAAAGTTTTTCTTCAATCATACGGCGAGAAAGTACACGATCTTTATTCAACATAAATAACTCTAATAATTTATACTCTCTCGTCGTTAAGGCGACTTCTTCCTGCCTTAAAAAGACTTTCCGCTGATTGGGGTCAAAACAGACTAAACTGTGTTCAATCACAGGATTCGCCTGTCCATAACGACGGCGAATTAATGCCTGTAAACGTGCAACCACTTCAACTAATGCAAAAGGTTTGCATAGATAATCATCTGCCCCTTGCTGTAATCCCCTCACCCGTTCATCCAACGTATCACGTGCGGTTAAGATTAATACAGGCACATCACACTTTTCTTTACGCCAATGCTGTAAAATATCGAGTCCATCCATTTTAGGTAAGGTTAAATCTAACACCACCGCATCATAAGGCGCACTTTTCACGGCCTCTAACCCTGTTTTCCCCTCTTGAAACCAGTCCACTAAAAAACCTGATTTTGTGAGTCCTATCTGTAACCCATTGCCAATTAAGGCATCATCTTCTATTAATAAAATTCGCATTTTTTGACCGCACTTGTTAAAAATTTGCTTTTATTTTACACAAAAATAAACAACATCCCCATTCTTACGTACCTTAAGTTAGCAGATAAAGATGAAGGAAGCCTTAATCTCACCACATTCTTTCAAAAACTAGCTGCACTTTTATCAGCCAATCACAAAAAAAATAAAAAAATGTTGTAAGAAATCCATTTCCTACCTCGACTAATCTCACCGTAACGCGATGATTAAGGAAAAACAGTACGCGATATGTCGAATGATCATAGGGAAGGAAGAAGGCTTTCTGTGCAACTAGCGATTGACACAAAGGCCCCACCATATGGTGTTATCTTCGACGCATGAAGCAGAGAAAAGAAAAGGACGCTATGCCTGCTTAAAAGGGCATTTTCCGTATGCCATTTGACATTAGGTATACGGAAAGTGTCATCAATGGGCTTACAAGGCACGGATAACTTGTAATAACAATGAGGTAAATAATGTATAAGACAAATTCCAACATCCAACGGATTGGCACGGGCATCGGCCTACTTGGTTTACGTCTTTTTCTCGCTTGGGAGTTTTTTGAATCGGGTAAAGAAAAATGGAGAGGCGAAAACTGGTTTATGGAAATACAAGAAAGTTTTCCTTTCCCCTTCAATCTCATCCCAAGCGATCTTAATTGGACATTGGCGATGGGGGCAGAACTCTTATTGCCGTTCTTCCTCATCCTCGGTTTTTTCACTCGCTGGAGTGCATTCAGCTTAACCGTATTAACCGCTGTTGCTTGGTACAGCGTACATGCAGGCGCGGGTTATAACGTGTGTAGTAATGGTTACAAAATGGCATTAATTTATATTGTCACCTTGTTACCATTAATCACTCAAGGGGCAGGTATATTCGCTGTAGATACGTTATTGCAGCGAAAATCCTCCGCTTTAAATCAGTAAAAAATAAATTTATTCATACACTTATATAGGAGATTAAAGATGAAAAAATTAGCGACTTTAGCCGCATTAGCGGGTGCATTAACCATGGCAGCAACGGCACCTGCACAAGCAGAAATGAAATCAGCAGAGAAAGCTGAGCAATGCATGGAAGGAAAATGCCTGAAAACCAAAGCAGCGGAAGGCAAATGTGGTGAAGGGAAATGCGGTGCACATGATCACAAAGCAAAAGCGGCAGAAGGAAAATGTGGTGAGGGTAAATGTGGCGCACATGACCATAAAGCAAAAGCGGCAGAAGGGAAATGTGGCGAAGGGAAATGTGGGTCTAAATAACCCAAAGGTTGCTGGTGTAAACATTACACCAGCACTTTAACCAGAATAATGGAGTCAATATGATGTTACAAGGTGCAGGTTTAGGGTATCGCCGTGATCTCGCTGACGATTTTTTATTACTACCCGACAACAGTGTCATTAACTTTATGGAAGTTGCACCAGAAAATTGGATCAAAATGGGTGGCGCAGCACGCTATAAATTTGATCAGGCGGCAGAACGATTTCCACTCGCGGTTCATGGACTTTCGCTCTCTTTAGGTGGGCAAGCGCCATTAGATAAAGCCTTATTACAGGGTATTAAAGCACTCATGACCCAGTATCATGCCGTCTTTTTTTCTGAACATTTAAGTTATTGCGAATGTGACGGGCACCTTTATGATTTACTCCCCATGCCGTTTACGGAAGAAGCCGTAAAACATGTAGCACAGCGTATTCGTGATGTACAAGATTTTCTGGGTATGCAAATTTCCTTAGAAAATACGTCCTATTATTTGCATTCGCCTACTAGTACCATGAATGAAGTCGAATTTCTAAACGCTATTGCTCAAGAAGCTGATTGTGGCATTCATTTAGATGTGAATAACATTTATGTAAATGGGGTCAATCATGGCTTACTCAATCCTTATGTCTTTTTAGACCATGTTGATGTTAGCCGAGTCAACTATATTCATATTGCAGGACACGATGAGGAACATGGTGCCACACATCCAGTTTCTCCTTCTGATGAAGCCTTTAATAAAATAAAAGGTGAATATCGTCATCTTCCGCAATTATTAGTGGATACACATGGTGAAGCAGTAAAAGGTAATGTTTGGGATTTATTAGACTATGCTTATCAACGCTTACCGCATATTCCACCGACATTACTTGAGCGCGATTTTAATTTTCCTCCGTTTGCGGAGCTTTATGCAGAAGTCGAACATATTGCCCAACTACAACAAAAACACACTAAACTGACCGGGGAAAATCGCCATGCAGCCTAAACCCTCAACCCTCAAAGCAACCCAAGCGGCGTTAGCAAAAGCCGTACGTCTAGGTCATGCTACCCCCTTAAATGGCTATGCCCCACAGCGTTTAGCTATCTATGCCCGCTTAGTCCGTAATAATACCTTTGGTTTTATTGATCGTTGTTTTGTTGAAGCGCCTAATCATCTTTCCGCATCAACATGGGCAGAAACGAAGGAGCGTTTTATCCAAGAAGGGAAAGCCACCTCCCCTTATTTCCAAGATATCGCGGGAGAATTTCTGACTTTTTGTCAAACACAGAGTGATTTTTCTGCTGATGTTTTAGCGCTAATGGATTTTGAATATACTCAACTGCTTGCTGAGGTTGAACAAGCAAATCTCGCCGCTCCGATAGCGTGGAATGAAATGACCGAAATGCAATTATCGCCAACTGTTTTTCTCAAAAGTTACGCAGTGGATTTTTTATCCAGCCATTTTAGCCAGATTGAACAAGTCGCATCACATATCATTATTTGGCGTAACCGACACTTTCAAGTCAAGGAACAGAAACTGTCCGAATTAGATTTTTGGTTACTGACTTACCTTGCTGAACAACCAACTTCCTTATCACATCTGTCACAAGCATTGGCGGAGATCATTGTTGACCACGCTAGCTTACAGCCGATTTTAACTCAAGCCTGGATAAATTGGCTTGAGGCGGATGTCATCTGTCCAGTTACACACTAAAAAAGCAAAAAATTTACCCAACCACAAAACAATACGGTGAAAATGTTAAACATTTTCACCGCACTTTGTTATTTCTGGTTAGGTTCATCGTTGTCAGACTGCTGCGCAAATTGTTTCATCATCTGACTTAAGCTTTCACAATTCTTGCCAAAATTATCGCATTGAGGGCACATTAAACGGTGTAACCTTACTCCAACGCTCTCAACTAAAGACAAGGGTCTTTCATGAGATTCTGAAATTAATTTCGTCACTTTAAAACAATATTTCATTTATCTCTCCCCCATTTTTGTCGTCAAGCAATGCTGCAACTGTAAGCGAGCGCGGTAAAGTAACACATGTAGGTTTGAGGTTGTTATTTGCTCCGTCGAACAAATATCCTCTGATGTTAGCTCTAAATACTCTCGCATCATGAAAACTTTTGCTTGCAATGCAGGCAGACGCGTCAAGCACATTTCAAATAGCACCCAAAATTGCTCAGAATACACCGTATTTTCATTCTCTTGTAAACGCGAGGGCGCATACTCTTTACGCCAACGTCCACCATCAAAAAAACTATTTTCATCTTCGTCGGTGATAAGCTCACTCTCCACCACAAAACGATGATTCACGCGTAAATAGTCAATAATTTTGTTCTTTAAAATCGCAAAGATCCATGTTTTTAATGCAGATTGTCGTTTAAAACTCGCTATATTTTTTAGTGCGCTAACAAAAGCGTCTTGTACGACATCCTCTGCTAAGATAGGATCTTTTAATTGCAACGTTGCAAATTTCAACATTTGCCCACGAATTGCCTCTAGTTCTTCTGATGAAATATTGTACATAACACCACTACCTAGTTTAATCCATTAAATATTCACAATCTGAAAGCCTGTCAATAAGCTAGAAATCACATTGACAAAAAAGGCTAGAAGTTTGATTTTCTAGCCTTTTTCTCGCTTTTAATATGGTGCTCTGGGCGAGACTTGAACTCGCACGTCCGATGGACACTACCCCCTCAAGATAGCGTGTCTACCAATTCCACCACCAGAGCGTAATCTTTTTAATTATTGAGGAATATCACTATTTTTTGTTTCAACTGCTGGCACATTTACTTTTTGTTGTTGAATTTGCTCAGCTGTTGAAGATAAATCGTCAAATTTGCCTTGTTTTACATTATCGCGATGCGCGTTCATATTACCAATCACAATACTCATCACAAAAAATGCTGTCGCTAAAAGTGCGGTCATTTTAGATAAAAAGTTACCTGACCCAACAGAGCCAAAGATTGTACCAGAGGCGCCACCACCAAAAGAAGCCCCTGCATCTGCGCCTTTACCTTGTTGAAGCAAGATTAGGACGATGATGGCAAGTGAAATGATTAAATAACCAAATAATAGTGCTTGATACATTATACTCTTCTCTAAATTGCAAATTCGCATTCAAATTAACGTGCGGATATTATCGAATATCGCCACCAAGCGCAAGTACTTTTCTTCATTCCCATGTTACTTGTTGGTATTTTATTCAATGGCATGGCATTCTCTACTCACTCGACCTCCTATCACTCATCTTATCCAAGTAAGCCTACCGCGAGAGATTGCTTTTTAGCTAAATTACTATGCCGTCTTGCTGATTGCTAGGTAGAATGCTTGTTAAATCTCTTGCGCGTTTTGTTGCCCAACGATGGGCGAGCCTGTACCTGACTTAATTGACGCAGTGCGGAAAAATTCACATAACGCATCAACTCAGGTAAAAAGTTTATTAAAGTGGACATAAATTGCTGATAACTCATTTCTTTCTGACTAATGCTAGTGAGTTGTGATTCCCAATGCGCTGTCATGTCAGGCTGCGTCGCTACGTCTGGCAAGGCTTGTATTAAAATACGTCCCGTTTCCGTACTATGAATATTTCGCCCTTTTTTATATAAAAATCCACGCTTAAATAAAAGTTCAATAATCCCCGCTCGTGTGGCTTCCGTGCCTAATCCGTCGGTCTCACGTAGAATTTTTTTCAACGCTTTATCTTGTACAAAACGCGCAATGCCTGTCATCGCAGAAAGCAAGCTCGCATCGGTAAACGGTTTCGGGGGCTGTGTTTTTTTACTAACGACTTCCCCTTTCTCGCAAAATAAAATCTGCCCTTTTTTCACAACAGGTAATAAAGGTTCTTGCTGTTCATCACTGTCCTCTTTCCCCAAAAGTTGTTTCCAACCAGCAAGTTGTAAATTCCGCGCTTGTGCGACAAATGTGCCGCCTGCAATCTTTAAGGTGATTTTACTTTTTCGATATTCAGCATCAGGACAAAATTGCATTAAATATTGCCGTGCAATTAAATGGTAAATTTGCCGTTCGTGTTGATTCAGGTTAACGGGCTTATTTTTCGCGGTGGGGATAATGGCATGGTGAGCATCAACTTTTTTATCATTCCAACAGCGATTTTTTTGTTCTGGATTTAACGGTTCCGGCAGCGATTGGTATTCTGGAATATGGGTAGAAATAGCATGGAAGACTTTATTGCGCTCAGCAAAGTGCTCGTCAGGTAAATAACGACAATCAGAACGTGGATAGGTGATTAAACGATGTGTTTCGTATAAGCGTTGACAACTATCTAACACCTCTTGAGCTGATAAGCCATAACGTTTGGCGGCATCAATTTGCAATGCAGATAACGAATAAGGCAACGGTGCACTTTCGTGTTCACGTTTATCCACATATTCCACCACCTCTGCAGGTTGTTGCGTAATGCGTTTTACCACATTTTCCACCAACCCTAACGACAACACACGGCCGTCTTCATCTTGGTAATCTTCGCACGCTTTACTCGGCTGCCATAAGGCTTTAAACATCGGCATCTCTGCTTTCTCTTGTGCCGAAAGTGCGATAATTTTTTCTGGTGTTTCACTTTGAATATGAGCAAGCACTTCAAAAAAATCTTTGGGTACAAAATTTTCTATCTCTAAATCTCGGCGCACAATCAACCCTAACACAGGGGTTTGCACACGTCCAACCGAGAGTACACCTTGATAACCTGCTTGCCGACCGCGTAAGGTATACGCACGCGTCATGTTAATACCGTAGAGCCAATCCGCTCGAGCCCGAGCTAAAGCAGAGGTCGCAAGGGGAATAAAATTGCGATTTGATTGTAATTTATTGACAGCTTTTTCGACCGCACTTGGATTCAGATCACTGATTAAGCAACGCTGAATCTGATTCAATTTATCGACACTTAAATTGGCATAACTAAAGACTTCATCCACCAATAACTGTCCTTCGCGATCGGGGTCGCCTGCGTTAATCAGGATATCCGCTTGGTGAATCAGCTTTTCAACAATGTTTAATTGTTTGTGAACTGCTTTACGCGGAATCAGTTGCCATTTTTCAGGAATAATCGGTAGGTGTTCTAATCGCCATTGCTTAAATTTAGGATCGTAGGCATCGGGCTCTGCTTGCTCAAGCAAATGCCCGACACACCAAGTTACATAATCATCGTTGCCACACTTAATGAAGCCCTCCCCACGCTGATGAGGTTTCGGTAACACGTCCGCAATGGCTCTTGCAAGGCTAGGTTTTTCCGCTATAAATAATCGCATTTAGGCTATATTATCCAAATCCGTTAGCCAAGTTGACGGCGCCCCAAAAATGAATGAGTCAAGGTAGTCCCATCCACCATTTCTAATTCTCCCCCCACTGGAATCCCATGTGCAATGCGGGTCACTTTAATATTTTGCTGAACACAAAGTTCAGCAATGTAATTAGCGGTCGCATCACCTTCAACCGTGGGATTGGTGGCCAGAATCACTTCATGGAAACTTTCTTCTTGCAAACGTTTTTGTAATAAATGCAAGCCAATTTCTTTTGGACCAATCCCATCAAGTGGCGATAAGTGCCCCATTAACACAAAATAACGCCCTGAAAATTGTCCCGTTTGCTCAATCGCTTGAATATCAGACGGTTGTTCTACCACGCAAAGTAGACCTGAATGCTGACGGCGAGGATTGTTACAAATAGTACACACCTCCTCTTCAGTAAAGGTACGACAATGGCTACAATGTCCAATCTTTGACATGGCTTCGGTTAATGCTCGAGCCAGTTCCATGCCCCCATTACGATTACGTTGTAATAAGTGATAGGCCATACGTTGGGCAGATTTGGGGCCCACACCAGGTAAGCAACGTAAACTTTCGATTAAATATTCGAGTAATGGGCTCGTTTGCATAATGTCTTTCTCTTTAGTTTCAATATCGGCATGAAAAATAACGTTTTTTTCTTTTCCGGTGCAAAATCAATCTCATAAAAAACAGACCGCACTTTGATCTCTTTTTCAACAGTGCGGTCATTTAAAAAAGTGTGATTGTTTCACTTAATCAACATACTTGTTGTGTCCGTTATATAGACAAGGCAAGCAAAGATTAAAACGGCATTTTAAAGCCAGGTGGTAATGACATACCGGCAGTCACTGACGCCATTTTTTCTTTTTGTAATTCTTCTGCGCGACGCACTGCATCGTTAAATGCCGCGGCAATTAAGTCTTCAAGCATATCTTTATCGTCTTCCATTAAGCTAGGATCGATTTCTACCCGACGACAATTATGCGCGCCATTAATGGTAATTTTAACTAACCCGGCACCAGACTCGCCCGTCACTTCTAGCTGGGCAATCTCCTCTTGCATTTTTTGCATACGATCTTGCATCTGTTGCGCTTGTTTCATTAAATTACCTAAACCGCCTTTTCCAAACATAATTTTTTCCATCTGTTAATTTAAAAATTGGTTGGCATTTTAGCGAAAAATTTCAAAGTTGGAAATAAAGAAACGTGATCCAGTCTAAAAATTCGTCTTTTTCCTGTTGAGGGGAGAAATTTTCCGTATTATAGTATGTTTTAACAATTTCGTAACGAAACCTTACCGCACTTCACATTAAGGCGGTTTTTCCCTAACAGAACGATAAGCAAACCCAATGAGGTAACCTATGTCTGACTTTCTACAATCTTATCAACAGCATGTTGATGAACGTGCGGCATTAGGCATTGTGCCGAAACCTTTAGATGCAGAACAAACCGCCCAATTGATCGAACTACTCAAAACCCCACCTGCTGATAAAGCCGACTTTCTTTTAAACTTATTCGAAACACGTATTCCTGCCGGGGTAGATGAAGCCGCCTATGTGAAAGCCTCTTTTCTGGCTGCCGTTGCCAAACGTGACGTACATTGTCCCCTAATTTCGGCCGAAAAAGCCGTGCAACTATTGGGCACCATGCAAGGCGGTTATAATATTGAACCGCTGCTCCATGCCCTTGATGATGATACCCTTGCCCCAATCGCGGTTGATGCCCTTTCTACGACGCTCTTAATGTTTGATAACTTCCATGATGTGGCTGAACGGGCGAAAAAAGGCAATCGTTTTGCCAAACAAGTGCTCACCTCTTGGGCCAATGCCGATTGGTTTTTGTCTCGTCCAAAATTGGCAGAAAAATTAACCGTCACCGTATTCAAGGTCACAGGGGAAACCAATACAGATGACCTCTCACCTGCACAAGATGCTTGGTCACGCCCCGATATTCCATTACATGCACTTGCCATGTTAAAAAACCCGCGTGAAGGTATTGAACCTGATGACGCAGGCAATGTCGGCCCCATTACGCAATTAGAACAATTAAAACAAAAAGGGTTTCCATTGGCCTATGTGGGTGATGTAGTAGGTACGGGATCTTCACGTAAATCCGCCACCAACTCTGTACTGTGGTTTATGGGCGAAGACATTCCTTATATCCCAAACAAACGTGCTGGCGGGGTGGTACTGGGTGGCAAAATTGCGCCAATTTTCTTCAACACAATGGAAGATGCGGGTTCGCTACCAATTGAAGTGGATGTCAGTGAACTCAACATGGGCGATGTGATTGATATTTACCCATACCAAGGCAAAATTTGTCGTCATGATACTGACGAGGTTTTAGCTGAGTTTCGTTTAAAAACCAATGTGCTGTTAGATGAAGTACGTGCTGGTGGTCGTATTCCGCTAATCATTGGACGCGGGCTAACCCATAAGGCGCGTTGTGAATTAGGTCTGCCTGAAAGCGATATTTTTGCTAAACCGCAATGTACAACAGAAAGCCAAAAAGGCTTTACCCTTGCCCAAAAAATGGTAGGCAAAGCCTGTGGTGTGGCGGGTATTCGTCCAGGGCAGTACTGCGAGCCACGCATGACCTCTGTCGGTTCACAAGATACTACCGGCCCGATGACTCGTGATGAATTAAAAGACTTGGCTTGTTTAGGTTTCTCCGCTGACTTAGTCATGCAATCTTTCTGTCATACGGCGGCTTATCCAAAACCAGTTGATGTAGTCACACACCACACCCTCCCTGACTTTATTATGAACCGTGGTGGCGTGTCATTACGCCCGGGGGATGGTGTCATTCACTCTTGGCTAAACCGTATGTTACTGCCTGACACAGTAGGAACGGGTGGTGACTCGCATACCCGTTTCCCGATTGGGATTTCCTTCCCTGCAGGTTCCGGCTTAGTGGCGTTTGCCGCGGCTACAGGTGTCATGCCATTAGATATGCCGGAGTCAGTATTAGTACGCTTTAAAGGTGAAATGCAACCAGGAATTACCTTGCGTGATCTGGTGCATGCGATCCCTTATTATGCAATCAAACAAGGTTTGCTCACGGTAGAGAAAAAAGGCAAGAAAAACATTTTCTCTGGCCGTATTTTAGAAATTGAAGGATTAGAAAACTTAAAAGTGGAACAAGCTTTTGAGCTATCCGACGCCTCAGCTGAACGTTCGGCGGCAGCTTGTACGATTAAACTCGCCAAAGAACCGATTATTGAATATTTAAATTCTAACATTGTGCTACTAAAATACATGATTGCTGAAGGCTATGGTGATGCACGCACACTCGAACGCCGGATTAAAGGCATGGAACAATGGCTCGCTGATCCACAACTCATGGAAGCCGATCCTGATGCCGAGTATGCAGCAGTGCTGGAGATTGATCTCGCTGAAATCAACGAGCCAATTTTATGTGCCCCAAATGATCCTGATGATGCACGTTTATTATCCGAAGTTCAAGGGGATAAAATTGATGAAGTATTCATTGGTTCTTGTATGACGAATATTGGTCACTTCCGTGCAGCAGGTAAATTACTCGCTAAGTTTAAAGGCATGATCCCAACTCGCCTCTGGATTGCCCCACCAACCAAAATGGATGCGGCACTATTAAGCGAAGAGGGCTATTACAGTATTTATGGTAAAAGCGGGGCACGAATTGAAATACCAGGTTGTTCTTTATGTATGGGTAACCAAGCGCGTGTGGCCGATAATGCCACTGTCGTGTCAACTTCAACGCGTAACTTCCCGAACCGTCTAGGACAAGGTGCGAATGTTTATCTTGCTTCTGCCGAGTTAGCCGCGGTTTCAGCGATTTTAGGTAAATTACCAACGCCAGAAGAATACCTCACCTTTGCAGCAGACTTACAACAAGACAGGGATGATACCTATCGTTATATGAACTTTGACCAAATCAATAGCTATACCCAAAAAGCAGATAACGTGATTTTTCAAAGTGCGGTATAATTGACAAGCATTTTAATACAACAAACGGGGAACAGATGTTCCCCGTTCGCTCTGAATGATCACGGTTTTCTCTCTTGAGAGAAAATAAAAGGAATTAAACATCATGAAATTAAAGTCAACTGTCGCCAAACTTTGCCTAGCATTCCCCTTTCTGATGGCAGGACAAGCCTTGGCTGAAGGAAAGCTCACCGTCTATTGCAGTGTGCAAAATACCACCTGTGAAAAAATGGTACAAACTTTCGCTAAAAAATATGACATTGAAACAAAGTTTATACGTAATAGCACGGGTTCAACGCTGGCAAAATTAATTGCCGAGAAAAATAATCCGCAAGCGGATGTGTGGTATGGGGGGACAATTGAGCACCATTTTCAAGCCGGTGATTTAGGCCTACTCGCGCCTTATCGCTCACCTTATCAAGCCGACATTATGCCAGAGTTCAGAGCGCTGACTGAAAAGCGTGGTGACTTGACCTCAATTATCTATATCTTAGTCTTAGGGTTTGGAATTAATACTGAAAAATTTAAGCAACTCGGGATCAATCAGTATCCAAAATGTTGGTCAGATTTACTCGATCCACGTTTACAAGGCTATGTACAAATGCCCGATCCTCAAATTTCAGGCACCACCTATACTGCGATTGCGACCTTAATTGAATTATGGGGAGAAGAAAAAGCCTTTGATTATCTGAAGAAACTCAATGCCAATGTATCGGAATATGTGAAAAGTGCGTTGGTTACGACCAATTTATCACGGGGTGAATCCGCTGTTGCCGTTGGTTTTGTGCATAGCTATGCCACAGAAAAAGAAAATGGTGCACCCGTTGAGAGTATTTTACCTTGTGAAGGCGATGGCTATTCTTTAGGGGGCATGAGTATCGTCAAAAATGCGCGTAATCTTGAGAACGCCAAACGCTTTGTTGATTGGGCTTTAACCAAAGAAGCACAAGAGTTAGTCTGGCGTGAAACCAAAGTCTATCAAATTCCAACCAATATCCATGCGGAAGCTGCACCACAATCAGTTGATCCCAAACAATTAAAACTAATCAATTATGATTTTGATCGTTTTGGCTCAAGTGCAGAAGGGAAGCGGATCACAGATAAATGGGTCAAAGAAGTAAAAATGGCAAAATAATCTAAAAAAGGGGCAGACTACTTTCTGCCTCTTTTTATCTTATTCCGCAAGTTCTACGCATTTTCTATGCCAAATGCTATCACTTCATGGATCGTAGTTGCCCCTAAGGCAATCATTAGCAAACGATCAACGCCTAATGCAATGCCAGAACAATTCGGCACACCTGCTTGCAATGCCCCTAATAAACGTTTATCAATTTGACGTTGCGGCAAGCCCATTTTTTGTCGTTGCACATTATCTTGCTCAAAGCGATGTAATTGTTCATTTACATCGGTTAACTCATGGAAACCATTGGCTAATTCCAGCCCTTTATAATAAAACTCAAAGCGTTCTGCCACACGATGATCTTCAGAACTAATTTGTGCAAGTGCGGCTTGTGTTGCTGGGAAATGGTACACCGCCACAGGGTTATCTTTACCAATATTTGGTTCCACAACAGTACTAAATAAGAATTGTAATAACGTATCGCGATCTTGTTGCTCCGCCTGCTGTAAATGATATTGTGTAGCTTTTGCGACTAATTCTGCTTTATCTGCAGACAGGGGATCTAGCCCCACATATTCTTGAAAAACAAATTGATAGCTTAAACTTTCTGTTGGTTTACAGTCTAAAATTTGTTGTAATAAATCATCGACTTCATTAATTAAACGATACATATCAAAGTGAGGGCGATACCATTCGAGCATCGTAAATTCGGGATTATGACGCTGTCCTACCTCTTCATTACGGAACACGTGACATAATTGAAAAATAGGACCACTTCCCGCCGCAAGTAAACGTTTCATGTGATATTCAGGACTGGTTGACAGCCACAAGGTTTTCGATTTTTCTGCCATTGGCGAAATAAAGTCAGTGTTAAACGTCGATAAATGCACATCCGTGACCCCAAATTCACTTAACACTGGGGTTTCTACCTCTAATAAACCACGATCAGTAAAAAAACGACGAATTTCAGCAATAATTTTTGCCCTCGCCAATAAATTTTCAATGGAGGCTGACGGTTGCCAATTTTCTTGTTCAAACATAATTTTGTCCGTTTTGTAAATAAGATGACGCTATTCTAACTATCCCCTTAGGTGATTTCAAATTTAGCCTCACAGCGGTTCATAAAACACGCGATACAATACAATTATGTCAATCACATTCACGTTAAAAAATCTGGTTTATCCCTAGAGAAAAAAAGGGGTTAAGAAAAAAGTCGATCTGTGATAAGCATTCCAAAAAAAACCTTTTTAACTTTTTTGAGGTAGATCACGAAACAGGTTTTTTCTTGTAAAAAAAGGTTATGAATATCCCAAAATAGTGGCAAAATGAACCTACCCTAATGAACCAATTTCGGTTCCTTTTTACTTTATATTCTGATTGGAGGAATATCGTGCAAACTGTTAATGTCGATATTGCAATTGTAGGTGCTGGTGGCGGTGGTTTACGCGCAGCGATTGCAGCAGCGGAAGCAAACCCTAACTTAAAAATTGCATTAGTATCAAAAGTTTACCCTATGCGTAGTCATACTGTGGCCGCAGAAGGCGGTGCTGCTGCAGTGATCAAAGAGGAAGATTCTTATGATAAACACTTCCATGACACTGTGGCGGGTGGTGACTGGCTATGTGAACAAGACGTAGTAGAATACTTTGTTCAACACTCACCAGTGGAAATGACACAACTTGAACGCTGGGGGTGTCCTTGGAGCCGTAAACAAGATGGTGATGTTAACGTTCGCCGTTTTGGTGGGATGAAAATTGAACGGACTTGGTTCGCTGCAGATAAAACGGGTTTCCACTTATTACACACTTTATTCCAAACTTCTATTCAATATCCTCAAATCGTTCGTTTTGATGAACACTTCGTCTTAGATATTCTCGTTGATGATGGTCATGCACGTGGTATGGTTGCCATGAACATGATGGAAGGAACTTTAGTGCAAATTAATGCGAATGCGGTGGTGATTGCCACTGGTGGGGGGTGTCGTGCATTCCGCTTCAATACCAATGGTGGTATTGTCACGGGTGATGGTTTATCAATGGCATATCGTCATGGCGTACCGCTACGAGATATGGAATTCGTTCAATATCACCCAACAGGCTTACCAAATACCGGGATCTTAATGACGGAAGGTTGTCGTGGTGAAGGTGGTATCTTAGTCAATAAAAATGGTTACCGTTACTTACAAGACTATGGTCTAGGTCCAGAAACCCCTATCGGTAAACCTGAAAATAAATACATGGAACTAGGACCGCGTGATAAAGTTTCACAAGCTTTCTGGCAAGAATTACAAAAAGGTAACACCTTAAAAACCGCGAAAGGCGTAGATGTCGTCCACCTAGATTTACGTCACTTAGGTGAAAAATACTTACACGAACGTTTACCATTTATTTGTGAATTAGCACAAGCATACGAAGGCGTTGATCCTGCCAAAGCACCAATTCCAGTGCGTCCAGTGGTTCACTACACCATGGGCGGGATTGAAGTAGACTTCAACAGTGAAACACGTATCAAAGGGTTATTCGCAGTCGGTGAATGTGCTTCGTCTGGCTTACATGGCGCCAACCGTTTAGGCTCTAACTCATTGGCTGAATTAGTGGTGCTCGGTCGTGTGGCGGGTGAATACGCAGCACAACGAGCCGTTGAGTCGCCTGCGGTCAACCAAACCGCTGTGGATGCTCAAGCACGTGATATTGTTCAACGTTTAGAAGACTTGTATCACCAAGAAGGTAATGAATCTTGGTCTGAAATCCGTGATGAAATGGGTGAGGTCATGGAAGAAGGTTGTGGTATTTATCGTACCCAAGAAAGCATGCAAAAAGCGGTGAATAAAATCGCAGAATTGAAAGAGCGTTATAAACGCATTCGTATCACCGACCGTTCAAGCGTATTTAACACCAATGTCTTATATACCGTTGAATTAGGCTATATCTTAGATGTAGCACAATCTATTGCCAACTCAGCGATCGATCGTAAAGAGTCTCGTGGTGCACACCAACGCTTAGACTATACTGAACGTGATGATGTCAATTACTTGAAACATACCCTTGCCTTCTATAACGGTGATGATGCACCACGTATTGAATACAGTGATGTGAAAATCACGAAATCTCAACCTGCAAAACGTGTTTATGGTGCAGAAGCCGAAGCACAAGAAGCAGCAAAAGCCAATAAGGAGAACGCAAATGGTTAATCAAGCAATCATGAATATCGAAGTATTGCGTTACAATCCTGAACAGGACAAAGAACCATACTTACGGACTTATCAAGTGCCTTACGATAATCAAACATCATTGCTTGATGCGTTAGGCTATATTAAAGACAAATTAGAGCCAGAACTCTCTTATCGTTGGTCTTGTCGTATGGCGATCTGTGGTTCATGCGGGATGATGGTCAATAACAAACCAAAATTAGCCTGTAAAACCTTCTTACGTGACTACAGTGGTCATATGCGTATTGAGCCATTGGCGAATTTCCCAATTGAGCGCGATTTGGTCGTAGATTTAAGCCACTTTATTGAAAGCTTAGAAGCCATTAAACCTTATATTATCGGTAACCAAGCACCTGCATTAGACGGCAAACCGCATCCTTCTTCGGAGTTAGCGCAAAGCCGTACGAAACAAACGCCGGCACAGCTTGAAAAATACCGTACTTTCTCGATGTGTATTAACTGTGGTTTATGCTATGCCGCTTGTCCACAATTTGGCTTAAATCCAGAGTTTGTCGGACCGGCTGCATTAACGCTTGCACATCGTTATAACCTTGATAATCGTGACCATGGTAAAGAAGAACGGATGAAGATTATTAATGGTAAAAATGGGGTTTGGAGCTGTACGTTTGTTGGCTATTGTTCAGAAGTTTGTCCAAAACATGTCGATCCGGCTTCAGCGGTAAACCAAGGTAAAGTCGAAAGTGCAAAAGACTTTGTAATTGCAATGCTTAAACCGCAAAAGTAAGGAGTGTAAAATGACAGCAACAACCAGTAAACGCAAAAAATATGTGCGTGAAATGAAACCAACTTGGTGGAAAAAGTTAGATTTTTACAAACTTTATATTGCACGCGAAGCGACTGCCATTCCAACACTTTGGTTCTGTTTAGTCTTACTTTACGGGGTGATTAGCCTAGGTAGTTTAGACAGTTTTGGCCATTTCATTTCGTTCTTGAAAAATCCAATTGTGATTATTTTAAATATCATCACACTCGGTGCAATGCTATTAAATACGGTGACTTACTATGTGATGACACCGAAAGTATTAAATATTATTGTAAAGAATGAACGAATTAATCCGAACATCATCACGATGGCATTATGGGCTGTGACCATCTTTATCAGCCTCGTCATTTTAGTCTTTATGTATGTATAAGCGAGGAGAGAAAGATGAAAGATACACCAAAACGTTCCAATGAACCTGTTGTATGGTTATTGTTCGGTGCAGGCACAACCGTCAGTGCGATGTTCTATCCTGTGCTTGTGTTAATTCTAGGCTTTTTACTACCATTTGGTTTAATTGATCCTAAAAATATCATTGAGCTTGTGGCATTCTTACACAGTCCATTGGGTAAATTACTGTTACTTGTATTATTAATTTTCCCAATGTGGGGAGCAATGCACCGTATCCATCATGGAATGCATGACTTCAAACTCCACATTCCAGCAAGCGGTGTCATTTTCTATGGGTTATCCGTACTTTATACGGTATTAGTCTGTTTTGCCGTATTTAGTTTATAAACCTAAATAGTCAATAGCACAAAAGGCGGATATCTTATCCGCCTTTCTTATGTTTAAAAACCCATCCTCTTTGCTAATCCTTTATAACCAAACTCTCTATAGTCAGCGCAACGTATCCTCACTCAGCGACGGAATAAAGACAACATTGTTCCGTACTTTCCACGCAAAATTTCGCTTAAATAAGTATGGTGATATTGAAGATAAAATCGGCAATTTGAATCAGAGGATGAGCAGCATGGCATCAGGCGAGTATGGCATTATTGGAGAAGCATCTAACCGCTATAAAGTGCGGTCAGATTTCTATATTTTTTGACTAGGTACGTTTGCGACTTAATAGCCACCAAGTAATCAATAAAAATAAAACGCTTGGCATTAACGCACCGGCTAATGGTGTCACATTGTAAACCAAACTGAGTGGACCGAAAATTTCGTTGACCACATAGAACAGGAAGCCGAAAAAAATGCCTGTCACAATGCGCGCCCCCGCGGTCACACTACGCAAAGGGCCAAAAATAAAGGATAGAGCAAGCATCATCATCACACCAACAGAAAGTGGCTGAAATAATTTACGCCAATAGGTTAACTCAAACTTCTTGGACTCCTGACCCGTTTCGCGTAAAAAAGCAATATAGCTAGATAGGCCAGAAATCGATAAAGAGGTTGGTCTGAGTGACGCAATACCCAGTTTATCTGGCGTTAAATTCGTTTGCCATTCTGCATTTACGCGATTAACGGTTTTCACTTCATTTTCTGAAATATCGGACTCTGTCAGCTGATTCAAGATCCATTTCCCTTCTTGGTAAGTGGCTGAATTCGCATGCTTAACTTGTTGTAACTGGCGATTTTCTGCAAAACGATAAATATACACGTCACTTAACGCAATATCATCAGTGATCCGCTTAATATAAATAAATTCGTTGCCATCTTTTGCCCAAATCCCATTTTTCACTGAGAGTAAAGAACCGCCCGAAATAGCTTTAGAACGCATATCACGAGCAAATTGCTCGGTTTGCGGAATTCCCCATTCACCAATTAGCATAGTAATAATCACTAGCGGTAAGGCTGTTTTCATCACCGCAAAACCGATCTGCAGACGAGAAAAACCTGAAGCTTGCATCACAACCAATTCACTGCGACTGGCTAAGTTACCTAACGCAATTAACGCACCTAATAGCGCAGCCATGGGAAAAAAGGTTTCAATATCTTTTGGGATCGTCAATACGGTATAAAGAATGGCTTGCCAAATATCGTAGGTCCCTTTACCCACGCTACGAAACTGTTCGACAAACTTAATAATGCCAGACAGTCCCACAAGCATAATTAAAGTAGCAAAAATTGCGCCTAAAATACTTTTACCTAAATAACGGTCTAAGGTGCTCATCATTTTCGCTTATCCTTTTATTGACAGATTTTTATTGACCCAATATCGTGCCTTATGCATCGAGACACTCCCCCAGCTATTCAACAACATGCCCAATAGGAAAAAAATACCATTGACTAATGGCATCAATAAGCCTGCATCCAGTTTACCGGCTGCCCAAGCGGATTTTAGTGAGCTTTGTAATAAAAAATAAATTAAATACAGTAATAACGCGGGTAAAATTTTCGCAAAACGACCTTGACGTGGATTCACTCGGCTTAATGGTACGGCTATCAGTGCCATTAAAGGGACGGCCAAGATCAGACTTAAACGCCAATTTAACTCTGCTTTTGCAGCAGGCGTATGGGTGTTCATTAACTCCACAAACCCCATTTCTTCTGTTTCTTGCTCATTATTATTTTTATCTTGATAACCTAAATAAGCTTGATACGTTTCAAAATGCGTAATACGGAAATCAGGGAAGGCACTACTGCCTTCAACGCGCTGACTATTGTCGAGTTTAAGCACTTGATCACCATTTGGTAAGGCGGTTAACTTGCCTTTTTCCGCAACCAATACTGATGGTTTTAAATTCCCTCGTTCACGGGTCTGAAAAACATAAACATCATGAATGGTATTGTCTTTAATACTGTCAATAAATAAAACAAACTCATTATTATTGGTATTAATAAATTGTCCGGATGCAAGCGCGCCCATAGTCGGATTGGCTTTTGCTCCTTCTAAAATTTCACTTTGTTTTTGGATCGCCCAAGGTGTCAACCAAAAGACATTATAAGCAGCAAGCGAAGCGGTGAATAAAGAAAGGATAAGCACGACTCGCACTAAAATGCGTTGTCCTACCCCACAAGCACGCATCACCGTAATTTCACTCTCGGCATATAAACGGCCAAATGTTAATAAAATGGCAATAAATAAACATAGAGGTAACATTAATTGCGCCATGGTAGGCATACCTAGTCCTAATAAGGACATCACCAAATCTGCGGGGACTTTGCCACTGGCAGCCGAGCCGAGCACTCGTACTAATTGTTGGCAGAAAAAAATCAGAAGTAAAATGAATAAAATCGCCAGTTGGCTCTTCAGCACTTCCTTTGTTAAATATCGAGTTAAAATCACATTATTGCCTATATTTTTCTTGCAATTTATATAGAATAGTTTAGTTTCAAAACTGCTTAATTTTCGTATGATAACGTATTTTTAAGGTGAAAACAGTAAAAATCTTTGTGAGGACAACATGGAATATCGCGTTAAATCAACCGCACTTTTAGACATAAAAAGTAATATTATTATTGGCTTATATGAAAAGGGTGAACTCTCACCAGCCGCACAAAAAATCGATGAGATTTCTCAAGGTTACCTAAGCCAACTCATTCAATCAGGCGAAATTCAAGGCAAACTGGGGCAAGTTCTTGTCTTGCGTCATTTACCCCATTACAGTGCTGAGCGTGTGTTCATCGTCGGGGCAGGTAAAAAAGGCGAAATAAACGAGAAACAATTTAAACAACTCATTCAAGACACGATCAAGGCTGTGAAAGCGACCAAAGCAAAAGAGGTCATCAGCTATTTATCCGATATTCAAATTAAAGATCGTGACCTCTATTGGAACATTCGTTTTAGCGTCGAAGCTATTGAAAGCAGTTTCTATCAGTTCGAGCAATTTAAAAGTAAGAAAAACGAACAGGATATTGCCTTAACAGAGGTGATTTTTAGTGCGGATGAAAATAGCGCACAACAGGCTGTGGCACATGCGAAAGCAATCGCATTAGGTGTACGTTATGCCAAAGACATCGCGAACTGCCCGCCAAATGTGTGTAATCCTGTTTATTTAGCGGAACAAGCAAAAGCCCTTACCACACGTTCACCTCTCATCAAAACGACGGTACTTGGCGAAAAAGACTTGGCTGAGTTAAAAATGAACGCTTATTTAGCTGTTTCGCAAGGCTCGGTGAATGAAGCACAGCTGTCTCTGATTGACTATCGCAATCATCCCAATCCAGATGCCAAACCAATTGTACTAGTCGGTAAAGGTCTGACTTTCGATGCAGGTGGTATCTCTTTGAAACCAGCTGAAGCCATGGATGAAATGAAATACGATATGGGCGGTGCGGCCGCTGTATATGGTGTGATGAATGCGATTGCTGAGTTAAAACTACCATTAAACGTAATTGGCGTGTTAGCGGGTTGTGAGAATTTACCGGATGGTAACGCCTATCGACCAGGTGATATTTTAACCACAATGAAAGGCTTAACCGTTGAAGTACTCAATACAGATGCCGAAGGACGTTTAGTATTATGTGATACCTTAACCTATGTAGAACGTTTTGATCCTGAAGTCGTGATTGATGTTGCTACCTTAACCGGTGCTTGTGTCGTCGCACTGGGCGCACATAACAGCGGGCTGATTTCGACCGATGATGAATTAGCTAAAGTCCTCGAGCAAGCAGCTGCACAAAGTACGGATAAAGCTTGGCGTTTACCATTAGGTGAAGAATATCAAGAACAACTGAAATCCAACTTTGCCGATCTTGCGAATATTGGTGGACGTTGGGGCGGAGCGATTACCGCAGGTGCATTTTTATCCAACTTTACTGACAAATATCGCTGGGCGCACTTAGACATTGCGGGAACCGCATGGTTACAAGGCGCCAACAAAGGTGCAACGGGTCGCCCTGTGCCATTATTAGTGCAATTCTTAATTAATCAAGCGAAAAACGCCTAAAAAATAAAGCCACACTTGAACATCTCAAGCTGTGGCTTTTTATCGGTGTAATCGCTAAATAGGGGCTAAAAAGTGCGGGTTATCCTAAGTGAAACATCTCTTCGTTAAACATCCGTAAAGATTGTCGCGTTTAGGCGCGAACATCTTGATTGCTCACTACGGGATACAGCTTTCCTGCCAGCGCCCTGTGATAACACAAGGGCGCTTTTTAATAAATTATTTAGCAAGCAGATCCTCTTTCTCACCATAAACTGGCACTAACGTTTTTTCATAGGCCGCTTTTAATTTGCCATTGGTTTTAAACGCTGAGATTTCTTGGTTGATAAAATCTAGCAAGACTTTGTTGCCTTTTTGTACCGCGGGAGCAATGTTCTCTTGCGGCCCTAAATTACCAATACCTACATCAAAATTTGGATTCTCTTTTGCCCATGCCCATAACAACGCATTATCGTGTGCTAACGCTACACCACGACCGTCTTTCAGCGCATCAAAGGTTTCGGTGTTTTGGTCAAATTTCAACAAATTGATCTCTGGGTGATGTTTGCTGAAATAGGCATCTGCCGTGGTTCCTTTATTCACGAGTAAAGTTTGTCCTTTTAATTGGGCAATATCCGTAATAGGGGCATTTTTTGGCGAGACAACACCTAATGCCACCACCATATAAGGCGTAGCAAAATCCACGACTTCTTCACGGGCGGGGGTCTGTGTAAAGTTCGCCAAAATCAAATCAACCTTGTTCGATTTGAGATATTCCACACGGTTTGCCGCTTCGGTGAGTACAAATTCAACTTTATCAGGGCTACCCAATAAATCATTGGCGATCTCTTTTGCGATTTCCACATCAAAACCTTGATTTTTGCCGTTTGCATCCACGTAACCAAAGGGTGGTTTATCACCAAAGACCCCAATGCGAATTACCCCTTTTTCTTTCAGCTGTGCTACGCTATCTTTTTCGCCTGCCGGACTTGTCGCAGACGTATTAGCCTTATCGCATGCGGTTAAGGCAAAGGCGGCTACGGCAGTAGCCAAAAGCGTTTTGAATATTGTGTTGAGTTTCATAGATTTCTCCTGTAAGTCGTTTTAATAATTCATACCATAAAGAAATTGTTTAGCACGTTCTGTTTGTGGTTGGTGAAAAAATTGTTGTGGTGTCCCTTGTTCAATGATTTCGCCTTTATCCATAAACACAATCCGATCCGCCACTTTTTCGGCAAAGCCCATTTCGTGTGTCACAATCAACATCGACATCCCCTCATTAGCTAACTCCAACACCACATCAAGTACCTCACGCACCATTTCTGGATCAAGAGCGGCAGTAATTTCATCGAGCAATAGCACTTCAGGATTCATGCACAGCGCGCGTACAATCGCAATGCGCTGTTTTTGCCCGCCAGATAATTCACGGGGAAACGCCGTTTTACGATCTAATAGCCCAACACGTTCGAGCAACTTATCCGCTTGGGCTTCGGCCTCCTCACGCTGACGATGTTGCACTTTTAATGGCCCCAGCAGAATATTCTCGATCACGTTTAAATGAGCAAATAATTCGTAGGATTGAAATACCATCCCTACTTTTTGGCGAGATTGCTCCCAACTTAAATCAACCCCAAACTCACCCACACCTGTCATGCTAATTTTTCCGCCTTGCTTTTGCTCTAAACTATTAATGCAGCGGAGTAACGTGCTTTTACCGCAACCTGATGGGCCCAAAATGACCACCACTTCGCCTTTATGCAAAGTCAAATCAAGACACGGAATAGCAACGGTGTCACCGTAGGTTTTGTGTAATTGTTTAATTGAAAGTAGTTCCATAGTGTTTTCCAAAAGAAGTTATACTGATTTTGCCGAAACCCCTTGTAAAAAACAAAGGCTTAAATCTTATTGATTAGATAGTTTAGTTATATAAATCATCAGAAAAGGGTTAACTCTGCCAACGCTGTTCTAAGTAGCTTGCCCAAAGCGAAAGCGGATAACACATGAGAAAATAGAGAATAAAAATTAACCCATAAACAAAAAATGATGCCGTTGGGTTAGTCAGCAAAGCATTTTCAATGATCTGCTGTCCCACTTTGACCACTTCAATCACCCCTATTAATGCAGCTAAGGAGCTGGTTTTAATCATTCGAGTAAACAAGTTGATCACGCCCGGTAATACCCGTCGTGTGCCTTGTGGTAACTCAATATACCAAAAAACTTGCCACGGTTTCAGCGCAAGAGCTTTGGCGGATTCAACTTGATGTTTTTCAATAGAACCCAAAGCCCCACGTACTAAATCCCCCATTTCCGCGGTTCCCCACAGCACAAAGACCCAAATACACACCCAAAAACCGCTGATATGCCAGTCAAACCAAGTAGAAAGCCCAAAATAAAGCATAAATAGCCAAACTAAAATCGGCACAATACGGATCGTTTCTAGATAAATCCGACATAATCCTCGCACAATTGGGCTTTTTACTCGCATTAACAAACCGAATAGCGTACCGATGATTAAAGACAAGCCCACTGAAATAAACGAAATCTGAGCGGTCAACCATAATCCTTGTAACAAGCGAAAGGCATTTTGTCCTTCCCATAACCATTCAAACCCCATATTTTGCTCTCCGTACCCGATTTTCGGCATAACGCGCCACTAATGAAATCGGTAATAAAATGACTAAGTAACTGATAAATAAAAGGAATAAGGCTTCATTGGTTTTGTAATCCATTCCAATAATATCCTTGGTCACAAACATCAACTCTGCCACCGCCACGGCACTGATGACCGAAGATTCTTTAATCAAAAATAATACATTGGCACTGACCGCCGGAATAGAAATCGCCCATGCTTGCGGAAAAACCACATAGCGAAACGTTTGCAATGGGGTTAGACCAATGGATTTAGCCGCTTCAACTTGCCCGATGGAAATGGCAAGTAACCCTGCTCGAATGGCTTCTGCCATATAGCTTGCCCCAAGAAAAACCAAGGCAATCACTCCACAAGTAAACCCGTCCCATTTAATCCCGATTTTCGGCAAACCATAATAAAGGAAAAACAGTTGGATCAATAAAGGGGTGTTACGAGAAAGCTCAATATAGGCTCTTGCTATCACATACAAAGGACGAATTTTATAAGCCGTGATGACAGCAATTAGCACACCAAACAAGAGCGAAAACAGGACTCCCCAAAAGGAGAGCTGCAAAGTAATCCATCCGGCTTGTACAAACCGAGGAATCACATCAACAAGATAAGACCAATTCATTATTATTTATCAAAAAGCCAAAATTAATAAAAGTGTAGCGAGTTTTTAGGAAAATCGAAAGGCAAAAAGGTTATTTATTATTCTGCTCAGGAATAAATAGCAAGGGATGAGAGGCATTATGCTGCATCTCATCCCTTTTTATCCATTATTGTCCATAGCAGAACTAGCCATCAAAGACGACATGTCCCCTAAAAGAGGACTTAATACTTGATCTCGTCTAGCAAGAGGGAAATTTGAGTCTGCTTACATGAACCATTTTAGAGATTGTTTTAGCGAGCTTCTCGCAGGTTAAATTTGACAAAATATTGACCGCACTTTTATCCGTTTTAACCTGCTTACAATTGAGCTAACATCGCAAGCACCATGTTTGACGATTGTGTTGCTGCAAGAGGTAAAAACTCTTCAAAAGACATACCCGCCTCGCCATCACCACTATCGGAAATCGCACGTACAACCACAAAAGGCACATGAAACGCATGGCACACTTGTGCAATTGCAGTGGCCTCCATTTCGACCGCCAACACTTGCGGAAAATCAGCCTTAATTTGGATTAATTTTTCGCCACCATGGATAAAACTATCACCCGAACAAATTAAACCACGTTTAACTTGATGTCCTTGTTGTTGTGCAATTTTCTCTGCTAAATCTGCTAATCTTTTATCAGATTGAAATGTCGCTGGACAAGCTGGTAATTGACCTTTGGCGTAACCAAATGCCGTCACATCTGCATCATGATAAAGGGTTTCAGTAGAAATCACGATATCCCCAACTTTTAAGCCTTGTGCGACACCACCAGCCGATCCTGTGTTAATCACCACATCAGGTTTTGTCATGTGTAATAAAATACTCGTTCCCATTGCGGCGGCGACTTTGCCAATACCTGATTGTAATAAAGCCACTGATTTACCTTGAATAGTGCCTTCATAAATGGTGCAACTTGCTACTTGTGTCACCACTTTGTTTTCCATTAAATTGGCTAAAATCTCAACTTCTTGTGCCATTGCACCGACAATACCAATTTTCATTCTTGTTGTTTTTCCTTTATTAATTTGTTTACTAAAAAATCTAATACAGCAAAACTGTAATCATCACTATATAGTGTACTCGCAGTTAATACATAACGCCCACCAATCACCACATAAGGAAAGGTAAATACGCCGTATTCTTCCGTCAATTTTTCTGCTTGTTCGACGGCTTTGGCGACGTTAACCGAATATAGCGCCTTGGTAAAATCATCCGTATTGACCCCTTGCCGATCTAACCATAGGCGTAGCTCATGAAAGCGAGAAAGCTGCCCATATCGATGTTTATCCGCTGTTTCAAATAACAACAAGGCGGATATATCCTCCGCTTGAATTGCTTTTAAGGCATAAAAAACCGAGGCGGAATAATGCGCTTTCTCTGCCGCAATCGGTAATTCTTTTAACACCACTTTATCAAAATTAATTTGTGAATACAGTTCTAAAATATCAAGTGCAGAGGAACATACACGGCAGTCATAATCAAAAAAAAACTGAAGTAAAATCGGATCAGAAGGGTTCGCTTGATAAACAGGCTTTTGATAAGAAAAGTAATCACGTCCCTCAAGAAAAAGGGGGGATTTATGGGGATGTGGCGAAACTGAAGTTGGCGTTGCCCATGCATACTGCATAGCCCCCCATACGCAAAGAAAGAAAAAACCGATCCGCCACATAGTCTAGTTAAGTCCCTATCGGTGCAATATAATCAACCAATAACTGAAGATGACGATTGCCCCTAAATTCATTAATGTCTAATTTATATGCCAATTTTGCCAATTTTATCGACAAATCAGGATAATAACGAGTATCGACGTTAAAGGCAATGGCATCAAGCAATGGTCCACCCTGTTTTGGCTCAACCATCATTTTAAGATGTTTTTCGCCCACTAAACGTTGCTGTAAAATTTTGAACTCACCATCAAAGACCGGTTCTGGAAAAGCTTGCCCCCATGGTCCAGCCTCTTTCAAGCATTCTGCCGTTGTTAAACTTAATTGAATACTATCAAGTTCACCATCCGTCCATACAATACCTTGTCGCTGCCCTTCATCGAACCAGTCACAAACAATTTGATTAAATGCCTGCTGAAAATCAGTGAAACGGCTTTCTTGAATGGTTAAGCCAGCTGCCATGGCATGCCCACCAAACTTTAAAATTATATCCGGATACAAGCAATGAATACGCTCTAAGACATCGCGTAAGTGTAGTCCCTCTACCGAACGCGCTGAACCTTTTAAGATCCCCGCTTGCTCTTGAGCAAAAGCGACTACTGGACGATGAAAATGATCTTTGATGCGCGAAGCCACGATTCCTAACACCCCTTGGTGCCAGTCTGCCTGATATAAGGTGATGCCGAGCGGAAGGGTTTGCTGAAGTGCGGTCAGTTGGCGACAAATTTCTAACGCCTCAAGTTTCATCCCCTGTTCAATTTCTTTGCGGGTTTGATTTAAGCCATCTAATTCCAGCGCGAGTGCTCGGGCGGTAGCCATATCCTCAGCCAATAACAGCTCGACGCCAATCGACATATTATCTAAACGACCAGCAGCATTTAAGCGTGGTGCGATAGAAAAACCAAGATCTGACGCCGCCAGCTGACGGATATCTCGATTTGCCACTTCTGCTAACGCACGAATACCACAACGACAACGTGCCGCCCGAATACGCGCCAAACCTTGATGAGCTAAAATACGATTATTTTGATCTAAGGGAACAACATCGGCAATCGTGCCTAAGGCAACCAGATCCAATAGTTCAGTAAAATTCGGTTGAGTCTGTTGATCAAAGATCCCCAACTCACGAAACTTCGCCCGCAAAGCCAACATTAAATAAAAAGTTACCCCCACGCCAGCTAAGGCTTTTGATGGGAAACCGCAAGTGGATAAATTAGGGTTAACAATCGCATCGGCATCAGGCAATTGCGCAGGCGGTAAATGATGATCAGTAATTAAGACCTTGACCCCTTGTGCTTTTAAAAATGCCACCCCTTCCACCGATGACACGCCATTATCCACCGTCATTAACAATTGTACTTGTTGTTTTAGTGCTTGTTCTGCCACAGCAAGACTTAACCCATAACCTTGTTCAAAGCGATTAGGAATTAAAAACGTCACTTGTGTAAAGCCTAATTGACGCAAGGCAAGTACAGCTAAAGCGGTACTGGTCGCACCATCTGCATCAAAATCCCCAACAATCACAATACGTTCTTGTTGTTTATAGGCTTGCACGAAAAGAGCGACGGCGGCATCAATCCCTGCAAGTTGTTGGGGATGCAATAGTGCGGTTAAAGTGCGGTCTAACTGTTCAGGATGCTGAATCTGTCGCGCACGATATAAACGATCAAGTAAAGGATCGGGAGACACCGGCTTACCCACGGGGACTGCCCGGCGTTGAATTAATTTATTCACAACTATCTTCCTAAGATAAGAATAAATGAAGGACGCAGAAAGCGTCCTTATTTCATTGTTACTGGGATAATTCGGATAATAAATCGGCGGGTTTTAAATAACCACCAATCAATTCGCCTTTTTCGGTGACAATACTTGGGGTGCCATTGACCCCAAATTGTAAACCTAATTGATAATGTTTTTTGGTGATATCCGCATTTTTCAAGGTTTTCGGTGGGTTACCATTGATGGCTTCAGTTAACGCAAATTGCGGATCTTGTGCCGTAAAGATCGCTTCCATTTCACGTGCTGTTTTAGATTGCACTCCACCACGAGGAAAAGCCAAATAACGTACCGTAATACCGAGATCATTATAGTCTTTAATTTGCTTATGCAGTACTTTGCAGTAATGGCAAGAGGTGTCCATGAACACGGTAATGACGTGTTTCTCATTTTTTGCAGGATAAACCACCATCTCATGTTTATAAGTAGCTAATTTATCCAGTAATAAATGTGACGATACATCACGCAATCCTTTCTCTGACAAGGCGTATAACTTACCATCAAGAACATATTTTGCATCCTCAGTAATATAAAATATGCCATTATCAGTGATCGCGGTTTTAATGCCTTTTACGGGGGAATCACTCACTTCTACCCCTGATAACCCCATTTTTTGTAACTGCTCTACTAGGGGTTGTGAATTAGCGAATAGCGAACTTGACATCCCGACTAGCAAAATTGCACTGAATACCTTTTTCATTTTTGTTCCATTTTTAACAATAAAAATACAAATAGCGAATTGAGCAATTATAAAGAGATCCATTATTTGTGCAAGTAGCGCCTAAAAAATTGCCTACCATAAAACGCCAAAATAGCTTATAATCGGCACTTATTTTTTCTCTTTTTAAAATCTGAACGTAGTTGAATTATGTTTGAAATTAATCCTATCAGAAATAAAATCTCAGACCTCGCTGAACGCACGCAAGTGTTGAGGGGGTATCTTTGACTTCGAGGCGAAAGTTGAACGCTTAGAAGAAGTCAATGCTGAACTCGAACAGCCTGATGTGTGGAATGAACCGGAAAAAGCACAAGCATTAGGTAAAGAACGCGTTGCATTAGAAGGGGTTGTCAATACTATTCATACACTGGATCAAGGCTTAGAAGATGTCGAAGGACTACTCGACCTTGCTATTGAAGCTGAAGATGAAGGTACTTTCCACGAAGCCGTTGCTGAACTCGATGAATTAGAACAACAACTGGCTAAATTAGAATTCCGCCGTATGTTCAGTGGACAACACGATGCTGCAGACTGCTATGTCGATTTACAAGCAGGATCCGGGGGAACCGAAGCACAAGACTGGACCGAAATGTTACTGCGGATGTATTTACGCTGGGCAGAAAGCAAAGGCTTTAAAACGGAATTAATGGAAGTATCCGATGGGGATGTGGCGGGGATCAAATCCGCAACTATTAAGGTCTCTGGTGAATATGCATTCGGTTGGTTACGTACCGAAACAGGCATTCATCGTTTAGTACGCAAAAGTCCTTTTGATTCCAATAACCGCCGTCATACCTCATTCAGTGCGGCTTTCGTTTATCCTGAAATTGATGATGATATCGACATTGATATCAACCCGGCGGATTTACGTATTGATGTGTACCGTGCTTCGGGTGCGGGTGGTCAGCACGTCAACAAAACAGAAAGTGCGGTGCGCATTACCCATATTCCAAGCGGGATCGTAGTGCAATGCCAAAATGATCGCTCTCAACATAAAAACAAAGATCAATGTATGAAACAGTTGAAAGCGAAACTGTATGAAATGGAATTACAGAAGAAAAATGCCGATAAACAAGCAATGGAAGACAATAAGTCCGATATTGGCTGGGGCAGTCAAATTCGCTCTTACGTGTTAGACGATTCGCGAATTAAAGATTTACGTACTGGTGTGGAAAATCGCAATACCCAAGCGGTACTCGATGGCGATCTTGATCGCTTTATTGAAGCCAGTTTAAAAGCCGGATTATAACTGATCATCTGGGCGCTTTGCCAAATAAAAAATATGAGAAATTAGGTAATAAAAATGTCAGAACAAACTCAAGAACTTGATCTTAATGGTGAAATGTTAGTACGTCGTGAAAAATTAGCCGCGTTACGTGCAAAAGGTAACCCCTTCCCCAATACTTTCCGTCGTGATGGACTTGCACAAGATTTACACGCAAACTACGATGCACTTGACGGTGAGACACTAAAAGAACAAGACATAGAAGTGAAAGTCGCAGGGCGTATTATGACACGTCGTGCCATGGGGAAAGCCACCTTTATCACCTTGCAAGATATGTCTGGTCGTATTCAACTTTATGTCGCGCGTGATAATTTACCAGAAGGCGTTTATGCTGATGATGTAGGCCACTGGGATTTAGGCGATATTGTGGGTGTAAAAGGGACCTTATTTAAAACCAAAACCAATGAATTAACGGTGCGTTGTACTGAAGTACAGTTATTAACCAAAGCATTACGTCCATTACCTGATAAATTCCATGGTTTAAGTGACCAAGAAACACGCTATCGTCAACGCTATTTAGATTTAATTGCTAACGAAGACTCACGCCGTACATTCATTATTCGTTCCAAAGTCATTGCAGGCATTCGCGAATACTTCCTCTCAAAAGGCTTTATGGAAGTGGAAACCCCAATGTTACAAATCATTCCGGGTGGCGCATCTGCACGTCCCTTTGTCACACATCATAATGCCTTAGATGTGGATATGTATTTACGTATTGCGCCTGAGCTTTACTTAAAACGTTTAGTCGTGGGTGGTTTTGAGCGTGTATTTGAATTAAACCGTAACTTCCGTAATGAAGGCGTGTCTGTCCGTCATAACCCTGAATTTACTATGCTTGAATACTACCAAGCCTATGCAGACTACCACGATTTAATGGATAACACGGAAGAATTACTACGTAAATTAGCATTGGATATTTTAGGCACCACTATCGTGCCTTACGGCGAATACGAATTTGATTTTGGCAAACCATTTGAACGCATCACCATGCATGAGGCGATTCTAAAATATGGTGCAGATAAAGGCATCGTGAAAGAGGATCTCTATGACTTTGATCGAGCGGTCGCGGTGGCGAAAAAATTAGGTATTGAAGTACAAAAATCTTGGGGGCTAGGTAGTCTCGTTAACGTCATTTTTGAAGAAGTAGCAGAACATCACTTAATTCAGCCAACGTTCTTAATGGCACATCCTGCCGAAATTTCGCCATTAGCACGTCGTAATGATGAAAATCCTGAAGTCACTGATCGTTTTGAATTATTCATTGGTGGCCGTGAAATTGGTAATGGTTTCTCTGAGTTAAACGATGCCGAAGATCAAAATGAACGCTTTGATGCACAAGTCGCGGCGAAAGAGGCGGGCGATGATGAAGCCATGTTTAAAGATGATGACTTTGTGACCGCACTTGAACATGGTCTTCCACCAACTGCTGGTGAAGGATTAGGGATCGACCGCTTAGCCATGTTATTTGCTAACGCTGCCTCTATCCGAGATGTAATTCTCTTCCCTGCAATGAAGCAGAAATAAGGCTTTCTATCCCCAACATCATGTTGGGGATAACTCATTTCATAGGATTTCTTATATGAAAAATCATCGACTCAATCTCAACCTGTGTTTATTTATCATTTTTTCATTATTTACGACACTGAGTTGGTCAAAAACAATTACGTTGTATTTAGATCCTGCTTCCTTACCGGCATTAAATCAGCTAATGGACTTCACAAAAAGTAGCGACGATAAAACGCATCCTCGCATTTTTGGTCTTTCTCGCTTTAAGATACCTGACAGCATTACTACACAATACAAAAATATCCATTTTGTTGAACTAAAAGATAATCGCCCCACTGAAGCACTTTTTACTATTTTAGATCAATACACCGAAAATATTGAGTTAGATTTACACTTAAATATTGCACATTCAGTTCAATTAATGCGCCCGATTTTAGCCTATCGTTTTAAACATCCTGATCGTATATCAATTCAGCGTTTAAATCTTTATGACGATGGTTCAATGGAGTATGTCGATTTAGAAAAAGAAGAAAATAAAGATCTTCTAGCAGAAATTAAACAAGCCGAAAAACAACTTTCAAATTATTTACTGACCGGAAAAATCAAATTTGATAATCCGACCATGGCTCGTTATGTCTGGCAATCTGCTTTTCCAGTAAAATATTATTTTTTAAGTACAGCGTATTTTGAAAAAGCACCATTTTTACAACCACTAAAAAACTACCTAGCTGGGAATTATCAAAAAATCGATTGGTCTGCCTACCAACAGCTCACACCAGAAAAACAAGCATTCTACTTAAACCTAGTTGGCTTTAGTGATGAAATCAAACAATTGCTAGATGTACCACAAGCAAAATTTATCTTTACGGGTACAACAACATGGGAAGGTAATACCAATGTGCGAGAGTACTATGCACAACAACAGCTTAATTTACTTCGTCACTTTACCCAACCAGAGGGCGATTTATTTATTGGAGATCATTATAAAATCTACTTTAAAGGACATCCTAAAGGTGGTGAAATTAATGACTACATTCTGAATAACGCCCCAAATATTACCAATATCCCTGCTAATATTTCCTTTGAAGTATTAATGATGACAGGTCTATTACCTGATAAAGTAGGCGGTGTTGCAAGTTCATTGTATTTTTCCTTACCAAAAGACAAAATTAGCCATATTATTTTCACATCGGATAAACAGATAAAAAATAGAGAAGACGCACTCAATCATCCATATGTAAAGGTTATGCGTCGTTTAGGTATCATTGATGAATCGCAGATCATCTTTTGGGATAGTTTAAAACAGTTATAATTCGATATAGGAGATTGCTATGACCAATATTGCTATCATTCCAGCCCGTGCTGGCTCAAAGGGCATTCCTGATAAAAACCTGAAAAAGGTGGGAGGACATTCTCTGGTTGGTAGAGCGATTCTCGCCGCTCAAAATGCAGAGGTATTTGATCAAATTGTGGTGACTTCAGATGGCGATAATATTCTGGATGAAGCCAGAAAATATGGTGTAACAGCGATCAAAAGACCAAGTGAACTTGCACAAGATAACTCTCGAACAATTGATGCTATTTTACATGTCCTCCATGAACTGAACATTGAATCTGGGACTTGTACACATCTACAACCGACTAGTCCCTTACGTGATCATTTAGATATCAAAAATGCGATGGATATTTTTATGAGTGGTGGCGTGAGTTCTGTTGTTTCAGCCTGTGAATGTGAACATCACCCTTATAAAGCCTTTTCGTTAGGTGACGATCATGAAGTTTTGCCAGTACGTGAAATTAAAGATTTCGAAGCGGCGCGCCAAACATTGCCTAAAATGTATCGCGCAAATGGGGCAATTTACATTAATGATGTGGCAAAATTACTGAAAGAAAAATATTTCTTTATTCCCCCAATCAAATTCTACTTAATGCCAACTTATCGTTCTGTGGATATTGATGTGAAGCAGGATTTAGAACTCGCGGAAATTTTAGCCAATAAATAACCGCACTTTTGTCGTCAGTAGGTCTTGCTTAAGCCAGTTAGCAGTAAAAACAACGCTTAAACACGCCTACTGTTTCTTTTCATAGTGGTTCGTAACCCTCCCACTTGAACAACTTTGTTGTTCGAAACAAAACTAGGAAAATACTATGCAGTTAACTAACCCAAACCGCGATCGTAAAGCGGTCGTGATCTTTTCCGGTGGACAAGATTCCACTACCTGTCTCTTTCAAGCAATACAAGATTATGGTATTGAAAATGTTGAAGTCGTGACTTTCCAATATGGTCAACGCCATGCGATTGAACTTGAAAAAGCAACCTGGATAGCCCAAGACCTTGGGGTCAAACAAACCTTAATTGATACCTCTGTCATTAAAGCGATTACCCAAAATGCCTTAATGGATCAACAAGCAAAGATTGAACAACACGGCAATACACCAAATACGTTTGTGGATGGTCGTAATGCCCTATTTTTACTGTATACGGCGATCTATGCCAAAGGTCAGGGTATTCAAGATATTATCACAGGTGTCTGTGAAACGGATTTTAGTGGTTATCCCGATTGCCGCGATGTGTTTATTAAATCCATGAACGTGACACTTAATCTGGCGATGGATTATCAGTTTAATCTGAAAACCCCTTTAATGTATCTGACCAAAGCGCAAACTTGGCAATTAGCAGATGAACTGGGCGTATTAGAGTACATTCGCCAGCATACTCATACTTGCTATATGGGGGTGGAACAAGGTTGTGGCGAATGTCCAAGTTGCCTGTTGCGTGAAAAGGGCTTAAATGAATATTTAGCAACCAAAAGTAAGGAGTGATTCATGTTTAAAATTACAAAAGAATTTCATTTTGATATGGCGCATATGCTCGATGGACATGATGGGAAATGCAAAAATTTACATGGACACACTTACACCTTACAAGTTGAACTCTGTGGTGAGTTGCACTCAAGTGGTCCCAAAAAAGGTATGGTGATTGACTTCGCTGATTTAAAAGCGATTGTCAAACAGCGTATTCTCGATCCAATGGATCATGCCTTTATTTATGATTGCAGCAGTGAAAAAGAATCAAAAGTGGCGAAGTTATTACAGTCCTTAGACTCTAAAACCTTTTCCCTACCTACACGTACCACCGCGGAAGAAATGGCCCGTTTTATGTTTAATTGTTTGAAATATGAGGCAGATTTGCCTGTTTCTGCCATTCGCCTATGGGAAACGCCTACCTCATTTTGTGAATATAAGGAATAAGTGCGGTGCAAATTCGAGATATTTTTGAGCCTGAATATCATATAGTGGAAATTTTTGAAAGCTTACAAGGAGAAGGCTTTAATACCGGCATGCCAAGCATTTTTGTGCGTTTTGGCAAATGCAATCTAGCCTGTCCTTGGTGTGATACACCTTACAATCAATATACCACTTGGACACTCAGCCAAATTCTGCAAAAAGTGCGGTCATTTTCTGCCAAGAATATTATTATCACTGGCGGTGAACCGACGATCGTTCCCAAACTTGGCTTGTTACTTGATGCACTAAAAACCGAAGGCTACTTTTTAGCGATTGAAACCAATGGACTGAAAGCCATCCCAAGCCAAATTGATTACATTGCCACCAGCCCCAAACGCTTGTATCAACATAAATATCAGCAAAAATGTATTCCTTTTGCCCATGAAGTGCGTATTGTGGCAGATGAAAATGTCATGGCTTTTTGTGAGCAGATTGAACAACTGATCCGATCAGAACGCTACTACCTTTCGCCTTGTGAAGTAAAGGGAGAAATGAATTTGCTAGAGACGATCACGCAAATAGGCTTATTAAATCAACGTGTTAATAAACCCAAATGGCAACTGAGCATACAAACACACAAACTCATTGGCATCGAGTAAATACCAATTTATTTACTGTTACCTATTTTTAGTGGTTGATCATTATATAATAATATATATAATGAACTTGTTTTTAATTTGAAGTAGTAAATACGCTTGGCTAATTGCGATGTTTCCCCCACTATCTTGAAAAAGATAATCGCATTAGCCATTTTTTTCTTCTTATTCTCGTCCAAATCCTTTACCATGTTCCCCATTCATTTTTCCCTTATTCACAACGAGAAAGCTGCATGAACGCCCTTGAACTTGAACACATTCTCAATAATAAACTCAATACCCACGCCATCTCGGATTACGCACCGAATGGCTTACAGGTCGAAGGAAAAAAAGATATCCAAAAAATCATCACAGGTGTCACGGCAAGCCAAGCCTTAATTGAATACGCCGTAAGCCAACACGCTGATGCCATTTTAGTGCATCATGGTTACTTTTGGAAAAGTGAAAATCCTTGTATTCGCGGGATGAAAGGAAAACGTATTAAAACCTTATTAGTGAATGACATCAACTTATATGGTTATCACTTGCCTTTAGATGTTCACCCTGAATTAGGCAATAATGCACGTTTAGCCGCACTATTAGAGATTGAGAACTTACAACCCTTAGAACAAACTGCGGTCAGTATTCCCGTATATGGCACTTTAGCTACCCCACTAACCAGCGAAGCCTTCGCATTACGTATTGAACAAGTGCTAAAGCGCAAACCGTTAGTTTGTAGCGATAATGCACCGCACTTGATTCGTACAGTCGGGATTTGCACAGGTGGGGGACAAGGTTATATCGATTTAGCCGCCAACCAAGGCATTGATGCCTTTATTACTGGCGAAGTATCTGAGCAAACAATTCATTCAGCACGCGAACAAGGCATTCATTTTTTTGCGGCGGGGCACCACGCGACCGAGCGCTATGGCATTCAAGCGTTAGGCGAATGGTTAAGCCAACAGTATGATCTTGAAGTTGAATTTAAAGACATTGATAATCCTGCTTAATCCAATTGTGCATAAGGTCAGCTTTGTATTTATTCAGATTTTCCCTTATACTAGCCAGAATTTTTAACATACGAAAAAGGTATTGATTATGGGTTTCTTAACAAACAAACGTATTTTAATTGCCGGTGTCGCAAGTAATCGTTCTATTGCTTACGGTATTGCGCAAGCAATGAAACGTGAAGGCGCTGAGCTCGCTTTCACTTATCAAAATGATAAATTAAAAGGCCGCGTAGAAGAATTTGCGAAAGAATTAGGGTCGAATATTGTGATACCTTGTGATGTGGGCACCGATGAAAGCATCGAACAATGCTTTGCTGAATTAGCCAAACACTGGGAAAAATTTGATGGTTTTGTCCACTCTATTGCCTTTGCACCGGGTGATCAATTAGATGGCGATTATGTGGATGCCGTCAACCGTGAAGGTTTTCGTATTGCGCACGATGTGAGCTCATATAGCTTTGTTGCGATGGCAAAAGCGGCACGTGGTATGTTAAATCCAAATTCAGCGCTCCTCACCCTTTCTTATTTAGGGGCAGAACGCGCGATTCCTAACTATAACGTGATGGGTTTAGCCAAAGCGTCATTAGAAGCTAATACGCGTTTTATGGCAGCGGCCTTAGGTAAAGACGGTATCCGCGTAAATGCAATCTCTGCAGGTCCAATTCGTACACTCGCGGCGTCAGGTATCAAAAACTTCAAAAAAATGTTAGCAAACTTCGAACAAACCGCACCATTACGCCGAACTGTCACCATTGAAGATGTGGGTAACTCAGCAGCTTTCTTATGCTCAGATTTGAGTGCAGGAATTACGGGTGAGGTAGTCCATGTTGATGCAGGTTTCAGTATCGTTGCCATGGGCGAACTCGAATAAAGTTTACGTGTTATATAAGAGCGGACATCTGTCCGCTTTCATTTTTTATGGATAGTCTGAATGTTTCAAAATAATCCCCTCCTTTCGCAATTAAAACAACAAATCCGAGACAGTAAGCAACAAGTCGAGGGTATCGTAAAAAGCTCAGATAAAGCCTTTGGTTTTCTTGAATGTGATAAAAAAAGTTACTTTATTCCGCCCGCTGCCATGAAAAAAGTCATGCATGGAGACAAAATCAAAGCCTTGATTGACGTGGTCGGTGAAAAGGAACAGGCAGAACCCGATGCCCTAATTGAGCCGATGCTCACACGTTTTATCGCGCGCGTGCGTTTCAATAAAGATAAAAAACTTCAGGTTCTCGTCGATCACCCACAAATTAACCAACCTATTGGTGCTGCACAAAACAAATCAGTACAAGAGACATTGCAAGAGGGGGATTGGGTGGTCGCCACCTTAAAAACGCATCCTCTACGTGATGACAGATTCTTTTTTGCTCAAATTCAGCAATTCATCTGCCGTGCAGAGGATGAATTTGCGCCTTGGTGGGTCACGCTCGCACGTCATCAACAATCACGTTACCCCGTGCAAGGATTAAGTGCCTATCCAATGCTAGATCAACATGATCGTGAAACCTTAACCGATCTTTATTTTGTCACCATTGATGCGGCCACCACCAAAGATATGGACGATGCGCTTTATATCGAGCCAATTCATCAAGATAACCAGCAGGTTGGTTGGCGTTTAGTGGTAGCCATTGCTGATCCAACCGCTTATATCCCCCTTGATTCTCCTATTGAGGCAGAAGCCAAACAACGCTGTTTCACCAATTATCTACCGGGTTTCAACATTCCAATGCTCCCACCCGAACTGTCTGATGAGCGCTGTTCTTTAATGCAAGACGAAATCCGTCCTGCATTGGTTTGTTATATCGAAACGGATTTAGCCGGTACGACTAGCAAAATGCCACGTTTTGTGTCCGCTTATGTGCAATCAAAAGCCAAATTAGTCTATGACCAAGTGTCCGACTATTTAGAAAAGGTTGCTGATGGGTGGCAACCTGAAAATGCGCAGATCGCACAACAAATTGAATGGTTACATCAATTTACCCAAGCACGCATCGACTGGCGTAGGCAGCATTCTTTATTATTTAAAGAAAAACCAGATTATGCCTTTATCTTGGCAGATAATGGCAAAGTCAACGCGATTGAAGCCAAATATCGTCGTATTGCCAATCAAATGGTGGAAGAGTGTATGATCCTTGCCAATATTTGTGCCGCGCACTATCTCGATGAACAGGCAAAATGCGGTATTTTTAATACTCATTCTGGTTTTGATAAGAAATTCCTCGACAATGCCCACCAGTTTTTATTAAACCAGTTAAGCAATGAAGGTAATCAAACAGCCTTAGCCGAGCGTTATTCTGTAGAAAATTTAGCCACGTTAGACGGTTATTGTCAAATGCGTCATGACATTGAGCCATTAAATAGCGACTATCTTGAACTACGTTTACGCCGTTTCTTAACCTTTGCGGAATTTAAAGCGGAAATGGCACCGCACTTTGGTTTAGGTTTATCGGGTTATGCGACATGGACCTCCCCAATTCGTAAATATTCCGATATGGTCAATCATCGCTTAATCAAAGCCGTATTGACACAACAACCTTGCGAGAAACCGCACGATGAGCTTTTAGTTCGCTTACAAGAAGCACGTCGTCAAAACCGGTTGGTGGAACGTGATATTGCAGACTGGCTGTATTGTCGTTATCTAGCAACCCAAGTTGAAGAAAAACCGATATTCCAAGCAGAAATTCAAGATGTCATGCGAGGTGGGCTACGTGTGCAACTGCTTGCCAATGGTGCCCCCATGTTTATCCCTGCCTCCTTATTGCATGATAATAAAGAAGAGATACAAGTCAGTACTGATGCCTTAACCTTATCGATTCAAGGTGAAGTCAAATACAAAATTGGCGATGTGATCCAAGTCCAACTCTTAGAAGTAAAAGAAGAAACACGCAGTATTATCGGCAAAATCTGTTAAACAGCAAAAAGGGAAATCAATGATTTCCCTTTTCTTTCCTGAGTCAGTCTGTCAGTTAACCTTCATCATTCTCTGAAAACCGTTCAATACGCGCACCTAATCCACGTAGTTTTTCTTCAATTCTTTCATAGCCACGATCAATATGATAAATACGATCAACAATGGTTTCACCTGTAGCGATACAACCCGCTAGCACTAAACTGATCGACGCCCGTAAATCGGTTGCCATCACTTCTGCACCACTTAAATGATCAACACCATGACAAATCGCCGTATTCCCTTCAATTTCCGCTTTTCCTCCCATACGGATAAGTTCAGGAATATGCATAAAACGATTTTCAAAAATAGTTTCAGTAATGATACTGGTGCCAGAAGCCACCATATTCAATAACGTAAATTGTGCTTGCATATCCGTTGGGAAACCAGGATAAGGCGCGGTACGAATATTCACTGCTTTCGGGCGGTTACCTAACATATCCAATGTAATGCTATTTTCAGTGATATCTACTTGTGCTCCAGCTTCACGTAATTTATCAATGACCGCATCCAGTGTCTCTGCTTTGGTATGATGACATTCAATACGTCCACCAGAAATCGCCGCGGCCACCAAGAAAGTCCCCGTTTCAATGCGATCAGGCACAATACGATGTTCACAACCGCCTAAGCGCTCAACGCCTTCTACCGTAATGGTATCCGTTCCCGCGCCCACAATTTTCGCCCCCATTTTATTCAAAAAGAGTGCCGTATCGCTAATTTCCGGCTCACGTGCGGCGTTCTCAATCACAGTTTTCCCTTTGGCTCGTGTTGCCGCCATCATAATGGATAAGGTCGCACCGACACTCACTTTTTCCATCACAATGCGCGTGCCGACTAAACAATGGTCAACATAGGCTTTAACGTAACCATCTTCTAACACGATACTTGCCCCTAGACGCTCTAAACCACTGATATGCAAATCCACTGGACGTGCACCAATAGAACAGCCACCCGGTAAGGATACTTGACCACGATGAAAACGTGCAACTAATGGTGCTAATGCCCAAATCGAGGCACGCATAGTCTTGACCAATTCATAAGGAGCTACAAAATGATCAATTTTTGATGCATCTAAATGCACCGCGCCTTCCGTATCACGCTCCACGAGCACGCCAAGCTTACGTAAAATTTTTAAGGTCGTGTCAATGTCTTTTAATTCAGGTACATTGGTTAATTTAACGGGTTCTTCCGCTAAAATCGCCGCAAATAAAATGGGCAATGCCGCATTTTTAGCACCTGAAATATTCACTGAGCCTCTTAAACGTGATTGACCATATACACGAAATTTTTGCATAAAAAATCCTATCTTTTCTTTCAGGACGGTTGATTAAGTAAGCGCTCACGCTTCCATTTTTCAACAGTATAGGTTTTGATCGTTAATGCATGAATCGCATTACTTGAAATATGAGCCATTAATGGGGCATAAATTAATTGTTGTTGTTTTACTCTTGATAAACCAGCAAACTCATCACTCACAGCAATCACACCATAATGGGCATTTTCACCTTGTACATACACTTCATCTAAGTTTAAAGCATCTTTTAAAATTCGTTCGATTTCTTGCGTTTCCATTCATTATTTCCGTCGGATTGAATAAATGGGGCTATCCAGTCAGATAACCCAAATAAATCTGCCAATGTTAACAGTTGGCGTGGTGTATTATGTAGAATAATGCGCGTATCTTGCTGCATTACTTTCTGGCAATGATTGATAAAATCACATAATAAAGCAAATCCAGCTGAATCCACTCGCGTGACTTGCGTCAAATCCCAGTATATGGTTTGTCGCGCATTTTTTTCTTCAGGCAAAAAAGAAGCACGTTGCGACCATAATGGTAACAACGTGTCACGAGATAACTCCCCGACTAATCGGAGCGTTATGTTATCATTATTTCGTTCGCTTGCCCAAGTTAAACTTTTATCCGTTTTCATTCGATTACTTATTTAAGGTGACAGGGGTTTTCGCGGCTTGTGCAACTTGTGCTGTCAGCGCATCTAAACCACTTTTTACAATCGTTGGCGACCATTCTTTTTCTTTGGTTTCCACCATACTCACGCCTTCTGCACTCATATCAAATACTTGCCATTTACCTGTTTTACTGTTTTTGTACCAGTAAAAGGTTAAATTAACCGGGGGCTGATTACCTGTTTGAATCACTTTCACACGAATACTCGCGGTTTTCTCTGTGGCTTCTTTTTTCGGTTTCTCAATTTCTAATTTTTGATCTGAATACAGCGTAAGCACCTGGGCATAGGTTTGTTCAATATATTGTTCAAACGCGGCAAAAAACTTTTCTCTTTGCTCTGGTGTAGTCGTTTTGAAATTTTTCCCTAACACTTTAGAACCTGCATATTTCACATGCACGTAAGGCATCAATTCTGCGCGTACAATATGTTTCAAATAATTTGGATCTTGCTTAATTTTTGCTTGATTTGTGGTGATATTTTTAAATAATTTATCCGATACCTCAACAGTTAAATCATACGGGGTATCAGCAGCAAATACTTGCAGAGAAACAAGTGCGGTGGCAATCACCACCATTTTTGCTAGCATTTTTTTCAACATAGTAAACATAACATACTCCTACTCAATTAAATTCCCAAATATTTTATCATCAACCTATTGTCCCTTTGGCGCTTCCTCATCTGGTGATGCAGTTTTATTACGATCACCATATAAGAACTGCCCCACTAAATCCTCAAGCACCAAAGCAGATTTGGTGTCAACGACCTTATCACCGTCTTTCCACATCGCCACTTCACCATCATCAAAACCAATACTTAACGCAATATATTGCTCCCCTAACAAACCGGAGGTTTTTATAGATAATGAACTGGTTTCAGGAATTTCATTATAACGTTCATCAATCGCGACCGTCACAATAGGTAAATAACTTTTTTCATCTAATGCAATCTCTGCCACTCGTCCAATGACAACACCGCCTACTTTTAAGGGCGCACGGACTTTTAGTCCACCAATATTGTCAAAAGTTGCATGAATTTTATAAGATTTTGTCTCGTTAAATCCTTGTATATTCGCTACCTTCAATCCTAAAAAGATAAGTGCAGCCATCCCCAATAATAAAAATAACCCTACCCAAAATTCATAAATTCTTGTTTGTCGCATAAACTTTCCTTTACCTCTCACGCTTTCTAGCACTCACTTATACACTCGCACCAAACATCAGTGCGGTTAATACAAAATCTAATCCCAACACCACTAGCGAGGCGTGGACAACTGTTCTGGTGGTTGCTTTACTAATGCCTTCTGAAGTCGGTATACAATCATAACCATTAAATAACGCAATCCATACAACAGCGATCGCAAAACAAAGGCTCTTAATAAAGCCATTGAGCAAATCTTTTTCCCAGGTCACTGCATTTTGCATAACCGACCAAAAACTACCAGCATCCACACCTTTCCAATCCACCCCAACGAGTGAACCGCCCCAAATACCAATAGCCGTAAAAATAATGGCTAAAATCGGCATCGCAATGACCCCAGCCCAAAAGCGCGGGGCGATAACACGACGGAGTGGATCCACAGCCATCATTTCTAAACTCGATAACTGTTCTGTGGCTTTCATTAAGCCAATTTCAGCCGTCAGCGCAGAACCCGCCCGTCCGGCAAAAAGCAATGCCGTCACAACAGGACCTAATTCACGTAATAAGGACAAGGCAACCAGTTGACCTAAACTGGTTTCAGCGGAAAAATCCACCAACACGACATACCCTTGTAAGCCCAACACCATACCAATAAACAGGCCTGATAGCATAATAATCAATAAAGATTGCACACCCAGGACATGCAGTTGCTTAATCAATAATGGTGTATGTTTACGCCATTGTGGTTGACCAATTAAAGCCCCAAACAACATAAAGCCAGCACGTCCAATAGCACGACATGCACTGATTGCCTGATGACCGAATTCTGAAATAAACGAGATCATTTAAAAAGCGCCTCCACATAGTCCTCTGCTGGGAAATGAAAATGTACCGGCCCATCCGCTTCACCGTCTAAGAACTGACGGACTTGCGGATCGTGACTTTGTAATAACTGCGCAGATGTGCCTTCTGCAATCACGCGTTTATCAGCAATGATATAGGCATAATCCGCAATACTCAGGACTTCTTGCACATCATGGGACACCACAATAGAGGTCAAATTGAGTGCTTCATTTAAGCGTTTAATTAAACTTAAAATCACGCCCATACTAATCGGGTCTTGCCCAGCAAAAGGCTCATCAAACATGATCAACTCGGGATCAAGTGCAATCGCGCGCGCCAATGCTGCACGTCTTGCCATCCCGCCCGATAACTCAGAAGGCATCAACCCAGCCGCACCACGCAAGCCCACAGATTCCAGTTTCATTAATACGATTTTGCGGATCAGACTTTCAGGTAAACGGGTGTGCTCACGAATGGGAAATGCCACATTATCAAAGGTAGAAATATCAGTAAAAAGCGCACCGGATTGAAAAAGCATCCCCATTTTCTGACGAACTTGATACAATTCCGCATTTGATAATTGACAAATATCTTGGCCATCAAACCAGATTTCACCGCTTTCAGGCTGCAATTGTCCGCCAATGAGCTTTAACAAAGTGGTTTTACCAATACCAGAGGGGCCCATAATGGCAGTGATTTTCCCTTTCTCAACCTGCAAATTCAGATTATCATAAATCATTCGCTCGCCTCGTTTAAAAGTGAGATGTTTCACTTCAATTAAGGGATTATTCATACGCTGTCTTTCCTAAAGGTAGGCTCTCAAAAACAAAGTGCGATATTCCCCCAATTCTAGCAGAATGTCAAATATTGCCGAGAGAAAGTTGTGTCATTAGGCTTGAATAAAAACAATATGACTGTGGGATATTTTTCTGAAATCCTAGCGCACCTTTATTGGTTTTATAAAAATTATGCTATGATTGCCATTTAATAATTCACTTTAATGACTTGAAATAGATTGTATGAATATTCGTTGGAATATAATTTTATCAGTGCTTACGCTAGCTTTGCTCGCTTGGTTTTATTCGCTCAATCAAAGTGAACCGAGTCTGAATACTCTAATCAAAAAGCCTGACAGTCCCGAATATGTCGGACAAAAAATGAAAACCACGGTATTTTCACCCACTGGACAAAAACACTATGTGGCGATATCAGATGCTGTTGAACATTTCGCTCTATCAGGTCAAACACACTTCCAAAAACCAGAGGTGTATTTATTTGAATTAGAAACAGAAGATCAACTGCCGAACAAAGAAAATTGGAAGGCCAGTGCGAATAAAGCCGTATTAACCAAAGACCATATGCTGTATTTAGAAGGGAATGTTGTCGTGGAAAGCCTGTTAATCTCTTCTCGTTTACAGCGCGTTGAAACAGAAAGTGCGGTCATCAATTTAACCACACAAGACATTAGCTCAGAAACCGCTGTGAAAATTTATGGTCAACATTTTCATTCTACGGGGCTGAAACTCACAGGTAATTTACAACAACAAATCGCGACACTAAAAGAGCAGGTAAACACATACTATGAAATCAATAAATAACATTATCATTTTCACCACATTACTCACGGCTGCATTACCTGCTTTTGCACTGAAAAGTGATACAAAGCAACCTATTAATGTGGTGTCCAATAATCAATCTTTAGATTTAGACAATAGTGTGGTGACCTTTACGGATAATGTGGTCATCACTCAAGGCTCCATTCTGATTAAAGCCAGTAAAGTGATTATTACACGTCCACCAGAAAACTCAGGCAAAAAAGACACCATTGAAGCCTTTGGTAACCCCGTCACCTTTTATCAAAAACTTGATGATGGCAAACCTGTGGAAGGACATGCCAATCAGGTGCATTATGATCTGACGCAAGAATTTTTAACTTTAAAAGGTCATGCGGAATTAAAACAATTAGACAGCAAAATCAACAGCGATGTGATTACTTACGATGTCAATAAACAACAGTTAAAAGCAAGTAGTACGAGTGGTTCTCGGGTAAAAACCGTGTTAATTCCCACTCAATTGAATGAAAACAAGAAATAAGGTTTGATATGTCGACTCTTTATGCTGAAAATTTAGCAAAAAGCTACAAAAATCGCCAAGTCGTGTCTGATGTCAGCCTCACTGTCAAATCGAATGAAATCGTGGGCTTACTTGGTCCGAATGGTGCAGGGAAAACAACGACATTTTATATGGTTGTCGGTCTAGTCCAACACGATCAAGGTAAAATTCGCATTGATGACGAAGATATTAGTCTGTTACCTATGCATAATCGGGCAAAACGGGGGATCGGTTATTTACCGCAAGAAGCCTCCATCTTCCGTCGTTTAAGCGTCTATGACAATTTAATGGCCGTATTAGAGATACGTAAAGATTTAACCCCTGAACAACGTCGTGAAAGAGCCGATGAATTGATTAATGAATTCAATATTGATCATATTCGTCATAATTTGGGGCAATCGTTATCTGGTGGAGAACGTCGCCGTGTTGAAATTGCACGTGCTTTGGCCGCAAATCCAAAATTTATTTTATTAGATGAACCTTTCGCAGGTGTTGATCCGATTTCAGTCATCGACATCAAAAAAATCATTATGGACTTACGCGACCGTGGTTTAGGTGTGTTAATTACCGATCATAATGTGCGAGAAACCTTAGATGTATGTGAGCGAGCTTATATTGTCAGTGCTGGACAAATGATTGCTACTGGCACACCAGAACAAATTCTGAACAATGAACAAGTGAAACGTGTTTACTTAGGTGAAGAATTTAAACTCTAGCTATGATTAAATTTACAGAATTACTCAAACCTGAAAATATTCGCCAAGGGCTGATTTGCTCAAGTAAAAAGCGTCTATTTGAAATCATCACGCAAGTGATTGCGGATCAAATACAGCTAGAAAACGCCGAACAACTTTGTTTTGAATGTTTATTAAGTCGTGAAAAAATAGGCAATTCAGGGTTAGGCAACGGGATTGCGATGCCTAAAGCCCGAATTCCTGAAGGTAATCAACCTTTGGCGGTATTTATTCATTTGGACTCACCAGTAGACTATGAATCAGCTGATCACCGTGACGTGGATTTGATTCTCGCTATTTTGGTGCCCGAAAAATTATGCGAAAGCTACATCAGCGAACTGCCTAAAATTGCTGAGAAGTTTTCCGATAAAACCTTATGTAAACAATTACGCAATGCACAAAATGCGGATGAAATTTGGCAAATTTTTAAATACGCTGATCAGTTAAGTATGCAAGACGCGATCGAACAAGATTCAGAAGAAGCAACCAACGAAACAGCCTAATCTGTTTCATCCTACGAGTGAGAAGAAGCTTATGGAAATTATCATTATTAGTGGGCGTTCTGGCGCGGGCAAATCTGTCGCCCTTCGTGCATTAGAAGATATTGGCTACTATTGCGTTGATAACTTACCGCTAGATTTACTCCCCCAATTGGCAGACATTTTATCTGCCAATTATAAATCGGTGGCGATCAGTCTTGATATTCGTAATCTTCCCCCTTCTCCACAAAACCTTGATCCGCTTCTCAGTACGCTCATGCAACAGCACCAGCTAAAAATTATTTTCTTAGATTCTGATCGTAGCACGTTAATCCGCCGTTATAGCGACTCTAGACGGTTACACCCTCTCTCCGCACAAGATCTTTCACTCGAGGCGGCAATTGATGCAGAAAAAAAATATTTAGAGCCGCTGACACAACATGCCGATTTAATTATTGATACCACACGTCTTTCCACCCATGAATTGGCTGAACGATTACGTGACTTTTTATGTGAAAGATCAGATAAAGCATTGAAAATCATTTTCCAATCTTTCGGCTTTAAATATGGTTTACCCTTGGACGCGGACTATGTTTTCGATGTACGTTTCCTACCGAATCCTCATTGGATCCCCGAATTACGCCCGTTGACTGGCTTAGATGTGCCCGTTGCAGAATTCTTAAATAAACAAAATGAAGTCAATCACTTTATTTATTTAACACGCAATTATATTGAAACCTGGTTACCGATGTTAGAGCAAAATAACCGTAGTTATCTCACCATTGCGATTGGTTGCACTGGTGGAAAACACCGGTCGGTCTATATCACCGAACAATTGGGCGAATACTTCAAAGCCAAAGGGAAAAATGTGCAAATTCAACATAAGTCCTTAGCAAAACATAAAAAGTAAGTGCACAAGAAGCAAACGACCGTTAAAACGCTTTCAACTCAGTCACTTGGCTCACAATCTCACCTTCCGCCAAGCGAGTAATTAAACGCTCGCCCACACTGACTTGCTTGAGCTGTGTAATCGCCACGCCTTGCGCATTTTGCGCAATAGAATACCCCCTAGCCAACACGCTCAACGGACTCAAGTTATCTAATTGACTACACAACGCCGCCAGTTGATGTTGTTTAAATGTCACACACTGTTTTAACGCGCTATTTAACCGAATCTCAAGTTGTGCGAAGTCTTGCTGTTGTTTTTGTAGTCGCAACGGTAAGGGATTCTTTTCCACTCTGCGACTGAGCCCACTGAGTTGCGTCTGTTTATGCTGTAATACACGCTGCATTGACCAATGTAAACGCTGTGTAAGCTGCTGTATCAGCTGTTTCTGAATAGCGAGTTGCTTTTGTGGATGTTGATTATGTAAACGTAAGTTTAAACGCTGTAAGCTTTCATATTTATACTTAAACACGCGATCTAATGCCATATCTAAGCGTTGCCGTTGATACAAAAGCTGTTGTAATAATGCTTGCTGATCTCGGCTGACTAATTCTGCCGCAGCGGACGGTGTCGGCGCGCGCACATCTGCAACAAAATCCGCAATAGTCACATCGGTTTCATGCCCTACCGCACTGATAATCGGGAGCTGAGAATGGAAAATGGCTCTCGCCACCTTCTCTTCATTAAAACACCATAAATCTTCTAGCGAGCCACCACCTCGCCCGACAATAAGCACATCCACTTCTTGCCGGCTATTTGCAAGTTCGATCATTTGCACAATTTCAGCACTTGCCTCTTTACCTTGCACCGCAGTGGGGTAAATCACCACCTTTAAGCTCGGATCACGGCGGCGTAAAATCTGCAAAATATCCTGCAATGCTGCCCCTGTTTGTGAAGTCACAATCCCGACGGTTTGACAAAAGTGCGGCAGACTTTTTTTCAGATGTTGTGCAAAGAGTCCCTCAGCAGCCAGTTTCATCTTCAATGCATCAAATTGTTGTTGCAACAAGCCTTCACCCGCTGGATGCATGCTTTCGATGATCAGTTGATAATCCCCTCGCGGTTCATACAAACTGACACTGGCACGCACTAATACTTGCGTGCCATTTTGCGGACGAAAACTCACCCGCATATTTTTCATGCGAAACATGGCACAACGCACCTGTGCATTTTCATCTTTTAAGGTTAAATACCAATGCCCCGAAACAGGTTGAGTAAAATTAGAAATCTCGCCCGTCAACCATACCTGCCCGAGCTGATTTTCTAGCATAAGCCGCACAGTTTGATTTAATTGCGATACAGAATAAATAGGATCAGACATGGTTATCACCTTTGGCATTACGAATTATGGGTAAACTTATCCAAAGCGGATAAATCACCTTAAATGAGATAGGAGCATTATTCCACCAATACCCAGCCGTCATCGAGCCAGTTACATAAAGAATCAAGTAATAAATCCAAAGCCGTATCAGGATCCTGCTCTTTGCGACATAGGTTGCTCAAATACGCTAAATCGAGTTGTTCACCATCGGCAAGCGCTTTTAATACTTGGGCTTCAATCGTATTTAATTCATCCAACCATTCACCGTTAGCATAGATCCGCAATGGATGTTCAAGATACAGCAATTTACAGTTATTATCTTGCATGATCACACCATTTTTTTCCAAAATAGACCGCACTTCGTCTAAATCACAATAGGCTTCTGTGTCGAGTAAATCATAGCGTCTGGTACTCACCGTCGTCGCAACAGCATGTTGGAATAAACGATCAAATTGCGCAGACTGCGCTAATTTGGTCAAAAATTGTTGTTTCATGTTTTCCACCATTGCGAGATCTAACTGACCTGTTGCTTGTGGTGAGGGACTTAAACGTAACGGAATATTGAATTCGGTTAAATCTATATCTGGCAACGCTTGGCATATGCCCTTGTTTACATTATCGAATAAATCAGCAACATTCGGATAACGCAAGCCAAAGGAGAAGGTTAAACAGTCATCTTGTGCCACACCGTAATGAGACAAACGGGAAGGCACGTACAAAATATCGCCCGGTGCCATCACTTCATCGAAAATCAGTTCACCCATCTCATCAAAAATACGAATAGGCTGATTAGCTTTAAATTCGGTACTCGGATCACACCATTTGCCTAATTGCCAACGGCGATGGCCATAACCTTGTACTAAAAACACATCGTATTCATCATAATGTCTGCCCACAGAGCCCCCCGCGGGGGCATAAGACACCATAATGTCATCACGCTGCCATTGTGGAATAAAACCAAAGGCATGCCATAATTGTCCTAATTCTGGTGACCATTGCTCTAAATTTTGTACTAAGACAGACCATTGTGCAGGCAAGTTTTTAAACGCGTTTGCGGTAAATGGACTACAGCTTAATTGCCAATTGTCTTCGGCAAATTGCTTAATTAATCGAGCGGTCACCTCTTCTTGTTGGGCGAGTTGAATAATATCAGCAGGTTCAAACATGCCGACAATCTCAGGTAATCCATTGCGGATTAGCAACGGTTTTTTTTGCCAATAATCACGTAAAAAGATTTCTGGCGTAATGTGTTCAGGTAAACAAAATGTCATGCTGTTATCCATTTCTGTGCGTTGTCGCTTTCGTCATAAAAAAGTAAAACGACACACTTATTTTTTCTTGGCTTGCGCCGCTTGCTGTTCCGCACGTTTGCGACGAATTTCTTTTGGATCCGCTAATAACGGACGATAAATTTCGATCCGATCCCCGTCTTTGAGTTGATCGGTTAACTTCGCGGGACGACTAAAAATACCCACTTTGTTTTCACGCAAATCAATTTCAGTGAATTGTTGCAAAATCCCTGATTGCAAAATGGCCGTTTGAATCATCGTGCCTTCTTCCACCGTTAATTGCTTTAAATAGTAACGTTCAGGATAGGCATACGCGATTTCAACCTTAATTTGTGCCATGATAGACCTCTTTTGCACGTTGTTTGAACGCTTCGATCATTTTACTGGTTAAATGGCTGAAAATTTTGCCAAATGCCATAGCAATCAATGGGTTAGAAAATTCGAAGGCGAGTTTCAGTGCAATTTTACAACAATGTTCATCTAACGCTTCAAACTGCCACTCTCCTTCTAAAAAGCGGAAAGGTCCCTCCACCAATTGCATTTTAATCGAACGGTTCTCAACCATTTGATTTCGGGTGGTAAATTGCTGGCTAATGCCAGCTTTTGAAATGACCAGTTCTGCAGTGAGCTCACTGCCATCTCGGGTCAGTGTACGTCCATTCACACAACCGGGGACAAATTCAGGATAACGTTCATAATCATTCACTAATTGATACATTTGTGCGGCACTGTAAGGCACTAACGCACTTTGATTAATTGTTGGCATGAGGTTCTAATCTTGATTGAAAAAAATTCTGCTTATTATAGCGGAAAAGTGCGGTCAAAATAAGGCAAGAATGGAGAAAAACTGCGTTTCAAAATTGAGAGTTGCCGCATTTTCCGCTACAATACCGCCCTATTTTGACGGTTGGAAGAGAATGAATGTCTGAAATAAAGTTAATTGTCGGTTTGGGGAATCCTGGTGATAAATATGCAGATACCCGCCACAATGCAGGAGAATGGTTGATTGATCGTTTAGCCCGCCAATTTAATTTTACTTTGACACCTGAAAACAAATTTTCAGGTAAAACGGCACGCACGGTCATCAACGGCAAAGAAATGCGTTTTTTAGTGCCTACCACGTTTATGAATTTGAGTGGTAAAGCCATCAGTAGCTTAGCCAATTTCTATCGCATTAAACCAGAAGAAATTTTAGTCATTCATGATGAATTAGATTTACCGCCAGGTGTCGCGAAAATTAAGCAAGGTGGCGGTCATGGCGGGCATAATGGTTTGCGTGATACCATCACACAGTTAGGTAATAATAAAAACTTCTATCGCTTAAGAGTCGGCATTGGCCACCCAGGTGATAAAAATTTAGTGTCCGCTTATGTGTTAAACAAACCCTCACCTACCGATTGGCAATTAATTGACAAAGCCTTAGATGAAGCAACAAGTTGTGTTGCCATTTTGATTAAAGATGGCATCACCAAAGCCACCAACCGTTTAAATGCGTTTAAAGCATAAAGAAGATTATTTTTTAAGTAAGGAAAAACTATGGGATTTAAATGTGGCATCGTGGGTTTACCAAACGTAGGGAAATCCACCCTATTTAATGCATTAACCAAAGCGGGCATCGAAGCAGCAAACTACCCGTTTTGTACTATCGAACCGAATACGGGGGTTGTGCCTATGCCCGATCCACGTTTGGACGCCTTAGCCGACATTGTGAAACCGGAACGCGTATTACCGACCACAATGGAGTTTGTGGATATCGCAGGTTTAGTGGCCGGGGCAAGCAAAGGTGAAGGGTTAGGCAATAAATTCTTAGCCAACATTCGTGAAACCGATGCGATCGGTCATGTCGTACGTTGTTTTGAAAATGATGATATCGTACACGTAGCCGGCCAAATCAACCCAGCTGAAGATATCGATACGATCAATACAGAGCTTGCCTTAGCAGACTTAGACAGCTGTGAACGTGCCATTCAGCGCTTACAAAAGCGTGCCAAAGGCGGGGATAAAGAGGCAAAATTTGAACTGTCGATTATGGAAAAAATCCTACCTGTGCTAGAAAATGCGGGTATGATTCGTTCGGTCAACTTAGACAAAGAGGAATTACAAGCGATCAAAGGCTATAACTTCTTAACCTTAAAACCGACCATGTATATTGCCAACGTCAATGAGGACGGCTTTGAAAATAATCCCTACCTAGATAAAGTGCGTGAGATTGCAGAAAAAGAAGGTGCCGTCGTCGTACCGGTGTGTGCGGCGATTGAATCCGAAATTGCGGAACTTGACGATGACGAAAAAGTGGAGTTTTTACAAGATTTGGGCATTGAAGAACCGGGCTTAAACCGTGTCATTCGTGCCGGTTATAAACTGTTGAATTTACAAACTTACTTTACGGCTGGGGTTAAGGAAGTGCGTGCTTGGACCATTCCCATTGGTGCCACAGCACCCAAATCAGCGGCAGTCATTCATACCGATTTTGAAAAAGGCTTTATCCGTGCCGAAGTGGTCGCTTACGATGATTTCATCCAATATAAAGGCGAAGCGGGGGCAAAAGAAGCTGGCAAATGGCGTTTAGAAGGGAAAGACTACATTGTACAAGATGGCGATGTAATGCACTTCCGCTTTAACGTCTAAAATTTTATAAAAAAGCACCGCACTTATTTCCACAAAAGTGCGGTGCTTTTTTGTTTAGTTTCATAATAAAAATAAGAGAAGACAATATGTCGAATAAAAAAATTGGTTTATTATCCCTGACCGCACTAGTGTTAAGTTCCATGATTGGGTCAGGGATTTTTAGTTTGCCACAAAATATGGCCGAAGTCGCGGGCGCACAAGCGTTAATGATTGGCTGGCTGATTACCGGCATTGGGATCATCTTTTTAGGCCTTTCCTTTTTCTTTATTTCCCGTTTACGACCAGACTTAGACGGCGGTATCTACACCTACGCCCGTGAAGGCTTTGGCGATTTAGTAGGATTTCTTTCCGCTTGGGGCTATTGGTTATGTGCGACCATTGGCAGTGTCGGCTATTTAGTGGTGGCATTTGAAGGGCTCGGCCTATTTACTGATAGCACGAATACCGTGATCTTCGGACAAGGAAATACTCTTCTTGCGTTCTTAGGATCATCCATTGTGGTTTGGTTAGTGCATTGGTTAATTACGCGTGGGGTGAAAGAAGCCGCATTTTTAAATCTATTAGCTACCTTTGTAAAAGCCTTTCCCTTAGTGCTGTTTATTGTGTTGGCCGCGTATTTTTTCTCACCTGACACCTTTTATCACGATATTCAAGCAACAAACTTAAACCCGTCGATGACCGATCAAGTGAAAAATACCATGTTAATCACACTCTGGGTATTTGTTGGTGTAGAAGGAGCCGCCGTGTTGTCTGCTCATGCTAAAAAACGTAGCGATGTCGGTTTAGCCACCGTATTGGGCATTGTGATTGCGTTAGTGCTTTATGTGGCCATCACGGTCTTATCTTTAGGCATTTTACCGCGCGAGGTCATCGCAGCAATGCCGAATCCATCGATGGCAGGCTTATTAGAACAGATGATTGGCAGTAGCGGTAAGCTTATCATCACGGCTTGCTTAATTGTGTCAGTACTCGCCTCTTATATTAGCTGGACCATGTATTCTGCAGAAGTCCCTTACCGCGGTGCAAAAAACGGTGCATTTCCCAAAATCTTAAACAAGCTCAATGAAAATGACACCCCGATTCATTCGCTGTGGTTCACCAACCTAGTGGTGCAATTTTGTTTAGTGTTAGTGTTCATGACGGGTAAAAGTTATAACGCACTGTTATTAATTTCCACCTCAATGATCTTAGTGCCCTATTTCCTGATTGGCGCCTACTTATTGAAATTGTCTATCCAGCAAAACAGCCCTTGGTATATCAAGCTTACTGGCTTGCTTGCCTCAACTTACGGGTTGTGGATTTTATATGCGGCCGGGTTAGATCATTTGCTGTTATCGATCTTGCTTTATGTGCCAGGCGTCGGTATTTATTTTTATTCACGCCACCAGCATCAAGGCAAGCTACGCTTTAGCCAAAAAGAAAAAATGCTCTTGTTATTTATTGCTATCGCGTTTATGTTGGCGATTTATAACAGCATCATGCAGGTAAACTGGCATTAATCCGGACATTTTTCGTCTCATTCAGGTGCGGTCTTGTTTGCCAATTTTTTGTAAACTGACCGCACTTTCCATTCTTACTCGCCAAGCATGCCCTTGTCCTTATCGCTAAACTTTGCGACAATCTTACACACGCCCTCCTCACATAAGGCATGCGATTATGACATTATCTGACATTCTTCATCAGCGCCGAGCCGTGCGTTATTTTGATCCTGAAAAACCGCTCGATAGCGAAAAAGTCAAACACTGTTTACAATTAGCCACACTTGCGCCAAGCAGTTCTAATATGCAACTGTATGAGTTTTACCATATCACTGACAAAGACCTTCTTGCCCAATTAGCCACTGCGTGTTTAGGTCAACAAACTGCCACCACTGCACAGCAAATGGTGGTGTTTGTGACACGCCAAGATTTGTATAAACAACGCGCCCAAGCCGTGTTAGCCTTTGAAAACGAGAATATTAAGCGCTATAGTCCACCGGACCGTTGGGAAAATCGCCTGAAAGGCAAAACAATCTATTATACAAAACTCATGCCCTTTATTTATGCACGTTGCTTTGGTTTGTTGGGTTTATTGCGTAAAGTACTCATGCATAGCGTCCGTTTATTCCGCCCAATGAGTACACAAGTCTCAGAAGCAGATATGCGCGTCGTGGTACACAAAAGCTGTGGTCTTGTTGCACAAACCTTTATGTTGTTAATGACAGAACAAGGTTATGATACCTGTCCAATAGAGGGATTAGATGAAGGGCGAGTGAAAAACATTCTCGCCCTCCCGCGTGGGGCAGAAATCAATATGATTGTGTCCTGTGGGATTCGTCAAGCGGGGCGGGGCATTTGGGGGGATCGGTTCCGCGTGCCTTTCGATCAGATTTATCATCACAGATAAAGTAAAAAAACATGCGAGAAAAAGGCCGAAAATTTTGTCAAAAATCACTGCACGTTTCACGCCACTGCCCACACCACAGGGGGGATGCCCCCTTTCTAGAACCGTTGTAAGACATACCGCACTTTCTCGTGCGGTATCAATCTCTGCTTAACTCACTCTTTCTGCCTGTGTTAATATGACTTTTTGCAAGACCTTAATTCCAGCTTCAATATCTTGCCATTCGGTAAATTCTAACGGATTATGACTAATCCCCAGATGTGAAGGCACAAAAATCATGCCAGTTGGGCACAGTTTCGCCATATGCATCGCATCATGCCCTGCACCACTTGGCATCACTTCGTAACGATAGCCGAGGGTTTCAGTGCATTGTCTCACTTGCTCGACCATCTCTTGTGCTAATAATACTGGGTTATCTTTCGAAATCAGTTGTAGTTCAATTTGTAAGCCCCGTTTTTGCGCCACCTGTTCAATCTGTTGCTGTAGCGCGATAAAGACTGATTCTCTGGCCTCAACATCAATACCACGAATATCGACCAACAATTCACAAGCCCCCGGCACCACATTCATCACGCCCGGTTTGGCAGTCAGATTACCCACCGTGGCGACCGTTGAATGCCCTGCATCAATCGCGGCTTGCTCAATAGCGAGTGCCAGTTCAGCACCGCCTAATAAGGCATCATGACGATAATGCATCGCTGTCGCGCCGGAATGATCGGCTTGCCCTTGAATCTTCACGATGCAACGAATTGGTGCCGCAATACCAGTCACCACGCCAATGGTTTTCTGTTCATTCTCTAAACGAGGACCTTGCTCGATATGCAATTCCACAAAACATTTAAACTCTTCTGCATGGCGTTTCGCTTGATGGATTGCCGAGAAATCTAACCCGATATCCGCTAAGGCTGTGGCTAAATCCTTGCCTTGTTTATCACGTAAATGGCTTAACCCCGCTTGTGCCACTGCCCCACACATCACTTTACTGCCTAACGTCGCGTAATTAAAGCGGCTAGACTCTTCACAAGTAAAAATAATCAGTTCTAAGGGATAACGCGTGCTAATTCCTTGCTCACAAAGTTGGAAAAGAATTTCCAGCCCCGCGACCGAGCCTAATGGTCCATCAAATTTGCCTGCATTAACAACAGTATCAATATGGGAGCCAAATGCGACTGCGGGTAAATGATCATCTATACCTGCTTTACGAATAAAAAGATTGCCAATTTCATCACGCCGGATCGTGAGATCATAGGCTTGACATAAATCGACTAAATACTGATGCGCTTGTTCATCTTCGTGACTAAAGGCTAAGCGGGTTAACTCACCTTCAACAGAAGATATTGAGGCGAGCTTGTCAATAATAGATTGTACGCGTGCTAGATTGATCGACATAAATGCTCCTTAATGGATAATAAAAAAGCAGTGCTCAATGCGCTGCCCCCAACAAGTTGGACTGCTTTTGGATAAAACCCCTTATCCTTGTACAACATTCAATCTGGCTTGACAACCTCTCACCATGCAGATTATTGAACTAGATCATATAATCTTGCGTAAAATCCACCATTTTGGTTTGAAGTAAAAATTGTTTGGTTCTTTCTTCTTTCGGTTGGGTAAAAAAGGCTTTTGCCCTATTTTGCTCAATCACTTTACCTCCATCCATGAATACCACACGATCGGCAACATCTCTGGCAAAATTCATTTCATGGGTCACGATAATCATCGTCCACCCTTCTTTTGCTAACAATTTTAATACTTGTAGCACTTCACCAACTAACTCTGGATCTAACGCCGAAGTAGGTTCATCTAATAAAATCAGATCAGGTTGCACCGCTAAGGCGCGTGCAATCCCCACACGCTGTTGCTGTCCGCCAGAAAGTTGAGCAGGATAAAGTTGCACTTTTTCCGCTAACCCGACTTTTTTTAATAACGTTAAGGCTTGTTCACGAGCCTGTTCCACCGATTGCTTTTGTACCACAACAGGACCTTCCATCACATTTTCCAATGCGGTGCGGTGCGGAAACAAATTATATTGTTGAAACACCATAGAAGAGCGACGACGCAAGGCAAGCTCAGTTTGCTTACTGATTTTTTGAGAAAAATCTACTTCAAGGCTACCATCCGTAAAACGTAAGGTACCTTGATCGGGCTTTTCGAGTAAATTTAAACAACGTAAAAACGTGGTTTTCCCTGAACCAGATGGGCCAAGGATCGCAATCACTTCCCCTTTCTGAATGGTTAAATCAATCCCTTTTAACACTTCATTGCCTTTAAAATGCTTATGAATATTTTTAATTTCTAACATCCATCCTCCTACAAATGGCGAGAAAGGCGTGTTTCTAAACGTTGTTGTGCAATCGATAGCACAAAACACACCATCCAATAAATCAATGCCGCTTCGCTGTACACCAAAATAAATTCATAAGATGACGCCGCCACATTTTGTGCCACACGAAATAATTCAGTCACCAGCACTAAAGACGCCAAGGACGTATCTTTCACGGTGCTAATAAAGGTATTTGCTAAAGGCGGAACAGACACCCGCATGGCTTGTGGAATAATCGTACGAACAAACGCCTGACGATAATTCATACCAATGGCATAAGAAGCTTCCCACTGCCCTTTGGGAATCGATAAAATTGCGGCTCTGACTGTTTCGGACGCGTAAGCACCAATATTCAGCGAAAAGGCAATAATGGCGGTTGGGAAAGGATCTAAGGTGATCCCCACTTCAGGTAACCCATAAAAAATAATAAAAATCTGCACCAACATGGGCGTGCCACGAATTAACGAGACATAAATTCTCGCCATAGCCACAAGTACACATTGAAAAGCGGACTGAGTAGGCATGGTGCGAATCACAGCCACACCAATGGCAATCACTAATCCGACAAAAAAAGAAATCAGTGCTAACGGAATCGTGCTAATGATGGTTGCCTCTAACATAGGCCAAAAAGAGCTGATCAACAGATCAGCTCGTTCTTCGCTCATGAATGGCAAATTGGCTAAAAAATTATTGAGTAATGTCATCACCAAACCATTTTATTGAAATTTGTTTTAACGTGCCATCAGCTCGCATCTCAGCTAATGCCTGATTTAATTTTGCCACTAACGGTTCTTCACCTTTGAGAACCGCAAAACCAGAAGGCACTTTGGTGTCACTTTCTACAGCAATTTTTAACCCCGCATTAGGGATTTTTTGGAAATAATCTAATACTGCTAATTTATCATTCACCGTCGTTTCCGCACGTTTTTGACGAATCAATTCTAACGCTTGTGCCAAGCCTTCTACCGTCACCAAATTTGCACCATGTTGTTGCGCTATTTTGGTGTAATTACTGGTTAATGACTGACCTGATTTTTTCCCTTTTAAATCAACAAAAGCTTTCACCGAATCATCTTCGATACGTGTTACCACCACGGCATTTGAATAGTTATAAGGCTCACTATACAGGTATTTTTTCAACCTTTCTGGGCTTGGATTAGTTTGGTTGGCAATCAAATCAAAGCGTTTGGCATTTAAGCCTGCGTACATGGCATCCCATTGCGTTTCTTTAAACTCAATTTTTAAACCAAGACGTTTTGCCACTTCTTCAATCACCTCCACATCAAAGCCAGTGAGTTTGCCTGACTCATCATGAAACGTGAAAGGCGCATAGGTGCCTTCTGTTCCCACTAATAAGGTTTTTGTGCTTGCAACACGATCGCTAATTGGTCCTGCGATAGCTTGGCTCGCGCTCGCCAAAAGTAAACTTGTTGCAAATAATGTTTTCAGAAATTTCATAGAATGTCCTTTGCTGGTTGTGTTTGTTCAAAATAAGTGATGAAACATTATAAAAAATAAACAGGTTGCACTAAAAATAACAATAAGAAGTAGGATATGACTAAAAGATCTAAAAAGAAGAGGACAATGGAGTAGTAAGTGAGAATACTTAATTTACCTGGAAAAATTGATCTTTCGATTATAGATTAAAAGGGTGGGCATTATTTGCCCACCCTATTTTTGATTGGCTCACAATAAAAGGTGCGGTTTGTTAAAAGGGGTTCTATTTCACTAATTCACCAATTAATCCAATCACTTCTTGCACTTGCGCAGCCGATAGCGCGCCTTCATGGACAAATTTGACTTTGCCCGCTTTATCTAACACGACAACCAAGCTGTCTTTTTCTTTTAACTGCCAAGCTGCTTTTACTGCTCCACTTTGATCTAACACCACTTGGCTATGCGCATTGGCTTTTTTGCCTTTTTCTGCCCCACTTTTTACAAAACTGCCTGTGCCAAAGGTCGCATCATCCGCATTAATGATCGTCGTTGTTTGATATTTTGTTCGATCAAATTGTGCCCCTTTAATCGCCTCAATCAAGGCTTGATTGCGTTCTTTCACATCACGTCGTCCCGCAATGTGGTTCACGACACGGACTTTGCCCGCTAATTGTGCGGAATGCCACGCTTGATAAGCAATGTCGTCGCCTTTCACCATTAATTCGCCATCTTTTGCCACAGACACTGTGGCTAACGGGCTATTTAATTGAATATTATGGGCAAATAATGACGTGGAATAAAGTATAGTAACTATGCCTAAGAGTGAGGTTAATTTTTTCATTTTATTTTCCTTAATAACAATAACACGCTGAATTTTACAGAAAAATTTGGCATAAACAAATCAGAGTTGTTCTTCACAATTTTTGGCAAACAGGTGGCTTTTTTGCTATACTTGCGCGTCATTTTTATTGAGAGGAGAAATTTATGGAAAAAATGCCAACTTGCCCAAAATGTCAAAGTGAATATGTCTACCATGATTCTATCCATTTTGTCTGCCCAGATTGCAGTTATGAATGGTCAGGTCAAGAGTCAGAAGAAAGCGATGAAAAAGTGGTAAAAGACAGTAATGGTAATATCTTACAAGACGGCGATGCTGTGATTTTAATTAAGGACTTAAAAGTTAAAGGTTCATCAATTGTGTTAAAAAAAGGCACGAAAGCCAAAAACATCCGTTTAGTTGATGCTGATCACGATGTTGATTGCAAAATTGATGGTCAAAGTTTTTCATTAAAATCAGAGTTTTTGAAAAAAGCCTAATCTCACCACGTACTGTTTTTTACATGATAAACAGTACGTTGGCCTATCGCCGACAGCGTGCCAAACCATGACTACTGCCACCGGGTAAACACTCACAGGCTTCTCCATCATGATCACCATCTAAATGATAAGCCTTATATCTTTCCATGTAGGCTTGTGCTTCAGCTTGCGTAGCGAAATGCTTACAAGTTACCCGCTTAGCGTGCGCTGAACAGGCTGTTATAGCAATCATTAAACTTACCCCTATTCTCTTCATCACGTCTTGCCCCGCTTTGTTGCTCTCTGATAGTCCTCATTTTAACCAACTATTCTCGCTATCAGAAACGAAATTATTTGATCCAGTTCACAGATCAGATAAAAGCTTTTTGCACTTTTTTGATTTCCACTTAGACTAGTTATCAACCCATCGAAACGTTTCGATGAAAAATAAATTTGAGGTACGCTATGAAAAAAAATGCTGTATTAAACGCTCAATTATCCCAAGTGATCGCCACACTCGGTCATACTGATAGCCTCACTATTTGCGATGCGGGGTTACCAATACCTAAACAAGTAGAACGTGTTGATTTGGCCTTAAGTGCTGGTATCCCAAGCTTTCTACAAACCTTTTATGCGGTAGTCACTGAGATGTTTGTCGAACGCGTCATCATTGCCGAAGAAATTAAAGAAAAAAATCCTAACATCCTGACCGCACTTTTAAACAGTCTCGCTCAACTTGAGCAACAACAAGGTAACCAAATTGATGTGCAATATGTTAGCCATGAAGTGTTCAAAACCCACACACACGCGAGTAAAGCGATTGTGCGTAGTGGTGAATGTACACCTTATGCCAATATTATTCTGTATTCTGGCGTTCCATTTTAAAGGCGGCAAATATGCAACATGAAACTTTACTCCACATCCAAGGAATTGATAAATCCTTTCCGGGTGTCAAAGCGCTCAGTAACGCGTGCTTATCCGTGTATGCGGGACGGGCAATGGCATTAATGGGTGAAAACGGTGCGGGGAAATCGACCTTAATGAAAGTCCTCACCGGTATTTACAGCAAAGATGCGGGCACCATTGAATATTTAGGCAAACAAGTTGCCTTTAACGGACCAAAAGCATCGCAAGAAGCCGGCATCAGTATTATTCACCAAGAATTGAACTTAGTTGGCAACTTAACGATCGCAGAAAATATTTTCTTAGGGCGTGAATTTGTGACACCTTGGGGGAGCATTGATTGGAAAAAAATGCACCAAGAAGCGGATAAACTGCTTAAGCGTTTAGGGGTCACCCACAGTAGCCATCAATTGTGCTCCGAATTATCAATTGGTGAACAACAAATGGTCGAAATTGCTAAAGCGCTCAGTTTTGAATCCAAAGTCATCATTATGGATGAACCCACCGATGCGCTTACTGATACAGAAACCGCGGCTTTATTTCAGGTGATTCGTGAACTCAAAGCCGAAAGACGAGGCATTGTGTATATCTCACATCGAATCAAAGAAATTTTTGAAATTTGTGATGATGTGACTGTCTTACGCGATGGTGAATTTATTGGCGAAAAAACGGTCGCAAGCTTAGATGAAGATCAGCTGATTGAAATGATGGTGGGACGCCGTTTAGATGAACAATATCCCCATTTAGATAAACCACGTGGTGACTTATTGCTTGAAGTAGAAGACCTCAGTGGCAGTGGTGTTCATCATGTCAGTTTCAACTTACACCGGGGAGAAATTTTAGGGATTTCTGGGCTGATGGGCGCGGGACGTACGGAGTTAATGAAAGTGCTCTATGGTGCCTTACCACGTTCAAGCGGTAAAGTGCGGTTAGATCAGCAAGAAATTCATCCTACTTGTCCACAAGATGGTTTGAACCATGGAATTGTGTACATTTCCGAAGATCGCAAAGGTGATGGCTTGATTTTAGGCATGTCAGTGAAAGAAAATATGTCACTCACAGCGTTAGCCTATTTCTCTCAGTCCATTCAAATTGATCACAAAGCAGAACAATTAGCCGTCGGTGATTTCATCACCATGTTTAATATCAAAACACCAAGCCAAGAACAGCCAATTGGGCTCTTATCTGGGGGGAATCAGCAAAAGGTTGCTATTGCCAAAGGCTTAATGACACGGCCAAAAGTGTTGATCCTAGATGAACCCACAAGGGGGGTCGATGTTGGTGCGAAAAAAGAGATTTATCAACTCATCAATGAATTCAAAAAAGAGGGGCTAAGTATCATTTTAGTGTCCTCTGAAATGCCAGAAGTACTGGGTATGAGTGATCGTATTTTGGTCATGCATGAAGGGCAAATCAGTGCTGAATTCCAACGTGGTGAAGCCACCCAAGAAAAATTATTAGCCGCCGCTATTGGCAAAAGTGCAGTCTAAACCTGAAGGATTTATTATGACAACTCAAGCAAAACCATTCCAATTCGGTAAATTTTTAATTGAACAACGTTCCATCATCGCCTTACTGGTGCTGATTGCTATCGTATCCATGATCAATCCTGACTTTTTCAGTGTGGATAACATTCTCAATATTTTACGCCAAACCTCCGTCAATGCCATTATTGCCGTCGGGATGACCTTTGTGATTTTAATCGCAGGGATTGATCTTTCCGTGGGTTCCATTCTCGCATTAACGGGGGCTATTGCTGCCTCGATGGTCAGCACTGAATTACCTATACTGCTCGTCATTCCTGCCACACTCTTGATTGGCACATTACTCGGTGGTATCAGCGGTGTGATTGTTGCCAAAGGCAAAGTACAAGCTTTTATTGCCACCCTCGTAACCATGACTTTATTACGTGGTGTAACGATGGTATATACCGATGGACGCCCAATTAGCACTGGGTTCTCTGAAGGGGCCGATACCTTTTCCTTGCTCGGCACCGGCTATCTATTTGGCATTCCTGTCCCAATTTGGATTATGGCCTTTGTCTTTGCTGCTTCTTGGTATGTGCTTAAACATATGCGTATTGGTCGCTATATTTATGCACTAGGAAGCAATGAAGCCGCAACCCAATTATCTGGCATTAACGTGAATAAAATTAAAATCTTCGTGTTTGCTGTCAGTGGTTTCTTATCTGCCCTTGCAGGTTTGATTGTGACCTCACGTCTTTCTTCCGCACAACCTACTGCTGGAGTGTCCTATGAACTTGATGCGATTGCAGCGGTTGTCGTGGGTGGCACGAGCTTAATGGGCGGAAAAGGACGTGTCATGGGCACCTTAATTGGTGCATTGATTATTGGTTTCTTAAACAATGCATTGAATTTACTAGATATTTCCTCTTACTATCAAATGATAGCAAAAGCATTAGTTATCTTAGTCGCGGTATTAGCAGATAACTATTTAGGTACAAAAAAAGTGTAACCCTCCCACTCTTAAGGAGAACGAAAATGAAAAAACTGCAAAAATTAACCACTCTGGCTTCGGCATTGATGTTAAGCTTGGCTGTTAGCGGTGCTGCGCTCGCTCAAGACACCATTGCTTTAGCCGTCTCAACGCTCGATAACCCGTTCTTTGTGACACTCAAAGACGGGGCACAGAAAAAAGCCGATGAACTAGGCTATAAATTGGTTGTTTTAGATTCACAAAACGATCCTGCAAAAGAATTAGCGAACGTAGAAGACTTAACGGTGCGTGGCGTTAAAGTGCTATTGATTAACCCGACAGATTCTGAAGCCGTGGTCAATGCGGTGAAAATGGCAAACCGCAATAAGATTCCCGTTATCACCTTAGACCGTGGCGCCGCAGCAGGCGAGGTTGTAAGCCATATCGCCTCTAATAACGTCGCTGGGGGTAAAATGGCCGGTGATTTTATTGCGGAAAAATTAGGCGCGGGCGCTAAAGTCATCCAACTGGAAGGTATTGCGGGGACTTCTGCCGCGCGCGAACGGGGCGAAGGCTTTAAACAAGCTATTGATGCCCATAAATTTAACGTGCTTGCTAGCCAACCTGCCGATTTTGACCGCACCAAAGGGCTTAACGTCATGGAAAATTTATTAGCCAGTAAAGGCGATGTCAAAGCAGTCTTTGCTCAAAATGATGAAATGGCATTGGGTGCCTTACGCGCAATCAACGCCGCCAATAAAAAAGTGTTAGTGGTGGGTTTTGATGGTACCGATGATGGTGTCAAAGCCGTACAAACAGGTAAAATGGCCGCGACCATTGCCCAACAGCCTGATTTAATTGGGGCATTAGGCGTGGTCACCGCAGATAAAGTCTTAAAAGGCGAAAAAGTGGACGCTAAAATTCCTGTTGATTTAAAAGTGATTAGCCAATAATCAGACGTTGATGAGCAGGCTTGCCTGCTCATTTCCCCCTTTCAACCACATCCTGATATAAGCGAAACAATATGAAAAAATTAACCGTACTTGGCAGTGTCAATGCCGATCATGTGATTTCCGTACCGCACTTTGTACAACCTGGTGAAACCTTGACAGGAAGTAACTACCATATTGCTTATGGTGGTAAAGGGGCGAACCAAGCCGTTGCAGCAGCACGCTTAGGCGCCAACATCGACTTTATTGCTTGTATCGGCAGTGATGATATTGGGAAAGCCATGAAAACAGCGTTCGCACAAGATGGCATAGATACACAAGCCGTCATTGAGGTACCTGAACAAATGACGGGGATTGCAATGATACAAGTGACAACCCAAGGAGAAAACAGTATTGTGATTTCTGCGGGTGCCAATGCTGACTTAACTGAAGACATCGTCAGAAAATTTGCTGATAAAATTACGCAATCTGATGCGTTATTAATGCAACTGGAAACGCCCTTAAGTGCGGTCATTTTAGCCGCAAAATTAGCGAAATCAGCCCACACTCAAGTGGTACTCAACCCCGCGCCGGCTCAAGCACTTCCCGATGAACTACTCACTTTGGTGGATATGATTACCCCAAATGAAACGGAAACCGAAATGCTCACCGGAGTGAAAGTGGTGGACGAACACAGCGCAGCACAAGCGGCCGCACTATTTCATCAAAAAGGGATTGAAACAGTACTCATTACCTTAGGCTCAAAAGGGGTATATGTTAGCCAACAAGGAAAACCGGGTAAAATTGTGGCGGGATTTCGTGTGCCGGCGAAAGATACCACCGCCGCAGGTGATACCTTTAATGGAGCATTAATGACAGCATTGTTAGAAGATAAATCCTTAGAGGAAGCGATTCGCTTTGCACATGCGGCGGCGGCAATTAGTGTGACAAGAGAAGGGGCACAACCATCTATCCCTACTAGACAAGAAACACTCAACTTCTTACAATCTCATTAACCCTTTATGGGAGCAAATGCGCTCCCTCTTTTGCCTTAACCAAGATCAACGCCAAAAGAAGAGAAAGATAAATGGCAACCATGAAAGACATTGCAAGGATTGCGAACGTATCCACCTCAACCGTTTCCCATGTCATTAATAACTCTCGTTTTGTTAGCGATGAAATACGCGATAAGGTGATGTCGGTTGTCAACGCACTAAATTATACCCCTTCCGCACTCGCACGAAGTCTGAAGGTGAAAGAAACCAAAACAATTGGTTTGTTAGTGACCGCTACCAATAACCCTTTTTTTACCGAAGTGGTCAGTGGCGTAGAACACTATTGTCACCAACATCACTACAATTTAATTCTCTCTAATACCGAAGGGGATACAGAACGCCTACGCCATAATTTACAAACCCTGATTCAAAAGCAAGTCGATGGCTTATTATTGATGTGTTCTGATACACGGATTCAAATTGGTAAAGATTTGAATATCAATTTGCCCTTTGTCGTAATGGACTGGTGGCCAACAGAAGAAAAGGTCGATAAGATCTATGAAAATTCCAAGTATGGCGGATATTTAGCCACTAAAAAACTGATTGAAAAAGGCCACCAACATATTGCCATTATTACGGGTAATTTAAAAAAATCACTCGCACAAAATCGATTAGAGGGTTATAAAAAAGCATTACAAGAAGCCACTCTTCCGTTGCGTGACGATTACATTATTGAGAGCCATTTTGATTTTGAAGGGGGAAAACGTGGCATGGAAAAAGTCCTCGCGTTACAGCCACGTCCCACTGCCGTCTTTGCCTGTAGTGACAGTATCGCCTTTGGGGCATACCAAACGGTTTGGAGCCAAGGTTTGCATATTCCACAAGATATTTCCATTATCGGCTACGATAACATTACCTTAGCGGAGTATATGTCTCCTCCCTTAACCACCATTAACCAACCTAAAGCCGAATTAGGAAAGTTAGCCGTCGAAACCTTATTGAAACGGATCAAAAATCCCACCGCAAAACACCGCACTTTATTACTGGAACCTGAATTAGTTTGGCGGGAATCTGTCAGACAATTGACTCAAGAAAAACGTGGGTAAATCCCACGTTTGTGTTACGCAGTGAGTTCAACAGGCTTAATAATTTCACTTGGATAACAACCGAGTACTTTTAAATAATGACTATATTGTTTCAATTCTTCCAACGCCTGCTGCGTTTCTGGATTATGAATATTCGCCTCAATTTCCAGATAAAACATTTCTTCCCATGGCTTACCATAAATGGGACGTGATTCCAGTTTTGTCATATTAATTTGATGCTTTTTAAACACAAATAAGGCATCAACTAATGCCCCCGCTTGTTGTGAGGTAGTCATCAACAATAAGGTTTTCGTGTGAATCTGCGGTGATACTTCCAATGGTTTTTTTGCTACAACAATGAAACGAGTAATATTATTGGGTTGGTTCGCAATATCCGATTTTAGCACCGTTAAACCGTATAATGCCCCCCCGTCCGCATTACCTAACGCCGCAATAGTCGGTTTATTTAAGCTCGCGACCAACTGCATCGCATGAGAGCTACTTTCGCAATATTCAATATGAACACGCTCTAGCCCTTTAATAAACTGGCTACATTGTTGGATAACTTGAGGATGGCTATATAAAGTGTCAATTTTAGACAAATCATTTTGTCCATTCACTAACACACAATGACGGATCGGATACGCCAATTCCCCCACTAAAGCAAGATCAGTATGTTGCAATAAATCATACACTTCATTGATTGCCCCAGAGGTGGTATTTTCTAGCGGCAAGATACCATAGTCTGCTTCACCACGGCTCACTCTCTCAAAAATTTCATCAAATGAGCGACAGCTCAATTCAACAAAGTTTTCTTGATAACGGGTAGCATAACTTCTCGCCGCTAAATGAGAATAAGAACCGCGTTTCCCTAAAAATGCAATATGGATATTTTGCTCGCGTTGCGCATTAAGCTTTTTTTGTAAATACACTTGTTGAGTGGCAACCGAATCTTCAATAATACGTTGAAAAATAGCCGTAATATACTGTGCTTCTAATTGGTAGTTTTGATTTTCAGCAAATTGAATCAGTTCTTGCAATAGCTGCTGTTCACGCTTAAGGTCTCGAAGGGGTTTTTGCGTAATTTCTTTACTGCGCGCCACATCAAACGCTAAACGATGACGTTCTGACAATAATTTCAATAAATTTCGATCAATTTGTGTGATCTGTTGACGAATCTCACTTAAATCCAAAGACATATCCTTTCCTGTAAGCTGAAAATTGAGCAAAAATAAACCGCACTTTCGCCACGCTTAAAGCGCAGCATATAAAATTTCTTTGACTGCTTGGCGATCTAAATTTTGGTGTTCGCCTAAGTTATACGCCTGATGTTCGGCTAACTTATCTAAAATAACAGAAAATTGGCTATCATCAATAGCATAATCAGAAAAACGTGTTTTTACCCCCATTTGTTCAAAAAATTGGCGCGTACGTTCAATCGCCACTTGTACCGCCAGTGCTTCATCACCGTGGTAATCCCAGACACGCTGCGCAAATTGAATCAGTTTTTCTCGCTTATTGGCTTGTTGGTGTTGCATCAAAGCAGGCACAATAATCGCTAGTGTTTGTGCATGATCTAAGCCATAAAGTGCGGTCAGCTCGTGCCCAATTGCGTGCGATGCCCAATCTTGTACTACGCCGACCCCTAAAATATCATTCAATGCCATCGTCGCTGCCCACATAATATTCGCTCTTGCATCATAATCTGTTGGGTTAGCTAATACTTTCGGTCCTTCCTCAATTAAGGTTTGAAACACCCCTTCCGCAAAGCGATCTTGAATTTTCGCTTGCAACGGATAGGTCATATACTGTTCAAACGTATGCACAAACGCATCCACTACCCCATTCGCAGTTTGTTTTTCTGGCAACGAATAGGTGGTTGTGGGATCTAATACCGCGAAAACAGGCCGCACTAAAGGAGAGGCAAAGGACAGTTTATCCCCTGTTTGTTGGCGACTGATCACGGCATAGCCATTCATTTCCGATCCTGTTGCAGGCAATGTCATAATACACCCAAGCGGTAAGGCACGCTGTACAGGATGTTGTTTACTTAAAATATCCCAGGGTTCACCGACAAAATTCACCGCACTGGCAATAAATTTACTGCCATCGAGCACCGAACCACCACCAACGGCTAAAATAAAATCTAAGTTTTCTTGTTTCACAATCTCAACAGCTTTCATTAAGGTTTCATAACGGGGGTTAGGTTCAATCCCCGAAAATTCGCGCCAATAAAATCCCGCAAGGGCTTGTTCAACTTGAGCAAATACCCCATTTTTCTTTACACTGCCGCCTCCTGTTGTCACTAAAATCCGTGCATTGTGAGGAATATGCTCCGCAATGGTTTGAATCTGACCCTCACCAAAAATAGCCAGCGTAGGTAATTGAAATGTAAAGTTAAGCATACTGTTTTCCTCTCTGCGCCTATTGCGTAACTAATTCAATACACAATAGGATAAAATAACACTGATATTGTGTATCAGCCCTCATACTATCAAAAACAAAAAAGCTATACTTCGTCAGAAATATAGCTTTTTAATACGAAATGAATAACGTTAAATCAGCACTTGAGTGGGTGCTTCATAACCATGTGGAATTTCTTGTTTATCATCAAATGTCACAAATTCCCACGCATCTTGATTCGCTAAAACCGCACGCAATAGTTTGTTATTGAGACCATGACCGGATTTATAGGCTTTAAAATCACCAATAATGTTATAACCCGCCATGTATAAATCACCAATTGCATCTAGCATTTTATGACGCACAAGCTCATCTTTAAAGCGTAAACCATCTTCATTCAGAATACGATAATCATCTAATACGATCGCATTATCTAAACTGCCGCCTAATGCTAAACCTTGAGATTGAAGATATTCAATATCTTTCATAAAACCAAAGGTTCTCGCCCGGCTAATTTGTTGCACAAAGGCTTGTGCAGAAAAATCCATCACATACTGACGCACATCTTTACCAATCGCTGGATGCTCGAAATCAATCGTAAAGTCTAAGCGGAATCCATTATATGGAGTGAACTCTGCCCATTTATCGCCATCCTCAACACGAACTTTTTGTTTGATGCGAATAAATTTCTTCGCTGCGTTTTGCTCTTCAATGCCCGCATCAAGTAAAAGGTAAATAAACGGACTGGCGCTACCATCCATAATTGGAATTTCTGGCGCATCCACTTCAATAATCACGTTATCAATGCCTAATCCGGCTAACGCAGCATTCAAGTGTTCCACCGTTGAAATACGCACGCCTTCTTCATTCACTAAACAAGTACAAAGCATCGTATCACGTACCGCATTGGCATTTGCCGGGAACGTCACTGGCGGATTTAAATCCGTACGACAGTAGACGACACCTGTGTTTGCCATAGCAGGACGTAACGTTAAGGTTACTTTATTACCACTATGTAAGCCAACACCAGTGACTTTAATGCTTTGTTTTAATGTTCTTTGTTTAATCATATCTTTCTCTTAACTTATTGTGATAACAACAAGGTTAATTTCAATTTATTTATCTGTATTGCGGATGAAATTCTGCACATTAAACAAATTTTCATCTTTTTGCAAGTTATTTGCCGTACGCGCTGTAATTGGCGTATCCAAAATACTGGTTTTGGTTAAGTCAGTTGGACGTGGCGGCACTTGTCCTGGTTGTGCACCGTAGCCCGTATTGCTACTCGGATTACCACTTAAATTCGCTGGTTGTAACGGTCTCGACTCACCAACAGTATGCTGAATTGGCTGTTGTTGACGATGTGGCATTGGCATTTCTGGCGCTTCAATGTCCCCGATACCTGTTGCCACAATAGTCACTCGAATTTCATCGACCATTTCTGGTACTAAGGTTGTACCAATCACGACAGTTGCTTCTTCAGAAGCAAATTCAGCCACGGTTTTACCGACAACATTAAACTCATCGAGACCAAGATCCATACCTGAAGTAATATTCACTAAAACCCCTTTGGCACCCGATAAATCCACACGTTCTAATAAATCGCTTTTCACCGCAATACGTGTTGCTTCTTCAGCACGACCTTCGCCTGCGGTACCTTTGCTAGACCCAAAACCAATCATCGCTTGGCCCATTTCTGACATCACCGTACGCACATCAGCAAAGTCCACGTTGATTAAACCTGGCGAGGTAATCATATCTGAAATACCTGTCACAGAATTACGTAACACATCATTAGCTGCAGAGAAAGCTTGAAGCAAGGTCGCATTTTTAGGTAAGGCTTTAGCCAGTTGCTCATTTGGAATAATAATCAGAGAATCGACGTGTTTAGAAAGTTCTTTAATCCCCATTTCAGCAAATAACATCCGTTTTTTACCTTCAAAGGAAAACGGTTTTGTCACCACTGCAACAGTTAAAATACCTAGTTCTTTCGCAATTTGTGCAACAATTGGTGCCGCACCAGTTCCGGTACCGCCCCCCATTCCTGCAGCGATAAAGACCATGTCCGCCCCTTCGAGCATCGCACGAATAGCTTCTTGATCGTCTTCTGCCGCTTTACGTCCAACATTAGGATTGGCGCCCGCACCTAACCCCTTTGTTGTTGAACCACCAATTTGGACGGTTTGTTGAACTTGGCTTTTACGTAAAGCTTGGGCATCTGTGTTCACAGCATAAAAAATAATTTTGCCATGTTCATCTGAATTCATCACCGCTTCATCTAAAAGTGTTCCACCAATATCATTTTTAATCATATTGGCTACCATGTGGTTGACTGCGTTACCGCCTCCCCCACCGACGCCCACAACTTTAATGAGAGCTCCGTCCATTTCACCAAGATCATAATCTACTGGTTCAAACATATTCAATCTCCGTCAATGCTAATTCTCTGCTAGCACATTATTAAAACCTAAATATTTCTTATTGTAGATGAAAAATAGGAATTCTCAAAACTCTGAACCCACTTTCTTTGCAATTTTTTTCATTCCAGACCAAAGGGAACCTAAAAAACCACCTTCATGACTATAAGCATCATTAATTGGGCTTTCATCATTGCTGCTATATTCATACTGTAACAAACCAAGTACGGTAGAATATTGCGGTTTTTTCTCTACAAGATGGGTAACACCCGTAATATTTAATGGGTTACCAATACGTACATGCAAGCCAAATACATCGGTTGCACATTCTTTCAAATCTTTAATTTGTGCTCCACCACCAGTAATCACAATCCCTGCAATTAACTCAAATTTCATTTGTTTACTTTCTAAATCATGCTTAAGTTGGATGAGCTCTCCTTTGACTAATTCAAGCAGTTCGCGATAGCGACCGGCTGTCACATTAGATAAGCGTGTTTTTGAACAACGTTCAATCACGCTACCATCAATACTCATCACATCAAATTGTTCTTCTGGATTTTGTCTTGGCGGTGTCAACGCACTACCGTATTTAACTTTAATATTCTCTGCTTCAACACGAGAAGTCGTTAAATCATAGGCAATATCATCTGTCACGCGATTACCCGCATAAGGAATGACCTTACTAAAACGCAACGAACCGTTGGTATAGACCATCACTTCCATTGTGCCTGCACCAAAATCAATCAAACATACGCCTAAATCTTTTTCATCTTCAGTTAACACGGAATGACTTGTTGCAATCCCGGAGAAAATGACTTTATCAATTTTCAATTTACAACGTTCAACGGCCTGACGTAAGTTATTTAACCAATCTTGGTGACACGCAATTAAATGCACATTTGAGGTTAAACGCCCGCCCTGAAAGCCGAGTGGATTCTTAATATTTTTTTGTTGGTCAACCGCATATTCTTGTGGCAAACGATGAAGTACCACTAACCCTTCTGGCATTTTGATTGAACTTGCCGTATGCAAAGCGGCATCAATATCCTCTTGAGTCACTTCAGTATCTGCAATCGGTGCCGCGCCACTGTCATTCCAGCTTTGAATATGCTGTCCCGTTATCGCGAGCGTGACACTAATAATTTCACAATCAGCCACCGATTCTGCTAATTCAATCGCGCGTTGTACGGATGTGACCACCGCATTCAAATCAGTAATATTTCCTTTATCAATCCCTTTCGCAGGACAACTGCCCACGCCCAAGATATTCACTACCCCATCAGGTAAAAGTTCACCCACTAAAGCGACAACTTTAGATGTCCCGACCTCTAATCCAACAATAATTTTTGATTCCACAATTTTTGCCATTTTTATCACTTTACATCGTCTAAAACTAATTTATGTCAGCCTCTGAAAATCCTACTGCGGCACCAACACTATATCGCAAATCTACATAAGATAATTTTTTATTTTCAGGCACCTCTATTTGTGGGTAAATGGTCACAAAACGATCTAATTTTGCTTTCCATTCCCCTCTGCCTAATTTTAATACAAGATCATTATCAAGTACAATTTGCCACGCCCCTCTGTCATCAATCGCGATCGCCTTCAACGTTAAACCTTTTTCTTTTAAGTTCAGATACACTTGGTTCCACGCTTGTAGCACTTTCGCACTTTGATAATCTGGGCCTGATAAGTGCGGTAAATTTTTATTTTTTAATTTGTCAAAAGGTAATTGAAAAATCACCCCATCACTTGATAGAAACTCCGCCTCATTCCAAATCGCGATTGGCGTATGTTCTGCTAACGCAATACTGAGTTTATCCGGCCATATTTTGCGTACCACCGCCCCTTTTATCCAAGGCATGGTTTCAATTTGTTCCCGTACTGCATCAATATCCTGACCGAAAAACCCTTTTAAATCCCCCATTTTCAACACTGCATCACGAATATCATCGTACGTGGTAAAAGTCGGCGTCCCCGTTAGAATAAATGCACTAATGGGTTTAGCATCTAATTTCTCCATGAGCTGCTGCCAATTTGCGTAAGCATAAAAAAACACGGCAATACAACATAACAACAAGGCCAATTTAAGGTTCTTTATCACACTCACCTTAGTTTCATTGGTCTTTTTAACGCCTTGTGTAGTTTTACGTTTTAAGCCTTTCATTCAGCACTCAACTCCAAAATCTTCACAACCAGTTGCTCAAATGAATAGCCGACGGTAGCAGCGGATTTAGGAAATAAACTGTGACTTGTCATACCTGGATTGGTATTCACTTCCACTAAACGAAATGCACCATTCCCATCTAACATCACATCAATACGGCTCCAACCACGGCACCCTACCACATCATAGGCTTGTTTGACTAATTGTTTTAATTCATTTTCACGCTCAACGCTTAAGCCTGATGGACAAAAATATTGCGTATTATCTGAAATGTATTTTGCATCATAATCATAAAACTCGCCTTCTGGCACGATACGAATAGAAGGTAACACTTCATTATCTAAAACCGGCACGGTAAATTCCGCCCCCGATAACCATTCTTCAATTAAAACCGTATCATCATGTTTTAAGGCAAAATCGACCGCACTTCTAAGTTCATCGACTTGTTTTACTTTGGTTAATCCCACACTAGACCCTTCCAATGAGGGTTTCACCATTAACGGCAAGCCTAATTTTTCGACAACAGCACTAGGATTAAGTTCGCCCACATTGGCTTTTGTCACAATTTCCATCTCTGCAACGGGTAAACCAAAGGCTTTCCACAGCATTTTTGTTCGCATCTTATCCATAGTCAGCGCCGAAGTCATCACGCCACAGCCCGTGTACGGTATACCGATCTGCTCTAATAACCCTTGCATAGTGCCATCTTCTCCCCCACGACCATGTAAAATATTAAACACACGGTCAAAACCCTGTTCCTTTAATGTGGCAACAGGAAAGGTTTTCGGATCGATAGGGTGTGCATTAAAGCCAGCACTCAGTAACGCGTTGAGTACCGCTTGACCAGAATTCAAAGAGACTTCACGCTCTGCTGAAGTGCCACCTAATAACACGGCAATTTTTTCTTGTTTTAATGTTTTTTTCATTGTGCATCCCTATTCTTTGGTCCAACTTTCTGCTAATTGACGTGCGATTTTACTCACATTTCCCGCTCCTTGTGCCAAAATTAAATCCCCATCTTGTAATACTTGGTCTAAAATCTCACCTAACTGCTGGTGATCTGACACAAAAATCGGATCAACTTTCCCTAAATTACGAATAGAACGGCATAATGCACGGCTATCGGCGCCGGCGATCGGTGTTTCACCTGCGGCATACACATCTAGCATAATTAAGACATCCACTTGCGAAAGGACCTGCACAAAGTCATCAAACAAATCGCGTGTTCTTGAATAGCGATGTGGTTGGAAAATCATCGCAATACGCTTATTTTCCCATCCCTGACGTGCGGCTTGAATCGTCACGCCTACTTCCGTTGGATGGTGACCGTAATCATCGACTAACATCACCTTGCCATTTGGACGAATAAATTGACCAAGTTGATCAAATCGACGACCAGCGCCTTGGAAATCCGCTAACGCAGCAAGAATAGCCTCATTAGCAATGCCTTCTTCTTTCGCGACGACTAAGGCTGCGGTGGCATTTAATGCATTATGCCGACCTGGCACATTTAATAACACCTCAATTCGCTCACCACTTGGCGTAATCACCGTATAATGACCTTGGAATCCAGTTTGCTGATAATCTTCAATCCGGTAATCTGCATTTTCACTGAATCCATAAGTAATCACTTGTCGCCCTACTTTTGGGGTCAGCTCAGTTAAGACCTCATCATCTGCACATAACACCGCTAGCCCATAAAAAGGCAAATTATGTAAGAAATTAACATAGGTCTGTTTCATTTCTTCAAAACTGCCGTGATAGGTTTCCATATGATCGGGTTCAATATTTGTCACAACAGACACCATCGGCTGTAAATGCAAGAAGGAGGCATCACTTTCATCCGCTTCGGCAATTAAGTAGCGACTGCAACCTAAATGCGCATTAGTTCCCGCAGACTTCACTAATCCGCCATTGACAAAAGTAGGATCCAAACCCGCTTCAGCATAAATCATTGAAATCATCGCTGTTGTCGTGGTTTTACCATGTGTTCCAGCCACCGCAATACCATGACGAAAACGCATAATTTCCGCTAACATTTGTGCACGCTGAATAACTGGAATCCGTTTTTCTTGTGCGGCGATGACTTCCACATTATCGGGTTTAATTGCACTGGATACCACCACCACACTCGCACCGTTGATATTGTCTGGCGCATGGGAAAAGGCAATCTTGGCGCCTAGCGAAGCCAAACGTACAGTCACCGCATTTTCCATAATATCTGAACCCGTCACAAAATAGCCTTCATTTAATAAGACTTCAGCAATTCCCCCCATACCCGCACCACCAATGCCGACAAAATGAATTTGTCGCACCCGACGCATTTCTGGGATCATATCTCTCACTCGTTGTTGAAAAGCTTTGCCACATTTTGCATTCATCATTTATCTGTTCCTACTCTTCATTCGCTTCTTCGATGATCACTTCTGCCACACGTTGTGCCGAAAGTGGTGTTGCCATGGCTTTTGCTTTGATAGCCATCTGTAGCAAGCTTTCGCGATCGAATTGCGTTAATACACTCACTAATTTTTCAGTTGTTAACTCTGCTTGTTGAATAATTTCTGCCGCGCCCACATCCGCTAAGTATTTGGCGTTAAAATATTGTTGTTGATCTTGATGCTGAAATGGGACAAAAATAGCCGGTACCCCTACCGCGGCAAGTTCACACACGGTCAATGCGCCCGAACGACAAATCACGATGTCTGCCCAAGCATAGGCTTCTGCCATATCATCAATAAATTCGGTAATGCTAACGGAGGCATCGGCTGGGTATAATGTCTTAACTTGCTCTACCGCGCCCTGCCCGACTTGATGACGCACATCTAACTTATCCAACAGTTGTGCCACGACTTTTGGCAAGGTTTGATTAAGGACTCTTGCCCCTTGACTCCCCCCCACGACCAGCACACGCAATTTCCCTTCTCGCCCAGCAAAGCGTTGCTCTGGGGAAGGAAGGGAAAACAAGGCTTGTCGCACAGGATTCCCCACCACTTCCGCATCAGGAAAGGCTGTTGGGAAGGCTTGTAAAACACGTCTGGCAATTCTTGCCAACCAGCTATTAGTCAACCCCGCCACCGCATTTTGCTCATGCAAAATCACTGGTACGCCACACAGCTTTGCCGCAATGCCACCCGGTCCCGACACATAACCGCCCATACCTAGTACAGCATGGGGTTGATAAGCGTTAATAATCTTACGCGCCTGTAAGACCGCTCTGAAAATGCGAAAAGGCGCACTCAATAAGGCGTTTATGCCTTTACCTCGTAAGCCCGAAATTTGAATAAATTGGATAGGGATATGATGTTTTGGCACTAATTGTGCCTCCATACGATCGGCTGTGCCTAACCAACAGATTTCCCAACCCTGTTGTTGTAAATATTGTGCCACTGCAATGGCTGGAAAGACATGGCCTCCCGTCCCCCCTGCCATGACTAATAATCTTTTCTTTTGTACGCTCACATTCCGTCCCTTCGCTTCATGCACTCACAAAAATTAGGCTATTTTGCCTTCAAAGTGCGGTCATTTTTTATCAATCTTAATCATCCCGTAAACGCGCTTGCCCAATTCGCATTAATCGATTTTCATGATCAATACGTAATAATAAGCCAATGGTCATGGACATAATAATTAAACTTGAGCCACCATAACTGATAAGTGGAAAGGTTAAGCCTTTGGTCGGTAATAAGCCGAGTGACATCCCTAAATTGACAAAACCTTGGAAGAAAATCCAAAAGCTGATACCAAAGGCAAAAAAGCCTTTAAAGCGTTGTTCTAATAATAAGGATTCACGTCCAATTTTCATGGCGCGGAAAATTAACAACCCAAGCAAGATAACAATCACTAAAATGCCTAAAAAGCCGAACTCCTCGCCCACTACCGCCATCACGAAGTCAGTATGCGCCTCAGGTAAATATTCTAATTTTTGAATGGAATTCCCTAATCCTTCGCCCACCCATTCACCGCGGCCAAAGGCCATTAAGGAGTTCGAAAGTTGGAAACCTGTGCCATAGGGATCTTTAAAAGGATCAAGAAAACCCGTAAAACGTTTTAAACGATAAGCAGAAGATAACACTAACCACACAAACAACAGGCCTCCAGATGCGGCTAACGCAACAAACTGCCAAAAGTTAGCACCCACAATAAATAACAGACCAAAAGTAATCACAAATAACACTACGGTACTGCCTAGGTCTGGCTGTGACAATAAAAAGAGTCCCATCAACCCCATCAAGGCAAAGGGCTTAACGGCACTGAGCTTACGACTTCTTACTTCATCATATTTACGCGTAAAATAGCTCGCTAAAAAACAGGTCAATGCCAATTTTGCAAATTCGGCTGGCTGAAAGTTAAATAATCCCATCGGAATCCAGCGTCGTGCCCCATTGACGGATAAACCAATGCCGGGGATGAGTACTAGAAGCAACAGAAGAAGGGCAATCACAAATAACCGAACGTGCCATTGTTCCCATTTTTCCATGGAGAATTGCACACACAAATAACAGGTCATACAAGATAGAAACACATAAACTGCATCACGTTTAGCAAAGTAAAAAGGGTCTTTAAATAAACGTGTCCCTACTGGAATAGAAGCGGAAGAGACCGCCAATAAGCCAATTAAAAGCAAAACAAAAAAGAGCAACAACAAGGCACGGTCATATAGCAAATTACTTGGCGTAATGCGTGTCCAATCCTCATAGTGTTGTTTAACTTTATCTAAAAATGGCATACGACTAAACCTAACTTAATTTTGCTAAACGGGTAAACTCATCACCACGTTGTTCGAAACAGGTAAATTGATCTAAACTGGCACAAGCGGGAGAAAGTAACACCATATCACCGGTTGATAAGGTTGGACGTAAGGCGTTAATAGCCTCTTCCATTGTGCTAAAACGTTGGCTATTTGCCGATAATGCGGCAAGTTGATCGCCGTCTTGTCCAAAACAATAACAAAGAATATGAGGTTGATTAATTAAGCTGGCGAGTTCAGAAAAGTCAGCGCCTTTACCATCGCCGCCTAATAATAAATGTAATGTGCCGTCTAACTGTAATCCCGTTAGTGCGGCAACGGTACTGCCTACATTAGTGGCTTTCGAATCATTCACCCAACGTACACCATGGGCAAAATGGGCTAATTGAAAACGGTGATCTAATCCTTGAAATTCACGCAGTGCACAACGAATACTGGCTAAATCAATCCCAGCAGACTGCGCCAAGGCAATTGCCGCCAAGGCATTCATCATGTTATGCCGTCCAACTAATTTCATCTCATCACAAGCTAACACCACTTCGTCTTTCGCCATTAAATATGACTGACCATTTTCTCTTTTTAGCCAATAATCTGCATTGTTTTCACCAAAACTCACCCCATTTTTTAACCCGTCCACAGAAGTCAGTACATCTTCGGCATTAATCACGGCAGTTTGAGCGTGATGATAGATTTTCAGTTTTGCTTGGCGATAATCTTCTAAATCCACATAGCGATTCATATGATCTTCACTGATATTCAATACCGTAGCCGAAATCGCTTGTAGGCTGTAAGTGGTTTCCAATTGAAAACTGGATAATTCCAAGACATAAATATCATGATCCTGATTTAATAAAGACAAGGCAGGAATACCAATATTGCCCCCCATCCCCACTTTCAAACCAGCGGCTTTTGCCATTTCAGCTACCAATGAGGTTACGGTACTTTTGCCATTCGAGCCCGTAATCGCGATAATGGGTTGTTTCGCCTCACGACAGAACAATTCAATATCACCAATAACTTCAATACCTGCTGCAAGTGCGGTCTGAATTTCTGGTGTTTTGACGGCTAATCCTGGACTAATAATAATCAGATCACTCTCGAGCAACCATTGTTGGTTCAAACTGCCTGTATGCAAAGGCACATTTTTTGCTAACTGTGCTGTCCCTGCTGGCTGCGCTCTTGTATCAATCACCCGCACCTCAGCTTGTTTTGCCAATAAAAAATCGACACAAGACAGCCCTGTTTTACCTAAACCAATAATGGTCACTTTTTTATTTTTATAACAAGTTTGCATAAGATATCGTTTTGTTTTTTAACGGAGTTTTAAGGTGACGAGTCCGATAAGCACTAACATTAAAGAAATGATCCAAAAACGTACGATCACACGTGGTTCTGGCCAACCTTTTAACTCAAAATGATGATGAATGGGTGCCATGCGGAAAATACGTTGTTTACGTAATTTATAAGACCCCACTTGTAAAATAACGGAAAGTGTCTCAACCACAAACACCCCGCCCATAATCACTAATAAGAATTCCTGACGGACTAACACCGCGATCACGCCCAAGGCACCGCCTAAGGCTAGTGAACCAACATCGCCCATAAACACTTGTGCAGGATAAGTATTAAACCAGAGGAACCCTAGTCCCGCCCCGACAATCGCCGTACAAAATACCACCAATTCAGCACTAAATTTGATATAAGGAATATGTAAATACTCGGCAAAATTCACGTTACCCGTTGCCCAAGCAATCAAGGCAAAGGCGCCCGCAACCAACACTGTCGGCATAATGGCTAAGCCATCTAAGCCATCAGTCAAGTTTACTGCGTTACTGGTACCGACAATCACAAAATAGGTCAACACAATATAGAATAGACCTAATTGTGGCATCACTTCTTTAAAGAAAGGGACAACTAAACGAGTCGCGTCGGTATCTTGCCCAATCGCATATAAACCAAAAGCCGTGATCAACGCCACGACCGATAACCAAAAATATTTCCAACGTGCAATTAAACCATCGGTATTTTTACGCGTGATTTTACGGTAATCATCCACAAAGCCAATCGCACCATAGCCTAATAACACAAACAAACTAAACCATATATAAGGATTCGCCAAGTTAGCCCATAATAAGGTACTGACTGTAATGGCAAATAAAATCATCACGCCCCCCATCGTTGGCGTACCACGTTTACTAAAATGGCTTTCTGGTCCATCGTGCCGGACTTCTTGTCCAAATTTTAACACTTGTAAACGACGAATGACTTTCGGTCCAATCCACAACGATAATAAAAGTGCGGTTAATAAACCTAAAATTGCACGTACCGTAATATAAGATATGACATTAAATCCACTGTAATATTGTTGTAAAAACTCACCGAGCCAAACTAACATACAAAGTTTTCCCTTAACGTATTAATCACATCCTCCATTTTCATTCGACGTGATCCTTTTGCTAATAACACAATTTTCTGATTTTCTTTTAATTTTTCAGTCAACAGCTGCGTTAACGCATGACAAAGTAGGGTTTTATCGCTGAAATGTTTACCTAAACACGTTTGAGAAATGACCGCACTTTCGTGACCAAACGAGAACACGCTATCCAACTGTGCCGCTTTGGCATAGTCCGCCACCTGCTGATGACAAATTTGGCTATTTTCGCCTAATTCTGCCATATCTCCAACAACTAAAATTCGAAATGCTGCATATTTTTGCAGAACACCAATCGCTGATTGTAAGGAATCTACGTTGGCATTGTATGTATCATCGAGTAAGAGGAGATTTTCACAAGGTTGAACAGGATATAAACGCCCTTTCACTTGTGTGTTGACCGCTAAACCTTGCTTGATTTGATTCAAGCTCACCCCGACATTCATCGCCAATGCGCTCGCGGCTAAGGCATTTTTGACATTATGTTCACCTAAATAGGGTAATTCGATATGTATCTTCCCTTTTGGAGTACATAAATCAAAGCACGATCCTGCTTCATGAAATCGCACATTGTCGGCATAGAAATCTGCTGTGTTGTCTTGATAAGCGAAATATTGTACCGCATGGTCGCCGATATCTTGCTGCCATTTGGTGGTGTAATCATGCTCTTTGTTGATAATGGCCACCCCCTCTGGTTGTAAACCGCGATAAATTTCGCCTTTGGCTTTGGCCACACCGTCAAGACTGCCAAAACCTTCTAAATGCGCAGCCGCCACATTATTTACTAATGCGACATTGGGTTGGACCAGACTCGTCGTATAGGCAATTTCGCCTTGGTGATTAGCCCCCAATTCAATCACGGCAAATTGATGTTGTTCCGTTAAACGTAATAGGGTTAAAGGCACACCAATATCATTATTAAAATTACCTTGTGTAAATAAAACCCGCTCAACACCAACCGCACTTTGTAGAATGCTAGCGGTCATTTCTTTTACTGTGGTTTTGCCGGATGATCCCGTCATGGCTACGGTGTGGGGATTGACTTGCTGTTTTACCCATTTCGCTAGCTCACCCAATGCAATGCGCGTATCCTTAACGAGCAGTTGCGGGACCGAAAGACAGCTATCCGCACGCTCAACCACAAGCGCCGTCGCCCCCTGTGCTACGGCGTTGTCTAAATACTCATGTGCATCAAAATGTTCGCCTTTTAAGGCAAAAAAAAGTGCGTTAGCCATGTTCTGACGCGTATCGGTACTGATCGTTTCTACAACAACATTTTCCTCACCCACCAAATCGGCTTGTAAAATCATTGCCAGTTGTTTTGTTGTTAATTTAAGCATGGTGATGATTTACCTTGAAATACTGTTGTACGGTTTCTTGATCTGAAAAATGTTGTTTTTGGGTACCGATAATTTGGTAGTCTTCATGCCCTTTCCCTGCAATCAGTACCACATCATCCGTCTGCGCTTGTTGTAATGCCTGAATAATCGCTTGATCACGTGCATGACAGACGTCAACTTGTTGTGGCTGCTCAAATCCAGCAAGAATATCCTGCACAATTTGCGTCGCAGATTCAGTACGTGGATTATCATCTGTCACAATCACCTTATCAGCAAATTGCTCCGCCACTTTGGCCATAAGTGGGCGTTTACCACGATCCCGATCACCACCGCAACCAAACACACACCACAATGTGCCCTGACAATGTAATCTTGCCGCTTGCAAGGCTTTTTCTAACGCATCTGGCGTATGCGCATAATCCACAATTGCGGTAGGTTGTTGCGGTATGCCTAATCTTTCCATTCGACCACACACCCCAGTTAACTGCGGGACCGTTTTCATTAACTCTTCTATGTCATAGCCAAGTGAAAGTAAGGTGGCAAACACCAACAACAAATTGCTGACATTAAATTGACCTATCAGTGCGCTAGGTAGTTCACCCGACCCCCAACTTGATGCAAATTGAATGACTGCACCTTGATTGCTAAATTGAATGTCTGTCGCCTTCAGCCAATGCGCTTGACATGCCTGAAAATCTGCCCGACAGCTAACCGCGACAGCATGGGGCAGTTCCTTTAACCACACTTGTCCGACAGCATCGTCTGCATTAATAATGTGGTGTTGAGAATCCAATTCGGTAAATAACCGCTTTTTGGCTAAAGCATAATTTTCCATATTCTGGTGATAATCTAAATGATCACGACTGAGATTGGTAAAAATGGCCACATCAAACGCTAAGTTATCGACACGATGCTGTACCAGACCGTGTGAGGACACCTCAATAGCTGCGAAATCCGCGCCCTGATTAACAAAACTCGCCAAAGAGGCCTGAATTTCCACTGCAGAACCCGTGGTATTGGTGGCTTCTTTCATCTGCCCCAATAACCCATTGCCAATCGTCCCCATTACCGCACTTCGATGCCCCAGTAGAGCCGTCCATTGTGCTAACAATTGTGAAATGGTGGTTTTTCCATTCGTACCCGTGACCCCAACTAACGTCAATTTACGTGAGGGATTATCATAGAAAAGTCCCGCTAATTCAGAAAGATGATGTCCTAATTGATAAAAAGAAATGATCGGCACACCTTGTTCCATTTTCGTGCTTAAATGCTGTTGCGCCTGCTCTGTTTCAGCCAAGACCGCACTCGCGCCATTGGCGATCGCTTGCGGAATATACTGACGCCCATCCACTTGATGACCTGGTAATGCAACAAAAAGACAGCCTTGCTTTACAGCCCGACTGTCTAGAATCATGTCCGTCAATTCAATGTTTGGGGCAAGTTCAACTTGCCCCAAAAGTGCGGTTAATCTTCGCATAGTGTCTTCTTAGTTTGTCGTTGTTCCATTATCATTATTCAAACGCACAACGCGTCTTGCCATTTTATCTTGTGGCATCGCATCTGGTGGAATATTATTCACACGCAACGCATACCCCATAATACTGGAGAATACTGGTGCTGAAATGGCACCACCATAATATTGCCCCGCTTTTGGATCATTAATTAAAACAATTAATGCATAACGCGGATCAGAAATCGGTGCCACACCTGCAGTATAAGCAATATATTTGTCCACATAGCGCCCATTTTCTAATTTTTTCGCCGTCCCGGTTTTAATCCCGACACGGTAGCCTTCCACCATGGCTTTTTTATTCTTAATCGCCACTTTTTCCATCATATTGACTACTTCACGGGTAATTTTTTCTGGGTATACCCGCTGACCAATCACTGGCGGATCCACTTTGGTAATCGAAAGTGGGCGATAAATACCAAAACTGCCTAATGTCACATAAGCACGCGCAATTTGTAATGGCGTAGCATTGATCCCATAACCATAGGCCACGTTCGCTCGTTCAATATCAGACCAACGTTTACGGTTCGCATTGAGTAAGCCAGATTGTTCACCGATTAACCCCAGATCTGTCGGCTTACCGAGTCCAGCGTTCATATAGGTTTCCATTAAGGCGTTAGGGGGCATACGCAATGCCAAACGGCTCACCCCTCGGTTACTGGAATGCTCTAAAATACCATCTAATGTTAATTGATCACGGGGGGCTACATCACGAATTTCATGCCCATTTAACACTAAAGGTCCCGTATTAATCACCTCGTTACGCTTTGCTGCACCACGTTGCAGAGCAGCGAGCACCACAAACGGTTTGACCGTAGAACCTGGCTCAAAGGTATCGGTAATCGCCCGGTTACGCATGAAATCAGCCTTAACTCCAACTCGATTATTTGGGTTATAAGATGGCGCATTCGCCATTGCTAACACTTCACCTGTTCGGACGTCCACTAATACAGCCGTACCTGATTCGGCTTTATTTTCGGCCACCGCTTTCTTAATTTCGCGATAAACCATAGACTGGAGTTTTTCATCAATACTTAACGTCACATCTTGCGCATCGTATTTTTTTACATCCGCGATATTTTCAACGATATTGCCAAATTTATCTTTACGATAGGTACGTGAACCTGATTTACCGATCAACATGGAATTAAAACTTTTTTCAATGCCTTCAATTCCATCGCCATCAATATTGGTATAACCAATTAAATGTGCGACTTCTTCGACACGTGGATAAAAGCGACGTGCTTCATTTTTTAGCACTACACCTTTTAATTTCAATTCTCTGACATAATCAGCAACCGTCGGGGAAACTTGACGTGACAAATAAACGAAACGTGATTTTGGATTTTTTTCAATCCGTTTAATCATATCGTGGTATGAAATACCTAACACCTCTGCTAAAGCTTTCCAACGCTCTTTATCCAGAAAAGAATTTTTGTCGAAAATATCTTTCGGATCCGCAACAATGGAATACATAGGTACACTGACAGAAAGTAACTGCCCATGACGATCGAGAATAGACCCTCGTACTGATTGAATTTCTTGAATACGTAAAGAACGCTTATCGGCTTCATCCGTTAAGGTATCTGATTGGATGAGTTGCACGCTGGCCGCTTTTCCAATTAACATCACCAAACAAAGCATAATCATCAGCAAGGAACCAAAATAACGCCATTTTAAAAAGCTATTTTCATAAACCATTTTCGGTTTATTCAGCTTAATTGCGTCATTTTTAGGTAATCTAGCTTTTTTGATTTTCTTCGTCGTATTAAATTTAACCATCTTGTTATCCCCAATGTTACTCTAGGATCAACACTTCTTGTTCTGGCTCAACGCGCTTCATCCCTAATTGGCGTGCAATGGCTTCAATACGGGTATTATCACTTTGCGTTGCTTCTTCTAATTTCAAATTTAAATATTCATTTTCCAATGCTTGATGTTCAAGCACGAGCTGACCATTTTCAGCAACTAAAATACGTGTTTGATGCGTAATCCAAATAGTACCCAAGGCCGTCATCACAATGAAAAACAATAATGCGATGATGGTTTTATTGGCACTAAACAAATCATCTAAAATAATATTCTGTAATGGATAACGATCCTGACTTTCTAACATCACAATTTCTCCGCAACACGTAATACCGCACTTCTTGAGCGTGGATTTTGTTGTTGTTCTTGCGCTGTTGGCATAATTGCCTTACCGATGACTTTTAAGGTTTGTGTACGTTTAATCTGATCATCGCGTAAAGGTAAACCTTTAGGGATAGCCTCGCCTTTACTTTGCTTACGCATAAAGTGTTTCACCATGCGATCTTCTAACGAATGAAAACTGATAATCGCTAATCGACCCTGTGGTGCCAATACCTGAACTGCCGATTGCAACACGCTTTCCAGTTCATCTAATTCCGCATTAATAAAAATCCGAATTGCCTGAAAACTTCGTGTTGCCGGATGTTTATGTTTATCTTTAAAAGGGACGGCATTGGCAATCAGTTCCGCTAACTGTAACGTTCTGCTCAAAGGTGCCGTACCATTTTGTAATGCCTGTTTGTTATAACTCACAATGGCCTGAGCAATACGTTTGGCAAAACGCTCTTCACCAAAGGTTTTTAATACCCAAGCTAAATCTTGTTCTGAAACCTGTTGCAACCACTCACTTGCTGATACCCCTTGCGTAGTATCCATACGCATATCAAGTGGGCCATCTTTCATAAAACTGAAACCGCGTTCTGCTTCATCAAGTTGAGGTGAAGACACCCCGAGATCCAATAAAATCCCATCAACTTTACCGACTAAATCTAACTTTTCACAAATACGAGGGATCGCAGAAAAGCTGTTATGCTCAATATGAAAACGAGGATCTTGAATGGTATTCGCTTCCGCAATCGCACGTGGGTCACGATCAATTGCGATTAAACGTCCATTTTCAGCTAAACGGGAAAGGATTAAACGAGAATGACCACCTCGTCCAAATGTACCATCGATATAGATACCTTTTTCTTTCAAGGCCAAACCCGCGACTGCCTCATGAAGCAAGACAGTGATATGTGCAGGTGATGAAAAATGATCTTTATCGTTCATAAACAGTTACCAATGGTACAAATAAAAAGAAAATTCAATAATCAAGAGAAGATAAGGCGGTGCTAAGCACCGCTTATCTTTTGCTAGTGCTGCTGTTCTATTTTGTGAAAGCAAGCTTTCTTTATAATGACAGCATTTTTAATTCTTCAGACAGTGCAAATTGACCACTTGCACCCAACGCCATATCTTGTTCAATTTGTGCATGCCATTCTGCATCGCTCCAAATTTCAAATTTATTTAATTGCCCAACAAGCATGAGGCTTTTTTCTAATTTTGCGTGAAGGCGTAAAGGTCCGCTAATTAATATCCGTCCAGCACTATCCAGTTCACATTCAGTGGCATGGCCGAGCATAACGCGTTGAAGGCTACGTTGGACGGGATCAAAATTTGAAAGTGCTAAAAGTTTTTGTTCAATTAATTCCCATTCGTTTAACGGATAAAGTAACAAACAAGGTTGGCGAATATCGACGGTACAGACCATTTGTCCAGCATTTTGTTCAATAATTTCAGCACGATAACGCGTCGGAATCGCAATGCGTCCCTTTGAATCCAAGTTAATTGCTGATGCGCCACGAAACATAAATTGTTTACCTTTCTGTGTTTGCGACAAATAAATTTTGGGAATTTTTACAACTTTTTACCACAAAACTCCACTTATTACCACTTTTACTCAAGTTTATTATTAGTTTGATTAACTTGCAAGCAATTTAATGTATTCTTATGCAAAGTTGTGTTGATTATTAAAAAGGCAAAACGAAAATGGCGTTTTTGCTCAAAGAAGGGCATCCCCCAGTAGACATAAAGCAAAAATGCCCTATTAATCCTTTGATTAATAGGGCATAAGCTAAAAAACGGGATTATTGTTTGACTAAATCATCCACCAAAGCATCAGGATCACCTTTAGCAATTGGTTTTAATAAGGTAAAGAACAAGATAGAACAGAACACGGTTAAGCCGATACCAATATAAACGGAAAGTTGATAGTCTAAATTGAAACCGATCTTGTTATAGGCTAAGTAAGTGAAACACACCGTACTAATGAACATCGCTGGCAAGGTACAAATCCAGTGGAATTTACCGTAGCGGAATAAATACGCCGCAGCAGTCCATAACATGACCATCGCTGTGGTTTGGTTTGCCCAGCTGAAATAACGCCATAATACACTGAAGTCAATTTTCGATACAATGAAACCTAAGACGAACAGTGGTACCGCAATCACTAAACGTTTAACTAACGTTTTTTGTTCAAATTTAAAGAACTCCGCAATGATTAAACGAGCTGCACGGAATGCCGTATCACCAGAGGTAATTGGGAGAACCACGACACCAAGAATCGCAAACACACCACCCACAGCACCGAGGAAGTAGATTGAAGAGTCATACACGACTTTCGATGGCGAACCCGCTGCAATCGCGGCTTGTAATTCAGTTGGATCTTGATAGAAACTTAAACCTACCGCACACCAAACTAGCGCAATCACCCCTTCTGCAATCATGGCACCGTAGAAAATGAAACGGCCTTCTTTTTCATTTTGTGCACAACGCGCCATTAATGGTGATTGTGTCGCATGGAAACCAGATAATGCACCACAAGAAATGGTTAAGAATAATAATGGCCAAATTGGTAAATCACCTTTTGGCTGTAAATTCTCAAAGAATTTACCCACTTCCAACCCACCAACTGTGCGGAAAAACTCAATCGGTTCGTGACTATTTAAATGACTGCTGACTAAACCAAACATCATACCGAATGTCATGAACAGTAACAACGCGCCAAATAGCGGGTAGATACGGCCAATAATTTTATCAATGGGTAATAACGTTGCGATGATATAGTAAACAAAAATAATAGTTGTCCAAATCACCAACACGCTTGCCGCATCATAGCCAAATACGGTAGCCGCTGCGCCAGCACTCTCTACAACACCAAAGTTATCCATAGTAATGGTACTTAATAGTTTTGCTGGACTGGCCACGAAAACCACACCAACAAGCAGTAATAATACCACTGCAAGCACATTAATAAAGGCTTTGACAGGTGCGCCTAAATAACGGCCCGCTAATGTTGGCATCGAAGCTCCCCCATTACGCACACTTAGCATACCGCAGAAGTAATCATGTACTGCACCGGCAAAAATACAACCAATCACAATCCATAGCATGGCCACGGGTCCATATAACGCACCAAGAATTGGTCCAAAAATTGGCCCTGTTCCTGCAATGTTTAATAACTGAATCAACCAAATCTTTTTGGTTGACATTGGCATATAGTCAACACCATCGTTCATTGTATAAGCGGGTGTTGCTTTTTTGGGATTGATCACAAAGATCTTCTCAATCAATTTGCCGTATACAAAATAGCCCAAAACTAATATTGCAACACAAAAAAAGAACCATAACATAATAGAGTACCTATCCTAGTAGATTAAATATTTCGACAACTTTTTCATGCAAAAGCCGTGCGTATTTTATTTCAGTTGTAATTATTAAGTAAACAAGCAAGCATGTTGACATTGCAAAATAGTTACAACTTTGTGATAAATATCACGCTTTCAGCCTACTTTCCTCAAACTCAGGGTCATTTCGCCCTGCTGACCTGCGCACTTGTCATACCAGATATAACTAAAAATAATAATTACTTTCATTTGTACATAAAGGTATAATTAGCCGAATTTTTACTTCTCACCCCAATAAGGAAAGCCAACATGAAAACTGTCTTAAAATCCACGCTTGCCATCACATTATTTATGGCAAGCCAATTCGTTTCTGCTGTGACCATTAAAGATCAAAAAGGGACCTTTACCTTAGATAGCGTACCTAAACGTGTGATTGCCTTAGAATATTCCTATGTTGATGCGCTTGCGCAAATTGGTGTCAGCCCTGTTGGCGTTGCGGATGACAATGATAAAACACGTATTCTGCAGCAAGTCCGTGACAAAGTGCAGCCATGGGAATCGGTTGGTACCCGCTCTCAACCCAGTCTAGAAGCCATCTCAGCGCTCAAACCAGACTTAATCATCGCTGATGATAATCGTCATTCTGCCGTCTATGAAGAACTCAAAAAGATCGCCCCGACAGTCGTCTTTAATTCTCGCCATGAAAACTATCAAGAAAACCTTGAAACTGCGCAGAAAATTGGTGATTTATTAGGTAAGTCAAAAGAAATGCAAGCCCGTATTGCAAAACATAAACAAGATATTGCTGATATTGCCAACACGTTACCAAAAGGAAAAAAAGCGATTATCGGTGTATCACGTGAAACCCAATTCAATTTATATAACAATGAATCTTATGCTGGTGGCTTAGTTGAAGTATTAGGTTATCAAATGCCCAAAGCCAGTGCCGAAAATAAACCCAATGCCTCAGTCGGTTTAGAACAAGTGGTCGCCGAGAAACCGGATCTGATGATCTTAATCCATTATCGTGATGAAAGTATTGCGAGAAAATGGGAAAACGAGGCGTTATGGAAAATGATCCCTGCGGTAAAAAATGGTCAAGTGATTTTAGCCAATGATAACTTATGGGCAAGAGCACGTGGCATTGAGGCCGCAGAAATGATGGCAAAAGAAGTCCAACATTTTGTGACCAAGTCTAACAAATAATGAAAACGCTTGTACGTTGGAGCTTCCCTACTGTGCTCCTACTTGGACTGCTGTGGGGAAGCTTATTTTTATACTATCCAACCCCGATTTCTGGCTGGGAAACCCTTCAGGCCTTGATCGGGATAGATGATGAATTAGTCCAAATCACCATCCTCGATCTGCGTTTACCCCGCTCTTTAGTGGCGATTGCGATGGGCGCCAATTTGGCGGTCGCGGGGGCCTTACTACAAACCATCACTCGTAATCCTTTAGCCTCGCCTTCGTTATTAAGTGTCAATGCCGGAGCAAGCCTCGCGATGGTTACCGCTACTGCGGTGATGCCCAGTTTTTTTTCAGGTTATAGTATTGCCTTTATTTCCAGCATTGGTGGCGGATTGAGTTGGTTATTAGTCATGCTGATTAGTGGTGGATGGCACGCACGTGCAGAACGGAACCGGGTGATTCTCGCGGGTATTGCGGTGTCTTTATTTTGTGCCGCATTAACCAAGTTAGTGATTATTATTGCTGAAGATCACGCTGCGAATATTATGAATTGGTTAGCGGGAGGAATTGCCCACGCTCGTTGGTTAGAATGGTGGATTGTCTTACCCTTTTTCCTATTAAGTGTGCTGTTTTGTGCTTTCTTTGCGAGCCAACTGAATTTGCTCAACCTAAGCGATGAATCGGCACAATCACTCGGGGTCAATCTGTTTAAATTGCGTTGGATGGCAAATATTGTGGCATTACTGATTATTGGTTCAAGTGTCAGTGTGGCGGGCCCCGTCGCCTTTATTGGTTTATTAATTCCGCACTTAGCCCGTTATTGGATCAGTTATGATTTACGCAAAATGCTTCCGATGTCGATGTTACTCGGTGGAAGTCTGATGCTGATTGCGGATGTCTTAGCACGAGCAGTCACCTTTCCAAATGAAATCCCCGCAGGCGCTATCCTTGCCTTAGTCGGTGCCCCTGTGTTTGTGTTATTTGCGCGAGGAAAACGATAATGACCACAAAAACATCCTCGTCCCTACGGTTTCATCGTTATTTTTATCCGACCGCACTTTTACTGCTGCTCATCCTGTTCGGATTAAGTTTGCAATTAGGTACCTATCCTCTTTCTCTGAGTGAGATTTGGCAGATTTTACATCATCCTGAGGATGCGAATTACTTTACCCTAATGGAATACCGTTTACCACGCGCACTTCTCGCAGTCTTAATGGGAAGCGCCTTAGCGGTTTCTGGGGTGTTAGTACAAAGTGTGGTCAGAAATCCACTTGCCTCGCCTGATATTCTGGGGATTAACAATGCAGCAGGGCTTGTTGCGGTGATTAGCCTGATTTATTTTCCAGGACTTGCTTTTTATTGGTTACCTATTTTTGCCTTTATTGGTGGTATCTTGTCCTTTCTGTTACTTTGGCTTATCTGTGGTTTAAATTTTCGTCCACTGAAAATGGCGATCATTGGTGTTGCGCTCTCTGCGTTATGGGCGGCGGCAAGCCACTATCTCATGCTATCCAATCCAGTCGATATTAACTCCGCGATGTTATGGTTAACTGGTAGCTTGTGGGGCAGAAGTTGGTCATATTTACTGGTCGTACTGCCTTGGTTGCTTGTATTACTTCCATTAGCATTGCTGTTTTGTCGTGACTTAGACACCTTGGCATTAGGCGAAAATAAAGCCGCTACTTTAGGTGTCTCGATCCACAAAATGCAGATCATTGTGTTATTACTATCTGTGGCGCTTGCTACCACAGCGGTGGCAATTTGTGGCCCGATTGCATTTCTAGGTTTAGTGGCACCGCACTTTGCGCGCCATTTAGTAGGTGGTCGCCATCGCACCCTGCTCCCCGCCGCCTTACTGTTAGGGGCAATTTTACTTTTGGTTTCAGATATTTTAGCCCGCATTATCGCCCCGCCAGTGGAAATCCCAGCAGGTGTACTCACCGCGATATTAGGCGCCCCGTACTTTTTCTATTTACTCATGAGAACGAAATAATGACCTTAACCGTAGAACACTTACAATTGGCTTATCAAGATAAAACCATTGTATCGAATCTCAACTTGCGTTTACCAAGTAACAAAGTCATTGCGTTAATTGGTCCCAATGGCTGTGGTAAATCTACCTTATTAAAAGCACTTGCACGTTTACTCAAACCCAAGTCAGGTCAAGTGAAACATCAAGATCAAGATATTTGGCAGCTCACAGCCAAATCTTATGCCAAAACCTTAGCATTTTTACCGCAACAGCATTTGGTGCCAGAAGGTATTAAAGTGCGTGAATTAGTGGCTTACGGTCGTTCGCCTTATTTGAATCTTTGGGGGAAACTCAGTGAAAACGATGAAAAAATTGTGGCACAAGCGATGCAAATCACTCAAACACAAGAATTTGCGGAACGACTTGCCACTGATTTATCCGGTGGACAACAACAACGTGTCTTTTTAGCCATGACTCTGGCACAGGATGCCAATATTGTGTTATTAGATGAACCCACCACCTATCTTGATTTAAATCATCAGGCTGAACTGATGGCAATGATGCGACGCCTGCAGCAACAAGGCAAAACCGTCATTACGGTCTTACATGATCTGAACCAAGCATGCCGCTATTGTGATTATTTAGTCGTCCTTAAGCAGGGGAAATTGATCGCACAAGGCACACCACACGAGGTGATGACTGCGCATTTATTAAAGCAGGTGTTTGATCTCGACGTTGAGATTCATCAAGATCCAATTAGTTTCACGCCAATGTTCATTTTGAAAGCGCATTAAAATAAAAAAGCCTAAAAAACTGACCGCACTTTTTAGATTATGTTAATATCGCTTGGTCACAATAACGAAATGAATGAGGAAAACATGGCATTACAGCGTTGCCCCGAATGTCGGCATAAAGTGAGTGAAAGTGCGCTCAGTTGCCCTCATTGTGGGTTTTCATTTAAAGAAGAGGATCTGGCGGTATATCGTCAAAAATTAGAAGAAAGACGATTGCATAACCAAGAAATTAATAAACAAAGTGCGAAGTTACATCTCGTTTGGTTTGTTATCTTTGCCTCGGTGATTGGGATAGCAAGCTGGATCGTCAATTAAGTAAAAAGCGAATTTTTTAACACAAAAATTCGCTTTTTTCTTACCGCACTTTTTCGCTCATCATGCCTTTTCTACTTCAAGGCGCTCAAAAGAGAGGACTTTACTTTCCAACTTACGTAACAACAAGGTCGCAATACCTGTAATGATTAAATAAATCATCCCGGCAATACTGTAAATGGTTAACGCGTCATATTCTGTCCCATACAATTGTCTTGCATAGCCCATAATATCCATAATGGTAATAGTAGACGCTAATGCCGTACCTTTAAATACGAGAATGATTTCATTGCTATAAGAAGGTAAGGCTCTTTTTAACGCATAAGGAATCAAGATTTTTAATGTTTCCAGTTTAGTTAAGCCTAATGCGGCACAACTTTCCCATTGTCCCTTGCTAATCGCTTTTACCGCACCGTGAAACAACTGTGTTGAATAGGCTGCACTATTTAACGCTAACGTTAACATCGCACAAAACCACGCATTCGATAATAATGGCCACAAAGCACTGTCCACTAGCCATTCAAACTGACCAGGGCCTGCATAGATCAAGAAAAATTGGACTAATAAAGGCGTACCTGTAAACAGGGTTAAATAAGTTTGAATCGTACATTTGACCGCTTTATTCCCTAAAGACAAACCAAATGTGAGTAATAAAGCTAAAAAGAACGCCACAACAAGTGAAACAAAGGTTAATAAGAGGCTAGTCGGAATACCTTGTGCAATCACCATAAAATATTCTTGAAACATTATTCCACACCTCTTTCAAAACGCGTAAAACGTAACTCTAACTTGCGAATCATAAATTGGCTGATTAAGGTGATTGCCAAATATAATAAGGCGGCAATGCCGTACCAAGTAAAAGGTTGGTGGGTGACGGTATTGACTAATTCCGCTTGACGCATTAAATCTTCAACACCAATTAAGGACACCAATGCTGTATCTTTTAATAACACTAACCATTGATTACTTAAACCGGGCAAAGCATGGCGCCATACTTGTGGCATAATAATATGCACAAAAGTATAACCACGGGTTAAACCTAATGCAGCACCCGATTCCCACTGACCCAACGGAATAGCTTGAATCGCACCACGTAAAGACTGTGACGCATAAGCCGCAAAAATAATCGATAACGCAAATACTCCGCAGCTAAACGCACTAAATTGAATGAATTCACCAGTAAGTATTTCCACCACTTCGGTTGAACCAAAGTAAATGAGTAAAACCACTAAAATTTCCGGTAAACCTCGTAGCAGTGTCACAAACACCGATGTTGGCTGACGAATCCATTGCCATTTGCTGGTTTCCAAAACCACAAACACAATAGATAAAACTAAGCCAACAATTAACGAACAAACCGCTAACCCTAAGGTCATTAGGGTTGCGGTGTACATTAAAGAAAGATAATCAAAAAACATAATCGATTATTTCGTCATCCATTTATCATAAATTTTTTGGTATTCACCGTTTGCTTTAATCGTGGCTAACCCTTTATTTAAATCATTGAGTAAGTCTTTACTTGCTTTGTTGACCGCAATACCAAAACCATTACCAAAGTATTTCTTATTTGTCACCTTATCCCCTACAAACGCTAAGCTTTCCTCTTTTTGTAACATATCAACTAATACCGCGGTATCACCAAAAATCACATCAATACGACCATTTTTGAGGTCAAGAATCGCATTTTGTAAACTTGCATAAGGTACAGGTTGGTATTGTTTTGCTTCTGCGACGATATATTGTTGGTAGGTTGTACCATTTTGTACCCCTACTTTTTTCGCTTGAGCTAAATCGTCTACTTTCCCTTTCACTGAAATAAAGCTCGAAGAGCTATCGTAGTAAGGATCGCTAAAACTCACTTGTTTCGCTCGCGCTTCGGTAATATCAATCGCGGAAATTGCCGCATCAAAATGTTTAGAACGTAAACCAGTAATTAAACTATCAAAGGCTTGTCCTTTAAAGTGACAAGTCGCTTGAATCTCTTTACAAATGGCATTTGCGATATCCACATCAAAACCAATAATTTCCCCCTTTTCATTGGTCAATTCGAAAGGTGGATAACTTGGTTCCATCGCAAAGGTAATCTCTTTTGCTGTGCTTGCCAATGCGGTGCTGGCTAAAAGTGCGGTTAATAATAATTTTTTCATGTTGTGTCCTTATTTTTAGTGTGATAAATATTGTTTAAATTGTTCTGTTTTCGGGTTGATAAAGCAAGTCGCATCGCCCATTTCGATAATATGACCTTGTTCCATATAAACCACCTTGGTAGCCACCTTTTTCGCCACCCCCACTTCGTGGGTCACAATCACCTGAGTAATGCCAGTTTGTTGTAATTCTTTAATAATATCTACCACTTGCGCGGTGATTTCTGGATCTAACGCTGCGGTAGGTTCATCAAATAACAACACTTGCGGTTTCATCATTAAAGCACGTGCGATAGCCACACGTTGTTGCTGACCACCGGATAAGTGAAGTGGAAAACGATCGGCAAATTGTGCTAGACGTAACCGCGTCAATAATTCTAACGCCTCCGCTCGGGCTTGTTCATCACTTAACTTCAACACTTTTTTAGGTGCTTCAATTAAATTCTCAATGACCGTTAAATGCGGCCAAAGATGATATTGTTGAAAAACCATACCCACATCTTGACGTAAACGGCAAATTTGTTTTGGATTAGTTTTGGTTTCAGATAAATCAAATTGGCTGTTGGCGATAATCAACTCACCAGATGTCGGGACTTCAAGTAAATTGAGGGTACGAATCAGGGTACTTTTCCCTGCGCCACTGGGACCTAATAAGACAACAGTATCGCCTTCCTCGGCAGTCAAATTGATGTCAAACAACGCTTGGGAAGAACCATAAAAAAAATTTAAATTTTTAACACGAATTGCCATGGCTAGAAAAATCTCTTTTTTTGCAAAAACTGAAATAATATTAGTATTTATTGCATAATTATGCAAATGGATTTTAATAAAAATAGCCACATGAAAAAAGTCCTTCACCATCACTGATCAAGGACTTTATAAAAAAGAAAAAATTGACCGCACTTGTGTGCGAATCAATGCATTTTATGCTTCTTTCGCCATTTCAAATTCAATTAACATCATCAAAATATGAATCACTTTAATATGAATTTCTTGGATACGATCCGCATAACCAAAATGAGGCACGCGAATTTCAACATCCGCAAGACCCGCCATTTGTCCACCGTCTTTTCCTGTCATGGCAATCACTTTCATGCCTTTTTCTTTTGCCGCTTGAATGGCATTTAAAATATTTTTTGAATTACCTGAAGTTGACAAACCAAATAACACGTCACCTTTTTGACCTACCGCCTCGACATAACGAGAAAAAACGTATTCATAGCCAAAATCATTACTGACGCAACTTAGATGACTCACATCAGAAATCGCAATCGCAGGATAGCCTGGTCGATTTTCACGATAACGTCCTGTTAATTCTTCCGCAAAATGCATCGCATCACAATGCGATCCGCCATTACCACAAGAAAGGACTTTGCCACCTTGTTTAAAGCTGTCGGAAATTAATAGCGCGGCTTGCTGAATTAACTTCATATTATTTTCGTCGCGAATAAACTTATTTAATACCGTTGCAGCTTCATTTAATTCTGCTTTAATCTGTTCTAGATACATTTGTGCTCCTTTTAAATCTCAAGTGTATCGACTATTCTTCTAACACCACATGGCCAATATACCCTAAATTACGATAACGTTGTGCATAATCAATGCCATAACCCACCACAAATTCATCAGGGATACTAAATCCGACCCACTCTACAGGGACCTCCACTTCTCTGCGTGACGGTTTATCTAATAAGGTACAAATACTGAGAGAAGCAGGATCACGCAATTTTAGAATTTCACGTACTTTTTGTAAGGTATAACCCGTGTCAATAATATCTTCCACAATCAGCACATGCTCACCTTTAATGTCACCATCCAGATCTTTACTGATTTTCACATCGTGATTGGTTGTCATGCCGGAACCATAGCTAGAAGTGGTCATAAATTCGATTTCGACCGGCAAATGTAACTCACGCACTAAATCTGCCATAAACATAAAGGAGCCACGTAAAAGCCCAACCACAATGACTTTCTCAACTGAATTTTGTTGGTAATATTGCGTAATCTCACGACCAAGGGTTTGAATACGAGCGCGTACGTCTTGTTCTGAGATTAAAATACCAACATGATGTTTTTTCATTCTAATTTACCTTTTATATCGGGTTATAAAAGCGTATTCTACAAAAAAAAGGCTGAAGTTTAAACCTTCAGCCTATAAATACCCTAACGAATTTACTTTCTACTCTACCTGTTTGGAGTATGACTCAGACTGAAAACGATCTACTCTATCATTCCCACCTTTATCTCTAACAGATGTAGCTATCTTAGCAAATTATTTTCCCTTGTCAATAGGAATTATTATCATTTGCAAAAATTAATTTCCCGAGATTTTTAAACTCTCTAATAAAATGGAACCCGTTTGAATATTCGAACGATGTTCAACATCATCCGCCACTGCGACAATATTGCGTAGCATCGTTTGCAATTGACCGGCAATAGTAATCTCCGCTACAGGATATTGAATTTCACCGTTTTCCACCCAAAAACCGGCTGCACCACGAGAGTAATCACCGGTCACAAGATTGACGCCCTGTCCCATTAAATCGGTCACCAGTAATCCTGTTCCCATTTGACGTAAAAGGGCAGCCAGCCCACCACTTTGGCTCGGTTTGACTAACCAATTGTGAATACCGCCTGCATGTCCTGTACTTTGCATACCTAATTTTTTCCCGCTATAACTGGTTAATAAATAAGTTTGCAACATCCCCTTTTCAATAATTTCACGGTCTTGTGTGCGCACACCTTCACTATCAAAAGGCGAGGAGGCAAGCTGACCAATGAGATGAGGACGCTCACTAATTTGACACCAATCTGGTAGTACCTGTTTACCCAGATGATCGAGTAAAAAACTTGATTTACGATATAAACTGCCACCGCTAATTGCCGCCGTCAAATGACTGATTAGCCCTGTCGCCACATCATTTAAGAAAATTACTGGCACTTGCTGTGTTGCGATTTTTTTCGGCTGTAAACGAGACAGCGTTTTCTTCGCACAATGCTCACCAACCCAAGTTGCGCTTTCTAACTGATTTAAATCACGAGAAATCGTATATTCATAATCACGCTCTAGCTGATCCTCAATGCCGGCAATGACGGAACAAGATAACGAATAGCGGCTTGATAAATAACTTTGTAACATCCCGTGTGTATTACCATACACACGCACCCCAGTATGCGAATTAAAGGCAGCACCTTCACTGTTCACAATACGTTTATCATAACTTAACGCTGCTTTTTCCGTTTCTAATGCCAGTGCAGTTGCACCTTCAACATCTATTTCTGCTGCATGATAAAGGGATAAATCTGGTGCCTCAAATGCCATCAAATTATAATCAGCCAGTCCCGCACACTCATCGGCAGAGGTATATTTGGCAATAGCAATGGCCGCTTCCACAGTATGTTTGATCGCTTCAGGACTTAAATCTGAGGTTGAGGCATTGCCTTTTTGGTGACCTAAATAGACTGAAATACCTAATGCACCATCATTGGTAAATTCAACATTCTCAATTTCTTGTAAACGGGTCGAAACAGACAGTCCACTCACCTTGGTTACCGCCACTTCGGCCGTCGCCCCCGCTTTTTGTGCCATATCGACCGCATAACTCACCGCATCGCGTAATGTTTGCTCTTGTTGCTTTAACAGTGCGGTGGATTTTTCTGTACTTTGCATAGTCATTCCTTCAAACAAATTTGGGGCATTTTATCCTATTTTAGATTTTCATGCTAAAATGTTCGTTGGTTTTTATAAGATGAAAGGAAAGATCATGGCAAAGCGTGGCAAAAATAAAATTGAATGGGATAATACTGACTGGGAACAAGAAGAAGAGGAAATCATTTGGGTCAGTAAAAGTGAAATTAAGCGCGATGCCGAAGCATTAAAAAAACTCGGAGAAAAACTGGTTAACCTCACCACAGCCAAACTAGACAAAATTCCACTGGAAGAGAAGTTACGGGAAGCCATCGAATTAGCCCAACGTTTACAAAAAGAGGCAAGACGTCGCCAATTACAGTATATCGGCAAATTGCTTCGCAATATTGAAGTGGATCCCATCCAAGATGCCTTAGAAAAACTGGAAAATAAACATCAACAGCAACAAGCGATGTTACATAAGCTCGAAATGTTACGCGATACGTTGATTGACAACCCAGAGGCAATCACGCAATTTCTTGAACAACATCCCGATGCGGATCGCCAACATTTACGTAATCTAGTTCGGGCAGCGCAAAAAGAAAAAGCACAAAATAAACCGCCTAAAGCTTACCGTGAAATTTTCCAATACTTAAAAGACTTCATGCTTGAAGACTAATCTCCTCCACATGAAAAAAGGCGTGAGTTTCAACCCACGCCTTTTTCTTTGCTCGCTTATTTCGTCGGTGCTTGCATGAAACGGAAGAAATCGCTATCCGGTTTTAGAATCATCATATTGTCTGAATTCGCGAAACTGCTTTCATAGGCTTTTAAACTTCTCAAGAAACTATAGAACTGAGGCTCTTGTGAAAACGCATCAGAAAATACTTTTGCGGCGGTCGCATCACCTGAACCACGCAATTCTTGTGCAGCACGATTGGCATTCGCCAGAATAAGTGTCACTTTACGATCTACATCGGCTTGAATAAAGGCCGCTTTTTCACGCCCTTGTGAACGATGTTCACGCGCGACCGCATCACGTTCTGCACGCATACGCTGATAAATAGACGAAGACACTTCATCAGGTAGGTTGATCTGTTTGACACGCACATCCACCACTTCAATCCCCAATTCCGCCGTACTATCCGCCCCCGTATTTAACGCTTTACGCGCACCTTCCATCAATTCACCACGGGTTCCCGAAACGATATCTTTAATGGTTCTTGAACCAATTTCAGAACGTAAACGGTCATTGACTTTACGACGTAATAAATTCGATGCTTGCGCATAATCGCCACCACCCGTTGCGGTATAAAAACGACCGAAATCACTAATGCGCCATTTTACATAAGAATCCACCAGTAAATCTTTCTTTTCTACTGTGACGAAACGATCCGCTTGACCATCTAAGGTACGAATACGCGCATCTAAAATTTTGATCGAGTCAATAAATGGAATTTTGAAATGTAATCCCGGGTGATATACCACTACTTTATTATCGGCATCACGATGGACTTTACTAAAGCGTAACATAATGCCACGGGTTCCTTCTGAGACAATCACAATGCTAGAATATAAAATTATAGCAATCACAATGATGACAGGGGTTAAAAATTTACGCATTAGTTAAATCTCCCTTGGCGAGTAGTCTCTTGTCGTGTTGACGGTGTGACTGTCTGTGCAGGCATATTTGGCGTCTCAACGCGGAGCATTGGTCGTGTTTCTTCTGCGCCAACATTCGTCGTTTTTCCTTTCGTTTGTTGTCCCTTTAAAATTTGCTCTAATGGTAACACGGTTAAGTTATTTCCATTATTGCCATCCAACATCACTTTTGGTGTATTCGCCATCACTTTTTCCATAGTTTGAATATACAAACGCTCACGTAATAACTCGGGTGCCGCTTTAAACTCTGGGAGTAAACGTTCAAACCGTTCCACTTCCCCTTTGGCGTCTAACACGACACGATCTTTATAGGCCGTGGCTTCTTCTAAAATACGTTGTGCATCACCGCGTGCAATTGGTTCACGTTCACGCGCATAAGCTTCCGCTTCACGAATATAACGTTGTTCATCTTCTTGCGCTTTAATCGCATCATCGAACGCATCTTTCACTTCTTCTGGTGGGCGCGCAGATTGGAAGTTCACATCCACGACTTCTAACCCCATATTGTAAGGCTCAATAATCGTGTTTAAGGTTTTCCATGTATTTTCACGCACCACGGAACGCCCTGTGGTTAAAATATCATCCATTGACATATGACCAATCACATAACGTAATGCACTGTCTGTGGCTTGATTTAAGCTATCATCTGCGTTGGTCACGCTAAACAGATACTTAGCAGGATCATGAACGCGGTATTGCACGGTCATTTCGACTTTCACCATGTTTTCATCTTGCGTCAACATAGCGCCTTGTGTTCTTAACTCTTTCACTTGCTCAACGTTGACGGGAATCACACGATCGATAAACGTCGGTTTCCAGTTTAAACCTGGTTGAACAATAGAATGCAATTCACCGAAACGCATCACGACTCCACGTTCCGCTTCTTTGATAGTATAAAAACCAGTGACACCCCAAACAATCGCCCCAATCACTGCCGCAACAGGCAATAATTTACCTAGGTTAAATGCCCCATCAGATGATGAGTTATTGCGTTTACCGCCATTCCCACTTCCCCCTAATTTTTTCAGCAAATTATTAAAAATCGCTTCAATATCAGGCGGTGATTGCTCTTGATTATTTTGTTTGCGCCCGGATTGGCTATCGTTCCAATTCGGCTGCTCACCACCATTATCACGGCGATGGCTCTCAGGCTTTTTCTGTCCGGGTTTGCCCCAAGGATCTTGATCTGAACCGTTCAATGACATTACGTTCTCCATTTGTCAAAAAATTGTTACTTGTTTAAACAAATTTCAACAGTCTAAACAAAATATTGGTTTAAGTCTAACGAAACTGGTTACTAGATGGGGATATTTTTTATGATTTAAAGTCCCGCTCAGAAAAACTGGTAACCACCGTGTTTTGACCATCCACGACCTGACTTTCATGAGATGAAATTGGTCATTTCTATGTTTTCATTCACCTTATAGTAAGTGACATCTTGTAAGGTCGTTTCACATAGTGTTTGCCCTTGCCAAACGAAGTACTGCACATTTAAGTGCTGCGTTTGATTAATAAAATAAGCCAAATAAAACGGCAATCCGTGACTAAAAACTAATTGACCCGCGGGACAATGTGGCGATTGAATTTGACGTAATAGGGGATCATGCTGGACAGCAGACAGCTTAACAATCCCCACCCCTTGTGATTTCAATACGGCCTCTCGTAAGCACCAAGATAAATAAAAACTGCCTTTCTTATCTTGCTGTTTGGCAAACCAATCCTGCTCAGAAGGCGAGGCAAAATAAGCCAATAACGCAGGATAATTGCGTGTTTTCTGTGGTGATTCTATATCAATGCCAACGACACTGTCGCCTTGTGCATTCACACGTAAAATAACGGCAACCCAATCGCCTGAGTGGCTAATATTAAAATCAACATCACGCACAGGTAACTGAGGGCGACCGCTTTCTGTATAATCAATGTGCTTTAATAGTGCGGTCGGTTTTTGTGAAATTTTAAGCAGTTGCCACAATAAAAAATGTGCCACCCAACGGCAACGATGACGTTTTTGTACGCGTTGATTGGTTGATTGTGGTTGTTGTAATTTCTCAATCAGTAATTCGCGTGGAATTGTGTCGAGAGGATAGGGGGCATTGATATTGCCATAAGCAATAAGCGTCCTTGTCATGGCAAGTGTTTCCTTGTTCGGCATAGCGAACTTGCACTAGAATAAATTAAAGGATAAATCATTGGATATTGAAGGTGTTCAGCCCTCCCTAAGCTAGAGAGGGCGATAGGATTTAAGCCAATAAATAGGCACGTAACTTAGCAAAATCATTTTCCATTACATCAGAAAGTAATGGTAACACCGCATGTTTGGCTAATGCCGTTGGTAACGGTAATTCAAGTGCTAAAATACGTTCAACACTTTCTTTAAATTTCGCTGGATGTGCGGTACAAAGAAATAAACCCGTTTCACCAGGTTGTAAATCTTGCTTTAACACACGATAAGCTACTGCACCGTGTGGTTCACACAAGTAACCTTTGGCATACATTTCGGTTAAAGTTTGCGCTGTTTCATCGTCATTGACGGCATCTGAATGCAAATCTGATAATGCCCAACCATTGCGCTTAAATAACTCTTCAACACGTGGCCAGTTATTTGGACGACTGACATCCATCGCATTGGATAACGTCGCCACCGTGTCATTCGGCTGCCAATTTCCACTACGCAAATAACGCGGTACTGTATCATTGACATTCGTTGATGCGACAAAACGTTTAATCGGCAAGCCCAAGGATTTCGCAATTAAGCCTGCGGTCAGGTTACCAAAGTTACCACTGGGTACCGATACCACAAGATTGTCACGTGCCACTTTTGGTAACTGTGCAACCGCCTCAAAGTAATAACAAACCTGCGCTAATAAACGGCTAATATTAATTGAGTTAGCTGAATTTAAACCGATAGCTTGGCGTAATTCTGCATCATCAAACGCTTGTTTCACTAATGCTTGGCAAGCATCAAAATCGCCTTTAATTGCAATCGTACGAATATTGCCACCGAGTGTACAGAATAACTTTTCTTGTAGCGGACTGATTTTTCCTTGTGGATATAAAATCACCACATCAATATTGTCTAAACCATAAAAGGCGTGTGCCACTGCCGCCCCTGTATCACCAGAGGTCGCCGTGAGAATAGTAATTTTTCCCTCACCGCGTACCGTGGCTAAGGCTTGCGCCATAAAACGCCCACCGAAATCTTTAAAGGCTAAGGTCGGCCCGTGGAATAGTTCCAGTGCATAAACGCCCTCTTCCACTTTTGTCACTGGGGCTGGAAAGGTAAACGCATTTTCTACCATTTTCGCTAACTGCGCTGCTGCAATTTCTTCGCCAATTAACGCAGATAAAATCGTCTGACTACGTTCTACTAATGGTAAGGCTAACAGTGCATCAATATCATCAAAGTGCGGTAAGGTTTCTGGAAAAAATAATCCTTGGTTTTTTCCTAATCCTTGACGGACCGCTTGAGCAAAATTGACTTGTTCTTCTGGATGTTTAATGTTGTATAAATTCATATTGTTTTCCGTTATTCAATTAATCGAGCGCTCTCGCACCTTGGTTATCCACTTTACAGATATGCACAAACCCTTCATTGTTTTGCAAATAATGGTTTTCTAAATAGGTGGATAACTTCATCGCTGTGCCTAAATCAGGCGCAATCGCGAATATCGTCGGTCCTGAACCCGAAATTCCAGTCGCCAACGCGCCTAAATCGCGCGTAGCTTGTTTCACATCAGCAAAATTAGGTAACAAGGCTTCACGATAAGGCTCCGCAATCACATCCTTCATCATTAAAGCGGCAAGTTGGGCTTGTCGAGTATGGCAAGCATGCACAAAACTACCTAAATGACGCGCTTGTGAAATCACATCTTGACGGGTATAACTTTTCGGTAAAATTGCTCGCGCCTCTGCGGTAGACACTTCAATGCCAGGATACGCCAACACCCAATACCACTCATCAAAGAAAGGCAATTGTTGACAAATGTTACCTAAGGATTGCACCATCAATTGTACCCCACCTAAATAGCAAGGCGCCACATTATCATAGTGAATTGAGCCTGAAATACGTCCCTCTAGCTCTCCCATCATTTCTAACAATTCCATTTTAGAAAAAGGCTCACCATGAAACTGGTTAAGCGCTACCAATGCGGCCACAATAGAACAGGCACTTGATCCTAATCCAGAACCAATCGGCATATTTTTTTCTAAGGTTAATCGGAGCGGACGCACCTGTACATTACGTAACTTTAAACGTTCACTAAAAAGGACATATGCCTGATACACAATATTTTTCTGTGGTTCTTTCGGCAATTTACGCACAAAATAACCCGCACTGTCTAACTCAAAGCCAGTAGGAATTGGCTCAATTTGCACGACATCCCCTAACAAAGAACCATCAATCGGGGACACGGCGGTCCCCAAGGTATCAAATCCCACACTTAAATTTGCACTGGATGCTGGTGCATAAATTCTGAGCATATTATTTTCCATGTTATGTCCACTTAATTTTGTAGCGTTCTCAAAATATCCGCAAAGATCCCTGCTGCCGTCACGGAATTGCCCGCCCCGTAACCACGTAAAAGCAATGGGATCGGTTGATAATAGCGCGTATAGAACGCTAACGCGTTTTCGCCATTTTTCACTTTATATAAAGGATCATCGGCATCCACTTCTAACACCGCGACTTTGCATTTGCTGTTTTCAATTTGCCCCACATAGCGTAATACTTTCCCCGCCGCTTTCGCTTCGGCTACACGTTGACTAAATTGGGCATCCAATTGTGGTAACATCGCCATAAACTCTTGTGTGGTTTTGCCTTCAGCAAAGCCGGCAGGTAACACACTTTCTACTTCAACATCCGCCAATTCCAATTGTGCACCAGTTTCACGGGCTAAAATCAACAATTTCCTGGCTACATCCTGTCCAGAAAGATCCTCTCTCGGATCTGGTTCGGTAAAGCCTTTTTCACGGGCAAGTGTCGTGGCTTCAGATAAAGACAACCCATTTTCTAACTCACCGAAAATAAAGGACAAGGAACCCGACAATACGCCACTAAACTTAACGACTTCATCGCCTGCGGCCAATAAATTTTGCAAGTTTTCAATGACAGGTAAACCTGCTCCCACATTTGTGTCATACAGGAACTTGCGTTGGTTCTTACGAGCACTTTCGCGTAATGCATTATAATACGCCAGTTCACGCGTATTGGCTTTTTTATTTGGCGTAACTACATGGAAACCTTCATTTAATGCACGCTCATATAATCCCGCCACCGAGTCCGCTGAGGTACAATCCACAAACACAGGATTTACCACATGGTGCAATTTAATAAATGACAATAACACATCAAAATCAGAAGGTTGAGTCGCTTGTTCTAAATCCGCTTTCCAATTTTCTAAATTCAACCCATCTGCTTTTAATAACATTTTATTTGAATTAGCAATTGCACATACACGAATTTCAATATCTTTCTTCGCTAAATAACTTTTCTGATGTTTAATTTGATCAATCAGTTCACCACCGACACCACCGACGCCAACTAAAAACACATCCACGACTTTTTTATTATTAAAAAGGGCTTGGTGTGTCGCTTTCACCGCTTCAATCGCTTTATTCAGTGAAACGACCGCAGAAATAGAACGTTCAGACGAACCTTGTGCAATAGCCACAATACTAATGTTTGCTTGTGCAAGGGCTGAGAAGAAACGGGCCGCAATCCCTTTTGCTTGCTTCATGCCATCACCCACCACAGAAATAATAGACAGATCACGAATCACATCAATAGGCTCAAGCGCATTCACTTTTAATTCTTGCTCAAATTCTTTCTCTAACGCCTGTTTCGCCATGTCAACAGATTTGGCTGGCACGCAAAAACTGATACTGTACTCAGAAGAAGATTGCGTAATTAAAATGACCGACACGCCTGCATTTGACATGGCAGAGAAAACACGTGACGCCATGCCCACCATGCCTTGCATACCTGGGCCAGATACGTTAAACATTGCTACATTATCAAGATTAGTAATCCCTTTTACTTGTAGCTGTTCAGATTGCACATTGCCATCAATAATTGAACCTGGCGCAGAAGGATTACCAGTATTCTTAATCAAACAAGGAATTTTGCTTTGCACTAATGGCCCAATAGTACGTGGATGGATCACTTTGGCACCAAAATAGGAGAGTTCCATCGCTTCGCGATAAGACAAGCTTGGCAATAAACGGGCATCCGGCACTAAACGCGGATCACAAGTAAAGACACCATCGACATCAGTCCAAATTTCACAGGCACTGGCGCCCAAACACGCGGCTAAACAGGCTGCGGAATAATCTGACCCATTACGCCCGAGTAAAACAAGTTCACCTTTTTCATTCCCTGCCGTAAAGCCTGCCATTAAGACCACATTTTTAGTCGGAATCGATTTGGCATCAACGCGTTTTGTGGACTCTTCAATATCGACTGAAGACTCTAAATAGCTCCCCTGTGCTAATAATTTTTCGACTGGATCAATCACAGTCACATCATAACCACGGGCTTCAAACCAAGCCTTCATCATCGCAATAGACAGTTTCTCACCACGACAATCAATCGTGGCTTTCACCGCATCGGAGACAAAACCTTGTTGACGAATTTGTTCAATGAGCTGGCTGATTTGGGCAAACTCCGCATCAATTAAAGCTTTTGTGCCCTCAAGATCAAAACGATTATTTTCTGCGTGCAAACCATGAATAATATTATAGAAAATCTCAATGGCTTCATTAAAATGGGTATCGGTAGGTTGATTTAAACTGGCTTTTTCAGAAAGGGCAACAAGATGATTGGTAATTTTGGCGGGAGCAGATAACACGCCGGCAGCCTGTTCTTCAAAATGGGCTTTTTCGATAAGCTGTGCTGCCTGCGAAAAACGTTCTGGATTGGCTAAAGACGTCCCCCCGAATTTTAATACACGCATGATAAAATCTCCTCGATGTTGTGAATTTTAAAAATTGAATAAAAATTTCATAAAAAAACCCGCACTTTTTATTGAGTACGGGTTTTGTGGAATTCGATCTTTTTGTTACGCACTAACCCGCACTATTGATAATAATAGTGGTGGTCATAATCATGGTGATAAAAGTGCGTTTACTCATCTTTTCAAATCAAAAGTAAAAAATAGTGTGTAAGAAATACCGAAATTTATTTAGGTTGTCAAACAGAAAATGAAAAAACAGGATAAATTTTTAAAAAGCCTTTACATCTTGTAATATATTGGCAAAAAATTTTATTTTTCCCCGTTTCCCTGATCAGGATGTAGGATACACCCGATGACAATTGAACAAAATTTAGCACAACTTCAACAATACATACAACAAGCCACACAACATGACCAACGCCCAGCAAGTACGGTCACATTACTCGCCGTTTCAAAAACCAAACCCGTCGAAGATATTTATCAAGCTTACCAAGCTGGGCAAACCGCGTTTGGCGAAAACTATGTGCAAGAGGGTGTGGAAAAAATTCAATATTTTGCACAAAAAAATATCCCTCTTGAATGGCATTTCATCGGCCCGCTTCAATCGAATAAAACCAAATTAGTGGCAGAACATTTTGACTGGATGCAAACCCTTGACCGCAAAAAAATCGCTGACCGTCTCAATGAACAACGTCCACATGACAAAAAGCCACTGAATGTGTTAATCCAAATTAACATCAGCGACGAAGACAGCAAATCTGGCATTCACCCCAACGAAATGCTTGAGCTGGCAAAACAGATCCAAAACTTACCGCACTTATGCCTCCGTGGTTTAATGGCTATCCCCGCACCTACTGACGATCTTGCCACACAGGAACAAGCCTTCACTCAAATGAACGTGTTATTTAAACAACTCAAACAGGCGTTACCCGATGCACAAATCGACACCTTATCAATGGGCATGACTGATGATATGGCAAGCGCGATTAAATGTGGATCAACCATGGTGAGAATCGGGACGGCGATTTTTGGGGTAAGGGATTATTCTAAGTAAAGAGAAAATCCATATCACATTAATAAAACCATGTAAAAATGAACACCGAATTAAAACAAGAGCTCACAGAATTTTTACGCCTATCACTAGTCGATGAGGCGTTTATAGAACACTATATAGACGATATTACAGTCCTTTTTGAAGCACAAGGTGAGTGGGCGGATGGCTATTTATATTGGCAAGAAAAAGGGATTTTGCCAGAAGATCCTGAACACGAACATTATGATGAGTATTTCGATTGGGATGAAAATGCGTTTGTTATGGACGGTCAACACTATCCGAGTCTAAGTTTGGCGGATATTCTCGAACAACAAGCCCTTTCTAAATTGACTGATTGGAAATTTGATGCGGAAGAATTGGAATATGCGGTCAATAGTATGCTGACCAATAAAATCAAGGTCCAATGCCCCGAAGAAACCTATAATGAGGCGCTCTACCCTTACGTTCAACAAGCACTAGCACCACAAAATTATACCCTTTGTAACTATTGGAACGGCAATGACAGCTGCTTGTTTATGATTTTCTCTTTTGAAGAATACGAGCGTATTCGAGAAATTGCTGGTAGGTGGAGTATTTCGATTTGTGCGGTTGATGAGGGGTGGTGAGATTTGTGATGCATTTAAAGCTACTATGCTGTTGACTACTTCCCTCTCTACAAGGAAATTTTCTTCTTTGAATGCATTAAAGACTAAGGAATAGTCTGTGCAAAACGCAAATATGGGGATGAAATAAGAATGCTGAAAAGGTTAAGTCTGACTATGAAATGATAACAATATAAATTTATCATTTATTATAATACTTTTATCATTGTAATATCATTTGAATAACATTAGTCACATAATTATAATCCAATTCAGATTATTTTCATTAGGGCATTCAATATGGATAAAAAAAATAAAAAACCATTTAAATGGACCAGAGAGTTAATTCAATTAGCTCTTAATCAAGGGTGGACACAAAGTGAAATAGCTAAAACTTGTAGAACTCACCAATCTGTTGTAAGCGCTTGGAATAAAGGTGAAAAACACGGAACTGAGCAACAACTCAAACCCTTATTAGATTTATTTGGACATAAATTAAGAAGAAAAACTTTTAGATTATATTGGACTATAAATAACGATACACAGGAAAAAATATTCTATAAGGTTGAAGGCCGAGTTATTTTGTCTCATGCACTATATGGTATGAGAAGGGAAGGAGCAAAACTAAAGAAAATACCAGAACTTAAATTTATCATTCATTATCAAGGTAATAACACTTTTAGAATAATTGTACAATCAAGATTTAAATTTAACTTCACTAACGAAAAATTAGAAAATAGCGTTGACGATGCTCTTTGGTTTTCAACTATAACAGATATCAAAACAGCTCAACAAGTTGTTGATAAAATAGATGAATGGAGTCGGAATGAAGAAATATTTCAAAAATATCCAAGCGATATTACAACTCTACCATTTTTAGTTAGAAAAGCATTATTGGAAAATGGTTTCTCTATTGAAGGAATCGAAGAATATCCTGCATCTTGGTAAATAACCCAAACAGGAGATGAACCGCCTTAAAGGTTCAATATGAGCATGACGCTCAAACTATTTGCTTACTTTTTAGTATAAGTCTTGCAAAATGCCCTTTGCATTTGCAACGCGAACGCAAATAATTTTTGGTCTAATAATAGTTTCTTGCTATTGCAAGATAGAAAAAAAGTAATGCTAAGTATTCGAACGCTATTATTAGGTTTAAGGGATAGGGGTGGGTGAAACCTAAGCCGTTAGTTATGCTAGCCGCTTAGGTTTCTTTTTTATAAGAATTACAATTAATTTCCAAATATTATGATTTATCTTTAAATATCATAAATATATCACTTTAATAACCATATTAAATCTATAAAAATATAGCCATTATGATAATACACATGAGGACTATTTTATGATTAGATTTAGTAAAGAATCCAAAATAAATAATTTCGTTATTCAAAAGATAAAACAAGGTTGGAGTTGGCGAAAAGGGAAAAAACATCATATATTAATATCTCCAAAAAATCGTAAAATATCAATACCATCAACCCCTAGTGACTATAGAGCATATTTAAACTTCATTAAAGATGTTAAATTATTAGAAAACAAATATAATATAACAATATAGCTTAGCCAAATAGTAACTAAGATGAACATTCAAGAACTTAATAATGTTAGTGCGATATATCAAAAATAACATTAGAATTAGAATAAAGAAAAGCTACTCATAAACAGTCATGCCCCTGATGGCGCTCGTCTTCGACGAGTGCCATTACGTTTAAAATTCGCAGAGCTTAAACCGCTCTTTTCTTTAACAAGTCTAACTCCCCCTTGCCTTTTGCACAATTCCCTCTAAACTAATTCTATTTTTCACTTTCAACAAAAAGCAATGCACCATCCCCATATTTACCTCGGCACAGGCGGTTATAGCGATACAGATTTAATCGGGACGCTGTACCCCTTTGGCACAGATAAAAGTGAGTTTTTGACGGTTTATAGTCAACATTATGATGCGATTGAAATCAACAGTACGTTTCATGCGCCGATTGGAATGAAGGCGTTACAAGGGATGGTGGAAAAGGCGCAAGGGCGGTTACAGTTTTCAGTGAAATTGCATCAAGATTTTAGTCATAAACGCACCGCTACAAGAGAACAGGCAGACGCCTTTTTAGTCGCGTTAAACCCCTTAAAAGATCAGGATTGCTTAGCCAATTTATTTATTCAGTTTCCGAGCAATTTTGAGCGAACTCCTACCAATCGTTATTATCTTGCTGAACTGGTTGCTTGGTTTCAAGAGGAGGTGCTAGCCATTGAATTTCGTCATCCGAGTTGGCATAACCAAGCTGTGTTGGATTATTTTCGCGGTAAAGAGAAACTGATTTGGTGCAATGCGGATTATCCGCAAAATATTGGTTTACCTGCTTTTCAATTTTATGCCAATCAACGTACCGCCTATTTACGTTTACACGGTCGCAATCCGAATTGGTGGCAAGCGCAATCGGCACAGGAACGACACGATTACCGTTACAATGACACGGAATTGCAAAATTTAGCAAAGCTGCTAAATCAGCACAGAAACGAATTTGACCGGCTATATCTCTATTTTCAAAATACGACGAAAAGTCATTCGTTCTACAATATTGAGCGTTTGAAAGGCTATTTGGTGGAATATGGTTTTACGGTGAAAGCAACGCCCGAGTTTTTAATCGGGCAACAGAGTTTGTTTTAGATTTTGGCTGATATTGGGAAGCTAAAAGCGTAAAAGTGCGGTCAGTTTTTGGAAAAATTTTATTCTGGCTGATAGCCCACATCTTGCAACGTAGGATTTTCTGCGCCCGCTTTAGCGAGTTGATCGCAGATTTCATTTTCAATGTGGCCGGAATGCCCTTTTACCCATTGCCAGTGAATATTGTGGCGTTGTATAGCTTGATCGAGCTGTATCCATAAATCTTGGTTCTTGACGGGCTTACCGGTGCTGGCTTTCCAGTTATTTTTTTTCCAATTAAAAATCCATTTGGTGATGCCATTTTTCATATACTGGCTATCGCTGTGTAACGTCACCGAGCAAGGTTTTTTGAGGGTATTCAAAGCTTCAATCACCGCACGCAATTCCATACGGTTATTGGTTGTTAAAAAATAACCTGTTGAAATCTGTTTTTCATGTTGTTTATAACGTAACAATACGCCGATCCCACCTGGACCGGGATTGCCTAAACAGGAACCATCCGTAAAAATTTCAATTTGTTTTTGCATAATCTTTGTTACAATTTCCTATTAAGCCAAGATCATAACCGAAATTAACGAAAAGAGATAGAAAGAAAATGACGCCATCAATTCAACCCACACGCCAAATTGTACTGGATACCGAAACGACGGGGATGAACCAATTTGGTGCCCACTATGAAGGGCATTGCATTATTGAAATCGGGGCGGTTGAGATGATCAATCGCCGATTAACTGGCAATAATTTCCACATTTATATCAAACCAACACGCCCTGTTGATCCAGATGCGATCAAAGTCCACGGCATCACCGATGAAATGTTGGCAGATAAGCCACTGTTTAATGAGGTTGCACAACAATTTATTGATTATATTCAAGGTGCCGAATTGCTCATTCATAATGCACCCTTCGACGTGGGCTTTATGGATTATGAGTTTAAAAAACTGAATTTAAACATCAATACTGATGCGATTTGTATGGTGACCGATACCCTACAAATGGCACGCCAAATGTACCCCGGTAAACGTAATAGTTTAGATGCCCTTTGCGATCGTTTAGGCATTGATAACAGCAAGCGAACCCTACATGGCGCGTTACTGGATGCGGAGATCTTAGCCGATGTGTACCTCACGATGACGGGGGGACAAACGAGCTTATTTGATGAAAATGAACCCGACATCGCTATTGCCACCGTCCAAGAACAAATCCAAAGTGCGGTGGCGTTCTCGCAAGATTTAAAACGCCTACAACCGAGTGCCGATGAACTGCAAGCCCATCTTGATTACCTCGCTTTATTAAATAAAAAAAGTAAAGGCAATTGCTTATGGGAAAAGCGTCTCGCTGAACTCAAAACACACTCATAAATTCGTTCATTGATTGAGCAGCTGAGGGCAAATATGAAAAAAAAAGTTGACGAAAAGCGGCTTGAACATTAATATACGCCTCACCTGTGCGGAGTGGTAGTTCAGCTGGTTAGAATACCTGCCTGTCACGCAGGGGGTCGCGGGTTCGAGTCCCGTCCATTCCGCCAATTTTATTCTACTACGGAGCGGTAGTTCAGCTGGTTAGAATACCTGCCTGTCACGCAGGGGGTCGCGGGTTCGAGTCCCGTCCGTTCCGCCAACGAATTTTTGAAAAAGCCACTTATTAAAAGTGGCTTTTTTACTTTTCATCTTCCATTTAATACCGTTTTTTCTCTCACTCAGCACTTGGCTAAAAACAGAAATATTTTGATCTTTCTCTCAATTTAGTGATTTTAAACAGCAAAAAAAATGCACTTCCGATAAAATAGCATCCGTATTTAATCAAATACACTCACAATTTAATTTTACATCAGATATCACAAGGGTCTAATTATGAAAATTTTCACTTGGCCTGTGGTTGCAGGTGCTGCACTTGGTATCGTTGCTCCACTTCTAACCTACAATGGCAATCCTGGTAATATGGGTTTCTGCGCAGCTTGTTTCTTACGCGATACGGCAGGCGCAGTCGGTTTACACCAAGCCTCTCCATTACAATACATCCGCCCAGAAATCATTGGTTTGATTTTAGGTGCGTTAATCAGTGCCTTATTCAGTAAAGAGTTCCGTCCTCGTGGTGGCTCAAGCCCGTTCATTCGGATAATTTTAGGCTTTTTTGCTATGCTTGGTGCATTAACCTTCTTAGGTTGCCCTTGGCGTGCTTATCTCCGTTTAGGTGGTGGTGATTTAACCAGCATTGCGGGTATCGTGGGACTCTTTGCTGGTGTACTAGGCGGGATCTTCTTTGCAAAACGCGATTTCTCTTTAGGGAAAGCGGTGGAACAAAATAAATATACGAGCTATATTGCCATTGCTGTGAGTGTGTTACTGTTTATTTCCCTTATCACCCGATTTAGTTTTGGCGAAGGCTTACCGATTTTCTTCTCTGAAAAAGGGCCGGGCGCACAACACGCCAATCTGTGGTTCTCGCTCAGTGCAGGGCTATTGATTGGGGTATTAATGCAACGTTCTCGTTTCTGCTCTATCGGCGCATTCCGAAATTTCATTTTATTCCGCGATAGTGCGTTATTAAACGGTGTCATTGCTATCGTCGTATTCGCCATGATCACTAACGCCCTCTTAGGTCAATTCCATTTAGGTCTGGAAAAACAACCTATTGCACATAACCAATACTTATGGAATTTCTTAGGAATGGCGTTATGTGGTTTGTGCTTTTCCTTAGGCGGAGGGTGCCCAGGTAAACAGTTAGTCCATGTGGGTGAAGGAAACAATGATGCCACTTTCTTTATTGTTGGCATGTTACTTGGTGCCGCAGCAGCACATAACTTTAGCCTAGCTGCTTCAGGTGCGGGAATTTCCAACTACACGCCTTATGCCTTATTGGCTGGATTTATATTCTGCCTTTATATTGGCTTCACACGTAAAGGACAACGTTAATCTGTAATCTGTGCGCTTGATCGAAAGTGCGGTTGAAAAATCGCACTTTTTTATTTTGCTATTGCTGATGAACAGCCTACGCTTTTCCGTCACGCTTTCACCTCTGCGTTGTACATTTCTCATCTCTTGCAAAATCCGCTATAATGACACCATTTTTGACTGCACTATGAATCCATAGGCAGAAATACTGAATAAGAGGTTTTTTTATGACAACGCCTGTAGTGGCTCTTGTTGGTCGCCCAAATGTGGGAAAATCAACATTATTTAACCGTTTAACCCGCACACGTGATGCGTTGGTAGCGGATTTTCCCGGCTTAACGCGCGACCGTAAATATGGCCAAGCCCATATTGCAGGTTATGATTTTATCGTGATCGATACTGGCGGGATTGATGGCACAGAAGAAGGGGTGGAAGAAAAAATGGCGGAGCAATCCTTGCTTGCCATTGAAGAAGCCGATGTGGTGCTGTTTTTAGTGGATGCCCGCGCTGGCTTAACGTCTGCTGATATTGGTATCGCAAACTATTTACGTCAACGCCAACATAAAATCACCGTTGTTGTGGCAAATAAGACCGATGGCATTGATGCGGATTCCCATTGTGCTGAGTTTTATCAATTAGGTTTAGGTGAGATCGAACAAATTGCTGCATCGCAAGGGCGTGGCGTCTCTGCGTTAATGGAACAAGTTTTAGCACCGATTGCGGAGAAAATGAATGCCGAAAAGCCTGAGCAACGTGCGGTAGAAAATCCAGATATTTCTGAAGTAGAAGCACAAGACGAATGGGATCACGATTTCGATTTCTCTAATGAAGAAGATACCGCCCTGTTAGATGACGCCATTGCCGAAGAACTGGATCAACAAGATAAAAATATCAAAATCGCCATTGTTGGACGTCCAAATGTGGGTAAATCGACTTTAACAAATCGCATTTTAGGTGAAGATCGCGTGGTCGTGTATGACTTACCCGGTACAACGCGCGACAGTATTTATATTCCCATGGAACGCGATGGACAGCATTACACCATTATTGATACTGCCGGGGTACGTAAGCGTGGCAAAGTCCATTTAGCGGTAGAAAAATTCTCAGTGATCAAAACCTTACAAGCAATTCAAGATGCTAATGTGGTGCTGTTAACCATTGATGCGCGCGAAGGCGTGTCTGATCAAGACTTATCTTTGCTAGGTTTTATTTTAAACGCGGGACGTTCATTGGTGATCGTGGTGAACAAATGGGACGGTTTAAATCAAGATATTAAAGATCAAGTGAAATCGGAGCTTGATCGCCGTTTAGATTTTATTGATTTTGCTCGTGTGCATTTTATTTCTGCTTTACACGGCAGTGGCGTGGGTAACTTATTTGACTCTATTCAAGAAGCCTATGCTTGTGCGACACAAAAAATGACCACATCGATGTTGACACGTATTTTACAAATGGCAACCGATGAGCACCAGCCACCAATGATGGGCGGTCGTCGCATTAAACTAAAATACGCCCATCCAGGTGGTTATAATCCGCCTATTATCGTGATACACGGCAACCAAATGGATAAACTCCCTGACGCTTACAAACGTTATTTATCCAATTATTATCGTCGTAGTTTGAAAATCATCGGCTCACCTATTCGTTTATTATTCCAAGAAGGCAATAATCCATTTGCAGGTAAACGTAATAAATTGACGCCAAATCAATTACGCAAACGCAAACGCTTAATGAAGTTTATTAAGAAATCCAAACGTTAATCAGCGACCGAGATAGCGCCTATTTCCTTTTTCGATAGGCGCTGTGTTGTCGGTGTATAGACAGGATAACTGACATGGCAAATAAAAAAACGTTAATCCTTTTCCCGCTCATCACGCAGGGTATTTTTTCCCTCTTCCTCCCCTTTTTTCATGCGTTCCATCTCAAAGGGTTAACGGATGTCTTTATTTTAACCACTGTACCAGCTTTTTTATTTGCTTTAGTTTGTGTGTATTACCAATTTCATCAACGTAATCTAGTGCAAATTGCGTTTTTCTCAGGCGCAATCAGTTTCTTTTATACCTTAACAGTGTTGTCTTTCTTTCTGTTTCAGGAAACATTCACTGAACCCATGTCGTTATGGGAACAGAGTTTAGCACTGCTATTTTATGCGATGATGTTTGCTTTACCGAGTATGATGTATGCCATGGTGGTGTTACGTCTTTTGTTAAGAAAAGCCCCAAAGACTTAAACAAAAAGCGCGGATTGATTTCCGCGCCTTTTCGTTATCCCTGTTATTGCACAACCAACAACCTGATACACCCTTTATCGGCTAACATTAAATTTGAGGATCCAAACAAGAAAGGGTGATTATTCGATGACATTTGTTCAAATTTTACTAAAATTTGGACTTTACCCTTAATCAACACACTGTCCTTCCAGACAACTTCACTTTGTTCTATTGGTGTATCATCAATGCTTTCGATCAAAAATTTAGCACCTTGAATACGAAACCCCATGGCACCATTTGCGGTTAAGGTCCAACGTTCGGTTGTATTTAATTTAGCATTGGTGACACGTTTAGGATCAAAGTGCTTGTCATTGACCATTCCCGTATTGACATCAAAATGAAAGTGGCGTTCTTGTACCACTTTATTGGCTAAATTCGCCACCGCATCCGTGTTGAATTGTGGTTCAGCCTGTTTGGAAAAGACCGAAGCAAGCCCTTCAGGACGGAGCTCTAACACAGTATTATCGACTAATTCATTTTCATCAGCGAAAAGCGAAGTGAAAATATACAAAACATCCCGTTTTTCACCGGCAATAAGACGGACATTTTCCCCTTCGTTCAAATCAATCAATAATTCAATGCGCTCACTGGGTGCCAACACAATGGATTTCAAGATTTTAGCTTGCGGTAAAAAACCTTGATCAGTTGCAATCAAACGCATATCGCGATCATCATCTAAACGCAATTCATAATGACGTGATAACGAGGCATTGACTAAACGTAATCGAACCCATCCTCGTGGTACATTAAGATAAGGGGCTTCTTGTCCATTCACAAACAAGCGATTACCTAAAAAAGCGTTTTGATTTGGCTGAAATAATTGTAATCCCTGAGTATTCAAACGCATATCTTGCAAAATCAGCGGGATATCATTAACACCATATTTATGTGGCAAGCCTGATTTCAAGCTTTGCGGATCCTCCACAATCCACATTCCAACTAAACCGCGATAAGTTTGATAGGCTGAATTTGCTAATGAAACAGAATGGTACCAACAGGTTGATGCGGGTTGAGTAATCGGAATTATCGGTGACCAGGTTTCTTTAGGCTGTAACGCACGTCCTACACCACCCAGTAGCTCGCCACTCGCTTGCAACCCCTGAATAGTCATACAAACTGCTTGCGATAAGGTATTACGATAATTTAATTTGGCAAAATCACCCTGACGAATTTTGATTGTGGGACCTAAATAATGCCCATTAAATCCCCACACTTCGACGTTTTTGCCATGCTCTAATGGATATTGCACACTATCTAGGCTAAGGAAAATCGGCTTACCTCGCCGAGTTTCTAACAATGGCGGGATACGTAACGCTTGGCGGCTTGCCGCCAAGAGCGAGGACGGCAAGACTGAAAGTGCCGTGGCGATTAAACTGGTTTTGAAAAACTGGCGACGCGCAGGATTATCCATTTGTTAGTTACTCTGTTGTGCTATTTCTGCATCCAACTCTGCAATACGTTGCGCCATAATTTGATGGCAATGTGCTGCAAGCTCACGTACGTTGTCTTTGTCATACCCTGAAATATCAATGGGTTCCATCATTTCACAAATCACTTTGCCATTATTCCAACGATTTAAATCGATCTTACCTTGTGTCGTTGAACACACAACGGGCACAATAGGCACGCCCGCTGCTAGTGCAGCATAAAATGCCCCCGTTTTAAACGGTAATAAGCCACGTCCACGACTCCGCGTACCTTCTGGGAACATCCAAACGGATAAATTATCATCGTGAATACGGCGAGCGACTTCATTCATGGTGCCGTGTGCTTTGGTACGATTTTCACGGTCAATCAAAATATTGCCTGTCACCCAATACAACAAACCAAAAAAGGGTACCCAAATTAAACTTTTTTTTCCCACACTCACGGTTCTTGGTTGCACCATATAAGAAATGGTGACCATATCATAATTATTTTGGTGATTACCAATATAAATACACCGCCCTAATTTATCGACATTTTGAGGGAAACGGTGCTCGACATCTAAGCCAAAGAGGGGATGAAGACGTCCAAACCAACGAGCCATAATGCCTACGTTGCTAGGATTACGAAAACGGATAAAGGAGTAAATTGACCCCAACACACAAATTAAGATACAACAAAAAACGATCACTATCGTACGCAATAATTTTAACATAATGCTATTCCTTCAAATATTTGGCTAAGTATAGCGAAATTGCCGGAATATGTGTATAAATCAACATAAAAAATGTGCTACTCTAAATAAAAAAGAGTGCTATAAAACGGATGAAAAAGACCTATTTTATTGCGGATTTACATCTCAGCGAAAACCGCCCCCAATTAACTGCCTTATTCTGTGATTTTATGCAGCAACTTGCGCCACAAGCGGAGGCGCTTTATATTTTGGGCGATTTATTCGATTTTTGGATTGGGGATGATGAAAAATCCGATCTCATTTATACTGTCCAGCAACACATTCATCGCCTGAGTTGTCAGGGCGTCAGATGTTACTTTCAACACGGTAATCGGGATTTTCTGATTGGCAAACGCTTTGCTGCCGCTTGTGGAATGACATTATTACCCACTTATCAACAAATTGATTTATATGGTGAGACGGTTTTGCTCTGTCATGGTGATACGCTGTGTATTGATGATGTTGCCTATCAACAATACCGAAAAAAAGTGCACCAAAAATGGCGCCAGTGGCTATTTTTACATCTTCCGTTGAAAGTGCGGTTAAAAATCGCAGAGAAAATTCGAGCACGCAGTAAGGCGGATAAAAAAAGGAAGTCTGACCAAATTATGGATGTAAATCCTGACTTTGTGTTACAGACCTTCGCCCAATTTGGCGTTAAAAAAATCATTCACGGGCATACTCATCGTCAAAATATTCATCACATTCCACCGCACTTTACCCGCATTGTGCTCGGTGATTGGGGTGATACGGCGTCCATTCTTGAAGTCAATGAGCAACAACAGATCCGTTTTTTAACCGGAAAGGAGTAACATATGGCTGATCCACATATTCAATCCCCGATGGATGGTTGGGATTATCTCACGGTGATTTTATACCGCTCTGGCTTTGTCTTAGCCGGCATCATGACGTTGCTTTTACCTTATAAAGCGGACATTGCCCATCTTGGTTTACTCATTGCTGCGACACTGTGTGCATCAAGTTTACATATTTATATGAAAGCGTTTCGTCTTATCTTACAAATGGCAACGTGGGTGGCATTGAGTTGCCAAGTACTGGGTTTTGAATCACTCGCCTTAGGTGGGGCGTTAGTCACATTAGGCGGATTATGCTATAAAGAATATTTCTGTTTCCGGGTGTTTTTATTAAATCTACAACCCTTATTCGTTGCGGTGCTGTGGTGTGTATTACTCTTAAATAACCCTGTCGTGATACAAATCATGTCACTGATTGTGGCAATACTCTTCCTGATTTTAGCCGTCAAAAAATGGCAAATGCCATTACATTTTGATATCGGTGACAAAACGAAATATCAAGTCTAAAACAAAAGGCGAATCCAACGATTCGCCTTTCTGATGCAATTTCATGCAATGTCGTGATTATTTCACACGTGAGACATATTCGCCTGAACGGGTATCGACTTTAATCACTTCGCCAATTTGTACGAACAATGGCACTTTTACTACCGCACCTGTACTTAATGTGGCCGGTTTACCACCTGTTCCTGCCGTATCCCCTTTTAGGCCTGGATCAGTATCGATAATTTCTAATTCCACAAAGTTTGGTGGCGTAACGCTGATTGGTGCACCATTCCATAAGGTGACGATGCAATCTGCTTGGTCTAATAACCATTTTTCTGCATCACCGATGGCTTTTGCATCTGCTGAGTATTGTTCAAAGGTTTCTGGATGCATAAAATACCAGAAGGCATCATCTTTGTAAGAGTAAGTTAAGTTTAAGTCCATTACATCAGCTGCTTCAACAGAGGTACCAGATTTAAAGTTAACATCTAATACTTTGCCAGAAATTAATTTACGAATACGTGTACGAGTGAATGCTTGACCTTTTCCTGGTTTAACAAATTCATTTTCAACGATCACACAAGGCTCACCGTCCTGCATAAATTTTAGACCTGGTTTGAAATCACTGGTAGTATATGTAGCCATATTATCCTCAAGTTATAAAGAGATTGTTTTTAAAAGTGCATATTTTAACTCAAAACATAGCCATTAGAGAAGAACAAAGTTGGACAGATCACTTAGCCAATGCCATATCCGACCCAAAAATCTTATTAAAAACCCTCAATTTACCCACTGAATATGTTGAACAAGACCTCCATGCACGCCGTTTATTTCCTGTTAGGGTGCCCCTTCCATTTGTGGCAAAAATGGAAAAAGGTAACCCCAAGGATCCGCTTTTGTTACAAGTAATGAGTGCGCGTGAAGAATTTTTACAAGTTGAAGGCTTTAGCAAAGATCCTTTAGAGGAACAAGCGGCGGTGGTGCCGAGTGTTTTGCATAAATACCGTAACCGCTTATTACTGATGGTTAAAGGCGGTTGTGCGGTCAATTGCCGTTATTGTTTTCGTCGCCATTTTCCTTATGCGGATAACAAAGGTAATAAAGCTAATTGGCAAAAAGCACTGGATTACATTGCACAGCATTCAGAAATAGAAGAAGTCATTTTTTCAGGGGGCGATCCCCTAATGGCCAAAGATCATGAGTTGGATTGGTTGATAAAAAAGCTCGAAAACATACCGCACTTACAACGTTTACGTATTCATACTCGTTTACCTGTCGTCATCCCACAGCGTATTACGGAACAACTTTGCCAAATGCTTTCCGCATGTCGTTTTCAAACTGTACTGGTCACACATATTAATCACCCCAACGAAATCGATACACATTTGGTACAGGCTATGGATAAACTAAAAAATGCAGGCATTGTGCTATTAAACCAAGCCGTTCTTCTCAAAGGCGTTAATGATAATGCACACATTCTCAAACAATTAGGTGATAAATTATTCGCTAGTCAGATTTTACCTTATTACTTACATTTGTTAGATAAAGTCGAAGGTGCCAGTCATTTCTATCTCGATGATCAACAGGCTTTGACCATTTACAAAGAATTACAAAGTCTCACTTCAGGCTATTTAGTGCCGAAATTAGCACGAGAAATTGCCAAAGAAGCGAATAAAACCCTCTATACAGCATAGGAAAATGAACAAATATCCTTTAGAATAAGTTAAATTTTGACCGCACATTGAGTGTATATGAGTAAGTAAGCTAGCTATTTAGAATCGAGGTACTATCGTGGATTCAGAAAAACACACCCCAGAAAATCAACATAAACCAGAACAAAACGAACTGGATTTAGAATTTAGTCAAGTAGAGCCAATTACGCGCAAAAAAATGGCTAAACCGACGACGCCTTCTTTTTTTGATAGCGTAAAAGGCGTTTTTGCGAAAAAAACACAACACGACGCAACCTTGAATGCCACTGCTCAAGCACCTTCATTTAACGAAGCGTCTTCCTCCCTAAATGCCACACAGGCTGATTTGAACACTAATGAACAGAATAGCGAACAGCCAAACCAAGAGGCTGTGGCAGCAGCGGTTGTTGCAACAGGTGTAAATTGGAAAAACCCCGAAACTTGGCCATTCTTACAAATGCTACCACAACGTCATCGTCGTTTATTTGTCGCATTATTTGGCTTGATTTTATTATTAATCATTTTCTTTGCACTCAAGCCAAGCTCACAAACGGTCCAATCCTTTGAGCAACAAAATAGCCAAGCTGTGCCTATTCAATTTCAGCCATTAGAAAAAGGTCAAACCGTTGAAAATAACGTTTTAGATAACTTAAATCAGCCAGCTGACAACAACGCAGAAACAGCTCAAGCTAGCGCAACAACTGCACCTGTCACTCAGGAAAACACGCACTATTCTCCAACAACAGGAACGGAAAGCACGCCCGTTGTAGTCCCACCAACCAAAGTGGAACAAAGTGTAGAACCCAAAATAGTATCGACTGACATAGAGAAACCTAAAACAGTCGAGAAAGTGGTGAATGAAAAAGTTGCGACTGACAAGTCAAAAGTGACCGAAAAACCGAAAACCGTCGAAAAAGCGAAAACCACAGAAAAACCAAGCCAAAGTGAAAAAGCCAAAGTCGAGAAAAAAGTGGCGCCTGTGGTCGAAGCGAGTCCCGCGAAAACCAGCAATAGCAGTAGTAAAACCTTAACTATTCCACAAGGGGTCAGCTTGATGCAGGTTTTCCGTAATCACAATTTAAATATTGCGGATGTTAATGCAATGACAAAAGCCACTGGCGCGGGTAATGCACTAAGTAACTTTAAAGCGGGTGATAAAGTACACCTGTCGGTTAACACGCAAGGACGTGTGGCTGAGCTCCGCTTAGAAAATGGTGCCAAATTTATTCGTCAATCAGATGGTAGCTATATTTATAAAAAATAATCTCCCGCTCTAAAAGAAAGCCCGTGTAGTGCCTATCACACGGGCTTTTTTTATTCTCTCTGACTATTTTATTCGCTATCCATCACCGCAAAGACTCTGGCGTTAAACCCTGGTGCATGTTGAATTTTCGGTACACCAATAAAAATGGCAGCGCCCGTTGCCGGTAATTGAGCTAAATTGGTGAGCACTTCCACTTGGTATTTATTTTGCGATAACCAATAGCGCTCACCCACTAAATCATTATTTTTCGTAAAATCTAGCGCACTGTCTGTATCTAAGGTTTCATGCCCAATTGCGCTCACATTGCGTTGTTCATGTAAAAATTTGAGTGCCTCTAATGACCAACCCGGTGTATGAGCCTGCCCAGTTTCATCACGATTATAGAAGGCTGTCTGATCGTGCCATCTGGACGACCAGCCACTAGCAAATGCCACAAAACTACCTTCTGCGATTTTGCCATGTTCTGCTTCAAACGCCAAAATATCGTCAACCGATAAGAGATAATCTGGGTTTTCCTTCACCGCTTGTTCTTTATGAATCACATATAACGGCAACACCAATTCCAGCACGGGAATCTCATCTAGATAGCGTGTATTTGGGGCAAAATGAATAGGTGCATCAAGATGCGTACCATATTGGCTCACTAAGGTATATTGAGTAGCAAAAAAGCCATCATTTTCAACAGTAAATAAGGTGTTTGTTTCAATTGGCTTGAAAGCAGAAAAATAAGGAATCTCTGGATTCACGTCATGTGATAAATCCACCCATTTTTGCGTTTTTAAAAAAGCAATCGCTTGTGCCACAGTATTCATCATTCACTCCTTCATTTATGCTTGATCACCCCTTTACTTATAGACGATCTTTCGTCTTAATTCAAAGAACCACAAAGTCTGACTTAGCACGAAAGATTATATACAGTTACGCAATCAAGTGCCGATGCACACAGAGCAAGGGGAAATTATCACCTTGCCTTTTCCCCACCAAACTCATCTAATAAATTTGCTGTTAACTTGCTTAATATGCTGGTCATTAATACAAAGTCCGCATCAAAGCGTTGAGCATAATCTTCTTTCAAAATATCATCATTTTTTTCACGGATTTGATCGGCAAATTTCAGGCGTTTTAAACTGCAATCTTCATTTAGTATAAAAGACACATGCTCTTCCCACGCTAAGGACAACTTGGTGACAAATTTACCGGCATGCAATAGATTCTGAATTTCTTCTGATGCTAAATTCTGCTGTTTACAACGAATAATACCGCTTTCTTGGCTCCCCGTTAGCTCAGCTTCTTCCAACGGCATCAACCAAGCTGGCGTATGACCTTTATTCAGCCAGTCCGTCATGACTAAACTGGGTTCATTGGCAAAACTCAATGGCAAGACTGGCAATGAACCTAAAGATTTGCGTAATAACGCCAACGCATCCTCGGCACGTTTGGCAGACGCAGCATCCACATAAATAAGCTGATTTTCTGTATCGATCCACAAGGTAGTTTGTTGATTTTTGCTAAATGCACGAGGCAACAACATCGAGACCACATCATCTTTTAACGCTTGTTTTTCCACTTTCTTTAACTTGCGATTTTCTTTTTGCTCAAGTTGTTCAATGCGTTGCTCTAATTCAGCTTTCACGACATGCGCAGGTAAGATTTTTTCCTCTTTGTGTGCGACTAATAAAATCTGTTTTCCCACTGAGAAATGTAACATTTCACTGCCACGTAGCGGATTTGTCCAACCAAATTTGCTCATATCTGATTGTTGGCAGGGATGATATTCACACTGTTGTAATGCACGTTGTAAACTATCTGATGCCCAATCCAAATCTTTTGTTAGGCGATAAATCATGAGGTTTTTAAACCAAACCATAGTTTGTTCCTTCTTTTTTAAGGTAGAATAAGCAACTTGTGTCGCATTGACGACTAAATAATTCGGTATTGTAACGTAGTTCGAGAGAAAAATATGCAAGCGAAATCAATTTGCTTTATCGGTGGCGGAAATATGGCACAAGCCATTATTTTTGGATTACTCAAGCAAGGTTATCCCGCTCACCAGATCACCGTCAGCGATCCTCATGCCGTCAAACGCCAGACCTTCGCTGAAAAAGGCATAAATGTCATAGAGACTAGCGAGACGAATAATCAAACCGCGGTTCAACAATCAGAGGTGGTATTACTGGCAGTGAAACCCCAATTGATCGCAGAAGTATGCCAACAACTCAGTGCGGTGGATTTTAGCCAAAAATTAGTGATTTCGATTGCCGCGGGCGTTTCTGTGGCGAAATTGCAATCACGCTTACCCAGCGCAACTCACATTGTACGCGTCATGCCCAATACGCCAGCGTTAGTGTCAGAGGGAATGTCGGGGTTATTCGCACAGCAAAACGTGGCGCCTGAATACAAACAATTCACACAAGATTTACTCAATGCCGTCGGTAAAACCTGTTGGGTCAGTAACGAAACCGATATGCATGCGATTACTGCCGGTTCAGGCAGTAGCCCTGCTTATTTCTTCTTATTGATGGAAGCCATGCAACACGCCTTAAGCAAAATGCATATTGATGAAAAAACAGCACGTTTATTGGTGCAGCAATCTGCGCTCGGTGCTGCCAAAATGGTAATAGACAATCCAGATTTACCGATTGCCACCTTGCGTGAAAATGTTACCTCAAAAGGTGGCACGACTGAGGCCGCATTGACTGTCTTTACACAACAGCAATTACACACTACCGTCCAGCAAGCTATGCAAGCTTGTGTCGAACGTTCTCAACAAATGGAAAAATTGTTTTAATGAAAATTTCAGCATTTAACTGGCTTGCTTTAAGCTTCTTTGGGTATTTTTGTGCTTATGGCGTGTTCGTGCCGTTCTTTCCTGTTTGGTTAAAATCACAAGCCTACGGTGAGGAATTGATCGGCTTAGTCATTGCCAGTTCCTATGTGTTTCGCTTTATTGGGGGTATTTTCTTTGCCAGTTTAGTTAAAAAAGCCTCACAACTCATTTACGCATTACGCTATCTGGCTTGGTCTGGTTTTGCCATTTTACTGACGATGAGTTTTGTGGCAGAAAATTTCTGGTTATTGTTCATCGCCATCGGCTTATTTGCGATGGTGAATGCAGGTGGCATTCCCATTAGTGATACCCTCGCTAGCGTTTGGCAACAACAAATTCAATTAGATTATGGCAAAGCTCGCTTAATCGGATCTTTTGCCTTTGTGGTCGGCGTAGTGGTATTTGGTTATGTGATTGACTTAATTGGTGAACAGAATATTGTTTGGATTTTAACCGCACTTTTAGCCCTTTATGCCGTATTACAAATGGCTAAACCGCTCCCCATGCCAGAAGAGCAGCAAAGTGCGGTGGAAAATACGATCACATTTAAAGCCTTACTGAAAAATAACACCACCCTGCGTTTAATTATTGCGATTTCTTTAATTCAAGGTTCACATGCCACTTATTATGCGTATAGTGTGCTGTATTGGAGCAGTTTGGGCATTTCCGTGCAAACCACCAGTTTGCTATGGGGATTAAGTGTGATGGCGGAAATGTTACTGTTTTTCTTTTCCACCAAACTCTTCCGCACTTGGAAAGTCAGTGCTTTGTTCTATCTCTCCGCGATTGCAACTGTCATCCGTTGGGCGGCATTAAGTGTCGCCACAGATGTTTGGTCTTTGACCTTAATTCAAACTTTGCATAGTTTGACTTACGCGGTCAGTCATTATGCCATTATTCGTTATTTCACCACACAACCGATTAGCCATATTGCCAAATTGCAAGGACTGTATAATGGTATTTCAGGCTGTGCTGCGGTCGCGTTATTAACGGCGTTATCGGGTTGGTTGTACCCCGTTTCCCCTTCAATGACATTTCTTGTGATGATGGGGATTGCGGCCTTAGCCTTGGTTGTGATTCCTCGTAAAGTGGATGCCTTCTTACTTAAACGGTGTGAATAATGAAAGAGAGTGCGTTAATCGAATTATTTTTAAATGAAGTGTGGATTGAACATCATTTATCACAAAATACAGTGCAATCCTATCGTTTAGATTTAACCGCACTGTTACAATGGTTAGACAAGCAAAGTAAAGAAAAGCCCTTAACATTACTGAATTTAGATGCAGTGGATTTACAAACTTTTTTAGGTGAACGCCTCCAAAAAGGCTATAAAGCCACTAGCACCGCCCGCTTACTGAGTGCCATTCGTAAACTGTTCCATTATTTATACCGAGAAAAATACCGCACCGATGATCCGAGTGCGGTATTAAGCTCGCCTAAATTACCTCATCGTTTACCCAAATATTTAACCGAACAACAAGTGACTGACTTACTGAATGCACCTAATGTCGATGAGCCATTAGAGCTACGCGATAAAGCAATGATGGAATTACTCTATGCTACAGGCTTGCGAGTGACGGAATTGGTTTCTTTAACGCTAGAAAATATCGACATTCAGCAAGGTATTGTGCGGGTTATCGGGAAAGGTGATAAAGAACGCATTGTGCCCATTGGTGAGGAAGCAACTTATTGGATTCAACAATTTGTGTTATATGCTCGCTCAGTCTTATTAAATGGGCAAAGCAGTGATGTGGTATTTCCGAGTAAGCGAGCACTGCAAATGACTCGTCAAACCTTTTGGCATCGTATTAAACATTATGCCCTGATTGCACAGATTGATGCGGACAGTCTCTCCCCCCATGTACTACGCCACGCCTTTGCTACCCATTTAGTGAATCACGGTGCAGATTTGCGTGTGGTGCAGATGTTACTCGGGCACAGTGATTTATCTACCACACAAATTTATACCCATGTTGCGAAAGAGCGTCTAAAACATTTGCACGCACGTTATCATCCTAGAGGCTAATCCGCACCATAAAAAAACTGCACCTCAAGGTGCAGTTTTAACAGTTGATAGAATAATTAAAACGAATCTTTTAAACGTTCATCAGCACGGCGTGCTTCACCTTTATGTTGTAATTTGTTCAACTGACGTTCTAATTTTTCTTCTACTTCGTTGACCGCCTTATACATATCGTCTGACTCAGCTTTTGCAAACAAGTCTCCAAGTGGGGTACCAATCGATGCTTCAACCGAAAAACCTTTCGGAATTTTGTTTAAAATAAAGTGGGGATTGATTAATTGAGTTTGCCATTTACCTAATTTAGCAAGTCTATCTTCGACGTGAGCACGGATTGCAGGGGTGATTTCCATTTGTTTGCTTGTGATATTTAGAGTCATAGCATTTACCTCTCTGTTGAAATGGGGACTTTTTTGTCCTTTGTTATTAATAATCCTTAACTACAACATAGTCGCCTTACACTCAGTTTTCAAGTCTTTTTACCGATTTTTTGGTGAAAAATTAAAAAGTATGATCTAAGTAGAAAAATTATTATTTAGTGCTGGATTATTCATTCAGAGTTGATATGATTGAGGGGATTTTATTGCCTCCCCCTCTTATCACTTTATGCTTATATTTCAATAAATTAAGCATTTTCATCTGCATCCGAGAGATCGGATTTCAAACGCGTAAAATACGCTGTTGTTTCCTCAACAATCACATGACGTAAACCAATTAACGCCACTAAGTTTGGTAATGCCATTAAACCATTCACAATGTCAGCAAGAATCCAAATCACATCTAAATGAATAAATGCACCACATCCCACTAACACAATAAAGACAAAGCGGTAGGCTTTAAGCTTGCTTGTTCCTACAAGATACACAAAGCAACGTTCCCCATAATAGCACCAGCCTAAAATAGTGGTAAATGCAAAGAACAATAATCCAACTGTCACAATGGTACCACCTAAATGGGAACCTAATCCGGTTGAAAACGCATGGTTCGTTAATGCCGCACCAGCCATCTCTGTCGATTGCCATGCCCCCGTGATCACTAACACAATGCCGGTCATTGAACACACTACAATCGTGTCTAAAAATGTCCCCGTCATTGAAATCAAGCCTTGTCTTACGGGTTCTTTAGTTTGCGCGGCCGCTGCCGCAATAGGTGCACTCCCTAAGCCTGATTCATTGGAGAAAATACCACGCGCCACACCGGACTGAATGGCTTTCATGACGGTATAACCTAACGCCCCCCCTAACGCAGCCGTTGGATTAAAGGCACTATAAATAATCAGTTCAATCGCTTGTGGCACAATTTTCCAATTGATCGCTAAAATAATCAGCGAAGTCATCACATAAAGGACGGCCATAAAAGGCACCACATAAGAAGATACAATCGCGATACGTCTTACGCCACCGAGAATGATCAGTGCGACTAACGCGGTAATAATGGACGCAGTTAATGGAATCGGCACGCTAAACGTATCTTGCATCGCATGAGTAATGGCATTAATTTGTGGGAAGGTTCCGATACCAAAAAATGCCACTAAAATACCAAATAAGGCGAAGAGTTTCGCTAACCATGTGATACCGAGTCCACGCTCAATGTAGTACATTGGGCCACCCGCCATAAAACCTTGTTTATCGCGAACACGGTATTTCACCGCTAACAAACATTCTGCATATTTTGTCGCCATTCCCAATAAAGCAACGATCCACATCCAAAAAATGGCGCCAGGTCCCCCAGCTTGGACTGCGGTAGCAACACCGACAATATTCCCGGTCCCAATGGTTGCGGCTAATGCAGTACAAAGTGCCGCAAAAGATGACACATCACCTTTTTTACCTGTTCCTTTTTCTTTTCTAAAAAGATAAGACAATGCACGAGGCAACTGAATAAATTGGATAAAACCTAAACGGAAGGTTAAATAAAGCCCTGTACCAGAAAGGAGAATAAGTAAGGGCGGTCCCCAAATAAAACTATTAATTGAAGATAACGTTGATTCTAGTGACATGAAAAGATCCTCGTAAAAAATCATACATTACAAGGAGGCAAAAGGATTTTGCGGAAGAGTTAAAAAAGAAAAGCACACCTGTACTCAGGCATGTTAAACATCAAACCGAATATCTTGTTGCCCCTGTCCTTTTGCCTGAGCGTTTGAAAAAACGGAAAAATTAACCGCTCTTTTTGCGCCTTCGGCGGCCGTTTTATTCTTTTAATAACGGCTCTCTCCAAGGGTTCGTCCAGTAACAGTCCCTGCTTATTATCAGCGCCTGAAAGATTTTACCTCGTCGGCGTAGGGTCAATTCCCTACTCTCCAGCTACCTTCATCCGAACTTACTTTTCTTGAATTAATCAAAAAAGTACCGCAAATTTTAGCAGATAAATTGTAAAAAACAAGAAAGTGACAAACATGATATAAAAGAAAAAAGTAGGCATTTACCTACTTTTTCAGTTTATTTGCGCTGATCTCGTTGCCATTTCAAGGCAATATAACTACAGCTTGGAATCAAATTTAATTGGTTATAGTGCACAAAATCAGATAATGCTTGGTAAAGCTTATCCGCAATACCTTGCCCTCTTAGGGTTTCTGATACATAAGTATGGTTGGCATTAATCGTCTTTTCATCCACAAAATAATAAGTCAATTCTGCGACCTTGTTGCCCGTTTGGTCTAAACAAAAAAAGACACCTTGTTGTTGAGTTTGTTGGTGTTGAATATCCATTAATGCATTCTCCAATCTTCTTGCTCTTCATTCATGGCAAAATCTGCACTGCCACAAGGAATCGCCTTTTCTTCTGCCGCCCATTCACCTAAATCAATTAACTGACAACGTTTGCAACAAAAAGGACGGTATGGGCTTTTTTCTGACCATTCCACCTGTTTTTGGCAAATCGGACAAGGCACACTGAAAATATCATCTGACATACATTTCTCATTACACGCTTTGTGCGTGGGCTAACTGTAAATATTGCTGATGTAATTCTAGCACCTTTTGTTTTAAAACAGGTAAATTTACCGTTAAATCTGCATCATTATGAATGACATCGTCCGCAAATTGTAATCGTGTTTGCCGATCAACCTGTGATGCCATAATATTTTGAATCAACTCAAGCTGATTACTATCTCGTTGCATCGCACGCTGGATCTGGGTTTCAGGTGTCACATCCACAACTAAAATACGTTGACACAAAGAGGTTAAGTGATTTTCAATTAATAAGGGCACAACCCATAACACATACGGCGAAGTTTGCCTATCTAATTGGCGCAACATCTCTGCGCGAATAGCGGGATGGAGTAACTGATTCAGCCATATTTTATCTTCAGCATGATGAAAAATACGTTCGCGTAATTTAGCACGGTTAAGCTCACCGTTTTCAGATAAAATTTGCTCACCAAAATGATCGACAATTTTTGCAAGCAATAGCGTCCCTTTTTTAACGATATCTCTTGCCACCACATCCGCATCAATAACAGGTACACCAAGTGCCATAAACAAATTGGCAATCGTACTTTTACCACTGCCGATCCCACCTGTCAGCCCAACAATATAGGTCATTACTTTCCCTTTTTATCACTGCCAAAACCATGCCATCATACGTGGACTGGACCAATTAGGCAAGATGACACAACATGCACCGAGTATCAGGAAAGGGGCAAAAGGCAATTGCTGACAGTGTATCCCTTTTATTCTTAAATAAAGCACATACATCAATCCACTTAGGCAGGCGATAAATAGCCACAAAGGTAACCAAACGGAATGCGACAGGCTACCTAAACCAAGCATCAACCAACAATCCCCCATACCCAGGGCTTCTTTACCATATACTCTTTTACTAAGGTAATAAAGGCAATAAAAAACCAAACATCCTACTAACGCGCTTTGGAGACTTTGTGCCAAATCAACTGGACTCACTTCAAAATATGCCGCACTAAGCCCGATCAAGAAAAGACCATAACATAGCTGCAGCGGGATCAGTTGATATCGCCAATCAATGTACGCGATACAACTCGCAATGGATAAATAACAGGCGACGAATAATCCTTGATTCGTATGATCAAATAGCCAATCAATACCGATAAATAAGCCAGAAAACCCAATAAAAAATACCCAATGGGGGGCACAATGTAAACGCGGCAACGTGCATTTTTCTGCATTGAAATCAGGGAGGTGGTGATCAAATAATGCCTGATACGAGAAATAAACCTCTTGCGCAACCCAATCACGAAAATGCGAAAGATAATAGCGACACCCTAAGCCGACCAGCCCACCCGCGATGACGACAAACAGTATCATGATACGAGTGTCCCCATATTAAACATCGGCAAATACATCCCCAACAAAATGACCCCAATGATTGTACCAATCACTAACATCAGGAGGGGTTCTAATAATTGTGAGAGTAAGTCGATCTGATGTTCTAACTTTTGTTGGTAACTGTCCGCAATATACTCTAACATTTCACTCAATCTGCCCGTCTGCTCCCCAACCTGTAACATCTGTTGCGCCATATCAGGGAATAAGGTGGATCCAATTACCTCAGAAAAGGCATAACCTTGAGTAATCCCAATCAGCATCTGCTCTACCTCACGTGCAAGATTTCTCTCTGTCAGGGATGAGTAAACTCGACCATTTTGCGTCGGTAAAAAAGTTTGTAGTGCTTGTTGTAAAGGTATACCTGAACGGAGCATAAGATGTAAATGACGACAAAAATGAATAAGTTCGGCATAGTGTGTCATTTGCCTCAACCTTGGCATGCAATAAATCAGATGTTGTTTTAGTCGGTATACCCAGGGTCGAGATTTGGCATAAAACTTTAAGAAAATGAAGATAAAGATGACAAGTAGAATCAATTGCACAGCATAATGCCGTAATCCTACCGATAAGTTAAAGAGTAGTGCGGTAAAGGTAGGTAAAGATTGATGCGCGTAAATCTCTGCAAATTGTGGCACGATAAACAGTAAGAGTAGTGAGGTGAGTATCAAGGTCACAGTCAAAACGATCACAGGATAAAATAACATTTTCTGTACTTTACGCCGCAGTGCCAGTGTGTGTTGACGTTGCGCCGCTAATTGCGCACAAACAAACGGTAACTTGCCAGTGGATTCACCAACAGAAATCAATTGGTATTCTTGTTTGGTTAAATAACGTTCTTGCTTTGCTAACGCAGTCGAAAAGGGAAACCCACTTTCTATCGCGGTTAATAACTGACGTAACCAGTGAGTTAACTCAATATTCATACAATTTTGCTGTAATAAATCTAAACTTTCTTTAAGGGGAATCGCAGCTTGTAACAGCATCGCCAATTGCGTGAATAGCTCACAAATATCGACATATTGAGGGGTAGTTGACAGTTGCCAATTTTGTTGTAAATGCAGTCGATGAAAGCCTTTAAGCAATAAAGATTGTCGGGCGATGGCTTTGTTTTCCGCAATAATGATCCCTTTTTGCACTTGCTGTAATCGGTTTATGCCTTTCCAGCGAAACATTTTTAATTTCTTCATTCTTCTCCTAATACACGCTGTACTTCATTTTCATCCGTGATACCTAAATCGACTTTTTCCTTCGCACTTTCGTGTAAACTACGAAAATCTGTCACAAAGTGTCCCTTTTTATCTTTTTGTAAAAATTGATATATTCCAATCCTCCCTTTATATCCCTGATAACACGCGCAGTTTGTCCGTCCATCCGCACGACAATCACAACAACGACGTAATAAACGCTGCGCGATCACCAGTAATAAACTTTGTTCAATTTCATGTAAAGGTACCCCTAATTGCTGTAAACGCGTAAGAGCCGATAGTGCATCATTGGTATGTAAGGTAGAGAGCACCAAATGCCCTGTTTGCGCGGCACGTAATGCCATTAACGCACTTTCTTCGTCACGAATTTCGCCTAACATAATAATGTCAGGATCTTGACGTAAGAAAGTACGTAACAGGCGCTTGAAATCAAGCCCAATTTGCGTATTGACTTGCGTTTGAATAATCCCAGCCAATGTGATCTCAATGGGATCCTCTGCGGTTAAAATGTGCTTTTCCATAGTATTTAACCAAGCCAATGCCGTATAAAGCGAAATGCTTTTTCCACTGCCTGTTGGACCAGTGACCAAAATTAATCCTTGTGGTTGCATTAATGCTTGTTGGAACTGAGTTTGTTGAATCGCGGTCATCCCTAATTCGGCAAAACTAAGATGCACGGGTTTATTCTGCTGTAAGCGTAATACCGCCTTTTCACCCAAATGAGTCGGTAAAGTGGACAGTCGAAAATCTAATGTATCAGAAAATGTGGTTTGAAATTGAAAACAACCATCCTGAGGCAAGCGAGTTTCACTAATATCGAGTTTCGCTAATAATTTCAGACGAGAAATAAGGCGAGTCGCTAATATCCCTGCAAAGGCAGGTTGTACTTGTAACACACCATCAATTCTGAAGCGGATTTGTAATGTATGTTGCTGTGGTTCAAAATGAATATCCGAAGCCTGTTGTTGCAACGCACTTTCAAAAACCTGATTAAGTAATTGAATTAAGGGTTCATCGGAAGCTGAATCTGTATCTGATTGGGGAGTTTGATAAAAAGTAGGGATGTTTTCTTCCACTTGCAACTTTTTGGGTACAAGCTGTTGCAATGCCCGCTTAAGTTCATTTGTTGATAATAAAACCGGCTCAATGTGTTTATTGGTTAAAAAAGAAAAAGCTTCACAGGCAGACAAATTTGCTAAAGAATCCACACCAAGCCACAGCTGTTTTTCATCTTCTTGCAACGGCAAAGCAAAGTAACGTAATAAAAAACGTTGCTGTTGCTGATTTTTTTGCCATAAGTGTGAAGGGATTTCAAAGCTTTCGCCAGTAAGTGCCAAGATTTTCAAAGGGCTATTTTCTACTATCATTATGAACAAAATCCTGCAGGAAAAATATCGGATTGCGCACCACAATTAACTGCCCAAGACACGCCTTGAGTGGCGTTACCACTCGCTGTCAGTGTATAGCTAATACCTTCCAAACTCCCTTGTCCAGTAACAGTAATCACGCCAGCTTTAACAGTAATGCCTTTTAAATACTTTTTACTTGCTATTGCATCTGCACGAATACCATGGCTCCCTGCATTACAATGTGTTGTAGTGTTTGTATTATAGATACAAAGCTCTACCTCAGCCCGATAAGGAACAGCAGCTTGCAATAATTCAGAGATTGCCGCTTTTTTTGTATAATTTTGATAAGATGGCACTGCAATGGTCGCTAAAATCGCAATGATGGCAATCACAATCATTAATTCAATCAGGGTAAACCCTTTTTTAATCGAAAAGAAAATGGCTTTTTTCATATTCACATCCTCCTAACACACGCATGAAAACACACTAAAATGCTAAGTGTCACAACTCGCTGACGGGCATTTTTAGTCAACGCAGTATGTGATAAAAAAGTTTACCTAGAGAAAAAACACACATGACTTTTTCGATCTTTATCGTAAAACAGAGTACTTATGACAGAAAAAACACAAGCTATTCAACAAGGCTGGCTAACGGATGCAAGAAGATTGCCTTCACCACACTATGATAAACGGCCAAACCGTCAAGATATCTCATTACTCATTATTCACTATATTAGCCTTCCTCCTGAGGAATTTGGTGGGCACTATATTGATGATTTCTTTCAGGGAAAATTAAATCCAGCGCAACATCCTTATTTTGAGGAGATTGCAACATTACGTGTATCTGCACATTGTTTAATTAATCGACAGGGTGAGATTACGCAATATGTCAATTTTGATGACAGAGCTTGGCATGCAGGGGTTTCTCAATTTGAAGGCAGAGAAAAATGCAATGACTTTTCTATTGGAATTGAATTAGAAGGCAGCAATCAACAACCTTTCACCGAAGCTCAATATCACGCCTTAGTGAAACTCACCAAAACGGTGATGGCGAGCTATCCACAGATCACGTTGCAACGGATCGTAGGCCATTGTGATGTCGCACCAGGCCGTAAAATCGACCCAGGACAATATTTTGACTGGCAAGCTTATCGACAGGCATTACAACGCTAGCGGTGAAAAAACAACCACCAAAGACAATCAACCCATTAGTGCTAATAAAAAAACAACAAAAAAAGCTATCCCTTTGATTTATAAAATAATAAATAGCCATTACACAGTACATTAATTAACCAAAATGAGTTACTAAAATGAATTCATCTATTCAACCACAATTTTATCCACAGAAAACGTGAATAACTTATTTTTCTGACCAATACCCCCATGCACGTTAGTAAAATAAAAGAAAATGCCTATTTTTACGCCTCTATTGTGTGAAAAGGAATCATCAAGAACAAACAACCCTGTCTTTCTCTGTGTAAAAATAAAAGCAATCTGCAAAAGACCATAACATGCTGATTTAATTAATTTATTTAATTAAAAATAATCGTTAACGGTTGTTTATTTAACAGTTATAAACAACGTTATCCACATTTTATTGCTGTCAGTCCATCCTTTATTTAAGTGAGTAGAAGCAAACTTTTTGCCAAAAAGTGCCATAAACCTGAGACTTAATTGGATTATCAGTTGAGAAAATCGTGATTATATGAAACAATCGACGGATTATTTTATAATGAATTCAATAGATAGATTAAGGTGAGCTAGTGATCGATTTCGATGGCTACCGCCCGAATGTAGGTATTGTCATTTGCAATAGCAAAGGGCAAGTACTTTGGGCTAAAAGATATGGACAAAATTCTTGGCAATTCCCTCAAGGCGGCATTAATGATAATGAAAGTGCCGAACAAGCTATGTATCGGGAATTGTTTGAAGAAGTCGGTTTATCACCTAAAGATGTAAAAATATTATACATTTCAAAACACTGGTTACGTTATAAATTACCAAAACGATTACTGCGTTATGACAGCAAACCCATGTGTATTGGTCAAAAACAACGTTGGTTTTTATTGCAACTTATTTCTGATGAAAAAAATATCAATATGCAATCCAGTAAATCACCTGAATTTGATGGTTGGCGTTGGGTCAGCTTTTGGTATCCCGTGCGTCAAGTCGTGTCTTTTAAAAAAGAAGTCTATCGTAAAGCCATGAAAGAATTCGCGTCAGTATTGTTTGATGCGACAAAAGACCATCTTTTATTGAGCAAAAGCAGTGAAAGTGATGTACAGCCACCTCACACAACAAAAAAATCCGCATTTTTAACCAAGCACTCAAAAAAACACTATTATAAATCAAGGGGTTGAGTATGTTCACCTTTTTTCTTATCTGCCTAGCAGTTGGTGCATTTGCTGGCTTTTTAGCTGGTCTTTTTGGGATCGGGGGCGGTTTAGTGATTGTACCGGTGCTCGTCTATTTAATGCCTAAATATGTTGGCATACCCGATACGATGGTAATGGCGTGTGCACTCGGTACTTCTTTTGCCACCATTGTGCTTACCGGTTTTTCCTCTGCGCAACGTCATCATAAACTCGGTAATATTGTTTGGCATGTCGTCAAAGTATTAGCACCAGTTATCATGATCACAACGTTTATTTCAGGTTTCTTTATCAGTTACTTACCCAAAGATATTTCAGCAAAACTTTTTGCCTGCTTAGTGATTTATCTCGCCATCAAGATGTTTCTTTCCATTAAACCGAAAATCATGACGAAACCTTTGACTAAAACCGCCACCGTCATTGCGGGTATTCTGATTGGTATGGCATCCAGTGCAGCGGGCATTGGTGGCGGTGGCTTTATTGTGCCATTCCTCAATTCAAGAGGCATTGATATGAGAAAAGCGATTGGTTCTTCCGCTGTATGTGGTAGTTTATTGGCCATTGCGGGCATGTTAAGCTTTATGATCGCGGGTTGGCAAGTAGAAGGTCTGCCTGAGTATTCAGTGGGCTATGTTTATTTACCTGCTTTGCTGGGGATTACCTTAACCTCCATTTTTACATCCAAAATTGGTGCAACAGTGACCTCGATATTACCAGTGCCGATGCTTAAAAAAGCCTTTGCGCTTATGCTACTTATCCTTGCTATTAACATGATTTTAAAATAAAGGAATCTTATGCAATCCAATTATTTTTCATTTCCACAATTTGATCCTGTCATTTTTGAATTCGGTCCTATCGGTTTGCGTTGGTATGGCTTAATGTATCTTATCGGTTTCGTCTTCGCTCGCTGGCTTGCCGTCAAACGAGCTAACCAAACAGGCAGTGGCTGGACCACTGACCAAGTCGATAGTCTCTTATTCAATGGCTTTATGGGCGTCTTTTTAGGTGGACGGATTGGTTATGTGTTGTTCTATCAATTCGAGTATTTTTTACAAGATCCCGCTTATTTATTCCGTGTTTGGGAAGGTGGGATGTCTTTCCATGGTGGCTTAATTGGCGTAATTTTAGCGATGTTGCTTACAGCTAAACACCAAAAAAGAGGCTTTTGGCAGACAGCTGATTTTGTTGCCCCCTTGATTCCATTTGGCCTAGGCATGGGACGGATTGGTAACTTTATCAATGACGAACTTTGGGGACGTGTTACTGATGTACCATGGGCTGTGTTGTTCCCATCAGGTGGCTATTTGCCTCGCCACCCATCACAGTTATATGAAGCGGTACTAGAAGGCATTGTATTATTCTTTATTCTTAACTGGTATATCAAAAAACCTCGTCCAACTGGCGCAACCGCTGGGTTATTCCTACTAGGTTATGGTATTTTCCGTTTTATCGTCGAGTTTTTCCGTGAACCAGATGCACAATTAGGTTTATATTTTGGTCAACACATTTCTATGGGGCAAATTCTTTCCACACCAATGATTCTACTTGGTGCGGTGATCATGTTAGTGGCCTATCAAAGTGCGGTAAAAAAAGGGTAAATTTTATGAAACAATATTTAGAACTGTGCCAACGTATTGTTGACGAAGGGGTTTGGGTTGAAAATGAACGGACTGGAAAACGTTGTCTGACCGTGATTGATGCGGATCTCAGTTACGATGTAGCCAATAACCAATTTCCGCTGATCACGACACGCAAAAGCTTTTGGAAAGCTGCGATTGCAGAATTTTTAGGTTATCTCCGTGGCTATGATAATGCCGCCGATTTCCGCAAACTGGGCACTAAAACGTGGGATGCAAACGCCAATGAAAACAGTGCGTGGCTCAACAATCCACACCGCAAAGGCACTGACGATATGGGGCGTGTTTACGGTGTGCAAGGTCGTGCTTGGCGTAAACCGAATGGTGAAACAGTCGATCAATTACGTAAAATCGTCAATAATCTCAGTAAAGGGATTGATGATCGTGGCGAGATTATCACATTCTTCAATCCCGGTGAGTTTGATCTTGGCTGTTTACGTCCTTGTATGCACACCCACACCTTTTCCTTACTCGGTGATACACTCTATCTGACTAGCTATCAACGTTCATGTGATGTGCCACTTGGCTTGAATTTCAACCAAATTCAAGTGTTCACCTTCCTCGCTTTAATGGCACAAATTACCGGTAAAAAACCGGGTAAAGCGTATCACAAAATTATCAATGCGCATATTTATGAAGATCAATTAGACCTCATGAAAAATGTGCAATTAAAACGTGAACCATTCCCGTTACCACAGTTAGAAATTAACCCTGATATTAAAACCTTAGAAGACTTAGAAACATGGGTAACGATGGACGATTTTAAAGTCATTGGTTATCAATGCCATGATGCCATAAGATATCCTTTCTCCGTCTAAGAGGTGACCTCAACGTGCGATCTGACATGGATGAAAAATGGATGCGTCATGCATTACGCTTGGCTGACAAGGCCGAACAATTAGGTGAAATTCCCGTTGGTGCTGTGTTAGTCGATGAACAGGGTAATATTGTAGGTGAGGGTTGGAATTTATCGATCAGTGAATCCGATCCCACCGCACATGCCGAAATTGTTGCATTACGTCAAGGCGGACAAACCTTACAAAATTACCGCCTACTCAACACCACCTTGTATGTTACCCTCGAGCCTTGCACCATGTGTGCCGGTGCGATTTTACACAGCCGCATTAAACGTCTGGTGTTTGGTGCTGCCGATTATAAAACGGGTGCCGTAGGTTCACGTTTTCATTTTTTTGATGACTACAAAATGAATCATGCGATAGAAATTACCGCTGGCGTGTTGCAAGAAGAATGCAGCCAAAAAATAAGCGCCTTTTTTCAAAAACGCCGAGCACAGCAAAAAATCGCTAAACAAAAAGACCTGCTTAAAAATCAGGTAACGGTTGAGTAACAAAAAATCAGAATAGATGGTTTGCGATCACCCGTTTCTCATTAATCTTATTTATTCAACGTCCCTCCAAAACTTTTTTAAAACTCACCGCACTTCTCGCTAAGAAAATACGTGATTTACTGACCAAGTAGAGTCTGTTCGTTTCGGGTTATACCAAGAAAAGAAAGAAGGCAGACTTAACGTCTGCCCCCTACATACCCAGATAGTTTATAACCATGTCATGTTAAGCAGGAACTTCCACCATAACATACCTAGTGTGGAATGGATCAGTAAACTGCCGAAAGCAACCACTGCCCCCGCAATCCACCAAGATTTAATGTCGTTATAACCCGCACCAAAGGTGATTGGACCTGGCCCTCCACCGTAATGAGTAACGGAACCACCATACGAATTGGTAAATAACAATCCCAACGCTAATAACTCAATGGGGGCGCCTGCCACTTTTCCGACGGTGGCAAATACCGGTACCATTGCCGCCACATAAGCCCCACCAGAAGCAAACAAATAACGCACGGCAATACTTAAGGTTAGAACAATCAGTAACGCCACATTACCATGATCACCAAACTGTAAATTTTGGCTCATGGTGGTAGCTAACCAAGTGAAAAATCCTGCCTTAGTTAAAATCGTGGACATGCCAATAATCCCACCGTACCAAATTAACGTATTCCAACCCGCTTTGTTTTTTAAAATATCATCCCATGACACAATGTTAAGGAAGATACACAATACCATCACCGTTAAGGCAATAGTCGTGGAATTAACATGTAAGAAACCAGCAAAAATCCACGCAAAGAGTGCTAAAACAAAAAGGACAGCTAAGGCTTTTTCACGGAAACGCATTGGTCCTAACTCAGCTAGACCTTGACGAGCAATACCTTTGTTATCCACTTTTTTCATTTCCGGTGGGGCAATCAAATAGCACACAAAAGGAATTAAAAATAAGCAAAGTAACCCGGGAACAGAAGCAGCAAGGAACCATTGAACCCAATTTAATTCAAAACCTAAAATCGGTGCCATTAAAGATAAGGCTAAGGCATTGGGTGCCATGGCAGTCAAGAAAATGTAGCTCGTCGTTTTTACCACCATATACACGTTCATCAATAAATAGCGACCGGCCTTTTTCGGGCTAGTTTCAGGATCAGATCCTAACGCTACAGCCACACTGTTGATGATAGGGAAAATGATGCCCCCTGCTCGTGCAGTATTGGACGGTGTGGCTGGGGCTAATAACAGATCCAAGAACATGGTGACATAGCCTAAACGTAACGTGGTGCTGCCCATCCAACCAATCATATGATAAGCAATACGTTTACCCAAACCAGTGATCACAAAAGCTGAACTGAGGGTAAACGCGGTGAAAATCAACCATGTGGTGCCCGATTGGTAACCACTTAAGGTGTGTGAGATTTTGACAAATTCACTCGCCCCTTCCGTATTACCGATAGTGATCGCGGATAAGGCGACTGCGGCTAATAGAATGACTGGCTCACTATAGGGTTTGAGTACTAATCCAACAATAGTGGCTAAGTAAATGCCAAATAAATGCCACGCCACCAACGAGAGTCCGTCTGGCGTGGGAAATAAGAAGAACATGAGCGGAATCACCGCGAGAATGGTTAATTTGTGGGCTTTGGATAGCGCCATGTTTTATTACCTCTCTAAAATTAAAAAAGAAAAGAAAATTGAAAGTGCGAGTAAATCCGCACTGCCACCTGCACTAAGATTTTTTTCAATACAGGCATGATCAAATGTTATTAAGTGCGTTGTTAACCAAGAAAAATCATGATGGGTTTGTGGTTGTTGAAGTAGCCAACGCGCTTGCTGTTGCATGAAGTGTAACCCCTCTAATCCGCCTCGATTGACCACATTGGTATCTTGGTTTTCAGAGATTAAACGTAATAACAAAATCAGCCGTTGATGCTGCCATTGCTCACCGGTAATTGCTTGTTTTGGTAAATTGGTTGACTGAAAATAAGCAGGAAAATATTTACGGATAAGCGGAAAACCTTGTTCGGCTTCCCCTCTCGCGCCTTTAAGACCATATTGACGAAATAAACGTACCCCCGCAGTGAGTGGTAAATTAGTGGGATAATCGCTGAATTCTTGACAGATTCCTTTCGTGCATAACGCCACGCCTTCGCAGACTTGTGCCATACTTGCTAAAGAAAAGCACGGAAGGTTTAATGGAGATTGAGAGTGTTTTTCCAGTTTCTGCTTAAACCAACGTCCTACCATGGCACACACCAGCCCGAAAGCAAAAATCGCGCCTTTGTGTGTATTCACACCTTTTGTGGCGCACAACATTGCCTGCTCAGCTTGTTGACCTAAAGGGCGGAGTACTGGCAATAATTTGCTTTCAATCAGGTCACAGGTGGCCATACCCAATTCAACAAATTTGACGAAAAAAGGACGCAAGGCAAGGGCACTAGCTTGAAAGGTGGATAAATCCATATCGTGATGTGAACCGGAATTGGCGCTATCTACCAAACTCGGTTTTGGGGTCAACATGGCTTCTTCTACCAACGCTTGATATGCCCACTCGCCTACTTGCTCTGCCCATAGATGTTGTGCAACAAGGCGTTGTGCAGCAGATAAAATATGCTCAACCGAATGTTGACGAGAACGAGCACAAATTTTGGCATATTCATCACACAATAAGCATTGGCGTGGTGCAAAACCTAAGTCGGTACGGGACCACAATTTACCTTGTGCATCAATCACATCCATATCCCACAAGCGTGCGATCGGCAGGCTATCTTCTATTTCAATAGTGTGGGCTTTTAATAGTGCTGCTTCAATGGGCAGTACAAAAATCGCTTCATGGCCAGTGACTAAGGAGTGAATAAAAGAAGCGGTGGGCATCAGATTTAATTGTGTAAAAAGTGCGGTCAGATTTTCTAAACTTTTCTCAAAAACATAATCAAACAGCCTATTTTTCTTCACCTCTCCCATCGCAACAAGGGTAACGGATAACAGGGTTTGTCCATATTTTTCACGACATTCTCGTTGTAAAGCTGCTCGCTTTTCACGCGCATCCAGTAATGCCATTAACGATACTTTTTCACCTGAAAGAGACAATATTTGATTCAATTTGTGCCACATCTACCACTCACGCCCAAAAAAAGTGCGGTTCATTTCCAACACCTTTTGGAAACTACACCGCACGACATCATTTCAACCACCGAGCCTATGCTTTGACTTGATAGACTGTATCAATCACGGAACCATCACGATAACGCACTACCGCAACAGGCTTGTCAGTAAACGCAATTGCTTTTGGTCTACCTGTGATGGCATAAGCTTTTTCCATTAATTGTTCAATCGTGAAAAGTTGAATGCCCGCTTGAGTTAAGCAGTCAATTAGATCAACCCGTGTTGGATTAACCGCCACACCATGATCAGTCACTAAAATATCGATATTCTCGCCTGGCGTAACCGTGGTGATCACTTCTTCTACAACGGTTGGAATACGTCCTCGTACTAAAGGGGCGACAATAATCGCGACCTGTGCCGAGGCGGCAGTATCACAATGTCCGCCTGATGCCCCTCGAATAACGCCATCCGATCCAGTAAGCACATTAACATTAAAGTGTTTATCAATTTCTAAAGCACTTAGAATCACGACATCTAAACGCTCCACAGAGGCGCCTTTTGAACTAAAATTGGCATATTGATTCGCAGAGACTTCAATATGATTTGGATTACGCGCTAAGGATGCCGCCGCGTCTTTATCAAAACTTTGTACATCAATTAATTTTTCAATTAAGCCCGCTTCATGTAATGCCACCATCGTGGAAGTGATCCCGCCTAAAGCAAAACTCGCGGTAATCTTCTCTCGACGCATTTTATCGGCAAGGAAACGGGTGACCGCTAACGAGGCGCCCCCAGTCCCTGTTTGCAACGAAAAGCCTTGTTTAAAATAGCCTGAGGCAAAAATCACTTCCGCCGCTTTACGAGCAATTAATAATTCACGAGGATTGGTGGTCATCCGAGTGGCACCGCCTCCAATTTTTTTCGCATCCCCAACCGCATCCACTTGCACAATGAAATCCACTTTGTCTTGCCCAATACTGATTGGATTATGCGGATATTCGGCAAATTCTTCAGTTAATAGCACGACTTTATCGGCATATTCCGCGTCAATGCGTGCATAACCTAAAGAACCGCATTGATTTTTTCCGCTAAACCCGTTGGCATTACCAAATTGGTCGCAACAAGGTACACCTAAAAAAGCAATATCAATTTTAAGTTCACCACTTTTAATTAAATGCACGCGTCCACCATGTGAATGGATAGTCACCGGCTCTGCCATCAATCCCTTGGAGATTTCATCTGCTAATTCGCCACGCAACCCCGAAGAATAAATTTTACGTACCACCCCTTTTTTAATATGCTCAATGAGTGGGAAATGGCTATCAATCAGGGAACTGGAGGCTAAGACTAAATCTTTAAACCCCATTTCAGCGATTTTTGCCATCACTTGATTCACAATAAAATCACCGCCACGGAATGCATGGTGGAAAGAAATCGTCATGCCATTTTGTAAGCCTGAGCGTCGAATCGCGTCCTCTAAGGAATGGCAAATTTTGCGTTGTTTTTGGGTACGTTGTAAGGATTCTGATTTAGCAACTGGCTGATAAGCCTGTAATAGTGAAGAGGTACTTAATAGATTTGTCACACGTTGTTCTCTGGTTTTCATCTTACTTACTCCTCACGAATCCCTGACTGTGCACGTTGTAAAACGAGTTTTGCTCGCTCAATAATTGGCGTATCAATCATTTTTCCATTTAAGGAAACCACGCCTAGACCTTGTTGTTCCGCCTCTTGTGCGGCAGCAATAATTTTGTTGGCTTGATCCACGTCTTTTTGGCTTGGCGCAAATAAATTATGCAATAATTCAATTTGGCGAGGATTAATCAACGATTTACCATCAAAACCGAGTTGCTTAATCAGTGCCGCTTCTTGTAAAAAACCCGCTTCGTTATTGGCATTAGAATAAACGGTGTCAAAGGCTTGAATACCCGCGGCTCGAGCAGCTTGCAATAAACTACAACGAGCAAATAACAACTCGATACCCTCTGCTGAACGTTCAGTTTTTAAACTGCGCACATAATCTTCGGCCCCTAGCGCAATGCCTATTAAGCGTGGTGAGGCGGTGGCAATTTGATTGGCTTGGGTAATCCCGAGTGCCGATTCAATTGCCGCTAAAATTTTGGTGCTGCCTACTTCACGTCCACAAGCTCGCTCAATGTCCGTCATAGCCTGATCCAGTGCGATCACCTCTTCTGCACGCTCTGTTTTTGGCATACGCACAATATCGACACCCGCTCTCACCACCGCATTGAGATCCAATAAGCCGAATTCAGATTCCAGTGGATTAATCCGCACAATAGTTTCTATTTCTTGATATAGTGGGTGCTGTAAAGCATGCGCAACTAATAAACGTGCGCTGTCTTTTTCTTTTAATGCCACCGCGTCTTCTAAATCGAACATAATGGCATCAGGTTGGTATATAAAACTATTACTGATCATTGCCGCATTCGATCCTGGCACAAACAACATACTGCGTCTTAATTTCATAGTAATGTCTCCCACTGAATAGGTTCATCACTTGCACGTAATAATGCGGTTTTCAAACGTGCACGTAATACACAATCAAGCGCACCTTTGTCTTCCACAATAATTTGCGCTTGTGTGATGCCCAAGGTGGCTAAGACATTTTCAACAGTCGCTTGAATAGCTTCACCAAACTGTTTGCCTACGGAACTATTAATCTCAATATCTAACCCGACATTCGATGGTTCAACACGAATTAACGCATCGCTCGACTCTAAGGTGCCTGCTAACGCAGGTTTAATTATTTTCATATTTGTTTCCTTTATGATGAATTAAATCCGTGGATTCCCCGTTTAACCAAACAGGCAAACGGTCTGATTTTTCCCGATATTTTTGCGCTAAATAGCGAAGTGTCGTTTGAGGAACGAAATGACTGAGAGCTTGCCAATCTTGATTTTTTAATAACTGACGGACGCGAGAAGCAGAAATGGGCTCACCAGCATAATAGTTACGTTCAAGCTCGATCACTTGAATCGGTGCGGAGGAGAGCTGGGCTTGTTCAAGCCAATAATGCATTTTTTGGTTGTATTGATGCGTGATTGCACAAATCGGCTCAGTGCCCACAAAACGATGCGTAATCCCCAAACTGGGGGCAATATAATGACGGAATAATTTCAGATCGAGTTCGACATACAAACTCTCGGTTAATGCTTTGTCTTTTAGAAAGTAGTTAGGAAACGTTGCACGAGAAATGATATAGTCTGAACCTTGATGCAACGTGAGGTTTTCTAGATCTGCAATCCCTTGTTTGACCAAGTCAAATCGTTCTGCATATGAAAACAGGGACGCATTTTCACCTACCACAAAAAGATGTAAATGATCACAATAAGAGAGTGCTTGTTGAATTAAATAGTGGTGCCCTAAAGTAAAAGGGTTGGCATTCATGACTATGGCACCAATTTTTTCACCCTGAATATAATTTTGTGCTAATTTATTACAATATTTTGTTAGACGGGTTGCACTATTTTCTAATAAGACAACGTTGGGATATGCTGTGGCGATGGTATAAAATCCACAGGATTTAAATAATATTTCATACTCTGGTTTAGTATAAATAAAAAGTTGCGTTCGCCCTAATTCATAAGCTAAGTTGATTAATTCTGTGGCTAATTTTAATGCCACACCTTCACCACGATAGGCTTCATTTATCGCGACACATTTAATAATATTACCTGAAATTCCACCGCCTGCAATAATGTCATCGTTAGCATTATAAGCAACAACAAATTGTTCAATTTGAGTATCGAAACTTAAATCGCTCTTCGCAAGAAAATCAATAAGTTCCTTTAAATTCGATGACGTCTTAACATCTATATAAGCGAACTGCATATTCTAATTGGGGGACTTCAGTTAAACAACAACTGCGCTGATTCTAGCAAAAAAGATTTAAATAGCTAGTCATAAATAGGTAGTACAGAATGAAATAAACTGAAATTTGACTCAGCTCAAATTATATTAAGAAATATCACTTTTTTACTAAAAAAATACATAAAAAACAAAACAAACTTAAATTGAAGTTTATTTAATAAGCACAAATAAAAATAAGATCAATAAACAAACAAAAAAAGCATTTTAATTAAACAAATATAAAATAAAAAATAGACAAAATATAAAAATTTATTTTTAAAAGGTAATAAAAAAAGAGTAGAAATAAATTTCTACTCTTTTTTACGTAGATAAACAAACTAAATTAATAGTTGACTATATGCCCATAGCCCTCAAGAATCGACTTAATGTGTTCTAAAGATTCTTTTGTCGGCGGATTCACATCTTCCAACTCATACTTCTCGCCCATTGCCTCCCACTTGTGTGCTCCTAGACGGTGATAAGGCAATAACTCGACTTTCTCGATGTTTTTCATGTCCTTAATAAAATTACCCAATAAATGAATATCTTCATCTGCGTCAGTATAACCCGGTACAACAACATAGCGAATCCAGACAGGTTGATTACGTTTAGCTAAATATTTTGCAAATTCCAACGTACGTTTATTCGGTACGCCAATTAAGTTTTGGTGAACGGTATCATTCAGTTCTTTCAAATCAAGTAAAACCAGATCGGTAACATCTAATAATTCATCAATCACATGATCATAATGACGCACAAAACCATTGGTATCTAAACAGGTATGAATTCCCTCCTTTTTACAGGCTCTGAACCAATCTCGTACAAATTCTGCTTGCAATACGGCTTCGCCACCAGAAGCCGTTACGCCACCACCTGATGCATTCATAAAGTGGCGATAAGTGACCACCTCTTTCATTAATTCATCGACAGTAATTTCTTTGCCCGCGTGTAAATCCCATGTATCACGATTGTGACAGTATTTACAACGCATTAAGCACCCTTGCATAAATAAAATAAAACGAATACCGGGTCCATCAACAGTGCCACAGGATTCGTAAGAATGAATTCTTCCCACAACAGCCATAATCACAATCCTTAAACATTTTTTACTTATTATAATCGAAATTTGAGCAGATTGTTGCGAATTATTCGACTATATGACAATTCTATTTGCAAGTAACAACACTCGACAGGCCTTTAGATGAACGAGCTATGTCGAGTGAGATAACAAAACCAGACAAATGCGGTGACGTGTTTAGAAAACAAAGCCAATACTCGCGTGGAAGGTCGAGTGTAGCAGTGACGCTTTTCGACTTAGATCACGACTAAAACCAAGATTCGCGTGAAGTCCACTGTTGAGCGGTTTAAATTGTAAGCCTGCAACAATATTGACCCACTGGTTATCTTGTGGAGGTAAGACCGTCGTGAAGGTACTTCCGTTTAAGCTTGCTTGGATGGTAGGTAAATCATTGTGCCATTCTTTCACCCAACGCGCAGTAACATAAGGTTGCCAACTTACAGCTTGGTAACGTAAATCAACCCCCACACCACTTTTCACACTTTTTGTCGTACGTGTGGCAAATTGCATTTGTGTAATACCTGGTTTTTGCTCACTAAACGCAGCCACCTCTGTTTTGCTTTTATTGAGATCCGCAATTAGCGCCACGCCTAATGCATTCAATCGCCATTCATAACCTGCGAACAGCCCCATACTACGACTTTCAGCATCTGTTTCGGCTGATTGTTGATGTACTGAATGACCAATATACGCCATTCTATCCATTGTTAACGTTGTATTATTTACTTGAAGTACACTTCCCACCCACCACTTATCGGCATCATAACGAAGTGCGGTACTTAACACACGACTTTGAGACTTGACATGAAGCAATTGTTGTTGCGCATCTTGTTTCTGCTGACTCGCAACGACGACAAATTGCCATTGTGGATTGAATTGTACTTTCGCACCAACACGTAAACTTTCCCCTCTTTTTTGCTTTTGATAAGCCGCTAATGTCTCAACAGTTTGTGCTGTTTGCGGGGTGAAATGATGCCGATAACTTTCAGTGCGGATAAAATCCAACGCCAAATCGGTTTGTTGCTGCACAATTTGTGTTAATATCGCCATATCTTTCGGGGTTTGTAATACGTTAAGCATATAATGCTGACATCGCTTTATGTGCAGTGGGGCCGGGATGAAAACTATCTGCAAATAAACGTTGACTCGCTGCTGTTTGATCTTCTGGCTGACATGCCGGTTTAGCTGGGTCTGCGGTACTCTCTTTACAAACCACTGCAGTCGTATTGGTTAAGCCATATTCTGACGGACGCGTCATCATATCTTTTAATAATCCATCAGTGTCAATACGTACAATATTTCCACCCTCTTGGTTTAAAGCCGATGTAATACGGGCATTTAATAATGCCGTGGCTTGAGCCGCTTGTTCAACAATGGTTTTGTATTCTTTAATTAAGGTGTCGGCAAGCGCTTTGGCATTATAACCAGCTGTGGAAAGTAATAATTTTGTGTACCAAGCTCGACTGTTATAAAAATCTTCCGCGGCTTTTTCTAACGTTTGTAGACGGTGTTGTTCAAACGCTTCTAAGTTATTGGTAGGTTGGGTAAGAAACTGTTCAACTGCGCGTTTAAAACTCGCCACAAAATCCGCCTTATTGATTAGATTATAAGATTTTGCTTGGATTTGGGCACCGGCTGCTTCAGCTAGCTGATTGAAAAATTCAGGCGTATAAGTCACATTTGGGATCGTTGGCGCGATGATTTGATTTATTCCGGCTTGTTGTAAGGTACGCCATTGTTGTGCCATCGTTTGTGCCATTGTATTAATACTATCTAATACGTAAGCTTGCTTTTCTTCCGCTTTAGTGAGAGTCGCCGCCTTTGCTAGCACGGTAGCTAAATCATTCCCCCCTGCCCAGAGAACATGTAGTGCATCTTTTTTAACGGGTGTTTGTAAATACTGTTTGACCTGATGTTGTAGTGTTAACTGAGGTTGTTCTGTTGTTTTAGTATTATTTGTGCCCACAATCACGCCACCACTGTATGCATAACTTAAGCCCCCCTGTGTAGAAGCCATTAATGATCTTCCTAAAGCTTGCGCCAAATGCTCATCATACAAGAGGTGGTAAGCACCATCGCTTTTTAAATAACTGGCTTTCTTATTCCACTTAATTTGCCCCACATCACTCAAACTATCCCCAAAAACCACTACCTCTTGTGCAAACGCCCCTGTGCTCACTAAGCACAATAATACGAAAGAAATTTTATTTAACGTCATTAAAAAATCCTGATAAAAAGAAAAACGGATGGAGTTTATCGGAAGAGGAAAACAAATACCTAGACAGACCAGTACTGGTATGAACAGCTAATACGTTGAAATGCCCCCTTCATTTGTAATGGAAAAAGCCTCTGTGCACAACACAGAGGCTTAAAAAACAAACAAGATTTACATTACATAGTTTGTGTGAAAGTTCGTGTAATCACGTCTTGTTGTTGTTCTTTGGTTAATGAGTTGAAACGTACCGCATAACCTGAAACACGAATGGTTAATTGTGGGTATTTCTCTGGATTTTCCATTGCATCTAACAACATTTCACGGTTCATTACGTTCACGTTTAGATGTTGTCCCCCTTCAATGGTTGCTTCGTGGTGGAAGTAACCATCCATTAAGCCTGCAAGGTTACGTTTTTGTGCTTCGTAATCTTTACCTAAGGCATTTGGTACGATTGAGAAAGTATAAGAAATACCATCTTTCGCATACGCAAATGGTAGTTTCGCCACAGAGGTTAATGAAGCCACCGCACCTTTTTGGTCACGACCATGCATTGGGTTTGCACCCGGTCCAAATGGTGCACCGGCACGACGACCATCTGGGGTATTACCCGTTTTCTTACCATAAACCACGTTAGATGTGATCGTTAGGACAGATTGTGTCGGTACCGCATTGCGGTATGTATGAAGTTTTTGGATTTTCTTCATAAAGCGTTCAACTAAATCACACGCAATTTCATCTACACGGTTATCGTTGTTACCAAATTGTGGATATTCACCTTCGATTTCAAAGTCAACCGCCACATTTTTCGCAACGCCAACCACGTCGCCCGCTTTATTTTTGATCTCAATATCGCCACGCACTGGTTTTACTTTTGCATATTTAATCGCCGATAATGAGTCAGCAGCCACAGAAAGACCTGCGATACCACACGCCATTGTACGGAATACATCACGATCGTGAAGTGCCATTAATGCCGCTTCATAGGCATATTTATCATGCATAAAGTGAATGATGTTCAATGCTGTGACGTACTGTTTTGCTAACCAATCCATAAAGCTATCTAAGCGAGTCATGACATCATCATAATCTAAGTATTCGCTTGTAATTGGATCGGTTTTTGGTCCAACTTGGTCACCTGATTTCTCATCCACACCGCCGTTGATTGCGTATAACAAGGTTTTCGCTAAGTTTGCACGTGCACCAAAGAATTGCATCATTTTACCCACAATCATCGGTGATACACAGCAAGCAATCGCATAGTCATCGTTCTGGAAGTCAGGACGCATTAAGTCATCGTTCTCATATTGAACAGAAGATGTATCGATAGACACTTTCGCTGCATAGCGTTTGAAACCATCTGGTAATTTTTCAGACCAAAGAATCGTTAAGTTCGGTTCTGGTGATGGTCCCATGGTGTAAAGGGTATGTAAAATACGGAAGCTGTTTTTGGTCACTAATGTACGGCCATCAACACCCATACCGGCTAAGGTTTCCGTTGCCCACATCGGGTCGCCTGAGAATAATTGATCGTATTCTGGTGTACGTAAGAAACGTACCATACGTAATTTCATCACCAAGTGGTCAATTAACTCTTGTGCTTCTTGTTCGGTAATTTTGCCTGCTTTTAAGTCACGTTCAATGTAAATATCTAAGAAAGTAGAGACACGACCGAATGACATAGCGGCACCATTTTGCGATTTCACCGCCGCTAAATACGCAAAATAAGTCCATTGTACGGCTTCTTGTGCATTGGTTGCAGGACCTGAAATATCAAAACCATAGCTTGCTGCCATTTCTTTGATTTTGCCTAATGCGCGGTGTTGTTCTGCAATTTCTTCACGTAATTGAATGGTAGCTTGGATATCTTCGCCACTTTCTAATTTGTCTTGTAATGAAGTAAATTGTTTAAATTTATCTTTCATTAAGAAATCTGCACCGTAAAGTGCCATACGACGATAGTCACCGATAATACGTCCACGACCGTAAGCATCAGGAAGACCAGTAATTACACCTGAACGACGGCAACGTAAAATATCTGGTGTATACACATCAAATACGCCTTGGTTATGTGTTTTACGGTATTCAGTGAAGATATGTTCGATTTCAGGATTAAGTTGACGACCGTAAACTTTACAAGAACCTTTTACCATGTTGATACCACCAAACGGCATAATGGCACGTTTTAATGGGGCATCTGTTTGAAGACCAACGATTTTCTCTAAGTTTTTATCAATATAACCCGGTGCATGCGAAGTAATAGTTGATGGTGTATCACAATCAATGTCATACGGCTCGTGGGTTTTATTTTCCACTTTGATTTTTTCCATCACTTCATTCCACAATGTTGTTGTGGCTTCTGTAGCATCGGCTAAGAAAGATTCATCGCCTTCATACGGAGTGTAGTTTTTCTGAATGAAATCACGCACATTCACTTCAGTTTGCCACTCACCGCCAGCAAACCCTTCCCAAGCTTTTTGTTGAGCTTCAGTTAATTGACTCATATTAAATACCTTCTATTAATTAGAATAAAAAACCTTTTTTACCAACACAAAGGCGGTCAACACCGCTGAAAAACGGACCGCACTTTGCAACCTTAATTCTATTCATGTGGGCGATTAATGTACCATTGTGCTAATGCGATACAACAACCACCACCCACAATATTCCCCAACGTCACCGGAATTAAATTTTTTACAACAAAATGATAAACATCTAAATCTGCAAATTGAGCAGGATCTACACTCACCGCTTGCCAAAACTCAGGTGATGCAAAATGTGCAATCACTATGCCCATCGGAATCATAAACATATTAGCGACACTATGCTCAAAGCCAGACGCCACAAACATAGAAATTGGCAGAATCATAATAAAGGCTTTATCGACTAACGTCTTACCCGCATAGGTCATCCATATTGCAATACATACCATGATGTTACAGAAGATGCCTAATGCAAATGCTTCTGTCCAAGTATGGTGAATTTTATGCTGTGCGGTTTTTAGAATGGTGAATCCCCACTGCCCATTGGCGGCCATAATCTGTCCAGCAAACCAAGTCAGTGCGACAATAAACAACGCACCCACGAAATTCCCCCCGTACACGACAAGCCAATTTCGCAACATTTGAACGGTGGAAATTCGACCGCTTGCACGTGCAACGAGTGTCATTGTTGATGAAGTAAATAATTCAGACCCACACACCACCACCATAATCACCCCAAGGGAGAAAACGATACCACCGACTAATTTTGTGAGTCCCCAAGGTGCATCACCATTGCCGGTCTGAGTGGTCGCATAAAAAACGAATGCAATAGCAATAAAGGCACCCGCTGGAATAGCAGAAAAGAAAGAGTAGATTTGTTTTTTCGTGGCTTTATAGACACCGACATCTTCGCCAATTTGAGCCATCTTTGCCGGCGACACCATACAGGTTGATGTTGATTCTTCTGATTTCATCTTTAAATCCCCTTACATAAGTATCGTATAATGCCTAATGACGATGAGTCACATCACTGAATAATTTAAAAAAATTTTATTTTTTATAATTTTTGTTAATTATAGGGAGTTTTCGTGCAAAATAAAAGCGCATTTCTGTTTAAAAAACGCTCAAATCCATTTTTTCTTACGCCAGATCAATTTATTGTTAAAATATTTTAATTTTCAACAAATTAACATTGAATTAAACAAAGATTAACAAGATTTTAACAGTTATTTTATCATCAATTATAGCTCATTTTTAACACAATAAAAATCCACAATTTACACACTGGAAAAAATTGCCATTTTAGCCATTTTCTGTTAAAACGTGCGGTATATTTTTAGCTGATTGAAAAGGATAAGTAACATGGCTGAAGAAACCATTTTCAGTAAAATCATTCGTCAAGAAATTCCTGCTAACATTGTTTATCAAGACGAGTTAGTCACCGCCTTTCGTGATATTTCACCACAAGCAAAAACCCATATTCTCATTATTCCAAACAAGCTTATTCCTACTGTTAACGATGTCACCGAGCAAGACGAAATCAGTTTAGGTCGTTTATTTACTGTGGCGGCTAAACTCGCACAAGAAGAAGGCATCGCAGAAGACGGTTATCGTTTAATTGTGAACTGTAATCAACATGGTGGACAAGAAGTATTTCACTTGCATATGCACCTTGTAGGTGGTGAACCACTCGGCAGAATGTTGGCAAAATAATGAAAAAACTGATCGCACTTTTCATCTCAAGCTGTTTTCTGGTCAGCTGTGGTTCTCGCCAACCCGTGAATTTATTACATACACATCAGCCAATTTTAAATATTGAGGCTGATGCCGATCCATTAGTCGACGCCCATGTTTCACCAACGCAGGCTTGGGTCAAAAATAAACATCACACCCCCGTACAGCTGACTTACCAAGTATTTTGGTACGATAAGCAAGGTGTTAGCCAACCGAGCACTGAATCAGACCACCAATTATGGTTACAAGGAAATGAAAAATACCTCATTCCATTAACGAAACCCTCCATAGAAAGCGACAACTACCGCTTATATCTTCGCTTAAAATAAGGTCTGTTATGTCAACATTATTGATCGATTTACAAGGCCAAACACTGAGCCAAGAAGAAGTCGAGCTATTAACGCATCCTTTAGTAGCGGGCGTAATTTTATTTACACGGAATTTTCACGATCGTGCACAAATTCAAGCCTTGATCCATTCTATTCGCCAGCGCGTTAAAAAGCCCTTATTAATAACGGTAGATCAAGAAGGCGGGCGTGTACAACGTTTTCGTGAAGGCTTTACCTCGCTTCCCGCCATGCAAGCCTTTGCTTGCTTAATTGATGATCCCTTACAACAGCTTCATCTTGCCCAACAAGCCGGCTGGCAAATGGCAGCAGAAATGACCGCACTGGGAATCGATCTCAGTTTTGCCCCTGTATTAGATTTAGGCCACCAATGTAAAGCCATTGGCGATCGCAGTTTTCATTCACAAGCAGAAATGACACTCAACCTTGCCAGCGCCTTTATTGACGGTATGCATCAAGTGGGCATGGCCGCCACGGGTAAGCATTTTCCGGGACATGGTCATGTGATTGCTGACTCGCATTTAGAAACCCCCTATGACGAGCGTCCGCAACAACAGATTTTTGCGCAAGACATTCAACCATTCCAACAGTTAATTCAGCAAAATTTGCTCGATGCCATCATGCCAGCACATGTGATTTATTCCCAATGTGATCCGCAACCCGCCAGTGGCTCTGCTTATTGGTTAAAACAAATCTTACGCCAACAACTTGGTTTTAACGGTGCCATTTTCTCCGACGATCTCGGGATGAAAGGCGCGGGCTTTATGGGGGATTTTGTGCAACGTTGTGAGCAATCTTTGCAGGCAGGTTGTGATTTATTGTTACTGTGTAATGAAAGAGAAGGTGTGATCCAAGTGTTAGACAATTTAAAACTTTCTGAAACAGAACCGCACTTTGCCCGACGTCAACAACGTTTACAGCAGCTTTTCAAACGTAAAACCATTCGTTGGTCTGAATTGGAAGCGACTTCACGTTGGTTGGAAAATCGCAAAATCTTGACCGCTCTTCAACAACGCTGGCTTGATAACAAAGCCAACGAGTATTATTAATTATGTCATCTCCTTCTACTTCTTTTGCGTTGCCTTGTCAGCATTATCAACGTGGCGATTGTCGTTCTTGCCAATGGCTAACCATGCCTTATCAAGTACAGTTAGCAAACAAACAACAACATTTGCAACAACAACTACAAAGGCTAAACTGCACACAAACGCAATGGCTTGCGCCCTATGTTTCAACGCAAGATGCCTTTCGTAACAAAGCCAAAATGGCAGTCAGTGGTGCAGTAGAGCGCCCTATTTTAAGCCACCCACAAAGTGAAGCAGATTTAACCGATTGCCCACTTTACCCCGCACATTTTGCACATATCTTCACGATTCTGAAAGATTTTATTGCACGAGCGGGCTTAGTTCCCTACAACATTCAAAAACAAAAAGGGGAACTGAAGTATATTTTGCTAACAGAAAGCCAGCTTGATGGCGGTTTAATGTTACGCTTCGTGCTCCGTTCAGAAAAAAAATTGGCTTTAGTTCAGCGCGAACTGCCCAGGTTATTAGCCAAATTGCCACAATTAAAAGTGGTCAGTTTAAATATTCAACCGCAACACGCTGCCATTTTAGAAGGGGAAAAAGAAATTTTCCTAACTGAACAACGTACGCTAGAAGAATGTTTTAACCAGATTCCGTTATTTATTCGTCCGCAAGGCTTTTTTCAAACCAATCCACATGTAGCACAAGGGCTATATGGCACCGCGCAACAATGGGTGCAAGATTTGCCTATCCATAAACTATGGGATTTATTTTGTGGTGTGGGAGGATTTGGTTTACATTGCGCCCAAGTTTTACAGCGTAAACAACCAGAGAACATGATTGAATTAACGGGAATTGAAATTTCTGCGTCTGCGATTGCCGCAGCCACGCTTTCTGCCCAAAAATTAGGCTTAAAACAGGTCAAATTTCAATCTTTAGACGCCAAGCACTTTGCCTTAGCCCAGTCGCCAGAGGGACAAGCCGAGAAACCTGATTTGATTATCGTCAATCCACCACGCCGAGGCATTGGCAGAGAATTAGCGCAATTTCTTAACCAATTCGCACCGCACTTTATTCTGTATTCCAGTTGTAATGCAGAAACAATGGGCACAGACTTGAGCTATTTGACAGATTATCAACTGAACAAGGTTCAGCTGTTTGATATGTTTCCACATACTGCACATTATGAAGTGTTGTGTTTACTAGAACGGCAATAAACTTTTCATCCATGTGGCATTATCAGGTTTTAAGCACATAAAAAAACGGTGGAATGTTCCACCGCTCTTTTCATGTCAACCCTAATTCTTAGTCTAAACGTTTCGATAAGGCTAACCAATCTGCTTTAAATTCACGGCGCATATTGTTGATGGCATCAATGATATCATGGTGAACTAACTGTTCATTTTGAATACCAACACAATAGCCACCTTTACCTTGCATCAATAGATCAACCGCATAAACCCCCATACGTGAGCCTAAAATACGGTCAAATGCGCAAGGCGTACCGCCACGTTGAATATGACCTAAAATGGTTGCTCGCGTTTCATGTTTCACACGCGACTCAATTTCACGCGCTAATTCATTCACATCACAAATCAATTCAGTAATCGCAATAATAGCATGACGTTTACCCTTGATAATGCTGCTTTCAATCTGCTTAATTAATTCTTCACGATCAAATTCCACTTCTGATGCTACGATATATTCACAACCACCAGCAATTCCTGCAGAAATCGCTAAATCACTGCAATGACGTCCCATGATTTCAACAATAGAAATACGTTGATGAGAACTTGACGTATCGCGTAAACGGTCAATAGCTTCAACTGCGGTTTGTAATGCAGTTTGATAGCCGATAGTGTAATCTGTCCCCGCTACATCGTTGTCAATCGTGCCTGGGATACCCACGCAAGGGAAACCATGTTCTTCGGTGAGTAATTTTGCGCCCATATAAGAACCATCCCCACCAATGACCACCAAGGCCTCAATGCCATGTGAACGTAAAATTTCCGCACATTTTGCACGTACAGCCGGATCCTTAAATTCAGGGAAACGAGCCGATCCTAAAAACGTCCCACCGCGGTTAATAATATCGGATACACTATAACGGGTCATTTGTTTGATTTTATTATGATACAAACCGTAATACCCTTCATAAACGCCATACACCTCTAAATCGGCAGCAAGTGCTGAACGAACAACACCACGAATTGCGGCGTTCATACCTGGTGCATCACCACCACTGGTTAATACTGCTATTTTTTTTATCATATATTAAACCTTTTAACTAAAAATGAATCCAAAATCGTCGCTAAGATTACACTATTCACACCAACTGCTCTAGCAAAATTTATCAAAAATCTTACTACATTTGATCTAGCTTAGCATTTTCTAATTTTTCTGCTTGTACCACGCTCGTTGGCTCATGATGAATCACAATATCGACTCGTGAAAAAGCCTTTCGCAACCGTTGCTCCAGTTGCTCGGTAATATCATGTGCTTCTAAAAAAGACAAATGATCGTCTAACTCTAAATCAAATTGGATAAAGCGAATTGGCCCCGATTGGCGCGTACGCAAATCATGAAACCCTAAAATACGTTTATCTGACAAAATGATCTGCTCAATCTGACGAATTTCTGTTTCTGGCAAAGCACGATCGAGAAGTAATTGTACCGCATCAAATAACATCTTCAGCGCACTCACTAAAATATAAATCGCGATGAGAATCGCCCCAATTGCATCAGCTAAAACAAAGTCAAAAGCGGTAAACGCAAGGGAAATTAAAATCGTCACATTCATATAGATATCGGTTTGATAATGCAATCGATCCGCTTTAATGGCAGGACTGCCTGTCTTATGAATAATACGACTTTGGTAATACACTAACAAGGAGGTCATCACAATTGAAAAGCCAATGACCGCAATTCCTAAAGTTTGATTAGTTAACGGTTGAGGATCATTAAAACGATGAATTCCTTGTAAAAGTAGAAAAACGGCGGAACCAGAGATAAAGGCGCTTTGAATTAACGAGGCAAGCGATTCCGCCTTACCATGACCAAAAGAATGATTATCGTCAGCTGGCATTAAAGCAAAACGTAAAATCAGCATATTTAAAAAGGACGCGGCTAAATCCAACGTGGAATCCACAATAGAGGCTAACATACTCACCGAGCCGGTTTCCCACCAAGCAAATCCCTTCACCAAAATCAACATGAAAGCGGTATAGACAGCACAATTGGCTGCTTTTTTCACTTGTGAAGAATAGATTTTCACTTCCATCTATGCACAAGTCCATTGCCACGCCACTTGTTTGACGCGCTGCATTTCTTTCTCAACCACATATTTTTTCAAATAGCGAATTACTTTCTCATTTTTCATATGGCGTAATTTTTTGGTTTTCGGAATTTTTAAAGAATATTGATATTGTACAAACCCACATCCCGCTATACCTTTACCTTTCGCCACGTCAACCTGCCAGTCATTGTTTTTCACGGTTGGTTCATAGATCACAAACGAATACAAGGTATCTTGCTGTTGCTGTAGTTTAAACTGTTTTACCCCCGTATTCCGATAAACACGTTGGCGCAATGCAATGCGCTCCTCCAAACTGACTTGCATAGGATTGCGATCGAATAACACTTCCACTGCACTTTTCCATTGCTCAACCCGCTCACCCGGTTCTAAATAAAAGAAACGAGCAAGATTACCTAAATCTTGTTGAGTGGCTAATGTATAAGTGTGCTGATTATGGGTAATTTGTTGCGGTACCACTAATTGAGGTTTAGTGGCACAGCCTGTCAGTAACAGCCCAATCAGTACAGTCAAGATAAAAACTCTTTTTTGCATACTTATTCCGCCATATCCCGTTTAAACACTAATTCAGTTTTGCTCGAGCTCGTCGGGTCAAACCAATATCCGCCCAAATCAAACCCTTTTAATTGTTCCACCTCGGTCAAACGATGCTGAATGATGTAGCGACACATCAAACCACGTGCTTTTTTAGCATAAAAGCTGATCACTTTATAAGTGCCATTTTTATTATCTAAAAACACTGGCTTAATAATCCTTGCAGTTAATTGACTTTCTTTTACTGCTTTATAATATTCATCTGAGGCTAAATTCACTAAAACATTATCGCCCTGTGCATCGAGCGCTTGCTGTAAAGCATCGGTAATCACATTTCCCCAAAAGGCATAAAGATCTTTCCCTTTGCTATTCGCCAATTTTGTCCCCATTTCCAAACGGTAAGGCTGCATCAAATCCAGTGGCTTTAATACCCCATACAACCCTGACAACATGCGTAAATGTTGCTGTGCAAATAACACATCTTGTGCCGATAAACACTCTACCTCTAACCCCGTATATACATCCCCTTTAAACGCATAAATCGCCGCGCGCGCATTGTGTACGGTATGTTCTGGTTGCCATTCGGCAAAACGAGCAAAATTTAAGCCTGCTAATTTATCACTGATCGACATCAAGGATCCGATCTTAGCTGGGGAAAGCTGACGACATGCTTCAATTAATTGCGCACTATAGTCTGTTAACTGCGGTTGAGAAAATTCAAAATTGGGCACCGCACTTTCAAAATCTAAGGTTTTGGCTGGCGAAATAATAGCTAACATAATGTTCTTATCCTGAATAACGTTGATATTAAAGCGAAGCTAATTGCCATTTTATTGGCGATAACCCTTGCGTCATTAAATAGGCATTCGTTTTAGAAAAATGACGACAACCTAGAAAACCACGATGGGCAGATAGCGGCGAAGGATGAGGTGCGGTCAAAACGCAGTGCTTTTGGCGATCAATAAATTGTCCTTTTTTCTGCGCATGGCTACCCCAAAGCAAAAACACCACTTTCTCACGCTGCGCATTGAGCGCTGCGATCACACGATCCGTAAAAGTTTCCCAACCAAAATTCGCATGAGAATGCGCTTTTCCTTGTTCCACTGTTAACACGGTATTTAACAGCAACACCCCTTGTTGTGCCCAAGGCACCAAATAGCCATGATTGGGAATCTGAAAACCGTCAATATCTTGGACTAATTCTTTATACATATTCATTAACGAAGGGGGAGGGGCCACACCCGGTTTGACAGAAAATGCCAACCCATGTGCTTGATTGGGGCCATGATAAGGATCTTGACCAAGAATGACGACTTTCACCGCCTCAAACTCTGTCAATTGGAATGCACTAAACACCTCTTGCGGAGGAGGATAGACAACTTTACCGGATGCTCTGGCCTGATGAACCTGATCTAAAATCTGTTTAAAATAAGGTTGTGCTTTCTCAGTCCCAATCACATCTTTCCACGTCTTCATTTTTTTCCTCCGATTGTTATGTTTCCAATTATAAAGAACTTCCTATAAAATTGACAGTGATTGGATACTTATTTGTTAAATAAATGTTTATTTTTTGTTAAATAAAAGATGTTTAAAATCATAATGTTACAATATTCATTGATCTAAATCAAAATTCAAAAATTAACCCATAAAAACGTCTTGTTCTAGGTCAAAACAATTTGAAATGATCAAAATTTTTGATAAAATTCTGACCAATTTAAACTGATTAACAAATCGCCAACTTAGGAGGCAGACAATGATTAAAGGTATTCAAATTACTCAAGCAGCTAATGACAATTTATTAAACTCATTTTGGTTATTAGACAGCGAAAAAGGTGAAGCGCGTTGTTTATGTGCTAAAGGTGACTTCGTTGAAGATCAAATCGTTGCAGTAAGTGAATTAGGTCAAATCGAATATCGCGAATTACCTGTTGATATCGCACCAACTGTTAAAGTAGAAGGTGGTCAACACTTAAACGTTAACGTATTACGTCGCGAAACGTTGGAAGATGCGGTCAAACACCCAGAAAAATACCCACAATTAACAATCCGTGTTTCAGGTTATGCAGTACGTTTCAACTCATTAACCCCTGAACAACAACGTGATGTCATTACACGTACTTTCACTGAAAGTTTATAATTGACATTATTTTCCCGTTTAAACAAGCACCTCGTGATAAAAAACGAGGTGCTTTTTATCTTTCCACCTTTTCATTTCTCGCGCCTCGAACGCAATATCACAAAGCCCAATACTTGAAACAAAAAATTTACACCAATTTCAGTATGTACTTACGCTATTGCTAGCGAATTCATCAATATTCAGGTAGAATTTGGCAGTTTAACTTTATCTAATTTTTAGACATAAATTGATTTTCATATGAAGAATATACGTAACTTTTCTATTATTGCACACATTGACCACGGTAAATCGACACTCTCTGACCGCCTTATTCAAACTTGCGGGGGCTTATCTGATCGTGAAATGGCAGCCCAAGTGTTGGATTCAATGGATCTTGAACGCGAACGTGGCATCACAATTAAGGCACAAAGTGTGACCTTAAACTATAAAGCAAAAGATGGCGAAACCTATCAATTAAATTTCATCGACACGCCAGGTCACGTTGACTTTTCTTATGAAGTATCACGTTCTTTAGCCGCTTGCGAAGGTGCGCTATTAGTTGTCGATGCGGGACAAGGCGTAGAAGCGCAGACCTTAGCCAACTGCTATACCGCGATTGAAATGAATTTAGAAGTGGTGCCCATTTTAAACAAAATCGACTTGCCAGCGGCGGATCCTGAACGCGTCGCAGAAGAAATTGAAGATATTGTCGGTATTGATGCCATGGAAGCGGTACGTTGTTCAGCCAAAACAGGGGTGGGCATCGAAGAGGTACTAGAAGAAATCGTGCATAAAATCCCTGCACCAGAAGGCGATCCGAATGCGCCACTCCAAGCCTTGATTATCGACTCGTGGTTTGACAACTACTTAGGTGTGGTGTCTTTAGTGCGGATTAAAAATGGGACGTTACGCAAAGGCGATAAAATCAAAGTGATGTCTACAGGACAATCTTACAACGTGGATCGTCTTGGTATTTTTACCCCAAAACAAGTGGATACCACGGTGCTCAATTGTGGGGAAGTGGGTTGGGTTGTATGTGCGATTAAAGATATTTTAGGAGCACCTGTGGGCGATACCCTCACACTACACAATAATCCCGCCAACTCTGTCTTACCTGGCTTTAAAAAAGTGAAACCACAAGTTTATGCGGGGCTTTTCCCAATTAGCTCGGATGATTATGAAGCCTTCCGTGATGCGCTCGGTAAACTGAGCTTAAACGATGCTTCACTTTTCTATGAACCCGAAAATTCCACCGCACTTGGTTTTGGTTTCCGTTGTGGTTTCTTAGGACTTCTCCACATGGAAATCATTCAAGAGCGTTTAGAACGCGAATACGATCTTGATCTGATTACCACCGCACCGACGGTAGTGTATGAAGTGGAAAAAACCGACGGTGAAGTGATCTATGTAGATAGCCCATCGAAATTACCCCCACTCAATAACATTACTGAGATTCGTGAGCCGATTGCGGAATGTAATATGTTATTACCACAAACTTACTTAGGTAATGTCATTACCTTATGTGTGGAAAAACGTGGTGTACAAACCAACATGGTTTACCATGGTAACCAAGTAGCCTTGACCTATGAAATCCCAATGGGTGAAGTGGTGCTTGACTTCTTTGACCGTCTCAAATCCACGTCGCGCGGTTATGCCTCCTTAGATTATGGTTTCAAGCGTTTCCAAGCCGCCGACATGGTACGTGTTGACATCATGATCAACGGTGAGCGTGTTGATGCGTTAGCCTTAATTGTTCATAAGGATAATGCCCCTTATCGTGGTCGTGAATTAGTCGAGAAAATGCGAGAATTGATTCCACGCCAACAGTTTGATATTGCAATCCAAGCAGCCATTGGTAACCATATCATTGCCCGTTCTACGGTCAAACAATTACGTAAGAACGTGTTGGCAAAATGTTATGGTGGAGACGTGAGTCGTAAGAAAAAATTGTTACAAAAACAAAAAGAAGGTAAAAAACGCATGAAGTCTTTAGGTAATGTGGAAGTGCCACAAGAGGCCTTCTTAGCGATTTTACATGTCGGAAAAGATAAATAAGGAACATCAGGAAAATACTATGTCTAACTTCTTCCTCATTCTATTGTTAGTGGCAGGGTTTGGTGTATGGAAAGTCTTAGATTACTTTGCCTTACCCAACACGTTTTCCATCTTACTTATTCTCTTAACCATTCTGTCTGGTATCTTATGGTGTTATTACCGTTTTACGGTACAACCAAGACGTGCAAGGCAAATTGCGCGAGCTGAACAACGCTCCGGAAAAACCTTGACAGATGAAGAGAAGGCACAAATTGAGCCAATTTCAGAGGGTGGCGAGTTTTTATCTTCACTCTTTCCTGTTCTCGCCTTTGTGTTAATTTTGCGTTCCTTTTTATTTGAACCCTTTCAAATTCCGTCTTCCTCCATGGAACCCACACTGCGTATCGGCGATTTTTTGGTGGTAAAAAAATACGCCTACGGGATCAAAGACCCGGTGTTCCAAAACACGATCATTGAAACGGGCAAACCTGAGCGCGGTGATATTATTGTGTTTAAAGCGCCGTTACAACCCAATGTGGATTATATTAAACGCGTTGTCGGCACACCAGGCGATAAAGTGCATTACAACGAATACACGCGTCAATTAACCTTAACCTATGCGAAAGACGGTCAAGAATGTCAGAGTGAGTGTGCAACGAAAATCTTTAGTTATACCGAACCCAAACAAAATCCCGACTTCCAGTTTTTGATTGGGCGTGATCATAAAGGTGAATATCTGTATGGTCCTTCGCCGTTAGAAACCACCGAAACAGGCGATGTGTCTCACCAAATTCACTGGTACCCAGAACCAATTTCAGAAGGTTTTCGTTATAAAGCCTACCGTTCGCAAAGCAATTATGTAACCGAATGGGTGGTACCAGAAGGACATTATTTTGTAATGGGCGACAATCGTAATAACAGTGAAGACAGCCGTTTTTGGGGCTTTGTCCCAGAAAAAAACATTGTGGGGAAAGCCACATATATTTGGTTGAGTTTAGATAAAAAACAAGATCAATGGCCAACAGGCGTCCGTTTTGAACGCTTTTTTACGGAAATTAAGTAATAAGTAATGACTCAAAATTTAGACCGTTTACAACGCCAGATTGGTTATACTTTTAACCAATCTAGCCTACTCAAACAAGCATTAACACACCGCAGTGCTGCGGTAAAACACAACGAGCGTCTTGAATTTCTAGGCGATGCCATTTTAAATTTGATCATTGCTGAAGCGCTTTATCACCAATTTCCCAAATGTAATGAAGGGGAATTAAGTCGTATGCGCGCCACCCTAGTTCGAGAACCTACCTTAGCCACTTTAGCGCGTCAATTTGAACTAGGGGACTATCTATCACTCGGGCCGGGCGAATTAAAAAGTGGCGGGTTTCGGCGTGAATCGATTTTAGCTGACTGCGTAGAAGCGATTATTGGTGCTATCTCATTAGATAGTGACTTAGCCACGACCAGTAAAATCGTGCAGCATTGGTACCAAGTACTACTTAAACAAATTCAACCTGGGGATAATCAAAAAGATCCTAAAACACGTCTACAGGAATATTTACAGGGTAAACGTCTCCCACTCCCGAACTACAATGTGGTTGAAATAAAAGGTGAAGCCCATTGCCAAACCTTTACGGTAGAATGTTATGTACAAAATATTGACCGCACTTTTGTCGGTATCGGTGCCAGTCGCCGTAAAGCGGAACAAGCTGCGGCAGAAAAAATTTTACAAGAATTGGAAAACAAATGAACGAAATCAACCTAGCGGACAACGCTAAAACTTACTGTGGTTTCATTGCCATCGTAGGACGCCCTAATGTTGGGAAATCGACGCTATTAAATAAAATCTTAGGTCAGAAAATCTCCATTACCTCACGTAAAGCTCAAACCACGCGTCATCGTATTGTGGGGATTCATACTGAAGGACCTTATCAAGCGGTATATGTGGATACACCAGGACTCCATATTGAAGAAAAACGTGCAATTAACCGTTTAATGAACCGTGCCGCAAGTAGTGCGATAGGTGACGTGGATCTGATTATTTTTGTGGTCGATGGTACCCATTGGAATGACGATGATGAAATGGTACTCAATAAACTGCGTGCTGCCAAAGCACCTGTGGTACTGGCCATCAATAAAATTGACAACATCAAAAACAAAGAAGACATGTTGCCATTTATTACCGAACTGACCAGTAAATTTGACTTCGCCCACGTGATCCCGATTTCGGCACAAGGTGGCAAAAACGTCGCAGAATTAGAAAAAATTGTACGCGAATCGCTACATGAAGGTACACATCATTTCCCTGAAGAATATGTGACTGATCGTTCCCAGCGTTTTATGGCCTCTGAAATCATCCGTGAAAAACTGATGCGTTTTACCGGTGAGGAATTGCCTTATTCTGTTACGGTAGAAATTGAACAGTTTAAATTGAACGAACGTGGCACCTATGAAATCAATGGCTTGATTCTCGTGGAACGCGAAGGTCAGAAAAAAATGGTAATCGGCAATAAAGGACAAAAAATCAAGCAAATTGGTATAGAAGCCCGCGCCGACATGGAACGTTTGTTTGATAATAAAGTCCATCTTGAGCTATGGGTGAAAGTCAAATCAGGTTGGGCAGATGATGAACGTGCACTACGTAGTTTAGGTTATATGGATGAATAACTTACTTTCCTACTGAGCAAAAAGAGTGGCGGTTTTGCCACTCTTTTTTTCTTGTCTCGCTCATATAAAAAACCGTTAATGTTTTCACATTAACGGTTTTTAATTAGGTTCTAAAGTCAAAGTGCGGTTAATATTAAACGTTTTTTTAATCTAACCGCACTTTCCCGTGTTTATTGTCGGTCTACATGATAATTCACCACATTAAAGAAGCGTTTGCCTTCTTTTTTGCCCGCATAGCCACTTTTCTCCCAAAATGCCTCTTTGAGCCAACTTTCAAATTGTTGATGGCTTGGGAAGCGCATTTCACCAAAGTTTGGATCGAAAAATACCACTTTTTCGCCTTGAACAAGGGCTGACACGGTATGTGAACCGCCTTCAAGGTTAATCGAGATTTTCTTCGCCCCCGAGCTTTCTTTGCCTGTATCTAAAATCGCTTTGGTTAATGCGGAAATATCACTTTTCGATACCGTACCCGCCACTTCATCACGACGGCTCGCGCTACCGACCTGTTTTTCTTTCGGCACGACCCCTTGTTCCTGTAACCAACTATCGGTTAACTTGAATTGTTGCGTCGCACTGCCACTTTGCATAAACTCCGTTTGCAGTTTCTTAATGGAATCAATCGCCTCTTGCTTCAAGTGACCTTTCTTACCCCCTTCATACATCGTATGCCAGAAGTCTTCACTTTGATTGGTCACTTTGTTAGCAATCCAGTGCGCGCAAGTGGATTCACACACACCGTTTTGTGTTTCAATATGTTTCACGATCTCTTTATACACTTCACCTTTAGATTGTGCATATTTAAAGCTGACCTCACCACCATATTCTGCCACTGAAGCACGCACTGCATCAATTTTGTGTTTCACTTTCAATGGTTGGAATTGATCCTGAACCTGTTTCAACACACCTCGAGATTGTTCCACTAATTCTTTTTGCTGAACACGTTCGCTCACGGGTTTAGGTTTACTGACATCTCCACTAGTCTCTTGCTCAACTGCATCTGTTTTTCTTAAGCGAGTAGAAGCGCTTGGCGTCGAAGTGCGGTCTGTTTCAACTAAGTGTTGCGAACTTTCTTTTGCTGTCGGTATGACCACTGCATCGCCCTTTTTACCCAACTCTTTTAAGAATTCTTGCACTACTTCACTGCTACTTGCAGATTGTGCCGTCTTCTCGGTTTGTGGAATAATTTTTGTTTCAAACTCTGGATTGAATTTAGTAAATGGCGGGTAACCAGCATCTAACAAAATCTTATTCACAATCACGCGCGCCATACGACCATTTCCTTCCGCAAACGGATGGTAGGCGATTAAACGCTGATACACTAAACCCGCTAACACACTTGGTTCAATCCCTTGTGCTTTCGACTTGTTAATGAAATCAACGGTTTCAGCTAACTGAATACGTGACGCTTCAGGGCTTGAGAACACCGCATTTTCTTTGGTGAGCGTTTCTTTCTTATACAGCAAGCGATCTGCACCTTCATCAGGACGTAAACCATGATTGAGTTTTTCAATCATTTCAACAGTCAAGTTTTTGCCTTGGCTACTTTGTAAGAACGTTTCTACCGCACCTTGTAACTGGTTTTTTAATTCAGGGTTACGTTGAATCGTTTTCGACGTTTCCGCTAAAGCATCCGTAATTTTGCTGGTTTTCAGATCAATATCCTCTACCGCTTGACCTTTCGGCAATTGTTTCACTAAGGTTTGAATCGCTGAAAACTCTTGTGCAGATGGTTTGAACGTCACCGCATTGTTAATACGATTTTCAATACTTCTTGCCCCTTCGGTCAGAATGTCATCAAATTCTGGTAAATGTCCCATTTGCTTAATGGTCACTTCAGGGAGCGATTTTTTCGCCACTTCTCTTGCTTCATCTAAGAATTTCGCATTATTTAATACGTTCGTTGCGAAAGTTTCATTACGCTGATCTTCTAATGCGACTAACCCTTTTAAGTTAATCGTATCATCTAAACCATCGTAGTTTGGTTTGTCTTCCGCAGCGGCTTTCTTCGCAGTTGTTTTTTCTGCTTTTTTCGTAGCATCGCTACCTGAGAAGAAGTTTTTGATCTTCTTGAATACAGAGGGGCTTTCTGCGCCACCTGTCGCACCTTCCTCTGCTTGTGCTTTCGCTTTTTTGTGTCCACCTGCCGCATCTTTTAATTCTGGGCGAATTGGTAATGCCGGTGCGACATCGTCTTCCTCATGTACTTTGACAACTGGATTTTTCGCTAAGGCTTCATCAGCTTTTGCATTGGCTTTCGCACGTGCTTCGGGACGTTTATCAATGGTGGCATAAATGTCCTCATCAGCTTGTGCTTGTGCTTTCGCTTTCACCTCAACGCCTGAATCCACCGCGCTCTTCACGTCATGGCGAGTTTCTGCCTCTGAACCAAGATCAGCTGGGCGTGTGGGTAATGTTGGTGCCACTTCTTCTGCCACACTTGCTTTTGGTGGCTGTTGTTGTGCCGCCTCATCCCCTCTCGCTTTCGCTTTGGCCAAAGCTTCAGGCCGTTTGTCTACGCTTGCATAGACAACATCTTCAACCTCTACTCTCACTTTGCTGGTCGCATTTGTGTTCACTTCTGGTAAAGGTTTCTTGCCTAATTCGGTTAAGAACTCTTTGACAACTTTTGCGCTCGTCGCCGATTTCCCGCTGCTATCCGTTTGTGGAATAATTTGTGTTTCAAAGTCTGGATTAAACTTCGTAAACGGTGGATAACCCGCGTCTAACAATAGTTTATTCACAATCACACGCGCCATACGTCCGTTACCTTCCGCAAACGGGTGATACGCAATTAAACGTTGATAGACTAAGCCGGCTAAGACACTTGGTTCAACACCTTGTTGTCTTGCTTTATTAATAAAATCAACAGTTTCACCTAGCTGGATTTTGGCGGCTTCAGGACTTGAAAACACCGCATTTTCTTTGGTGAGCGTTTCTTTCTTATACAGTAGGCGATCGGCACCTTCATCAGGACGTAAACCGTGGTTCAGTTTTTCAACCATGTCGACGGTTAAGTCTTGACCCTGACTGCTCTTCAAGAATTCCTCAATCGCCCCTTGTACTTCCTCTTTTAATTTCGGATTACGTTGGATGGTCTTTGAGGTTTCTGCTAACGCTTCAGTAATACTTAACGTTTTCGTCTTCAGATCCTCAATAACCTCCCCTTTCGGCAATGTCTTCACTAATCCTTGAATATCGGTGAATTCTTCAACCGACGGTTTGAAGGTCAATACATCATTGATACGTTTCTCAACTTTTCTTGCACCTTCAGTCAAAATGTCATCTAACTCTGGCGAGTTAGCCATTTGTTTAATCGTTGCTTCTGGTAGGTATTTCTTGGCAGCTTCTCTTGCTTCCTCTAAAAACGCTGGATGTTTTAGCACATTTGACTCAAAGGTGTCATTACGCTGACCTTCTAAATCTAAAAGTGTTTTCAGGTTCAAGTTATCTTCTAACATGTCGTAATTTGGCTTTGTCGTCACTTGTGCTTGCATCTCGTCTTGTGTTGCTTTTGCGACTTTCGCTTTTGCCTTTTTCTCTTTATTTGAATCACCCATGAAGAAGTCTTTCATTTTGCTAAATAAAGATTTTTCAGCTTTTTCGCTTTTCGCCACCACTTGTGTATTGCCAACAGTTTCTTCTGTCTTCGCTACCACTTGGTTTACAACCAAATTCTCTTCAGAAACAGACCGCACTTTTGGCTCAACACGGGTTTCTTTATTAACTACGCGTCCAGAGGCTGTGGTGGCAACACTCGGTTCAGCTGAACCGTCAAATGGAATAGCCTCATAATCCGATTCCACCGCCTGTGCTTTCGCTCGTGGTTGAACGCTCTCGTTAGTTTCTGCCTCTTGAGTAGGGTATGTTTTCGCAGATGGATGAATAGTAGCATAATCCCCTTCACTATCACTTTCTTGTGACACCGCTTTTACTCGCGCATCCGGTGCATCAGGTAAAGGGCGTTGCGCCTTCTTGTTATCTGAAATTTCAGCATAAACATGCGCTTCTGCTTCGCCATCAGCTATTGCCCTCACTTTCGCTTGACCCGGTAATGCAGGTAACGGATCATTTGCATTTCTCGCTTTTTGGATACTTGGCTCATTGACCGTTGCATAGTCACCATCGGCTACTGTCGTTTTAGGCATTGTGAGCGTTGAATAATCACCCTCGTTATTCACTTGTGCTTTTGTAGCCAGTTCAGGTGGAGTCGGTAAAGGACGTTTTGCGTTAGGGGTAACGTCAGCGATTTCAGCATAATTATGATCTGAACCGTCGTTCACTGTTCTTACTTTGCTTTCGTTTGGTAATGCGGGTAACTCATCCGTAACGCTTCTTGCTTTTCTGCGTTTTGGCTCAGCAACCGTTGCATACTCACTTGCTACCGCTTTAGCGTTTGGCATATCTACTGTGGCATAAGTCGTTTCCACCGTTTTTACTTTTGGCGCCTCTACTGTTGCATAAGTACTATCAACCGCATTCGCTTTCGGTACGCCTACTGTTGCATAAGTACTATCAATAGCTTTAGATTGAGTGCCCACGTCGCGAATATCAGCATAAATATGCTCTGAACCGTCATTTACCGTTCTTGCTTTACCCTGATTCGGTAATGCCGGTAATGGATCATCGGCCTTTCTTGTACGCGCTTGCGCGACATCGACATTGTCTGTTGTACCTGCCGCGTTATGGCGTCTCATATCTGCATTGTTATCGCCAACACGGCTATATGTTGGTTCATTAATCTCGGCATAAACATGCTCATCACCAGTTGCCGTTCTTTGACGAACAATATCCGCATTGTTATCACCGACTTTGCTATAAACGGCTGGGATGTCTTCATAATCATGAACGTTTGTTTTTGTGCTGGCGCTAGCATACAGTGGATTGTCCACAAGATCGGCACTGTCCCCATTTCTGCTACGTGGTGTTGGTACAACGGCATCTGCACTTTCATAAATTGGATTTTTCACTGACACAGAATCTGTCTCATCAACGCCACGAGATCGTGTTGTTGCCCCACTCACATCACCCGTCTCCGCAGAGGTTCTTAATGCTGGTGGAGTAGCCGTATCCCCTTCTTGCTTAGAGGCGCGTAGTTTATTTTTCGCTCTCTGACCCAGTTCAACAATATCTGCCACTTCAAAACTAAATTGCGTACTTGCATAAGTATCATCACGTGTGACAGTTTTTGCCTTGGCTAAATCTGTATTCACTTGACCTGATACATTCGCTTGAGAGGTATCCACGCCCGAAAGGGTGGATTTCTGCGTTGCATTATAGTGTTTCTGTTCAGCTCGCCCACCTCGTAAATTAAAGGCGGTTGTACCACGCTCACTGATACCCACGGAGAAACCAAATGAACCACCGTCTTTATCATGCTGATCGTGAAGTTCTTGACTGCTGACTTGACCTGTTACTTTCAAGTCTTGACCATTATCGTTACTGACAAGGTAGCCTCCTTTAAGATTCACATCATGCGTTTGACCAGTAATCTTATTCGCTCTAATCCCCGCCTGTTGGTTCACTGTGCGTTTAGTTTCTGTCTCATTGGTATAACCGAACCCGATATTGCCTGTTGGTGTCGCAATTGTCGCGCTAGAAGCCGCTACACCCGCAGAAAGATTATAGTCAAATCCATGCGTCACTTTTTGTAACGTATCTTGTTTGGATTCCACATTCGTTTTTCCTTTAACATGGAGATCGAGCTTATCGGCCTCGATATTCGAACTGACAACATTAAAATCGCGACCTGCTTCAACTTTCATATTGCGTACTTTTAAGACACTATTATTTTGAGCTATTTCACGTTCGGATGTATAACTTTCATTTCCTTCAAGCGAGGTGCTGACACCGGCAGTACAGGCGCCACTCATCATACTGCAACCCGCGTTTACACCATGAGAGAATTTCTGTCTTGATACCGTTTCTGTGGTTTCTCGTGTTTTTTCACCAGACAGCACATTCACATCTTCTTTTGCCCTTAGGGTTAAATCAGCTTGTTCATTACTTTGTACATTTTTAAGATTCACACTACCACTGCGTGCTGACAGTGTGACATTGCCACCAATCTTAGTGACAATATCTCCCGTTTCTGTCGTTTGTTTTGTCTCATGTGTTCTTTCAACAGACAATTTGGCTGAACTCCCCGCTAAATCCCCCGTCACAATATTTAAGACATCACTAGCATGTTGTAATGCTGCTGTGCCATCTTGTTTAATCCCATTTTGGGCATCTCTATACTGTTTCACTAAATGGCTTACCATATCGGCAACCGCAGAATGAGCCTCAGCTTCAGGTCCAACTTTAAAGGTTGTCCGTTCAGACTCACGATCATATTGATCTTTTTGTTTGTTCGACTTAATTTCTTTAGCAGACAATTCAAATCGGTTGTTTTCAGGTGTTTTTTTCGCTTGCTCTGCAAAATCATCAAAATACGCTTTTGATTTTTCTGACATGAGATCCGCAATTTCAGCTTCAGATAATTCTTTTATTTCTGGGGCTTTATTTTGCTTATCCTTATTGGCATTTGATGCAGCTTCAGCCACATTCTGTGCGGATTGCTCGGCCTTCTCTGGCTTGCTAGCCGCTATCTCTTTCTGTGCTTTGCTTTGTGCATTTTCTGGTAGTTTCGTATTAATATCTACCCCACCAACATCGGCATAACCAAGCACATGTAATTTCCCATGTTTAACTTGTAATTCACTATTGGTGTGTGTGAGCACTGTTTCTTTGTCTTTGGTATGGGTGAATGATATTCCTGCCTCTGCCCCAACTCCAGTCTGGTTTGTCGGAACACCAACAGAGGCACTGCCACCATCTTGGCTGTTATAGTCATAACGAACAGAGGTGCCACCACCACTTGCGTGTGCTGAAGCAAATAACTGTGAACTATATTCTTCTTTTTCAACATGTTTAATATTTTTGCCCGCTTCAGTATTAAAGTTCCCTTTCACAATACCAGTAGTATATTTGGCCTTAATTTCACTCCCCACTTGGTTCACATCTTTTTCTACTGCAAAATGGACATGATCCACCTCGAAGGTTGATCCCTCTGAAGTAGCCTCACTAGTACGTTCCGAATAACTGGATGGAGACGACACACCTAAAAGTGGCACTTTAAGCCCTGCCACATCAAGTTCTGCAACTTGTAGTGCAGTCGGCGAAAATTTCTCACGATAAGTGTGTTTGGTATTGTGTGTATTTTTGAGATTCACATCACCAGTCTTCACAAAGCTTGTTTTTGCTTTGACATCCGATGCTTGTACATCAACAGTGGAGTCCTTATCTGTTTCAAGATGTAAATGACCTTCCGTTTTGATTTGTGAGCGTTGTACAGTGACCCCTAATTCATCATTTGCAAACGAACGGGATACATTTTCAATACCTTTACGCCCGACTAAACGTGTCGATTCAGTACTTAATAGACTGCCTTGATTTTTGATTTTATTACTGGCTTCAACATTGAGTTTTCTGCCCGCTAAGGTGCCTGTATTCACTACATCTTTAGCTTTAATCTTGGCTTCACCAACTCTGATAGCCCCAGTGCCTAAACCTTGTAATTTTTTGGCTTCTGCAAGCGTTTCCGAAGCGAAATAAACCTGTGGAACAAACACATCTTTACCCTTTACTTTCGTTTTGACATACCAAACGATATCTTGGGTCAAGTTCGCTTGTTGTTCTTTCGTTAATGCCGCACCGAGTTTCAGATCCAACTCATGCGCTTGTGTTGTGGAATTATCCATCAGTTGTTTAACTAATTCCACATCGCTGAGATTGTATTTTTGGTTAAGGTGGTTATCGACTTTTTTCTCAATCGTGCGAGTAATCACTTGATGATCAAAATAATTATCCCCTAACACATTGACTTTTTGATGACCTTTTGTATTTAAACCAACTTTATTGAAGAAATAATTTGCACCGGCATAGTCATCTTGATTGATGTATTTTAATTTTGTGCGATAAAGCGGATCAGTTTCCACTTTTGGGCGTTCTTCATCAATCGCTTTCAATAAAACATTTTTTGATGCCTCAGCCTCTCGCTTCGCCATTTCTTCATAGGCTTTCTGTTGCTCAATTTCTAATTTTTCTTGTGCAACTTTCTCTTTGGCTTTTTGTTGCTGCTCAGCTTGTTTTTTTGCCTCGGCTAAACGTTTTTCTTCTTGTCGTTTCTTCTCTTCTTCTTGCAGTTGGATCGCACGTTGCTTTTCTTTTTGGCGGATTTCTTCTGCCTGTTGAATTTCTTTTGCAATTTCGACTTGCTTAGCAAGATTATCTTGTGCCTGACGTTTTTCCTCTTGCTTCAGTTCTTCAACACGTTTTTCTTGTTGTTTTGCTTTTTGTAGAAGTGCTTTCGCAATATTTGCTCGATGTTCGGTTTCGTGTTGTTGTTTTCTTTTTTGGAATAACTCCTCTAGCTTCATCTCTAATGTACCAGGCAGATCAAAATGTCCCTCTTTTTCTCTCTTTTCTCTATTTTGCCTATCTCTCTCGCCTAGACGGACTAGATTGGTAGAACGTTTAAAATGATCTTCTCCTTCTTTTAGTAACGGCTCTTCTCCAAGCTCCTGTAGTAGTTCATTCAAGAGATAACCATTTTCAAAGAATTCATCAGGGTTAAGATAATCAACCGTAGGATCAGTACGAGGTGGTTTATTGCCACGATCATCACGACTTATACCCGACTTATCATCGAGCATCTCTTTCTCATCATGGCTCATACTCCACTTGCTATCGTCTGTATCAGACTCATCATTCGTACTAAGTGCTTCATCCGATGAATCAGAGTGGCTTTTTTCCACATCCAGATTTTTACGTGGTTCTTCATCGAGATCCTCGATAGGAAACAGTTTTTTCTTTTCTAATTGAATACTATTATCAATAAATAAGTTTGGCATTTCTAAGAGTTCCGCGATTGAGGATAAATCTACCCCCTCTTCTTCCAAACGTTCTTTATCACTAAATTCTGCTTTAAATTCTACTGATGGTAGCGATAATTGGTGTTTACCAATTTGGATATTTTTATCAAAATTACCACGTTCAGCATATTCACCATTTTGTAACGTTGTCAGCTTACCTTCTAGTTTTCCTGCTAGGATTTTTGCTTTTTCTGATGGGTAATAAATGAAGTCTGTTGGATTTTCTTTAAAGCTTTTCCATTTGCTTCGCATCTCTTCATAGGATTTACTATGCCACTCTGCACCAAACACTTGTGCCATAGCTTTTTGGTACATCGGTGAATGCTGAATATGAGATAGCAGCTGATAAGCACTAAAGTTTTCCGTACTATAGAAACTTGATTTTAAGATTGTTGTTGGACCAAATAAGGCATCGAGGAAAGACTCTAAACTATTAAATTCACGCGAGGCATTACCTGATAATGGTGTCCAAAAAATACGTGCTCGTGGTTGGTAGTACATCGTGATTTTCGCTGGATTCTTAAACACGCTTGCTAATGCATTTTGGTTAAACGCTTTCATTTGGTTCACCACTTGATCAGCTTCCGCATTAAAGGTTCCTTTGACATTAATTAAGCCATGATTAATTAACTGCGCTTTTGATTCTGGTGATGTGGATGTCGCTATTCCCTTAAAGTCAAAATCACCATCGGAGCGGATAGCCCCCATTTTCACGACTTTAATATCGGTTTTATCTTGTTCTTGTAGATTTAAGTTAAGTTGATAAACATTATTGTGCCAACCATGTGCTGCAACGCGACTGATATCATAATCACGACTTGAACCGATAGACTTATAGTTCACATCGCCAGATAAACGCACATCATTAATTAAATTATGCGTATGAACTGTTAATTTTTTACCTGCATAAATATCGCCAATATTATAAACAGCATGCTCCGCGTCTAACGTCATCTCGCCAAGTGTATGGAATAAACCGTCTTCTTGGTTAACAATATTTCCCATACGTTCCGTTGATTTGGCGGTTAGTTTTAATGATTTTGCAGCGCCTAATATTCCACCAAGATTGTAAATACTGCCATTTTCAGCATTAATTGTCAGTGTTTGACCTGTTGCCAGTGTTCCTGCACGATTAACAAAGTTTTCTTCCACATTCAACGTTATATTAGCACCCAATTGAATATCTTGATTTTTATCAATTTCAATATTTTGGGCGTTAATAGTTAACGCATCTTTAGCTTTAATAAAATTATTACCCTCTGTTAAAAAACTGGTTTTTTCTTTAAAAGTTAATTCTGCACTCCCCGCACTTTCAATGAGTCCCTTATTCACAAAACCAGGCTTAAATTGTGCACTAAGGCTTGCGAGCATCGATGGAGATATTGAGAAAAACGGAGAGCCTAAAAAGCGGATACTACTTTTTACACGTGTCAGTGGAGACAAATATTTATCTTGAACAATTTCAAGATCTTTTCCCCTTGCAAAAATGCTCAATTTCTGTTCAGCATAAATTTCTTTATCATTAATCAAATTATTAGTGTCAAGCTTAACCTCTCTACCATAAATACGCCCAGCATTAGTTAAAGTTTCTGTTGCCACATCTATCTTTTTAGCGACGAGTTTCGCATTTTGCTCAATGGACAGGGCACCCTTTGCCACGATTTTAGCTTGCTTCGTACTCCTAATCTCTGCGTTTTTTCCGATTTTAACTTGTTTCGCCTCTAACGAAACTTCATTTGATTTCGTTTGACTACCAACAAAAACACGATTAGCGTTTTTCACTTCAATTTTTTTCTTGGCTCGAATATTTCGGTCTTTTGTGACCACTGTTTGCTGAGTCGTATTGCCAAGTTCTAAATCACCTTCATTCATTTCAATCTGAATATCATTTTCAGACAAAATAATTCCGTCATGTTTTACGCCTGCACCTTTATCTGTCACAATCAACTTAATATTTTTACCATGCATTGCGCCTGTACTAGATCCCGTGATAGCGATAACATCATTAGATACATTTTCACCGCTCGTTTTTTTCAGCTCATGTTTGCTTAAATCATATTCACTGGAACCCGCAATAAGAGTGATATCAGTTTTTGCTTCTGAATTATTTCCTGATGTAATTGAGTGCTTTTGTTCAATTTTTTTAGCAATAATATCTAAATACTTTAATCCATCTGTCGAAAAACCATCAATATCAATGATCACATTTCCTTTTGTAACCTTTAACATCATCTGATTCGGATCTATAAGCTCACTCGTAGTAGCAACAAAACGATCTGAATTGATTGTTCTTACACCATTTAAGGTAATACCATTTTGGTTTGCGATGACGATATCAGCTTTTTTACCTAATACTTCAAGCGCGCCAACAATTTTACTTTCTTGGGGACCTGTCACTTGATTTAATATAACATCCGCTTCTTTCCCTCTGCTTAAATTTTGATTTTGCGGAATATAACCAATTAATGTTGATCTAGCCTGATCTTCAGTCCCATTATTATTAAACACCGCGCTATTTGGAATATTAAATTTTTCAAAGCGGTTATCAGAAATCCCTTTGTTATTTGGGGAAGCGATATCAATAACGATGACATTATTTTCTGTTTTATATAGTTTCGTATTCTGACGAACATTATCGGTTTGATTTACCAACTTAATATGCTCATCTTTGTCATCAATTACTGCTAACTTATTTTTTTCTGTTGCTTGCCCTTCAGCCCAAACCGGGGCAGAAATCAGGGTTAAGAATAAAATCGAGAACTGTTTCCAGGTCAATTGCATCGCAGACGAAACAGGGTTAAACCGACTTTTTACTAATAAAGAAACGGAGGAAAGTGAATAGTGTGCCAGAAGGGGAGGTTCCTCTTCAGCCTGTTCTGATGTGGACGTTGAGTCCGATGAACCATTGCTAATAGCTGAGTTAATACATTCTGCCACAGGAACGAGGCAACCTTTGACTTGACTAAAAATAAGTTTGTAACGATTTTTGTTCATATTAAGTTAATCCTTAAACTTAAAATATATTAAAAAGAAAGTGAACCTGTGAAATAATAAATCGGTTTTTGACGATGTTGATCAACACCACCCACACCATTCATTGGTTGTGAATAGGTTAATGATAATGAAAGTAACTTTATTTGCGTTTTTAAGCCTAGCGCAAAACCAACTAAAGTATCTGTTTTGTGACTTGATTTAATATGTACCTTACCCATATCAAATCCAATAAAAGGAGAAACATGAGATAAATAAGCGTGCTGTGGATAAAAAGGAATACTCAGTGTTTGTGATAAATAAACACCACTATCACCAGAAAGCGCCCCACCTTTGAATCCTCTTACCGTGTATTCATCACCAATAGAAAATTGATTTTCAGAATACAAACTATCGAAACCATATTGTGCACCGATGCGCAATTGATAATTCATCGCTCGTTCAAACATCGATATTGGACGTTGCCAGTTAACACTACCGGATAATAATTTTAAGGTTTTTTCGCGATTCGTATCGTAAGCCGAATAATTTGCGCCAAACCATCGTAACCCATTGGCATAAGCAATATCAGCATACAACTTACCATAGGCTAAATTAGTGATATAGGATAAGCCTACACTCACTTTATTATTGTGATACTTTCCAGTCAAAATATCAGAAAAGTAACTCAGACGTTTTTTGAACTCAAAATCAGTATAGGCGGATAAAATAGTCTCTTTATTACGCAATAATACATGCATCAGCTTGACTGCTAAGATCTGGGTTTTCCCATGAGAAGAATGAGTATTTATACCGCGAAGTTCTTTTTCATATGCAGATTCCGACGCTTTAATTTCTACTGTGGAAAAGCCTATCGGCTGGCTGTAAGACAAGGCATAATTGCGCTGCTGATTAGCATGATGATTTTTATATAAACGGTAACTACTCGAGAAATTCCAACGATCATTTGTGCCGAGTAAATCACTCCAAGCAATATTCAATGTGGCTTGATTACGCCCATTAGCATTATTACCCGCGCCTGAATTATTAAATCCGATACTAACTTGCGGGAAAGCATCATATTGCCTATCAATATTCAAGTTTGAAGCCCCTTGCATTTCACTCGCGACCACATTCACCGTGGCCTTTTTATTAGTCGTATTTAAGATTTCGATTAGTTGGTCAATATCATGGATATTTAAGCGCTTTCCGTTTAACTGAGGTAAGACGGATACCATAGCTTTATCTCGAAAACCAGTTGGTTTCTCCCCTGCTACAAGAACAGAATGCGTTCTCCCCCATAGAACAATAAACTCAAGATCACCATGACTAATTTTGCCATTTTTTAACCCAATTGCACTGGTCACATAGCCTGCACGATATAACACCTCTGTTAAATCTTTCACTAATTGAAAAACAATTTTGGTTGATAGCGGCTGATTCTGGTAAGCCTTAATCACATTATCAAAATTTAATGATACGTTTTCCCCTGCAAGGTCAATCGATATACTGGTGATTTTATGTTTACTCGTTGTCACCGTATCAGGAAAAGAGTATGTCTTTTCTGGATTGGATTGTGGATCTTCTAAAAATTGCTGTGCTTTTTTAAGGTTTTCATTTGCATGTTCAAATTGTTGTTTATTTTTCAGATGCAATAATTCTTGTGTCAGTGGATTAATTTCCTGACTATAAGCAAGTGTTGATTGACATAAAAGAAAAACAGCAGAACAACGTAATAATAATTGCTCAAACTGTTTTGATTGATATTTTCCCATAAAATCTCCATATTTTCCAAGGGAGTGGAATTCTACTACAAAAAATTAAAATAAATAACCCAATCTGGTTGTACCATTGATTAAACAACAAACAAAAAGAACATTTTATTTTAATTTGAACAAATGAAAATCAAATTTAGATTATATTTAAATCAACTTTAACATTATTTAAATAAAAATAGATTATAGAAAAAACAAGACATCCTAGCAAGACAACACGCATTCAAATAACAATGAATTAAAAACAAACAAAAACAGTCAAAAGAATAAACAAAAACATTTACCATACAATCACTTTAAAAAAACGCCACCTCAAAACAACAAGAAAAAATACTTTTCATACCAAAAATCACCATAAAAAAATAATATAATAAATAATAACATAAGAGATAAAATTAATTATCTGAATAATACCTCCACTTAAAAAAATAGTTAAATTCAACAAACTCATTTAATAAAAAAAACAGAATAAAACATTAACTATAAAAACATCATTAAAACAATAAAAAGTTATATTGAATTCAGGATTAACCCCCTTTCAATTTAAATTCAATATTATTATGAGTTCAATGCTCTGTAGTTGATAATTGAGTGTAGGGGTTATAGATGCTTATTCAGACAACATGATCTTTCCTCAGCTCGTCAGAACTGAAGGTCATAAGTTTGTCATGTGTTTAATGAGTGGGTAATAAGAGTGAAACATGAACGTTTCTTTTTTAATTAGGTTGCGGTTTGACCGTTAAATTCGAAATAGGAAACGCTCATTTTTGCTCAGGATTTGTCTGCTCAAGTTCGATTTTCTATACCTTGATAACGATTTTATCTACTGTGCATAAAAAACCGTTAATGTTTTCACATTAACGGTTTTTAATTAGGTTCTAGAGTATAAGTGCGGTCAAAATCAAAATTTTTTCTGATTTAACCGCACTTTAGCGCACTTATTTGGTTTCTGCGTGATAATTCACTACATTAAAGAAGCGTTTACCTTCTTTTTTACCCGCATAGCCACTTTTCTCCCAAAATGCCTCTTTGAGCCAACTTTCAAATTGTTGATGGCTTGGGAAGCGCATTTCACCAAAGTTTGGATCGAAAAATACCACTTTTTCGCCTTGAACAAGGGCTGATACGGTATGTGAACCGCCTTCAAGATTAATCGAGATTTTCTTCGCACCAGCGGTATCGCTACCCGTATCTAAAATCGCTTTGGTTAATGCGGAAATATCGCTTTTCGATACCGTACCCGCCACTTCATCACGACGGCTCAAATCACCGACTTTTTTCTCCTTCGGTAGCACACCTTGCTCTTGTAACCAATTATCAGTCAATTTGAATTGTTGCGTCGCACTGCCACTTTGCATAAACTCCGTTTGCAGTTTCTTAATGGAATCAATCGCCTCTTGTTTCAACTGACCTTTCTTCCCCCCTTCATACATCGTATGCCAGAAGTCTTCACCTTGGCTACTGACTTTGTTCGCAATCCAGTGGGCACAAGTGGATTCACACACGCCATGTTGCGTATCAACGTGTTTCACAATTTCGTTGTAAACTTCACCTTTAGACTGCGCATATTTAAAGCTGACTTCACCACCAAATTCTGCCACTGAAGCACGCACTGCATCAATTTTGTGTTTCACTTTCAATGGCTGAAATTGATCAGAGAGTTTCTGTAACAAGCTTCTTGGTTGCGTCACTAATTCACGTTGTTGGACGCGTTCTGTCACTGGCTTACTCACAATTTCTGTCTCAGTATTGACCGCACTTTCGTGCTGTTTGGCCTCCTTTTCTCCCGGTTTTACAATTGATGTAGAAGATTCAAAAGGAATCGTTTCATACTCAGATTCAGTAGAGGTAGCTTTTACTCTTGGCTGAAGAGTCGCCCCTTCAGATGTGGATCCGCTTGCTGGTGCCTGTTGGCTTGACGAATCCGCATTAGCATCATTTCCTCCCTCTGGTTGCGCTGCTGGAATTGGTGGTAAAGGGCGTTTCGCATGAGATGGACTTTCTCCAATTTCTGCATACATCGGCTCAGCTGCTATCTCTACTGCTTTTGCTTTACCTTGATTTGGCAAATCTGGTAAAGGATCGGTCGCCTGTCTCCCTCGAGGCAAGGTCACTTCGGCATATTCAGACCCGATTTCAACCTTATTACGCTTAAAGTCTGCATTGCTGTCCCCCAAACGACTGTATGGATTATTCGCGATTTCCTCATACACATGGTTTTCGGCTTCGGCTTTATGACGCGCGATATCAGAATGGCTGTCGCCTAACTTACTATAAATGTCGGGGATGTCTTCATATACATGAGTACTGCTGTCGTCAGCGGCATCGGTTGTCGCGTTATCTTCTTTAGCTGGAGACAATTTCTCTTTTGCCTTCTTACCGAGCTCCACAATATCAAGCGTTTCAAAGCTAAAATGGGTACTCGCGTAATTATCATCACGTGTAACTTCTTTTGCGAGGCTAAGATCTTTTTCTACTTGTCCAACAATCTTACTTTGATCTGGATTCACACCTGCTAACGTGGATTTCTGTGTCGCCGCATAATGTTTTTGTTCTGCACGTCCACCACGCAAATTCAAGGCAGAAACGCCATTTTCATTTGCACCGATTGAAACGCCTGCTGAGCCACCATCTTTATCATGGCGGTCATATAGAACGGTACTGTTGACTTGCCCTTTCACATTAAAATCACCAGGTTCACCTTTATTAACAATATAACCTGCTTGTAAATTCAGATCCTGAATTTCACCTAAGATCTGGTTGGCGCGAATACCTGCCTGTTTATTCACAGTACCTCGCGTTTCCGTTTCATGACTATAACCTAATCCGACATTACCACTCGGTTTAACAATAGTTGAGGTTGAAAGGGAAGCACCCACTGAAGCACTATAGTCAACACCATGCTGTGTTCTGTGTAACGTATCTTGTTTCGAAATAATGTTCGTTTTCCCTTTGACATGCAAATCAAGCTTGTCCGCATGAATATTCGAACTTTCTAAGTTAAGATCGCCACCAGCTTCAATTTTCAGATGTTGGGCTTGTAATAAACTGTTATTAAATGATTTTTTACGTTCATGACTAACACTTTCATTACCTTCAATGCCAACGGATACGCCCGCCGTACATCCCGAATTAATCACACTACAGCCCGCATTTGCTCCACCATAGATTTTCACTCGGGACAGTCTTTCGTCTGATTGGCTGTCTTTCTCACCCGCTTGGATAGTCACGTTCTGTTTTGCTTTTAAGGTTAAATTGGTTTTTTCTGCACTCTCTACATTTTTCAGATGAATACTGCCTTCACGTGCAGAAAGCACCAAATTGCCTCCCAGTTTGGTACGAATATCACCCGATTCAGTTAGGTGTTTTGTTTCTTTCGTACGTTCAAACGCGCCTTTCACCGAACCACCAACTAAATCCCCCGTGATCACATTCAAGACATCACTTGCTTGCTGTAACACGACCGTACCGTCTTGTTTAATCCCATTTTGCGCATCAATAAACTGTTTAGCTAAATGACTTACCGCATCGGCAATCGCAGAATGCGCTTCTGCCTCTGGACCAATTTTTAATGTGGTACTTTCAATGTGACGGTCGTATTCATCTTTTTGTTTCGTCGAGGTAATGTCGCGAGCAGATAGCTCAAACCCTTGCTTCTGTGTTGGTTTTTCTTGCGCAAAAAACTCAGCACTCTTCTCTGACATTAACGCATTGATATCAGATTCAGATAAAACTTGCGAAACGGTTTTATCTGTTTTTGTTGTTTTCGCTGTAACATTAGCATTCGTTGCTGGCGTGTCAGTCTGACCTTTTGTGTTACTCTGCGTTGGCAAGTTGCTATTAATGTTAACACCACCAATGTCCGCATTCCCTAACACATGTAATGTGCCACTTTCAGCTTGTAACTCACTATTAGTATGGGTTAACAACGTTTCCTGTGTTTTCGTATGACGAATCGCCAAACCTAACTCAGCTCCCACACCCGTGTTAGTGGTTGGTACATTGCTAGAAGCTTTGCCCCCCTCTTTACTGTTGTAGTCATAACGCGCAGAACGTCCCCCTCCACTTGCATGGGCTGAACCATACAGATGTGAAGTATATTCTTCCGTTTCAAGATTAGTGACATTTTTACCCGCTTGCGTTTTATAGTCACCTTTCACAATCCCGGTTAATTGCTGAGTTTTTAGCGTACTTCCAACTTGATTCACATCATTCTCAATCGCCAAATGTAAACGGTCGACCTCTACGTTTGACCCCACTGACGTCGCTTTTGAACGTCGCTCTGTATAACTCTCAGCAGGTGAAAAAGTCAACGGACCCGAATCATAAACATCATAAGATTGTTCCGTCTTATGCGCATCTTTTAAATGCAGATCACCGGTTTTGATAAAGCCAGTTTTTCCTTTCACATCTGAGGCTTGTAGCGTAATACTCGCATTCTTATCTGTTTCTAAATGTAAATGCCCCTCGCTTCTAATCTCAGCTGCTTGTACATCACTGCCCCCGGTTTTGCTCGCATGGGCGCGCGCAAGATTTTCAATCCCTTGCTGTCCAACTAAACGTGTTTCTGTACGGCTTAAGATACTGCCTTTATTTTGGATTTTGCCTTCAGCTTCAATCTTCACGCGGTCACCTGCTAACGTCCCACTGTTACTCACATGACCCGCCTTAATCTGAACATCACGAGCATGAATCACCGCATGGCCGCGTCCTTGTGATTTTTGCGCTTCCGCTAAGGTTGATTGTGTAAGATAGACTTGTGGTACAAAGACATCTTTACCTTTTACTTGCGTTTTGACATACCATACAATATCTTGTTTTAATTTTGCTTGTTGTTCTTGGGTTAAGCTTTCCCCTATTTTCAAACCAAGATCTTTCGCTTCCACAGAAGAGTTGTCGATCAATCTTTTGACTAAATCAACATTGCTTAGGTTATATTTTTTCGCCAGCTGATTATCGACTTTTTTCTCAATACTGCGGGTAATCAATTGGTGGTCAAAATAGTTATCCCCTAACACATTGACTTTCTGCTCTGTCTGACTATTAGATGCCACTTGGTTAAAGAAGTAGTCAGCACCTTTATACTCATCTTGGTTAATGTATTTCAATTGCGTACGATAAAGCGGATCAGTTTGTACTTTAGGGCGCGCGTCATCTACCGCTTTAAACAAGCTTTGTTTCGCGATTTCTGTCGCTTTTTTCGCTTCTTCCTCTAAACCTTTCAGTTCTTCTTTGAGTTGTTGCTCCGCTATTGCCTCAGCTTTCTGCTTTTCTGCTTTTTCACGTTGTGCTTTTTCCTCTGCTGCACGTTTTGCCTGTTCAGCCTGTTGTGCCTGTCTAGCCATTTCTGCTTGACGAGTCTCTTCCATTTCACGGGTTAAGGCATCTTGTTGAGCTCGCTCCAACGTTTCTTGCGCTTTCGCGATACTGTCTTCTTGTTGACGTTTTTCTTCCTCTTTAAATTTCTCAGCCCGTTCTTGCTGTGTTTTTGCTTTATTTAAACGTGCTTTCTCTAATAATTCCTGACGTTTACGATCCTCTGCTAAACGCTTTTCCTCAAACAAGTGATGTAATCGCTCTTGCAACGCTCTTGGTAAATTCTCGAAACGTTGATTATTTAAACGTCTTTCCTCATAAAACGCCTCATCATCAATGTATTGTTCTTCATTCAATTCTTTCAAATAGCTGTTCAACAAACGACCATTTTTCGCGATTTCATCAGGATCAAGATAATTAGGTTGCGTTCCCTCAATAATCTTTAATTCGTCTTCGTCAATTTCTCCCGTTTTCTTGTCTAGTTGTACACTGTTATCAATAAATAAATTGGGTATTTCAAGAAGCTCCGATAAAGCTGATAAATCAACACCCGTATCATTAATTTCTTTATCTGCGACTTCAGGGATAAACTCGCTTTGTGGCAATGTTAAAGTATGCTTTCCGATCTGCAGTTGACCATCAAATCCACCTTGAATGGCACGCTCACCATTTTGCAAACTGTTCGTTTTGAGCGCTAAATTACTGGCTAAAATTTTGGCTTTCTGCTCAGGGTAGTAGAGAAAACTGGTTGGATTTTGCTTAAACGCTTTCCAGCGTTGTGCCATTTGTTCATGAGAAAGTTGATGCCAGTTTTCGCCAAAGGCAGCCACCATCCCTTTCTCTAACACTGGGGAATGTTTTACTTGTTGTAACAACTTATACGCACTAAAGTTCTCTGCCGAATAAAGATTGGCCTTAATAATTGGCGATGGCGATAATAAGGCATCGAGAAAATCGCCAAAGGAATTGAAATGTCTTTCCGTATTCCCTAATCGAAAGAAGATATGACGAGTATAAGGTTTGTAGTGAATCGTCACATCGGCTTCTTGTTGGAAGAAATGTGATAATGCATCAAATTTAAGCAGTTTCATTTCATTGACAATTTCATCTGCATCAGAACGGAAGGTGCCTTTCACATTAATCACACCATGATTCGTAATACTGGAGAAACCTCTTTCCTGATCTCTTTTCGAGTTAAAGGTCAAATTTCCCTCTGTACGAAGCGAGCCAAGTTGTTGCACCTCAACAACAGGCTTATTGATCTCCTTCACATTTAGATTCAATTCATAGAGGTTATTATGCCAACCATGTTTTGCCGTTTCATTGACACCATAATAACGCGTATAGTCTTTTTTCAGATCCTGATACTCAAGATGTCCGCTGAGAGTAACATCATTAGTAAAAGCGTTTGCGTTAATCGTCGCATCTCCTTTGGCAAAAATATTCCCTAAGTTATACACAGTACGATCCGCTGTTAAGTGCATTGTACCTTCAGAGTGAAGCAAGCTCTTACCTTGATTAACAAGATAGCCACCCTGTTTTTCCGCTCTTTTAGCAGTCAAATTCAAGCCTTTACCCGCCCCCAAAATACCGCCCATGTTGTAAATGTTGCCTTGCTCGGTATTAATTGTTAAATTTTGGGCGCTTGCTAGAGTACCGTAATTCACAAAACCGGACTGAGTATTGATCATAATATTGGCGTTTAATTGAATATTTTTTGCTTTATCAATTTGAACATTCTTCGCCGTGATCACTAAATTATCTTTTGCTGTGATAAAGTGATTTCCCTCAGTGACAAAGCTAGTGTTATCCTTAAAAGTGAGTGCGGCATTACCATTACTGTGAATTAACCCGGTATTAACAAAACCCGGTGCCAATAATGACGCGCCTTCCAAGAAACTGAGTGGTTGATTAACCCCCTCTTCAATTGACAGTTCACGGCCTTTAGTTCGAATATCAAGTTCGCTAGATGCATAGATTTCTTTACTATTGACTAAATTATCAGCCTCTAAGGTCACTTTTTTACCGTAAATACTGCCTTTATTCGTTAACTTATTGGTTGTCGTGTTCAGCTCATGGGCAATTAATTTCGCATTATCTTCAAGATTCACGTGCTTATTTGCGGTAATTTTGGCACTCGTTTTTGCCGTTAATTTGGCATTTTGTCTCAAGGTTGTTTCCTGAGCTTGAATATCAACGGCTTTATTTGCTTTAACTTCATTACCAATAATGACGTGCTTACCGCCTTTAACGGTAAAATTTCCTTCCGCATGGACTTTGGCATAATTTTCATTATTTTTTGTGTTGCCTAATTCAACATCACCTTCATGAGTCTCAATCTGAATATCCGCTTCAGATAAAATAATGCCATCATGTTTTACGCCAGCCCCTTTATCCGTCACGATTAATTTGATATTTTTCCCATACATTGCACCGGTACTCGCACCGCTGATCGCAATTTCACCTTGTGCCTCAGCGGTATGCTTTTCTGTCACCTGATGTGTCTTTAAATCATATTTACTGTTACCTGCGACAAAAGTGATATCGGTTTCGGAATTTCCCGTTCTTTCTTTTGTAATTGCTTGCTTTTGTTCAATTTTTTTAGCGATGATATCTAAATAAGGCAGGTCATCGGTAGCGAATCCATCCACGCCAATCGTGACGGTACCTTGCGTGACATTCAATTCCAGTTGTTCAGGATCAATCGTACTACTGGTTGTGGCGACAAAACGGTTGGCATTAATGGTTTTTACCCCATTCAACACAATGCCATTTTGGTTTGCAATCACTAAATCGGCTTTTTTGCCTAAGATTTCTAGCGCACCTTCAATTTTACTGGCTTCCGGTCCTGTCACTTGGTTTAAGATCGCTTTCGCTTCAGCCCCCTCAGTTAAATTTTGGTTACCTGGTAAATACCCTACTAACTGTGAGCGTTTTTCCTTAGCACTATTATTAAATACCGCCCCATTTGGGATGTTAAAGTGTTTAAAACGGTTATCTGAAATACCCTTTTGGTTGGGTTGTGCAATATCGACAATGATGACATGGTTTTCAGTGTGTTTGACTTTCGTTTGATGATCACCTTTATGGTGTACGTTGTCTAACTCCACATGGTAACGAGTACTGTTAGTCACATCGGTTAATTCAGGTTTTCTTTCTATAACAGACTCGGTATCAGTGGCTTGCGCCATCAGCGGAAAAGAGACAACACTTAACAATAACAAGGTGTATTGCTTCCAAGTCAACGACATCAAGCTTGAAACAGGATGCAATGCTGTTTTGACTAACACTGAAAGTGGTGAAAATGGCAAGTTGATTCTGGGGTCAGATTCCGTATCCTCGGTATCAGAAACCTCTTGTGAGGATGTTTCTCCCACTGCTGAACGAATCGTTTCAGCTACAGGTACAAGACAGCCTTTAGCTTGGCTAAAAATGAGTTTATAGCGATTTTTATTCATACTAAGTTAATCCTTCAACTTAAAAAAACATTAAAAAGATATAGAACCATTGACGTAATAAACCGGTTTCTTATTCTGCGGTTTGACTTTTTTGACCGTGTTGAGTGGTTGAGCATACGTGAATGAGAAATTGAATAATCTCACTTGTCCCTTCAGCCCTAACGCAAAACCGGCAAGGGTATCTGTTTGATGAGATTGTTTGACATGTACCTTACCAATATCTACCCCAACGAAAGGCGATATTTGAGAGAGGTAAGCTTTTTGAGGATAAAAAGGCATACTCAGTGTTTGTGAAAAATACGCACCACTATCACCAGAAGCAGCGCCACCTTTAAATCCTCTGACAGTATATTCATCACCAATAGAAAATTGATTTTCCGAATACAAACTATCGAAACCATATTGTGCACCAATACGTGCTTGGTAAGTCATCGATCGATCAAACATGACTATTGGACGGAGCCAGTTAACACTTCCTGACAATAATTTTAAAGTTTTTTCACGTTTTGTGTCATAGGCTGAATAATCCGCACCAAACCATCGCAATCCATTGGCGTAAGCAATATCACTGTAGAGCTTGCCATAGCCTAAATTGGTTACATAAGACAAGCCAACATTGAGTTTATTATTGTGATAGTCACCGATTTCAATATCGGAAAAATAACTCAAGCGTTTTTTAAATTCTAATTCACCATACACGGATAAAATGGTCTCTTTATTACGGAGTAAAACCTGAGATAACTTCAGTGTTGCGGTTTGTGTTTTTCCCGAAGAAGTGTAAACGTCATTCTCCCCTTGAAGAGTTTTCTTATATTCAGATTCCGCCAGTTTCAGCTCTAAAGTTGAGAAAGACAACGGTTGTATATAAGACAACGCATAATTACGCTGTTGGTTTGCTTTACTCTGCTTATAAAAACGATAACCTGTTGAAAAAGACCAACGATCATTGGTGCCAAATAAGTCGCTCCATGCAACATTCAGACTGGCTTGATTACGCCCATTGGCATTATTCTCTGTCCCCGAATTATTAACACTCAAGGTTACATCTGGCCAGTCACTTCGTTGCCGTTCAATACTCAGATTTGATGCCCCTTTTTGCTGACTTGCTACGACATTCACTTTGGCGATTTTGTTAGTCGTGTTCAAGATTTCTACCATCTGATCAATATCATAGACATTGAGTAATTTATTTTTCAGATTAGGAAGCACGGCTAACATCGCTTTATCTTTAAAGTCTGTAGCTTTTTCCCCTGCAACGAGGATATCGTTAACAGTTCCCCACAACACCACAAAGTCGAGATCACCATTCTTGATTTTCGGATTTTTTAAACCAATAGCACTGGTCACATAGCCGGAACGATACAGCAAATCAGTCAGATCTTTGACGAGTTGAAAAACGACCTTGGTTGACAGAGGCTTATTGAGGTAACGCTGACGAATTTCATCAATATTTAAAGACACATTCTGTCCCCCTAAATCAACAGTGATACGCGTGATCTTTTTCGATGTGTTATCTAAGCTCTCTGTTGCCAGGGTTGAGGTTGTCTCTTTTTCAACAGCTTGTTTATCTTCTAGAAATTGCTGCGCTTTTTTGAAATTTTCATCCACCTGTTCAAATTGTTGCTTGTTTTTTAAATGCAATAATTCCTGTGTGAGCGGATTGGTTTCCTGACTATAGACTAGCGTGGATTGGCATAAAAGAAAGGTTGCAGAGCAACCTAAGAATACATGATTTAACCTGTTAGATTGATATTTTCCCATAAAATCTCCATATTTTTGAGGGCAAAAATTCTACTACAAAAAAAAATTAAAACGATTAATCCATCTGGTTGTACCAGCATTTATATTAGGAAGGGTGTACAAAATAAAATAATAACGTGCAAATATCAACCCAACAAAGTTCAAAATTTAACTGATTTGTATAAATATTGACAAAAATCATACTATCAATAAGTTAGGTTATTTTTAATACATTGAATAAATTAATGGAATAATGATATTGGCAAAAGAGAGGTGAATAAAATATAAGCAAAAGAAAAAAACTAGAACATAAAATAAACAAAGAATCAGAAAAGCATAAACGACGGAATAGATTAAACGGTAAAAGGGAAAAGTGCTTTTATGTTATTTGCAAAGAGGATTGGTTGTTCCACATGCGCATTATGACCTGCCTCAGGAATAACACGCAATAGCAAGTTTGCTTGCTCTGCCATTTGCTTAAATTTATGGTCTTTTTCACCACAAAAATAGTTAATCGGTAGCGTTGCAGAAGCCAGATAAGGACGAAAATCAGGTTGCTTGGCTAAACTGGTGGCGAGCAGCATATTCGCGATATGTTCACCGCGATGTATTGCACGCTTTTGAATCAAATCTTGGCGTGCCTGTGGTGTAAGATGCGAAAACACGGGCTGTTGATACCAATCCTCAAGCACCGATGCGAGAGGCGCTGAACTAAAACGTGTTGCCCAAGCGAGATCCTGTTGCCAACGCATGCGCTTCTCTTCATCTCGCTGTAAACCTAAATTGGCGCCTTCTAAGATCAGACCCCGTAAATGCGCTTTTGCTTTCGTCTTAGTCAAATAGGCAAAAGCATAATACAATGCAATGCGCCCACCTAAAGAGTAACCGACCAAATAATAAGGTTGATCTCCCAGTTGCTGAAGTTGTTGATCTAAATACGCGCAGGTTTGTTCAAAATCGGACACGCAGATCTGTTGGGCGGTATGGTGAAAAGGTAAATCTAAGGTCAGGCAAGAAAAGTGCGGTAAATTTTCAATCACTTGTTGCCAATCTTCTTTGCTCCCTAATAAACCATGTAAAAAAACCAACACTGGCATCTTCATTCCCCTAAAAAAATGCCCGCCAAGCGAGCATTTTATGTTTATTCACCAATCACCGCATAGCTGATTTGTTCAATCAGGCGCTTATAAATCGTACTGGCATCGCTTGCCCCGACTTTAATCTCAATTAACGTTGTTTCCCGGCGTGAATAGGCGACTTTTAATACTGCGCCTAAATCCGCCCAAGTATAGGGACGAGCATATTTTAAATCAAAAGTTTGCGCTAACTGTGAGAACTCTAGATGATGTGACATACGATAATATTTTTCTTTCACATCCGCTTCGACAGGTAACATATCAAAAATCGCCCCACCGTTATTATTAATCACAAAAATAATGGTTGGCTGCGTCACTTTTTTAAACAAGGCTAGGGAATTAATATCATAAAGGGCGGAGACATCACCAATCATTGCCACTAAAGGTTGATTTGCCCCAATCCCAATGCCTGCCGCAGTCGCTAAAAGACCATCAATACCGCTCGCCCCACGATTTGTATAAACGGGATAACCTTCTGGTAATTTGGCTAAGGCATCCACTAAACGAACAAACAAGCTGTTACCCAAAAATAAGATGCCATTGTTGGATAAAATACGATCCAAATGATGGGCTAATGATGCCTCATTTAAATTGCCTCCCACTTGTTTTTCAATGAAATTCGCACAGAATTTAGACAGTGCAAGCGGTTCAAGTAGCCAAGGTTTTTGGCGTAATGGCGGATGGGCGCGTAACCAGTGGTGTACTTTCGCATTAAAACGGGTTTGAGCATGATGATGCGGATCAATGAGTCGAGTACTTTGTTCAACAATCCAATATTCTTGTTTAAACTCCGCTAAAAATTGATTCACCCGTTTACTGATAAACCCTGAGCCAAATTGGATAAGAATATCTGCTTGTAATAATTTTTGTTTGACCGTTTGATTAGCTAACCAAATATCCGCATAAGGGAGACTTGCTTCCACGCTTGCTTGTACATCAGTTAACGCAATCCAGCCCATGGTATTTGCCCAAGCCATAATGCCCATGGTTTGTTCCACGGGTAATCGTCCGACCACAATCACGCCACGCATTGTGCGCCAATGATCCCAATTGGCATGCATCAATACTTCTTTTTGGTCTGTTTGGTGTTTTATCCAAGGCTTATGTTGGTTTAACCAGCTTTGGATAGGCGCTAACCAGCTATGTGTGTCAATCTCCGTTTCATTCGCATCATAAAGCGGTTCCGCAAATGGGACATTAATATGAACTACCCCTGGTTGATTGGCTTGTTGATAACAAGCTTGCTCTAAACGAGTAATTAACCAATTGGCAGGATAATCTTCACTTGGGCGTGGTAAATTCAGCGTTGCCACAGGATAATCGGCATACATGCGTTCTTGTAAAATGGCTTGATTTGCCCCACATTCGATCAATTCGAGTGGACGATCCGCAGTAAGCACTATCAGATTGACGCCTGTTTGACGAGCTTCAATAATAGCTGGATATAAATTACCCGCTGCCGTCCCCGAAGTGACAATCACCGCAACAGGCTTTTTGCTGACTTTGGCCACACCTAAAGCAAAGAAACCAAGACCTCGTTCATCAAAGTGAGTATGACAAGTCACACGATGGCTTTCTTGTAAACGTATTGCTTCTAAAGTCAGAGGAGTAGAACGGGATCCTGGTGCAATACAAACATGGCTCACGCCTTGACGTACAAGGGTGTCCAAAATGACTTTTGACCAACAACGATTAAATACGCTTACTGACATATCTGTTCCCTTTTATAATTGATTCTGTTGCAATAACGACACTAAGCCCATAGCTTTACGCTCAATCTCCCGCCATTCTAACAATGGAATAGAGCCTTCAACAATCCCCGCCCCAGCAAAAACACATAATTGACTGTAATTTTCGACTTGCTTAATAAAGGCAGAACGAATGGTGACACAAAAATCCGCCGACTCGGGGCCCATCACACCGATTGTCCCTGCGTACCAAGTGCGGTCGAAATTTTCTAATTTTCGTAACGCCTGTTTAGCAGCGGATTGCGGTAAACCGGCAACCGCGGCGGTGGGATGCATGGCAAGCAAAATATCCTTATCCGCATAATCCGGCTTTAACTGCGCTGAAATCTGGCGACGTAAATGTTGTACCTTGCGCAGTTTCTTCAATTCGACCTGTTCTACCCTGATGTGTTGCACAAAGGGTTGTAAATTCTGGCAAATGCCATCCACCACTAATTGATTTTCATATTCGTTTTTCTTGTCGTGTAATAACCAATCACTTTGCTGTTGATTTTGTTGTGCATCCTCCCCCATAAACGCTGTCCCCGCTAACGCTTCCGTTTTTAATGCCAAGCCTTGACGGCGGTATAATAATTCTGGGGTAGAGCCAATGAAGGCACGCTGTTTACTTTCTGCGAACATAAAGTGATAACAGCCTAAGTTATACTGTTCACTTTCCGCTAACAAATCCGTTGGCGCTAACGGTGTAGCGGTTTGAAAGCAAGTCTCATTGGCAAGCACAATTTTACTTAACTCACCTTGTTGAATTTTTTCTAACCCTTGCTCCACCCAATGACACCACTCTGCTTGATTGGCTTTTTGTGAAATAAGGCTGATCGTCTGTTTTACCGTTTCAAGTGCGGTTTGTTTGTCAAATGTGCTTAAACACGCGAGTGCAATCTGCTTATCTTGCTCAAATTGTTTCGCATCCACAAATAATGTGACGGTCACCCCCGCTTGATCTTGTTCTAATAAAAGGCGAGGTAACACAAACAGCGCTTCACCGTAAAATTGTAATCCACCGAGCAAAGTAAGCTGATGAGTTTGGACAAATTGCGCGGCCAGACTCACATCAGAAAACTGGCGAACCTGCCCGACTGCTGCCCAAACCTTTACACCCTCGCGTCCATGCAAATAAAATTGAGGATAATGTTGTTGCGCTTTCAACCAAGCTAATAAGGACATAGTCATCGTAGTATGACACCGAAACACGCCGATCTCTTGATCTTCCACTGACTGATATGCATTGATTTGTGCAATAAATTGTGCTTTGATTGACTGCCAATTATCCATGTTGAAAAAGCATTGTTTTCGATAAAAAAATACGTTAAAAATAAGGGCTAATTCTACCGCACTTTAATAGAAATTTTTACAAAATCTTTTCTCCCGCCTTAAATAAGCGTAAAGTGTCGTTATTTTATCCAAAAATACATCGTTTCAGTTTGCAAACATTAAGGTCTAACTATGGCGCATTTTCCTAAATCAGATAAATTAGAACACGTTTGTTACGATATTCGTGGACCTGTTCATAAAGAAGCCCTTCGTTTGGAAGAAGAAGGACATAAAATTCTTAAGCTTAATATTGGCAACCCCGCGCCTTTTGGTTTTGAAGCACCAGATGAAATTTTAGTCGATGTCATTCGCAACTTACCGACTGCGCAAGGCTATTGTGACTCAAAAGGCTTGTATTCCGCGCGTAAAGCCATTGTGCAATATTACCAATCAAAAGGGATCCACGGGGCAACGGTTAATGATGTATATATTGGTAATGGCGTCTCTGAATTAATCGCAATGTCCTTACAAGCCTTGCTCAATGACGGTGATGAAGTGCTGATTCCCATGCCAGACTACCCGCTTTGGACTGCCGCAGCGACCTTAGCAGGTGGCAAACCAGTGCATTATTTATGTGATGAAGAAGCGAATTGGTTTCCTGATATTAACGATATTAAAAGTAAAATCAGCAGTCGCACCAAAGCGATTGTCGTGATTAACCCGAATAACCCAACGGGTGCAGTATATAGTAAAGATTTATTGTTAGAAATTATCGAAATCGCACGCCAACATAAATTGATTATTTTTGCGGATGAAATTTACGATAAAATTTTATATGACGATGCGGTTCATCACCATATTGCGGCGCTTGCCCCCGATATTTTAACCGTCACCTTTAATGGGTTGTCTAAAGCCTACCGTGTCGCGGGGTTCCGCCAAGGTTGGATGATGTTAAATGGGCCGAAAAAAGCCGCAACAGGTTACATTGAAGGGCTTGATATGTTGGCGTCTATGCGACTCTGTGCCAATGTGCCGATGCAACACGCTATTCAAACTGCGCTAGGTGGTTATCAAAGTATTAATGAATTTATCCTTCCGGGTGGACGTTTGCTTGAACAACGCAATAAAGCCTATGAGCTAATTAATCAAATTCCCGGGGTGAGTTGTGTTAAACCACAAGGTGCCATGTATATGTTCCCGAAAATAGATATTAAAAAATTTAATATCTATGATGATGAAAAAATGGTGTTTGATTTATTAGCACAAGAAAAAGTGTTATTAGTGCATGGTCGCGGTTTTAACTGGCACTCTCCTGATCATTTCCGGATTGTTACCTTGCCTTATGTCCATCAAATTGAAGAAGCACTGACAAAACTTGCACGTTTCTTGACTCACTATCATCAATAATCTCCTCACCATAAGCAAACCGCAGTTCAACGCGCGGTTTGCTTTTTTATTTCCCTCTTCCCAGCCTTTCGCTTTTCTCGCCTTCTTACAAGTAAGAATAATTATCATTGACTTAAATCAATTTATTGGTTAAATTGACCGCACTTTTAACTGTCAACTCTCATCTGAGGAATGTGATTATGAAAAAAATCTCAACACTTGCATTAGCTTTATCTGCAGTGATTTCAACATCTGCGCTCGCCGCGAACGAAGTTAACGTGTATTCTTACCGCCAACCTTACTTAATCGAACCAATGTTAAAGGACTTCGAAAAAGATACTGGCATCAAAGTTAACGTTATCTTTGCAGATAAAGGCTTAGTAGAACGTGTAAAACGTGAAGGTGAATTAAGCCCAGCAGACGTGCTATTAACTGTTGATATTAGTCGTGTCATGGAAATTGTGAAAGAAGGCTTAGCACAACCGATTCACAGCGAAACCCTTGAGAAAAATATTCCAGCACAATTCCGTGATTCAAAAGATGAGTGGTTTGCATTAACAACCCGTGCACGCGCCATTTATACCTCGAAAGATCGTGTAGGGAAATTACCCGCTGACTTTACTTACTACGACTTAGCCAAACCTGAATATAAAGGCAAAGTCTGTGTACGCTCTGGTAAAAATGCCTATAACGTTTCTCTCGTTGCCTCGATGATTGCACACGATGGCGAAGCAAAAGCAAAAGCGTTCTTAGAAGGATTAAAAGCCAATCTGGCACAAAAACCACAAGGTGGTGACCGTGATCAAGTGAAAGCTATTAAAGAAGGTATCTGTGATTACTCTTTAGGTAACAGTTACTACTTCGGCAAAATGCTAGATGATGAAAAACAACGTAGCTGGGCAGAAGCCGTTTACATCAACTTCCCGAACCAAAAAGCGAAAGGTACACACGTTAACATCAGCGGTGTTGCTATCGCCAAATATGCACCCAACAAAGCCAACGCAGTGAAATTAGTGGAATATTTAAGTGGCGATAAAGCACAACATTTATACGCAGAATTAAACCACGAATACCCAGTGAAACCAGGCGTAAATCGTTCTAAACTAGTCGCCTCTTGGGGTGATTTCAAAGCAGACGATATCGCTTTAGAGAAAATCGCAGAAAATTATGATAAAGCATTGAAATTAATTGACGAAGTGAAATTCGATCTTTAATTTAGTGGCTTGATTTCATTTATCTCGATCTGAAGGGCGACATTAACGTCGCCCTTTAGGCATTATTATAGACGACGCTAAGATGTTTTCACTCAAAAAAATCAGTTGGCATTTCACCGCACTTATTATCGTGCTGTTTTTTCTTTTGCCTTTACTTTCTATCCTGTATCAATCTTGGCAAGCCGATTGGGCTAATATTCAACATCTTTGGCAAACCGTTCTTACCGATTACAGTTTAAACTCTCTTTTATTAGTTTTAGGTACAGTGGGCTTAAGTCTTGTATTCGCTATTCCTGCGGCTTGGATTATCTCAACCTACCAATTCGTTGGTCAAAAAACCTTACAATGGGCACTTTGCCTACCCTTAGCCATTCCCGCCTATTTAGTCGGCTATTTATACACCGATTTATTGGACTATCCCGGCCCAGTACAATCACTGTTACGAGAATATTTTGCTTGGCATAGCCCACAAGATTACTGGTTTCCCGCTATTCGTTCGCTTGGGGGAGCCTGTTTTATCTTGGCACTCGTCCTCTATCCTTATATCTTTTTACTGGTGCGAGTGGCTTTGCTTGAACAATCCGAAAATTTGATTCATAGTGCCAAAACGTTAGGCGCGAGCCGTTTCTACTTATTTAAAAAAGTGACACTACCTTTAATCCGTCCAGCCATTGCTGTGGGCGCCTCATTAGTCGCAATGGAAACCCTCGGTGATTTTGGTACCGTGTATTATTTTGCGGTGCCGACATTAACTACCGCAGTCTATGATACTTGGCTCGGTTATGGCGATTTAGGCTCCGCCAGCCAAATTTCACTCTTGATGCTGTTGATGATCTTCAGCTTATTATGGCTAGAACGTTATAGTCGTCGTAAACAAAAAACCTATCAACGCGGCTATGAAAAAAAGCGACGTTTACTTCCATTGTCTGGTCTCAAACTCGTCCTCGCGCACCTCTATTGCTGGGGGTTGGTCAGCATCGCTTTTATGATTCCTTTTGCTAAACTGATTTATTGGGCACTGGCTTATTTTGATGTCAGCCAAGCAGATAACTTTTTCCATTACGCTTATCATAGCTTATCCAGTTCGCTGATTGCCTCTGTTGTCTGTGTGTTATTAGCCCTCTTTTTACACTTTTTTAATCGCCTCAGGTTACAAAAAAGTCCGATGCAACAGCGTGTTGGGCATTATAGCTTACAACTTTCTTCTCTTGGCTATGCGATCCCCGGCACTGTGCTAGCCATTGGTATTTTGATCCCTTATACCCATGCTGATCATTGCGTCAATGACCTGTTAAAATCCTTTGGTTTTTCTCCCGTTGGCTTAATTTTCTCAGGATCAATGTTTGCCTTAATTTGTGCTTATACGGTTCGTTTTTCTGCCATGGCGATTGGCGGTATCGACACCTCCTTTCAGAAAATATCGCCCTCTTTAGATATGGCAAGTCGTACATTAGGCCAAAATGGCATCAAAATGCTAGCTCGTGTTCATCTCCCCTTATTATCCAAAGGCATTCTGACCGCACTGATGATGGTCTTTATTGAGACCATGAAAGAATTAAATGCCTCGTTATTATTGCGTCCTTTTAATTTTGATACATTGGCCACTCATGTATTTACCTTTACTTCCGACGAACAACTCGAACAAGCTGCCTTGCCAGCCATTGCACTGGTGTTAGTCGGCTTACTCCCTGTGATTTGGCTCACTCGCTCACTGGTACTTCATTCAGAAAAAGATCGCTAATTATGAATATATTACACATTTCCCAATTAACCTGTGGTTACAGTACTGAAAATGTCTTACAAAACTTAGATCTGGCGATGGCACAGAATGAGATTTTATGTTTACTCGGTGCCAGTGGCTGTGGCAAAACCACCTTATTAAAAGCCATTGCAGGCTTGCAAGCGATCACTCAAGGCAAAATTTTATTTAATCAGCAAAACTTAGCGAGCCTGCCTGTCGAACAGCGGCAGATTGGCATGATTTTCCAAGATTACGCGTTATTCCCACATTTAACGGTAAAAGAAAATATCGCCTTTGGTTTGCAGCAGAAAAAAGCGGCTGAAAAAAATGACATTATTGAAAAAATGACCGCACTTGTGCGCCTGACTGGTCTACTTGAACGCTATCCGCATGAATTATCTGGCGGACAACAGCAACGCGTGGCGATTGCCCGAGCTTTAGCGTGCAAACCTCGTTTGTTGTTATTAGATGAACCCTTCTCCAATATTGATAGTCAAGTGCGCTATCAAATGATTGATGAGATCAAAGAGATTTTAAAAAGCCAACAGATTCCCGCGATTTTTGTTACCCACAGCAAAGAAGAAGCCTTTGCTTTTGCAGACAAACTGGCGATTATGGATAAAGGCAAAATTGTACAGGTGGGGAAATCGGATTTACTCTATCAAATGCCGATTAATAAATTTGTTGCCGAATTTCTAGGAAACGTCAATTATTTCACTTGCCGTGTGACCTCTGAGCACAGTTTCAGTTCAGTGATTGGCGAATACCTGTTTGATCAAGCGCTCAGCTTTTCCAATGGTCAGCCAATCCGTGTCGGCCAACCAGTACATTGGTTAGTACGGCCACAAAGCCTGCAAATTCATCTTGATGAGCAAGGCAACGGAATCATTACTAAAAAGCGTTTTTTAGGTCCTTACTTTCAGTATGATGTTGCTATTGGCGAGGCGAGCTTGATGGTACAAAGCCCGAAAAACTTCTCGTTAGATGCACAAGTGCGCTTAAATTACAAATGTACAGCCCCTGTCCTGTTTGAAATCTAACTTACCTTCACTGATTTCAAGGCAATAAAAAATCTGCACTCACGTCACTGGTGCAGATTTCATATTCAGCTTGCTCAGACTACGCTATTCACTAAAATTAGCGGGTAAAAAGGCTTGCATATTGGCCCAGATCACGCCACTGTCCTTCCCATATTGACGAATACATTCTTTGACATCATTCACCTGCTGTGTTTGACACAGGTTTTTTAGCGAAAGATAAAAACGTTTTGCCAACTCACGCGCAGAGGGATTCGCAAAATAGAATAGACCAACCCGAGTATAGAGTCCCTTCAAACTATTTAAAATCAACCCATATACAGGATTATCTGACGCAAATGCTAATTTACGGAAAAGATCATAGTCAAAATTGGTATAGGCTTCCGCCGTATCCGCTAAAGTATCAAGATTCTGAAATGCCTCAAGGGATTTCTGTGGCTCGACTTTAAAGGCCTTTTGAATATAAATGGCAGAAATATTGGTTCTTGCCGATAGGATGTTAGAAATAAAACTCGGCAACTTTGTGCTATCTAAACGTACTAATACCTCTAAAATATTCAACCCCGAGGTTTCCCAAATATTGTTCACTTTTGTTGGTTTGCCGTGTTGAATGTTCAACCAACCGTCACGCGCAAGGCGTTGAAGCACTTCACGTAATGTGGTACGCGTCACACCAATTTTCTCGGCTAACTCACGTTCTGCCGGTAAATCGGAGCCTGGCGGGAAATGATTATTCCAGATACTTCTGACAATATATTCTTCCGCTAAACCAGCCGGACTCTGTGCTTTTAAAAGAGGTTGATCATTATTCATACGTTTCTTCTAGTCGATTAAATTTAAAATGTGATACAGATAACAAATAGTTATTTTAAGTATTATCGTGTAATGCAGTATATATTACAATGATTCCAATATTATATTCAAAATTTCTAAAAATATTAAATATTAACTAAGGTGGTATTAAAAATGAGTTATACTCAAGCATTCCTAAGAAACTTTTTAGGAACAAGTCCTGACTGGTACAAAATCACAATTGTCCTGTTTCTTATTGTTAATCCTATCATTTTCTTTTTTATCAGTCCCTTTATTGCAGGTTGGCTATTGGTAGCAGAATTTATCCTCACCCTAGCCATGGCACTAAAATGTTATCCTCTGCAACCCGGAGGCTTACTGGCATTAGAAGCGGTAGCGATTGGCATGACACATCCTGAGCATGTCAAAATGGAAATTATGGCAAACTTTGAAGTCATTCTCTTACTGATCTTCATGGTCGCGGGAATTTACTTTATGAAACAGCTATTACTCTTTGTCTTCACCAAACTCTTGCTAAGCATCCGTTCAAAAATGGTATTATCCCTTGCCTTCTGTTTAAGTGCCGCCTTCTTATCGGCCTTTTTAGACGCTTTAACTGTAGTCGCTGTCATTATTAGTGTCGGTATGGGGTTTTATGGCGTATATCATAAAGTGGCGTCGGGTAGCAATTTCAATGATTCCACAGATATTACGAAAGACGATAAAATTGGTGAAAATAAGGACACATTAGAGCAATTCCGTGCGTTTTTACGTAGCTTAATGATGCATTCTTGTGTAGGTACTGCACTTGGTGGGGTCATGACCATGGTGGGTGAGCCACAAAACTTAATCATCGCGGAACAAGCTAAATGGGCATTTGGCGAATTCTTCCTCCGTATGCTTCCAGTCACCTTACCTGTTCTCCTTTGTGGATTGACTACCTGTATTCTCGTCGAGAAATTCAGTCTTTTTGGCTATGGTGCGAAATTACCACGTAAAGTTTGGGGCATCCTCGCCAAGTTTGACCGTAATAATCAACAAAGAATGTCACAACAGGATCGCTTGAAACTCTTTTTCCAAGGGTTAGTCGGTATTTGGCTTGTTTTAGGATTAGCCTTCCATCTCGCGGCGGTTGGTATTATTGGCTTAACAGTCATCATTCTAGCAACTTCATTTTGTGGGGTAACAAGCGAACACGCAATTGGTAAAGCCTTTCAGGAATCCTTACCCTTTACTGCATTGTTAGTAGTCTTCTTCTCTGTTGTTGCAGTGATCATTGACCAACATCTGTTTGCGCCAATTATTCAGTTTGTGCTTGCCGCGAGTGAACATACTCAACTTGCCCTTTTCTATATTTTTAACGGTTTATTATCCGCAATTTCCGATAATGTCTTTGTGGCCACCGTTTATATTAATGAAACAAAAGCAGCATTAGAAGCGGGCTTAATTGCCCAACCTCAATATGAATTACTTGCTGTCGCGATTAATACTGGCACCAATCTTCCTTCTGTAGCCACCCCAAATGGTCAAGCCGCCTTCTTATTTTTGCTGACCTCCTCTCTGGCACCATTAATCCGTCTTTCTTATGGTAGAATGGTTTATATGGCATTGCCTTACACCATTGTATTATCCTGTATTGGTTTACTGGCCGTAGAATATATTTTGCCTGGTGCGACCAATATGCTCATTCAAATTGGCCTATTAAAGCCACTGTAATGACAAGTAAAAAGGAGGAAACATGCTAAGCTTTTTTAAGACACTTTCCACGAAACGAAGTGCATGGTTTCTATTGTTCAGCTCAGCTTTACTGTTAGAGGCTATCGCCCTTTATTTTCAGCATGGCATGGGACTTGCACCCTGTGTCATGTGTATTTATGAGAGAGTGGCTATTTTTGGCATTGCTTTTGCTGGTCTATTGGGTTTTCTCTACCCAAGTTCAATGCTTCTACGTCTTGTAGCATTATTAATCGGTTTAGGCAGTGCCGTAAAAGGCTTAATGATTAGTATCGCCCATTTGGATCTACAACTTTATCCCGCACCGTGGAAACAATGTTCCGCGGTGGCAGAATTTCCAGAAACATTGCCTCTCGATCAATGGTTTCCTGCAGTCTTCCTCCCTTCAGGTTCATGTAGCGAAGTCACATGGCACTTTCTTGGATTTTCTATGGTGCAATGGATCGTTGCCATCTTTGCGCTCTATACTTTAGTCCTTGTGCTTATTTTCATCAGTCAAGCCAAGCGCCTCAAATCCAAACAGCGTAGACTCTTTCATTAAATAAAAAAATGGTGCTCATATAAAAAGCACCATTCTTAATTTCTCGTTCTGTTCTCATCAATTAAATTTCTTGCACGACAAACTGTAGGGAATGCCTTGCAAGTAATCTTGCTTTACGTTGTTTTAAGCGTTTTAAACGTAATGCACGCCCCTGTGATAAACGATATAATTTTTTTGTTGGCTTTAAAAAGCTTTTACGTCTCGCCATACTTTTCCTCTTATTTTATTGTGCGGTTACGGTTGTCGCTAACGTCTCCGTTTCTTTCTTTATTTCTGTCATATTTTCTATTTCAGTGGCTTGTGTCTCTAATGTTTCTTCAAATTGTGCTTGCTGTACCCGATAATAATGCACAATACTGTTCATATAACGACGGATATTTTCCACATACTGATACGCTTCATAACCTCGCGCATACCCATATTTCAACCCCGTGTAATAGCGTTTTTCTGCCAATAGCGGTAAATTTTTCTTCACATCTAACCAGTTGTCAGGATCACCGCCTAGGCTTTTGGTTAAACGGCGTGCATCTAATAAATGCCCCAATCCCATATTATAGGCCGCTAATGCAAACCAAATCCGTTCATCTTCTTTAATCGTATCAGGCATTTGCGTAATAAGCCAATGCAAATATTCTGAACCAGCTTTAATACTTTGTTCTGGATCCGTTCTGTCTTGAATTCGCATTCGCTCTGCAGTGGCTTTCGTTAACATCATCATCCCTCGAACCCCAGTCGGTGAGGTCGCATCAGGATTCCAATGGGACTCTTGATATGCAATCGCGGCCAATAAACGCCAATCAAGATCCCCTTTATATTTTTCAAAGAGCGGTGCAAATTTCGGTAAAACTGTTTCTATTGCACGAAGATAGCTTCGGGTATCAACATAGTCAAATTGGGCTAAATGATTAAAATATTTTTCTTCAATGCGCGCAATCAAGCCTGTTTCAATGGCGCTATTCATAAAATCTAATAATGAGGCCTGTAATTCGCTATATGAATTACTTGGTAAATACCAATGCACCGTCGATTCATCTGTTAAATCAAACGCGACCGCTACATTTGGCTTAATTTGTTGCACTGCAGACACATCAATAGAATTGGCGATCACATAATCAATTTTGCCATCGGCCATTTGCATGAGAAGTTCTTCTGGGGTTAATTTTTCATTCACACGCCATGTCAGTTCAGGAAACTTTTCCTTTTCAGCTTTTAATAATTCCGTGAGCTCCGAGCCAGAGGCAATACTTAAACTGCCTTTCAATTCCCCTAAATTGCGTGGCCGTTCCGCTCCTTTACGGTAGACAAGTTGCCACGAAGCAGAATTATAAGTGGGGCCCACTTGAAACATGTCTAATCTATTAGGTTGATACAACAAATTGGCAGCCGCAATATCAATTTTATTATTTTGCAGTGCACTAAAAAGTTCATCGCCATTTGACATCGCGATAATGTCCAGATCCACATTCAGATAATCGGCAAATGCCTTACTCAACTCGTATTCTAGCCCTGCCGCTTGTCCTACATGATCAATAAAATAAGAAATTGGATTATTAATTGTCCCCACCACTAACTTACCGCGACTTTGAATCGCCGTATAGCGGTTCTCTTCCGAACGCATAATTTGTTGCCAAGGGAACACCATATCAATTGCCCATAACAATAACGCTACAATCGCAATAATACGTAGAAATAAACCTTTCAAATGACCTCTGTTGACTGAATAAATGAAAATTGAGGCATTTTAACCATTAAATCAGGATTAGACAAATCAAAAAATCGTTTCTTTTTTAAACAATTCAAATGTCGCACTCCCGTAATTCAGGGCTTAACTTGCCTATTCCTAGCCCCACCAATATAATATGAACCTCTTTTTACTCTCTTGCTAGGAGGACAAGATGGATCTAGCCATCTATCTTCAATTCTTTATTGGACTGATTGCTTTAGTGAATCCAATAGGGGTTGTGCCGATTTTCTACTCCATGACTTCAACACTGTCGAAAGAAGAACAACACAGAACCAGTTTTGTGACGTGTGTTTCGATTAGCGTGATCTTATTAGTTAGTTTCTTCTTTGGTAGCTTCATTTTAAATGCTTTCCATATTTCCGTGGATGCTTTCCGTATCGCTGGTGGGATTGTGGTGATTTTAATTGCATTAACCATGATCAACGGGAAAATCGGCGAACACAAAATCAATAAAGAGGAAAAAAGTGAAAATTTTGACGATTACAATAATATTGCAGTCGTCCCACTTGCTACCCCAATTATGGCAGGCCCCGGTTCGATTAGTGCAACCATTGTTTTCAGCTCGACACAAAATAGCATCATCAGCTATTTATACTCTTCGATCACAATCATTCTATTTGGCGCAGGCTGCTACCTACTCCTACGTTATTCGGAACCCGTGATTAAAAAATTAGGTAAAACCGGCTCCAATGTCATTACCCGTATTATGGGCTTACTCTTAATGTCCCTTGGTATTGAGATCATTATTGGTGGTTTACGAAACTTAGGCGTTGTGTAACTCTTCATAAACGCACCTTCAGGTCTATCATTAGGCAATTAAAGGGAAAACGAGCAAAAGTATTGTCGTTTTCCCTTTTGTTTAAAAAATGATTTATTTCATTTCAATTTTTCCGCTTTAAAAATAAACTTACATAAAAACATATGCATTTAAATTAGATAAAAATCAATAAAAATACGATAATATTAAAAATTATATAATAACAAATTTATTTTTCGAAATAGAGAAAAAAAACGTTTGCATCAGTAGGAATTTCTGTTGAATACTCTTCCTGTGCCCGAAGTGGCAAACCATTATAATAAACAGCAAACCAATTAAAACATCATATTCTAGAAGGAAATCATTATGTCTCAAGTTGCATCATTAGACGCATTTTTAGAAAAAGTTGCGCAACGCGATGGCGCACAACCTGAATTTTTACAAGCCGTCCGCGAAGTTTTTACCTCTATCTGGCCTTTCTTAGAAGCAAACCCAAAATACCGTTCACACGCCCTTCTTGAGCGTTTAGTTGAGCCTGAACGTGTTATTCAATTTCGCGTTGCTTGGACAGATGACAATGGACAAACTCAAGTTAACCGTGCTTTCCGTGTACAATTTAATAGTGCAATCGGCCCATTCAAAGGGGGAATGCGTTTCCACCCTTCCGTCAACTTATCGATTTTAAAATTCTTAGGCTTTGAACAAATTTTTAAAAATGCCTTAACTACCTTACCAATGGGGGGCGGTAAAGGCGGCTCGGATTTCGATCCTAAAGGCAAATCTGATGGTGAAGTCATGCGTTTCTGTCAAGCACTTATGGCAGAATTATACCGTCATGTTGGTGCCGATACAGACGTGCCAGCTGGTGATATCGGTGTAGGTGGTCGTGAAGTGGGCTATCTTGCAGGCTATATGAAAAAATTATCTAACCAAGCAGCCTGCGTCTTTACCGGTCGTGGTCTGTCATTCGGGGGAAGCTTAATTCGCCCAGAAGCAACTGGTTATGGTCTCGTGTATTTCGCCCAAGCGATGCTCGCCGAAAAAGGAGAAAGTTTCAGCGGCAAAACCATTTCAGTTTCGGGCTCGGGCAACGTGGCACAATATGCCATTGAAAAAGCGCTTCAATTAGGGGCGAAAGTCGTGACCTGTTCCGACTCTTCAGGCTATGTGTATGATGAAGCAGGTTTTACTGCTGAAAAATTAGCTGCGTTAATGGAATTGAAAAATGAGAAACGTGGTCGCGTAGAAGAGTACGCCAAACAATTCGGTTTAAAGTACGTGGCAGGCAAAACGCCTTGGGAAGTCAAAGTTGACATTGCATTACCATGTGCCACACAAAACGAACTCGATTTAGCTGCCGCCAAAACCTTAATTGCTAATGGTGTACAATTAGTTGCGGAAGGCGCTAATATGCCAACGACGATTGAAGCGACAGATGCGCTGTTAGAGGCAGGCGTGCTCTTTGGTCCAGGTAAAGCCGCAAATGCGGGTGGCGTCGCAACATCTGGATTAGAAATGACACAAAGTTCACAACGTTTATACTGGTCTGCAGAAGAAGTAGACAAAAAGCTTCATAGTATCATGTTAGATATCCATGCTAACTGTAAAAAATACGGCACGATTGAAGGTCAAGCCAACATTAACTATGTCGTTGGTGCCAATATTGCAGGGTTTGTCAAAGTTGCCGATGCAATGTTAGCGCAAGGGGTTTACTAGTCTCAAATAAAAAACACAATAAAAGCACCGCACTTTGTTGGTCAACAACGATACAAGGTGCGGTGTTTTTTTATTAATATGAGGAGATCTAGCTGTGTCCGTGTCCGTGTCCGTGTCCGTGTCCGTGTCCGTGTCCGTGTCCACCACGTAAATGAATGATATTTCCTGCCTTATCAACATGAAATGCTTGCCCAAACCCTTTTACATATAAACTTTGTCTTGGTGATAAACTAAACAGCTTAAAATCAGATAAACGGGCTAAGCCATCAATTCGCTCTCCATAACGTTGACGCAACGCGGATAAAAGTTGTTTTCCCTCTTCACTCTCTTTCTCAATCAAACGTGCATCTGCATGGGTAGTTAAACGCTTACGCGCAAATAATTCGCGTGCAGTCTTTTCATCTTCAATCAGCATTAAGGAAACTTTAGGGACTTGTTGCAAGTTACGAGCATGCCTCGCCATTTCGGAAATCAAAACCACATACTGATCATTATGATAAGCAAAAGGGGCATAGCTCGCATTGGGCTCTCCCTTTTCATTTACTGTAGCGAGTTGGATAGTTTGACAAGCATTTCTGAAATCAACAATTTCAGTACTAATTTTGGCTTGTAGAATTTGTTGACGTTCTGCTGACATGATTCCTCCTTACCTATTAAAAATTAATGATAACAATTTTCATTTGCATAATTATGTAAAAAATGACAAGATTGTCAATGTAAATTATTTGTTACATAAAAGTGTATTTTATTAAGAAAACACGCAACCGTAACTTTCATATCTCTCCATATTTGATTTAGGGATCTTATTCGATATTATGAGTAGCCAATCACAAGAATTTTTCACACAATTATTTCACTTAGCACGTATTTTTTGGGGTGATAAAAAGAACTGGTCGTCTTGGATTATTTTAACTATTGTCATCGCTATTGGTGTCTTTATTGTTTCCTTAAATGTTATGCTCAATGATTGGAGTAAGTATTTTTATGACACCTTAGCCGAATTCAATGTCCAACATATTTTACCTCTTATTCAAGAATATTTACTCTACGTCGCACTCTATATCTTAGTCAGTGTTTATCGGAGTTGGTTACGTAAATTGTTGATTATTCGCTGGCGAAAAGCCATGACAGAACATTTTGTTGAACGTTGGTTAAGTAACAAAATTTTCTATAAACTGGCACAAAAAAACAAAATGGATAATCCCGATCAACGTATCGCAGAAGACATTCATTTATTTGCCAAATATAGCTTAGAACTCACCGTATCTTTTGTACTGAACTTTGTCCAATTAGGCTCTTTCTTAATGATCCTGTGGAATCTCTCTGGCTCTCCAGTATTCAATCTGTTTGGCCATCAAATTGTAATTAAGGGTTATTTAGTCTGGATCGCTATTATTTATGCGTTTTTAGGTAGTGTTGTCACCCATTTAATTGGCCGTAAGCTTCATCCACTCAATTATAACCAACAAGTTTACGAAGCTACTTTTCGTGGTAATTTAGTACGTCGCTATGAACATGCCGAGCAAATTGCGTTATATGGAGGGGAACAAACAGAAAAACACAAATTAGCTGATGAATTTGCTCATATTGTCAAAAATTGGCGAGCAATTATGGATAAAGAGCGTAATCTTGGTTTCTTTACCGTAGGCTACTCTCGCTTTAGTTCCATGTTGCCAGTACTTTGTGCGATCCCGTTACTGCTACTTAAAATTATTACTTTTGGTGGATTAATGCAGATCCGTAGTGCTTTTGGTACGGTATTAAGTTCATTAAGTTGGTTTATTTACGCTTATACGATTTTACCTGAATGGTCTGCTACTATTTCACGTTTAGCCCAATTTAAGCGAGAAATTGAGCAATTCGAACAATCCTATTCTGCCCCTACCTCTCCAGCAAAAGAGATGGTTTCCGTTGACAACCTTTCACTTTTTACTTCTGATCATCAGCCCCTCTTAAAAAATATCCACTTTTCTGTGCGAGAAAAAGAATGGCTACATTTAAAAGGGCAAAGTGGTTTAGGAAAATCGAGTTTATTACGTACTTTATCTGGGATTTGGCAATATTATTCTGGAAAGTACCAAATTTGTATGAAAAATAATTTATTTATTCCACAAAAAACCTATTTAAATGAAGGAAATCTTGCAGAATTATTACGTTACCCAAATCAACAACACTATACCCCAAAAGAGCTTAATCAGGTACTTTGTCTTGTAGGTTTAAAAAAATGGGAGAATCGTTTAGAAGAAGTATTGCCTTGGCATATTGTTTTATCACATGGCGAACAACAGCGTTTAGCCTTTGCTCGCATTCTTCTCACTAAGCCTCAGCTCTTATGTTTAGATGAAGCAACATCAAACTTAGATGAAACATCATCCATCTTATTAATGCAATTAATTCGTGAACACTTACCAAATACCACCGTTATTTTTACTTCCCACCAAACAAAAATAGGTCAACTAGCTGATCGTGAGGTCAATTTAACTCTTTATTTACCTCAAAAGCACTAAATATCCCTATTGATTGTATACCTATTCAAAAGGTGGCAAATAGCGTGATAGCGCCACCTTAAATACCTTTCTTATTGAATTTCAAAAAGTTAAAATTTGGTTAAAAAATATGCTTGACTTCACCCATTTATTAAAGATAATGATAACAATTATCATTTAATATTAACATTAATTTAACAAGGAAATATCATGACATTCAAGCATAAAACCTTGACGCTTTTCGTCGCCCATACATGCTGTGTTTCAGCCTTAGCAGAAAATGTAGCAACCACTTTAGAACCGATCGTTGTGTCCGAGCTCAGTAATAGCACGCTAACTCTTGATCAAAATAAACTTGCCAAAGAAAAGCCAAAAGATCTCAAAGCCATTTTTGCCTCTACACCTAATGTGAATGTTATCCATACTGGGCATGCACAATTGGGTGATATTGAAATCCGCGGGATGGGGAGCAGTCGAGAAACATTTGGCACAGGTGCAAACCGCGTGACCATGGAATTAGATGGTATGGATATCAGTCCGAGTTTTTATTTTGGACATAGTTCTCGCCATGGTCGCCAATATTTTGACCCAAGTGATCTTAAACGAGTGGAAATTTATAAAGGTCCAAATAGCGATGGTGTCGCTGGTCATGTCCGTTTCCAAACTAAAGACCCTAGTGATTATCTCCTGCCCAATCAACGTACTGGTGCACAACTTCGTGCAGGCTATTTAGGTGATAGTGATGCATATTATCTTGGCGTAACGGGGACAAGCTTATTATCAGATAAGAGTAGTGCTCTAGTAAGCTATACACGCCGCTGGTTTAATGAATTTAATAATAAAGGAGGATCGGATGTAATTGGCAGTCAACGAACCAGAAGTAATCCTTCTAGTGGTTACAGTAATGCCGTTAATAGTAAGTTACTCTATTCACCAAGTGACCGTCATAAATTTACCCTAAACTTGCAATATTATGATTTAAAACGTACCGCCTATTTGGTCGATACGTTAGAGACAACAGGAACACGTTATGGTACTAGAACAGTACATGACAATACTAATATTCAGAAAAACCAACGTCATGCTATTGCCTTAAGTCATGACATACATCAAGCCACCACATTTTTTGATCACATGCATTGGCAAATTGCGTTACAACATACGAAGAGTTCGAGTCATAATGCCGGTTCAATCACAACGACTGCCACACCAACTTCCCCAAGCTCACCACGATTTAGCCGAGAGCGATCCCTTGACGGATTCAAAACCAAAAGCATGACCTTAAAAACAGAATTTAATAAGAGTCTTGGGCAGTATATCGTGCATGAACTTCACTATGGATTAAAATTGCAATACAGCCAAATGCAAGCCTTACGCCAAACACAGTCCCTTAATCAACAAGGTAGCCAAAATCGAACCTTAGCCTTTTTCCCAACCCAACAACAATGGCAAGGTAAGATCCATCTTTCCGATCGGATCAGTTTTGGCAAATCTGGCTTGAGCCTGACACCATCAGTCCATCTCACACAGATTAGAATTAAACCGAAAGCAGAAAATGTATCCAAGAAAAATAGTGAACAATTATTTACTTACAAAGACACAGCCATTGGTTATGGTTTGCGTATTGATTATGCATTCAATGATGTAAATTTATTCAGCCTGAACTATCAACACGCCACCCGACTACCTGGCTATGGTGAAAACAATGCTCAAAGCTATGGACACTGGCCAGCAAAACCGAATCCAAATCTAAAACCAGAAAGCTCAGATGGCGTTGAATTCATTTGGCGTAGTACAGGTACTATTGGTCAACAAACCACGACCTTGTTCTATAACCGTTACAATGACTTAATTTATCTCGATACAACAGCATGTTATGCTGACCGAAGGGGGCAAGTACCTTGTGATCTCGCAAATGAAAAAGGACGTAGTTATAGCTATGGAATAGAATTTGACAGTAAATTCAATCTTGATACGCTCGGCTTAGCACAAGGGACATACTTAAATACAGGTTTTGCATATACCAAAGGGAAAACCGCGAATAAGCAACCGCAAGGACGTCTTGATCCGCTTACAGGCTTTATTGGTGTTGGCTACCAACATCCAATGGATCTTTGGGGTATAGAAAGTAAAGTAAAATTTGCGGCAAAGAAAAGAACCAAAGACTTACCAGCCAATCAAGGCCTTGAAGGTTTACCAGGCTATGCTGTATTAGATCTTACCGCTTACTATAATGTGACAAAACAGCTTCATCTTGGCGTCGGCATTTATAATGTGCTAGATAAAAAATATGCACGTTGGGCAATGGCAAGAGGCGCGATTAAAAGTGGCAACTATGATAAATACACTGAAGCAGGTCGTCATTTTGGTGCCAATATTCGTTACCAATTCTAACCTTAACTCTCCTATCTAACATCTTGTAATAAAAACCGCACTTTGACGACAAACAAAAAGTGCGGTCTTTTTTTGGCATTTTTCTTATAAAAGCACATGTGTTATATCGACATCAAGATTTATATGGATACTTGTCACCTTATGAAAACCAGTAAGATTATTTTATCCTTGGGTTTATCCCTTTTATCTTTCTCCACTGTGGCACATCAATGTACTCAGCAGGATTTAGATGTGGTTGTCCTTGGTTCTGGTGGACCAGAAATGCAATTATTCCGTAGCGCGCCCACTCCAGTCTCTCGAGCGTCGGCAAGCTATTTAGTACGTGAAAAGGGGAAAGCGGTATTTTTAGTCGATTTCGGCACGGGCGCCTTGCAAAATTTTGTGCGTTCAGGCGCCAAAATAGAAGACTTAAAAGGCATTTTTATTACCCATTTACATGTGGATCATATCAATGATTTGCCGGCTTTAGTGAAAGCCTCTTTCTTTTCTTCACGTCATCATGATTTAGCTATTTATGGACCAACTGGGAATCCATTCATTCCAGATACTGAACAATATCTCACCCGCCTACTCGGTGAACAGGGCGCCTATAGTTATCTCTCTGGCTTTTTAACCGGTGATGAACAGTATCAAATTTACCCCATCTCCGTGCTAGCAGATCATCGTACACCAATGCGCTTTAATACCGAAATCGAGGGTTTCCAAGTTTCTGCCATCGCAACAGAACATGGTTTACTTCCCGCTCTGGCTTGGCGTATCGAAAAAGGCGGATGCCGTATTGTGTTTTCTGGCGATACGAGCAATCGAACCCACAGTCTAGATCATTTCGTCGAAGCGGCCGATCTTTTTATTGCCCATAATGCAGTGCCTGAAACAAGTCAAGATAATGTTGCGAAGAAACTGCATATGCGCCCTTCAGAAATTGCTCGTCTTGCCCAACAAGGTAAAGTCAAACAACTCTTATTAAGTCATCTCATGCGACGTACAGAGCATGTCAAAGCACAAACTGAACGTATCATCAAAGCGCAGTTTGACGGAAAAATGGCTTTTGCTAATGACTGTGATGTATATTCTGTTGCAACAGGGGGCAAGAAAGGGCAATGTGGCGATGAAATCAGTGATTAATATGGCATGACTTATAACTTTTTCATCTAATAACATGCTGTTTTTATGTTGAAAATCTCTACATTATGGTGTTAAATCGGCATATTTTATAAGGTCATTTAATGTCGTGCTGTTATGTGTCAATTACTAGGAATGAATTGTAATACCCCAACGGATATTGTGTTTTCTTTTGAAGGATTTCGCCGTCGTGCGGGTTTAACGGATTGCCATTGTGATGGATTTGGTATCGCGTTTTTTGAAGGAAAAGGGATTCGTGTCTTTCGTGATAACCAAGCTGCTCATTCTTCCCCCATCGCGGATTGTGTCAAGCAATATCATATTAAATCGTTAAATGTCATCGCGCATATTCGTAAAGCCACACAAGGTGAAGTGAATATCGAAAACACCCACCCGTTTATCCGTGAATTATGGGGACAAAACTGGGTTTTCGCCCATAACGGCAACTTAACGGTGTATCCTGATCTCACGCATTCTCTTTATCACCCCATTGGCCGCACCGATTCGGAAGCCGCCTTTTGCTATATGATGAGTGAACTCAAAACACGTTTTACACAAAAGCCAAATGAAAACGAGTTGTTTACTGCACTACAAGAGATTACACAATCCCTTTGCCAAAAAGGGACATTTAACTTTATTTTATCTAATGGTGAGTGGATGATTGCACATTGCACCACCAATTTGCATTACCTCACCCGAAAAGCGCCTTTTGGTAAAGCGCAACGCATTGATGATGATGGCGTAATTGATTTTAATGAGTATGCCAAAGAAGGGGATCGAGTAACGATCATTACGACCTTTCCTCTCACAAAAGATGAAACCTGGACCAAAATGGCGTGTGGTGGCTTTGTCTTTTTTAAAGAAGGCGAGAAAATTGCTGAAATTATCGGTGTACCCACTCAAGCGATTGATGATGGCACACTGGGTTATCAAAAATGTGCTTAATATATGTATTAAGCATTAATAAGCAAGCGTGAGTGTCTCTCACGCTTTTCTTTTGCCTAAATATTATCCTAGCAAAATGTTAATTTATAGTTAACGCTATACTATTTTTTCGACAAATTTAGCATAAAATAACAATCTAAATCACAAATTCGATATTTAATTTAATTTCGCTTTGAATTTTTCCAACAATCTCTCTAGTATAAGCCTCCTCATATTTCTGCGTATTTACGCGATTCGCTTTTTAGATAAACATGGAGCGTTTTATGGCAAAACAATCTTGTCTCAGTTGGAACAAATTTGATCTTGTTTGGGCCCTCAATTTATTCGGTACGGCAGTTGGTGCGGGGGTATTATTTCTCCCGATCAATGCAGGGAAAGGCGGCTTTTGGCCGTTAGTATTAATGGCGATGTTGGTCGGGCCGATGACTTACCTCGCACATCGTGGACTGGCGCGCTTTGTGTTATCTTCTGCCAAACCAGGTAGTGATATTACCGAAGTAGTGGAAGAGCATTTCGGGCAAACGGCTGGAAAATTAATTACCCTACTCTATTTCTTTGCTATTTTTCCGATCTTATTGATTTATGGCAATGGGATTACCAATACCGTTGACTCTTTCATTGTGCATCAACTGCATTTGCCTTCCCCTAATCGAGTGTTGTTGTCTTTTGTCCTGATTGCCGGTCTGATTTCCGTGATGTTAATGAATGAGAAAATCATGTTAAAGATTACTGAATTCTTAGTTTATCCATTAGTCTTTATCCTACTGGCCTTATCACTCTATCTTATACCAGAATGGAATACCTCGATGTTAAATGAGTGGCCAAGTACGGAAGCCTTGCTCACAACGTTATGGATTACTATTCCTGTGTTGGTTTTTTCATTTAACCATTCTCCTGCGATTTCTTCTTTTGCTCAATCTCAACAACGGGAATATGCTGATCCTACACAGACAGAAAAGCATACTAAGCGTACCTTAAAAATGACGTCAAGTATTTTACTGGTGTTCGTGATGTTCTTTGTTTTTAGCTGTGTATTGAGTTTAACCCCCGCTGAGTTAGCACAAGCGAAAACTCAAAATATCAGTATTCTCTCCTTCCTCGCCAATAAATTTGATAACCCTTACATTTCATACTTTGGACCTTTAGTTGCCTTTTTAGCGATCACGAGTTCTTTCTTTGGGCATTATCTTGGCGCCAAAGAAGGACTAGAAGGATTAATCACCAAGCTCTCGGGGAAAAAAACAGTCAAGTGCAAAAAACACCATTATTTCACCGCACTTTTCTTTTTATTGACGCTATGGATTATCGCCATCATCAACCCAAGTATTCTTGGTTTAATTGAATCCTTTGGTGGACCAATTATTGCCACGATTTTATTTATTATGCCGATGTATGCGATCCGTAAAATTCCTGCGATGCAACGTTATCAAGGTCGTGTCTCAAATCTTTTTGTCACCGCAATGGGCATCTTTGCGATTTCCGCCGTGGTTTATGGGCTATTTTAATGCGGGAAAATCCGTGTAGAATAGCCTCCTTTTTTACACTAAATAAAAGTAGACATGTATGATCAGTGTTTTTGATATGTTTAAAATTGGTATCGGCCCTTCAAGTTCCCATACCGTCGGTCCCATGAAAGCGGGTAAGCAATTTATTGATGATTTAATTGCACAAGATCTATTGGGACAAGTGAGTAAACTGCGTGTTGATGTGTATGGTTCGCTTTCCATGACCGGACGCGGACACAACACTGACATTGCGATTATCATGGGGTTAGCCGGCTATTTACCTCATGATGTGGATATCGAGTTTATCCCACGCTTTATTTCTACCTTAAAACAGACCGCACTATTGCCGATAGCGCAAAATACAAAACAAGTGCAGTTTGATTTCAACGCTGATTTAATCTTTCATCAAACTTTCCTTTCTCGACATGAAAATGGGATGACAATCACAGCGTTATCAGAACATGACGCCACCATTTATCAGCAAACCTATTACTCTATTGGCGGAGGCTTTATTGTTGATGATGCCCATTTTGCACAACCAACACAGGATGAAATTAGCGTGCCTTTTCCTTATCAAAATGCAGCCGACATGCTAAAACACTGTGCTGACAATGGTCTGCCACTGTCAAGTGTCATCATGCAAAATGAAATTGCCTTACATGGGAAAAGCGCATTAAGCCAGCACTTACAGCAAGTTTGGGCGACCATGAAAGCGTGTATCCAACATGGTCTTCATACTGAAGGCTTATTACCGGGCCCATTAAAAGTGCCTCGTCGTGCGGCGAGCTTATATCGGATGTTAAAAGCCAATCGGAGCTTGTCTAATGATCCCATGAGTATTGTAGATTGGGTCAATATGTATGCGCTGGCGGTCAATGAAGAGAATGCGGCAGGAGGCCGTGTCGTGACCGCACCGACGAATGGTGCTTGTGGCATTGTACCGGCCGTCTTTGCTTATTACGAGCAATTCATTGCAGAAAGCCTGCCTGACATCACAGAACGGTATTTATTAACCTGCAGTTTCATTGGCTCTTTGTATAAGATGAATGCCTCCATTTCAGGGGCTGAAGTGGGCTGTCAAGGGGAAGTCGGCGTCGCTTGTTCTATGGCGGCGGCCGGGCTAACAGAGATTCTAGGGGGAAGCCCTGAACAAGTGTGTATTGCGGCAGAAATCGCGATGGAACACAATCTTGGCTTGACCTGCGATCCCGTCGGGGGACAAGTCCAAGTGCCTTGTATTGAACGCAATGCCATTGCAGCCGTCAAAGCAATTAATGCGAGTCGCATGGCATTACGTCGCACAACCAGTCCACGCGTTACCTTAGATAAGGTGATTGAAACTATGTATGAAACGGGAAAAGATATGAATGCGAAATACCGCGAAACGTCACAAGGTGGGCTAGCAATTAAAGTGGTCTGCTCATAAGCCATTAACGACAGGGGCCCAAATACGCCCCTGTCTTAGTTAATAACGATAATGACCGATCATTTTATATTTAAATAAAATATCCTCTTCTTGCGTCCCCGCGCCAATGTTATGAATCACTAACGGGATGCCTTCGGCACTTTTCTTATCAGAAATAATGCCAATATGAGGCAAATTACGTGGCAAACGCCAAGTCACAATGTCCCCCGCGTTAAAACTGCTGATATCCGTTAGTGAGAGGGATTTTGCATGACGCTGAAAAAAAGTTTCCAAATTAGGCACACGACGGTGATCAATATTGGTATCTGTTGTTTTTAAGCCCCAGTGTTTTGGATAGCTTGACCACGCTTTTTTCATGTCTTGATTTACTAATTTCTGTAAATCAATATGCTGGTGACGATAAGCGCGAATCACGACATCAGTACACACGCCAGTATGCAATGGCACATCCCCCATTGGAAATGCTATTTTACGATAAGTAGGATCATATCCTACTGTCACATCAATTTGTTTTCTCGCATCTTGCACTAACTGCATGGGATGAGTCGTTGCCAACGCACAGTACGAAAAACCTAATAAGGTCACACTCAGTATCCACTTTTTCATGATTGAAATTCTAACTCCACTGCATTTTCACCTAATTTTTCAGCCAAGTCAGTGAACAATTGATCACTTGGGTTTACGGACCATTGTATGCCCATTTTGACACGACACTGCCCTTGTGCGCTCGCATAATAAACATGCAGAGGCAAAGTCCCCCCACTATAAGGTGTTAATAATGCTTTGAATTCGCGAATAAAGGCGGGTTGCATCTTTTCTTCAGTCAAACAAATCGCCAAACTTTTTGCATAGCGGCTACGCGCTTCATCTAAGCCCATGAGTTCACGCACCGACATTTTTAATCCACCAGAAAACTCATCAAAGCTGACCTGACCCGAGACAATCACAACCGTATCTTTTTGTAGTTTATCGGCATATTTATCTAAAGCCTCACCAAATAAGGTGATATCTAACCGCCCTGAGCGATCATCTAGTGTGGCGATGCCAAGACGATTGCCTTTCTTCGTTACCGCAAAACGCGAGGAAACCACTAAACCACTGACAGTACTCACCTGACCGCGAGAGTTAGGGACTAAATCTTTTAAACGCGTTGAACTATAATGCGCGAGTTCTTTCAAATAAGGGCTAATCGGGTGACTACTTAAATACAATCCAAGGGTTTCACGCTCCCCTTCTAAAATCACCTTTTCACTCCAACATGGTGTGCTGGCATAGGCTTTTTCCACATCTTCGTGGCTTTCCGTCAATACGCCAAACATATCCGCTTGTCCCATCGCCGCATCTTTCGCATGTTGATCGGACGCTTTTAACGCATCCTCTAAATTTTTTGACAAGGCTGCGCGATGCGGACCGAGTTTGTCAAATGCCCCCGATAAGATCAAACTTTCAAAGGTACGGCGATTGATCTTTTTCAGATCCACTCTAGCACACAAATCAAAGAGATCTTTAAAAATCCCCCCTTGTTCACGAGCCGCAATCAGGGCTTCAATCGGACCTTCGCCCACGCCTTTAATTGCCCCGATACCATACACAATCTCACCTTGTTCATTGACACTAAAATGATGTTTACCCGTGTTAATATCTGGCGGAGCCACTTTTAAGCCCATACGCAAACATTCGTCATATAAGCCCACAATTTTATCGGTGTTATCCATTTCTGAGGTCATTACCGCTGCCATAAATTCGGCAGGATAATGGGTTTTCAGCCATAAAGTTTGATAGGATACCAAGGCATAAGCGGCGGAGTGTGATTTGTTAAAACCGTAACCCGCAAATTTTTCTACTAAGTCAAAGATTTTCATGGCGAGCTCGCCATCTACACCTTTTTGAATCGCCCCTTTTTCAAAAATTTCACGCTGTGCAGCCATTTCTTCTGGCTTTTTCTTACCCATTGCACGCCGGAGCAAGTCCGCCCCACCAAGTGTATAGCCCGCCAGTTCTTGCGCAATCTGCATCACTTGCTCTTGATAGACGATCACACCATAAGTCGGTTCTAAGATCGGTTTTAAACTTTCGTGTTGATATTCTGGATCGGGATAGGCGACAACCTCATTACCATGTTTGCGGTCAATAAAGTTCTGTACCATGCCCGACTCTAACGGCCCCGGACGGAACAACGCCACCAATGCGATAATATCCTCAAAACAGTCTGGCTGTAGGCGTTTAATCAAGTCTTTCATACCACGTGACTCGAGTTGGAACACCGCGGTGGTTTCAGCGCGTTTCAATAACTCAAAGGATGCGGAATCATCTAACGGAATCGTGGTGATATCAACAGGCGCTTTTCCCTCTTTCGCGAGACGGGTATTAATCATATCCAACGCCCATTTGATAATGGTGAGTGTGCGCAAGCCTAAGAAGTCAAATTTCACTAACCCCGCATATTCCACGTCATTTTTATCAAAATGGGTAACGGGATGTTTCCCTTCTGAATCACAATAAAGGGGGGAGAAATCGGTAATCAAGCTCGGGGAAATCACCACGCCCCCTGCGTGTTTACCTGCATTACGGGTCACCCCTTCCAGTTTGCGAGCCATATCAATCAAGGCTTTGACTTCTTCATCGGAATCATAGACGGCTTGTAATTGCGGTTCGGCGGCAAAGGCTTTCGCCAAGGTCATACCAGGATCGGGGGGAATTAATTTTGAAATACGATCCACAAAGCCATAAGGGTGACCAAGTACACGTCCTACATCGCGAATCACCGCTTTTGCCGCCATGGTACCAAAGGTAATAATCTGTGATACCGCTCCCCGTCCATAGGTTTCTGCCACATGCTCAATTACCCGATCGCGACCGTCCATACAAAAATCCACGTCAAAGTCTGGCATGGAAACACGTTCTGGGTTTAAGAAACGCTCAAAAAGCAAATCAAATTCTAACGGATCGAGATCGGTAATTTTTAAGGCATAAGCCACCAAAGAGCCTGCACCCGATCCTCGCCCTGGTCCCACAGGAATATCATTGTCTTTCGACCATTGAATAAACTCCATGACAATCAAGAAATAACCCGGGAAACCCATTTGGTTAATCACATCTAATTCGACTTGCAAACGTTCATCATAGTCAGGGCGACGTGCTTGACGTATTTTTTCGTCAGGAAAAAGAAATTTAAGGCGCTCTTCCAAACCTTCTTTGGCTTTTTTTACCAAAAAATCCTCGGTGGACAGGTCACCCGTTGGGAATTGTGGTAAAAAATATTCGCCAAGACGAATCGTCACATTACAACGTTGCGCAATGAGTAAGGTGTTTTCCAACGCAGAAGGAATATCCGCAAACAGATCACACATTTCTTGTTCAGAACGAAAATATTGCTGAGCGGTATAAATTTTAGGGCGTTTTGGATCATCAAGGGTATAACTATCGTGAATAGCCACACGAATTTCATGCGCCTCAAAATCCTCTTCCTGTAAGAACAACACATCATTGGTTGCCACCACAGGCAAGCCTTTTTCTTCGGCTAACGTTAAGGCTAAACTGACATAACGTTCTTCTTCATAACGCCCTGTTCGGCTCAAACTTAAATAGAAATGATCAGGGAAATAGTCTTGATAAAACTTGACCGCACTTTCAATCTCGGTTGGATTGCCTTTTAACAGCTTTTTACCCACATCGCCATAATGCCCACCAGACAGCACAATTATGCCCTCACGGTGTTCAATTAACCATGCTTGATCAATGTAGGGCAGATCTTGGTAACCTCGCTCATAAGCTTTGGAAAGTAGCAAGGTGATATTGTGATAACCCGTATTATTTTTCGCCAATAAGGTTAAATCAAAAAATTCGTCCCCACATAAATCACTTTTGACTCGCACATCCGCCCCAATAATGGGCTTCACCCCTGAAGATAACGCTTCGCCATAAAAACGTACTAAACCGCAAAAATTGGTAAAGTCCGTTAGCCCCATTGCCACCATATTATGTTCAACACAGGCTTTAATTAACGGCTTGATTTTCACAATACCATTAATCATGGAAAAATCACTGTGTACACGGAGATGGACAAAACGGGGGTGCGACATAAAAATATCCTTGCGATGCAGAAAAATTCAGGCAAAAGTGCGGTCTATTTTAACGGGATTTTGCCAGTTGCACAAATTTAGCTAGGTGAGAAGTTCTCCATTATGCTAAGTTATATGCAATGCAAATCAAGGAGGTACGATGCAATCTTTAATGCTGCTCAAACCCACGTTAATCCATAAAAATGAAATTCTAAACTATCAACAAACTTATAAAAACGCAGGGCTCACCTTACACGGCGCCAATCAATTAGCCCATTTTTCTGCAGACACTTTTGAAGATTGGCTTGCGTATCTGAATGCCCCCTCTGGAACAAATCACTTTGGTTATGACAAGGTGGCTGATAGTACTTATCTTGCTTGGCATACAAGCGAAAATCGGATGATAGGTATCATCCATCTGAGACATAAGCTAAATGACTATCTTCTACAATATGCAGGAAATATTGGCTATTCAGTGCATCCTCAAGAATGGGGAAAAGGTTATGCAACTCAAATGCTCACACTTGCATTAGAAAAAACCGATCTATTGGGGATAAAAGAGGTGATGCTTTCCTGTGATAAAGATAATATCGCTTCCAGCAAAGTGATCTTAAAAAATGGTGGATATTTAGAAAGTGAGTTTGAAAGACAAGGAAAAATCATTCAACGTTACTGGATTAAACGTCACATATCATAAAAAAGGCTTGGGTTGCCCCAAGCCTGAATCATAAAGTTCCAACAAGATTATTTCGCTAAGTTCGCACGAATTGCATCGGCTAATTCTTTGCTGACTTTGTCAAATAAGGCTAATTGTCTTTCAACGATTGCACAATCTGTTACACCAGATAAGCCTGCTGCAAAGTTGGCTGCCACACGTGCTTTTTGCTCAGCATCGAATAAGTTATAAAGTGCCGCTGGTTGTGTGTAGTAATCTTCATCATACTCACGGAAGTTAAAGTGTGCAGCTGAACGCTCTAATTCTAATGCAGGCTCTTGTTGGTGAGTCGGCACATACGTATCAAAACGATTCGGTGCATAGTTAGGGTGTGTGCCACCATTGTTATCGACTCGCATTGCGCCATCACGGTGTGTGGTGTGGTATGGGCATTTTGGTGCGTTAACTGGAATTTGGTGGTGGTTAACCCCTAAACGGTAACGTTGCGCGTCTTGGTATGAGAATAGACGACCTTGTAACATACGGTCTGGTGAGAAACCAATTCCCGGTACGATGTTAGAAGGGGCAAACGCTGCCTGTTCCACTTCAGCGAAGTAGTTAATTGGGTTTTGATTTAACTCTAATACCCCCACTTCGATCATTGGATAATCTTTGTGTGGCCATACTTTCGTTAAGTCAAACGCATAGTTATGTTTGTGTGCATCGGCTTCTGGCATGATTTGCACTTGAACATTCCAACGTGGGAACTCACCGCGTTCAATCGCTTCGTATAAATCTTGTTGGCTTGACTCACGGTTTTCACCCACCACTTTAGCCGCTTCTTCATTAGTATAGAATTTGTGGCCTTGTTGTGTTTTAAAGTGGAATTTCACCCAGAAACGCTCGTTTTGTGCGTTAATGAAACTATAGGTATGGCTACCATAACCGTTCATATGACGTAAGTCTGTTGGAATACCACGGTCACTGAAAAGAATCATGATTTGGTGTAATGATTCAGGGTGACGAGACCAGAAATCCCATGCAGCGTTTGCATCACGTAAGTTAGTTTGTGGGTTACGTTTTTGTGTATGAATGAAATCAGGGAATTTCAATGGATCACGAATAAAGAATACGGGTGTGTTATTACCTACTAAATCCCAGTTCCCTTGTTCTGTGTAGAATTTTAAGGCAAAACCACGCACATCACGCTCAGCATCTGCTGCACCACGCTCACCTGCTACGGTTGAGAAACGTAATAATACTTGAGTTTGTTTACCAATACCGTTGAATAAATCCGCTTTGGTGTACTTGCTGATATCATGAGTAACAGTAAATGTACCATAAGCCGCAGAGCCTTTCGCATGCACTACACGCTCAGGAATACGCTCACGCGCAAAGTGGGCTAATTTCTCTTGGAACCACACATCTTGTAATAGTAATGGCCCTTTAGGTCCTGCAGACATAGTGTTATCGTTTTCAACAATCGGGGCACCTGCAGCATTAGTTAAGGTGTTTGAGCCATGATCAAATGGGCATTTAGACATAATATATTCCTCTAGAATAAAGTAGAAAGATGATTCAACCTACAACGTAATTGGATTAGCTGGTCGCGAATCCCTCAGATTTGTTTGCATTATATCTATTTGAATTTCCCACTCAATCTATCAATTCAATCGAAATTGACGATTAAAATAAAAAAATTGATAAATAAAAACATTCAAATCACATTAATTAACTGCACTCTCCCCCAATGCAACGGCACAAGCATAAGCGGAGCTCCATGCCCATTGGAAGTTATACCCCCCTAGCCAACCGGTCACATCCAGCACTTCGCCAATAAAATACAAGCCTTTGACATGATGGCTTTGCATGGTTTTCGAGGAAATGGCATGTGTATCCACCCCTCCCATTGTTACTTCAGCGGTGCGATACCCCTCTGTGCCATTCGGTAAAAACGACCAATGATGGATAAGATCAATCAATTGTTGCAAACGCACTTTGCTGAGTTGGGCAATGGGTTCATCATGGATAATGTTTTGTTCAAGCCAAAGCTCTACCAATTTTTTCGGTAAGACACGACTTAACGCATTTTTAAGCTGCAACTTCGGTGAAGTCGTACGTAATTGCTGTAAAAACGCGCCAATATCTTGATCGGGTAATAAATCAATTTCAATAGATTCATTCGGTTGCCAATAGTTTGATATTTGTAAAATAGCAGGTCCTGAAATGCCTCGATGGGTAAACAACATCTGATTATTAAAGGATTGACCACAGTTTGCTGTCGCCACAATCGGCAAGGAAATCCCTGAAAGTGCGGTATAAAATTTATCCGTTTCACGCCAAGTAAAGGGCACAAGACTGGCTCTTGGCGGCAAGACCTGAATGCCAAATTGTTCCGCCACTTGATAGCCGAAAGGCGTGGCCCCTAAACCGGGCATAGACAGCCCTCCCGTGGCAATCACTAAGGCATCGCAATACCAAGTGGTCCCATTAGCCAGTAAAGAAAAACGCCCTGTTTTGCCTTGAGCCAGATCCGCCGAGCACAATTGATGAATGTCGCTGACTTGCTGACGTAACTGAATATTGACCTGATAATTGGCACATTCTGCCGCTAACATCTCGACAATTTTTTCCGCCCCCTCATCAGTGAATAATTGCCCTAATTCTTTTTCATGATAGGCAATACCATATTGCGCCACCATGGCAATAAAATCCCATTGGGTATAACGAGCTAAGGCGGATTTAACAAAGTGGGGGTTTTGCGAAAGATAGTGCTGTGGTGTCACCTCTAAATTGGTGAAATTACAAAATCCACCACCCGACATTAAAATTTTGCGCCCAATTTTTTTACCGTTATCTAGCAAGGTGACTTGCTTGCCTAATTTAGCGGCTTGACTCGCACAAAATAATCCTGCCGCCCCTGCGCCAAGAATAATCACTTCAGAATAGTTTTTCATAAGATTGTTTGAACATTGTATCACGATAAAACAAAATCAGGCGTTTTATTATACGCCTGATTTCACGTTAGTTAGTTGGATTGTTGTCTGATTTCTGCCATCTGTATTCGTTGAATCAACAAACGACGTTCGACATTCGGTCGATCGGAGTCTAACATTTTTTGCCAAGTTTGTGCGGCTTTCTGATAATTTCCTTGCACAAAGGCTTCCGTCGCAATCAAAGACAGACTTGCGCTTTCAACAGGATCGGCACGTAAGGCTTGAGTTAATAATGACTCCACCTGTGCTGTCATCGTCTGTCCCGCTTGATAATAATACGCTGTTGCCAACGCACCAAGCACATAAGGTTTATCACCTAATAATTGGCGCGCATTGTCATAGGCAATTAAAGCATGCTCCACTTCGTGATTATCCAAATAAGCTTGCCCTAGGGCTAGCCAATTTTCAGCATGATTCGGATCTTGACGTAATCTTTGCTGAATTTGGCTAATTTTGTCTTCCTGTTGCTGCGAAATCGCTTGTTCCATTAATTGCCTTTGTTGTTGCCAAAAGGCCTGTTCACCGGTTTCTACTGCAGCATAACGTGGCAAGGAAAAATAATACAGGGTTGGGATAATCAACAATAAGGCGATAAGGCACAGATTAAATCTGAGCGAAAAGCGTTCTGTGCCATTCTCCTGTTGCTGTTCAACGCGTGGTCTATTTTGGAAAAATGTTTCATCTTCTAATAAGCGTTGGCTCAGCTCTACTTCTAACGCTTGTGCTGGCTTCATTGCCATTTTCTCACGATAAAGTGCGATATTTTGTTGCTGACGATATTGGGTTTGCCACGCTTGCCATCTCGGCAAGGGTAACAATAACAACACGACAATCAACCACGCAAAAAACGCTAATCCCCACCACATCATTTTTCGTTTCCTGTTTTTTCAGCTTGGTTTAATAACTGTTGCAACCTGTCTTGTTGCGTCTGATCCAATTTGATGGCAGCGCGACGTTTACTTCGCCCTTTTGTATCACGCCACATTAAGCCAAACGCCAATAACAATAATACAACTGGCGCGCCCCACAAAAATAAGGTTGTCCATTGAAACGGTGGCTTATACAACACAAAATCACCAAAGCGTGTGGTCATCAGTTCCACAATTTGTTGGTTGGTTTTACCTTCATTGACCATGTTGTACACTTCGAGACGTAAGTCATAGGCAATCGGTGAGTTAGATTCTACCAAGTTTTGATTTTGGCATTGTGGACAACGCAACGATTTTGCTAATTCAACGGCTCGTACCCGTTCTTCAGGCGTGTGAAATGGGTAGGTATCCACCATGTCTGCCTGCGCAAAAAGGCTTATATAAAGGAGAAAAGCGAGTAAAAACCTACCGCACTTTTGCATGTTCTGCCTCCCATTTTTGCACCTCTGGTAGCAATATCTTTTGCCAAACATCAGAACTTAATGGCCCAACATAGCGATAGCGAATCACTCCCAGTTGATCCACTAAATAGGTTTCAGGCGCGCCATCTACACCGAGTTCGAGCGCCAATTTCCCTTTACCATCCTGAATCACTAACTGAAAAGGATTGCCCATTTGCGTCAACATCGCTAGGGCATTGTGTGGTTTATCACGGTAATTTAAGCCGACAATCGGTATTGATTTGGATAATTGCAGCAAGAAAGGATGCTCTTTTTGACAATAGGCACACCAACTGCCCCACACATTGAGCAAAAACACCTGTTTTGGTAAGTCTTGATTGGTTAAGCGGACCTCTGCTTGCAATAAATCAGGCTGCGAAAACGTCGGCACGGGTTTCCCGATTAAAGCCGAGGCAATTTTTTTCGGATCTTGTTGTAACCCAATTAACAATAAGATGCACAACGCTAAAAGCAAAAAAAGCGGTAAAAACACGAAGGCATTATTTTTTTTCGGATTAGCTTGCATACTCAATCTCTCGTGTGATGACTCATTACGTTACCAATCTCAGGCGTTGTGCTATCTGGCTTACGACGTAAAGCAAACACCGCCAATAACGCTCCCAAAGCCATTAACAGCCCCCCCAACCACAACCAGCGAACAAACGGCTTATATTGCAAACGGAAAGTAAATTCGCCTTGCCCTAATTTATCGCCCATTACAATATATAGATCGCCAAACCAACCCCAATCAATGCCGACTTCGCTCATGTTCATGGTACGCACATCATAATAACGACGTTCTGGATAAATCTCTGCATAAGGTTGACCTTGCTTGGTCACCACAAAATGGGCTTTTTCACTGGTATAATTCGGTCCTAACACATTTTGAAAGCCGCGATAATGAAATTGGTAATCGCCGAGCTGTTGGCTTTGTTGTGGGGCAAGGCGCACACCCATTTCACTGCTGTAATAACTGCTCATAATTGCCCCAATTGCAGTGACCGCGACACCTAAATGGGCTATCACCATGGCCAACTGTTTGAGTGTCATTTTTCGCCAAGGCGACCAGAGTGTAGCAAGTAGCAACCAAATCGCCACACTTAATAAGGTGTAGGCAATCAAGTTGAAATAGCGGGCTTCCTGATGATCCACATAATAATCAATTAACCCATAGGCTATGACGAGAGCAGGACATAACAATAACAGTCGCTGTACAAAACGGACCGTATTCATCCGTTTCCAATGCAAAGACAATACCACAATCATCGCAAGCATTGTCATCAGCAAAAGCGGCATGAAAATCATATTAAAATAGGGGGCACCGACAGAAATGGATCCCCATTGCAAGGCCGTAAATACAAGAGGATAAAAGGTGCCTAAAAAGACACTGAATGTGGCAACTGTTAATAAAATGTTCAGCAATAGAAAGGCATTTTCTTTTGAAACCAAACGAAAACGCACTACACGTTGTGGCAAGTTAACGTTTAATGCAAATAAGGTTAACGCCCCTACTGTTAATAAGAAAAATAATAGTAATAACGCAATGCCACGATCCGCGTCAACGGCAAAGGCGTGTACGGACGTTAATACGCCAGAACGTACAATAAAGGTTCCTAATAAACTGAACGAAAATGCCAAGAGCGAGAAAAGGATCGTCCAGTAGCTAAAAATGCCCCGCTGTTCCGTAATAGCTAAACTGTGTAATAACGCCAAGCCTAATAACCAAGGCATTAATGAGGCATTTTCGACAGGATCCCAAAACCACCAACCACCCCAACCAAGTTCGTAATACGCCCACCAAGAACCGAGTACTATCCCTAAGGTTAAAAATAACCAAGAAACCAATACCCACGGGCGCATCATGCGTGCCAAAGCGGCATCTAAATGCCCACTCACTAAAACAGAAATGGTAATAGCAAAATTGACCGCAAAGCCAACATAGCCTAAATACAATAAAGGCGGGTGAAAGATCAGCCCCACATCTTGTAACATCGGGTTTAAATCACGCCCTTCAAAGGCTTGCGGAAAACTGCGTTCAAAGGGGTTGGATAACAACAAAATAAATAAGCAAAAACCCAGACAAATAAGCCCCAGCACAGACAAGGCTCTGGCAGAAATAATCGGATCTTTATGTCGGCTTGAAAAGGCAAATAACATCAGCCAAATGGCCAGCGCAAAAAGCCAAAATAGCATCGATCCTTCATGCCCCCCCCAAGTAGCAGACACTTTAAAGAAAATCGGAAGTTGTGAATTAGAATGCTGTGCCACATACTGCACAGAAAAATCATCGACCGCAAAGGCATAAGCCAAACAGCATAAGGCAATGCTCGTAAAAATACCGAACAAATAACTTAAATTCCAAGCTGTACCAACCATATAAGGCTTACGCAACACAATGCCAAGTTGTGGCACCAAGGCGAGTAGCAAGGCACAAAATGTTGCAATCAGTAAGGCAAAAAAACCAAGTTCGGGAATCATATTCACTCAACATACTCTAACGGACGAGGTATCAAAAAGGCGAACTCAAGTCCGCCTTTTTGATTCAATTCAATCCTTATGCAAGGGTCATTTGGCCAGCATAAAGGATAAAGAAACGCAAACATAGCACGCCCATTAAGCCTAAGCAAGCGACCAATAGCATAAAGCCTTTGCTGTGTTTGAGCTGCTGATTGGCGATGCCGTTGAGCAATAAAGGTAACACTAAGCCAACGCCCACCACACCAATCCAAAACACATTAGCCCAAAAGCCACCTAAAAGTGCGGTTTCAAAAGCAACCGTTTTTTGTCCTCCTCCTAAATACAAGCCAATAAAGAAGGCGGCAAGTAAGAAGATCTCAATTAACACCACTGGCAACTCGAATTTATGCAAGAAACCTAATGAGGCAGAATGTGTCTCTTCTTTGGTAAATAACAAGGTACAGAAAATCAATGCGGCAATACCCGATGATGTCCCTGATGCTAAGAATAAAACAGGTAATACTGGGTTATTTAACATTGGATAACTGATTAAGGCGGATAATAAGAACCCCGTATACGCCCCTAATAAAACAGATAGAAAGATTAAAACAATCTCAATTAAACTGGTAAATTTGGTGGCAAAGGTAATTAACTTATTCACAAAGCCGAGCGGTTTGGCATATTTGTCAATTAAGCTGGCGATAAGTTGATGGAAAATAATCGCCAACCAGACAAGTAAAAATAGCATATACACTTGGAATAACATCACGCCCATCGACATAATAGATGTCGTGCTGTAATTAAACATTAAGTACCAGAAAGTCCAAGGTTTGGTTAAGTGAAAAATCAAAATCACTAACCCAATGATAATGCTTAATGGTGCTAACAATGCCGTACAGCGTAGCACATTATTTTGTGACGGATCTTCACCCGCTAAGCCCGCGCGTTTCAGTAATACCGCTAACATGGTCGCGCCGGCCGAGATCCCCAATAAAAACAAATAAACGGCAATGGTGTGATCCCATACTAAAGACGGGAAATGAAATGGACTGTTCATCGTCTTAACTCCCCTCTTTTGGCTGGCACATGATAAAGCTGAGGATCAGTCCCCAACTCTACTTTTGTACGATACACTTGCTGCTGCTTGAGCTTCTGCGAAATGTCACTGTTTGGATCATTGAGATCACCAAAGGTCAAGGCATTAGTTGGGCACGACTCCACACAAGCCGGCAATTTGCCTTTGGCTAAGTTGGTATCACGACAGAAATTACATTTATCCGCTGATTTATACACGGGGTGAATAAATCGCACACGATATGGACAGACGGCAATACAATATTGGCAACCGACACAAAGATCCTTGTTGACATCCACAATGCCCGTTTCTTTATCAACAAAAGATGCCCCTGTTGGACACACATGCACACAAGGTGCATTATGGCAGTGCTGACAAGAATGGCGGAAAAACTCATATTCTGCATTGGGAAACTCACCGTAAGGCTCACTACGGATAATCTCCAAACGCGATACCCCTTCAGGGACTTGGTTTGTTTCACGACACGCCTCCATACAGGCTGTACAGCCAATACAAGCGGTTTCATCGTGTAACATCGCATAACGAATCGTTTTTTTGGTTTCGCTAGCGGTTTGTCCCACTGATTTGATTGTTGTTCCCGTCATGAGGATTAATGCTCCCATGCCGGAAACAAAGTTTCGGCGTGAGCAAGCTGTCATTTTTTATCCTTTTGTTGCGGGGCATAAATATGCGGTGATTGTAAATTAGCTTGGCGTTTTTGCTGTTCAGCATGACAATCCACGCAAAGTTTCACTTGGTCTTTTTTCGCGATGCCTGACATTTTATCTTGTGCGGGGTGTAACGTATGACAACTTGCACAAGGTAATTTCATCGCATGTACATCATGTGCCCAGAGTGTTTCGCGTAATTTTTTCGGTTGGTGACACGCAAAGCAAACCTGATTCTGCTCTTCTACGCTAAACATCGGTTTTTCATCACTAAAAATATTGCCATGAAAACGCATCACATCTTTCACACCACGACGGTGATCGTCGGAAATGTTGCCATGACAATTAACACAGGTGATCGGTTTACCGGTGTTCGGATTTTTTTCAGATAAGTGGGAGCCATGGAATTTTCCAAAATGGAATACCCCTCCCGATTGGCTATCATTGCTCTCTAGTTTATGGCATTTCGCACAATATTGGTTAGGATCACGTTGATGCTCTAATTGTGGCTCATAACTTAATTGACTGACTGCATTGGTTTTTAGATTATCAGCCTGAGCAAAAGAAGTGACGCTAACGGCCATTACACCAATTGTGATAGCTATTCCTTGTTTAATTAGGGAATGTAAGCGCATGTTGATTACCTCAAAATTTAGTAGTAAACGCACCGCACTTATGCGTAATGTCGCTCAAAGTGCGGCCATTTTGACAAAGTATTTGTTTATTTCTCCGCTGGCAGTAAGCCTTTTGTACGGGCTTCTTTATCCCATTGAGGAACAACAGTTTTGAGGAATTCGGCTTTTTCCTTACGCGCTTTCTCAATATCCACGCCGGTTGCTTTCCAAGCATTCTCCGCCGTTGAAATATCTGGCAATGTCACTGGATCGGTCATCCCATGTTTTGCTAACACACGTACCAATTTCGTTCTAGCATCTGAGGCTTTATCTAAACCTGTGCCAATCACTTTCAGTAAGACATCAGGTGCATGAATATGCCCACCATGTCCTGCTGCCGCGTAATCCCAACGCCATTGGGCATGACGGATATCTTGTAATGCCTCTTTCATTTCTTCTTTGCTTGCACCAGCTTCCCAAGCGGCTTTGGCTTCAAAATGCGCTACTACAAGTTGATCTTCAAGGCGTAACATCACCTCTTTAATTTCCGTTTTACGCGATTTCACCATCGCTTGTAATTTTTCTTTGCTTTGGTCATGGCAGTTTGCACAAGTATGCTCAAAGGCATTGAATGGATTACCAATTTTATGATCAGTATAGACTTTGCCGTCTGCACCCTGTACTTTTGGCATATGACAGTCAATACAAGTCACCCCATTTTTACCGTGCACACCCAACATCCAAGTTTCATAATCAGGGTGCTGGGCTTTTAACATTGGTGCTTTGGAAACGGCATGTGTCCAGTCCACAAAACCAATATCATCATAATATTTTTCCATGGCATCGACTGTCACGCCGTTATCCCACGGGAAGGTCACCTGTTTCAAATCGCCTGCGAAATAGTATTCCACATGGCAATTGGCACAAAGTGCTGCGCGTTGATCTGTTCTGTCTGAGGTGTCGAATTTATGGTCAATTTTTTCCAATGCACGCAAGACATAAGGACGGGCAATACGCAATGCGGGCTTCCCTTCGGCAAACTCTTTTGAGGTGGTGTCATGACAATCTGCGCAACCGATCGGATTCACGACTTCTGAACCGCCACTTGCCCAGGTTGCACCAAAGTAGCCAGCCTCACCGCGTTCTGCAATTAAACGAGGCACATCAGGGCTTTTACAAGACCAACATGCCATTGGCATAGGACCTGATTCTGGTGTCATAGGCGCGGCAGTACGCAAAATCTCTCTGACATCCGTTACTGCATAAAAATGCCCACGCGGTTTTTTATAATCTTTCGCAAAAGCATAGCCCGCCCATAATACAACCACACGTGGATCTTCATAGTTCACTGAATCCAAATCCGTTGATTTTGCCGTATCTGCCCAAGTTTGATATTGTTTTGGATATTGGTCTTTAAACAGATCGTTGCGAGATTCAATTTTTAAATTTGGATTTGCTGGTTCAACCGGTTGTTCAATCGGTTTATATTCTGCTAGAACTGGCAATGTGACTGAGAGTCCCCAGACCATTGTCGTCACAGCGAATAAATGTCTTTTCAATGTGTTCACGATAATCACCCCATTCATAGATTTAAACGTTAAATCACTTTGCCTATATAAAATGAATAAAAAAATGACCAGACCCGCCCATTATCCTAAATGATAATTTTTATCATTAAAAACAACTAACTAGCAGATAAAAAGAGAGTACCTTCATTGCGAAAAATAGCAAATAACCATACCTTTTGCTGAGGTATTTCGCACTTTTTTGCTTTTGATCAAAATTTAATGAAGAAACCCGTACGAAAGGAAAATTTGTAGCATACAAAATACCTCTAAATAAGTAGAAAAAGGCCCCGAACACAATGAAAAAAGGCACTTAAGGCATGATGTTAACGAAAAAAGAAAAACATACCTATTTCGAGTTATTTAGTGACTATGCTACATTAAGAAAGCGAAAGCTGAGGGGAGGGATGATATAACCAAACGCAATAAAGAATACCGCCCATTAAGGTGATATTCTTTTATTCACGCTCACTCAATGGAGGGTTAATGACGATAGATTCCTTTACAAATGATTTGTCCTAAAATTCTGTGTGGCGAATGCATATAACGCGTGGCAAGAGAAAGGTGTTGTTTTTGGGTCGCTGATGCCTCACCTTTTCCCCAAAATTCAGCATGATAGGTTGTACTGACTAGGGCTAAACCATGACTTTCACAATTGACGAAATACACTTGACGTGATGATTTCGCGTAACGTTCTGGTTGTTCAGGGTAGGCATAAATTGCTTTTTCAAAATTTTGCACCACATCAAAATAAACTTGATTGGGATTGAGTGGATCGATTTTCACACGCTGGGCATCAATAAATTGATGAGGATTTTGCTCTAGTCGAACAAAACCAGACTCAATAAGTGTAGGTAAAGTCAATAAGATTTCTGGTGGCTGTGGTTTTTCGACAGGTACAGGAGCATGGCAGGCAGGCAACCCAAACATGCTGATCATTATCCATCCCCATTTCTTCATTCCTGACTCCTTTAAGCTGTCCTCGCTATGATTGGCGAGATAAATACCATCTATTTTTCAAGCAAGACAGTATTCTAACCACAGAAACAAGGGAGCAAAAGTCTTTTATCGGCTTTTATGTTAAAAGTGATAGCAATGTCTTGCCCATAAAAATTCTTAAACAACTATCGCAAACGTTTGCTTAAGCATGGTACAATTCCCCAGATTTGAATTTCTTGTCTATCTAACTTATAGGAAACAACTGTGAGCAAACAATCATTAAGTTACAAAGATGCGGGTGTTGATATCAATGCAGGCAACGCATTAGTCGAAAAAATCAAAGCCGATGTCAAACGTACAACCCGTCCAGAAGTGATTGGCGGTTTGGGCGGATTTGGTGCATTATGTGCCATTCCGACAAAATACAAAGAACCGATTTTAGTCTCGGGCACAGACGGGGTTGGCACAAAACTCCGCTTAGCGATAGATTTAAATCGTCATGATAGTATTGGGGTAGATTTAGTCGCCATGTGTGTCAATGATCTTGTGGTACAAGGGGCAGAGCCTTTATTCTTCTTAGATTATTATGCCACTGGCAAATTAGATGTCGATGTCGCTGCGAGTGTGATTAAAGGCATTGCTAACGGTTGTGAACAATCAGGTTGTGCGCTCGTGGGCGGTGAAACCGCTGAAATGCCGGGCATGTACCATGCTGGCGATTATGACTTAGCAGGATTTTGCGTTGGTGTAGTAGAAAAATCAGAAATCATCGATGGCAGTAAAGTCCGCGTGGGTGATGTATTAATCGCCTTAGGATCAAGCGGTCCACATTCCAATGGTTATTCCCTAATCCGTAAAGTGATTGATGTCGCGGGGGTCAATCCGGCTGAAGAACAGCTCGCAGGCAAACCACTTGCTGATCATATCCTCGCGCCAACTAAGATCTATGTGAAATCCATTCTTCAACTGATTAAACATGCTGATGTCCATGCTATTTGCCATTTAACTGGTGGCGGTTTCTGGGAAAATATTCCACGCGTGCTACCAAAAAATGTAAAAGCCGTCATTAACGAAGCAAGTTGGGCATGGCAACCCGTGTTCAAATGGTTACAAGAGAAAGGCAACATTGACACCCATGAAATGTACCGTACTTTCAACTGTGGCGTGGGGATGATCATCGCCTTACCACAAGAAGATGTGGATACCGCACTTGGCTTATTAAAGCAAACAGGGGAAACCGCGTGGGTAATTGGTCAAATCGAACACGCCACTGACGGTGAACAACAAGTGATTATTCGCGAATGAAAAAAATTGTTGTTTTAGTATCCGGACAAGGGAGTAATTTACAGGCATTGATTGATGCCTGTAATAACGGACATATTGCAGGTAAAATTGTGGCGGTAATCAGTAATAAAGCCGATGCCTACGCGTTAGCCCGTGCGAAAAGTGCGGGTATTGCGCATCGTGTTTTTCTGCGCAAAGATTTTACCAATAACCAAATCATGGACGAGCAAGTTGGGGATTACATTCAATCTCTCAAGGCTGATCTGATCGTCTTAGCAGGCTATATGAAAATTTTAAGCCCAGCCTTCACCCAACGTTTTGCGGGCAAGATTCTGAATATTCACCCCTCACTGCTCCCCAAATATCCAGGTCTCAATACTTATCAGCAAGCTTTAGCTGCGGGTGAGAAGGAACATGGTACCTCTGTTCATTTTGTCAATGAAGAAGTGGATGGGGGCGCCGTGATTTTACAAGCTAAGGTACCGATTTTTGCTGAAGATGGTATTGAAGAGATTGAAGAACGTGTCAAAGCACAAGAATTACGCATTTATCCTTTAGTGGTCAAGTGGTTTATAGAAGATCGTCTAATGTTAATCGGTAACCATGCCTTTCTAGATGGTCAACAATTACCACCACAAGGTTATGCAATGGAAGAATAAATCGTTTAAAAAAAGTGCGGTCTGTTTTCAGACCGTTTTTTATGCTCAAAAAATATAAAATTAAACAACCGCCTAACTATTAATTTCACAGATTATGTTTTAGAATTTAACGATTTTATTTTTCATCCACCCAAAAGGAGCCTACCATGAAATTAGTCCAAGTACAGCATCCGCTGGTCAAACATAAATTAGGTCTAATGCGTTCAGCTAATATTAATACGAAAAAATTCCGCGAATTAGCAACAGAAGTAGGCAGTTTATTAACATATGAAGCTACCGCCGATTTAGAAACAGAAAAAGTTATTATTGATGGGTGGTGCGGTCCAGTTGAAATTGATCAAATCAAAGGCAAGAAAGTCACAGTCGTCCCTATTTTACGCGCAGGATTAGGCATGATGGACGGTGTATTAGAACATGTGCCAAGTGCCCGTATTAGCGTGGTGGGCATGTATCGTGATGAAGAAACCCTTGAACCCGTTCCTTATTTCCAAAAATTGGCCAGTGATTTAGAAGAACGTCTAGCCATTGTGGTTGACCCAATGCTTGCCACTGGGGGATCTATGATTGCGACAATCGATCTTTTAAAAGCCAAAGGCTGTAAACACATTAAAGTGTTGGTGCTAGTCGCCGCACCTGAAGGCATTAAAGCATTAGAGGCCGCACATCCTGACGTCGAGCTGTATACGGCATCAATCGATAGCCATTTAAATGAACATGGCTACATTATTCCAGGTCTTGGTGATGCCGGTGATAAGATTTTTGGCACCAAATAATCCCAGCACAAGCGGCATGTTATGCCGCTTTTTTCCGTTCAATTTATAGCGCTTATAAGCTTAATCACCTAAACACTATAAAATGAAAAGTTAATTCAGACAGAGAGTTGAAACTTAACATGACAAATCAAAATCAAACTGTTCCGATGGAACAAAACTCAGCTAAACAGGCGTTTGTAGGCTTACAAATGCTTTTCGTTGCCTTCGGTGCCTTAGTACTGGTTCCACTTATTACAGGCTTAAATGCCAATACCGCGTTATTAACTGCAGGTATTGGTACCTTATTGTTCCAGCTTTGCACCGGTCGCCAAGTCCCCATTTTCCTCGCCTCTTCTTTTGCATTTATTGCCCCAATTCAATATGGTGTTGCCACTTGGGGGATCGCGACGACAATGGGCGGGCTCGTCTTTACTGGCCTGGTCTATTTTGCCCTCAGTACCTTAGTTAAAATTAAAGGGGCGGGAGCATTACAAAAAGTCTTTCCACCAGTCGTTGTAGGTCCGGTGATTATTATCATCGGGATGGGACTCGCCCCCGTGGCAGTGGATATGGCGTTAGGCAAAAACAGTATTTATCACTATAACGATGCGGTGCTAGTGTCGATGGTTACCTTACTGACAACCTTAAGTGTTGCTGTATTTGCCAAAGGCATGATGAAGTTAATTCCTATCATGTTTGGTATTGCGGTGGGTTATCTGCTCTGTTTATTCTTAGGTTTAATTAATTTCCAACCTGTACTTGATGCGCCTTGGTTTAGTGTACCTGAAATCACCCCGCCTGAATTTAAATTGGAAGCCATCCTTTATTTATTACCGATTGCTATCGCCCCAGCTGTTGAGCATGTGGGTGGGATCATGGCCATCAGCTCAGTAACTGGAAAAGATTTCTTACAAAAACCCGGTTTACATCGTACCTTATTAGGGGATGGTATTGCGACCAGTGCGGCCTCATTCTTAGGTGGTCCGCCTAATACTACTTATGCGGAAGTCACTGGTGCTGTGATGCTTACGCGTAACTTTAACCCGAAAATCATGACCTGGGCAGCCGTATGGGCAATTGCAATTTCTTTCTGTGGTAAAGTGGGCGCCTTTTTATCAACTATTCCAACCATTGTCATGGGCGGTATCATGATGTTAGTATTTGGCTCTATCGCTGTCGTGGGTATGAGTACGCTGATCCGCGGTAAAGTAGATGTGACAGAAGCGCGTAATCTGTGCATTATTTCTGTGGTGATGACTTTTGGTATCGGTGGGATGTTTGTGAACGTGGGGGAAGTGTCCTTAAAAGGAATTAGTTTATGCGCGGTTGTCGCGATTTTACTCAACCTCATCTTACCCAAAGCTAAGAACCTGCCAATAGAAGAAAATAGTTAAGAGAAAATGGAGGGTTAAGTCTTGCTTAACCCTTCGTTTTTCGTTTATCCTTATTCCTCTTTTTTCGATTCTGTAGGTTGCTTTTTGTTAGAAAATTTCCAATTACCTTTACCTATTCATCAACTCGATGATGAAACGCTGGATAATTTCTATCCCGACAATAATTTATTGTTGCTCAATTCGCTACGCAAAAATTTTACTTGCTTGGCACAACAATTTTTTTATATTTGGGGCGAGCAAAGCAGTGGTAAAAGTCACTTGTTAAAAGCCATTACCAATCATTTTTTCCTTCTACAACGCCCCGCTATCTATGTTCCCTTAGAAAAATCACAATACTTTTCACCTGCTGTACTCGAGAATTTGGAACAACAACAATTAGTGTGTTTAGATAATTTACAGGCGATTATCGGTAATACGGAATGGGAATTAGCGATTTTTGATTTGTTTAACCGTATTAAATCTGTTGAAAATACACTTCTAGTGATTAGCGCAAATCAATCGCCAACAGCATTACCGGTCAGCTTACCTGACTTAGCCTCACGTTTGCGTTGGGGAGAAAGCTATCAACTGGTTCCCTTGAATGATCAGCAAAAAATTCATGTTTTGCAGAACAATGCGTATCAACGTGGTATTGAACTTCCTGATGAAGTTGCCAATTTTCTGTTAAAACGCTTAGAGCGCGATATGAAAACCTTATTTGAGGCATTAAGTAAATTGGATAAAGCATCCCTACAAGCCCAACGTAAATTGACGATTCCGTTTGTAAAAGAGATTTTAACACTATAAAAAAAGATCACCTGTTGACAGGTGATCTTTTTCTGACCACTAAACGGATTTGGTTTAGTTCGTTTTAATATAGTGACGGCTATATTGATAGCTTACCGTTGGTAAGAAAAGCAACGGTACTGGATGTAGTCTAGAACGACGTTCTCCCACTCTTGGCTGAGTATCACTCAAGTTTGCTTGGTGTTCTACTTCTTTTGAATATGCTTGCTTTTGCGATGGATCAACGGTATTTCCGCTTTTCACACGTTGGTTATATTCCTCTAATGTTTTTAAATCCATTTGTGCACTTTCCACATGTTTTTGTGCGACACAACCCACAAGCAATAAAGTTGGTAATAATAAAATTAATTTTTTCATAGATTTTCCTTAGTAAACTATACCTAAATCACTTTACGACATATCACATGAGATAAAATCGTTTTTCTATTTTCAATATTTTTACTTGCTAAGTTTTTGCCTTTCTTATTTTCTTCATCCTGCACTTTTTTCGCTAACTCAGGATTCTGAATATAAAAAACAGGTACATATTGCATGTTTTTTGAATCTTCATTAGACAATACCGTGGCGGTGGCAATATTAGTGTAATATTCCTCTTTATTCACGGGAATCACATAATAGGTTGTTGCATCAGTCACTTCCACGCCTAGCCTTGAATGAAAACCTTGGCAAATGCCGGCTCCCGACTCAAAAATAGTATGTGACGACTTGCTTTCATTAATTTGAAAAACTTCAAACTCAATACTGCTGCCTAATGCCTTCGCATCTTGATCATCTGAAGAAGGATTTAATTGGCGAGTAAAATCACGATTCACATAGGTCACTTTGGTATTTTTTTCACTCTTAGGAGGGCTTTCTAGCAGAGGTACCTTTTGTGTGCTCTCGACTTCATGATGACCATAAGTCTTACTCACCTCGTCCTCAGAAATACGAATAGACCAAGACTCGGCACACGCCAAAGTGGGTAATAACAGACTTAATAAGAAACATAGATTAACACGCATATTTTCATCTCTTACGTTTCATAGAGTTCTAAAGGCAAATCATCAGGATCTCGTAGAAACGTAAAACGCTTACCTGTTATCGGATCAACTCTGACGGGTTCACAATCAATACCTTTATCACCTAAAAAATCAATGAAGTGATCAAGTTGTTCTACTCGGAAAGCTAAGTGACGTAACCCACAAGCTTCAGGATAGGTTAAACGCGTAGGAGAATCAGGGAAAGAAAACAATTCAATCTGACTACCATCGCGACAACGTAAATCCAATTTATAACTATTTCGTTCAGAACGATAAGTTTCGTGAATAATTTCTGCCCCTAAAACAGTCGTATAAAAATCTTTCGATTTCAAATAATCAGACGCAATAATAGCAACATGATGAAAGCCTACGATTGACAACGTAATTTCACTCCCCGTCTAAAATTGAGGCCTAATTATACACATTTTATAATCAATGTAAAATAAATAGCCACTCGCCCTTTTCAACAAAAGCAGACGTTTAGTCTGCCTTTCAATAAGGCCATCACACGCGTTTTTTGTTTACGGCTGACTCACTCTGATTGGGATTTTGCCTCTTGTTGTGCATCATGTGATGCCCGCGCTGAATGAATACTGCGCTCAATTAATGCCACTCTCGGATCATCTTCAGGTAAAAGTCGTAACATCATCGACCACGTGACAGCCGCCATTTTATACTCTTCCCTTTCAAAGTAACGAAATGCCAATAAACCTAAAGCGTCAAGATTACTATGATCTTGGCGAATAACCTCTTTTAAGAGCCCTTCGCCTTTTGTTTTATCCGATGCATCATCTGAAAACATCAGAATTCTCGCATAAGACAATTTGTACTCAATATTATCGGGTTCAAGTTGGTTCGCTCTCGCATAGCTATCTAAGGCTAATTGCCCTTTATTGGTATGCATTGCAATTTGCCCTAGCAACCACCAGCTTTTCGCATCACTCGGTTGTTTTTGTAAATGTAAACGAAGTGCGGTAGAAAATTGCTGTAATTCAGTCTCATTCAGCGGTTGCGTTTTCTCCTCTTTCAAGCGCTCATAAAAGTGCGGTAGCTTTTGGTAGGTTTTTTCGAGCATCACTTCTGCCTGCCACGCACCAACACTTAAATACGCGCTTAGTGATAAAATACTCAATGCGAAGAATCCCGATACAAACCAGATTTTGCCGTAATTTTTTTGTTCTAACTGAACGGGTTGCGCTGATTCGGGAATATCCTCTAACAACGTTTGCTGTAACTCCGTTCTTAGTTGTGCAGCATTTTCCAGTAAGCCTTGCGCTTCATCCCGCTCGATTTCAGCTAACCGTTGAAAATACAATGCCTTATTTAATTCATCACGCTGTACACTCTGTTTGGCTAACTTTCCCTTGTTACTGGCTTTGAGTAAGGGATAAAAACAAACTAAAGCAACACATAATGTCAATAAAATAACACTTAACCAAAAGCTCATTCTTTTTTCTCTTGTAATAAACGTTGTAGGCGCTGTTTTTGTTCATCACTTAAATGCGATTCTATCGGCTTTGTTACCTCGACCGGTTGAGTATGGCGACGAAATAAAAGACGAAGCCCGAAAATGACAAATAAGGCGGGGATCAGCCAAAGGGCGATGGTACCAGTGGTTAAAGGCGGATCATAAGTAACAAAATGTCCATAACGTTCTACCATAAAATTCACCACATCTTGTTTCGACTTCCCTGCCTGTAACAATTCTAAGACTTTGTGGCGCATATCGACTGCAATTGTCGCATTCGAATCCGCAATATTATTGTTCTGACACTGTGGACAGCGTAATTCTTGGGTTAAGGCATGATAGTCTTTTTCTTGTTGTGGTGAAGAAAATTGCACACCCTCAATCGCTGCCACACTGGCTAAGCTGACACATAATAAAAAAAGTGCGGTCAATTTTTTCATTCTTTTCTCTCCATCAGCTGTTGATAAAGTGGCTGAATTTTCGCCTCCCACACTTTCTGATTTAAATCTCCCGCATGGCGATAATGAATGATACCTTGCCCATCAATCAAAAAGGTTTCCGGCGCCCCATACACCCCGAAATCTAAACCAATCGTTCCCTTTTCATCTTTTAACACAATCTGATAGGGGTTACCCAAATCTTTTAGCCACTTGATCGCCTGTGCTGATTTATCCTTATAATCCAAACCAATAATGGTGACACCTTGTTGTGCTAATTGATTTAAATATTGATGTTCTGCATAACAGGTTGGGCACCAAGTTGCCCAAACATTGAATAAAATCGGTTTCCCTTGCTGAAAGATTTCAACGCCATAGTGCTTATCAACAAATAAATCTTGTAATGTTTTCACTGGCACAGGTTTACCAATCAAGGCGGATTCTAATGCCTTCGGATCATCCCCTTGCGCATTGCGCAATAATTGAATGGCAAAAGCAAATACCAAGATTAAAAATAAAATTAAGGGAAGGGATAATTTTTTGTTCATACTTGCCCCTTATTGAAAAATTGCCCAAAACGGTAACGACGATCAAACATACAGAGTAATCCCCCTAATGACATAAAGAGACCACCAAACCAAATCCAGCGGATAAACGGCTTATAGTATAAGCGCAATGCCCAAGCATCTTGCCCGAGGTTTTCGCCTAATGCCACATAAATATCACGCGTAAATCCCCAGTCAATCGCCGCTTCCGTCATGGTCATTTTACTTACCGTATAGAAACGTTTTTCGGCAAATAAGATGGCTTCCACTTGTCCATTACGACGAATATCGACTTGTGCTTTGCCCCCCAAATAATTCGGTCCATTTGCCTCTGTAATGCCTTGGAAAGTAAATTGATAATCCGCAATTTGTACGCTATCCCCCACATTCATACGTACATCACGTTCAATACTGTAGTTCTGGCTAAAGGCAATCCCCCACACAGACATTGCCACACCTAAGTGTGCTAACACCATGCCCCAATGAGAACGAGAAAGTTTGGTTACACCGACCCAAAAAGAGGAACGATGAGTCGCACGTTGTTGCAATTCATACACACTTAATAACACAATAAATACGCTCATCATCGTACCTAAGGTTGCACTCACCGTTAGTTGATCTTGTAACAGATACGGCAAAGCAACCCCCGCCACCAGCATCACGACTAAGCTCAAGATAACTGGTTTACGAATTGCTGAAAATTGATCTCGACGCCATTTGATCAAAGGGCCTACACCTAATAAGAGCGAAAATGGCACCATAATGATTAAAAACATTTGATCAAAAAACGGTGCACCGACCGAAATAGTCCCTAACCCAAGTTGTTTATGAACCAATGGCAATAAGGTCCCCAGTAACACAACTGAAAGTGCGGTCATTAAGAGAATATTATTCAGTAACAGTGCCGTTTCGCGAGAATACCTTTCTGCGTTATCGCGCGAGCGGATTTGACTGCCTTTATAAGCATATAAAACGAATGATCCACCAATTACAACCACTAAATAGGCTAAAATATATAGTCCACGAGTAGGATCGGAAGCGAAAGCATGCACTGAAACCAAAATACCCGAACGCACTAAGAAGGTGCCAAGCAAGCAAAGGGAGAAAGCCAAAATCGCTAATAACACCGTCCAAGCTTTAAAAGAGCCACGTTTTTCTGTGACCGCTAATGAATGCAACAATGCGGTGCCGGCAATCCAAGGCATGAGTGAGGCGTTTTCTACGGGGTCCCAGAACCACCAACCGCCCCAACCGAGTTCGTAATACGCCCACCAAGAACCTAATACGATGCCTAACGTTAAAAAGACCCAAGCCGCCATGGTCCAAGGGCGTGACCATCTAGCCCATGCGGTATCTAGTTTTCCTGTCATTAACGATGCAATCGCAAATGCAAAGGCCACCGAAAAGCCCACATAGCCCATATAAAGTAACGGAGGATGGAAAATTAACCCCACATCTTGCAAAAGTGGATTCAACTCTTTCCCATCAACGGGAAAATCAGGAAACGTGCGCTCAAAAGGGTTGGAGGTAAATAACACAAAAATCAAGAAACCAATACTAATCAACCCCATGATCCCCAACACGCGTGCAACCGCTTCTTGAGGTAGCTGTTTGCTAAACCAAGCCACCGCCGCTCCCCATAACGTCAGCAACCAAATCCACAATAATAAAGACCCTTCGTGAGAGCCCCAAACTGCGGATAAACGATAATGTAAAGGCAAGTTTGTGTTTGAGTTATTGACGATGTATTGCACGGAAAAATCATTCACTGCAAACAAGTAAAATAAAGCAACAAAAGCCACCGTTAAACTCATAAAGAGCCCATAGGTCATCGGGCGAGCCAATGACATTAACTGAGTGTGCTGTCTTTCTGCTCCCCACAAAGCAAAAATAGCGACGAGTGTAGCGATGGCAAGACTTAACGCTAACGCATAATTTCCTAATTCAGCAATCATTGTTGACCTTCTTGTGTCTCTTGTGATGCATAGGCTTTTTCTTGACGATCGCGCTCACTTTCCCCTTTTAAATCTGCGATACCCATCGGTTTATGGACTTTTTGCATTTGTGCATCTAATTCCGGTGGCACATAATTTTCATCATGTTTGGCTAATACTTCCGTCGCCACTAGTAAGGTTGGGGTTTTCAACACGCCTTGCGCCACAATCCCTTGCCCTTCACGAAATAAATCTGGCAAAATCCCCTCATATTCCACCGTAATGGCAGGTCCAATATCATTTAAATCGAATTTAACATTTAAACTCTTAGGGTCGCGTTGTACTGTGCCTGCCACCACCATGCCACCGACCCGAATACGCTGTCCTACGCTAGGTTTTTGTGTGGCATCTTCATTTTTGCCATATATCACTTCGGTTGGTGTATAAAATAAATCAATATTCTGACGTAATGCATAGAGCATGAGTCCGGCAGCAATGGAAATCCCAAGTAACACAAATAAAATCACAGCCATTCTGGACTGACGTCTAGGGGTCATAGTGCACCTCTTGTTTTCTTGTTTTGTAAACGTGCTTGGCGTTGTTGTTCACGTAATACAGTACGTAAAATCGCCTTTCTTTCTTGCACACTTTGTATAATCAATACCACAATCGCGAAAAAACTGATCCCATAGGCTAACCACACATAAAAGCCGTAGCCACCCATATGGAAAAAATCCTGCCAGTTTGCAAAAAACATATGTCCCCCTATTTGAGTTGAGCCGCTAATGCCTGTACCCACGGACGCTTACTGTCTTCTCTCAGCAGCGCACTACGATAACGTATTAACGTCAACCAAATGTATAACATCATAAAACCAAAAATACACAGAATCAGCGGTATCAGCATCGGTGTGGCGATAGAGGGTTTCTCAAATTTGGTAATACTTGCCCCTTGGTGCAAGGTATTCCACCATTCCACTGAGAAATGAATAATTGGTAAATTAATCACTCCCACTAAACACAGTATGCCTGCAGCTTTTGCCCCGACCGTACGATCTTGAAATGCCGAATATAATGCCATGACACCTAAATACAGGAAGAACAAAATCAGCTCAGAGGTCAAGCGTGCATCCCACACCCACCAAGTGCCCCACATTGGTTTTCCCCAAATCGCCCCCGTCACCAAAGCTAAAAAGGTAAACAACGCACCAATCGGTGCCATTGCCATCATGGCTAAATGCGCCTGTTTGATTTGCCATACCAACGCAATAAAGGCCGCAATCGCCATCGAACCATACACGCCCATTGACCAAATGGCGCTTGGTACATGCACATACATGATACGGAAACTATTACCCTGTTGATAATCAGCTGGTGCAAAGGCAAGCCCCCACACCACGCCTACACCGAGCAAAAGTGCGCTCAATAGTGCGGTCAAGGGCAAAAATTTACCGCACACCTGATACTGTGTTTCTGATTTTGCATAAGGATGTAACCATTTCCACATAATGCCTTCCTTTTATTGATCTACGCTAATTCGTAATGCCGCTGCAATAGCAAACGGTGATAATGTTACTGAACCCGCTAAAATAGCACCTAAAATCGCTAACTGCCCAGTGTAAGACAGACTTAAACTAGCCGCCTCCAACACCGAAGCAGAAAAAATTAAAACAGGGATAAATAACGGCACAACTAACAAACTTAACAACACCCCGCCTTTACGTAATCCGACAGTCAGTGCAACACCAATCGCACCAAGACAACTGAGCACAGGCGTGCCGATAAGTAATGTCAAGACTAATGCCCACCATATATCAAACTCTAAAGAAAGAAGTAATGCGGCAATCGGTGATAATAAAATCAGTGGCAAACCCGTCAGTAACCAATGCGCAATCACTTTGGCTAAAGCAGTGAGTGCCAAAGGTTGAGCGGCTAACATTAATTGTTCTAACGAGCCATCAACAAAATCATCGCGAAATAAACGTTCAAAAGATAACAACGCAGATAACAAGGCGGCGACCCAAGCGATACCTGGTGCGATACGCGAAAGGAGTTTTGGATCAGGACCTATGACTAAAGGAAATAACGTGATCACCAGCAAAAAGAACCACAGCGGATTTAAAATCTCCGCTTGCTTACGCATCGCAATTTGTAACTCTCGTTTGATAATGGCTAAAAATATCATGCTATTTGATGCTCTTTTTACAAGGAACTAGTCCAGAATTTTATAATTTTCTAACCGCACTTTTTTCAGTAACTGACTTGGTACATCTTGATGACTGGTAAAAATCACGATCCCCCCTTGTCTCACCTGTTGCTCAAATAAGCCGGTGAGCACTTGAACACCATGTTTATCAATCGCGGTAAAGGGTTCATCTAAAATCCACAAAGGTGCAGTGGAAAGCCATAACCGTGCTAATGCAATACGCCGTTGCTGACCGGCTGAAAGTTGTGCTGCGGGAATGTCTTCACGCCCGACCAAACCGACCGTTTCTAATACTTGGTATAACGTCTCTTCGCCTTGCTCACAAGCACTCATTTGTTGATAAAATTTTAGATTCTCCCAAGCCGTTAATTCAGGTTTGATGCCAGAGTGATGACCTAAATACAATAAATCATACTGAAAGGTTTCGCGTTGTGCTTGAATCGGCGAGCCATTCCAATACACCTCCCCTTCGCGTTGTTGCGCCAATCCCACTAAAATACGTAATAAACTGGTTTTGCCAATCCCATTATGCCCTTCTATTTGTACAAAATCGCCACTGTTCCAGACACAACTAAAGTCCGTAAACAAGACATTCTCGCCTCGTTGACAAGCAAGTTTTTCGGTTTTAAGTTGATAAGACATAGGTATCATTTAGAGAATAAGCCACATTAATGGCTCGCATTCTATCACAAGCCCTATCCTTGGCGTAGTGATTCGCTAGCGAAAACCCTACCTCTTTAGAGGTGGATTATAGGGTTTATTGATTTAGAACAAATCTTGTAATTTTTAACCAAAAAACGGCCTATTTGTGCAATAGGTCAGTCTTTTAAAGGTTCTCTTTTTAGCCCAATTCAATGAGGAATTTTCGCCTTTTAAGGCGAAAAAGATCACAGGAATAGGTCTATAACGTGATATCAGCGATTCGCAGATTCTGCCCGATAAGTTAAGAAATAATAGCAACTCACCCCGATCACACTGCATAATGCCATGGTTAATAACATCGGCGTAGGGGTATCCATCTTCATCAGGGCGACCAACGATCCCACCAACGCTCCCGTACCAAAACGCACGCTCCCCACAACAGAATTGGCTGTTCCTGCCATCATGGGAAATTTTTCTAAAATGGACGCCATGGCATTCGCTGAGATTAGCGGATTTTGCCCAGCAAAGAGGGCTAAACAAAAGGTCATCGGCCAAAAACCCAAATCAAATAAAGCAATGATCACCAAGCCAATACCGGCACTGAATTGAATACCTAAGCCAATTCTTAACATACACTCTGTCCCCACTTTATTCACGATTTTGCCGTTAATCGCAGAAACCAGTATCATGACCCCAATATTAAGCATAAAAAAATAACCAAATTGATCCACCGGCACACCGTAAAGCCCCACATATACAATGGAGCCAGCGGTAATGAGTGCAAATAAACCACCAAAGCCAAAAGCCGAGGCAAATAAGTAACCGAGCACTTCTTTTTGTTTACAGAGGGTAATAAAATTACTGACGACCGTACCTAATCTGAGTGGAATTCGATTCGCTTTATGATGGGTTTCTGGAATCACTATGTATACCAAACAAAAACACACTAAGCCCATAACACTGATCACATAAAAAATCACATGCCAATGAAACCACAACACCAAATGCCCACCAATAATGGGGGCGAGCAAAGGGGCTAGCATAAACACTAACATAATGCTAGACATCATTTTAGATAGGTCATTTTTATGAAATAAATCGCGTAAGATTGCCCCGACCAGAGCCACGGGGGCGGCCGCAAAGAAACCTTGCAAAAAGCGCAGTAAGGTGAATTGGCCAATAGAATAGGTGGTGGTTAAAATTAGTGCGGCAATCGCACTGACAATCACACCAAGCAAAATAATGGGTTTACGCCCATAACTATCACCAAAAGGTCCCCAAAACAACTGTCCCACTGCCATGCCATATGCAAAGAAAGTTAAGGTATGTTGAACTTGTTCGGGGGTAATCGACAAATCTTGCGCAATCAACAAGAACGCCGGCAAATACATATCTACGCTCAAGGGCGGTAACATGGATAAAAGTGCTAAGGTGGTAATGAAAAGTCCAGTAATGTGACTACTTTTAGGCTGTATCAAGTGTTTATCCTTACTTATTAAACGTCGCAATTTCCTCTGCGGACAGCGTGCGGTATTCCCCTTCGGCTAACTGTGTATCTAGTTCGATATCACCAATTTTCCAACGGTGTAGGTCCACGACTTTATTACCAAGTGCCGCAAACATGCGTTTGACCTGATGATATCGCCCTTCACTAATGGTCAAATTGACATGGTAATCATCAATGATGGTTAATTTGGCGGGTTTAGTTGGGGTTTTCTCACCACGTAGTAAAATCCCCTCCTCACAAGCCTGTTGGTAATGACTTTCCACCGGATCGGCAAGGGTCACAAGATAAGTTTTCTCATAGTGATGTTTTGGTGATGTAATACGGTGTGACCATTGTCCATCGTCGGTTAATAACACTAGACCAGTGGTGTCTACATCCAATCGCCCTGCACTATGTAATTTCCCTGCAAGCGGATAATCAAAGAATTGATAAATGGTTGGATAATCACCCTCATCATGTGAACAGACATACCCCGATGGCTTATACAACATCAAATATTGCCCCGCAGAGACCCAAGGTAACGGCTCGCCATCTAAACAAATTTCATCCACTGGGCTGACTTTTTGCGCACCATTTTTCTCAATTTTTCCATTTAATGTAACCGCACTTTGTTTTAACACTTTATTCGCTTGTGAGCGAGTTAAGCCTGTATTTTCGGCTAAAAATTTATCTAATCGCATACTCATTGACATGGTCCTTATTCTTTAACATCACATTCTACTATGTTTCCAGACAAGATGGGCAGTCCCTCTCACAAATAAGCACTCGCTGAGTAAAATAAAATCGCAATACTGTGTATTAGGTCACGTTTTTTATTCTTAGTTTATTTATAATAGTTTGTCTATTACACTCATTTATTTACTCATAAGAGGACTGTTTTATGGATGCACAATTACGTCAAGCTGCTCTCGATTTTCACGAATTTCCTACCCCAGGAAAAATAGAAGTCACTCCGACCAAATCGCTGGCAACACAGCGTGATTTAGCGCTCGCCTATTCTCCCGGTGTAGCCGTGCCATGTTTAGAAATCCAAGCTGATCCGTCTGCGTCTTATCGCTATACCGCCAGAGGCAATTTAGTGGCAGTGATCTCAAACGGTACCGCCGTATTAGGTTTAGGCAACATTGGGGCATTAGCGGGTAAACCGGTGATGGAAGGAAAAGGGGTATTATTCAAAAAATTTGCAGGTGTGGACGTTTTTGATATTGAGATTGACGAAAAAGATCCCGATAAATTAGTCAATATCATCGCCGCCCTTGAACCAACCTTTGGGGGCATTAACTTAGAAGATATTAAAGCACCGGAATGTTTCTATATTGAACAAAAATTACGTGAACGCATGAACATTCCGGTTTTCCATGATGACCAACATGGTACCGCCATTATTAGTGCGGCCGCGGTTCTTAATGGCTTACGCATTGTGAAAAAAGACATTGCCAAAGTCAAATTAGTGGCCTCTGGTGCAGGTGCGGCCTCTATTGCTTGTTTAAATTTATTAGTCCATTTAGGCTTACCACGTGAAAATATTATTGTATGTGATTCGAAAGGCGTGATTTTCCATGGTCGTGACGAGCGAATGGATGACACCAAAAAGTTGTATGCCATTGAAGACAATGGTAAACGCACCTTAGCCGAAGTAATCAATGATGCTGATATTTTCTTAGGTTGCTCCGCAGCAGGTACCTTAAGCCAAGAAATGGTCAAAACAATGGCAGCGAATCCATTGATTCTTGCACTGGCTAACCCAGAACCAGAAATCTTACCACCTTTAGCCAAAGCCGTTCGCCCAGATGCAATCGTTTGTACAGGACGTTCTGATTATCCGAACCAAGTCAATAACGTGCTTTGTTTCCCGTTTATTTTCCGTGGCGCATTAGATGTGAGCGCAACCAGCATTAACGAAGAAATGAAACTGGCCGCGGTACATGCTATTGCTGATCTTGCGCTTGCCGAACAAAGTGAAGTGGTGACCTCCGCTTATGGTGAAACAGAACTCTCTTTTGGCCCAGAATATTTAATTCCTAAACCCTTTGATCCTCGTTTAATTGTCAAAATCGCACCGGCTGTCGCAAAAGCAGCCATGGATTCAGGTGTTGCCACTCGCCCAATTCAAGATTTCGATGCTTACATCGAAAAACTGACGCAATTTGTGTACAAAACAAACTTATTTATGAAACCGGTGTTTGCTCAAGCAAAACAAAATAAAAAACGCGTCTTACTCACTGATGGCGAAGAAGCACGAGTTTTACATGCAGTGCAAGAAATCGCTACATTAGGTATTGCCACACCGATTTTATTAGGTCGCCCGAGTGTGATTACACAAAAAATCAAACAACTCGGTTTGCACATTCAAGAAGGGCGTGATTTTGAATTAGTGGATATCGAAAATAATCCTTATTTTGAAGAATGTTATAAAACCTACCACAACTTGCTTAAACGTAAAGGCATTACGCCCGCGGGGGCACAACGTAAAATGCTACATAATCCAACCGTGATTGGCGCCACATTACTCCAGCTCGGCAAAGCGGATGCAATGTTATGTGGATTAGTGGGACCTTATGCCTCGCATTTAAGCAACATTAAAGAGGTGATTGGGGTACAACCTTGTGTACAAACCCCTGCAACAGTCAATGGGCTCGTGTTACCAACAGGTAACTTATTTATCACCGATACTTTTGTGAATCATAATCCAAGTGCGCAAGAATTGGCGGAAATCACACTCATGGCCGCCAACGAAGTGGCTCGTTTTGGGATTGAACCGAAAGTGGCTTTAGTGTCCCATTCTAACTTTGGCACCTTTGATGATCCAAGTGCGGTCAAAATGCGTGAAGTTTTACGCTTAGTAAAAGAAAAAGCGCCAGATTTGATCATCGATGGCGAAATGCACTGTGATGTCGCCTTAAATGAAAAATTACGTCAGGACATCATGCCTGACAGTCCATTAAAAGGTGCGGCTAACTTATTAGTGATGCCAAATATGGAAGCAGCTCGAATTAGTTTGAACCTATTACAAGGGACGGCGACCCCAATTACCGTTGGACCAATTTTAATGGGTATCAATAAACCCGTGCATATTCTGACCTCTGCATCTTCTGTGCGCCGCGTCATTAATATGGTCGCTATTGCCGCTGCCAACGTTGAACCCACTTGCAAGTAGTGGGCAACAAAATAAGGGCAGATTTTCATTTCTGCCCTTAGATTTTTTCGCTTACCCACAGAGAAATAATGATCTTAATCAAGTTTCCTGTTAAAATCTTGTTACTTTTTGGCAATAATGCCCCTTACTTTCACTCAACAAAGGAAATAATTATGGCTTATACACTACCAGAATTAGGCTATGCCTACGATGCATTAGAACCACATTTTGATGCAATGACCATGGAAATTCACCATTCTAAACATCACCAAACTTATGTTAACAATGCGAATGCCGCATTAGAAAATTTACCGGAATTAGCTCAAGGTTGCCCAGGTCAATTATTAAGTAAATTGGCAGAAGTGCCGGCAGATAAATTTACGGCAATCCGTAATAATGTGGGCGGACACTTAAATCATACTTTGTTCTGGAAAGGCTTGAAAAAAGGCACCACTTTACAAGGCGCATTAAAAGAGGCCATCGTGCGCGATTTCGGTTCTGTGGAAGCATTCCAAGCAGAATTTGAAAAAGCTGCCGCCACTCGTTTCGGTTCAGGTTGGGCATGGTTAGTGTTACAAGAAAACGGTAAATTAGCCGTCGTATCCACCGCGAACCAAGATTCACCTGTGATGGGTAAAGAGATCGCAGGTTGCGAAGGCTATCCATTATTAGGCTTGGATGTTTGGGAACACGCTTATTACTTAAAATTCCAAAACCGCCGTCCAGATTATATTAAAGAATTTTGGCACGTCGTAAACTGGGATTTCGTAGCAGAACGCTTTGAGAAAAAAGCGGAACATTGTAACTGTGCAAAATAATTTTACTCTCCCCTCAATCGAGGGGAGTTTTCTGTCTTCCGCCTTTAATACGTCGCTACTGTACTTTTTTTCAATTTTATGAGAAAGATCACAATCTGAACAAATAAAACACTAGAGCAAAATCTCGACATTTTCTAAAATAAATTCCCCCCTAATGTATTTATATTTCCAAGAAAGGAGTTATGATGGATAGACGACGTTTTCTACAATTAGGTGCATGCAGTATCTTAACCTTTACCGCGGCTAAATATACCTTTGCTACCCCACAAAATTCAGCCTCACTACGTATTATTGCAACCACTGATTTACATAGTTTCTTAACTGATTTTGATTACTATAAAGATGCCCCAACGGAAAAATTTGGCTTTACTCGTGCAGCCTCTTTAATTCGCCAAGCTCGTCATGAAGTCAAGAATTCCGTCTTGGTGGATAATGGTGATTTAATTCAAGGTAACCCGATTGCCGACTATCAAGCCGCTAAAGGCTATAAAGAAGGTAAACTGAATCCCGCGATTGAAGTGCTCAATGCGATGAAATATGACGTAGGCACTCTAGGTAACCATGAATTCAATTATGGCTTAAAATATTTAGATGATGCCATTGCAGAAGCCAACTTCCCTATCATCAATGCCAATGTAGTAAAAGCAGATTCTGGTGAACCGCGCTACCAACCTTATGTGATCCAAGAGAAAGGGGTCATGGACGCCAATGGTCACTTGCAAATTATCAAAATTGGCTATATTGGTTTCGTACCACCACAAGTGATGGTGTGGGATAAAGCGCATCTAGACGGACATGTTGTCGCCCATGATATTAAGAAAACTGCCGAAAAATATGTGCCAGAATTAAAAGCAAAAGGGGCAGAGATTATCATCGCTCTTGCCCACACAGGTCCTTCTGATGAACCTTATAAAGAAGGGGCAGAAAATTCCGCCTTCTATCTTGCCGATGTCAAAGGCATTGATGCGGTCATTTTCGGTCACTCACACCGTTTATTCCCAAATAAAGAATTTGCTCAATCACCAAATGTGGATATTGAAAAAGGAACGGTAAAAGGGATTCCTGAAAGTATGGCGGGTTATTGGGGTAATAATATCAGTGTGGTCGATTTAGCGCTTGCCCAACACGGGGATAAATGGGTTGTGGTGGATGGTAAAGCCGAACTTCGTCCAATTTATGACAATGAGAAAAAAGTCGCGATTGCCCAACCTGACGATGAAATGAATGCCATTCTAGCACCAGTACATGATGCAACCCGTCAATTCGTTTCACAACCAATTGGTAAAGCCACGGATAACATGTTCAGTTATCTTGCTTTAGTACAAGATGATCCAACAGTCCAAATCGTCAACCAAGCGCAACGGGCTTACGCAGAAAATGTCGTGAAAAACGTGCCAGAACTTGCGGGGTTACCGGTGTTAAGTGCAGGGGCACCTTTCAAAGCGGGTGGCCGTAAAAATGACCCAACGGGTTATACCGAAGTGGATAAAGGGGAATTAACCTTCCGTAATGCAGCAGACTTGTATTTGTATCCAAACACCTTAGTGATTGTAAAAGTCAGCGGTGCGGAATTAAAAGAGTGGTTAGAATGCAGTGCAGGAATGTTTAAACAAATCGATCCAAACAATCAACAAGCGCAAAGTTTGTTAGATTGGAGCGGTTTCCGTACCTATAATTTTGACGTGATCGACGGTGTACAATATCAATTCGACATCACGAAACCCGCGCGTTATGATGGCGATTGTAAATTAATCAATGCGCAATCTGAACGTGTGGTTAACTTAACCTACCAAGGTAAACCGGTTGATCCAAAAGCAGAGTTCTTAATTGCGACTAATAACTACCGTGCGTATAGTGCGAAATTCCCAGGAACCGGTGATAAACATATCGTATTTGCTGCACCAGATGAAAACCGTCAAATCTTGGCAAACTACATCAGCGCAGAAAGCCAAGCACACGGCCAAGTCAGCCCAAGCGCAGATAAAAACTGGCGTATTGCTCCTATCGCAAGCAAAGCGAAATTGGATATCCGTTTTGAAACCTCACCAAGTGAAAAAGCCAAACACTTTATCCAAGAAAAAGCACAATATCCAATGACTTATGTCGGTACAGATGAAGTGGGCTTTGCAATATATCAAGTGGATTTAAGTCAATAACCTTTGCATCCAATAACCAAAAAGCAAAGTGTATCAATTACACTTTGCTTTTTTATGGGCAATCCCCTTCTCTCAATCGCACAAACGTGCGGTGATTTTTTAGCAAATTTTAGAGCCAACGTCTCACTTTCCGCTTATAGTTTAAATAGTCTTCCCCAAACAGCTTTTCTAACTGTCTTTCCTCTGGTTTGATCTGGCATTGATTAATACAAAAGACAAAAACCATTAAAACAAGCACTGCACTTAAGCTACCTAGCCATAAACTCCAAGCTAACAATAATAAGGCTAAACTCAAATACATCGGATTGCGACTAAATTGATAAATACCGCGGACCACTAAAACACTGGTTTTGTCTAATCGAATGGGATCAACGCTAGTTTTCACTTGCCAAAATTGCCATAAACTGCCCCAACCCATTAACCCACTGATCAAAATGCATAGCCCAACTAGCCACTCATAACGGGGGAATTGATAAAGGGGAGGCATCCACCACATCACCACTGCACAAGCAAGGACAATCACCGGAGGGGGAATGCGTATTGTCATAAGACACTCCTTATGTCGCGTAGTTTGTTTTCACCACGCTAATCCAATTTTTACTATCAAATAAGGTATGCTCAATCAACTCAACCGACAAAGAGGTGTTACCCACATACATCTTCAAAAGACACATAATCCACTCTTTACCAGACCATTTCCTGACTTGAAAATGAAAAAAAGGCTTGGGAAAAATCATCCCAAGCCTTTCAAGCAAACTTATAAATTATTCAACCGCACTTGTAACCACTGTGCTTCTAATGGTGACGCATGATTTAACGCTTGTTGATAACGGGCTTTTGCGGCCTCTTTATCGCCTTTAGCTAATAAAATATCACCAATCAGGAGATTTTTACGGCTATCCCAACTGTTTTCTTTCACCTGTTTTAAGCTGTCTAATGCCATATCGAACGCTTGCTGTTGGAACTGAACAGAGGCCAAACGTAATGCTGTAATGGAGGATAAGTTTTCATCTGTTGATTGCGCTAACGCTTGCGTTAAAGATTGCTCTGCTTGGGCAAACTCACCTTTTTCAACCTCCATTTTGGCCTTTTCCAACAAGGCTAAAACGGCATAACTGGTTTTGCTATTCGCTTGGACAAACTGCTCAATTTGGGCACTTTTGCTAGCGAGATCGGCGGTGTTATACAGTGCTTGTTCATACTGTGCTGAAGTTTGTTGGCTTTTATTCAGCTGATAGCTTTGCCAGTAATTCCAACCGAACACCCCAGCAAATGCAATGATTAACGAGGCAATTAGGCTTTTATAATTTTCTTTCCACCAAGTTTTAATCTCGTTTAGCTCTTGTTCTTCTTCCGCAGTATAAGCCATTTTGCGTTTCCCTCTTGATTAAAAATTATTCTTAATGTAAGCGACAATATCGCTCAATGCAAGTGTTTGTTGCTCCGCGCCACCCAGTAAGTGTTTCACCACAACTTGTTGATTTTTCACTTCACTTTCACCAATGACTAAGGCAAAAGTGGCGCCACTTTTATCCGCACGTTTAAATTGTTTCTTGAAGTTGCCGCCACTGCAATGGGTCATCACACGTAACGCTGGTAATTCGCTGCGTAGCATTTCAGCAAGCTGGAATGCCGCTAATGTTGCGCCTTCACCTTGATAAACAACATAAATATCCACCGCACTTGGCAAGCTGATAGTTTGATTCACTTCTTGAACTAATAGCACTAAGCGCTCTAAGCCCATGGCAAAGCCCACACCTGTCGTCGCATGACCACCTAATTGCTCAACGAGACCGTCATAACGACCACCACCGCACACTGTGCCTTGTGCCCCCAATGCTGTCGTGACCCACTCAAAAACCGTTTTATTGTAATAATCTAACCCACGCACCAATTTCGGGTTCACTTCATATTGAATCCCCACTGCATCCAATAACACACAAAGCTGAGCAAAGTGCTCTCGACTGTCTTCATCTAAATAATCTAATAATTTTGGTGCATCATTTAGCGCCTCTTGTAGTGCTTGGTTTTTGCTGTCTAAAATGCGTAGCGGATTTTTCTCTAAGCGTTCTTTTTCTTCTTCACTTAAAAGATCAGTATGTTGCTGCAAGAAGGCGACTAACGCAGCGCGGTAGTTCTGACGGGCTTCTAATGAACCAATCGAATTCAGCTGTAAAGTGACATGCTCAAAAATGCCTAATGCTTTCCATAACCGTGCCGTTAACATAATCAGTTCAGCATCAATTTCTGGGTTAGGAATCCCGAACACTTCCACACCGGCTTGATGGAATTGGCGATAACGCCCTTTTTGTGGACGCTCATGACGGAACATCGGTCCCATATACCATAAACGTTGTTCTTGGTTATAAATCCAACCGTGTTCAATCGCTGCACGTACACAACCTGCGGTCCCTTCTGGACGCAAAGTTAATTGCTCATCGTTATCCCAAAAAGTGTACATTTCTTTGGATACTACATCGGTTACTTCACCGATCGCACGAGCAAATAATGGCGTACTTTCGACAACTGGCATACGCACTTCAGAATAACCATAATTTTGTAAAACTGACCGCACTTTTCCTTCGACCCATTGCCATAATGGGCTTTCCGTTGGGGAACAATCATTCATACCACGAATTGCTTGAATTGTTTTTGCCACAATACTGTCCTATTTTTCTTTTGTTATTTTAAATAATTCGATTTTTGGGATCTTGCGCCGCCACTTTGGCGCGAATTTTTGCTTCTAACTGATTGATTAAATCATCATTATCAAAGCGTTCTTTTTGGCGTTCACCGTCTAAATAATAGCCGCTTTTTTTATTCCCACCGGTCACCCCTAAATCAGAAACAAGGGCTTCACCCGGGCCATTCACCACACAGCCAATAATGGATACATCCATTGGCGTAATAATATCTTCTAAGCGTTGCTCAAGGGCGTTCACCGTACCAATCACATCAAATTCTTGACGGGAACAGGTTGGGCAAGCAATGAAATTAATACCGCGAGAACGAATACGCAATGATTTTAAAATATCAAAGCCCACTTTGATTTCTTCCACGGGATCGGCCGCAAGTGAAATACGCAAAGTATCACCAATGCCTTCGGCTAAAAGCATACCTAAACCCACCGCACTTTTTACTGCTCCCGCACGAAAACCACCCGCTTCGGTAATGCCTAAATGCAATGGCTGTTTGATGGCTTTCGCCAATAAGCGATAGGATTCGACTGCTAAAAACACATCTGATGCCTTCACGCTGACCTTAAACTGATCAAAATTAAGACGATCTAAAATTTCTACATGACGCAATGCCGACTCTAATAACGCTTCAGGCGTCGGTTCACCATATTTTTCTTGTAAATCTTTTTCTAAAGATCCCGCATTGACGCCAATACGGATGGGAATATTTTTATCTCTGGCACAGTCCACCACCGCACGAATACGATCTTCACGGCCAATATTACCTGGATTAATTCGTAAACAGTCCACACCATATTCTGCGACTTTTAACGCAATGCGATAGTCAAAATGAATATCCGCGACTAAAGGCACATTCACTTGTTGCTTGATGAACTTAAATGCTTCCGCCGCATCCATTGTAGGCACCGAAACACGGACAATATCCGCACCGACACGTTCAAGTGCTTTAATTTGTGCTACGGTTGCCTCTACATCAGTCGTTCGCGTATTGGTCATAGATTGCACGGCAATAGGTGCATCCCCACCAATTGGCACATTCCCCACATAGATCTTGGTTGATTCTCTGCGTTTAATCGTTGGTTTGGCTAACATAATTGTATTTGTAACCTTTCTCTTCCACTTTACTGTGGTAATTTAAATCTGGCGACGCGACCATCTACTTTAAGCGGATAGTCTTCACCTTTATAGGTGATCTTAACATTTGCTGGCGCACCGATGATAAGTGAATAAGTCACGCCCTCATTAAACGTCAACACATCACCTTGTTTATATTCTTTTTGTGCAAGTACCTTGCCGCTGTCATTTTGCACACTAATCCAACACCCGCCAGTCACTTCAATATGTAATTCATCTGTAGTAGACGAGGCTGTCTCAGTTGAAACAAGCGGATTAACATTTTTCTCATCTAATTTATTCATCTCGGCTTTTAACACTTCTGCAGATGTAATCGGTGCTTCATTTAATGGTGTAATAGTCACAGGGACGGCTGTTGCAGAAACGCTCGGCTCAACAGGTGTGAGTGTTGGCGGAGCGATTTCATTCGCACTTTGTGTATGACTTGTCGATGAAGAAGGCATTAATGTGGTATTTGGCACCAACGTATTTTGTGGCGTGGTTTCAACATAGTTTTGGACTAAACTCTCGCGCTCTGCATTAGACTGGGTATAGTTTTCCCACCACCATAGACCCGTCATACCTGCCACAATCACTACAACCAGTAGACTTAACCAACCAATCCAATGGTTATGTGAGGAATAATTATTGACCGCTCTCGTCGCACGTGCATTTTTGCCCAAGTCATTTTTATGATCCTCACCAAAACTAGCATGTACCCACACGGATTCTGGTAATTTTAGGAATTTCGCATAACTGCGAACGTAACCTCGCATAAAAGTAGCGGGAATAGATTTTTGTGCAAACTGATTTGTTTCGATCAATTGCAAAATAGACGGTCTAAGCGAGATTTTTTTAGAAACATCTTCAATGGAAAGCTGTTGTGCTTCGCGTGCCTGGCGGAATTGTTCACCAAGCGTAAGCGCTTTTTCCTCAATAGTATTTGTTGCAGTATTCATTTCACACCATCTCTTTACACAAAACTCAAAGGGTAAAGTTTAAAGTTGTACAGGGGCTTTTGCAATAGCTATTCGATAGATAAGCCACTGGAAAAAGTGTTTTTCTGTATTTTACGCTGAGTTACTGGATATCTGGTGGAAATTTTTTTGCTCTATTGGCATCAAACTGCATTAAACGTTGCAAATGTTGTTGATAGCGAACGGGATCTCGGGCGAAGGAAGCACACCAAACCAAGTTTTCATAGGTATCGGCATGTTGATAATAATGAGGGGCGTTTAATGCCTGAGAAAATAGCTTGTAAGCTTGTTCAAACTCACCTTGTTGACATAAAAATGTCCCATAGTTATTCAATACATCGCCCTGATGGCTATCCAAATTTATAGCCTTTTCATAAGCCTGACGGGCCAATTCAAGCTGATCTTGCTTTTGATACAGGTAGGCTAATGCCGCATGCGATAAATAATAATTCGGTGCGTAAGACATGGCTTTATCAAAGTTCTGCTTTGCTCGCGCAAAATCCTGTTGTAGCAAATAACCTAAGCCTAATTCAATTCTGGCTTTTGCCGCCTCACGCGGTTCAAAACTTTTGTTCTCTTGCTGACTGACACAGGCAGAAAGGAAAAGAGAAAAAATGCTTGCTATCCATACTTGTAAAATGCGTGTCATTTTTTCTCCTTCTGTTTACTTCACTCATTAAGCGACAATTTAATGATTTCGTACCGCAATCTCTTGCCCAAATTGCTTTTTCTGTGCCGTCCGTTTCGTGCGGTCAATCACATCACCGGCTAATTGCCCGCAGGCGGCATCAATATCATCGCCACGGGTTTTACGCACAATCACGGTGAACCCATATTCCATCAATGTTTTTTGGAAACGATCAATACGCGAGTTTGAGCTTTTCGCATAAGGGGCTTCTGGGAACGGATTCCACGGGATCAAATTGATTTTACATGGGGTATTTTTTAATACTTGTGCTAATTGATGTGCGTGTTCCACGCCATCATTAACATGATCCAACATCACATATTCAATGGTCACTTTACCGTGATTGGCATTCGACACGCTCAAATAACGATTTACCGAATCGATTAACATTTTGATGTTATATTTTTTATTGATTGGCACAATTTCATCACGCAATGCATCGTTCGGTGCATGTAACGAGATCGCCAACGCCACATCAATCATTTCGCTTAATTTATCTAACGCAGGCACCACCCCCGAGGTAGATAGCGTCACACGGCGTTTTGATAAACCATACGCAAAATCATCCAACATGATTTCCATCGCTGGTACCACATTGGCCACATTTAATAATGGCTCACCCATGCCCATCATCACCACGTTGGTGATCGGACGCACACCGGTTACTCCAAAGTTACCAATAATTTTTGACGCACGCCAAACTTGACCAATAATTTCCGACACCGTCAAGTTACGGTTAAAACCTTGTTGTGCAGTCGAACAGAACGTACAAGCCAACGCACAACCTACTTGTGAAGACACACACAAAGTTGCTCGATCGGCTTCGGGAATATACACCGTTTCCACTTGCTGATCGCCCACTTGCATTGCCCATTTAATGGTACCGTCAGCAGAACGTTGCTCCACCGCGACTTCAGGGGCTTTAATTTCAGCCACTTGTTTTAATTTATCTCTTAACTTCTTGTTAATATTGGTCATATTGTCGAAGTTATCTTCGCCAAAATGATAAATCCATTTCACTAGTTGATCGGCACGAAAGGGTTTTTCGCCCAATTCTTTAAAAAACTCACGCATCTGTTGGCGTGTTAAATTCATTAAGTTAATTTTTTTTGCTGGGTCGGTTGATAATTCAACTGTGTTGACTGTATTTGCTGCTTTTTCAGCACAGGTTTGTTGTTCTAACATAACGCCTCGTTGTTACACATTGCGGCCTAGATAATCGCCTTTAAAAAATGAGTTGCGATTGTACAGAGTTAGTACGCATTAATCTAGCAATTTCGCCAAACTCTGTAAAAAAACACCGCACTTTTTTGCGTTCTGGATCGAGAAAGAAAAGCGAAAGACATAAAAGTGAGGCGGGTTGAATGAATACTTCCTTTGATTTAAAACTGATAGCCAAAATCAGGTAGTTAATTTAAATGTGACTTCATTAGTCGAGTGAAAATACCAATAAGCTTTTGTGCAAAGAATAAGTTTATCACCACGAGAAAAAAACCAATACATAGATAAGGGAATATTTGTGTTAGCCCATATTCTTGAGCTAAAAAACATTGGTAAATTATCCATAGTGAAATAGGCAAACAAATGAGGCTTGTTATTGTTGCTGGGATATATTGCCTTAAAATGAGCGTTTGTAGGATATGCACCACAAAGTGAAAAGTACAAGCAATAAAAGCCCCTAACCAAAGACCAGAAGTCACATGACTTGTCATAAAGAAGGCACAGAAACAAAGGGTGATACATAGGATAAATTCTTCTAATACGGCAAAAGCCAATCCTTCCGTACTAAAATTTTGCGATACCTTATAAATAAACGGGTATTTCTGATGAAATAACAACCTATTCTTACTCAGAAATCCTTTCATGCCGATGAGCTCTTCCAGCTCATGAAAAATAAAAATAAGCGGGAAAAACCAAATATATTCTTGCATATGCACTTCCTATTAAGACTAAACAATCACGTTTGTTTATTCACTTAGAGAAAGGTATCCATATACCATCATAAGCCATTATAGTTAGAAAAAAAGCTATGCATGACGGAGTGAGGATTAAAAAAGCTCATAGGGGTATGTTCAGGCTATAGAGTATAATCAATAGTAAGTTAAATCGCTCATCTCATCATTAACAAACACCGCACTTTTTTGACAAGAAAAAGTGCGGTGTGTTTTTAATAGATTTTGTTATTTTTGCTCCGTGGCATTGGCTATGGCTTGAATTTCGGCTTGAACTTCTGCTTTTGCTTCCGCAATGACACCGGCAATGGCTTCATTTTTGGCTTCCTCTTTCGCTGTGGCAATGGCTTCGGCGATTTCTTCAGCATTTTCTTCCCATTCTGCTTGTTCTTTCATACGTTCAGCCGTTTCTTGTTTGGCGTCGATAATTTCTCGATTGATGTCTTTCACATCGCCCAACAAAATAGCGTATTTCATGGTTTCTGGGCTGGCTTCAAGGGCAATTTTTAATACCATTGTCAGTGGCACAGAAAGCAACATGCCCACTGTACCGAGCAACCAGCCCCAAAAGAGTAAAGATAAGAACACCACTAAGGTGGATAAACCCAAGGTGCGTCCCATCATTTTGGGCTCGATAATATTGCCGACGATCATGTTAATTGCCCCAACCCCAATGGCCACCCCAAGCCCTGTCGGGAAGCCATTTAATAATAAGGCTTGCACCACAATGGGCACCGCAGCAATGATCGAGCCGATATTGGGAATGTAGTTAAGCAGAAAACTCAAGGTTGCCCATAAAATAGCATATTGCACATCGGTTAATTCAAGCAGAATATAAACGCAAACACCGGTTAATAAACTGGTCAGCGTTTTCACGCCAAGATAACTAATTACCCCTTGTAAAATCCGATTAATATAATGTTCTTCGCGGTGTACATCACGTACATCCGAACTAAATACGAGTGCCAATTTATGTTTTGCGAAAGGCGCTTCACTCAGCATAAAAATGACCACAAGGAACAACACAAATACGTTGGTGACAACCCCCGAGAAACTTAATAAGGTGCTACTGACCAGATTCATAATCACACTCGGATCCATATATTCCATGGCGCGTTCGGCGGATAAATCCAACGGAATATTCCACTTTTTCGCTAATATCCCTAAAGAACCAATACGCTCTGATAATAATACGCGATATTGTGGGATCGATTGAGTAAACTCTCGTGCAGTACTATTGATCAAACTTAACAACGAAAAGAAGACCACCAGAATCATCAACAATAATAACGTAATAGCTAACCAATGAGGGACTTTACGGTTAGTCATGAAACGGATAATCGGTGAGCAAATGATGGCAATAAAAAGCGATAATAAAAATGGTACCGCAATTTCACTGGCCACCTTGACGCCTGCCAAAATAATGACAATTGAGGCTAAGGCGACTAGCACTTTTAAAATAGACGATTCAACTTTGAGCATTTAGAGCGCATCCTCATTTTCTTCACCCGTACGGATTCGGATAACACGTTCCACCTCATAAACGAAGATTTTACCGTCACCAATTTTGCCCGTTTGTGCGGTTTCCATAATGGCTTCAATGCATTGATCCACTTGCTCATCGGGCACGACTATTTCCATTTTCACTTTCGGCAGAAAATCCACCATATACTCGGCACCGCGATAAAGCTCTGTATGGCCTTTTTGGCGTCCAAATCCGCGTACTTCTGTCACTGTCATTCCCGTAATACCCACATCAGATAAACTTTCACGTACGTCATCTAATTTGAACGGTTTAATGATTGCTTCAATCTTTTTCATCAATTTTTTCCTTTTCTAGCGCATTTTTATTTCAGCGAACACGCCTAACGACGGGCAGATTTAGGGCGAAAACTTTCAATCACCGCAGGGTGAGTGTCAATATAAATCCCGTCGATCAGTTGTAAACAATAGGGCACCGCACTAAAAATCCCTTTCACAATAACCTGACCCTGTTCATCTTTCACTCCTTCTAGGGTTTCTTTAATCGCTTTAGGCTGCCCCGGCAGATTGAGGATCAAACTGTTTTTACGGATGACGCCCACTTGACGCGATAAAATCGCGGTTGGGACAAAATGCAAACTGACTTGGCGCATCTGTTCGCCAAATCCCGGCATTTCTCTGTCCGCAATCGCTAAGGTAGCATCGGGGGTAACATCGCGTTTTGCCGGTCCGGTTCCGCCCGTAGTTAATACTAAGTGGCAATGGCAATCGTCCACTAATTCACACAATGTTTTTTCAATTTGAGCCTGTTCATCTGGAATTAAGCGCGTTTCTATTTCAAAGGGATCACATAATGCTTTTTCTAGCCAAGCTTGCAACTCCGGAATACCTTGATCTGCATACACCCCTTGTGAAGCACGATCAGACACTGAAACTAAACCAATTTTTAAAACTGCGGTCATTTTTTCCTCTGTTTTTTTGATTGACAACTAAACCCAATAATATCGCACCACATGGAAGAAGATCGGGGCGGCAAAACATAAACTATCCATCCGATCTAACATCCCACCATGGCCGCTGATCATATTGCCCCAATCTTTCACGCCCATACTACGTTTGATCGCAGACATCACTAATCCCCCTAAAAAGCCCATTAAGCAAATTAATAAGCTCATCAAAAACGCTTGTAATGGCGTAAATGGTGTTAACCAATACAGTAAGCCACCTAATAATGAGGCACTTAAGATGCCACCAGCAAACCCCTCTACCGTTTTAGACGGCGAAAGTGTTGGTGCGATTTTATGTTTACCAAACAATTTACCCCACACATATTGCAACACATCACTTGATTGCACGACCAAAATTAAGAAAATCATTAACAGTAAATTCTTATTGTCAAAGTCCACAATATCTAAGGTTAAAATGGCGGGAACATGGGAAATACAAAAGACCGAAATCATAATGGCCCATTGCACCTTGGTGGAGCGATCCAAGAAATGTGATGCATCGCCTAATAAGGCAGACAAAATCGGTAAAAATAAGAAGGCATACACGGGGATAAAAATCGTGAACATACTAAACCAATCAATCGCCACAAAATAATATTGTACAGGCAGGATCACATAAAAACAGGCGGCTAAAGCAAGATGATCACCACGACGAATATAAATCAGCGATAAGAATTCGCGTAATGCCATAAAAGAAATCACAAAAAATAAGGCAATCAGCGCATAAAAGCCAATAAATGCGGCAGCAAAAATAATCAAAATCATGACCCACCAAGCGTTAATGCGGGCATTTAAGTTATCAATGACCGCATGTGGTGTGCCAAAGCCGACTTTCCATTTCAATGCATAACCAATCGCAGAGGCGAACATGAGGGTGAAAATTAATCCCCAAAAGAGTGTCCAAATCTCCATCTTATTCTCCTTGATACTTTGGATTTAAACGTAATAAGGCGTTTTCTGCTCGCGCCAGAAAGTCCGCTTTGTCTTCCTCTTGCTGATAAGTGAACGGTTCACCTAAATACAGATCGCAAAGTAATGGAATCGGTAAAATAAACCCTTTCGGTAACACATTGTGCATATTACTGATCCAAACGGGTATCAGCTCCAAATCTGGATTTTGTTTTGCTAAATGAAAGAGCCCACTTTTAAACGGTTGTAACGGCAGATCATCATCCGTCTTCCGCGTCCCTTCTGGGAAAATAATTAACGAGCTGTCTTTTAACGCCGCGCTAATTTGTTCGGTTACGGCTTTAGGGTCATTACTCCCCCGCTCAATCAAGAGCATGTTGAAGACGTTTTCTGCTAAAAAACGACGCATTTTGCCTTTCAACCAATAATCTGCCCCAGCTACAGGGCGGGTATGTTGGCGCACCTCATAGGGTAAAGACACCCAAAGTAAAATAAAATCACCATGGCTATTATGATTAGCATAGTACAGTCGATTCTTTTCTGTAGACAATTGGGCCACATTTTTTTGGGGACGAACGCCTGTAATAAATGACGTAAAACGACATAAAAGAAAATCAATCAATTTCGCGAGCATAAAAAGGTCTCCTTAGTCAGAAGATGAATCCGGGCGTAACGTTTCTTCGTTCTTTTCGACCGCACTTTGCGGGATTTCAGCAAGTCCTGCACGCACACGCTTAACACAGGTCAATACCAATAATAACACCACGATCCAAGCGACCCAATATAACCATTCAGGCAAAGGGACTTGGAAAGTATAAAGCAGTCCTAACAGACCAAATAAAAAGGCGCGATCACTTTTTCCCAGTGGACCATCATAACGACGCGTTTGCCCTTGCACTTGCCCTAGGATGCCACACAATTCCGTTAATGCCGCAAGCCAGATAATCAATCCGATCAGGAGGGGATCAAAGGGGAAAATACAGGCAAAAGGCAAATATAAGGCCGCATCCGACACGACATCAGTGATTTCGTTTAAATAGCCCCCTAAACGGGATTGTTGATGAAATTCACGTGCCAGCATGCCATCTATTGCATTTAACGCCATCCGGATAAATAGCCAAATTGGAATCAACATAAATAACCAATGGATGTCAGCAAGTGCCGTGAGAACCAGTCCTAACACAACCGAAATCGCACAGGCCAATAGAGTCACTTGGTTCGCTGTTACCCCACTTTGCGCCAATTTGACCACCGTTGGACGCAATAGATTCTGGAATTTAGGTTTTAAATCATAAATGCTCATTGGCATGCTCCTCATCAGAATGGAAACAGTAACGGAATTAAAAAGACGCTCACGACCATCACTAACAAGGTGAAAGGCACCCCAACCTTCACAAAGTCAGCAAATTTATACCCACCCGGACCGAGCACCATGGTATTCACTGGGGAAGACACTGGCGTCATAAAGGCAGCAGAAGCAGCAACCGCAATAATCATGGCAAATGGCATAGGTGAAACCTGCAACTGGTGTGCAATAGTAATCGCAATCGGAGCCATTAAAATTGCGGTCGCGGTATTGGAAATAAACAAACTGACTGCGGCACAGAGTAAAAATAAGCTCATTAACACCGCATGTAACCCTAATCCGCCCACTGCATCTAACATCAATTTCACGGCCAAATCCACGCCACCGGTTTTTTGTAAAGCAATAGAAAAAGGCATCATGCCCACGATTAACACTAAACTTGACCAATGGATCGATTCATACGCACTTTTCCCATCGACACAGCGGAAATAACCGAGCATTAAGCAGGCGATCAGGGCGGCAATCACATTCGGCACCACCCCCGTCACCATTAATACCACCATGGTTAAAATGGCAAAAACGGCGTGTGGTGCTTGTGTAGCGGCAGGCACCGCTCTTTCCATTTCAAGGGGATAATTTAAAACATAAAAATCTTTTACATGATGTTGCATTTGTGCAATGGCTTTCCAATCGCCAATCACTAGGATCAAATCCCCTAAAGAATAGCTGACATCTGAGAAATTACCGACTAAGACCTTGCCATCACGCTTGACCCCCACCACATTTAAACCAAATTGTGAACGAAAACGCAACTCCGATGTGGTTTTCCCAATACAATCAGAATCAGGCACCAGTGTAATTTCAGCCATACCAATGGATTTGGCTTGTTGTGAGAAATTTTGACTACGAATTTCTGCGATTTCCAACTGATTTTCTTGACAAAACTGCTCTAACTCGAAATCTGGGTTACAGATATCTATCATTAAAATATCTTTTTCACGAATCTCAGAAGTGCCGAGTGCGGCAATAAAGGTCGGTCTGAAACGTTTCCAGCGTTCAATCGCTAAAACATTTAACTCATAAGTAGAACGCAGGTGAAGCTCATCTAGATTTTTGCCGATTAACGGTGAGCCATTTTTTACCACCAATCGTTTCGTACGTTCACGTAGTCCATACTCATCGATCAAATCATTCATTGAGCGCCGACTGGTGTCTTTTGTAGTGTGTTCTTCAGGATCGGTTAACCAACGGCGCGCGACTAACATGTATAAAATCCCCATACTGAGCACCACTAAACCAATTGGCGTAAAATCAAAGAAGTGAAAACGAACATCGGTATTACGGATTAATTCTGCGTTCACAACCAAGTTAGGGGCGGTCGCAATCAATGTCATCATCCCACTAATGAGTCCCGCGACACTCAATGGCATCATAAGCCGCTTCGGTGAGAGATTCATTTGCTGGCAAATCACTAATACTACTGGAATAAAAATCGCCACAATCCCCGTTGAACTCATAAATGATCCCAATATCGCCACCGCGAGCATTAATAAGATCAATACCTTGGTTTCACTATTTTTCGAGGCTTTCAATAACCACTCACTCACTTGATAAGCAATCCCGGTACGAACAATCCCCTCACCGACAATGAACAATAAGGCAATCAAAATGACGTTAGGATCACTAAAGCCCGCCAAAACCTCATTGACAGTTAAAATGCCACTTAAAGCAAAGGCAACAATCACTAATAGTGCAACCACATCCATACGAATCTTATTATGGACAAATAAGACAACTGCACCAAATAACAGCAGTAATACCCAAAATAATGAACTTGTCCAGAAAGGCGCCTGTAAGCTGAGCTCCACGTTAAACTCCTCATGAAATAAAATGAATTAATTATAAAACATTGAGTAATTTTCGCACAGGCGCAAAGCTACGTCTATGCTGAGCTAAGGGTCCGAGTTCAGCTAATTTGGCTAAATGCAGCGCGGTCGGATAGCCTTTATGTTGTGCAAATGCATAGTCAGGATAACGTTTATCTAACTCCGTCATTTCTTGATCACGTGCGACCTTTGCTAAAATGGAAGCGGCACTGATTTCCGCCACCAAGCCATCACCTTTCACTATTGCTTGTGCAGGGATAGTCAGATCGGGCACGCGGTTACCATCCACTAACACCAAGTGCGGTTGAATTTTCAAATTTTCTACCGCTCTTTTCATTGCCAACATAGTGGCATGTAAAATATTTAATTGATCGATTTCTTCTGGTTCAGCACGCCCTAAACTCCAAGCCAAGGCCTTTTGTTTAATTTCTTCAGCTAACAAAAGGCGCTTTTTTTCAGACAGTTTTTTCGAGTCATTTAAACCTAAGATAGGCTGATTGGGATCTAAAATCACCGCTGCCGTCACAACCGCGCCTACTAAAGGGCCACGCCCAACTTCATCGACACCAGCAATGAGTTCAACCCCTTTTGGATATTCAAATACCATGTTTCCTTTACCTTTATTGTTCGAGTAGTTCAACAACCGCTTGAGCGGCTTGCTTATCGGCATCACATTGGATCAGTTTATGTAAATCCGTAAAGCGTTGAATTAAGGCATGACGTTGTTGTAACGCACTTTCTTCTTGGCTTAAATAAATGGCTAGTTTTTCAGCCAACTTCTCTGCCGTACATTCTTCTTGGATCAGCTCTGGCACTAACATCTCATTCGCTAACAAATTAGGCAAGGACACGTATTTTGTTTTGACTAAACGTTTAGCCAAAAAGTAAGTCATTGCTTTCATACGATAGCCCACCACCATTGGCGACTTACACAACATGGCTTCTAGCGCTGCCGTCCCTGACGCTAATAAGGTTGCTTCTGCGGCTATCATGGCTTGGCGCGCCTTTCCATCTAGTAAAATCAATTCTAGATCTGGCGCGACTTTCGCTTTAATTTGTTCGAATTGCGCGCGCCGTTGAGCATTAATCAGTGGAATCAAGAATTGAATATCGGGATATTGTTGTTTTAACAATTTAGCCGCTTGCAAAAAAGGTTCCGCTAAAAAGGTAACTTCTGAACTACGACTTCCAACAAGTATCGCTACATAACGCTGGCTTGCATCAAGATTTAAACATTCACAAGCTTCCTGACGATTTGGTTTTAATGCGATTGCATCTGCCATCGTATGCCCGATAAAACGGCAAGGCACCTCAAAACGATCGTAAAATGCTTTTTCAAATGGTAAAAAAGCTAATACGAGATGTGTTGCCTTGGCAATTTTATGAATACGGTTCTGACGCCAAGCCCAAACCGAAGGACTGACATAATGAATAGTTTTGATGCCGTTTTCTTTTAACTTCAATTCCACATCAATATTAAAATCTGGCGCATCGATGCCAATGAAAATATCCGGTTTTTCTTGCAACAAGGTATGAATTAATTGACGGCGGATTGTCAATAAACGGGGCAAGTGTTTTATGACTTCGGCTAACCCCATAACCGAAAGTGCCTCCATATCGACTAAGGTTTCTGCGCCCTCAGCTAACATTCTTGGGCCTGCGATCCCAATAAAACGTGCGTGGGGATACTGAACTTTCAAACTACGGATAAGCCCTGCCCCCAAAATATCCCCCGATACTTCGCCCGCAACAATCGCAATCGTCGGTTGTGATTTACTTATTTCTTTCATCTCTCCATCCTAGATAAAAAACAACCGCACTTCTCAGGTAAAAAGTGCGGTCGATTTGAGTCAAATTTCGTTTAATTAACGAATAATTCCACGCGTTGAACGCTTGAAGAACTCAACAAAGAAGCTAATCGCTGATTCTGTTGCCGCCACTTGTTCAATTTCGGGCATCACTTCTTCTAAGGTTTTGCCACTGCGGTAAATCAGTTTATACACATTGCGAATCGCGTGTAAGGTCGGTTTATCAAAACCACGACGTTTCAAGCCTTCAATATTCACACCAAACGGTTTTGCGTGGTTGCCTTGCGCCATCACATAAGGTGGAACATCTTGACTGACCATTGATCCACCACCAAGCATCACGTGTGCACCGACAATCACAAATTGATGAATTGCCGACATGCCACCGACAATCACAAAATCATCGAGCTCAACATGCCCTGCTAATGTTGCATTATTGGCTAAAATACAACGGTTTTTAATGCGACAATCATGTGCCACATGCACATTCACCATTAACAAGTTATCATCACCGATTACCGTCACAGAACCGCCCTGTGCTGTACCACGGTGAATCGTCACGCTCTCACGAATGCGGTTACGATCACCAATGATCGTTCTGGTTGGCTCACCTTGATATTTTAAATCTTGGTTAGTATCACCAATACTGGCGAACTGAAAAATTTGGTTATCACGCCCAATTTTAGTAATACCTTTGACCACAACATGTGAATGTAAGATCGTGCCTGCACCAATTTCAACCTCTGCGCCAACAAGACAGAAAGGACCAATAACAACATTCTCACCAATTTTTGCCCCTGCCTCAACAATTGAGGTCGGGTGAATCTGTGCGGTTGGGTGGATCATATTTTACTCCTTGCTGATTATGCGGGACGACGAGCACACATTAATTCTGCTTCGCACACCACTTGACCATCTACGGTTGCGACACCTGTAAAGCGCGTAATACCGCGACGTTCTTTCAAGAAGTGAACTTCTAACACCATTTGATCACCAGGTAGCACAGGCCGTTTAAAACGGGCATTATCAATTGCAGCAAAATAATAAATCTCATTTTCTAATTGACGGTACGTTTTACAGGCCAACACCCCTGTGGCTTGTGCCATGGCTTCTAAAATTAACACGCCTGGAAAAATCGGCTGTTCTGGGAAATGACCAGTAAAGCAAGGCTCATTTACACTGATATTTTTTACAGCTTTAAGCCATTTACCTTCTTCATAATCCACCACACGATCTACTAATAAAAAAGGATAACGGTGAGGAAGCAATGTCATAATTTCATTTGCTTCAATGATTTTTGTTGTGGTAGTTTCAGTTGTCACAATAGTACCTTCCAATAAAAATAAAACGATAAAATATTCAAAATTATACGGTATTTGCGTGCTGAATACAAAACGCACCATAAAAAAGTGCGGTTTGTTTCATACTTATTTCTTCTCGAATTTCTTTTCTAAGGCTTTTAACCGTTTATTCATCGCATCAATGCCTAACGTCAACGCAGCGGTCTTACGCCATTCTTTATTGGTTTGTAATGGAATCCCGGAAGAATACACGCCTGGTTCAGTAATTGGACGCATCACCATTCCCATGCCTGTCACCGTCACTTTATCGCAGATTTCCATATGACCATTGATGACACTTGCTCCACCGATGAGACAATAACGACCTACCGTTAAGCTCCCCGCCATAATCACACCGCCAGCAACGGCAGTGCCGGTACCAATATGGACGTTATGTGCAATCTGGCAAAGATTATCAATAATCACATTATCTTCAATTACTGTAGGATCTAACGCACCACGGTCAATGCAAGTACAAGCACCAATTTCAACATGATTACCAATAATCACTTGTCCGACTTGTGGAATTTTGATCCAACGACCACGATCATTGGCATAACCAAAACCGTCACTACCGATCACTGCACCAGATTGAATTAAGCAATGATGACCAATTTCAACATTGTGATACACGCTGACATTCGCCCATAATTGGCTATAAGCACCAATCTTGGTATTTTTGCCCACGAAGCAATTTGCTCCAATCACGACATGATCACCTAACTCAACCCCATCTTCAATCACCGCATTGGCACCAATTGAGACGTTTTTGCCTAACACCGCACTTTCCGCAACAACCGCACTGCTAGCAATACCACTCGCGGCTTTCGGTGTGCTATCCATATATTGTGCTAAAACCGCATAGGCCACATAAGGATCGTTTACAATCAACAAGTTACTTTGTTCAGCACAAAACGCCACATCGGCTTCTGATACCACCAAAATACCCGCATGAGATTGTGCTAACAAGGAACGGAATTTAGGATTGGAAATAAAAGTAAGCTGTTTTTCTGTCGCCTTATCTAAAGGCGCAATACTTTCTACTACAACATCGGCGTTACCACGGATGGTAGCGCCGATCTGTTGTGCTAATTCTTGGAGGGAATAAACTTGCATTATTTCGCCTGTGTCGCTGGGATGGCTTTTAAGACATCTTCAGTAATATTTTTTGCATCTGCCGCAAACACGACTGCGCCTTCATTTAGAACTAAAGTATAGTTTTTCTCTTTGGCAATCGTATTCACCGCATTTTGGATGCTATTGACTAATTTTGCTGTTTCTTCGCGCTCACGTTTTGCATAATCTTCTTGATATTTACTCACTTCTTCATCGTGTGCAGTAACGAGCTTATTGATTGCTTCTTGCTCGCTATTACCGAGCTTATTGATTTCGTCTTCACGTTTTTTAATATCTGCACTACGTAATTTCGGTGCATCTTTTTTTAACGCTGCAACTTTTGCTTCCACTTTCTTTTGAGAAGCCGCAATTTTTTCATCAATGCTTTTTTTATTTTCAGTGAGTTTTTCTACTCGCGCTTTAAATTCCGACTCTAATTTCTCAGCCACCATTTTACGATCGGGATGATTTTGGAATAAATAATCTCCACTGATAAATGCAATATTTTCTGTGGCCATGGCTAAAGAAGAAGTGAAGGCTAATGCTAAAGAAAGTGCGGTAACTTTGACTGCTTTTTTCATCGGTTTCTTTTCCTATTTCAATAAAGATATGAATCAATACTGTGCCGAATTGTGACGACACAGTTGGCTGTTTAGACTACAATTTTTTATAGAAGTTCCAATAGCTTATTAGAACGTCCCACCAATGCTGAATTGGAACTGCTCAATTTCATCACCTTGGTATTTCTTAAGTGGTTTCGCATAAGAGAACACTAAAGGCCCAATTGGTGATTGCCATTGAAGCGCCACCCCTGCCGAAGCGCGAACACGACTCGGATCACTGTAATCAGGCACGTGTAATTTTGCAAATTTTGCTTTATCCTCTGCTTTCCAACGCGTATTCCACACGCTTGCGGCATCCACAAACAGTGAGGTACGCACGGCGTTTTGATTTTTATCTGCGACAAATGGTGTTGGGACAATGAGTTCCGTGCTAGCGGTAACCATTGCATTCCCCCCAATCACATCGCTACTGACTAAACAATAATCGCTAGGACAATTTTTGGTACGGTAAATCGCATTTGGTCCGATCGCGCCATAGGCAAAACCACGCAAACTCCCAATACCGCCCGCACTATAATATTGATAGAACGGTAAACGTTTGCCACCAAAGCCATCAGCAAAAGAAGCACCAATACGACTTGAAATCACCCAACCGTGTTCACGATCTAATGGATAAAACCCTTGTGCTTCGGCGTTGACTTTATAATATTTATTGTCTGAACCTGGAATGGTCACCCGCCCGCCAATATTAGCACGCACCCCTTTGGTTGGGAAATAGCCACGGTTAAGACTGTTATAATTCCAGCCAAACGATAAATCAAAATCGTGCGATTTAAAGGTCCAAGAATCATTATATTTCATCGATTGACGATATAAATCACGATTATACTCTGGTGCGATATTCTTTAATTTATTATACGTATAGCCCACACCAAGATAATATGAGTTGTTCTCATTGACAGGAAAGCCTAAGGTTAAATTCCCACCATAACTAGTCCGTCCATAAGCTGCGGAGGTATTACTTTTCGAACTATCATATTCTTCAAAGAATACATTGCCACCAAGGCTAACACCATCTTTGGTAAAGTACGGCTCATTATAACCAAGATTGATTGTGGTACCGTAGTCATTACGCGTCCCCCCTAAACTAATGGAAGAACCCATTCCTAAGAAGTTATCCTGTTTAATGCTGGCTTGGTAGCTCAAGCCACTTTCTGTACCATAACCAATACCGAAATTAATACTGCCGGTATTACGCTCTTTCACTTTGTAAATGACATCCACTTGATCAGAACCAGGAATAGCTTCTGTTTTCGTTTCCACGCTCTCAAAGAACCCCGTACGATCTAAACGTAATTTACCTAACTCAACCAATTCTGAGGATAACCAAGCCCCTTCTTGTTGACGCATTTCTTGACGTAAGGTGCTATCTGCACTACTTGTATTGCCTTCAAAACGAATTTGACGCACCGTATAACTTTTCCCGGCTTCCACAATAAAATCTAACGAAATGGTTTTATTTTGCTCATCAAAGGTTGGATGCACATTGACTTGAGCCGTCGCATAACCTCTTTCACCTAACTTCGATTTAATGCGTTGTTCTACGTCCAATACGCTGGCACGACGGAAAAGATAATTCAACTGAATCGTCTCTAAAATCGGTGCTAGCTCTGCAGACATTCCCCCTACATCACCAATAATTCGCGCACTTTTTACGGTAAATAAATCACCTTCTTTCAATTTAATATGCACGCGCACTTCTTTTTTGTCATCGCTTAATTTGACATCCGTATCAAGAATCTGAAATTGTGCATAACCACGATCTAAATAATAGCTACGTAATGTTTCAAGATCTTTGTTAAACTGGGTTTGATCAAATTTATTGCCAAACAGTTTCCACCACGAATCGGTTTGTAACTCCATCTGATCGGCTAATTTTCCACTACTAAACGCTTCATTACCTTCAAACGTAATTTCTTTAAAGAGTGCCACATCATCTTCATTAATTTGAATTTTAATTTCCGCACTATTATTTGGTAATGTATTCACGATAGCATCAACTTTCGCATTATAGCGACCCACACTATTATAGTGTTCAACAATCCCTTTACGGAATTCCTCTAATTTAGCCCGATTTAATACATCACCAACTTTAAATCCATTTGCATCTAAGTTTTGTTTAATGGCCTCATCAGGAATCGATTTATTACCGTCAATCACCACATTTGAAATCACGGGTTTAGGCATCACCGTCACAACTAAAGTATTCCCTTCGCGACTTGCTTTCACATCATCATATTGTCCACTAAGGAATAATTTTCGTACCACGTTAGCAATATCATTATCTGTTGCTCGCTGTCCAACACGAACGGGAAGCGCAGCTAATACACTTCCTTCTGTACCTGCTTGAACACCGTCAACACGAATGTCTTTCACTACAAACGGCGCAGCAAATGCACTGGTTGAACCAAATAATAAGCTCGCAATTAAAAGTTTTTTCATCGTGAATGTTATCCTGTGAGTAAAATTAATTATAAACGTAAGAAATCATTAAAGAGTGCAAATCCCATTAAAGCCATTAATAACGCTGCACCAATTCGATAACTCAAATTCTGAATACGTTCTGACAGAGGCTTACCTCGCACCGCCTCCGCGGCTAAAAAGACCAGATGCCCCCCATCAAGAACAGGTAATGGAAATAGGTTCATGATGCCTAAATTGACACTGATCAATGCCATAAAGCCGAGGTAATAAATCAACCCAATATCAAAGGTGATCCCCGCGCCTTTCGCAATAGAAATCGGACCACCTAAATTCTTTAAGGACAGATCACCAGTAAAGAGCTTGCCAATCACTTTTATCGTTAACCATGAAAGTTGTATTGTCTTTTCAACCCCTTTCTGTAAGGCCTCAAGAATACCATATTTTAGTTCGGTTCGATATACATCAGAAATCGGATCGGCAGTCGGCGCGATCCCGACATACCAGCGTCCCTCTTTATTTAGCGCGGGGGTGAGCATGACCAAGGAAAACTGACCATCACGTTCAACTTTAACGTTAAACGGCTTTCCCTCTTGTACAAATTGCACAAATTGTTGCCAACTTATTAATTGCTCACCCGCATAAATGCGATCACCCGCTTTTAAACCGGCTTTATCGGCCGGTGAATTTGTCTCGACCTTAGACAAAATCATCTCTACTTTAGTTCTGATCGGTTGAAGCCCCAGTGAACTTATTGCACTTTCTTTTTCAGGATCAAAACGCCAACCGTTAATGTTTAACACCTTATGTTGCTCAATAGAGGAACCAAAAGGAGAGAGCGTTAAGGTAATTTCATCATTTCCCATCTTCGTTGCTAACAGTATATTGATGCTTTCCCAATCCGTCACCTTTGTCCCGTCGATTGCCATAATTTGGCTATTCGGTTCAATATGAGCTTGGGCAGCAATAGAGTTTGATGAAATCTCTGCAATGACCGGTTTTATCGTCGGTATACCCACCGTATAAATGGTAAAATAAGCGAGAATCGCAAATAGGAAGTTAGCCAAAGGTCCCGCCGCAATCACGAACGCACGCTGTAAAATACTTTTTTGATCAAAAGCACGTGTTCTTAACGCTGGTGGTACAACCTCATTACGTCCATCTAACATTTTGACATAGCCGCCAAGCGGAATGGCAGATATCACAAACTCGGTTCCATGCTTATCTTTGCGTGACCAAAGGACTTTACCAAAGCCAATCGAAAAACGGTGAACTTGAATACCGCACTTTCTTGCCGCCCAGAAATGACCATATTCATGGACAGCAACCAGTACACCAATAACAATAATAAACGACACTAATGACCATAAAAAAGACATAAATCTATTATTCCCTAATCGATCACGAAATCACGAAAAAATAAAAATAGGCAAAGAATGGGACGGCAGCCGTTAAACTATCGATCCGATCTAAAATACCACCATGTCCCGGAATAAGCTGACTGCTGTCTTTGATGCCACGTTGACGTTTAAACATGCTTTCCGTGAGATCACCTAGTATAGAAACCGCTACGGTCGCGACAGAAAGGAAAATAAATGTGGGCACTGAAATGCCGGAGAGTAAGCTTTCTTGCGTGAAATGAATGAAAATACTGGCCAACACACCAGCGGTAACTAAACCACCTATTACCCCCTCCCAACTTTTCCCTGGTGAAACCTTTGGGGCTAATTTCGTTTTGCCAAATTGGCGTCCGACAAAATAGGCGCCAGAATCCGCACTCCAAACCAGAATGAACACATACAGTAATAAAATGACACCATGGTGAGGATCTGTCACATAGTGTTCCAAACGTAAACGTAACACGCCAGCAAAGAAAGGCACTAAGGTTAAAAAGGCAAAAGCAAATTGCAATAATTTGTTTTTTCCCCAATAGGTCGCCCCTTTGGGATAGCTTATCACTAAGCCTAAGGCGACCAACCACCAAAGCACAGAAGAGAATAACAACAGTGAGAGCGTATTTTCAAACACACGCCCCGCGTTTAAGTAATCGCTTTCACCGTAGATCCAAAGAAACAGAAAAGCGGCAGACAACCCTGTCAAACCTAAGCGCCAGAAAGACCATTTGAAATGTGCAAATTGCGTCCATTCCCAAACAGCGAGAATAACGACAACACCTACGGCAAGTGAAAAATAGAAGGGTGAAAAGAAAAACAATGCAATAAATACTATTGCAATTAACATGATCGCTGACAAAACACGTTCTTTAAGCACAATCTAATCCTCTTTTATTATTCTGCACCACCAAAACGTCGGTGGCGTTGTTGATAAGCAATAATTGCTTCATTAAATTCCTTTTCATTAAAATCTGGCCAAAGTACATCAGAAAAATAGAGCTCAGCATACGCGATTTGCCATAATAAAAAGTTACTAATTCGTTGTTCACCACTTGTTCGAATTAATAAATCTACTTGTGGTTGCGCTTTTGTCACCAAAGCTTGCTGTAATACATGCGCATTAATCTCGTCAACCGCTAACTTGCCCTCTTTAACTTGTTGGGCAAGCGATTTTGCGGCTTGCACAATATCCCAACATCCCCCGTAATTAGCCGCAATATTTAAAGTTAAGGCGGTGTTATTTTCAGTGAGTTGTTCGGCTTGCTTAATTTTATTCTGCAAGTGCGCACTAAATTCCGTGACATCACCTAAGATATTCAATTTAATATTGTTTTTATGCAACGTTTTGACTTCAAGATCTAACGCTTGCATAAATAACGTCATCAGGGCGTTAACTTCCGTCTTGGGGCGATTCCAATTCTCGCTACTAAAGGCATAGAGTGTTAAAACCTTAATCCCTATTTTTCGCGCATAAGAGACCGCCTCTCGCACAGCTTTCACCCCATTTTTATGGCCGAAAATGCGCATTTTGCCCTTTTGCTGAGCCCAACGCCCATTTCCATCCATAATAATTGCGACATGCTGTGGGATATTATTTGGATCAAGTTCTACCATATTCTCTCAAATTTCTGACCGCACTTTTTTCGCCACTATACCACAAGGCTTACCGATGTGAAAAACTTAAAATGATTGATTGGGATAATTCTCTCGCCATTTTATCTACTTCAAGTACGTCTTCTATACAATGGATTTTTTGTGGTTGAAGTGTGTTGACCACCTGCTGATTAATCCGCGCAATATCCGTAAATTTAAGTTTTCCTGCTAAGAAAGCCTCTACCGCGATTTCATTCGCCGCATTCATTGCCGTGGTAGCGTATTGCCCCGCCGAAAACGCCTCAATGGCTAATTTCAAACAAGGATAACGCTGATAATCAGGTTTAATAAAGGTTAAGCCATTTAGCTGATAAAAATCCAAAGGCTCGACACCAGCAACCGTCCGCATAGGATATGCCATGGTTTCCGCAATAGGGGTACGCATATCAGGATTGCCCATTTGCGCAATCACGGAACCATCAATATAACGAACCATTGAATGAATAATCGATTGAGGGTGAATGATCACTTCCATTTCTTCTGCCGAAGCATGAAATAACCAACGTGCTTCAATATATTCCAAGCCTTTATTCATCATCGTAGCAGAATCGACGGAGATTTTTTTGCCCATTGACCAATTCGGATGGGCGACCGCTTGCTCTGGTGTGATGTGCTCAAATTGTTCCAGTGGCGTATTACGGAATGGTCCGCCAGATCCTGTTAACACAATTTTACTGATACCGAGTTCGGAAAGTGGACAGAAACCTATTTGTTGTTGTGCTTCAGGCGGGAGCGATTGAAAAATCGCATTATGCTCACTGTCTACTGGGAGCAATTCTGCTTGATATTCACGTACTGCATCGATGAATAATTGTCCACAAGTCACAAGAGCTTCTTTATTGGCCAACAGCACACGCTTGCCCGCTCTCACCGCAGATAAAGTAGGCAGTAACCCAGCTGCTCCCACAATCGCTGCCATTACCATATCCGCGTCAGGATGCGCGGCTAATTCACAAATCGCTCGCTGCCCAGCTAAAACAATGGTTTTACTTTGATGCGCTTTCAACTTTTCTGCCAAGATTTTTGCTGCAGCCTCATCATCTAAGGCAGCAAAGTGCGGTTGAAACGTCAAACATTGTTCAAACATCAAGGCAACATTACGTCCGCCCACTAAAGCAAATGCCTGATACTTATCTGGATTGTGTGCAATCACCGATAACGTACTGGTCCCAATTGATCCTGTCGAACCTAAAATAATGATTTTTTTCATAAAATAACTAACACTTATTAATAAAAAACGATTTACTTCACACTTGAAATAAACCGTTTTATATCCTCAATAAAGCATCCTCTTAATCTGTCAATCGATACGAAGACGAGATAAACTGCTCAATTGTATATTTGATACATCAGTTGATAAAGCGGTGCACTTGAATTAGAACTCGAGCAATTCTTTCTCTTTATCAGCCAACACTTCATCCACTTTTTTCACGAATGTATCGGTAATTTTCTGGATTTCGTCTTGTGCTTTACGTTCTTCGTCTTCGCTAATTTCTTTGTCTTTTAACAAGGCTTTAATTTGATCATTCGCATCGCGACGCACATTACGTACTGCGATTTTGCCTTGCTCCGCTTCACCTTTCACAATTTTAATCAAATCACGACGGCGTTCTTCCGTTAACGGTGGTAAAGGTACACGGATCGTGGTGCCTGCAGAGGAAGGATTTAAGCCTAAGTCAGAGGTCAAAATTGCTTTTTCTACCGCACTAATTAAGCTACGATCAAACACAGTCACCGCCAATGTACGTGCATCTTCTGCGACCACGTTAGCTAACTGACGTAATGGTGTCGGTGAACCATAATATTCGACTTGAATGCCATCAAGTAAACTAGGCTGAGCTCGTCCTGTACGCACCTTTGCAATGTGATTTTTAAAGGTTTCTAAGCTTTTTTCCATACGCAACTGCGTATCTTTTTTAATTTCATTAATCACAAGAATTCCTTCTTTATAGTCAATAAGTCTTCATTAATCGGCTGTTGGTAAGTTTAATCTAATTCTGGTGAAAAATCACGACAACTTTTGCTCACAAATTAATGTCCCTTCAACCTCACCTAACAGTACTCGGCGTAATGCGCCAGCCTTACCCATATTAAAGACACGAATAGGCATGTGATGATCACGTGCTAAGGTAAAGGCAGCTAAATCCATGACCTGTAATTCTTGCTCAATCACATCCGCATAATTCAGCTGATGATACAATACCGCATCCGCATTTTTCGCGGGATCACAGTTATATACGCCATCCACTTTCGTCGCCTTTAACACGACATCGGCTTCAATTTCAATGCCACGTAAACAGGCGGCTGAGTCTGTAGTGAAAAATGGACTGCCTGTACCGCCTGAAAAAATCACGACGCGTTTTTCACGTAACATTTTAATTGCTTCAGACCAGTTATAGGTATCGCAAATACCATTTAATTGAAAAGCTGACATCAGTTTGGCATTCACATCAGCACGATGTAAGGCATCACGCATGGCTAAACCATTCATTACGGTTGCCAACATCCCCATATGATCGCCTACTACTCGGTTCATCCCTGCTTTTGCTAATTTGGCTCCACGGAATAAGTTGCCACCACCCAGTACAACACCAACTTCGACACCCATTGCAACTAATTCTTTAATTTCTATCGCCATTCTATCTAAAATAGAAGGGTCAATACCGAAGCCTTCTTCACCTTGTAATGCTTCACCGCTCAGTTTTAATAAAATTCGTTTATAAATTGGTTGGCTCATTTTGTACCTCTTTTATTCTGTAAGCAACAAATTATCTTTTCTTCTGATGCACTCTGATATCACCTATGCAAAGAGAGGCGAGTGCAACAATTCATCTCTCTCTATATAAGGAAAAGGCGAGTTACCTCGCCTATTTTTTAGAAATTAGATTTTTTGCATCGCTGCAACTTCTGCTGCAAAATCAGATTCAACTTTTTCGATACCTTCACCCACTTCGAAACGAACGAAGTTAGTCACATCCGCACCGTTTTCTTTTAAGAATTCGCCGACTGATTTAGATGGATCCATCACAAACGGTTGACCAGTTAATGATACTTCACCAGTGAATTTCTTCATACGACCTTCAACCATTTTTTCTGCGATTTCACGTGGTTTACCTGATTGCATTGCGATATCAACTTGGATTTGACGCTCGTGATCCACAACGTTAGCTGGCACATCTGATGGGTTAACATACTCTGGACGGCTTGCTGCAACGTGCATGGCGATTTTTTTCAATAACTCGTCATCCGCATTTTTACCCGCCACTAATACACCAATTTTCGCACCGTGTAAGTATGAACCGACCACATCGCCATCTAAGAATTGTACACGACGGATGTTCATGTTTTCACCGATTTTAGCCACAAGTGTTGCACGTTTTTCTTCAAATTGTGCTTGAAGCGCTTCGATGCTCACGCCTTTATTGGCTAATGCATAGTCAGCCACTTCGTTTGCTAAGCCTAAGAAACCTGCATCTTTTGCTACGAAGTCAGTTTCACAGTTCATTTCCACTAATACCCCGAAACCTGCGCCAATACGTGCAAGGATCACCCCTTCTGCTGCAACACGACCGGCTTTCTTCGCCGCTTTTGCTTGACCTGATTTACGCATGTTATCGATCGCTAATTCGATATCACCATTTGCTTCAACTAACGCTTTTTTACATTCCATCATACCTGCGCCAGTACGCTCACGAAGTTCTTTTACTAATGATGCTGTGATTTCAGCCATTTTTTAATCCTCTGTCCGCTTGATTTTGTGCAATTTTTTAACCGCACTTTCATATAAAAAAGCAGGGAACTTAATTCAGCCCCCTGCTAACCAATTAATCGTTGTGATTAATAATAAGGGCTTTCGCCTTATCTACCTGAATTACTCAGCTTCTGCTACAAAGTTCTCTTCAGTGACAGCTTCTTGGTTGCGACCTTCTTTAACGGCAGCAGCTGCAGCTGAAAGATATAATTGGATTGCACGTGCTGCATCATCGTTACCTGGGATAACGAAATCAACACCATCTGGATCTGAGTTAGTATCAACGATTGCAAATACAGGAATACCTAGGTTATTTGCTTCTTTCACTGCGATGTGCTCGTGGTCTGCACCGATAACGAATAACGCATCTGGTAAACCGCCCATCTCTTTGATACCACCAAGACTTAATTCAAGTTTCTCCATCTCACGAGTACGCATTAACGCTTCTTTTTTCGTTAATTTATCGAACGTACCATCTTGAGATTGAGTTTCTAAATCTTTTAAACGTCTAATTGATTGACGAACTGTTTTCCAGTTAGTCAACATACCACCTAACCAACGGTGATTAACATAATATTGTTGACAGTCTAATGCTGCTGCTTTTACTGCTTCAGTAGCTGCACGTTTTGTCCCAACGAATAAAATTTTACCGTTGTTACCCGCAATACGTGTTAATTCCACTAAGGCGTCATTGAACATAGGAACCGTTTTTTCTAAGTTAATGATGTGAACACCGTTGCGTGGACCATAGATGAATGGTTTCATTTTTGGATTCCAGTAACGAGTTTGGTGACCGAAGTGAACGCCAGCTTGTAGCATATCGCGCATTGAAACTTGTGCCATAATAATATTTCCTTTTAATTGGGGTTTAGCCTCCACATACCAAGCAAATCGACCGTTTGGCACCCCGATTTACCCTCACGATATGTGTGTGATGTCTAAGTTAAAAATTAAATGTGAATGTTATTTTTCAAAAGTCAAAATAACGGGGTGCTTTATACCATAAAGAGCGGTCAATTTCTAGCAATTTTTTCACATCTGGTCCGATTTGTGCTACAATCTTATTCACATTACATATCTTTCATTTCATAAGGGGATCGTAATGAAAAAAGGGTTCTTTATTGCGTTGTTTATTGTTATCGGATGTGGTGTATATTGGCAACATTATCAGCATAACAACTCACCGACAGATATCGTGTCTTCAAATGGTCGTTTGGAATTCTTACGCTTGGATATCGCCAGTTTATATGCCGGGCGAATCGAGCAGGTTTGGGTTAAAGAGGGCGATTATGTCAATCAAGACCAGCTGCTTGTCACGCTCACCTCTGACACCATTAAAGCCCAAGTTGATACCGCAGTAGCTCGGAAACAGCAAGCACGACAAGCAGTCAAACGAATACAAGCCCAATTCAAGGCACAACAACAGCAAGTCAACACAGCGCAATTAGATGTCAATAACGCACAGAAATTGCGACAAAATCAGTTAATTTCCATTACCGAATTCGAAAAACGTCTCGCTTTACGTGATGCCGCTACAGCCAATTTAGAGGCATTAGACATGGCGGTGCAAGAAGCACAAAGTACTGTCGCACAAGCAGAGGCACAATTACAACAAGCGCAGTCCATTTTAACAGATTTACAAATTAAAGCTCCGCAAGCTGGGCGTGTTGTTTATAAACTGGTTGAGCCCGGCAATGTGATTGCCGCAGGGCAAAAAACAATCAGCTTACTGGATCTCAATGACGCCTCTATGTCGCTGTTTTTTCCCGCACCTATCGTGAATCAAATCCCATTACATAGCGAAGCACGTCTCGTTTTCGATGGCTTAGAGGCGGTCTTTCCAGCTACCATAAGCTATGTAGCAAGTGATGCCCAATTCACGCCTAAATTTGTTGAAACCACAACAGAACGGGAAAAACTGATGTTTAAAGTCAAATTACAAATCCCTTCAGAAATTGCACAAAAATATGCGAATTATCTTAAAGGTGGTATGACAGGAAAGGGCTATATCCGACTCTCTCCATCAACAGAATGGCCGGCTGAGTTACAACTTCACCTACCAAACTAAGATGAGGAGGAGGGATGAACGCAATCCGTTTGGTGAATGTAACCCATACTTACCAAAAAACAACCGCACTTGATCAGGTATCCCTCTCCCTTCCCGCAGGGAGTACGGTCGGCTTAATTGGACCAGATGGGGTAGGCAAATCCACCTTACTTTCTTTGCTTGCGGGTGTCAAAATCCTACAACAAGGACAAATCACGGTATTCGGTCTGAATCCAGACAAAAAAAATGAACGCGAGTGTTTACTCAAACGCATTGCATTTATGCCACAAGGACTTGGACGTAATCTTTATCCCACTCTTTCGGTCTATGAAAATATCGAATTTCACGCCAACTTATTTGGACTCAGTCGTATACAACGTCAACAACGCATCCAACGCTTATTACTCGCCACTGGGCTGACCCCTTTTCAAAAACGGGTCGCAGGTAATCTGTCTGGTGGCATGAAACAGAAACTGAGTTTATGTTGTGCCTTAATACATAACCCAGATTTGTTAATTTTAGATGAACCCACAACGGGGGTCGATCCACTTTCACGCCAACAATTTTGGATCTTAGTCAATGCACTTCGTGCGGAAAACCCCGGCATGACGGTCATCGTGGCCACCGCTTATATTGAAGAAGCTGCACAATTTGAGCATTTAATTGCAATGGACGACGGTAAAGTTCTGATCTGCGCCCCCACACAACGCGTCTTACACACCACGTCATCGGATAACCTCGAACAAGCTTACATTAAATTATTACCCGAAACGAAACAAACCCAGTGGCATGCAGAGCAAATACCACCTTTCAGGCCTGATCCCACTCTTCCTTTTGCCATTGAAGCAGAAGGACTCACCAAAAAGTTTGGTGACTTTACCGCAGTTGACAAAGTTAGTTTCCAAATTCCACAAGGTGAGATTTTCGGTTTCTTAGGCTCAAATGGTTGTGGCAAAAGTACGACGATGAAAATGCTAACCGGCTTGCTTGATGCAACAGAAGGCACAGCAACCTTGTTAGGAGAACCCATTGATTCAGGGAAAATGGAAACGCGCCAACAAGTAGGCTATATGTCACAAGCCTTTTCTCTGTATGAAGAACTGACCATTCGCCAAAACTTAATTTTGCATGCCAAACTCTATGATCTTGAGGAGGAAAAAGGCCAGCAAGCAGTCTTGCACGCCCTACATCAATTTCAATTAATTGACGTGGCGGAAAAATTACCACGTGATTTATCGCTCGGGATTCGTCAGCGCTTACAGCTCGCCGCGGCTTGTTTACACCACCCTAAGGTCTTAATTTTAGATGAACCCACTTCAGGTGTTGACCCTGCCGCACGGGATATGTTTTGGCAATATCTAATTCAACTCTCAAGAGAAGAAAAAATCACAATTTTTGTTTCTACCCACTTTATGAATGAAGCGCTTCGTTGCGACCGTATTTCATTAATGCATCGTGGCAAAGTACTCGCAGTCGGTACGCCTGAAGCACTTTGCCAACAACGCCAAACCGATAATTTAGAAGAGGCATTTATCGCGTTCCTCGCGGATTCTGCCGAACCTGATAGCCAACCGACTTCCCTTGACATCACGCATAATGTAGCACCTGTCGCAAACCATCAAGAAAAGAGTAGCCCACTCTGGCACTGGATGAGTCCTATTTTAACCTTTGCACGACGTGAGGGAAAAGAGATCTTACGCGATCATATCCGCTTAATTTTCATCATATTGGGACCAATCCTTTTACTCTTTTCAGGCAGTTGGGGGCTCTCTTTTGATACGAATACGCTGAAACTGGCTGTACTCGATCAAGATCAAAGTGCAGAAAGTCGCCAATTTATTGACGCGTTCAATCAGTCCGCCTACTTTACCGCAATTGAACCCCTCAACGCGCGATCCGATTTAACAACGACTTTAAAAATGGGGCAAGCACGTTTAGTCATCGAAATTCCCCATCATTTTGGGCGAGATTTAGTGCAACAACGTCAACCCGAGGTAGCCTTTTACATTGATGGGTCAATGCCATTCACTGGGGAAAATATCGTTTCTTACATACAACAAATATTAATTCAATACCAAAAACAACATTATCAACAACAAGGTTTTGATCTCCCACCGCTTGCGAAGATCGAAGTCCGTTTTATGTATAACCAAACCTTCCGTAGTGTTAACGCCATTTCGCCAGGGCTCATTATGGTCACGTTGATGCTGATTCCGTCAATGATGACCGCTCTTGCCGTAGTACGCGAAAAAGAAATGGGATCCATCACCAATCTCTATGGATCGCCCGCAAGTGTTTTACAGTATGTGCTAGGCAAACAACTGCCCTATGTCCTGCTAGCCTTAGCCAGTTATTTGTTATTGGTCACGATGACCGTTTGGATCATTGGGGTAAACATCACAGGCTCATTCTGGGCAATGACACTAGGCGCATTGTGCTTAATCTTAGCCGCCACCGCCTTTGGCTTATTAGTATCAGCCTTTGTACAGTCACAGGTTGCCGCGATTTTTGCCACCGCAATCATCAGTATTATTCCTACCATCAATTTTTCCGGCCTACTCTATCCTCGCTCAACGATTACAGGGTTAGGTTATTGGATGGGCGCACTTTTTCCAACCAGTTGGTATCATTTAATCAGCTTAGGGGCATTTACTAAAGGTTTGGGGGCAAAGAGTTTTCTCTCTTTATACCTGATTTTATTGCTCTTTTTTGTGGTTTATCTTGGGCTAACTTGCCTACTTTTGAAAAAACAGGAGAAATAACATGAGACGTTGGCTAAAAAATGTTTATTTCTTATGCGGTAAAGAAATACGTAGTTTCTTTAGTGACTACACCTTGTTGGTACTCGTGATCATTATGTTTACCGTCACGATTTATTCCATTGCGAAAGGCATCACCACAGAGGTGAAAAATGCGACCGTGGCAATCTTAAATGAGGATCGCAGTCCACTTTCTTATCGTATTCAAGATGCCATGCTCCCACCCCAATTTAAATCAGTGAAAGAAATCCAACGCACAGACATTGATGCTGCCATGGATCGTGGCGAATTCATCTTCGTGTTAACCATTCCCCCTCATTTCAGCGCGGATGTGTTAGCACATAAACAACCTGAACTGCAATTATTAGTCGATGCGACTGCCATGTCGCAAGCGGCTGTTGGTGCAGGCTATTTGCACCAGATTATTCAGCAACAACTCATGGCATACCTTGGTAATACACTTGCAGATAATCTGCTCATTCAACCTAAAATCAATGTGTTATTTAATCCGAACTTAAAAACCGAGTGGTACATGCCGATCACCCAAATCACCGGTAACTCGACTTTACTGACTTTAATTTTAGTTGGTGCTGCGGTGATTCGTGAACGAGAACACGGTACCATTGAACACTTATTAGTGATGCCTGTTAGCGCCAGTGAAATTGTGATGTCAAAAATTGTCGCCAATGGCTTAATTATTCTTATCGCAGCCTTCTTATCCTTATATTTCGTTGTGCATAAACTGATTGATGTTCCCATCAATGGCTCAATGAGCTTATTCATCGCCACTGAAGCCATTTTTCTGTCCTCCATGGCAGGACTGGGCATTTATTTGGCGACTCGCGCCCCCACTATGCCTCAATTTAGCTTGCTCTGCATACCTGTTTATGTGGTGCTCTATCTTCTGTCTGGCAGTTTATCCCCTTTAGAAAATATGCCCATTGCGGTTCAGTATCTCATGCAACTCTCCCCATTGACGCAATTCATTTCAATTGGTCAAGATATCCTCTTTCGTGGTGCGGGATTAGCGGTGATTTGGCCGAAAGTACTAATGATAACGCTGATGGGGGCATTTTTTATTGTAGTGGCGATTTTTCGTTTTAGACACATGCTTGCTCGTCAAAGCTAAGGATATATTATGCAAAAAACCGTGATGACTTTTTTTCTCAGTAGCCTGTTACTGGGATGCCAGCATACCGCAGTGGAGTTACAATCAAAGATCACGTTACCCGAGAATTATCAACACGTGGGGTTAGCAAAAGGGACGTCAATCGTCCAAAATTGGTGGGAAAGTTGGCAAGATCCACAACTCCGCCGTTTAATCCAACAAGGGCTAGCTCAAAACCACAGTATTGCGATTGCAAAAAGTAAAATACAGGAAGCACAAGCAATTGCAAAAATCGCACAATCCACACGTTTTCCCACCATTGCCGCCCTTGCCAATACAGGTAAATCACATCTCGATATCGAACAACTGGATATTACCCCAAGTGCTGTGTTAGGCGGAATACGTGTCGCATGGGAACCGGATATTTTTGGTCAAAAAAGTAGTGAGGCGGATGCTGCACAAGCTGCAGTATTGGGTGCACAGCAACAATTTTATGGTGCACAAATGCTAGTCGCGAGTGAAATAGCCCATTACTACTTGCAAGCACTACATAGCAAAAAGCAACAAATGCTACTGCAACGTACCCAAACGGCACTCAAAACGTTACAACACTATATTGAAGAGCGCTTTAATGCCGGGCAAGTCAGTGCTTATGAACGCAATGAAATCCGCATCAAACGCCAATCGCTTGCTGCAAAACAGGCAATATTAGCTGCGCAATTTACAGCAGCCGAAAATGCTATTGCAGTACTGATTGGTGATACGCCACAACAGGTTAAGTTGGATGTGGGAGAAATGCAAAAAAGGGATATCCTCACTCACTTACCTTCCCCCCCGAGCGGTATACAGCCAAGTGATTTACTGAATCAACGCCCTGATATTCAAGCCCAAAGTGCTAATGTGAAAGCACAAGCAGCCAAACTAGCCAGCGCCAAAGCAGATTTATTGCCTCGTTTTACACTCAATTTTCTCTGGCAAACTGGACAAATTAAATTAGATGCTGACTTACCGACATTACAGGCTTGGCAGCATTTTATCAGTGCAGGAATCCAATTACCGATTTTCACTGCCGGACGAATCCAAGCCAATATTCAAGCCGCCGATCAACGCTTACAGCAAGCCTTATTACACTATGATCGCACCTTATTACAGGCTTTGGCGGAAGTCGAAACGCACTACCAACAGCAATTTTCGCTTACCCAACAAGCTCGCTTATTAAAACAAGCCAGTATGACTCAACAACGCCAAGTCAGGGACACGCAAAAACTATTTCAATATGGTGACTATACCTTCGATCGCGTACTACAAGCACGCCTTGATGCCTTGGACTTAGAAGAAAAACGACTCGAAAACCAATTGGCTTGTGCGATGAATTTAGTCTTACTGTATAAAGCTATCGGATTAGGTTGGCAGTCCGAAACAGACACTCACTGATAGTGGGTTGCTTTAATGTGAAGCAAACAAAAAAGCCTAGCAAATTTGCTAGGCTTTAATTTTTGCTCTTTATTGTTCTTCATTTTGCTGGAAGAACTTGTCATTTACTTCAATTTTCGCTTTCGCACGTAAGGCTTGTAATAAGGTATTTTGTAAGGCAACTTGACGAGCCTGCGCGAGCTGTTTGGTGAATAATTCACTTTCTGCTGCGCTTAAGGCGCCTTGTTCAACCTGCTTTAATTCTACCAATACCACCTCACCATTGCTTGCTTTGGCGGCCACATAAGACGGTTTATTGTCCGTTAATGACATCGCAAAAATCACGTTATTTAATGCGGCATCACGGTTTTCCGCAAAGACCCATTTTTCTTCCGCACCAAACTGAATCCCTTCTGGTAAGCTAGCGGTTGGGTTGTCATTCAAGCGTTGTGCGCTTTGCTTCGCCTCGGCCAATACAATGTCTTCTGCTTTTTGACGTTTTAAGTAGTTGATAATATCAGCTTTTGCTTCAGCTAAACTTCTCGTGCCTTCTGGTTTATGTTCGATTACACGAACCAATACTGCATGCTGTTCGCCTACATTCATTGGCTCAGAATTCACACCACCCTGTGAAATATCAGAATGAAAAATCGCTGAGATCACATTCGGATAATTCAATTCTGCTGGCACATCATTCGCCGAGAAAAAGTCTGTTTCTTGAATGCTCAGTCCTGCTACTTCAGCGGCTTTTTCTAATCCTTCTGGATGCTCAAACGCTTTTTCGGCAAGCTGTTTCTCAATCGAGAAATACTGATTATTGACTACGTTTTGACGAATTTGATCCGCAATCTGCGTTTTCACGACCTCTAATGGTAAGGTTGAAGGTGCTTTACGCTCTGTGACCAAAATAATATGGTATTGATTATCCACTTTCACAGGCTGACTAAACTGACCGACTTGAAGAGCATTGGCGGCATCTTCAAAGGCTTTCGGGAACGTACCCGCACTTGTCCAACTCAGATCCCCACCATTTTCAGCCGAAATTTTATCTACTGAACGCGCACTGGCTAACCCTGCAAAGTTCGCGCCATCTTGTAACGCTTTATAGACCTCTTTCGCTTCTTCTTCTGTTGCCACTTGAATATGGGATAAGCGTTGCTGACCTTGAGAAACATACAGCGCTTTATTGTCTTGGTAATATTGTGCAATTTCCACATCAGACACTTTAATATGTTTTTCGACATCTGCACGGGTTAATGTCAAGTATTGCACTTTGGCTAATTCTGGTACTAAAAACGCCCCTTTATTCGCCTCGTAATAGGCACTCACCTCTTCATCAGTAATGGTTTGCTTGTCCATCACCTGATCGATTGCAAATGGCGCTAAACGTACTGTTCTCGCTTGAAAGAATAATTCCGTTAATTGTGCTTGTTGTGCCGGCACAATAAATTCACTTTCGGCTAACCCCGTTTGTAACTGTTCTAAGCGTAGCGCCTCACGCACGATATTCGCATACGCATCTGGCGTTAAGCCATTTAATTGCAACATACGCTGATAAAGCGCATTATCAAATTTGCCGTCTTGTTGAAAAAATTGGCTGGTCACAATTTCTTGTTTGACTCGCTCATCACTGATCCCAATTTTTAACTCATCGGCATACTGACGTAATAATGCTTGGTTAATTAAATTATTTAATACACTTTGTCTTAACCCTGCCACGAACTCAGGCGAGCCTGATAATGCAGCAAATTGTGCACCAAGTTGCTGTCTTAAACGCTCTGATTCTGATTCATAACGTTGATAAAAGGTTTGTTGTGAAATCTCTTCACCATTTACTTTCACCGCAGACGTATCTACCCGCGTAAAAACGTAACCTGTAATCCCGCTTAGCACAAAAGCCACAGCAATCAAACCTAACAGAAATTTGGAGACCCAACTGCTTGTCATGCTGTGAAGTTTTTCAATTAACATTGTTATTATCCTATACGTATTTAAATCAACCGAAGATGTGTACGATTATAATCAAAAGTCCTGATTTTCGCACTGGCAAAATAAAATAAGCCAAATCATAACAATTTGGCTTTATTTATAAAAGTATTAATTAATTGACCGCACTTTTCCGTGAAGGCGCGCGTCCCTTACGGGTTGTTTTTGCTGCACTCACTGGTGTCAATTTCATAAACTCAACCCCAGTTGGCGCATTCTCTAACGCAATGGTCAATACTTCATCAATGCTTTCTACCGCATGAATGGTTAAATTATTTTTTGCGTTATCAGGAATTTCTTCCAAATCTTTCACGTTTTCTTTTGGAATAATCACCGTTTTAATCCCACCACGGTGTGCTGCGAGCAGTTTTTCTTTCAAACCACCAATTGGCAAGACTTTACCACGTAAGGTAATTTCACCGGTCATCGCCACATCTGCTTTAACCGGGTTACCTGTCAAGCAAGACACTAAGGCGGTACACATTGCAATCCCCGCACTTGGACCATCTTTCGGGGTTGCGCCTTCTGGCACGTGAATATGAATATCCCGTTTTTCATGGAAGTCAGAGGCAATGCCTAACTTCTCTGCGCGAGCGCGCACGACAGTCATGGCTGCTTGGATCGATTCTTTCATCACATCGCCCAAGGAACCGGTATAGGTCAATTTACCTTTACCCAAGACTGACGCCGTTTCAATGGTCAGTAAATCGCCACCTACTTCGGTCCAGGCTAAACCGGTGACTTCGCCGACACGGTTTTGCGTGTCAGCACGACCGAATTCAAAGCGTTTCACCCCTAAGTAATCGTGTAAATTGTCTGCATTGACTTTCAACGCGTTGACTTTTTTATCGAGTAATAAGTTTTTCACTGCTTTACGACAAATCTTTGAAATTTCCCGTTCCAAACTACGCACCCCCGCTTCACGGGTGTAATAACGGATAATATCTAAGATCGCGCTCTCTTCAATGGTTAACTCACCCGCTTTTAAGCCGTTACGTTCCATCTGTTTTGCAATCAAATGGCGAGTCGCTATATTGAGTTTCTCATCTTCGGTATAACCGGAAAGACGAATCACTTCCATACGATCCAACAAGGGTGCAGGAATGCGCATAGAGTTCGACGTCGCCACAAACATCACATCGGACAAATCATAATCGACTTCTAAGTAATGGTCGTTAAATGAGGTATTTTGCTCTGGATCTAGCACTTCTAATAATGCTGATGCTGGATCACCACGCATATCGGAGCTCATCTTATCGATTTCATCAAGCAAGAATAACGGGTTTTTTACACCCACTTTTGCCATTTTCTGAATCAATTTACCTGGTAATGCCCCAATGTACGTTTTGCGATGCCCACGAATTTCGGCCTCATCACGTACACCACCCAATGCCATACGCACATATTGACGACCCGTCGCTTGCGCGATGGATTGACCCAATGAGGTTTTACCTACCCCTGGCGGTCCCACTAAGCACAAAATAGGCCCTTTAATTTGATTGAGACGAGTTTGTACCGCTAAATATTCTAAAATACGCTCTTTCACTCGCTCTAAACCATAATGATCAGCATCTAACACTTGTTGTGCTTTAGCAAGATCCTTTTTCACTTTGCTACGTTTGTACCAAGGTACTTGAATCATCCAATCAATATAGCTACGCACCACTGTCGCTTCAGCTGACATAGGTGACATCATTTTTAATTTTTGCAATTCCGCTTCGACTTTACTTTTTGCCTCAGCTGGCATTTTCGCTTCTTCAATTTTTTGGCGAAGTTGTTCAATTTCATCTGCGCTATCCCCTTCGCCTAGCTCTTTTTGAATAGCTTTAATTTGCTCATTTAAGTAGTAATCGCGCTGTGTTTTTTCCATTTGTTCTTTAACACGACCACGAATACGTTTCTCAATTTGCAATAAGTCCGTTTCGGATTCCATCAAACCAAGCAAATATTCAAAACGCTCAACGACTTTTGCAATTTCTAATACTTTTTGTTTGTGTTTCACCGCGACAGGCATATGTGCTGCCAAGGTATCACTTAAACGATCAAATTCTTCAATCCGCTCAAGAGCCGTATGCACATCAGGTTGCACTTTCTTATTGAGTTTCGCATATTTTTCAAATTCTGCGAGTGTGGCTTTTTTAACCACTTCCAGTTCTTTTTCATCACCAAATTCAGTGTCAATTAAGTGAATTTGTGCAGCGAAATACTCGCCATTATCCTCTAACTGCTCAATATTGGCACGCTGCTGCCCTTCGACGAGCACTTTCACTGTGCCGTCAGGCAATTTTAATAATTGAATAATATTAGCGACCGTACCAACTCGATACACATCCTCTACCGTTGGCTCTTCTAAATCAGCTTGTTTTTGAGACACTAATAATAGCTGCTTCCCAGTTTCCATTGCTTCGTCAAGGCTACGAATTGACTTCGGTCTGCCCACAAATAATGGCATCACCATATAAGGAAATACGACGACGTCACGCAATGGTAATACTGGAATGGTCTGTTGCTGTGTTTTTTTTGCGCTCATTCCGTTCTCTCTTAGTTAAAAATTAGGCTACTTCGCTCAAATATGAGGGTAAATCATCATAAATCAAGCTTGAGGGCAAAAAAGTGCGGTAAAAAAACCGCACTTTCATATGATAGGTATAAATTAGGCTTTATACACGAGTGTTGGCGGTCGATTATCAGTAATGGTGCTCGCTTCTACAATCACTTTTTCAAGATGTTGTAATGAAGGCAAATCATACATCGTATCCAACAAAATCGCTTCCACAATTGAGCGTAAACCACGGGCACCCGTTTTACGTGCCAAGGCTTTCTTCGCCATCGCAGTCAGCGCCTCTGGGCTAAACTCTAATGCCACTTCTTCTAAGCTAAATAATGCTTGGTATTGTTTAATCAACGCATTTTTTGGCTCGGTTAAAATTTTAACTAATGCGGCTTCATCTAACTCAGCCAACGGTGCCACCACTGGTAAACGACCAATAAACTCTGGGATTAAACCAAATTTCATTAAATCATCTGGCTCGACTTGCTCAAATAATTGACTCAGCGTAGCTTTATCTTGTTTGCCTTTCACTTCGGCACTAAAGCCAATGCCAGAGCCAACATGTACCCGTTTTTCAATGACTTTATCCAACCCAGCAAATGCACCGCCACAAATAAACAGAATTTTTGACGTATCCACACGCAACATTTCTTGTTGTGGGTGTTTACGTCCTCCTTGTGGCGGGATTGACGCGACAGTCCCTTCAATTAATTTTAATAACGCTTGTTGCACCCCTTCACCAGATACATCACGGGTAATCGATGGGTTTTCTGATTTACGCGTAATCTTATCAATTTCATCAATGTAAATAATGCCTTGCTCAGCACGTTTTACATCATAGTCGCAACTTTGTACTAATTTTTGTAGCACATTTTCCACGTCTTCGCCCACGTAACCCGCTTCCGTCAAGGTCGTCGCATCGGCCATGGCAAAAGGCACATTTAACATCCGCGCCATGGTTTCTGCCAATAAGGTTTTGCCACTTCCCGTTGGGCCAATTAACAAAATATTACTTTTGCCGAGTTCTACATCTGTAATCTGTTTGTCCGAGCGTAGACGTTTATAGTGATTGTAAACCGCAACGGATAAAACTTTCTTGGCATAATCTTGACCAATCACATAATCATCTAAATGCGCGCGAATTTCGTGTGGTGTGGGTAACTTTTGTGATGCGACGCTTTCAGCTTCTGACGTGTCTGATACGTCTGCCTCATCTGACAACAACATATCATGACATAACTCGATACATTCATTGCAAATATAACCAGATGTCCCCGCAATTAACTTACTCACTTGTTTCTGTTCTTTACCACAAAAAGAACAATGTAATTCAGTGTCTTTTTCCATTTTGTACCCTAATACTTATCGACTCGCTAATACTTCATCTACCAAGCCATAAGCTTTTGCTTCTTCTGCAGACATAAAATTATCACGATCCGTATCTCGCTCAATGCGTTCGATAGTTTGGCCCGTATGAAATGCCAAGCGTTCATTTAATGTTTGCTTAATCTTTAAAATCTCTTGCGCATGAATCTGAATATCTGATGCTTGACCACGGAAGCCACCTAGCGGTTGGTGAATCATCACACGTGCGCTTGGCAAGGCAATACGTTTACCCGCGGTTCCCCCGGCTAACAAAAAGGCGCCCATTGAACAGGCTTGTCCGACGCAAAGGGTGCGAATATCAGGTTTGATAAATTGCATCGTATCGTAAATCGCCATCCCGGCCGTCACCGAACCACCTGGTGAGTTAATGTAAATATTAATGTCTTTTTCAGGATCTTCCGATTCTAAAAATAATAATTGCGCCACAATCAAATTTGCCATACGGTCTTCTACTTCACCGCCCAAGAAGATCACACGCTCTTTTAATAAACGTGAATAAATATCATAAGAACGTTCACCTCTTGCGGTTTGTTCAACAACCATAGGAATTACACTCATCTCTACCTCTCTCAATCCATTAATGATCCGTTTCTCAATCGTATTGTTATTCTACCTGAAAATTCCGATTTCACTAAATTGAATATTGCACAAGATAAAAAAGTGCGGTCAAAATTTTCAACATTCTGACCGCACTTATTAAAAGATGAAATCGTAATACAAAAATGAATTACGCTTGTGGATTCATCACTTCATCGAAAGAGGCTGCTTTTTCAGTCACTTGTGCTTTTGCAAGGACTGCATCTACGGCTTGCTCTTCTAATACCACGTTGCGAATATTATTCATTAACTCTTTGTTTTTACCATAATATTCAACTACTTCTGCTGGTTGTTCATAAGCAGACGCAATGTCTTCAATCATCGCTTTAGCACGCGCTTCATCCACTTTTAATTCGTGAGAGGCAATCACTTCCGCTAATAATAAGCCAACTTGAACACGACGTTTTGCTTGTTCTTCAAACAATTCACGTGGTAATTGAGCCGCTTGCTCTTTGTTACCACCGAAACGTTGTGCTGCTTGACCACGTAACACTTCGATTTCTTGTTCTACTGCAGATGCCGGTACGTCGATGGCATTTTGTGCTAATAAACCGTCAATTACTTGACCTTTTACTTTCGCTGTTAATGCATTTTTCAATTCACGTTGCATATTTTTGCGAATTTCGTTACGTAAATCATCAACAGTTTTGGTGTTTGGACCGAATTTAGCCACAAATTCATCGGTTAATTCAGGTAATACCATCACTTCCACTTTTTTCAAGGTAATCGCAAATTTAGCAGCTTTACCCTTTAAGTTTTCAGCGTGATATTCTTCAGGGAAAGTCACATTAATCTCAAATTGTTCGCCCGCTTTGTGACCTACAATGCCCTCTTCAAAACCCGGGATCATACGACCTTGCCCCATGAATAAGGTGAAATCTTCTGCTTTACCGCCTTCAAATACTTCACCGTCCACAGACCCTTCAAAATCGATCACAACACGATCTTCTGCTTTCGCTGCGTCTTCTGTTTCCGCCCAAGTCGCTTGTTGTTTACGTAATACATCGATCATTTTATCAATGTCTGCATCCGTAATTTCAACCACTGGTTTTTCTACTTTGATTTGATCTAAACCTTGTAAAGCCACTTCTGGATACACTTCAAATGTTGCAGTGAACACTAAATCTTTGCCCGCTTCAAATTGCTCAACCGCAAAAGATGGACGACCAACTAGATTCACTTTTTGTTCAATCATGACATTGAAGAAATTGCTTTGTAATACATCACCCAGTACATCGTGACGCACAGAGGCACCAAAACGTTTTTCAATGATATGTGGTGGCACTTTACCTTTACGGAAACCGTCAACGCGTGCCGTTTTTGCAACACGTTTTAATTCTTCACGTACGGCACTTTCAACAGTTTCAGCTGGAACGGTGATTTGAACACGACGCTCAAGACCTTGAGTTGTTTCAATAGTAAATGACATTATGTTACCTCAAAATGAATTTGCACTCGGCGAATGCACGCACCGAACACGTTAGTAAAAATTTAAAGTTAAAAATAACCGACGAATTATAGCGGTTTAAAACACATCAGTCGAGAAAATGCCGTATAAAAACGCATATTTGTTTATTTTTTGAACCAAACAAAAAGGAAGCCGACTTTCTCGGCTTCCTTTTTATCACAATAAAATCAAGGTGTCTTAAAGTGCTTTTGGTAAACGAATTTTCTGCCCTGGGAAAATTTTATCCGCATCTTTAATCACTTCTTTATTTGCCTCGACGATAGCCGTGTATTTGCTACCATTACCATAAGTTTTCTCGGCAATTTTCCACAACGTATCCCCTTTTTGAATCACATAAAATTCATCGTCACCACTTAGGCTTTCGCCACTCACAATCACCACTTTATCTACCTTGACTTTGGTAATGCCTGCCACATTACCTGCCATTAAGACTGCCTTCTCAAGCGCGCCTGCTGATTTTGCCGTCCCTTCAATGCTTGCTACGCCATCCTCTACTTTCACATTGAGGTCTTCAATGCCTGGATTATCTTCTTTAATATGTTTAGCGAGTGCTTCTGCTGCGTCTTCTTGTTTAGAAAAAAGCTTACGCCCAATATCACTGACAAAATCAAATAAACCCATAATACATTCCTCTTTTGTTAAAAAATCAACTAGACCATAACGGAATCATGCAGTGAAGTCCACGACTAAGGCAAATCTTTACATAACTTGAAAATTTTTGCACAAATTTGACCGCACTTTGAACAATCTAAGCTAGAATACCTTTTTAATGAGAATAAGTGAGAACAGATTATGCGTTGGCGTGGCCGTAGAGAAAGCACAAATGTAGAAGATCGTCGTGGCTTGGGCGGGGGTAAGAAAACGGGCATTTTAGGCATCATTATTTTACTCATTGGCGCCTATTATGGTGTGGATTTATCCAGCTTAGTTGGTACATCAGATGTTGACATACCGCAATCGAGTCCATTAGCCAGTCAAGAAGAACAAGAACTCAACAGTTTATCTCGAGTCGTGCTTGCAGATACAGAAACAGTCTGGGGCAACTACTTTAGCCGTCACCAACAACATTATCAGCCACCAGTAATGGTACTCTATAATGGCGTAACCCATACGGCTTGTGGCACGGGGCAATCTGCCATGGGGCCCTTTTATTGCCCGAATGATCGTAAAGTCTATCTTGATTTATCCTTTTATCAGGACATGAAAACAACGCTTGGCGCAGGCGGAGAAGCCGCATTTGCCTATGTGATTGCACATGAAGTGGGACATCATATCCAAAATCTGCTTGGCATTTTACCCAAAGTACATCAATTACAAGGGCAAACAAGTCGTACCCAAGCCAACCAACTTTCCGTTAAAGTGGAACTCCAAGCAGATTGCTTTGCGGGCGTTTGGGCATATCAGGCGACCCAAACAGGGCTATTTGAAACCGGTGATATTGAAAACGCCTTCAATGCAGCTGAAGCAGTGGGCGATGATCGCCTACAAAAACGCTCTCAAGGTTATGTTGTCCCCGATAGCTTTACTCACGGTACCGCAGCGCAACGTTTACATTGGTTCAAGCGAGGCTTAAACAGTGGCGATCCTAATCAATGCCATACCTTCTGAGACGTTTTTCACAAAGTGCGTTAGCCATGTAGAACAGGGTTTATCGCACGTTGTTTGTTTTTACCCCTCTTTTTTCCTCTTTTTTCATCATCTTTCGTTCATACTTTATACTATTTCTATATTTCAGAGTGAATATTCGTCTTATCACACTAAAAGAAATGAAAAATGAAAAATAAAAAATCAAAATAAAATATTTTTATTTCATTTTGATAAATTTGTTTTCGAACTGTGATCTAACTCACTTTTTTTAAAACAGAAATGATCTATGATCAAACACGTTGTCGTTCTACAGCAACACAATTTCAACTCTTCATTATAGGAGGTCGTATGATCGAATACATTACACATGGTGCCGAGTGGTTTATTGGGCTATTCCAGAAAGGTGGTGAAGTTTTAGTGAGTATGATGACAGGCATCTTACCTTTATTAATTTCTCTTTTGGTTGTCATGAATGCTTTAATTAAGTTTATTGGACAAGAACGTATTGAGCGTCTTGCCCAACGTAGTGCCGGCAATCCCATCTCTCGCTATTTAATTTTACCCGTCATTGGGACATTTATTTTCTGTAATCCCATGACATTAAGTTTAGGCCGTTTCTTACCTGAACGTTACAAACCAAGCTATTACGCTGCTGCTTCATATAGCTGCCATTCAATGAATGGATTATTCCCACACATTAATCCAGGCGAACTCTTTGTTTACTTAGGTATCGCAAGTGGCTTAACCACATTAGGTTTACCGCTTGGTCCGTTAGCAATCAGTTATTTGCTAGTCGGTATGGTAACTAACTTTTTCCGTGGCTGGATCACTGACTTCACTACCGCAATTTTTGAGAAAAGAATGGGTATCACCCTTGAACGTGAAGTTCACATCGCTAAATAATCATCTCTTAAGAACGGAGTAACAAATAATGAGTAAAGCACTTTATATTGAAAGAGGCAATAGTGGTTGGGGCGGTCCTTTAACGCTACCAGTAGTCGAAGGGAAAAAAGTTGTTTATATGACTGGGGGCACTCGACCAGAGATCGTGGAGACGATTGCACAATTAACAGGTTGGGAAGCGGTTGATGGTTTCAAAGAAGGTGAACCACCTGCAGAAGAAATCGGTATCGCAATCATTGACTGTGGCGGTACATTACGTTGTGGTTTATACCCAAAACGTCGTATTCCGACCATTAATATTCACGCAACAGGTAAATCAGGTCCGCTTGCACAATATATTGTAGAAGATATTTATGTTTCAGGTGTGAAACCACAAAACATTCAGCTGATTGATTCAGATGCACCTGCACCACAAGTAGCAGAAAGTGTGAAAGAATCAGCCGCACCAACTCAGCAATACAAAGAATATGATGCGAATAAAAAAATTACTGAGCAAAGCGATGGTTTATTAGCAAAAATTGGTATTGGAATGGGGGCTATTGTGGCGGTCTTCTTCCAAGCTGGACGAGACACCATTGACACCGTACTGAAAACAATTTTGCCATTTATGGCGTTCGTTTCAGCCTTAATCGGTATCATCATTGCATCTGGTTTAGGGGATTTAGTCGCTCACGGTTTAACACCTTTAGCAAATAGCCCAATAGGACTCGTCACGCTAGCCTTGATCTGTTCTTTCCCGCTTCTTTCACCATTCTTGGGGCCAGGGGCAGTTATTGCACAAGTCATTGGTGTTTTAGTGGGGACGCAAATTGGTTTAGGCAATATTCCTCCACATCTCGCCCTACCGGCATTATTTGCTATCAATGCTCAAGCGGCTTGTGATTTCATCCCAGTAGGTCTATCAATGGCAGAAGCAAAACAAGATACTGTACGCGTTGGCGTACCTGCTGTATTAGTTGGCCGTTTCTTAACAGGGGCACCAACAGTACTCATCGCATGGTTAGTTTCCGCCTTTATTTATCATTAAACTTCACGTAATGGACGTTTCTAATACGTCCATTATATCCACTTAACTCAAATTGACGCAGGTAAGGATTTAGTAATGAAGACGCTTTATCAAACCAAATTTACTGACGTTGGCGGTTCAGCAGCCGAAGCCTTAGAAGATGGTATGCTGATCACGTTTAAACAGGGCGTGCCAGAAGGAATAGTGGACTACTGCTATATTCTCGCACATGGGGAATTACTTGATGACTTACAGGTTGGTGATCAAGTAAATTTTGACCAACAAACCTACTTCATCACCGCCATCGGGAATGTTGCGAACAAAAATCTCAGAGAGCTTGGTCATGTGACTTGGCGCTTTGATAGTGCGACGGAGGCGGAATTCCCTGGAAGTATTCACCTCCAAGGAACGCCACCGCAAAGCGTAGCAATCGATAGTGTGTTAATTATCAAACGTGATGAAGAATAATCCATTTTAATTTTTAGAAGGAAAAAGTTATGTCAAAAGTTGCAGTCGTTGTTGGTGGAGGCCAAACATTAGGTGCCTTCTTATCTGAAGGTCTCGCTGAAGCGGGATACCGTGTTGTCGTTGCTGACCTTAATGGTGAAAATGCCAAACAAGTTGCGGCACGTATTAATACACAACGTGGCGAAGGTCAGTCTGTTGGCGTACAAGTAGATGCGGGTGATGAAGCAAGCGTTGAAAAGCTCGCCCATGCCACAGATGAAGCGTTCGGACGAGTTGACCTACTCGTTTATAGTGCAGGTACTGCGAAAGCCTCTCCAATTTGGGATTTCGAGTTAAAAGATTTCGATCTTTCTGTCAAAGTTAACCTAACTGGTTACTTCTTATGTGCGAAACACTTCTCTCGCTTAATGATCCGTGATGGTGTGAAAGGTCGTATTATCCAAATTAACTCTAAATCAGGTAAAGTCGGTAGTAAATACAACTCAGGTTATAGTGCGGCGAAATTCGGTGGTGTAGGTTTAACCCAGTCTCTTGCCTTGGATCTTGCTGATCACGGCATTACCGTACATTCATTAATGTTAGGTAACTTACTCAAATCACCAATGTTCCAATCTTTGATCCCTCAATACGCGAAGAAATTAGGTATTCCTGAAGATCAAGTTGAACAAGTGTACATTGATAAAGTACCACTTAAACGTGGTTGTGATTATCAAGATGTATTGAACGTACTGAAATTCTATGCCAGTGAAGAAGCCTCTTATTGTACAGGCCAATCAATTAATATCACCGGTGGTCAAGTAATGTTCTAAGCGAACAACAGTACGCTAACTTTTAGCCTTGTTAAGAAAACATCCCGCTATTTGGCACTGAATTTTCAAAACTTGGCTAAAAGTTATTTCAAATTTTTGGAGGGGACATGGATAACATAACAATATTGATTTTCTTTGCTTCGTTTATGTGGCTGATGCAAATTATCCTGGGTTGGCTACAAGTCACCGCCTTTAATCGAGCCTTTATGGCGATTAGTCAAAAAGGTAAAATTTTAACAGGCAGAAACAGTGGGCGCTTTAATCCAAAGTCACTCATTGTATTGGCAGTAGATGAGAATGATATGGTTATTGATAGCTTACAGATGAAAGGGCTTTCTGTCTTTGCTCGCCCACAAAAATGTGAACCTGTCATTGGCTTAAAAGTCGATCAAATCCAACCAGAACATATTTTTCCCAAAGATAAAAAATCACAATTTGCCTTAAAAATTGCCATTTCATCGTTATATAGAAGCTAAAGTAACCAAATGAAACTTTTTTCTTTCAATTGATACACTTTTAACGACAAAATACTTATAATATGGTTGAAAATAAATGAAAATAAGTAGTGTTATTTTTGATATGGACGGTGTCATCATTGACTCTGAGCCACAATGGGCAAAAGCGCAAATTGATGCCTTAGCAAATTTTGGTATTCACATTACAATACACACCTGTGAACAATTGACTCGTGGTCAACGGATTGACGAAATTGCCAATATTTGGATCGAACATTTTAATTTGCCGACTACCACACAAATATTAGCGGATACGATTTTAACCCGTGCACATCAAGCCATTTTGCAAGAAGGTAAGCCGATGTTTGGGCTCTATGAATTGCTGAATTACCTTAAAGCAAAACAGATTAAAATGGCTGTCGCGACCTCATCTCCCCCGATAATTATTCAAGCGGTATTTGATAAATTAAAATTATGGGATTACTTTGCATTCCAATGCAGTGCGAATGATGAGCCATTTGGAAAACCACACCCTGCGGTATACCTGAAAACCATTGAAAAATTAGGTATTCCCGCTAAAGAGAGTCTGGTGATTGAAGACAGTGTGGTGGGGTTGATTGCCGCTAAAGCAGCAAATCTACGTACATTTGTTGTGAATACACAATACCAAAATGCTCAGTTTGCCATTGCAGATGCACAATTTCCCACACTACTTGATGTGCTCAAAAAATTGGAAGAGGATTAGCAAGATAGCACGAAAATATGCTTGCTAAGATAAGGAAAGAACATGAAACCTTTTGAAAGACAGCAACATATTTTTAATTATTTAATGACGCATGGAAAAACCAAAGTCGATGAATTAGCGAGTCATTTTCATCTTACTGGCGCAACAATTCGTAAAGACCTCACTGTGTTGGAAAAACAAAATAAAGTATTAAGAACGTATGGCAGTGTCGTCGTCACCCAAAAAGATCTTGAGCAAGATCCACCGATTGATTTCAAAACGAATGTCAACCTCAATCAAAAGCAACGAATCGGTAAAAAAGCCGCTACGCTGATCAACGAAGGTGATTCCATTATCTTCGATGCGGGAAGTACCGTCCTACAAATTATCCCCAATCTAACTGCATTTGATAACTTATCTATCATGACAAATAGTCTAACTATTTTTAATGCCGTGTTACAACTCAATAAATCGTATAACCTATTGATGTCTGGTGGCTCATTTCGTGAAAAATCAGCTTCATTTCATGGCTATTTTGCTGAATCCGTTTTTATCGGTTCGACCTTTGACACATTATTTATTGGCACTGACGGCCTTGATCTTGAGGTTGGCTTAACCACCTTTAATGAAGTTTATCGCGTTAGTTCATTAATGTGTAACGCCGCCAAAAAAATTGTTGTCCTTGCTGACTCCAGTAAATTTGGCCGCAAAACGCCAAATATCGTTTGTGGTTTAGAAAAAATCCATACGATTGTGACTGATGATAATTTACCTAAAGAAATGCGTGATAAACTGATTGAGAAAGGTATCCAACTCATAATTAGTTAGTTTAGCTTGTCACCTTTGAGAACGACGACAAAGCATAACAACGCATACTTGCACTCGTTGACTGACTTTCACTTTTCCACCCACGTATAAAAAAGTGGTATTTTTTATACATTATGAAAAATACAGTATAAAAAACATATCTGTATTGGATAATATAGAATGACAAACTAAAAGAGGCAAAAATAATAGTTTTTTCCCCTGCCCCCTTTCTAAAAACCCCTCACAAAAACAAATTAAACACTAAAATTTTATTTGACAGCATTATATTAATCGGTAATATGAAATCCGTTACCGTTTCAAAACAAGGATTTTTACTTTATGTTTACCCAGTTTTCTTTATCTCTCAACCTTCTGCTCACACAGTCATTGTGCGGCTAGGTTGTGGATAAAAAACAGTAAAGTATCCAACAAATAGACCCGCACAATAGCGGGTCTTTTTTATGTAAAAATACCCTTTTTATACTCTAAACTGCACAAGACAAAGAAGAATAAGGACAACATATGGCAAACAACAACATCATTATTTTTGACACCACATTACGTGATGGCGAACAAGCATTAAAAGCCAGTTTAACCGTAAAAGAAAAATTACAAATTGCTTTCGCCTTGGAACGTTTAGGCGTCGATGTCATGGAAGTCGGTTTCCCTATTTCTTCTGCCGGTGATTTTGAGTCAGTCCAAACGATTGCGCATCATATTAAAAATAGCCGAGTCTGTGCCTTATCGCGCGCAGTGGATAAAGATATTGATGCCGCAGCGGAAGCGTTAAAAGTGGCTGAGGCATTCCGAATCCACACTTTTATTGCCACCTCCGCCTTACATGTGGAAGCCAAATTACGTCGCACTTTTGAAGATGTGGTCGAGATGGCGATCAATGCCGTAAAACGTGCCAGAAACTACACCGACGATGTTGAATTTTCTTGCGAAGATGCCGGACGTACTGGCGTTGATAATATTTGTCGTATTGTCGAAGCGGCCATTAAAGCGGGCGCCACCACCGTCAACATTCCCGATACCGTAGGCTACTGCTTACCTTATCAATATGGCGATATTATTGCCAACGTGATGAATCGTGTGCCGAATATTGATAAAGCGATTATTTCTGTTCATTGCCACAATGATTTAGGCATGGCAACCGCTAACTCATTAACCGCCATTCAAAATGGGGCACGACAAATTGAGTGTACCATTAATGGTATTGGTGAACGCGCAGGTAATACCGCTCTAGAAGAAGTGGTCATGGCGATTAAAACGCGCCAAGATATGTTCAATGGTTTAGATACCCGTATTAACACGCAAGAGATTCACCGAGTCAGCCAAATGGTGAGTCAATTATGTAATATGCCAATTCAACCGAATAAAGCCATTGTCGGCGCTAATGCCTTTGCTCATTCATCAGGTATTCACCAAGACGGTATGGTGAAACATAAAAATACTTATGAAATTATGTCGCCAGAAAGCATTGGTTTGAAGAAAGAAAAATTAAACTTAACCGCCCGCTCTGGTCGTGCCGCAGTGAAAAACCACATGAGCGACATGGGCTACCAAGAGAGCGATTATGATTTAGACAAACTTTATGATGCTTTCTTGAAATTAGCGGATAAAAAAGGTCAAGTGTTCGACTATGATTTGGAAGCCCTTGCCTTTATTGATATGCAGCAAGGGGATGAAGATCGCTTAACTTTAGATGTGATTACTTCACAATGTATCAGCCATTTACCAGCTTCCGCCTTCGTCCAAGTAGAATTAGATGGTAAAAAAATCAGCCAAGTGTCTAATGGAGGGAATGGCCCTGTTGATGCGGTGTACAATGCCATCTTGTCCATCACGGAATTAAATATCAACATGCTTCACTACAACTTAACAGCCAAAGGAGAAGGTGCAGAAGCCTTAGGTCAGGTGGATATCGTTGTGGAGCACGAAGGCAGACGTTTCCATGGTGTTGGTCTTGCCACCGACATTGTCGAATCCTCCGCCAGAGCATTGATTCATGCTATTAATGCGATTTATCGTTCACAAAAAGTTGCAGACTTGAAATTACATAAAATTGCTGGCGTGTAAAAATTTCCCAAAACACACCGCACTTTTGAGAGAGTTATGGGTTCCCTTCTACGCCGCCGAACGGAATTCACATTTTTAGGAAAATTTAGCTTGTTTGAGCCAAAAAAGTTGGTGAGTGCTAAATTTTCCGTTTGAAAAATGTGAATGGAGAGAGGGAATAAGGCTTAGCAGGGTCGCTTTTCTTTTGGTTACTTTTCTTTGGCGACGCAAAGAAAAGTAACAACACTGAAAAATTAAATTAACACCTACATCCAATATAAGTTCATTAAAAGATAAAAGGAAAAAACCAAATGCAAACATTCAACATCGCCGTATTAAGTGGCGACGGTATCGGGCCAGAAATCATGGCAGAAGCCATTAAAGTGTTAGATGTCGTACAACAAAAATACTCGTTCAAATTAAATTACCGTACCTTTGATGTGGGCGGCATTGCTATCGACAACCACGGTACGCCATTACCAGAAGCCACACTAAAAGGTTGTGAAGAAAGTGATGCGATTTTATTTGGCTCCGTCGGTGGACCAAAATGGGAACACCTCCCACCCACCCAACAACCAGAACGTGGTGCCTTGTTGCCTTTACGCAAGCACTTTGCCTTATTCTGTAACTTACGTCCTGCCACCCTTTACCAAGGCCTAGAAAAATTCTGTCCATTGCGTGCAGATATCTCCGCTAAAGGCTTTGATATGGTTACTGTGCGCGAATTAACCGGCGGCATTTATTTTGGTCAACCGAAAGGGCGTGAAGGCGAAGGGGCTAACGAAAAAGCCTTTGATACCGAAGTGTATCATCGTTATGAAATCGAACGAATTGCCCGCGTCGCGTTTGACACTGCGATGAAACGCACAAAACACGTGACTTCAGTAGATAAAGCAAACGTATTAATGAGCTCAGTTTTATGGCGAGAAGTGGTGTGTGATGTAGCAAAAGATTACCCAGACGTGAAATTAGATCATATCTATATTGATAACGCCACGATGCAATTAATCAAACAGCCTGAATTTTTTGATGTGTTACTTTGCTCGAATATTTTCGGCGATATCATCTCCGATGAATGTGCCATGATCACCGGCTCAATGGGGATGTTACCGTCGGCAAGTTTGAATGAAAAAGGCTTTGGTTTATACGAACCGGCTGGCGGCTCTGCGCCCGATATTGCGGGTAAAGGCATCGCCAACCCCATTGCTCAAATTTTATCGGCGGCGATGATGTTACGTCATAGTTTCAATTTAAACGATGCCGCTACCGCAATTGAAAACGCAGTAAAACAAGTCCTCGCAGAAGGACACCGCACCGCTGATTTAGCCGATGAAAATCCGCCTATTTCAACCCAAAAAATGGGTGATTTAATCGCACAAGCAGTGAAATAAAACGTTTAAAAAATTGACCGCACTTTTTCGTCAATATGTCCCGATGTGAACTGCCCGCGTGCAGTGAGGATGTTTAGTCGGTGTGTGTTTTATCCCTTATTGCACAAGCAAAAAAGGCGAGAAATGCGGAACAATAAGATAAGGAAAACTCAAATATCATTAGGAATACCATCATGTCCAAAACCCTATACGAAAAACTCTTCGATGCTCACATCGTTCATGAAGCCAGTGGCGAAACGCCATTGCTTTACATTAATCGCCATTTAGTGCATGAGGTCACTTCGCCACAAGCCTTTGATGGTTTACGTGCCATGGGACGTAGCGTACGTCAACCGAGCAAAACTATCGCCACTATGGATCATAATGTGCCGACTGACAGTCGCGATTTAGCAGGTTCTGGCGAAATGGGACGGGTACAAATGGTGGAATTAGCCAAAAACACCGAGCAGTTTGGCATCACACTTTACGATATTAATCACATCAATCAAGGGATTGTGCATGTGATGGGACCAGAACAAGGGCTCACCTTACCCGGTATGACCATTGTATGTGGGGATTCCCACACTGCGACCCATGGGGCATTTGGCGCATTAGCCTTTGGTATCGGTACTTCTGAGGTCGAGCATGTACTTGCCACACAAACCATCAAACAGGCACGAGCCAAAAAAATGAAAATTGAAGTGCGTGGTAAAGTACGTGATGGGATTACGGCGAAAGATATTGTGTTAGCGATCATCGGCAAAACCACCATGGGGGGCGGCACTGGACATGTGGTGGAGTTTTGTGGTGAAGCGATCCGCGATCTGTCTATGGAAGGGCGTATGACAGTGTGTAACATGGCTATCGAATTAGGTGCCAAATCCGGCATTATCGCCCCTGATGACACTACTTTTGCCTACTTAAAAGACAAACCTTATGCCCCCAAAGGTAAAGATTGGGATGAGGCCGTCGCCTATTGGAAAACCTTACAGACTGATGCAGACGCAGAATTTGATACCGTTGTCACGCTAGAAGCCAGTGAAATCGAACCACAAGTGACTTGGGGGACCAACCCAGGGCAAGTGATTGGCATTAATCAACCGATCCCAAATCCAGCAGAGATGTCAGATCCAATTGAGCGTCAATCTGCAGAGAAAGCCTTAACTTACATGGATTTACCACATAGCATTAAATTAACGGATGTGGCAATTAACAAGGTCTTTATTGGTTCTTGCACCAACTCTCGTATCGAAGACTTACGTGCCGCCGCCGCGGTCGCCAAAGGGCGTAAAGTCGCTGAGGGGGTACAAGCCTTGGTCGTACCTGGCTCGGGTTTAGTCAGAGAGCAAGCGGAAAAAGAAGGGTTAGATAAAATCTTTATCGAAGCGGGCTTTGAATGGCGTTTACCGGGTTGTTCAATGTGTTTAGCCATGAACAACGACCGCTTAGAACCCGGTGAACGTTGCGCGTCCACCAGTAACCGTAACTTTGAGGGACGCCAAGGCCGAGGCGGACGTACCCACTTAGTCAGCCCAGCCATGGCTGCTGCTGCTGCGGTTTACGGTAAATTTGTCGACATCCGCAACGTAGAATTACATTAAGCACATTCCCCTCTCAACCCCAGAGGGGAAAACAAAAAAACTTTTTTAAAACTAACCGCACTTTATTGATAATGCCCAGACAAGCTCCCCTTCGATTTTGCCTGAGTGTAAGAAAAGCAAAATCATAAGGTCGCCTTTCTTTTGGTTACTTTTCTTTGGTCAAACAAAGAAAGTAACAAAATAACAGGTACGGTACAACATCACAGAATCAACACGTAAGAGAGAAATAATATGCCGAAAGAATTCAAACAACACACGGGTATCGCCGTGCCACTCGATGCATCCAATGTCGATACTGATGCCATTATCCCAAAACAGTTCTTACAAAAAGTGACCCGCACAGGTTTTGGCCAACATCTCTTTCATGAATGGCGTTTTTTAGACGAGGAAGGCAAACAGCCGAATCCTGATTTCGTCTTAAATTACCCTCGTTATCAAGGTGCCAGTATTTTATTAGCACGTGAGAACTTCGGTTGTGGCTCTTCTCGTGAGCACGCCCCTTGGGCATTGGATGATTATGGTATTCGAGTGATTATTGCCCCGAGTTTTGCCGATATTTTTTATGGTAATAGCTTGAATAATCAGATGTTACCGATTCGCCTAAGCGATGAAGAAGTGGAAGAATTATTCCAGTTTGTGAAGGCTCATGAAGGTGCCACTATTACGGTCGATCTCGAAGCTCAAACCGTCACTGCCAATGACAACGTCTATTCCTTTGAAATCGATCCTTTCCGTCGTCATTGCTTATTAAATGGGCTAGACAATATCGGCCTGACTTTGCAACATGAAGACAAAATCGCTGAGTACGAAAGTAAAATTCCTGCCTTTTTACGTTAACTTCACTATTCAAGAGAGGACTATTTCACCTCTCTTGATCCTTTCCGCGCTGTATTTACATTATTTTCTAAGTTTTCCCACTTTTTAGATGTGGTCAATACATAAGAAGATTTCCATATAAATAAAAAGATAATATGAATGTGATAAAAAATAATTTTCTGCCAACAGATATAGAACAAAAAATAACCAAATTGACTATAAAATAAAAATGGTTATGTACTTGTATTTATTACCAATAGTTATTTACTCTTTGTACAAAATTATGTCAAAATGAGAACAAATTTTAACATTTTTCGTAAAATAATAAATTGAGAAAAATATATGCATAAGCGAGTAGTCGATTTTATTAAGAAACAATACTTATTTACTCTTGCCTGTACAGAAAATAATCTCCCTTGGGCAAATGCCTTTTATTATATTTTCGACGAAAAAGAAAATAGATTAATTTATATTACAGGTGATCAAACGCATCACGCGAAAGTGATTCGCAATAATTCCCGTGTCGCGGGTACTATTTTTGTTCCAACACGATTTGTTCCCTCTTTACAAGGGGTACAATTTACAGGTCGATCTAGTCAATTATTCTCAACTCAGGCAGAAAAAGCCCGTGCTTTATATAAAACAGAATATTCCCACCACTTAATTGATCAACTCACCGTTTGGCAGGTTGAGCTGGAATATGTTCGCTTAGTGGATAATTCACTTGGCCTATTTAGTACAATAGAATGGCGTAAAGGGCAGATGGCAGAAAATGCGGATCATTATGTCTAGCGATTGCAGATAAATCGGTTAATGTAGCTGTAATTGGCGACGAATTTTACGCAAAAGTAAAAAAACCCATGGCCATAATATCCCACTTGCTAATGCGCCATAGCTTTCTTGCCAATTAAAAGATGCGCTATGCAACAGTAACTCAACGAGAAAAATACTGAATCGAAGCGCAAAAACAAACATAACCACTAATAAGCTTTGCATCCAAAGTGACAAATTACGTACGACTAAATGATTCAGTGCAACCAAATAGGTAAAAAGTGATAAAACGAGTGCGTGTACACCTAGAATGGATCCTAGCACTAAGTCCCAAATCACACCGAGCACGAACGCAGACCCAATACTCACCTTGTTAGGCAAAGACAATGTCCAATATAATAGGACAAGCACTAACCAAGCAGGTTTAAAATTTTGGAAATCTGTTGGCCAAGGCGCGATCTCCATCACCAATGCCACAATAAACGTACAAGTCAAAATTAACCATTGTAAGATTAAACGCTTTTGCATCAGGGCTCCTCTCTCGATGGTGTCTCTGTTATTGTCGGCAACGGACTATTTTCAGCTGGGTTTTCAAGTGTTGGACTCGCGTCCTCTGATTCAGAAGGCGGTGTTTCACTTTCCTCTTTCACCAACGTTTTTGTTACCTTGTCTGCTTCGGCACCTTGGTTTTCCAAACGTTGTTGTACAGTACGTCGAATATCTTCTGGTGAAATAGAGCGGACTTTACGCATCTCTTCGTTCGTCGGCCATAAAAGTAGGACATAACGTAAACGTTCAATTGAGGCTAAGGGTTTAGCGGTGACGGTGGCAAAATAATTTTGTCCATCACGTGAGACTGACTCCACAATGGCAACGGGATAGCCTTCTAAAAAACGTCCACCGAGTCCAGAGGTCACCAATAGATCCCCTTTGACAATGTCCACCGAGCGTGGAACATGATCTAAACTCAGTTCATCATTACGCCCTGTGCCACTGGCAATTAAACGCACATCATTACGCAAAACTTGCACTGGAATCGAGTGTGTGACATCAGTTAATAATAAAACTCGGCTCGTATTTTCCCCTACTGAGATAAGTTGCCCCACAATGCCTTTTTCATCAATGATAGGTTGTCCCACATACGCGCCATCACGCTCGCCTTGATTAATCACTACCTGTTTACGATAGACATCGGTTTCCGCAGTCAAGACTTCAGCAATTTTTTTATATTCATCAGTACGCAGGGGAGAATTGAGTAATAAACGCAGGCGCTGGTTTTCAACTTTCAATTGATCCAATAATAACAAATCAGCATTTTTCTCACGTAGCTGCTCACGCAAAACGCGATTCTCAATTTGCAATTTATTGGTATCAACTAAATTATTCGACACCCCATCCAGCACTGTTCGAGGGGTATTGGCAAGATAATATAATCCCCCTACCGCGGTTTCCATGATGCTACGTGCTTTAATCATGGCATTAGATTGTCCATCTGACACAATCAGTGCAATGGAAGCCAAAATAGCCAAAATTAAACGAAGACCTAAGGGCGGTGCTTTTCCGAAAATGGGTTTCATATCTGCGTTAGGTTAGCCTTGTCAGCAAGAAAAGATAAGTAAAAGTGCGGTCGATTTTTACCGCACTTTTAACGCTTATTAGATATCGTCGCTAAAAATATCACCACCGTGCATATCAATCATCTCTAACGCCTCACCACCACCACGGGCAACGCAAGTTAAAGGATCATCCGCAATGATAACAGGGACGCCCGTTTCTTTTGAAAGTAAGACATCAATATTACGAATCAACGCACCACCACCGGTTAATACCATTCCACGCTCAAAAATATCCGCCGCATGCTCTGGTTGACACTCTTCTAATGCCGTACGCACCGCGGCAACAATGCCATTTAATGGTGCCTGAATAGCTTCTAGTACATCATGGGAGGTAAGTTTGAATGAACGTGGTGCACCTTCTGCTAGGTTATGACCATGCACTTCAATTTCACGGATTTCGTCGCCTTCTTGAACAAACGCACTACCAATTTCTTGCTTAATACGTTCCGCAGTTGGCTCACCAATAATCGAGCCAAAGGTTTTACGTACATAAGAAATAATCGCTTCATCAAAACGATCACCACCAATACGTACTGAAGAGGAATAGACGATGCCATTTAAAGAAATTACCGCAACTTCCGTGGTGCCCCCACCAATATCAATAACCATTGAGCCTGTTGCAGTAGAAACGGGGAGTTTTGCCCCAATCGCCGCCGCCATCGGCTCTTCAATCAAATACACTTCACGTGCACCAGCTCCAATCGCAGACTCTTTAATTGCACGGCGTTCAACTTGCGTTGCCCCTGCTGGCACACAAACCAACACTCTTGGACTTGGACGCATAAAATTACTGCTATGCACTTGCTTAATGAAGTATTGCAACATTTTTTCGGTCACAAAAAAATCGGCAATTACCCCGTCTTTCATTGGACGAATAGCGACAATACTTTTTGGTGTACGGCCTAACATTAATTTGGCATCTTTACCAACCGCCGCAATACTTTTTAATGCACCTGAACGTTCTTGACGAATAGCAACGACAGATGGTTCATCTAACACGATCCCCTGACCTTTGACATAAATTAACGTATTCGCCGTGCCAAGATCGATAGACAGATCATTTGAAAATAAGCCTCGAATTTTTTTAAATAACATAAGAATTCCGCTGAACTAAATTAAATAATGGACACTCAACTGTGAGTATTGAAAAATTGTGCTAAATGTATCAAAAAATGTACCTTTATAACAGAGAATTTTCTGTAAATTATCGAAATTTGCTTTGTCTTTACCCTTTCATTCTCCACGATTCAGCATGTCATGGGTTGTTTCTGTAGCGAGCAGGTTTTTTACTTGCTTTCACTACCCCAGAGTGTCAAACTTGGGTAAATCAAACGAATGCGCATATCCATTCACAGAGGGAGCCATTATGCCAAAAATCAAAAAAAATCAAGCTTTGCAAGATCCAAACTATCAAGAGGAACTGGCGAAATATGAGAACCCGATTCCCAGCCGTGAGTTTATTCTTGATACCATTCGTCAACATCATGCCCCTATTTCAAAAGAAGAACTGTTAACAACGTTTTCGATCAAAGATGAAGCTCAACAAGAAGCCATGCGTCGTCGCTTAAGAGCCATGGAAAATGATGGACAACTTGTATTCACCAAACGCAAACGCTATGCCTTACCTGAAAAACTGGATTTATTAAAAGGCACGGTATTAGGTCACCGTGATGGGTATGGTTTTTTACAAGTAGAAGGCAAAGACAGTGATTGGTTTATTCCAAACAGCCAAATGCAACGGGTCATGCATGGTGACTATGTGCTTGCTCAACCGAGTGGATTTGATCGTCGTGGACGCCAAGAAGTCCGCATCGTTCGTGTCCTACAACAACGTAAAAAACAGATTGTCGGTCGTTTTTTCTTAGAAGACGGTATTGGTTATGTAGTACCGGATGACAGTCGAATTAACCGCGATATTTTAATTCCTAATGAGCATCGTCAAGGCGCACGTATGGGACAAGTCGTGGTAGTGGAATTAAAACCACGTACGGCTACATTTAGCCAACCTGTTGGCGTAATTACAGAAATTCTCGGTGAAAATATGGCAAAAGGGATGGAAGTGGAAATTGCCATCCGCAACCATGATATTCCTCATGTCTTCCCTAATGCGGTACTCAAACAAGTGGAAAAACTCAGTGAAACGGTACCTGAAGAAGCGAAAGCAGGGCGTGTTGATTTACGCCATCTCCCGTTAGTCACCATTGATGGTGAAGATGCACGCGATTTCGATGATGCAGTTTTTTGCCAGAAAAAACGTGGTGGGGGCTGGAAGCTATGGGTGGCGATTGCTGATGTCAGCTATTATGTTCGTCTCCGAACGGCCCTCGATAACGAGGCGCATGCACGTGGAAACTCTGTCTATTTCCCTAATCGTGTTGTCCCGATGTTACCCGAAATTCTCTCCAATGGGCTTTGTTCACTCAATCCACAAGTCGATCGTTTGTGTATGGTATGTGAGTTGAATGTTTCTGCGAAAGGGAAAATCACGGGCTACGAATTCTATGAAGCGGTGATGAATTCGCATGCACGCTTAACTTATACCAAAGTCGCACGCATTTTAGAAGACGATGAAGAACTTTGTACCCGTTATCATGCACTTGTCCCGCATTTAAAAGAACTTCACCTGATGTACCAAACACTGGTTGAGGCTCGTCATCAGCGTGGGGCGATTGACTTTGAAACCATTGAAAGCAAATTTGTGTTCAATGAAATGGGACGTATTGAGCGTATTGAACCCGTCATTCGTAATGATGCGCATAAAATCATTGAAGAATGTATGATCCTCGCCAATATTGCAGCGGCAAACTTTATGGAAAAACATCAAGAACCCGCACTTTTCCGTATCCACGCGGGGCCAAGCGAAGAAAAAGTGACGGGATTCCGTCAATTCCTCAGTGAATGTGGGTTAAGCCTTGAAGGCGGCAATAAACCGACGACCGCTGATTATGCCAAATTATTGGATCAAATACGTGAACGTCCTGACCATGAATTATTACAAACCATGCTATTACGTTCATTAAGCCAAGCGGTCTATCATCCTGATAACATTGGTCACTTTGGTCTAGCATTAGAGGAATATGCCCATTTTACCTCACCAATTCGTCGTTATCCTGACCTCACATTACACCGCGGTATTAAATACCTCTTAGCCAAACTAAAAGGATCAAAACGAAGAACTACCGATACAGGCGGCTATCACTACACGCTTGATGATATGGCGTTATTAGGTGAACACTGTTCTATGACAGAACGCCGTGCCGATGATGCCACCCGTGATGTTGCCGATTGGTTGAAATGTGAATATATGCAAGATCATGTGGGTGAAGCATTTAGTGGTGTCATTTCCTCTGTCACAGGCTTTGGCTTATTTGTCCGTTTAGATGAGTTATTTATTGACGGTTTAGTTCATATTTCTACCTTAGATAACGATTACTACCAATTTGACCTCGCTCGACAGCGTTTAATCGGTGAAAATAGTGGTATGATCTACCGCATCGGAGATAAGGTAACCATCCGTGTCGAAGCCGTCAGCCTCGAACAACGCCAAGTGGATTTTTCTTTAGTATCCAGTGAACGTAAACCATTACGCGAAGGTAAAACCGCCAAAGACAAGCTGAAGAAAAATGGACGTTATGCAGAAAGTATCGAAAAGCAACGTAGCAAAAGTAAAGGCAGAAAAAGTGCGGTGTTAAAAACAAAAATTTCAAGTAAAGCGAAAAAATCTGAGAAAAAGAGACGAAAATAAATGAGTGAAAAGATTTACGGCATTCACGCAGTGAGTGCCTTTTTAAACCATGCCCCAGAACGTTTAATCGAAGTTTACGTACTGAAAGGACGTGAAGACAAACGCCTACAACCGTTATTAAACGAACTGTATCGTTTGGGTATTGCTGTACAACTGGTGAACCGCCAAACCTTGGATAAAAAAGCAGATGGCGAAGTGCATCAAGGTATTATTGCCCGAGTACAACCTGCCAAAGAACTCAATGAAGGCGACTTGGATCGTATTTTAGCAGATACGCGCAACCCGTTATTATTGGTCTTAGATGGCGTGACAGATCCGCATAATTTAGGGGCCTGTCTACGTACTGCTGATGCCGCAGGCGTGAGTGCCGTAATTGTGCCAAAAGATAAATCCGCCCAATTAACGGCTATCGCCCGTAAAGTAGCTTGCGGAGCCGCGGAAGTAATGCCATTGATCCGTGTCACTAATCTGGCTCGTACCTTGCGTGAGTTACAACAAAATCATAACATTTGGGTGGTCGGGACGGCAGGTGAAGCCACGGAAACTTTATACCAGACCCAATTAACGGGGGGATTGGCCTTAGTGATGGGCGCGGAAGGGGAAGGCATGCGCCGTTTAACCCGTGAACACTGTGATCAGCTTATTAGTATTCCGATGGCAGGTAGTGTGTCATCATTAAATGTATCAGTTGCCACGGGGGTGTGTTTATTTGAAATTGTGAGACAACGTTTAGGCTAAACACTTTTTCTAACGACACCGCACTTTCAAGCAAAAAAAAGCGTAATGACAACTCATTACGCTTTTTTATTGCCCGTCTGATTATTTAATCACACCGCAAGCCATACGTGGACCGCCACCACCTAATGGAGCAGGGTGATCCGCGTGATTATCCCCACCTTCGTGAATCATTAATGAATGACCTTTCACTTCATCTAAATGTTTCAAACGAGGCGCTAATACTGGGTTAGTTGCAGTGCCATCTTGGTTTACCGTTAAAGCAGGTAAGTCGCCTAAGTGAGCCTCATCAGACCAAGGATAGCCGTGTTTACCTGTTTTTTTCGGATCCCAGTGTCCGCCAGCCCCTAGCCCAGCAACTAATTTACCGTCTTTTTCTTTTGGCTCACAGCTTGGGTTTTGATGGATATGGAAACCGTGTAAGCCTACAGTTAACCCTTTTAATGCAGGGGTAAAGACTAAACCATAAGCAGACTCGGTAATAATCACTTTACCCACGTCTTGATTGCCTTTTACTGGATCTAATAATTCCACTTTTACTTCAATTTGTTCACCAGTATGTGAATGAGCGTGCCCCTCATGCGAATGGGCGATGGCAGACATTGAGATGCCTACACCGATACCACAAGTAAGCATAGTCGCTAGCATTGTTTTTTTCATTCAATCCTCCTCATTGTTGTTAAAGTCATTGCCATTTTTAAAAGCTTAACCTTTGGCTAAAATCCCTTTTAAAAATCTCGCAGTATGTGAACCTTTGACTTCGGCGACTTGTTCTGGTGTACCCGTGGCAATAATTTGCCCCCCACCATTACCGCCCTCAGGTCCTAAATCAATAATCCAATCCGCGGTTTTAATCACATCTAAATTATGCTCGATAACCACAATAGTATTACCTTGATCACGCAGGCGATGCAATACCGTTAACAGTTGTTTAATATCGGCAAAATGCAAGCCCGTTGTAGGTTCATCTAATACATACAAGGTTTTGCCGGTATCACGTTTGGATAACTCTGTGGCTAATTTCACCCGTTGTGCTTCCCCGCCAGATAACGTGGTCGAAGACTGCCCTAAACGAATATAAGATAAACCAACATCTATTAAAGTTTGTAATTTGCGTGCGATCTGCGGAATCGCATCAAAAAATTCTCGCGCTTCTTCCACGGTCATGTCTAGCACCTGATGAATGGTTTTCCCTTTATAGCGAATTTCTAGCGTCTCGCGATTGTAACGCTTGCCTTTACACTGTTCACAAGGTACATACACATCGGGCAAAAAGTGCATTTCCACTTTAATCACCCCATCGCCCTGACATGCCTCACAACGCCCACCTCGCACGTTAAAGCTGAAACGCCCCGGATTATAACCTCTGGCTCTGGCCTCAGGTACCCCCGAAAACAGCTCACGAATTGGGGTAAACAACCCCGTATAAGTGGCAGGATTTGAACGAGGAGTACGACCAATTGGACTTTGGTCAATATCAATCACCTTATCAAAAAATTCCAAGCCAGAAATGGATTGATAAGGCGCATGCCGAGTATTGTCGGCACGATTTAACGCATTTTGTGCCAACGGGAATAAGGTATCATTAATTAAGGTGGATTTACCTGAACCCGAGACCCCCGTAACACAAGTGAATAACCCAACTGGAATCTCTACATTCACTGATTTCAAATTATTGCCAGTTGCCCCTTCTAACCTCAATATTTTTTTCGGATTCGGTGCGGTACGTTTTGCAGGAATTTCGATTTTTTCGACCCCAGATAAGAACTTACCTGTAATGGAATGTTTATTTGCCATAATGGCTTGCGCATTACCTTCCGCCACAATTTCACCACCATGCACACCAGCACCCGGACCAATATCAATAATATGGTCTGCCGCCATAATCGCATCTTCATCATGCTCCACCACAATCACGGTATTACCTAAATCACGTAAATGAATTAAGGTATTCAGCAAGCGCTCATTATCGCGTTGGTGCAAACCAATAGAGGGTTCATCTAACACATACATGACCCCGACCAAGCCCGCACCAATTTGACTGGCTAAACGAATACGCTGCGCTTCCCCACCCGATAAGGTTTCTGCGGAACGCGAAAGGGAAAGGTAATCTAAGCCCACATTCACTAAAAACTGTAAACGCTCTTTGATTTCTTTTAAGATCTTATCCGCAATTTGAGCACGTTGGCCGCTTAAATTTAATTGACTGAAAAATTGCAGTGTCTCACCGATACTTTTTTCTGCCACTGCCGGCAAATTAGTCGTGCCAATATACACATGGCGTGCTTCAGGCCGTAAACGTGATCCCCCACAAGCATGACAAGGGCAGGTACTGATATTTTTTGCCAGTTCTTCGCGTACCGACATGGATTCCGTTTCTTTATAACGGCGTGCCATATTATTCAAAATGCCCTCGAACGTGTGATGGCGAACCACCACATCACCGCGATCATTCATGTACTGAAATTCGATTTCTTCTTTGCCTGATCCATTCAAAATAATCTGTTGAATTTTCTTCGGCAGATCTTCAAAGGGCGCGTCAATATCAAAATCATAATGTTTCGCTAACGAGGTCAACATTTGATAATAATAAAAATTACGGCGATCCCAGCCTTTCACGGCGCCACTAGCAAGGGAAATACTTGGATTTTGTACCACCCGTTTTTCATCAAAGTACTGCTGAACCCCCAAACCATCACAGGTTGGGCAGGCACCAGCTGGATTATTAAACGAAAATAAACGTGGCTCTAACTCTGGAACGGAATAACCACAATGTGGACAAGCGAAGTTAGCAGAAAACAGCAACTCTTCCATGTTTGGATCCTCCATGGATGCCACCACTGCGGTTCCGCCTGATAACTCCAACGCCGTTTCAAAAGACTCTGCCAATCTTGTGGCTAAATCAGACCGCACTTTAAAACGATCCACCACCACTTCAATAGTATGCTTTTTATGTAATGCTAAGTTTGGCGCATCGGATAAATCGCAAATCTCACCATCAATTCTGGCACGAATGTAACCTTGTGACGCAATTTGTTCTAATAATTTGACATGCTCCCCTTTACGCTCTTTGACTACCGGCGCAAGTAACATCATTTTGCTTTCCTCAGGTAAACTCAGCACCTTGTCCACCATCTGACTGATGGTTTGTGCGGCTAAAGGCACATCATGTTTCGGACAGCGCGGTTCCCCTACGCGAGCAAACAAAAGACGTAAATAATCATGAATTTCGGTGACGGTGCCCACCGTTGAACGCGGGTTATGTGAGGTTGATTTTTGTTCAATGGAAATCGCAGGCGATAATCCTTCAATGTGATCCACATCTGGCTTTTCCATTAAAGATAAGAATTGACGTGCATAAGCGGATAAAGATTCCACATAACGACGTTGCCCCTCTGCATACAGCGTATCAAACGCTAAAGACGATTTACCTGATCCCGATAATCCCGTAATCACAATTAATTTATCACGCGGAATAGTTAAATTAATATTTTTTAAATTATGGGTTCTCGCCCCACGTACCTCAATCTTATCCATAAATACAAAAAGCCATCAAAAATTGTCCAAATTGCGTTCATTATCGCACATTCTGAAATAACTGTGCAAATATCCAGTTAATCTTATTTTTTAACATAGATCTTTTTCTCATTTTAGGGCAAAATAGCTAGAATGATCAGCACAATTTGAAAGAAAAAGTAAGAGGACTATATGGCTGGAGTAAATAAAGTAATTATTGTAGGGAACCTAGGTAATGATCCTGAAATCCGCACAATGCCAAATGGTGAAGCCGTAGCCAATATCAGCGTCGCGACCAGTGAAAGCTGGATCGACAAAAATACTAACGAACGTCGTGAAGTCACCGAATGGCATCGCATCGTATTCTACCGTCGTCAAGCTGAAGTGGCTGGGGAATATCTGCGTAAAGGTTCAAAAGTGTATGTAGAAGGGCGCCTAAAAACCCGCAAATGGCAAGATCAAAACGGGCAAGATCGTTACACGACTGAAATTCAAGGCGACGTGTTACAAATGCTCGACAGCCGTAACGAACGTCAACAAGCAGGCGGCTACGCACCACAAACCGCTGCCCCACAATACAATGCCCCAACAAGTAGCTACGGCGCGCAACCTTCTCGTCCAGCGACAAAACCCGCTCCACAAAACGAACCTCCAATGGACATGGGCTTTGAGGAAGATAATATTCCGTTTTGAGTTACATATAATTTAAAAATGTAAACATTTATACTCTAGAGAGCCTTTTATTTTAAAGGGTTCTCTTTTTTATATTTATTTTGGCATTAGATGTCCAGTCTATTAGTGTTTATATATATTGAATTTGTAAATTAAATAAGTACGTATAGATTAGAAACAACTTTTTTCAAATAGAGAACATTTTTCTTTATTAGTTAATGAGAAAACTAGTATGCCTAATTTTTATTCAACCCTATGGGTAACGCTAGAACTACGCAATCAATCCTCAGTGAAACACCATTAGAAATAAGTTAGGAACTATACAATGGCTAATGAGTTGGGGAAAAAATAACAATTTTGTTATTAGTGATTTAATTCATAGAGAAATACTCTTAACAGAAAACCAATTATAATCACTTATTCAACATATGAGTATAAATGTAAAAAACAAAAAGAATATAAATACTATAAAAAATAGTTTTAATAAAATGCAAAGATCAATTTATTAATATTTATTCATCAATACCTCTAAGTCACTAATATAATATACCAACTACTCTTTCATAATACATATTATTTCTATCTAAAGTAATTCGTGTATCTAACGAATATATCGAAAAATTCACGAAATTACTTACGCTAATGAAAGAGTCAAGACCTAAAAAATCATAAAATATTATCAATAAAACCAAAAAGTGAGCCATTTGTGTAGGAAGAGATAGAGTTGCAGATAATAAAGCTTAATCATAGAATATGAAGAAGAAAAGTTAGTCAGCTAGAGATTTACTCATTCCTGAGAATACTTCAATATTAGATAAAAATCATTTAAGTCTTCCCTTTACCTATCGACTTAGGTAAAGATAGAATTGGAAGCACAATGGTAACAGAAATAGGTACTTGTGAACATGATTATGCAATATCTCCATGTTCTCGTTATAGTGATAGTGAAACATGTAAAGAGCTTGTTTGTATTAAAGGTTTATAGTTTTCTTTAGAAATGTTAAAACAGCCTAACACTCAATTAACTGAGCAATTTAATAAATCTAAAGAGCGCTATAGAATAGGGGTATCAGAACACTAGATAAGTAACCTAGAATGAATATTAATACATATAAAAAAACTAAAATTAAGTTCTTAGAAATATAGTGAAATCACAAATACTTCATTATTACAAATGCCCGGTGAGTACGTGCTTTCTCCACTTAAATTAACTTTTCCAAACAGTAAATGATTTTAATGTATGCTTGTTAAAGTTCAGTATAAATTTAGGGGCAAGTCAACTATTTGGAAATGAATATTGCAAATAACTTAAAATATATTTAAAGAGCCTCATATTCATAAATATATAAAATTCACTTAGGATAATATAAAAATGTCTATTAGATGGGAGAATATCAAATCTTTAAAAGGTTCTCAAAATAATGCTTTTGAAGAACTAGTATGCCAATTAGCACACAAAGAATTTCAATCAAAAGGAAAATTTACTAGAATTTCTGCTCCTGATGGCGGCATTGAAGCAATGTGTAAATTTTCAGATGGCTCGTTATATGGATGGCAAGCCAAATATTTTTTGGGTTCATTTTCATCATCACAATGGCAACAAATTGAAGATTCTTTTAAGGAATCTTTAAAAAATTACCCGCAACTTACAAAATACTATGTTTGTGTCGCAACCGATAGAGCAAACGCGAATGTATCTGGAAATAGATCATTTCTTACAAAATGGGAGGAGCATACCCAAAAATGGAAAGACTTTGCTCAATCACAGGGGTGTGAAATAGAATTTGAATTTTGGGGAAGTTTTGAATTATCTGATTTGTTGTCAAAACCTGAAAATGCAGGGAAAATATTCTTTTGGTTTAACGATGATGAGTTATCAGATAAATGGTTTAAACAATACAATAAACAAGCTATTAACAATCTTGGTGTGCGTTATACACCTGAAATCAATGTTGATTTACCTATAGCAATGCAATTAGAAGGCTTAGCAAGAACTTCTATTTTTAAAGAACATCTGAATAATGAATTTCATAAATTATTAATAAGGATTAAAGAACAATACAAATATCTTTCTCTCTATAAAGAGTTGGGTAAGTATTTTAAACCCGTATATGAAATTTTAATTAATAAACTTAATTTATTAAATATTGATGACTTGGAAACAACTATTGACGTCCATCTGATAACTCAAAAAATTAATGAATTGACAAAATATCTTGAAGATCTTTCCAAAAATAGTTTAAACAAAGAAAAAATCAGTAATAATGACTACTCTCATTTTAGAAATTTGATCAATGGTTTAGAAGACATTATTCAGCTATTAAACTCATCTAAACTATCGTTATTTAATGGTAAAGTGCTTGTCTTAACTGGGCCGGCTGGTAGTGGAAAATCTCATTTGTTAGGAGATTTTGTCCAAAAGAGTCAAGATTCTGGAAAGTATGCCCTATTGTTATTAGGTCAAGATTTTACTGAGAAGTCTAATGTTTGTAACCAAATTTTCAAACAATTAAATCTCAATAATATAACGCCTGATGTTTTTTTATCTGCTTTGAATAGTATAGGTGAAATGCAAAAAGAGCGTGTTATCTTAGCTATAGATGCTTTAAATGAAGGAGAAGGAAAATCTTTGTGGAATAACCAACTCAATGGATTGATTGAATTAGTAAGTCAATATCCAAATATTGGGCTGGTTCTGAGTGTACGAGACAGTTATCAAGATATTGTTTTTAATCAATTAAATGTAAAAAATAAAGAAAAATTATGTTATGTCAAACACACAGGATTTATGGATAACGAATTTGAAGCCATTCAAATATTTTTCCCTTACTACGGATTACAATTACCTAGCATTCCTTTACTTAATCCAGAATTTTCTAATCCATTGTATTTAAAATTATTTTGTGAATCTTTAAAGTATCAAGGGGAAACCAGTATTCCAAAAGGTCATAAGGGATTTAATTACATTGTAAAATCCTATTTAGATGGTGTTGAAAAACGCATTTGTGAACAAATTGAACAAGATACTGGAGCTCATTTGGTTCATAGAGCAATTAATGTAATTGCACAATTACAATTGGAAGAAAATAAAGATAGTTTGGATTATCTTACAGCTAAAAGAAAAGTTAGTGATGAGTTAATAGAAGACATTGCAGAATCAGATGCCAAAAGATTTCTTGATTACTTAATTAAAGAAAATGTCATCAGTAAAAACTCTTACTCCTATTATAGTAAAGATGAAGAATATATTTATTTTAACTATGAAAGAATTGGAGATTACCAAAAAGCTAATTTAATTTTAAAAAAAATCAACAATAAAGATAATTTTGTTCAATGGTTAAATACCGAAAAAGGAAAAGTCCTATATAACAGAGTTAGTTATGACAGGGGTATTTGGGAAGCCTTGAGCGTATTATTACCTGAACGATTTGATTTTGAATTATTTGAATTGTTTGATTGTTCAAAAGATTTGTTTTGGTTTGATATTATTGTGGAGAATCTCTTTTGGAGGCCACCTGAAACAATCAATATGCAAAAATTGCAACAGTTTCTTAATAATCATCAATATTTTAATCAAGCAGCTTGGACTAATGTTTTGTATCAACTTGCTACTGAAATTGATCACCCATTAAATATAAAGTATTTACATAACAAGCTGCATTCTTTTTCTTTGGCGGATAGGGATGAGGTTTGGACTGCTTTTATTGCATTGGAATCTTATCAATGCCCTGCAATTGATAGATTATTGACTTGGTGTCATAAATCAAGTGGACAAGAAAACATTGAACCCGAAGCATTATTGTTGGGTGCAATTGCTGTCAGTTGGCTATTCACTTCTACCGACAAACAAAGTAGAAATAAGTATATCAATGCGCTTGCTCATTTATTATGGAATAGATTGGAAATCGCATTAGAATTATTTAAAGAATTTAATGCAGTTAATGATCCTTATGTGATGGAAGGTATTTTATCTGCCATTCACGGAGCTGTCGTCTATTCAGAAAACTTATCCTATTTAAAATCACTTGCAGTAGAGATAGATAATCAAATATTTAATAAATCTGAAACAGAAGAAATTTACCCTAATGTTTTGGTTCGTGATTATGCTCGCCATATTATTGAGTATTCTCTACAAAAAGATGATTATTCATCAGATAATGTTGAGTTAATCAAAGTAAGAATTGCACCACCATATAGAAGTTCATTTCCTGACAGTTTACCAACCAATGAAGAGATTGATAAAAAATATCACTCTAATGGGCAAAGAATAATTATCCGTTCAATGACAACGGAGTATGGTCGTGGTATGTGTGAATATGGTGATTTTGGCAGATATACTTTTGAAGCTAAATTCCGTCATTGGAAAAGTCATAAATTTGGCAATATTATTAATGTTGATTTATTAAGTAATTATGCTTGCCAAATGATTTTTGAACAATTTGGTTATGATGATAAAAAGCATCTTGAATTTGACAAGGAAACCCGTTCAAGATATTGGCAAAGAGATGTTCCCAAAGTTGAGAGAATCGGCAAAAAATATCAATGGTTAGCTTTATATGAAATTTTAGCAAGAGTGATGGACAATTTCCCTGCATTTGTTAATAGATACAATGATAAATCAGAGCGTGACTATGTAAGAAATTTAGATGATTTTTATTTACCTAAAACTCAAATTAAAATTTCACCACCAACCAGAATCAATATATTTTCTCAATACAAAAATCAAGAACAATGCAAAACCAAACATTATTTTACTTTTCAAGATAATGAATTGATTGATGATTGGGTGCAGAATAATGATTTTCCTGATATTGGCAATCTACTGGAATTGACGATTAATGGTGAAAAATGGCTTGTTTTAGAAAGACACGATGATTTTCGTGAATTGATAAAATTTGGGCAAAAAGAAACTTATAAGACTCAAAAATGGTTGCAAATACGCAGTTATTTAGTTAAAAACTCTCAATATTCAAAAGCAAAAAATTGGTTGGCACAACAAGATTTTATGGGAAGATGGATGCCAGAAGGTAATAACCATTATCAGACTGATATTAATCAATTTTTTACTAAAAACACATTCAATGAATGGAAAGAAATTGCTAGATATGGAGGTAGTGAACTACCTTTATTTAAAGTGATACCGAGTGTGGATTTCCACTTTTGGGAATCTACTTATGGCAATGATGGCATTTCATTTTACATACCTAACCCGATAATTTATCACGGAATGAAAATGCAGAATTCCATTAAAGATGGTTATTGGGTTGATTTACAAAATAATGTAATTTGTTTCAATCCACAGATAAATGATAAATTTCAAAATAGCTTATTGGTTAAAAAGGATGAATTCCTAACCTTTTTAAAAGAACATAAATTAAAATTGATTTGGACTGTTTTGGGTGAGAAAAATGCTTATACACAAAGTAAATTTTTACAAGAGCTTTCGGGAGTTTATTATCTGCATGGTCAAAATCAACAAGTAAAAGGTGATATTTCAAATAACATTCAGGAGATTCAACATTGGGGAGCTGAGCAATAAACGCCTTCTTGTTAGCCTCTCCAAAACACTCGAGTGATTGAATGTGCCGATTGTCACCATTATATCAGGGGTTAAACTCACGATGGCAGGGCAACAACGAAAACCAAGGAAATTAGCAGAAAATTAAGCATTTCCACCCTTGCAGGCTTGATGTGTTGCCCACATATTCGATGTTACGCTCACGCGTTTTAACCCTAAAACAAGGTATCACTGCAAAACATATTTATGCGGTGATTACTTATCTCTGGACGTTCGTCATCAGCCTAGATGATGCACCAAGATTGGTGAAAGAGTTATCGAAGTTGAAAGATATTAGAAAGAGGTGGAAGTAGAATAAGGCAGATGATCAGATTAAGCAACTATGGTCAATAAATGTAAAAATGACATAATCAACTTAATAACTTTATGGAAAAATATTATCTGTTTGGTATCTTATAGTAAGTACATTGTGTAAAAATAAAATCTAGCCTTTACACTTTATTTTTACATTACTTTATAATAGAAAAACGAAATGTTGCATTTAATTGTTTGATTTAAAAGTGTTTTATAATTTACATCCGCTAATAGTATAGAAACAGCCATTCTAATCATAAAAAAACACCCCCTAACATTGTTAGGGTTTATTTCAATAAATCAGCTAGATGCGCAGATACATATTCAACATCTTCCCTTCATCTCTGAATCCAGTGTATATCTTGACTAAAAAATATCCATAGCCGATTTACCTGAGCCAATATTCTCATCTGCAATAAAGAAATAATACTTACGGCAAACGTTATAGCCGTGTTGATACAGTTTATCGAACTCTTCTTCACTGAGTTTTTGTAGGCTAGTTGGAAACTGCATAGCGAACTCGTCTGCCCCATTAGATTGAGGAATCTTGGTTTTAATCGGTAAATAAACACCTCTGTTTTTATGTCGGCGTAGATAAGCCACAAGGCTACGTACTCTTAAGGATCGGTTCTGATTGTAAATAATATCAATGAGATGCATAAAACGTGTGACGAGTTTGTATAAACTCGGTACTTGTTCGTCAAGCGGGGAGCCAGCATCAGAAACAATCAAAAGAGTATCCTCGCTGAGTTTTGCTTTTTTCTCTTGTTGAGCAATATCAAAAAAGCCTTCCAAACCTAAATTATCGTAAACGCCACCATCATAAAGATGTAACTGCTTATGTCTTAAGGTGATTGGTTTTGCCATTTCAGGTGGTTCATTCCACTTACGTTTATACCAAATGAATTTTTGGCTCTCGATTGCCAAAGGCCCAATACCGACAGGAAATGCAGCAGAGATTGCCATCGCATCACATAACGGAAAAGCGTGTTCAATTGTCTTACAATAGCCAGAATCATAATCACCAAGATCGTTTTTCTTAAAGCGGAAGCGCTTACCTGTTTCCCCTACCGTAGCATTAATACTCCATTCGGGGTGTTCGGGGAGTTCCTGAAGATCACAACCTATACCCCATTCTTCTTGAATGGCTTTTGACAAAATATGCGCACGCGAAAACAGATGTTTTAAATTCAACGGATTAAGGAACTGTTTTAATGATCCCGCCATCAAACTTTTTTCACACAATAAACGTTTAATTTGAGGGCGTATAAAATTGAGGAATTGTTGAGAGGTCGGCCATTTCATATTGGCATGTTGAAAAATTAACCCCATAATCAGGCTCCCACCAGATACAGTGGAAATATGGGTAATTTCTTCTAGGCGCTGTTGCTCTGCTAAATAACTTAGTACCCCAAGATGGAATACCATGGCGCGAATCCCGCCACCAGACAAAGCAAGCGCAATCTTTTTAGGTTGAGAAGAAGACAAGGAAGTTTGCATAATAATGCCCTCTTGATCTAAGCGCTGATTAAATTTAGATCAACAGGAACAAAAAATCAACAACTCCTCTATCGCGAAAAGTGCGGGGAAGTTTACGCAAATTCAACCGCACTTTTCTACACCAATGCTAAGATGCTATTTTCATTTCATAAGCGGATAAGGTATTAAACATTAGCATCGCGACCGTCATGGGGCCTACACCACCTGGAACAGGCGTAATATAGCCTGCTTTTTCAAGTGCCACATCATACTCCACATCGCCCACTAATTTTCCTGCCTGACGATTGATCCCCACATCAATCACGACAGCACCTGCTTTAATCCATTCACCAGGAATAAAGCTTGGTTTGCCCACGGCAACCACTAGGATATCCGCTTGACGAACATGATGCGCAAGATCTTTTGTGAAACGGTGCGTAACTGTAACAGTACAGCCGGCCAATAACAGCTCAAGTGCCATCGGGCGTCCCACTATATTGGATGCCCCCACAATCACAGCATGCTTACCGTGTAAATCAATCCCCGTGGTTTCGAGCAATTTCATCACGCCATAAGGCGTACAAGCACGTAAAGTTGGAATACGTTGACATAGACGCCCAACATTGTAAGGATGAAAACCATCCACATCTTTTTCTGGTGTAATACGCTCAATAATTTGAGTGGTGTCAATATGCTTTGGTAGCGGTAATTGGACTAAAATACCATCGACTGTCGTATCTGCATTTAACTCATCAATTAATGCCAATAATTCACTTTCTTGTGTTGTTTCAGGTAAATCATAGGATTTTGACTGGATGCCAAGTTCAGCACAACTCTTACGCTTACTCCCCACATAGACTTGAGAAGCCGGATCGGCCCCCACTAAAATCACCGCTAAACCAGGTGAACGTTTGCCCTGCTGAATATAGGTTTCAATTTTTTGGGCAACGTGGGATTTAATTGTTTTCGAGAGTTCTGTGCCAGAAATCACTTGTGCAGTCATGACTTTATCCTTTATTTACGTGAAAGAAAACGTTTGCTATTCTCGCAAAAAACGTCCGTAAATGTAAGTCAAATTGAGATAAATTTAAGCGTTTGATTGAAAAATAGAAAAAAGTCATTGACTGGAATTAAAAGAAAACTATAATGCTACACATTCGTCGGCGAGTAGCGCAGCTTGGTAGCGCAACTGGTTTGGGACCAGTGGGTCGTAGGTTCAAATCCTATCTCGCCGACCACTTCTTTTCTCTCCCGTATCCATTTGAAATGCGCCCTTAGCTCAGCTGGATAGAGCAACGGCCTTCTAAGCCGTAGGTCATTGGTTCGAATCCAATAGGGCGTGCCATTAATTTCTTTTATTTTCAATCTGTTGTATTTTACTAAACAATACATGTTGTTTTGTTCTTTGTGTGGTGTGTCGTTGATGTACCATAAAATAGCAACATATTTGCTTAACGTTGCTTAGTTTCGTCTTCAAAACGCCACCATTCCCCCACTTTACTGACCATTCTCTAAATCTGTCAAACACATGCATGCTTTCAGTGACTGCCCACTGTGTTACATGCCTTCTCGCCATAAATCAGGCAAGCTGTAAGAAAAATTTAGGATGTGCGTCTAAATAATACGACTGTAATTTACACAATAATAAGGAAATAACATGAAAAAATGGTTACAACACTTCCAACAATCCCATCTGGATATCGCCCTTTTACGCCTTAGCGTTATTCTGCTCTTTTTTGTTTTTGGTAATACAAAATGGTTTGAGTTTGAAGTAGAAGCCTTGAAACCCATTATTTCTGCGAGTTGGTTACATTTTTTGTATGATCTAGTTGGTGTGTACAACACAAGCTATTTATTAGGTGTCGTCGAAACCCTTGCTTATGTCAGCTTGATGATCGGCTTTAAACAACCTAAAGCCGGTTTAGTAGGCAGTGGATTAGTTTTTTTAACCGCACTTATCACTGTCAGCTTACTACCACAGCTTGGCTTTGATGGATTTATTTTTAAAGATATTTTACTCATTGGGATCGCGCCCGTATTATTTAAATACGATTTAAATCGTGCTTATCCCGTTTAAACAACACGCTAACGCGCAATAAAAATGGAAAGCAATGAATCATCACTTTCCATTTTTTCACAGTTAAGCCCAAAATTATTTCACAATTTCGCCTTTGGCTTGTAGATCTGCATGATAAGAAGAACGCACAAACGGACCGCAAGCAGCGTGTTCAAAACCCATGGCTTGTGCTTTATCACGGAACGCATCAAATTCAGTCGGTGGCACATAACGTGCGACAGGTAAATGATGACGACTTGGTTGTAAATATTGCCCCAAAGTTAACATGGTCACACCATGCTCACGCAGATCTTGCATCACTTGTAAAATCTCTTCATTGGTTTCACCTAATCCCACCATTAAGCCGGACTTAGTCGGAATATGGGGAAACATCGCTTTAAACGCTTTAAGCAATTTCAACGACCATTGATAATCCGCACCAGGACGAATTTCACGATATAAACGTGGGACATTCTCTAAATTGTGATTGAATACGTCTGGTGGATTGTCTTTTAATTTTTCCAAGGCTTGTTCAATCCGTCCACGGAAATCCGGCACCAAAATTTCAATTTTAATGGCAGGATTCAATTTACGGATTTCTTTCACACATTCGGCAAAATGCCCGGCACCACGATCCGGCAAATCATCACGATCCACGGAGGTAATCACCACATAACGTAATTTCATATCTTGAATGGTTTCGGCTAACTTACGTGGTTCCTCAGGATCGGGCGGTAGCGGTTTACCATGTGCCACATCACAGAAAGGGCAGCGACGGGTACAGATCGCACCCAAAATCATAAAGGTTGCCGTTCCGTGGTTAAAACATTCGTGTAAATTTGGGCATGATGCTTCTTCACATACTGAGTGCAGACCATGACGACGCATACCATTTTTAATACTATCAATTTTGGCAGAATTGGCGGGGAGCTTAATTTTCATCCATTCAGGCTTTTTTAACAATTCCTGATTAGGATCGATATTTTTTACAGGGATGATGGACGTTTTAGCAGCATCACGGTATTTGACACCACGTTCCATTTTAAAAGGTGTACCCATCTTGGTTCCTTAACTTCTAATGACGTTCGAAAGTGCGGTCGGTTTTCAACAACTTTCAGAAATGTTAAAAATTTGTTGCATTATATCCTAATAATTGGGCGAAGTGTGCAACTAATTTTGGTGCCACCTTTTCACAGGTCGCTTGTTGAGGATCAATGAAATCCGCTAACTGGCACATTTCTAATCCCGCATAGCCACAAGGATTAATAAACTGGAATGGTGATAAATCCATATTAATATTCAATGCCAGTCCATGAAAAGAACAACCTTTACGAATGCGTAGTCCTAAAGAACAAATTTTCTTCTCATCAATGTACACACCGGGGGCATCTGCTTTAGGGTAAGCGTGAATGTTATAATCTGCTAAGGTCTTCACCACAGCCTGTTCAAGTGCGGTCACTAATTGGCGTACATTTAACGCCTTGCCTAAGGTTTTTTGCCGTTTAATATCAATCAACACATACATCACTTGCTGCCCTAAACCATGGTAAGTGATTTGCCCGCCACGATCAGATTGCAGCACGGGAATACTGGTTTGTTGCAATAAATGCTCTGCTTTGCCTGCTTGTCCTTGGGTAAATACCGCAGGGTGTTGAACAAGCCAGAGCTCATCTTGTGTATCTGCATCACGTTGATCGGTAAAGGTTTGCATTTGTTGCCAAACGGTTTGGTAATCTTGCACGCCCAGTTGGCGAACAAGTAGGGGGGATAGATGAGGCATGTTTCGTTATAGCACCATTCTTACGCCATCAATTTTGGCTAATTCAACATAAAGCACTTCAACTTGTTCAATGTGCTCTGCAATGATATCAATCGACACCGAATTGTATGTGCCTTTACTGCTTAATTGCTGACGCGGATTGTAATCCCCTTTCGCATGTTTCTGTACGACAACGACGACATCATCAATCAAATCCGCACGGTTCGTCCCGACCACCTTAAAAGTAAAGGGACACGGAAACTCAAGTAAGTCTTTTAACTTGGCTTGTGGCATTTCATTTAGCTTTATCATTTTTTCTGTCATTGTTACATCCTACGTCTTTATCAAAGATGAACCGCACTTTTAATGAAAAAGTGCGGTTATCAAATTACCTTTTCTTAGCGGTTAATATGGGGTCACTTTCTGCTTAATCAAACAAACTTTTTACCGTCAGCACTAACCAATCCCATGCATTACCAAAAATACCGCCCTCTTGCACTTCTTGCATCACTTGCAAATCAATTTTGGCGATATCTTTCCCTTCTAATTGATAAACAACTTGCCCAACCACTTCGCCTTTCGCTAACGGTGCCTGCAAGTATTTTTTATTCAGTTCATAACGGGCTTTTAAATCCGTTTGTTTCCCTTTCGGGATCGTAATAAACCCATCTTGTAATACCCCCAAAGACACTTTGCCCAGGTTGCCATAATAAACGGATTGTTCCGAAATCGCTTTACCGGCTTCGAGTGTTTTAAACGTCTCAAAGTTCGCAAATCCCCACTGTAGTAACTTTTTACTTTCGGCCTCACGTCCTTTAATCGTTGGCACGCCCATCACAACAGAAATCAAACGCATACCGTTCAAATTGGTCGCTGAAGCCACCAAATTATAACCTGCTTTATCCGTATGTCCGGTTTTAATGCCATCCACTTGGATACTTTTATCCCACAATAAGCCATTACGGTTGTTTTGCTTGATCTTATTAAAGGTAAACTCTTTTTCCGCGTAGATTTTATATTCTTCTGGTAAATCACGAATTAAATGCGCACCGATGATCGCCATATCCCGTGCAGAGGAATATTGATTCTCCTCATCTAAGCCATGTACCGTGGTAAAATGCGTATTTTTTAGCCCGAATTGTTGCGCATATTTATTCATAGCATCCACAAAAGCCGGCACAGAACCCGCAACATGTTCGGCAATCGCCACAGAAGCATCATTGCCTGACACAATAATCACTCCGCGATTTAAATCAGACACAGAGACATTTTGATTTAAATTTAAGAACATTTTTGACGAGCCGGGAAAATTTTTCCCCCATGCACTTTCACCAATCGTCACCCTATCTGTATTATTCACTTTACCTTGTTTTAAGGCATCACCGACAACATAACTGGTCATCATTTTTGTCAGTGAGGCAGGGTATTGGCGTTGATCTGGATTCAGTGCAGCAATGACCGCGCCAGAATTATAATCCATTAGAATAAAGGTTTGTGCATTCAACTGTGGCGCAACAATCCCATAATCAATATCTTGTGCCAACAGACTTGGGGCAATAAATAAGCCCGCTACCAGCGCGATTTTACTTTTCGTTACAACTTTTTTAAACATACTCTGCGTATCCATCTTAAATGAGGTTAATCATCAAAGGTATACACAATTAATGGCTTCGAATAATTCAAGCTTCTTAATTGCGCTTTGACTTCATTGACTTGAGCTTTATCGCTAAACGGACCAAAGTAAATATCAAATTTATCCTGATTTACTGTGATATCTGCGCGAACGTCGTCACGTCCTAATTGACTCGTTAATGTTTCTGCTTGTTTTTTCGAGTCGAAATTAAGTATACGGATTTTATACAGCGTTGTATATTTTTCGGACTTAACTCTCTGTGTTTTTGTCGCTTTTTGTTCACGCTGTTGCGTTAATTCAACGGGTTCCTCTGCTGACAATAACTTATTGCTTGCTTCTTGATTTTTCGCCAGTTTGGCAAGTGTGGTCGTGGCTGGCCCTGAAATACGTCCTTGCGTATCAAGCTGCAACATTTCCACCCGCACATTGCCAACCCCACTGCCAATCATGCCAATCTCTCTGGCAGCCGCGCGCGATAAATCAATAATCCGACCTTTCACAAAAGGTCCACGATCATTAATACGCACGATCACTTTACGCTGGTTGCGTAAATTAGTGACTAAAACATAGCTATTTAGAGGCAAGGTTTTATGTGCTGCAGTATATAAATTTTCATTATAAATTTGACCGCTCGCGGTTTTACGTCCATTAAATTTTTTATGATAAAGGCTAGCAACGCCTTCTCTAGCATAGCCACCCGCTTCTTTCGACGTTTGGGTACGATAGCCTACGCCTTTCACAGTATAATGATGCGATTGGACAATGGGTGTTTGATAAGTCAGCTTTGGTCCAGATAAACCATAATGCCTCTTGGTGTCGAGTGCTTGAGCACTCATGGCATACACTGTGCAACAAAGTGCGGCCAAGATTTGAAAAATTTTTTGTTTCATCATCGTTCAGTTCAATTATTAAGAATCACTATCTAAGATAATAAATCGTTTAATTAGTTCCCTTTAAAAAATGTTCTTTGTGGGTATGAATGGACATAATCAGCCCAAATCCCGCCATTAACGTGACAAATGATGTGCCACCATAACTCACTAAGGGCAAAGGTACCCCTACCACAGGCAAAATCCCACTGACCATACCAATGTTTACGAATACATAAACAAAGAAAATCAGCGTAATTGCGCCCACTAAAATTCGCCCAAAGGCAGTTTGTGCGTTAACACCAATCATTAACCCACGCCCCACAATAAATAAGTAAATGGTCATTAAGATCAGAAAACCGATCATGCCATATTCTTCACTCAATACGGCAAAAATAAAATCCGTATGCGGTTCAGGTAAGAATTCCAATTGCGACTGGGTTCCTTCCATCCACCCTTTACCACTTAAGCCACCCGAGCCAATGGCAATCTTAGATTGCAAAATATGAAAGCCTGCACCGAGGGGATCTTTTTCAGGATCGAAGAGCGTTAAGACACGTGTCCGCTGATAATCATGCATTAAATAAAACCACATAATAGGAATAAAGCAAGCCACCCCGACAACCGCAATCAGAATCAACCACCAGCTCATTCCTGCCAGAAATACCACAAATAACCCCGATGCACTCACTAAAATAGCCGTCCCTAAATCGGGCTGAATGGCCACTAACAAGGTCGGTACCAGAATTAAAATAAGGGCAATAAAAGTATGACTTAATTTAGGCGGTAAAGGTCTTTTTCCAAGATAAACCGCCACCATCAATGGCACAGCCAGTTTCACAATTTCTGAAGGCTGAAAACGAAATAAGCCTAGATCTAACCAACGTTGTGCCCCTTTACTTGTCGTCCCAATCACGTCCACCAAAATCAACAAGACAATCCCGACCCCAAAGAGTAACGGTGCAATACGCTGATAAAATTTCGGTGGGAATTGTGCCATCACGAACATGACCGTAAAGCCGAGCGCAACTTGGATCAATCGGCTGCGAAACATCGCTTCGTTACCACCAGAAGCACTATATAAAACCAGTAAGCCGTAGCCTGAAATCACAATCAGCCCGATCAACAGCCATAAATCAATATGTAATTTACGCCACAAAGACAACCAAATATTTTTTTTGTGCATTATTCTGTGTCCTCCGTGGCTAATGATTCAGCGGGGGATAAACGCTGTACTTCAGGCAATCTCTGCGTTAAATAATAATCCATAATTTGACGCACTATTGGTGCTGCCACACTGGATCCGCCACCGGCATTTTCTAAAATAATCGACACCACCATTTTGGGATCATCGTAAGGCGCATAGGCCGTAAACCAAGCATGGTCATGTAATTCTTTTTTCAATCCACTCGCATCATAAGTCTGATTTTCTTTCAAACTAAACACTTGTGCCGTCCCCGATTTCCCCGCCACACGATAGCTACTGCCCAAAAAAGCTTTACGCCCCGTGCCATTTGGCGCATTCACCACATTATACATACCGCGCTTCGCCGCATCCCAGTAGGCTTTTTTAGGCTCACTAATATCTTCATATAACAGTGGATCTTGATAAGGTTCTACTGTACTCCCTTCCACACTCTTCATTAAATGCGGGGTATGCACTTTGCCTTCGTTAATTAAAACACTCGTGGCTTTAGCGACCTGTAATGGCGTCGCAATCCAATAGCCTTGCCCAATTCCCACAGAAATGGTATCGCCTTGTACCCAAGGGCGTTTATGGCGTTTTTGTTTCCATTCACGACTTGGCATAATGCCTGCGGTTTCTTCTTGAATATCAATCCCCGTTGGCACACCAAAACCAAAGCGTTTCATCCAATCGGATAAACGATCAATGCCCATATTATAGGCGGTTTGATAAAAGTAAGTATCAGAGGATTCCACAATCGCTTTATTCAAATCCGTCTGCCCATGCCCTGTTTTTTTCCAATCTCTAAAACGCTTAGTGGTATTCGGTAGTACCCAATAGCCTGGATCAAAAATCGTCATATTTTGTGTAATTACATTTTCATGTAACGCGGCGACCCCAATAAAAGGCTTAACTGTAGAAGCGGGTGGATAAGCGCCTTGTGTCACTCGGCTGTATAAAGGACGATTGGGATCATTTAATAAGCGCTTATAATCTGCGCTTGAAATCCCATCAACAAATAAATTGTTATCGTAACTTGGCGTGGAAACCATGGCCAGAATACTGTTATCTTTCGGATCCAATACTACCACTGCGCCTTTTTGTCCACTGAGCAAATCGGTAATATAACGTTGCAATGCCAAGTCAATGGTTAAATGAATACTTTTTCCTGCAATCGCAGGCTGTTCGCGTAGTTTACGAATCACTTTGCCTCGGTTATTCACTTCCACTTCTTCAAAGCCCGTACTACCATGTAACTGCGCTTCATAATAACGTTCAATCCCTAATTTACCCATGTCATGGGTTCCAGCATAATTGGTAAACTTACCTTCTTTTTTAAGTCGTTCGACATCTTTATCATTAATTTTGGCGACATAACCTAAAATATGCGTCAACGGTTCACCGTACAAATAATGGCGTTTAAAATACGGTTTCACTTCTAGACTGGTAAAACGATATTGGTTGACAGAAAAACGCGCGATTTGCTCTTCTGTTAAATGGGGTTTCAGTAAAATAGGTGTATAGCGCGAGGCACGACGGCGCTCTTTTTTAAAACGATCAATATCCTCTTCCGTCAGCCCAACAATGGCTTTCAGTTCCTCAAAAGTGCGGTCTAAATTTTCCACTTTTTCGGGCACAATATACAGACCAAAAAAGGTTAAATTTTCTGCTAATAATTGGCCGTAACGATCATAAATAAGGCCACGCGTTGGTGGAAGCGGCAATAATTTAATCCGGTTACCATTGGAACGTGTTTGATAACTGTCGTAATTAACGATTTGTAAGTGGTATAAATTGGTCACCAAAATTGCCGTCAACACCAACACAAAAAGGAATGAAACTAAAGCGCGGCGTGCAAATAAATTGCGCTCCGATTTTTTATCTCTAATCAATTCTTGTTGAGGTTTGACTAACAAGGTTTTTAAGGTTTTCATTGAATCAATGCATTATTCACGATGATATGGATGATTCATGGTCACCGACCAAGCACGATACAAGCTCTCAGCCACCACCACACGCACAAGGGGGTGAGGCAATGTCAGTGGCGATAATGACCAACTTTGTTCTGCCGCCGCTTTACATTCCGGCGAGAGCCCTTCTGGTCCACCGATCAGTAAACTGAGATCGCGACCATCATTTTTCCACACGTCGAACTGTCCAGCCAATTGTTCGGTTGTCCAAGGTTTTCCCGGAATATCTAAGGTGATGATACGGTTTTTCCCACATGCGGCTAACATCGCTTTGCCTTCTTGCTCTAAAATGCGTTTAATATCCGCATTTTTACCACGTTTTCCTGCCGGAATTTCAATTAATTCAAGCGGCATATCTTTCGGAAAACGGCGCTGATATTCTTCGAAGCCAGTGCTGACCCAACTCGGCATTTTGGTGCCTACCGCAATCAGTTGAATTTTCACCAACTAGCCCCACAATTTCTCAAGCTGATACATCTCACGGCTGTCTGCTTGCATAATATGCACAATGGCCTGACCGAGATCCACAACGATCCAATCTGCAGTTTCTTGGCCTTCGTCACCAAAGGTTTCAAATCCTGCTTGCTTACATTCTGTAATCAAATTTTGTGCCAGCGAAGAGACATGACGACTCGAGTTTCCGGTACAAATGACCATATCATCCGTAATCGGCGATTTGCCACGCACGTCTAAACGTAAAATATCCGAGGCTTTCAAATCGTCTAATTTATCAATAATAAAATCGACTAACGTATTCAAAATAAACTGTCCTTTATGATAAAAAAGTCGCAAATTCTATCACGACTTCGATGCGCTTAAAAGTTTCGTTTTAGACTTCGCTTTTTTTGAAAAGTGCGGTTTGAATTTGTATTATTTTTCACATTGCTGTGACCACGCTTGATCCGATACGGTTTTGGCAAGGTCAATAACGCCGCTACATCATATTGACTAACGGGAATACTATGCGAAATATATTCCTCAATCGCTGGCAAATTCATCGCATATTCTTCACAAGCGAAACTAATCGACACCCCACTTTCACCCGCACGCCCAGTACGACCAATACGGTGCACATAGTCTTCGCGGTCATCTGGCAAATCGTAATTAAACACATGGGATACATCCGCAATATGCAAACCACGAGCCGCCACATCGGTTGCCACTAAGATGTCTAATGCACCATCTGTAAATTGTTTTAACAAGGAAAGGCGTTTTTTCTGTGCCACATCACCGGTAAGGAGACCAACACGGTGACCATCTGCGGCCAAATACCCCCAAATGTCTTCACAACGATGTTTCGTGTTAGCAAAAATAATACAACGGTCAGGCCATTCTTCTTCAAGTAAGGTGAGCAATAATGCCATTTTATCTTGGTTAGACGGATAAAAAAGTTCTTCTTTAATCCGATGCCCTGTTTTTTGTCGAGGCTCAATTTCGACATACTCTGGTTCATTCATATCCTCAAAAGCCAATTCGCGCACTTTGTAGGATAAGGTCGCAGAAAACAGCATGGTCAAACGCTGTTGTGGTGCAGGACATTTACGTAATAAATAGCGAATATCTTTAATAAAACCAAGATCAAACATCCGATCCGCTTCATCTAACACCACCACTTGAATCTTGTCCAAACGCACGATGCCCTGTTTGACATAGTCAATCACACGGCCAGTGGTGCCAATTAAAATATCCACCCCTTGTTCAATGGCTTTAAGTTGTTTCTCATAACCATCGCCCCCATAGGCTAGCCCGGTTTTTAATCCGGTAGCTTTGGCTAATAATTCAGCATCATTATTGATTTGAACCGCTAGTTCGCGGGTCGGTGCCAGAATGAGTGCGCGTGGTTGAGAAATACGCTGATCACGTTGTTGGGTTAATAAATGGTGAAAGGTCGCGGTTAAAAATGCCATCGTTTTCCCGGTTCCAGTTTGGGCTTGGCCAGCGACGTCTTTCCCCGCTAAGCTAATTGGCAGAGAAAGCGCTTGAATCGGGGTACAGTAATCAAACCCCTTTTCTTGTAACGCTGCAAGCACCTTATGGTGCAACGGTAAATCAGAAAAACGAAGTTGCGATAAATAATTATTTTGCATAAAAAGACTAAATCAGTGAGAAAAAATTGCTGTAAGAATAGCACGAAGTAATAAAATCCCCAAAAAATGACCGCACTTTTTCACTTTTTTAGTAAAAATACTGCACTAAAACTAGACACTCATAGGTTTTAGTGCTAATTTACGCACATTCAAAAAATCATATATTCATCCTTTATTCTTAATACTCAACTCAATAACAACCCTCAAATATTATGCATCTTACAGAACTTAAAAATAGACCCGTTTCTGAATTAGTGGAACTCGGTGAAGGTCAAATGGGCTTAGAAAACCTAGCTCGCCTACGCAAACAAGACATTGTCTTCGCAATCTTAAAACAACATGCAAAAAGTGGAGAAGATATCTTTGGTGGGGGGGTGTTAGAAATTCTACCCGATGGTTTCGGTTTCTTACGCTCCGCTGATAGTTCCTACCTTGCCGGCCCTGATGATATCTATGTTTCACCAAGTCAAATCCGTCGTTTCAACTTACAAACAGGTGATAAAATTGAAGGTAAAATTCGTCCACCAAAAGAAGGTGAGCGTTATTTTGCATTATTAAAAGTCGATCAAGTCAATGACGACCGACCTGAAGTGTCTCGTAGCAAGATTTTATTCGAAAACTTAACCCCATTACATGCCAACTCTCGTCTAAGAATGGAGCGTGGTAACGGCTCAACGGAAGATTTAACCGCCCGTATTTTAGATTTAGCCTCACCAATTGGTAAAGGTCAGCGTGGTTTGATTGTCGCCCCACCCAAAGCCGGTAAAACCATGTTGTTACAAAACATCGCGCAAAGTATTACCTATAATTACCCTGAATGTGAATTGATCGTGTTATTAATTGACGAGCGCCCAGAAGAAGTGACCGAAATGCAACGTTCAGTAAAAGGCGAAGTGATTGCCTCGACCTTTGATGAACCTGCTACACGTCACGTTCAAGTCGCAGAGATGGTGATTGAGAAAGCCAAGCGTTCTGTGGAACATAAAAAAGATGTGGTCATTTTACTCGACTCAATTACCCGTTTAGCCCGTGCTTATAACACCGTCACCCCGGCATCAGGCAAAATTCTTTCTGGTGGTGTGGATGCGAATGCGTTACACCGTCCAAAACGTTTCTTCGGTGCGGCACGTAATGTGGAAGAAGGTGGGAGTTTAACCATTATTGCGACAGCACTCGTGGACACTGGGTCAAAAATGGATGAAGTGATCTTTGAAGAATTTAAAGGAACCGGTAATATGGAATTACACCTTTCACGTAAAATTGCTGAAAAACGTGTTTTCCCAGCCATTGACTTCAACCGTTCAGGTACACGTAAAGAAGATTTACTTACCAGCCCAGATGAATTACAAAAAATGTGGATTCTGCGTAAAATCCTACATCCAATGGGTGAAGTGGAAGCGATGGAGTTCCTTATTGATAAACTCATGGTGGCCAAAACCAATGATGAGTTTTTTGAAATGATGAAACGTTCATAACCTCATCATAACGTAAAAGCCTCAACATTCAATTTGAGGCTTTTTTCTTTATTCTACGATATTGTCGCTGCCTTGTTTTTTGTTCTTCTTACGCAAGAACCCTCTCAGCGCGATACCGATTACCAATAACGCAATAGCGAAGATTTTCCAAAATTTCAGGATAAATGCACTGATCAACGCCAACACGCCTAATTTTGTTGCTAAAGTAATACCACCAATTAAACTGGTTAAGCCCTGTTGATAAACGGCATCCGTATTCGGGTCAAAATCGGCATACGCCTTACCTGAATTAAAATGAATCCGTGACAACAGCGCTTGCGCGATATGTTGTTCCTCTTGAATACGATCTGTAGCGGTAATAAAACCTACTTCAATATAACCTTCCCGACCTAATACATAAGTATTGTAATTGACCGTATTATCCAGTTCTGGATTGGCGTACGGTCCCACTTCTTTTAAATCGACCGCCCAAATCAGACGGTTATTTTTTTCATCATAAGTCGGTTTTTGGATCCAAGCCACCATTTCAATTTCGGCAATACCTTTTTCACGACGGATTTTATTCTGCTCTTTATCTCCTTCTTGTAAGCTTGCAAAGAGCGCATCAGTATCCCATTCTCGCGCCTCTTGATCAGGCACATAGCCTACATCTTCAAACAAAATATCGGCCATCCATTCAGAATCGTCATTTGCAGCCATGACGATCCCCAAACGCCCCAAAAGTTGATTATTGCCGATCAATTCCATGTATTGATTGGCTTCCTCGGCGGGTAAAAAAATCATGCCTTCAGGTAAGGCAAAGGTCGCTTGATCCGCTAAAGGAATGGTCGCAGGGCCTTCGATGGCCTGCGAAAAAATTTGCTCATAGCGCAGATCTTCTTCCGCGCTATTTTCCGCAATGGCATTGACATGCCAACTGACACCAATCAACAAAAGAGCGGTCAATTTAAACAGTGTGTTGATTGCTTGAATCATCCTACCTCCCGACTAAAATCAATCGTCATTTTACTTGGTAAAAAATAAAAATGCGGTCAATAAAAGTATCATGACCGCATATTAAACTCAGAAAAGCAAAACTAAATCAAAATCTGTGCCAACGTATAACCCACACAACATGCTGTCACCACACCAATTAATCCCGGTACCATAAAACTGTGGTTAAAGTAATATTTACCAATTTTAGTGGTGCCTGTCACATCAAAGTTGACTGTCGCAATATCTGATGGATAGTTTGGAATGAAGAAATAACCATAGGTCGCAGGCATTAACCCGACAAGTAATGGTGCGGGTAATCCCATCGCAATCCCCACTGGTAGCAACATACGTGCCGTCGCAGCTTGGCTATTAATCACCACAGACACGGCAAATAAAGCGAAAGCAAAGGTCCATGGATAGGTTTGTACCATTTCGGTAATACCGGCCTTAAATGACGGCATCGCATATTGGAAATAGGTATCACTCATCCACGCAATACCAAAGATCGCAATGGCTGCCACCATACCCGATTTAAATACCACACCATTTGGTACAGTTTGTACATTCGTTTTGGTTACCAATAAAATAATCCCACCAAAACCGAGCATCATCATTTGAATAATTAATGACATGGAAATCGGTTTTTTCGCTTCACCAATGGTACGAATTTCAGGGAACATGGCGACGATGACAATCGTAATTAAAGCTAACAAGAACAAATAAACAGCGTGTTTTGCGGCAGGAGGCAACGCTTCGTTTAGCGACGTACTGGTCGTATTTAAAATACGGTCACGCCAAACAGGATCAGCTAAACGACGTTGATATTCTGGATCATCTTCTAATTCTTTACCACGACGTAAGCTATATAAAGACAAGGCGATTGTCCCGATTAAGGTCGCAGGGACTGTCACAGAAATAATACTTAATAGGGTAACATGTTCAAAACCCGGTAGGGCAACAATTTGTGCCAAATAATACACTACTGCCGCAGAAATTGGGCTTGAAGTAATCGCAAGTTGTGATGCCACGGAGGCTGCTGCCATTGGGCGTTCTGGACGAATTTTATTTTTTAATGCCACATCACCAATAATAGGCATAATCGAATAAACTGCATGACCCGTACCGAGCATAAAGGTCATCGTATAAGTGACTAAAGGTCCTAAAATCGTGACACGTTTTGGATTACTACGTAACACTCGCTCTGCGATTTGTAACATGAACTTTAAGCCACCCGCGGCTTCCAAAATGGATGCACAAGTAACAACCGCTAAAATGATTAACATCACTTCAATCGGTGGTGACGTGGGAGGCATACGGAAAATAAAGACTTCGATTAATAGACCAATACCAGACACCACTCCAAGCCCGATCCCACCAAAACGGCTACCCAAATAAAGGGCAACTAATAAAAATAAAAACTCTAAATAAAGCATAAAGATACCTCTAAAATGTTATAAAAAATTCTAGTGACAATCATACTTGATTTCTTTTTACACACAATCGTTTTCATTCCCTTTACTGTAATTTTTTATAAGAATTAAACAAATGTTTGGTTTAAATCAAAAAATGAAATTAGCAGAAAAAAAGAATAAAAAAGAAACGAAATAGTCGGAAAAGAAAGAATCAGAAAAGGGATAACTTGGGGGGGAGGCAAAAAAATTTAGGCGGTGGTAACACCGCCTAAATACGAATTATTGATTGTTTTGAACGTAATCAATCGCAGATTGAACTGTTGTGATTTTTTCAGCTTCTTCATCTGGAATTTCAATATCGAACTCTTCTTCTAAAGCCATGACTAATTCAACAGTATCTAAAGAATCCGCACCTAAATCTTCAACGAAAGACGCTTCAGGTTTAACTTCGTCTTCTTTAACGCCTAATTGTTCAACGATGATTTTTTTTACGCGTTCTTCAATGCTCATTTGTTTCTTCCTATGTTTAGTTTTTCGCTCACTGCGACGAGTTAGTAGTGTATATATTTTTTGTAAAGTTACAATGATTTTTGTCGGTGGTCAAACCTTAAAAGCATTTTCCAAAAAACACATACAGTGAAAATATAGTTACGTTACTTCATATACGCTTAAAGTGGCGTAACCAAGTTACATGCGAAAGGGATTTTAACATTAAGCAAAATATTTGGCTATGCTTTTATCCCCTAAAATCTGTAATTGCTTTATGACTATTAGTTGGTATACATCCCACCATTCACATGTAATGTGGTGCCAGTAATATATCCTGCATCATCCGACGCTAAAAAGGCCACCGCTTTAGCAATGTCTTTTGGATCCCCTAAACGCCCCGCTGGAACTTGCGATAAAATGCCCGCTTTTTGCTCTTCGGTTAGCACTTCGGTCATATCGGTTGCAATAAAACCCGGTGCCACCACATTCACGGTAATACCACGTGAAGCGACTTCTTTGGCGAGTGCTTTACTAAAACCAATTAAACCTGCTTTTGCAGCACAATAGTTGGTTTGACCCGGGTTGCCCATTGAGCCGACTACCGAACCAATAGTAATAATCCGTCCAAAACGCTTTTTCATCATCGAACGCAACATGGCTTTGGATAAATGATACACCGAGGTTAAGTTGGTTTGCATGATATCAAACCATTCTTCGTCCTTCATGCGCATTAAAAGATTATCACGTGTAATTCCCGCATTATTCACTAAAATATCAATGTCACCAAACTCTGTTTTAATTTGTTCTAATGTCGCTTCAATTGAGGCAAGATCGGACACATTCAGTACAAGGCCTTTACCTTTTTCACCTAAATAGGCAGAAATACTTTCTGCACCTTTTTCAGACGTTGCTGTCCCGATAACAAATGCCCCTTTTGCACTTAATTCTTCTGCAATCGCACGACCAATACCACGCGTTGCACCTGTTACTAATGCAATTTTACCCTGCATTGAATTTCCCCTTTTTTCATGAGTTAAGCTAATAATTCTTCAATAGCGTTTAATGATGCGAGATCATTGACGGCGGCCGCTTGTAAATCGGCAACGATACGTTTCGTTAAGCCTGTTAAGACTTTGTTTGGACCGATTTCAACTAAAACCTGAACGCCACCTTTTGCCATACGTTCCACCGTTTCTGTCCAACGCACTGGACTATACAATTGACGAACAAGTGCCGCACGAATTGCACTGTTTTCCGTTTCACTTGCGACATCTACATTATTAATCACGGGTGTCGCAGGCATTCTTATCGCAATATTATCTAAAGAGACGGCTAATTGATCCGCTGCGGGTTTCATTAACGCGCAGTGTGAAGGCACACTTACCGCTAAAGGTAAGGCGCGTTTTGCCCCAGCTTCTTTACAAGCAACAGCAGCACGTTCAACCGCGTCTTTTGCCCCCGCGATCACCACTTGACCTGGCGAGTTAAAATTCACTGCTGAGACTACTTCGCCTTGGGCTGAATCTGCACAAGCCTTGATGATCGCTTCATTATCTAACCCAATAATGGCATACATTGCGCCTGTCCCCTCTGGTACCGCTTGTTGCATTAATTTACCACGCAATTCCACTAATTTGATCGCATCTTGGAAATCAAGCGCACCGGCACAAACTAAAGCAGAATATTCACCTAAACTATGTCCTGCCATCACATCTGGCGTGTAATGAGGGAATTTCGCTTGCCAGACACGATAAATCGCAACAGAGGCAGCTAACAATGCAGGCTGTGTTTGCCACGTTTTATTCAGCTCTTCCGCAGGTCCCTGTTGAACAAGCTGCCACAAATCATAGCCCAATACCTCTGAAGCTTGGTTAAACGTTTCTTCTACTACAGGATATTCTGTGGCTAATTCCGCTAACATCCCCACCGCTTGAGAGCCTTGCCCTGGAAAAACCATTGCAAATTTTTTCATGTTATTTTCCTTATTTTTAAAAATACTGAAAACTGACCGCACATTAAAGTCAATCAAGATTATTAAAACCTAACTAACGCCGATCCCCAAGTCAGACCACCACCGAATGCCTCTAATAACAACAATTGTCCGCGCTGAATACGTCCATCACGTACAGCCTCATCTAGCGCACTCGGGATACTACCGGCTGAGGTATTCCCATGACGATCAAGTGTCACCACCACTTGTGACATATCCAGATCTAATTTTTTCGCCGTGGCGGAAATAATCCGTAAATTCGCCTGATGAGGCACTAACCAATCAATATCTTTTTTATCTAATTGATTGGCAGCTAAGGTTTCTTCCACCACATTAGCTAATTCACGTACTGCAATTTTAAAGGTGGCATTACCTTGCATTTCTAAATAGGCGGGAGCTGATTCCACACCACGCGCCTGATTAGCTAAGGTTAACACGTCCGCATTGTCGCCTGTGGCATGCAAATGCGTTGAAAGAATCCCAGCTTGCTCACTGGCTTCTAAAATCACCGCACCTGCACCATCACCAAATAAAATAATCGTACCACGATCTTCGGGATTTAACGCGCGTGAAAAAAGATCCGCCCCAATGACTAAAGCCTTTTTCACTTTTCCTGTACGAATAAATTGATCAGCGACTGTTAATGCATAAACAAAGCCTGAACATGCCGCTGCCACATCAAAAGCAATCGCATCTTTTATGCCAAGCATTTTTTGAATTTGGCATGCGGTACTTGGAAAGGCGTGTGTGGCGCTAGTCGTCGCAACGATAATCAAATCAATATCATTGACATCCATAGGGGATACCGCTAAGCAGTTTTGGGCAGCTTCAAATCCCATCGTTGCCACTGTTTCGCTTGCCTCTGCAATACGACGTTCTTTAATACCTGTACGTTCCGAAATCCATTCATCAGAGGTGTCTACCATTTTTTCTAAATCGGCATTCGTACGGATCTGTTTGGGTAAATAACTCCCGGTGGATAAGATTTTACTATACATAAGAAATCTCGTTAAAAATCGTAGCCAAGTGGGCTAATTGAAGTTGCTCTAACCTATTATTTTTTCACATTGATATAGCTAGTATTTTTCTAAACCAGCCAGAATTTTGTTTGGAATTTGTTGCCGAGTTTGAAATGCTGCATCCGCAATCGCATAGGCAAACGCATCGCTATTTGCACTACCATGGCTTTTTACTACCACCGCGGTTAATCCAATTAAAGAGGCCCCATTGTATTCATCTGGATTAATCCGTTTTAAACGTTGATAACTCTCTTTAAAGATACGTGTCAATAACCAGGAAAAGAGCGGTTTTAATAAACTATTTTTTGATTTACCTTTAATCAAAGCAATCACATTTTTGGCAGCACCTTCAAGGGTTTTCAAGGCAACATTTCCCGCAAAACCATCACTGACAATCACATCGGCTTGACCATTTAATAAAAAATTACCTTCAATGAATCCTATATAATTCAAGGTCGGATCCTTTTCTAATAACATCGCTGCATCACGAATAGATTTATGCCCTTTTATATCCTCACTACCAATATTCAGTAAGGCGATTCTAGGATAGACTAAGTTTAAGGTATTTTCAGCAAAAATACTGCCCATTAATGCAAATTGATACAAGTTTTCCGCGTCACAATCAATATTGGCACCCAAATCAAGCATCACACTTTTTCCCCCATCAACAGTAGGAATCACGGAAATCAATGCTGGGCGCTCAATCCCTTTCAAAGGTTGCAATAAAATTTTCGACAATCCCATGAGTGCAGCGGTATTGCCCGCACTGACACACCCTTGCGCCTCCCCTTTTTGTACCGCTTCAATTGCTAAACGCATCGAGGTGCCTTTACTATGGCGTAACGCATAGGAAATGCCATGCTCATTATCAATCGTACGTGAACAATGACAGACTGTCAGACGTGATTTCATTGTCGTCGGAACATTTTCAAGTAAGGGAAGGATTTGCTGGCTATCGCCAAACAATAATAAGGAAAGCATTGGATCTTTTTCCAACGCAGTGAGGGATGCGGGGATAGTAATACGGGGACCAATGTCCCCGCCCATCACATCTAACGCAAGGGTTAGACGACTCAAGTGATTACCTTTTCTAAATAAACTAGAAATTATTTGTTAATCACTTTACGACCACGATAGTAACCATCAGCAGTTACATGGTGACGTAAATGCGTTTCACCGCTTGCTTTATCAACTGATACTGCTGCGGTAGTTAATGCATCATGTGAACGACGCATATCACGACGTGAACGAGATTTTTTGTTTTGTTGAACAGCCATTGGCTATACTCCTAAATTTACTTTTGCTTTAAACTAGCTAATACAGCGAACGGGTTCGGTTTTTTTGCCAGCGCTTCGGGCAATTCGCCAAAAACCTGTTCAGCCACGGACACTTCACAGTGTTCAGATGAATGCATTGGCACAATTGGCAGACTTAAAATTAATTCATCTTCAATCGCACCAACTAAATCTATTTCACCAAACGCATTAAATTCGATCGGTTCATAAATTTCGGGCAATACATCGGCTTGATCCAAATTAGCCACTGGACTGTAACAGAAAGTACAATCAATAGTTTGCACGAAAGGCTTTTCGCAACGTTGGCAGACTAATTCTACCTCGACACTTGCTTGCCCTTTCATGACCACTAATTTTTGTGGATCAATGAAAAACGATAATCTAACCTGTGCATCGCTGAGCACTTTACTTACTGACTCATTAAGGCGTTGCAACTGATTAATAGCATAATAGCCATCATAATCTAAGCGTCGCTGCGCATCTTTGACTGGGTCAACAGTTAGGGGTAATTTTACCTTTTGCATAGGGCGTGAATATTACCGTTTGAGAACAAAATAGTCAAAGGAAATTATTACTTTTTACATGAACCTTATCAGAAAGTATAAGAAAAAGGAGTTTCTTCGCTTTCGATAAAATGTGTTATGTCAAATTGTTAATAAAAAGTAGTAAAAACACAAGACAACAGGGAAAAAGCGCACATTGATTTAAATTTTATCAGAAATAGCTCACAAATAACACGTTCCGCACTTTACAGTCTGATTTTTTTGCTTTATTAATACAATTTCTTTTTACTCATAAAAAAGGGAAAACTATGACAAACACAATGAAAAAAACAGGACTTCATGTGGCATTAGCGAGTATCTTTGCGCTCTTTGCTACACAAACCACTTTTGCGGCAGAGGTGCCTGCTGGCACAGAATTAGCCGCTAAACAAGTACTCCGTTGGAATATTGGTTCCAATCCCGCTTCATTAGATCCCCATAAAATTGAAGGCATGCCAGAAAGTTTTACCTCTCGTCAATTATTTGAAACCCTTGTTATTTCTGATGCAGAAGGGCATATTCTGCCAGGGGCAGCGATCAAATGGGAACACAGCCCAGATTTTAAAAAATGGACATTCTATCTTCGTCCAGAAGCCAAATGGTCTAATGGTGAACCTGTCACTGCTGAAGATTTCGTTTTCTCTTTCCAACGTTTAGCCGATCCAAACACCGCATCGCCTTATTCAAGCTACTTAAAATACCTCAAATTACTGAATGCGGAAGACGTCGTGGCAGGTAAAAAACCCGTTACCGAACTTGGTGTGAAAGCACTCGACCCACATACTTTAGAATTGACCTTATCGGCGAGCGTACCTTACGCAGATAAATTGAGTGAGCATTACGTCCTCGCACCCGTCAATAAAAAATTGGTTGAACAATTCGGTGATAAATGGACAGATGTGAAACATATCGTTGGTAACGGTGCCTTCACTGTTAAAAATTGGACAATTAATGAAAAATTAGAATTAGTTCCTAACCCACATTATTGGGATCATGCCAAAACCGTCCTCACCAACGTGACACTCTACCCAATTGAATCAGAAAATACCGATGTAGCACGTTATCGTGCAGGTGATTTAGATATCACTAACCACGCATTACCAGTCGAGCTATTTAGTAAACTGAAACAAGAATACCCAAATGAAGTTTACACCCCCGCATCACTCTGTACGTATCTGTATGAAATTAACAATAAAAAACCACCATTTGATGATGTCCGCGTTAGAAAAGCGCTTGTGATGGCGCTTGATCGCGACATCATTACACAGAAAGTCACCGCCCAAGGGCAAGTACCGGCTTATAGCTTTACACCACCTTATATTAATGGTGGCGAAAAGATTCAGAAACCAGACTGGGTGGCACTCCCGCAAGCTGAGCGTAATAAACAAGCCATGGCATTGTTAAAAGAAGCGGGCTTTGATAAGAGTCATCCATTGAATTTCACCTTGTTATATAACACCTCTGAGAATCATAAAAAAATTGCCTTAGCGGCTTCATCACTGTGGCAGAAAAACCTCGGCGGTGCGGTGAAAGTCACGCTCGAAAACCAAGAGTGGAAAACTTATTTAGATACACGTCACCAAGGCAACTATCAAGTGACACGTGCTGGTTGGTGTGCTGACTATAATGAAGCCAGTACATTCTTGAATTACTTCTTATCCACCAGTAGTAATAACACCGCTTTCTATAAGAGTGAAGCGTTCGACAAACTGCTTTCAGAGACGTACTTAGCTGAAACCGACGAACAACGTGCAGAAATTTACGCCAAACTCGAAGCACAGCTAGATCAAGATGCCGCGTTGGTACCGGTCTATTACTATGTCGATCCCCGTATGGTTAAACCGTATGTGAAAGGGTTCCCAATCAATCATCCGGGCAAAAACGTCTATCTAAAAGATGTTTATTTAGTTAAATAATTATTTTTATACGTTTTAGTGCGGTCAACACCGACCGCACTTTTTTAGCTTTCGCGCTTTGCGATTTGTGGATTGGATTATCTTGTATGTTTAAATTAATTCTTCGCCGTCTTTTACAGGCAATTCCAACGCTTTTTATTTTAATTACGATTTCATTTTTCATGATGCGTTTGGCACCGGGTAGCCCTTTTACCAGTGAAAAAAATTACCCAGCCGAAGTCATCGCTAATATTGAAGCCAAATATCATTTAAATGAGCCGCTCTATAAACAATATTTCATCTATTTAAACGATCTTGCGCATGGTGACTTTGGACCTTCTTTTAAATATAAAGATTACACCGTAAACCAACTCGTTTCTGCGGCGTTTCCCGTGTCCTTTAAACTGGGTATTTCCGCCTTTTTTATCGCACTAATCCTCGGTGTCAGTGCTGGGACTATGGCGGCACTTAAACAAAATAAATGGCTCGATTATGTGATCATGACCTTTGCCATGACGGGCGTGGTGATCCCCAGCTTTGTGGTCGCCCCCCTCTTAGTGTTGATCTTCTCTATTTCATTAAAATGGTTACCTTCCGGCGGTTGGGAAGGGGGGGCATTTAAGTTTATGTTGATGCCGATGATCGCACTGTGTTTATCCTACATTGCCAGTATTGCACGGATTACCCGAGGTTCGATGATTGAAGTATTACATTCCAACTTCATCCGCACCGCTAAAGCCAAAGGTTTACCTATGCGCCGTATTTTGCTCAAACACGCATTACGCCCTGCCCTCTTGCCCGTGATTTCCTATATGGGACCGGCATTTGTCGGGATTATTACTGGTTCCATGGTGATTGAAAGTATTTTTGGTATCCCCGGTATTGGGCAACTGTTTGTGAATGGCGCACTCAATCGTGACTACTCGTTAGTCTTGAGCCTGACCATTTTAGTCGGGGCGTTAACCATTGCATTCAACGCGATCGTCGATATTCTGTATGCGGTGATTGATCCGAAAATCCGTTATTAATTGACCATTGTTGTAGGAAGTCAACTCATGTTAAACAATCAAAAAGATACTGAATTGCTCGAAGCGGTGACAGAAAAATTAGACACGCTTGAAGGTCGTAGCTTATGGCAAGATGCCCGTCGCCGTTTCTTTCATAATAAAGCCGCATTAACCAGTTTATTTGTCTTATTTTGCATTAGCCTGTTCGTCATTTTTGCCCCGATGCTCATGCCTTACCCTTATGATGAATTAGATTTCGCTGCCATTTCTATTCCCCCTGAATGGGAAACCATGCACTATTTTGGCACCGATGCTTCAGGGCGTGATTTATTAGTACGTGTTGCGATCGGTGGACGTATTTCACTGTTAGTCGGCATTGCAGGGGCCTTAATTGCAGTCTTAGTGGGCACCTTATATGGTGCCACATCGGGCTATATTGGCGGCAAAGTGGACACCTTCATGATGCGCTTTTTGGAAATCCTCAATTCTTTCCCTTTCATGTTCTTTGTTATCCTGTTAGTCACCTTCTTTGGACGGAATATTTTCTTGATTTTCGTGGCTATCGGGATGGTGTCTTGGCTAGATATGGCAAGGATTGTACGCGGACAAACCTTAAGTTTAAAACAAAAGGAATTTATTGAAGCCGCCATCGTCTGTGGTGTCTCCTCACGTCAAATTGTTTGGCGCCATATTGTGCCAAACGTGCTTGGTGTGGTGGTAGTGTATGCCTCTTTACTCGTCCCGGGCATGATTTTGTTTGAATCTTTTTTAAGTTTCCTAGGACTCGGCACACAGGAGCCATTAAGTAGTTGGGGCGGCTTACTCAACGATGGGGCAAAATCCATGGAAGCCGCGCCTTGGCTGTTAATTTTCCCTGCGCTCTTTTTAGTCACGACGCTATTTTGTTTTAACTTTATCGGTGATGGGTTGCGTGATGCACTTGACCCGAAAGACCGTTAATCCTCACGCTTGGAGAGAAAAAATGACAACTCATCACTTATTACTCGATGTACAAGACTTGCGTGTGACCTTTAAAACCCCAGACGGTGATGTCACCGCTGTCAATAATCTGACGTTTTCCTTAAATGCCGGCGAAACGCTAGGTATTGTAGGTGAATCTGGATCGGGAAAATCACAAACCGCTTTTGCTTTAATGGGGCTACTGGCCGATAATGGGCGGATTTCAGGCTCGGCTAAATTTAACGGACAAGAAATTCTTAACTTACCGGAAGCCCAATTAAACCGCTTGCGCGCGGAGCAAATTGCCATGATCTTTCAAGATCCAATGACGTCACTCAATCCGTATATGAAAATCGGTGAACAGCTGATGGAAGTCCTGATCCTACACAAAGGGATGGATCATAAAACCGCTTTTGAAGAGTCAGTACGGATGTTAGATGCGGTAAAAATGCCAGAATCTCGTAAACGTATGAAGATGTATCCACATGAATTCTCTGGTGGTATGCGCCAGCGTGTGATGATTGCCATGGCGTTACTTTGTCGTCCTAAATTACTGATTGCGGATGAACCGACTACCGCACTTGATGTGACAGTCCAAGCTCAAATTATGACCTTGTTAAATGAGTTAAAAACTGAATTTAACACCGCTATCATTATGATTACCCACGACCTGGGTGTTGTGGCGGGTATTTGTGATAACGTCCTTGTGATGTATGCGGGCAGAACCATGGAATATGGCACTGCCGAGCAAATTTTCTATACCCCGAGCCATCCTTATTCTATCGGCTTAATTGGTGCCGTGCCTCGTGTTGACGGACAGGAAGAAGAATTAATCACCATTCCAGGCAATCCGCCAAATTTACTACGCTTACCAAATGGTTGTCCTTTCCAACCACGTTGTGTTCATGCCACAGCACAATGTCTCAATGCACCTGCGTTAACTTTATTAAATGATCAACGTTTACGCGCCTGTTTTATCCCTGCTGAGCAATTAATCCGAGGTCACGCATCATGAACACAGAAAAAAAAGTCATCCTAGAAGTCAAGGATTTAAGCGTTCATTTCAAGATTAAAGATACGACATCCTTATTTTTTGCTAAACACCAAACCTTAAAAGCGGTCAATCATGTGTCTTTTCAACTCTATGAAGGCGAAACCTTGGGTATCGTGGGTGAATCGGGTTGTGGTAAATCGACCCTTGCCCGCGCCATTATCGGCTTGGTCGAAAGCTCTGGCGGAAATATTTTATGGTTAGGTAAGGAGTTGACCCAACAAAGCGCAAAAGAATGGAAAGCGATCCGTAGCGATATTCAAATGATTTTCCAGGATCCTTTAGCTTCATTGAATCCACGTATGACCATCGGTAGCATCATCGCTGAGCCATTAAAAATTTACCAACCTCATTTAAACGCAGAAGAAGTGAAAGAAAAGGTACGCGCGATGATGATGAAAGTGGGTCTCTTACCTAACTTAATCAACCGCTATCCCCATGAGTTTTCAGGTGGACAATGTCAACGCATCGGGATTGCGCGTGCCTTAATTGTGGAACCGAAATTGATTATTTGTGATGAACCCGTCTCTGCGTTAGATGTGTCGATTCAAGCGCAAGTAGTCAACTTATTGAAATCCTTGCAACGTGAAATGGGACTCTCCTTGATTTTCATTGCGCACGATTTGGCCGTGGTGAAACACATTTCGGATCGGGTGTTGGTGATGTATCTCGGTAACGCGGTAGAACTCGGCAATTATGAACAGGTCTATCATGATACCAAGCATCCTTACACCAAAGCCTTAATGTCTGCGGTACCGATTCCTGATCCACAATTAGAACGCAATAAACAAATTCAATTGCTTGAAGGCGATCTGCCTTCCCCAATTAATCCGCCCTCAGGCTGTGTATTCCGCACCCGTTGCCCGCTCGCGGATCAACACTGCATTGCAGATAAACCCCTCCTCAAAGGACGAGATAATCACGTTGTGGCCTGTTTCAAAGCCGAATGAGATAACAACCGCACCAAAAAGTGCGGTTGTTTTTTGTATGTTTTAGCATCAAAACTGTGGCAAAATAGACCGCACTTTTCGATTCATTATTCAACAATAACACGGGCATTGATCGGTTGTATTGGGCGGTTATTATGCCCTTTCATCAGCGTAGCAAACGCTTCAACTTGGGATTGGCTCATGGTGTCGTAATGTTTTAACACTAACCAACTGACCCCTTCGGAACAAGGTGGCGTGGTTAATGAGCCACTAAAACGATAATAATCACGTTTTTTCGGCATCAATGTTGCCGGATCAAAAGCGGTATTAAGTGTATATTTTTCTCCTGCTTTTTGTGGCAAATGTTGCCAAATCGGAGCTAACCGTTGATTTTCGCCCGATAAGGTATATAACACGCCAAGCACAGCAAGGTTGCCCTCTTTATCCGCATGAACGAAATGGGCTTCCATTGGGAAGGATTTACCTCGAATTAAGTTTTCACTCGGTACATGGAAATGGAATTGTTTTAATGCATAGGTTTGACCATTCAATTGCAGGGTATTGTGATCATGTTTGAAATCCACTTGAATGGTGTGTCCGTTATTGACAATCTCTACATCAGAAGGGTGATAATCCAGTTTAAGTGGAGGTAATTTACCGTCGATGGTATTCACAATATTAATCGGGGTTTGGTTTTTTCCCTCACCGCACAGGGCAAATTTTGGGGAAAGTGATGCCCAATGCTCGGGGGCTTCATGCCCTGTATAACCCCAATGGGTGTGCTTGTCTTGCGAATTAACACCTTGCTGGCAGGCGGTGAGTGCCAGTGTGCTTAATGTGAAGACAACGAGTTTTGACATTTTCATACTCACTCCTTATTCAAAGAAAAAGATGTTGCGTACAACTTAAACGCCATGATGTCTTAACAAGAGACATCTTCATCTTAGGTAAAAGCACACGCCATTTCAAGTGCCATTCACGCTCACAGGCTGACTAAAAAGCGATAAAATCCAATACTTCAAATGCACTCTCAGGGTGATGTTTAGCTAAATACTGGCGTAAAAAATGCTGGGTTTCTTGGCTAATTAAGACATCGGCTGGAGGATATAAATTATAAATCACCGCATGAATGCGGATGCCCTGGCTTTGGCAAGCCTGTAAACTGAGCAAAGTATGATTAATACTCCCCAGCTTACCTGAAGTCACTAAAATCACGGGATACTGTTGCTGACGAATATAATCCAGCGTGGTTTCCTCTGCATGGTAAGGCACACAAAGCCCCCCAGCTCCTTCAAGTAATACATAATCGTATTTTTCACTCAGCAGTGCGGTGCATTTTTCAATTTTTTCACGCTCAATAGTACGTTGTGCTAATTTCGCGGCTAAGTGGGGCGAACAAGGATAATCAAACACATAAGGACAAGTGATGCCTTGTTTATCCTCGTCAGTCAGCGCAATACCTTGTATTTTGCGGTGAGTGAGCAAATCTTCGGCAATACCTTGGCAACCCGTTTGGATCATTTTTTGCGTGATCACCTTCGCCCCTTGTTGCATCAGCTTTTTGGCATACCAACCTGTGGCAATGGTTTTGCCAATGTCCGTATCAATCCCACTGATAAAAAAAACCTGTGCCATATTATTTCCTTATTCACTTGATGTTAAACGTGCCAACACATACAACGGGGTGTAAGTCAGTTCAACCTGTTGCTGTGCATTGGTGTAATGTTGCTGATAATGTTGGCAAAACCGTTGTAATTGCCCTTTTGTCCAGCCTTGCTGTTGGGTGGCGGTAACCCCTGTTTGTTTGAGATGCTTTAACACCGCTAAAGGATCCGCAAAATGCAATACAATTTCACGTTGTTCCAAGGTGAGAATCTCAAATTCAGGTTGTAACCAATTTCGCCACATCTCAAGCGTGGGATAGGTTAAGCCCACCCCTGTTAGGTGTTTCACCTGTTTTAAATTTTCTGGTGTGAAGGTGCTGAATAACAAAAAACCTCGTGGTTTTAACCGCACTTTACAGCGTTGAATAAAGCCAGGTTTATCTTCAAACCATTGCACCACCGATGCACTGGCGATTAAATCGTATTGGTGTGGAAAAGGCAGTTGCTCGGCATCACCACAGTGAAATTGGAAAGGGTGCGGTAACTGGTTGCGTAAGTGCGACTGCATATCGCACAGATCATTCAGATCCCAATGTTCTGCTTGTAAATGCGACATTAAACCTTTTGTTAATCCCCCTGTGCCACAGCCAATTTCTAGCACCCGTTTAAGGGGTCGAGGATCCATTTTCGCCACTAATCCCATTAAATGTTGATGAATCAGACCTTGAGCAATCGCCTGTTGGTCGTAATCCCCCCTTGCTGCCGAAAAACACTGTTTAATGCGTCCTTTATTGATGATCGCCATGTTCTACAACCAACAGGCTTCCCAATGGGTGAATTGAGGAAATAACAAATGCTCCCCTTCCAGCTCATGAATCTCACAACGATCTTGCCAGTAGGCTTTTTGGTTTTGCACAGGGAAAATTTTATCTTTGGTGCCGACAATCGCCTTGCTCCATGTGATGAGATCCGTGCGACGATCTTGCTGTAAAAAGGCATAAAGTGCGGTCAATTCTGCATGAATTTCCGCTAAAGTAGGGCGCGATGAAAGTTGCTGATACTCCGTCAAGGCACTTTTTGAACCACAAATACGGCGTTCAAATTTATGTCGATTTTCGTCATTTAAGCCAGACAAGGTGCCGACAAAAATCCCTTCGGGAATGCCGTATTGATCGTCACAAGGCAAGCCCGTGCCATTCATTGCCGTAGCCGATAACAGGGGATAGCCTTGCATCACCCGTTCTGCCACCCATACCCCCATTGACCACGCCACCACCCGAATGTGTTGGTAAGCGGAAAAATCCACCTCACAGCTTAAATCTTGATAATCATAGCAAATCAGTAAATCATAATTATGCGGTAAAATCAGGTGTGCCACCACGCTTGGCGGTGTCCCCCAACCTGCAAAATAGACAATCAAATGATCGCCTTGGCGTTGAATATGTTGTGTTTTCATTCAGCAAAATCCTGTAAACAAGCAATGAGTTGATCCACTTCCGCAAATGACATGTCTGCCGTGAGTGAAAAACGAATGCGAGACGTGCCTTTTGGCACCGTTGGTGGACGAATTGGTAAGCAATAATAACCTTGTTGTTGCAAACGTTGGGCGGTTTTCACCGTTAATGCATTATCGCCCAAAATATAAGGCACAATACAACTTTCACTTGGCATAAGAACATTAAAAATGTCAACAATTGCTTGGCGTAAATGCTGACTTAAGCTCACAAGGTGTGTCCGTTCTGCCTTCAAATGCGGTAATTGTTGAAATAAAAAATGCGTCCATGCCACATTCAAAGGGGGTAAAGCAGTCGAAAAAATTAAGGGTCGCATTTTATTGATTAAATAATCTCGAATCACCTGATCACAAACCGCATAAGCTCCCATGGAAGCTAAGGCTTTGCCAAATGTGCCCACCAAAATATCAATCTGTTCAAGGCAGCCTTGTTGTTCAGCCAAGCCTAAGCCATTTTCCCCCAACACGCCAATTGCATGGGCTTCATCCACATATAACATCACTTGTGGGTATTGTTGTTTTAATGCCACAAGCTGGTTGAGATCCGCACAGTCGCCATCCATGCTAAATACCGATTCTGTCACCACAATCATCCGTTCAAAAGTGCGGTCATTTTTTTGCAAAATCTGCTCAAGGTGGGCGTAATCATTATGCCGAAAACGCACAAATTCACATTGTGCCAAGCGAATACCATCAATCATGCTGGCATGCACCAGTTTATCCGCCACGATCAAGGTTTTTTTATCTGCCAAAGCAGGCAAGATCCCAATATTGGCATGATAACCACTGTTAAACAGTAATGCACTTTCTCGCCCAAACGCTTGTGCCATCAGGGTTTCCAATTCATCATAAATGGGAAAGGATCCCGTTAATAAGCGGGAAGAAGAGGAAGTAAAAGCAGGCAGGTGATCTTGATATTGTGCAAAAAACGCCTGACGTAAGCCTTCATGGTTAGCTAGCCCTAAATAATCATTGGAGGAGAGATTCAACATGGTTTTACCTTCACGTTGAATAAACCGCCCTTGATGAATGAGTTGCGGAAGTTGACGAAATTGATTTTGTGCCTTTAACTCGGCTAACTGCTGTTGATAATGTTGGATCATCGGTTGATTCCTTACTGGGCATAGTCTTCTTTCAGGCTACGGATCGTCCCCTCAATCAGCTGGGCAAGTTGTGTGTTGGACATAATATAAGGGGGCATAAGATACACCAATTTGCCAAACGGACGAACCCACACCCCATTTTTCACTAAACGAGGCTGTAATGTGTGCATATTCACCGCCTCTTTCATTTCAATCACCCCAATTGCCCCTAGCACTCGCACGTCTGCCACACAATCTAAGGCGTTTGCTTGGCTTAGACCTTGGCGAAGTTGTTGTTCAATACGTTGAATATTTTGTTGCCAAGGGCTGGCTAAAAGCAGTTTGAGGCTGGCTGTGGCAACGGCACAAGCCAAAGGGTTTGCCATAAAGGTAGGGCCATGCATAAAACATTTTGCCTCGCCCGAACAAATCACCTCGGCGACGGCTTGATGGGTAATGGTAGCGGATAAGGTTAAATAACCGCCCGTTAAGGCTTTACCGAGACACATGATATCAGGCACGATATTGGCATGTTCACAGGCAAACAGCTTGCCTGTACGTCCAAAGCCTGTGGCGATTTCATCAAAAATCAACAAAATCCCATATTCCTCACACAAGGCTTTGGCTTGCACCAAATATTCAGGGGAATAAAAATACATGCCGCCCGCCCCTTGTACCACCGGTTCTAAAATCAAGCCCGCAATCTCATTGCCGTGTGTTGCCAGTAAATCACGTAAAGGTTGTATCGCAGCAGGTTGCCAAGCTTGCCCAAATTTCACGGGGGGCTGAGGTAAAAAATATTGCACAGGCAAGCCTTTGGCAAACAAACTGTGCATGCCCGTCACAGGATCGCACACCGACATCGCATGCCAAGTGTCGCCATGATAACCTGAACGAATGGTGGCAAATTTGTGTCGTTGCGTTTCCCCTTTGGCATGTTGGTATTGCACCGCCATTTTCATCGCCACTTCAACGGCAACGGATCCGCTGTCGGCAAAGAAAATTTTGTCCAATCCCTCGGGTAAAATCTTCACCAGCTGCTGAGCCAATTCAACCGCAGGCTGGTGAGTCAGCCCACCAAACATCACATGGCTCATTTGACTCAGCTGTTGCGTTGCCGCCTGATTGAGTGCGGGGTGATTGTAACCATGAATGGCAGACCACCATGACGACATGCCATCAATCAACTGTTGACCATTTTTTAATTGAATATACACCCCTTCAGCACGCTCTACCGCAAATAAGGGAAAATCGGCATTTAATGCGGCATAGGGGTGCCAAATATGTTGTCGATCAAATTGCAAAAGTTGCTGTTCATTCATCCTTTCACCTCTCTTCTGAATGGCTACCTCAATGGGTGTAAATGCACGCAAATACTTACATAAACGGAATAACTTGCTATAATCGCCAAGCGTTTGGCTGTTCAAGCCAGTTATTCTAACTTAAAAAGATGATTTATCACCATGAATATATTAGAAAAAAAAGCACAACTTAGTTACTGGCAACGCCTTAAAATTGCCTTTCAATATGTGATGCCACAACTTTATTTAACTCGTCTTGCCGGCTGGTTTGCCAAACAGGAATGGGGGGCGGTAAGCCATTTTGTGATCAAATTATTCGCTAAAAAATACAATGTGGATATGCACGAAGCGGCAAAACCTAACTTTAGCGATTATGCCAGTTTCAACGCCTTTTTTATTCGTCCCTTAGCGGAAAATGCTCGTCCCATTAATCAAAATCCTACCGCACTTTGTTTACCGGCTGACGGTCGGATTAGCCAACTTGGCCACATTGAACAGGATTTATTACTACAGGCCAAAGGTCATCATTTTAGCTTGAGCGATTTGTTAGCAGGTGATGAAGCGCTAGTCAATCACTTTAAAGAGGGCGAGTTTGCCACCACCTATCTTTCACCACGCGATTATCACCGAGTGCATATGCCGTGCGATGCCACCTTATGTAAAATGATTTATGTGCCGGGGGAATTATTCTCGGTCAATCCTTTTTTAGCCGAACATGTGCCAAACTTATTTGCCCGCAATGAACGCGTGATCTGCGTATTTGATACCGAATTTGGCAAAATGGTGCAAATTTTAGTCGGTGCGACCATTACCGCAAGCATGAGTACAGTATGGGCTGGGGTAATCAATCCACCCCGTCCAGAACAAGTCACCACTTGGACTTACGAGGGGGAAAGAGCGGTCAAATTAGTGAAAGGGCAAGAAATGGGCGCGTTCCAATTAGGCTCAACGGTCATTAATTTATTTGAAAAAGATCGTGTCCAGTTAGCCTCCCACTTACAAGTGGATAGTCCCGTGCGAATGGGTGAAATTCTTGCCTACCAAAAATAATTTTTAACCACAATAGGAAAAACAATGAGTCAACAATTTTTCGACCAAGTGTCATTAGCAAGTCTTTCTGCAAAAGGGAGTTATGGAATCGGTTTACAAATCGGTCAACAATTATTAGATAGCCAACTAGAGGTAACAGCAGAAGCCGTCGCGAAAGGGATTTTTGATGTATTAAATCAAAATCCACCTGCACTTGAGTTAAATGAAGTCAGTCAAGCACTTCAGACTTTACAACAACAAGCCATGGCGGCACAACAAGCCCAATTCAAAGAAATTGAAGCCGAAGGCAAACAATTTTTAGCCGAAAATGCCCAAAAAGAAGGGGTGAAAACCACTGAATCGGGTTTGCAATATGAAGTGTTAGTAGAAGGCGAAGGGCAAATTCCAGCACGCGAAGACAAAGTGCGTGTACACTACACCGGGACATTAATTGATGGCACGGTATTTGACAGCTCGGTCAAACGTGGTCAACCGGCTGAATTCCCAGTGAACGGCGTCATCGCAGGTTGGATCGAAGCCTTATCCATGATGCCTGTTGGCTCAAAATGGCGTTTAACCATTCCACACAACCTTGCCTATGGTGAGCGTGGTGCGGGCGCGTCTATTCCACCATTCAGCACCTTAGTGTTTGAAGTGGAATTATTAGCCATTCTTTAACACTCAACGCTAGACATAAAAAAGTGCGGTCATTTTCCGCACTTTTTCTTTTCGATTGTTTATCGTTTCAAGCCTTGCTGATAGCCACTGTTCCACGAATGGCGGAACTGGTCCGGCACAGCCTTGCCCGTTTGTTCTTCACAGTAAGCCGTTCGTTGACTCAGCATTTTTTGTTGGTGTTCTCGAAATGATTTCCCCACACGATAGCCATCCAAATACCAATCATCATTATCTTGACAAGCCATGGTATTCATCCGTTGTATCTCCCCCGTCACCCGAAAGGCTTTGCCTGCTTCAATGCGTTGTCCTGACGCCACACTATGCTCAACACAACCACTAACACAAGTGGCGATAACACTTAATGTGAGAACCTGTTTCCATTGCATATTCTTACCTTCCCCCGAGTTTATAACACAATCATATCATCACGATGCACCGCTACTGCACCGTATTCATAACCCAAAAGTTGTTCAATATCTTGCGATTTTTTCCCTTGAATTAACTGCAGTGCATCGCTGTTATAACGTGGCATACCCAAGGCAATATCCTTGCCTTGCAAGGTGCGGATTTTAACTACTTCCCCACGGGAGAAACGCCCTGCCACCTTCACAATGCCCGCGGGTAATAAGGATTTATGCTGAATGAGCATGGCCTGTTCTGCACCAGCATCAATCGTGATAATACCTGCTGAGGGCGCAGCATAAAGCCATTGTTTACGGCTTTCTAAGCGATCGGATTGAACAAGAAATTTAGTGCCAATCGCTTGTCCATACGCCAAGTCTGTAATCACATTCGCCCGATTCCCCGGTGCAATTACCGTTTCAATGCCTGAACGGGTGGCCACATCAGCGGCACTGATTTTGGTGGACATACCGCCCGTGCCTAAAGTCGTCCCACTGCCTCCCGCAATGGAACGAATATGATCGGTAATTTTCTCCACTTGACTGATCAGTTTTGCATCAGGATTTTTGCGAGGATCGCTGTCAAACAGCCCTTGTTGGTCGGTTAATAAATACAGTTGCTCGGCTTGCACCAAAATCGCCACTAAAGCGGATAAATTATCATTATCCCCCACTTTAATTTCTGAGGTTGCCACCGCATCATTTTCATTAATTACAGGAATAATTTGGTTATCTAATAACGCACGTAACGTATCTCTGGCATTTAAAAAGCGTTCACGATCTTCAATATCAGCACGGGTTAACAAAATCTGTCCAATATGAATATCATAAATGGCAAACAATTTTTCCCACGTTTGAATTAACTGGCTTTGCCCGACCGCTGCCAATAATTGCTTTGAAGCAATGGTAGGCGGCAATTGAGGATGATTTAAATAATGACGACCTGCCGCAATCGCCCCCGAAGTCACAATCACTAAGCGAAAACCTGCCTGATGAAGTTGTGCTAGCTGACGGACAATGTCCATCATATGCGGTAAATTTAACTTGGCCGATCCTTGCGTTAAGGTACTGGTGCCAAATTTTACAACGAGCGTTTTGTCTGTTTTCATCTTCTCTATTATCTTATTTTTGAGGTGCAAAATTGAAGTTAACTTATCATTAATCATCCAAAAAATCATCTCGTTTACTTGCTATTTTCTATGATTTAGCACAAATTTTTTTTAACCAAAAAGCATATAATAAAATCTCTTGATTGTTCAGCAAGGAACTCGATTATGACTTCAACCTCTTCACTAGAAACGGAGCGGCAACGGGAAATCACTCGCCTTTGTGTGCAAGTCGCCCAACTCTTATTACAACATGGTGCTGAAAGTGCGGTGATTGTACAAATGGCCCATCGACTTGGTATCGCCTTAGGCGTTGAAAGTGTCGAATGTGCTCTCACACCGAACGCGATTATTCTTACCACGTTAAACCAACATCATTGCATTACCACTGTACGTAAAAACCAAGATAAGGGCATTAATATGCAAGTGGTCACCGAAGTACAGCGGATTGTTATCACTGCAGAGCATAAAATTTATGATATGCAACAAGTGAAAGCCAAGCTCGCACGCATTAAACCGCTCAAATACAATCGCTATTTTGTGATGTTGATGATTGGGCTGTCCTGTGCCAGTTTCGCCCATTTATCTGGTGGTGATGAGCTTGTCGCACTGGTGACCTTTATTGCCGCCTCCATCGCGATGTATGTTCGCCAAGCCCTCGCGGCAAGGCATTATAATCCACTGATCGTCTTCGCCTTAACGGCTTTTGTCGCCTCATTAGTTGCTGGACTTGGCTTAAAATACGATATTGGCAATCAACCACAAATCGCCTTAGCCTCAAGCGTATTGTTACTGGTGCCGGGTTTCCCATTGATTAATGCCTTAGCCGATATTTTAAAAGGCCATATCAATATGGGGATGGCTCGTTGGACACTCGCCACGATTCTTACCTTTGGCGCATGTTTAGGTATTGTGTTTGCCTTGAGTGTCCTCGGTATTACGGCATGGGGGAAATAAGATGTTAATGCTAAATTTGCTTGATGATATGTTTTTTGCCGCTATTCCTGCTGTGGGGTTTGCTTTAGTGTTTAATGTGCCACCTAAAGCGTTAAAGTATTGTGCAGTCTTAGGTGCACTCGGCCATGGCTTACGTACGCTGTTAGTGCATTTTGAATTCCCTTTAGTGTTTGCCACATTCTGTGGCGCGGCCCTCATAGGCTTTATTGGGGTGCATTTATCTCATCGTTACTTAGCGCACCCAAAAGTATTTACTGTCGCCGCAATTATCCCAATGATTCCCGGTGTTTATGCTTATAAAGCAATGATTGCCGTGGTGCAGTTACATAATCAAGGTTGGTCTCATGAACTTACTGCCCAGATGATCGATTATTTTATCAAAACAGGCTTTATCCTCGGTGCATTGGTTTTTGGACTCGCATTGCCGGGCTTACTGTTCTATCGGCAAAAACCTGTGGTATAGTAGCCCCATCTTTTGCTTGCACTTTCGGAAATTGAATATGACATTAAGCCTTATCGTCGCTATGACAAAAAACCATGTGATTGGCAAAGACAATCAAATGCCTTGGCATTTGCCTGCCGATTTAGCCTGGTTTCGCCAAAATACCACCGGTAAACCGGTGATTATGGGGCGAAAAACCTTTGAAAGCATTGGACGTCCACTACCGAAACGAACCAATGTAGTCCTCTCTCGCCAACCTTATGAACGTGAAGGCATCGTTTGGCAAAATAGCCTTGACAGTGCGCTAGCGTTTGTCAAAGATGCCCCGGAAATTATGCTGATTGGCGGAGGCGAATTATTTAAACACTATTTCAATAAAGCCGATAAGATCTATCTCACCGAGATTCAAACTGAATTAGAGGGGGATACCTTCTTTCCTGAAATTGCCTGGCAAGACTGGGACATTGAGCATGAGGAATGGCGTCACGCAGATGAAAATAATGCGTATGACTGCCGTTTTTTTATTTTACGCCGTAAGACAGCAGACTAGATCGCTAATCATACACGAAAGGGCACCATGCTAAAACGTGCCGTGCCCTTTTCTTATGCCACAAGCCGCCTATCTCGTCGATAAAAGTGCGGTCAATAGTAAGGCAGTTTTACTGATTTTATGCCACTACTCACTTCTCTCGTGATCCAATTTGAGTTTTTTCAAGCGCAACGCATTCATTAAGACCGACACCGAACTCAATGCCATGGCAGCTCCCGCAATAATCGGGTTCAATAGTCCAAAAGCGGCAATCGGAATACCTAACACGTTATAAACAAAGGCAAAAAATAGATTTTGTTTAATATTTTTGAGGGTCGCCTGTGCAAGTAACAGCCCGTCCACCATTTGATTGACGGAATGTTGCATTAAGGTTGCAGAGGCGGTATGTTCCGCCACATCTGCGCCATTTTTCATGGCAAAACTCACATTGGCACGGGCTAAGGCGAGGGCATCATTAATACCATCACCGACCATCGCCACCACCTTGCCTTGTGCTTGTAATTGCTCAATTTTGCTCGCTTTATCACGTGGCGACAGGTTGCCATACGCATTTTGGATGCCAAGCTGATCAGCAATATAGCGTACCGCACTTTGTTGGTCACCACTCATCATGTACACGTCAATCTGTTGCGCTTGCAGGCGTTTTATCCCTTCAATGGAATCTGCTTTTAACGGATCTGTAATGGCAAAGGCGCCGATGGGTTGATCATTTACCGCCACCGCCACAATACTCGCTAAGCGCCAAATCGGATCGGCTAAAGGGGGCAGGCTGACGTGACAATAATCAGCTTTACCCACTTTCACCGTACCGATACCTTCAACATCTGCTTGTACGCCCGCCCCCAGTTCAGTTTGAATATGATCAGCATGGCGTAGTTCAAGCCCTTTTTGTTGGGCTTGTTGCACAATCGCTTTCGCTAAAGGGTGTGTGGCATGTTGTTCCACCGAGGCGGCCAAGCGATAAAAATCTGCTTCAGAATAACCGCACTTTTGCGCGATCCAAATGGCCGCAATGTGTGGTTTGCCTTCCGTTAACGTCCCTGTTTTATCTAACACGACCACATTCACGCGAGCGGCTTCTTCCATGGCGGCCGCATCTTTAAACCAAATGCCTCGCTTCACTGCATTCCCCATCCCAGCCATAATGGCAGCGGGGGTAGCTAACCCCAAAGCACAAGGGCAAGCAATCACTAACACTGCCACTGAATGCATTAGCCCCGTCACCCAATCTTGCTTTATCCAATAGGTTAACATAAAGGTGAGCAAAGCAATGATCACGACCGTTGGCACAAAGACCGCCGCCACGTTATCGGCAAAACGGGCAATCGGCGCTTTCGTCCCTTGCGCTTCTGCCAAAGCGTTCATCATATCGCCTAAAAGCGTCTGACTACCTAGCTGTTGGGCTTGATAAATCAGTGAACCTTCACTTAGCATGGCGCCCGCTAATACACGGCTGCCCGCCTTTTTCATTTCAGGCTTAAATTCTCCTGTGAGGTGGCTTTCATCGCTCCAACCAGTGCCACTTTGCACCACACCATCTGCCGCAATGCGTTCTCCTTGCTTGACACGTAACATATCACCGATTTTTACTTGATCTAACGGCACGGTTTGCCATTGTCCATCACGTTGCACACTCACTTGTGGTGGGGTCAGTTTGACGAGCAACCCCAAACTGTTGAGACTATGTTTTTTGGTGCGTTCTTCTAAAAATTTACCCAAGCTGACAAAACCAAGTACCATCACACTCGCCTCAAAATACACATGTGGCAGGCCTTCGTGTGTATGGTCGTGAGTATTGGCAAGCAACATAAATAAGGAATAAAAATAAATACTTAATGTACCTAGACTCACCAATACATCCATATTGGCTAAACGCCCTTTTAAACTGCCCCAAGCGCTTTTATAAAAAGGCAATGCTAAGCCAAATTGCACAATCGTGGCGAGGACACATTGCCACCATGGTGGGAGCATCCAATGGTATTGCCCCAGCATCATACCGATCATGCCAAGCATAAAGGGAATATTAATTAGCAATAACAGTCCTAAACGCCACGAAGGAGTGCGTGTTTCTACAAGAGGTGGGACTTGCGCTGATTGCAGACGCCCGCTAAAACCTGCGTTTTCAATGAGCTGCAAAATATCTTGTACCGCATGTTCACTGTCGTCAAAATGCACTTGGGCTTGTTCGCTGGCAAAATTCACACTCGCTTGTTGAATGAACGGTTTTTTATTTAAGACTTTTTCAATACGGCTTGCACAAGCCTGACAGGTCATACCCTGAATTTGAAGGGTGATTTTTTGTTGCATATCCGCTCCTCTAACAGTGCGGTCGATTTTGAATAAAAAGAATGAAACAACCGAGTAAAATAAATCTTATTCCGTATTAAATAATGCCAAAAGACCAAAGGTGAGCGCGTGCTCACCCTGATCACAAGCTGAAAACAGCATTAGGCTGGTTGGGCATCAAAGCCTGCGTTTTCTACCTGCCCAACTAACTGATCAATGGATACAGCGTCTGCATCATATTGAATATCTACACAGGCTTTATCTAGGCTTACCTTGACCTGTTGAACACCTTCTAATGCCTGTAATACACGCTCGACGGTTTTCACGCAACCACCACAGTGCATACCTTCAATGTTCAATGTTACGCGTTGCATTATGCGCTCCTCCTTGCTGTTGTGAAAAAGGGAATAACAAAACTTATTAACATACTACCGCACTTTCGCCTCAGCACGCTTATTGAAAACGCGCCATGACTTTATCGCCAAAGAAAAAAATAATTAGTCCAATACCCACAATGGCTATCCCTGTCAATTTAAACAGGTTAACTTCACGTACTGGCATATGAATTAAACCAAAATGATCAATCACCATAGCCGCAATTAATTGCCCGACAATAATAAAAAACAGCATGTTGGTAATGCCCATTTTAGGCGAGAGTAAAACGGTGGTAAACACAACTAATGCCCCTAACGCACCGCCAATATATTTCCACCAACTATGTTGTGCGGCAGTCGAAAGATGCCCCGTTAAATCTGTTTTTAACAGTGAAATCACCAACAAGCACAACGTTCCCATGGCAAAAGAAATCAAGGTGGCAACTAGTGGTTCATTGCCCATCGCTTTTGCTAGTTGTGAATTGATTGCGGCTTGAGACGCTAATGCGACCCCAGCCACAAGTGCAATGAGAGTATAAAGAACAAACATAGCTCACCTAAAAAATCAACATGTATCTTATTGTAACGAGATTATAGGGGAGTGCAAACGTTTAATCGGTAAACAAACTTGCATTCTGCTGTGAAATCCGTATGATGGGCGCCTCGCCAATGGCGAATAACAATGTGGTTTTTGTTTGGGTTCCCTCACCCCAAGTTTCAATTAAAAAGGTATATCAATGAAAAATACATTTTCGATCTTGAATGATCAACAAACTCGTCGTGCGTTAATCCTATTGAGCTTTTTTCATATTGCGATTATCGCTGCCAGTAATTATCTGGTTCAGATTCCCTTTGAAATCACTCTCCCACTAAGTCAATTTGGTACTCGTGAAGATTTTAGTTTTCATAGTACTTGGGGGACACTAACCTTTCCTTTTATTTTCTTAGCCACCGATTTAACCGTACGTATTTTTGGTGCCAAAGAAGCACGTTGGATTATTTTTGTGGTCATGCTCCCCGCATTAGTGATAAGTTATGTGATTTCTACGCTGTTCCAAGATACCCAATATCAAGGCCTAACTGCCTTAACACAGTTTAATACTTTTGTTTTCCGTATTGCGGTTGCCAGTTTCTTTGCCTATGTATTTGGACAACTGTTAGATGTGTTAGTGTTTAACCGCTTACGTCAATTAAAAACCTGGTGGATTGCACCAAGCAGTTCCATGATTTTTGGTTCCATGGCAGACACGTTCCTGTTCTTTGCCATCGCATTTTATGCCAGTAGCGATCCGTTTATGGCAGAACATTGGGCGGCATTAGGTTTTGTGGATTATTTATTTAAACTCTTCGTGGGTATCATCTTATTTGTCCCAGCTTACGGCGTGGTACTTAATTTCATTTTACGTAAAATCCAAGCACTCAGTGCCCCGCCACAAGTGGCTTAACCGGAAGGATAAAAAATGCCACAACGATTGTGGCATTTTTCTAACACGCTAAACCTAGCTAGTAATCCAAAGCGGAATACATAAACTGACACAAAGTCCGCCAAGCTGACTAGCATTAGCCCATACCGCACCGTGATGTTCTTTAACGACGTTAGCCACAATGGCTAACCCTAATCCCGTTCCGCCAGTTTCTCGCGTTCTAGTCTCATCGACCCGGTAAAAAGGTTGGAAAATTTTCTCGTATTCGGATGCATCTAAACCATGACCATTATCATCAATCACAATCATCAATTCTTGACGTTTTAAGAAAATCGATACCCTGATTTCACTTTTAGTATATTTCAACGCATTGCGCACAATATTTTCTATCGCACTGACTAAAAGTGCTTTATTACCATTCACATAATAACGGGCAGGCTGAGTAATGTTTTGCCTTACGACAAAATTTAATTTACGGTGTTCTGCCTCAAATATCGCATCGTCAAGCACTTCTTCCCATAATTCATGAATCGGAAAAATCTCGCGTGAAACATGACTATGTAACTGCTGTCTTGATAATAATAAAAGATCATTAATCATTTTATCTAAACGACGCGCCTCAATTTCAATACGATGAATTTCGGTATTTTCCTCGCCAAAACGACGACGTAATAACGCCAACGCTAATTGTAAACGGGTTAATGGCGTACGCAATTCATGAGAAATTGATGACAATAAGGCTTGTTGGCTAGAGAGTAAGTCTTCCAAAGACTCTGTCATTTGATTAAAACTTTGTCCCACTTGACGCAATTCAAGCGATCCTTTGGTTTCCAGATCTTTATTAATTTTGAAATCGCCTAACGCCACGGCCTTTGCCGACATCTGCAAGTTTCCAATGGGTTTACCAATACTGCGCGCAAGCCACCACAATAACGGGGTCGATACCAAAATAATCAAGCCCACCAGTAAGATAGGGTTAGCAAACACAAAACTCATAATTTCTTTTTGTGCGTTCACTCTATCAATGAAATACAGGGTATAAGATTTATTTGCCTCCCCACCTAAATGAATAGAAAAAGGGCCAACGATACGCATATCGCCGAATACTTTTTTTAACGGTCTGGTGGGATCAGAAGACGAAAACATAAATTGTGTTAATAACGGAATTTCTGCGGCCGTCGCACCTAAGATATTGCTATCATCCACATCATCGACTAAAACAGGTCGAATACCATCAAATCGTTCTGCATGAGAGAGCGGGACACCCGCTAAAATACGGGCAATTTGGTTATGACGAATAGAGGTGATAATTTCTTGTTGATAAGAAGACAGCTCCTTTTCGCTTAATTCAGAATAAATACGTGAATCAAAATAAGGAATTGAAAAAATCAGAATGGAAAGTAGCGAAAACGTTAACCAGAAAAAGGCAAAAATCCGGAATGAAATGGTGTTAAAAAAACTTTCTTTCGCAAATGGCATAGTTGCCCTCAAACACAAGGCTATTATCCATGATAATAGCCTTTATCATCATGATTATTTTTCTGATACTAACAAATAACCTCGTCCACGTAAGGTTTTAAACCAAGGCGAGCCATCAGTACGCGGAGGCAGTTTCTTACGTAAATTTGACATATGCATATCAATAGCACGGTCAAATGGGGTTAATTGTTTACCTAGAATTTCAACGCTTAACGACTCTCTAGAAAGAATTTGGCCCGGATTTGAGACCAATTTTTGTAAGAGTGCAAATTCTGTTCCGGTTAATTCTAAATCTTTATCATGGTGAAACGCCTGTTGTCGACCAGGATAAAGCGTAATATCGCAAAAAACAAATTCACTGCGATTCTCTTTCACTTCTGGATTTAAGGTTGTGGCAGGTTGCGTACGACGTAAAATTGCTTTAATCCGGGCCACAAGTTCACGATCATTAAAGGGTTTTGGAATGTAATCATCCGCGCCTAATTCAAGGCCGAGAATACGGTCGATATCATCACCTCGTGCGGTTAACATGATCACGGGAACCGAAAATTCCTGACGAATTTTCTTTAAAGTCTCAACCCCATTCAAGACAGGCATCATAATATCGAGCAAAACTAAATCATAACTCAGGTCTAACTTTTGTAATGCCTGTAAGCCATTATTTGCCATATCAATCTCAAAGCCTTCTAATGTTAATAACTCAGCAAGAAGCTCTATTAATTCAACATCATCATCAACTAATAAAATCTTAGGCATACAGACTCTCCTCACATTTGATTAAAAAGAAAACGCGATCGACTACAGCGTAATAAATGATTTTTTATTGCCAAAATTTCCACCAACTTTTTGGTGCCGTTTTTTCCGCATGAATCACTGCATTGTTAATCGCTGGTTTACTTTCATCAGGTAATGGTTTATCAAGGTCAAAACTCGCCACCTTACCTTTCTGATCAAAATTTACGATTAATGTATATTGTTCTGGCTTTTGATACGCTTTTTGTTGTAAGTAAACATAATACCATTTGCTGTGATCGAAAGGCTCAATTAACACCGGTGTACCGAGTAAATATTGCACTTGCTCTGCACTCATGCCCACTTCTAATTGCTTAACCGTTGCCGCTTCAAGATAGTTTCCTTGTGGCACATCAATACGATAGACGATTTTATCTACAGTTGAACAAGCTGTTAAACTTAAAGCAAGAATAATTGCACTGAGCATTGATTTTAATTGCATAATTTTTACCTTTTTATACACTGCAAATGATTGATGATGATACAGAAACTTTACTCAATTGCCAAATCAATTCTAACCTTTCAATTGGCGTTGTAATTGATCGCGTAAGTTAGGTGGTAACCCTTGAATGGTTAAAGTATCTGTACTTTCATCCCAAAAAATACGTTGATTGAGGAGTTCCGCATCAAAGCTTAAGGTCACCCCTTTGCCCGAACCTGAAAACTTAGTTAAGGTTTTTAATGCTGAACGAACAGGCGGAATACGCTCTGCTAAGCCATAGTCTTGTTCTGTCGCGAACCCCACGAAATCCTGCTCGTTTAGAGTGGGCATCGTGGCAGAAAGTTCCGTTAATTCAATTTCTTCCCCGCCACTCATTTGCCCTTTGCAATACTCAAAAACTTGCTTTTTCACGGCTTGAGATTGTGCTTTGCTTAAATCCGCTTGCGCACAATAATCACTGACCGCTTGCAATAAACATTGATTTTGGACTTGTGGGTTGAGTCCTTCTGCGGCGCCTAAGAAATCCATAAAGAAATCACCAATTTTGCGTCCTACTCGCCCTTTCACAAAAGTCAAATAACGATCCGATTTCGCATCTAACGCTAATTCAGTCAGATTAAGGCGTGCCGCAATATCAAACTGGCTAATATCTAAATATTTAGTGCGATGAATCTCCAATTGTTCATCCACTAACATACTGGCACGGCTGTCGAGTAGCGCAATAAATAAGTAGTCGGTGGCAAGAAAATTGTAGTGGCAAAGCACTAAAGTACCTTCATCGGCAAAAGGATACTGACTTAACTCATTAGCTAAAAGTGTGGTTGCTTTTTGACTAAATTCAAGGAAATCACACGACTGTTCTAAAAAACGGTTTAAGTCTTGCGCAAACACTGAATCGTCGTTAAACACCGCATATGCTTTACTCTTACTTTGATAAGCCTGATGTAATTGCAACATCATTTGTTCTACTTCAGGACTGATTGCCAGTAAACGATCACGCAGTACGGTATGTAATTTCACCCGCTCGTCTTCCATCGATTTTGTGATTTGATGAAGCACGATTTCATTCACATTGATACTCATGTTTAATCCATTATTTTCTGTAAAAAAATGCGTTCCATTATACCCCTACTTTTTTAATGATAAATAAGAAAAAATGCTGGGATATCCAAAATTATCGGTTATGATATAGCACAAACGTTGATTTCCCTATCCTAACAATCATGGCAAAAAACTCAAAATATCAAGATAAACAAGTGGATGCGATCTTAAATGATATGATCGCGGTATTAGAAAAACACCAAGCACCAGTGGATTTATCGCTGGTTGTACTCGGCAATATGGTCACCAATCTTTTAATCAACAGTGTCGGCACTCAGCAACGTATTGCCTTAGCCAATGCCTTTTCAGCGGCATTATTAAACTCGGTTAACAAGCAAAAGTCATAAGATGTGGATAAAAACAAGCAAACAATATCGAGAAGACACCTCACGAAAAATTTCGTGGGGACATTGGTTTGCATTTTTCAATATTTTATGGGCAATTATGCTTGGCGCACGCTACGCCTTTATTATCGACTGGCCAGATACGTTTCTCGGTAAACTGTACTTTTTCATTAGCCTTTTAGGTCACTTCAGCTTTATTGTCTTTGCGCTTTATCTGCTGTTCATTTTCCCACTCAGTTTTCTGATCAAAAATGACCGCACTTTTCGTGGTATTACCGTCATCCTGACGACCATTGGCGCGACGCTCTTACTGGTCGATAGTGAAGTGTTTTCGCGCTTTAACTTACATTTATCCACCGTGGTCTGGAATTTATTGGTCAATCCTGATAACGGTGAGCTGTCTCGGACTTGGCAAATATTCTTTGCCCCTATGCCCTTAATTTTATTAGTACAAATGGTATTTTCGCGTTGGTCATGGCAAAAATTACGCAGTTTAGAACGGCAAAAATGGTTAAAAGGGGTCGGGGTCTTTTTTGTCTGCACCTTTATTGCCACCCACTTAATTTATGCTTGGGCAGATGCCTTTATTTACCGACCAATTACCATGCAACGTTCTAACTTCCCGCTGTCTTATCCGATGACGGCGCGTTCCTTCTTAGAAAAACACGGTTTCTTAGATAAACAAGAGTATGATCAAATTATTGCGCAACAAGGGCGTTTAGATGCATTAAAAATCAATTACCCAAAACAAAAACTCAGCTTTGCTACAAGTGCAACACCCAATATGCTCTTAATTACCGTATCGGGATTACGCCACGATGCGATTGATGAAAAAAGCATGCCTCAGTTAGCCACCTTTGCCAACCAATCGACACAATTTACTAATCACTATAGTAGCGGTAACGATAACAATACTGGTTTAACGGGGCTCTTTTATGGCTTGAGTGCGCACTACGTGGACAGCTTACTAAGCAATAAAACAGCCTCTATCTTGATTGAAAAATTAAAACAAGAACAGTATGAACTGGGCCTGTTTTCAAGCACGCAATTTCATTCGAGCTTATTCCGTCAGGCACTGTTCCCGAGCCTCAGTCCTGCCACACGCAACACCAGTAATCAATCAGAAACTGCACGTTTTAAAACTTGGTTTAACCAAGTCAAACACCACAACAAACCGTTTGCCGCTTATTTAAGTTTGCATATCCGTCCAAACTTATCGAAAGAGGCTTATCAATTAGAACTGGCTGAAATTGATCGCTTGTTAGGAACGATTTTGCCGGAAGTAGCACTGGATCAAACCTTGGTCGTGATCACCGCAGAACACGGTTATCACTTTACGGATCTGAATACAAAAACCCTATTGCACTATTTTGGGCGAGACGAAATTCAAGTGCCAATGGTGATCCATTGGAAAGATTTACCTGCTGGAAAAGTCAGTCACTTAACAAGCCATATGGACCTATTACCCGCAGTGATGAAACATATTTTTCATGCACAAAACCCCATTTCAGATTACTCACAAGGGCGCGATTTATTCCAGCTCACGCAACCTGCCGATTGGGTATTAGTCTCAAACTACCGTTGGAATGTGATCATTACGCCTGATGGGACACAATATCATATTGATAAACGTGGCACTTATCAGAAATACAATCAAGATAATCAAAAAGAATCCTCTGATCGACCGCCACTCGGCTTATTCTTAGAGGTCTTTAATCAAGAACGTTCATTTATGGAAAAATAAAGAAGAATTGCATTAAAACCAATAGCCAAAACCAATTATATTTTTTAGGTGCAAGCCTTTATACTAGCCAACAATTTTTTAGGATAGAAACATAATGTTATTAATTAAAAATCAGAGAATTTTTCATAACATTGTTACCCCCCTCATCAATCGTCTTAACGCATTGATCTCATGTCTGTTTTTAATGAATAACCGATCCTCATTTATTGGGGATTTTTTTATGTCTCGTCTGCCTCACTCTCTTCTCACTTTGACATCCGCACGGAGCGATTATGAAAAACCACGTTCGTAGTTTTAAAACTTATATTCGAGATGAAATCATTAAAAAAGGTGGCTGGGTCAATGCACATGCACATGCCGATCGTGCCTTTACCATGACCCCAGAAAAAATCAGTATTTATCATACAAGTAATTTACAACAAAAATGGGATTTAGTAGATGAAGTCAAACGCACTTCTAGTGTGGATGATTATTACGCACGTTTTTGTCAGTCCATTGAATTAATGATTTCTCAAGGGGTGACTGCGTTTGGTACCTTTGTGGATATTGATCCGATCTGTGAAGATCGTGCAATCATTGCAGCCCACAAAGCACGAGAGGTGTACAAACACGATATCACCTTAAAATTTGCGAACCAAACCTTGAAAGGTGTGATCGAGCCCACCGCACGAAAATGGTTTGATATCGGTTCAGAAATGGTCGATATGATCGGTGGCTTGCCATACCGAGATGAACTGGATTACGGACGTGGTTTAGAGGCGATGGATATCTTGTTAGATACGGCCAAATCCCGTGGCATTATGTGCCATGTACATGTGGATCAATTTAACACCCCAAAAGAAAAAGAAACGGAACAGCTCTGTGATAAAACCATTGAACATGGCATGCAAGGTCGAGTCGTCGCGATACACGGTATTTCTATTGGCGCGCACTCAAAAGATTACCGTTACCGTTTATACGAAAAAATGCGCCAAGCACAAATGATGATGATTGCCTGCCCAATGGCGTGGATTGACAGTAACCGTAAAGAAGATTTAATGCCATTCCACAATGCGCTCACCCCAGCAGACGAAATGATTCCAGAAGGCATTACCGTGGCGATTGGTACCGATAATATCTGTGATTACATGGTGCCATTATGTGAAGGGGATATGTGGCAAGAACTCAGCCTATTAGCTGCGGGTTGCCGTTTCCCTGATTTAGATGCAATGGTGAATATCGCGAGCATCAATGGTCGTAAAGTACTGGGTTTAGACCTGTAAGCCGTCATAAAAAAGCGAACTGAAAAGTTCGTTTTTTTGATCAAAATATGGCGAAAACAGACCGCACTTTCCACGCTTGCACCACGCAGGCCAACAACAAAGAGCGGTCATGTCTAAACATGCATTACATAAAGAGACAATAAACGTTACGCAGACACAATTTCTAGCAACTGATCAAAGCGACCAATGCTATAGGTAGGTTGGATCGCACTGTGGTTTTCACGATCGTAATGCAACCAACAGGTATCTAAATGCGCATTATGCCCACCTAGAATATCTGAATCTAAATTATCCCCCACCATCAGGACTTTGCGACGATCCGTGACCTTTGCTAAGGCGAGACTATGCTCAAAAATGCGTTTATCGGGCTTGGCAATCCCGACTTCTTCAGAGATAGTCACAAACTGGAACCAGTCGCTTAATCCCGTTTTTTCTAAGCGTAATTTTTGTAAGGTAGTAAAGCCATTGGTGATAATAGCTAAATGCGCATGGTCTTTTAATACCGTTAAGGTGTCCACCACGTTTTCCAGTGGTTTACAAATATCGGCCATCGCCATCAAATAATGAGCATTGAGTTCAACCGGATTTTTATTCAAACGCTTCGCCCAACTGGCAAAACGGGTAACTTGTAATTGCGTAGCACTAATGGTGCCGTTTTGATATTCGACCCAGAGAGGCTTATTCACACGTTGGAATTCGTCAAAATCATCTTGTTGGAATGCTATATCGTAATCAGCAAATAATTTTTGTAATCCCGCAAATGCATCAAAAGAAAACAAGGTTTCGTCGGCATCAAAAAAAAGCCATTCATATTTCATGACATCATTACTCCATCTATTTTTATGCGTAATTCCTGTCCATCATGACAGGTTTTAATAAGCTGGAAGAGCGCATTGGCTTGTGGATATGCTTTTTTCAGATAACCTAACCATTGTTTAATCCGGGCAACATGGTAAAACCCTGTATCAAATTGGTTTTCGGTATGCGCATATTGATGTAAAAGACACAATACCTCAGTCCACGGCATTTTCGCTTGATTGAATTTCACCACTTGGCTTAAATTCGGAATATTCAAAGCACCGCGCCCAATCATCAAATCTTGGCACCCCGTTTCAGATAAACAGGCTTGCCCTGATTGCCAATCCCAAATTTCCCCATTCGCAATTACCGGAATGAATAAGCGTTGACGTACTTCATTAATTTTTGCCCAATTAATTCGGTCAGCACGATAGCCATCGGTTTTAGTACGACCATGAATGGTGATTTCTGTGGCGCCACCTTGCTGCACCGCATCCGCGATTTCAACTGCCTGTGCGGGATCGTCCCAACCTAAGCGCACTTTCACACTGACAGGTAAGGTCGCTGGCACCGCTGCGCGTAAGGCTTTGGTCGCCTGATAAATTAACTCAGGTTGTTTTAATAAGGAGGCACCACCATGACTGCCATTGACGGTTTTAGATGGACAACCACAATTTAAGTCAATCCCATGCGAACCTAATTCAATCGCGCGTTGTGCATTTTCTGCGAGCCATTGTGGGTGTTGTCCTAATAGTTGCACACGCACAGGCGCGCCTGAAGATGTATAACCCTGCTGATAGAGTTCGGGACAAAGCCGATAGAACACTTTGGCAGGAAGAAGCTGATCCACTACACGCACAAATTCAGAAATACACAAATCATACTGATTCACTTGGGTGAGAAGTTGGCGCACAAAGGGATCTAATACCCCTTGCATCGGAGCAAGAATTACGCGCATGACTTATCCGTTCTTACCACATAAAAAAGTATTAACGCGCTTATCGCCCCAAGCGTATCCGCTAAGATATCTTTTTGCGCATCCCAACTGTCGCCTTGTGAGCCGAGGAAAGCAATACCGTCTTGACCACCCGCAATCACCGCATACTGCCACTCAATTAATTCGTAGCTCGCTGCCACGCTCATAATAAAAAACAAGGCAAAAAAGCCGGCTAAAATCGGCCCGCATAGCTGACGACGTAATAACCACTCGGCCATCGGGAAACTATAAAAACCAATAATATAATGTGCCACACGATCAAAATGATTGCGTTCCTCACCTAACCAAGGTGAAAGCAGTCGGTTTGCCCATTCAAAAGGTACATGCTCAAAAGTATAATGGGCACCAATAAGATGTAAAATCATCCATAAGCTCATTAAAAAATAAGCCAGGTTACTGAATTGAAAACGAGAATAGGTTGCCACTAACGCGAAAAAAACAAAAAAGATCGGCAAGACTTCGGCATACCACACCGCTCGAGAAAACGGTGCGATGCCTGACCAAATCGCCACACTAAGCACAACGCTAGCAAGCAAAATAGGCAACACGGGCTTAGTGCGCAAGTTCACTATTTCCACCCTTTGGTTTTACAAATCAAATCATACGCAGATTGAATTTGTTGGGTTTTCTCTTTCGCCATCTCTAACATTTCTTTTGGTAAACCTTTCGCCACTAATTTATCTGGGTGATTTTCATTCATTAAACGACGATAGGCTCGTTTCACGGTTGGATGATCATCCGTAGCAGACACCCCTAACACTTGATAAGCATCCTCGACCGTCGGACCTGAGGTGGTCTGATAGCCACCATACTGCTGATGTTGTTGATAACCATAATCCCGTTGTTGATAGCCACCTTGCTGTTGATAGCCTGCACGCGAGAATTGGCGAGCCGCAAATTCCATTGCTAACATTTGCTCAAACTGAAAACGCGACAGCCCTAATTCTTCGCCCACGACATAAAGCACCTCTTTTTCACTTTGTTCAAGTTGCGCATCCGCGAAAGCGGCTTGAACTTGGACATGTAAAAACATCCGTAACAGATCCGCGCGTTGTCCACAACCTAAACGAAACTCGCGAATTACTTGGCGTAAAGGGAAATCAGCCGCCTTACCACGCGTAAAGGCTTCTTGAGCCAAACGACGATTCACATCATCTAATTGCATTTGTTGCATTAAATGACTGGCTAATTGAATATCATCTTCCGTTACCCGTCCTTTTGCTTTACTTAAATGTCCTAGCACCGCAAAGGTCGTTTGCATAAATAAAGATTGGCGTGTGATTTTACTTTTAAAGAAGCTGGAATTCACTGTGCCGAGTTCATACAATTTTTTATCGCCAAGATGCCCTAAAATCACGCCACAAATGGCGCCAAAAAAGCCCCCTAACTTCCAACCAATAATCAAGCCTAAAAATTTACCGATAAAATTCATTCTTCCCCTCCGAAAACGCCAAAGTGCGGTTAGTTAAGTTAAAATAATCTACTCTTCTGAATATTTTCTTAATTCCCACCGCACTTTTATCTTATTTCACGCCATATTGCTCACGATAAGCACGCATTGCCGGTAAATATTGTTGATATTCTGGTGCGAGCTCAATGAACATCATCAAATCATCAAAATCCACAATCGACAACACTTGGCATTGATAATCACGCTCCACTTCCTGAATGGCAGAGAGATCGCCTTTGCCTTTTTCTTGACGGTTTAACGCAATCATCACCGCACTCAACTCTGCTTGATGTTGTGCAATTAAGGTCATGGATTCACGAATGGCGGTTCCTGCGGTAATCACATCATCCACCAATAAAATTTTTCCGCTCAATCCATAACCAATCAGCTGCCCACCTTCACCGTGATCTTTGGCTTCTTTACGGTTAAAGCAAACAGGTTTATCAATTTGAAAGTGATTAAACAAAGCCACTGAAACCGTCGTCGCAATTGGCAACCCTTTATAAGCTGGACCAAAAATCACATCATATTCCACACCACTGGCTTGAATCGCTTTGGCATAGAACTCTCCTAAACGAGCGAGATCTGCCCCTGTATTAAAAAGCCCCGCATTAAAAAAATACGGGCTGATTCGGCCTGATTTTAGGGTGAATTCACCAAACTTTAACACCTGACGGCTCAGAGCAAATTGAATAAATTCCGATTTATAGGCTTCCATGATCCCCTCTCTCTACTTCGCTAATGCTTGGCGTTGCACATCGAAAATCATCTGACAGCCTTCTTTCGCTAAGGCTAACAACGTCAGTAATTCGTCATGACTGAACGGTTCACCTTCTGCTGTGCCTTGTACTTCAATCATCCGCCCATCTTCCATCATCACCACGTTCATATCCGTTTCAGCAGCAGAATCTTCAACATATTCTAAATCACAAACCGGTACCCCATCCACAATCCCGACCGAAATCGCGGCCACTAAACTCTTAATAGGATTCACTTTTAACGTACCATTGGCCACTAAACCTTGAATCGCATCACACAATGCTACACAAGCGCCGGTAATAGAAGCCGTGCGTGTGCCACCGTCCGCTTGAATCACATCACAATCCAATGTAATCGAACGTTCACCTAATGCCACTAAATCCACCATCGCGCGTAATGAACGCGCAATTAAACGCTGAATTTCTAACGTCCGACCACCTTGTTTGCCTTTCGCTGCCTCACGTTGCATCCGACTATGCGTTGAGCGTGGCAACATCCCGTATTCCGCCGTCACCCACCCTTGATTTTGACCTTTTAAAAAACGAGGCACTGACTCTTCCACGGTCGCCGTACACAACACTTTCGTGTCACCAAACTCAACTAACACTGAGCCTTCTGCATGTTTTGTATAATGACGAGTAATTTTAATTGGGCGCGGCTGATTATTGGCACGTTCATTTGGACGCATAGCTTATTCCTTATAGTTCTTTCTTCTGATAAAAAATTCGCAGTATTTTAGCATGCAAACTGACAGAAACGAAATTTACAAGTACAATAGTTTAGTTAAACACGACCTCTTTTATCACAATTAAGGAACTCACATGATTTATAGTATGACCGCTTTTGCACGCCTCGAAATCAAACAAGATTGGGGCGATGCCGTGTGGGAAATTCGCTCAGTGAACCAACGCTACTTAGAAACCTTTTTTCGCTTACCTGAGCAATTTCGTGGTTTAGAAAATACATTACGAGAAAAACTGCGTCAAAAACTGACGCGTGGCAAAATTGAATGTACATTGCGTATTGATAATAAAAAGCAAGTTGCGACTGAAATCCAGTTAAACAAACCCGTTGCACAGCAAGTGATACAAGCATTACAGTGGATCAAACAACAAGCTGGCGAAGGCGAAATTCAGTTAAATGATGTATTACGTTATCCGGGTGTTGTCGAAGTACCTGAACAAGACTTGGATCTGATTAGCCAACAATTACTCAGCGCTTTTGATAACTTATTAACCGAGTTTATCGCAATGCGTGCTAGAGAGGGCGAAAAATTAAACGCGCTGCTTCAACAACGTTTAGCTGCTGTTGAGGTTGAAGCCAATAAAGTGCGGTCAAAAATGCCGGAAATTTTACAATGGCAACGGGATCGCTTATTACAGCGCTTTGACGAAATCCAATTACAAATAGACCCACAACGTCTTGAACAAGAGATGGTGTTATTAGCCCAACGGGTTGATGTGGCGGAAGAACTCGATCGTCTTCAATTACACGTCAAAGAAACGAAAGCCATTTTACAAAAAGGCGGGGCTGTGGGTAGAAAATTGGATTTTATGATGCAAGAACTTAACCGTGAATCCAATACGCTCGCGTCTAAGTCTATCAGCCCAGATGTCACCAATTCTGCTGTTGAACTAAAAGTCCTGATTGAACAAATGCGTGAGCAAATTCAAAACTTAGAGTAAGGGAAAAGGAGATGACTTATTCATTATTAACGGAAACCCAAACACATGTGATTTGCGCGCTCCAACAATATACGCTAGTTGAAATCCAAGGCGAAGATGCCGAAAAATATTTGCAAGGCCAGCTCACTTGCGATGTCAACAAATTAGGTATGGGTGAATCTACTCTGGCAGCGCATTGTGATGCAAAAGGAAAAATCAATTCGCTTTTTCGTTTAATTCGTACTGCTACGCAAACTTTCTATCTGTTGATCAAAAAAGGACTTTTACCAACAGCGCTTGAACAATTAAAAAAATATGCGGTTTTTTCTAAAGTCACTTTTACCCCATGTGATTGGCAAATTATTGGCTTAGCGGGAGAGAAAATCATCAATGCTTGCGATGAAATCGACAGCCAAATACGGGTGACCGTATCCAGTCAGCAACCGCGCGTTATCTTAATCCACCCCACTCCCCTAGAGTTGCAAGCTAATGCCAGTCATGTAGTCTGGGACTTATTAGACATTCAAGATGGCATCCCCTTATTAAGCCCAGAAACGCAAGGGGAATTTATCCCACAAGCATTAAATTTACAATGCTTAGAACAAGCAATCTCATTTCAAAAAGGCTGCTATATTGGTCAAGAAATTGTCGCGAGAGCAAAATATCGTGGTGCCAATAAACGCGCGATGTTGACCTTTGTCGCACACAGCCAAACGATGCCTGATATCAACAGCGATATTGAAATGCAATTGGAAAACCATTGGCGTAAAACAGGCACTATCATTAGTGCGGTTAATTTTGAAGGAACATTATGGTTACAAGTGGTGCTCAATAATCAACTTGAAGAGGATATCTCATTTCGCTTATCCGAACACACAACATTAACGCGTGTTCCGTTACCTTATCCACTAAGTTAGTCAACTTTCACGCACAAAAAAAAGCAGATCATTGATCTGCTTTTTCTTGCCATCGATACCATCTACTGCACTTTCACTTTGGTTTGAGCTTGTGCTTTGACAATGATTAAGCCGATGATAAAACCAAATAGTGCTACAGGTAACCATTCCATTGAGTAGGTTTTAAACGGTAACCCAGCCACAATATCAGCCCCCATTACGGATAAAATTGACACAATCGCCACTAACACTAATGGGATCGCTTTCGCTAATTTGGGTAAAGGCATGACCAAATTAACTAACAATAATAACATCGCGGTCATTGAGATTGGGTAAAGGACCAACAACACCGGTACAGATTTACTGATCACCGCATTTAAGCCTTGGTTAGCCAAACCAAACCCAATCAAGGTAAACAAAATAGCGTAATTGCGGTAAGCGATCATAGGGAAAATACTGTGAAAGTAAGAAGAGGTTGCCACCACTAAACCAATCGCTGTTGTTAAACAAGCTAATGTCACAATTAAGCCCAATAAGCTACGTCCTAGCTCACCAAAAGATTGTGTCGTCGCATCATTTAAAATAAAGACACCCAAATTTTGACCTTTAGTTGCCACATCCGCAACGGTTTCCGCACTTAATGGCATATTATTGCCAATCCAACCAATTGCAATATAAATAAAGGCTAACGCGATCGCGGCAATCACACTCGCCACGGTAGCTTGTTTAATAAAGCTACTGCTTTTATCACTTTTTGCCCGAATCGCATTCATCACAACAACAGAGAAAGCAAAAGAAGCAAGTACATCCATAGTTTGATAACCTTCGATAAAGCCGACAATCAACGGATTTTCCATACCAACGGCAGTATTATCGTATTCGCCACTCATCAGAATGCTCGCCATACGCACCACAAGGGCAATAATCGCCACTAACAAGACGGGCGTTAACACCGCTCCAATACGATCAACCATTTTAGTTGGATTTAAACTGACCCATAATGTGATCGCAAAATAAACCAATGTAAAGGCAAATAACGAAACAGGATCAATACTGCCAATAAACGGAATCACCGCCATATCAAAGGCCGTTGCCGCGGTACGTGGGATAGCAAAAAAGGGCCCAATGGTTAAATAAATCGCCCCTAATAAGAGAATGGAAATCCAAGGATGAATATCTTCTAACGCTTTCTTATAACCGCCTTCATAACGGGTTGCCACTAAAATCCCTATAAGGGGCAAACCAACGCCTGTAGTAACAAACCCAAGAATTGCCGGCCAAAAACCAACGCCACTCTCAAAACCTAGTTTGGGTGGAAAAATCAAATTCCCTGCCCCAAAAAAGATGGCAAATAGCATAAAGCCAACGATAAATGTGTTTTTGTTCATAGAAAACCTCAAATGTGAAAACAAAATGTTTTAGAATAGTCAAAATAGAAAAACGCGACATTTTACTATAAAAACGCCTCAATACCTATAAAAGTGAGCGAAATAACAGCCAATGTTATATTTTTCATTACGAGTTAACGCAAATTAATGCAAGTTTGTCAAAAATCCCTCTTTCATTTTCACTTTTCGATAAAATACCGCACAATGATTGAGTTAAGTGCGCCTTTACTGTAAACTACTCTCCCGTCTTGATAATTTCATTCAATCCTTTTTTTCATATCACATAGTTAGGTTTCATATGGCAACAAATTATATTTTTGTGACGGGCGGTGTTGTATCTTCCCTTGGTAAAGGTATTGCAGCAGCATCATTAGCAGCAATTTTAGAAGCACGTGGTTTAAAAGTGACCATGCTAAAACTGGATCCCTATATTAACGTCGATCCAGGTACCATGAGCCCAACCCAACACGGGGAAGTTTTTGTCACGCAAGATGGTGCAGAAACCGACTTAGACTTAGGGCATTATGAGCGTTTTATCCGTACCAAAATGACAAAACGCAACAATTTCACAACCGGTAAAATCTATTCTGAAGTATTACGTAAAGAACGCCGTGGTGATTATTTAGGTGCAACCATTCAAGTCATCCCTCATATCACCAACGAAATTAAATCGCGCGTAATTGATGGGGCGGCTGGGCATGATGTAGCAATTGTCGAAGTGGGCGGCACCGTTGGGGATATCGAATCATTACCTTTCTTAGAAGCATTACGTCAATTAGCGGTACAAGTAGGACGTGAACGCACGTTATTTATGCACTTGACCTTAGTGCCGTATATTCCAACTGCAGGTGAAGTAAAAACCAAGCCAACACAACATTCCGTCAAAGAATTATTGTCGATTGGTATTCAACCCGATGTCTTGGTCTGCCGTTCAGATCGCATGATTCCACCAAATGAGCGTGCCAAAATTGCATTATTTTGTAATGTGCCAGAAAGAGCAGTCATTTCGCTGAAAGATGTCAGCTCCATTTACCAAATTCCAGCGTTATTAAAATCACAAGGGCTAGATGAGTTTATTTGCCAACGTTTCCACTTAGCTTGCCCAGAAGCCGATCTGTCCGAATGGGAACAAGTACTATATCAAGAAGCCAACCCAACAGGCGATGTGACAATCGGTATGGTGGGCAAATACACTGAATTACCAGATGCCTATAAATCGGTCAACGAAGCATTGAAACATGCTGGCTTAAAAAATCGCTTGAATGTACAAATTAAATATATTGATTCACAAGATGTGGAAACCAAAGGCACCGAGGTATTACAAGGTGTGGATGGCATTTTAGTGCCAGGCGGTTTTGGTCACCGTGGTGTCGAGGGCAAAATTTTAACCGCGAAATATGCGCGTGAAAATAACATCCCTTATTTAGGGATCTGTTTAGGGATGCAAGTGGCTTACATTGAGTATGCGCGCAATGTTGCTGGTTTAACGAATGCAAATTCGACCGAATTTGACCGCACTTGTGACTATCCAGTGGTAGGGTTGATCACTGAGTGGCAAGATGCGGAAGGTAATATTGAAACACGTTCCGATAACTCGGATTTAGGTGGCACAATGCGTTTAGGTGCTCAACAATGCCATTTATTAGAAGGAAGCAAAGCACGTGCCCTTTACGGTGCAGAAACGATTGAAGAACGCCATCGTCACCGCTATGAAGTGAATAACGTGCTACGTCCACAAGTAGAAAAAGCGGGCTTAAAAGTCACCGGCTTATCTGCAGATAAAAAACTAGTGGAAATTATTGAAATTCCTCATCATCCTTGGTTTGTGGCCTGCCAATTCCACCCAGAATTTACCTCCACCCCACGTGATGGTCACCCACTCTTTGCTGGCTTTGTCAAAGCGGCAAAAGACAATCAGAAAAAATAATCTTCAGTCGAGTCACCTCAGCCCTACCACCTTGTAGGGCTTTTTTGTTTGTTTTAAAAATAATGTCTTTTGAATGCGTGCGATGCTGTTTGCTGGCGTATTTTATTTCTCACGAAAAAACTAGATGTAAATCAATTAATCGGCATTTTTCACAAGACAAAGCAGATGAATTATTTTAAGATACAAATCATTCGTTTTAGGTTTATTTTCATTTAAAGAGGAAAACAAAAATGGCAAAAATCGTTAAAGTGATCGGCCGTGAAATCATCGACTCTCGTGGTAATCCAACTGTTGAAGCTGAAGTCCATTTAGAAGGTGGCTTCGTTGGGCTAGCGGCTGCGCCATCTGGTGCATCAACAGGTTCGCGTGAAGCATTAGAATTACGTGACGGTGACAAAGCGCGTTTCTTAGGTAAAGGTGTATTAAAAGCTGTTGCTGCAGTAAACAACGAAATCGCCCAAGCTATCCTGGGTAAAGATGCAACAAATCAAGCTGAAATCGACCAAATCATGATCGATTTAGATGGCACAGAAAACAAATCTAAATTCGGTGCTAACGCAATTTTAGCCGTTTCTTTAGCGAATGCAAAAGCCGCAGCGGCGTCTAAAGGTTTACCTCTTTATGCTCACATCGCTGAATTAAACGGCACACCAGGTCAATATTCTATGCCATTACCAATGATGAACATCATCAACGGTGGTGAACACGCAGACAACAACGTTGATATCCAAGAATTTATGATTCAACCAGTGGGTGCAAAAACGTTAAAAGAGGCTCTTCGTATTGGTGCTGAAGTCTTCCACAACCTTGCTAAAGTATTAAAAGGCAAAGGCTTAAGTACAGCTGTAGGTGATGAAGGTGGTTTCGCACCTAACTTAGAATCTAACGCGGCGGCACTTGCTTGTATCAAAGAAGCAGTAGAAAAAGCTGGTTATGTGTTAGGTAAAGATGTCACATTAGCGATGGACTGTGCTTCTTCTGAGTTCTATAACAAAGAAAATGGTATGTACGAAATGAAAGGTGAAGGTAAATCATTCACTTCTCAAGAGTTCACACACTATTTAGAAGAATTATGCAAAGAATACCCAATCGTGTCTATCGAAGATGGTCAAGATGAATCAGACTGGGATGGTTTCGCCTACCAAACTAAAGTATTAGGTGACAAAGTCCAATTAGTCGGTGATGACCTATTCGTGACTAACACCAAAATCTTAAAAGAAGGTATCGAAAAAGGTATCGCGAATTCTATCTTAATCAAATTCAACCAAATCGGTTCCCTCACTGAAACATTAGCCGCAATCAAAATGGCGAAAGATGCAGGTTACACCGCGGTGATTTCACACCGTTCTGGTGAAACTGAAGATGCCACTATTGCCGATTTAGCAGTAGGTACTGCAGCAGGTCAAATCAAAACAGGTTCAATGAGCCGTTCTGACCGTATCGCGAAATACAACCAATTAATCCGTATCGAAGAAGCATTAGGTGATAAAGCACCATTCTTAGGTTTAAAAGCGGTTAAAGGTCAAGCGTAATTTGCTGATAACATCGTAAAAAATAACACCGCACTTTAATTCAGTGCGGTGTTTTTTTATGAAAGCGTATCACGAATCACGCGTTTTACTTATCCACTTGATTTTCAAACCAACTTTCTAAAATCAAACAGGCCGATATCCCATCAACTTTACTTTTATTTAAGGCTTTATAACCACCACGTCCAAAGATTTCGGCTCGAGCTTCCGTTGTCGTCAAACGCTCATCGTGCAATTCGACTTTCAGCCCAAAACGCCCATTCAAACGATTGGCAAATTTTCTTGCTCGGACGGTGAGATCTTGCTCTGTCCCATCCATATTTAATGGTAAACCAACGACGACAAGATCAGGTTGCCATTCCATCAAACATTTGCCGACCGCTTCCCAGTTTGGGATGCCATCTTGCGCTTTAAACGCAGGCAATGCCTGTGCCGTGCCGGTAATACTTTGCCCGACCGCACAGCCAATACTTTTTGTGCCAAAATCAAAGGCTAAGACGGTAATCCCCATTAACAATGTCCCGCCTGATGTGCAAAATTATGATGCTGAATGCCTAATAATAAATTCGCTTCTAACCAACGATCTTCATAAGGAACATCGAATAAAATGCGGTTATTGGCGGGCACCACTAACCAGTCGTTATTCGCAATCTCGCTTTCGAGTTGATTGACCGTCCAGCTTGCACAACCTAATGCCACCAAATATTTCTCGGGTGCCTGTGCTGTACCAAACGTATCAATAATATCTGCCGATGTGGTCAAACTCAGCTGATCGGTGACTTTGTAGCTATGTTTAAACGCTTGTGCTGTTTTGGTATGTAAAATAAAGCCTCGTTCAATATTCACGGGCCCCCCCGCTAACACTAAATCATTGCCATAAGTGCGGTCTGTTTTCATCATAAAATTCATTTTGGCACACAATTCCGCAATACTTAAATCTGTGGGCTGATTGAGCACCAAGCCCATTGTGCCCTGATCATTATGTTCACAAATATAAACTACCGAATGGGCAAAATAATCATCTTCCATTTGAGGCATCGCAATTAAAAAATGATCTTGTAATTCCATCATATCTCTTCCTCAACCTAAATCACCAAAACAGATCTGCAATGCGGTAATTGCAGCTAATGAGGCGGTTTCCGTACGCAATACACGCTTTCCTAATAAAACGTCAATAAAGCCTTGCTGTTCTGTTTGAGCAATCTCTTGTGCCGATAACCCCCCTTCAGAACCAATTAATAAACGAACCCCAGCTGAAGGAATATCAGGTAGGGTACGTATTGAATATTGGGCTCTTGGATGTAAATTCAACTTCAACGCCTCATCTTTTTCTGCGCACCAATCTTGTAATTTCATCATTGGGCGGATTTCTGGCACCACATTCCGTCCGCATTGCTCACAGGCAGCAATGGCAATTTTCTGCCATTGCTGGATTTTTTTCTCCAGACGTTCGGTATCTAACTTCACCCCACAACGTTCTGACCAAAGAGGCGTAATCACATGCACCCCCAATTCCACAGATTTCTGAATGGTAAACTCCATTCTTTCTCCTCTGGAAATTACTTGTCCAAGGTGAATCTTTAACGGACTTTCACGATCCTCTAATTTGTGTTGCAAAATATCCACTTCGACGTGCTTTTTACTGGTTTGTGTAATTTGGGCGTCATACACATGATTGGACCCATCAAAAAGGACCAGTTTATCGCCGGCTTGCATACGCAATACACGTCCAACATGGTTGGCGGCATCTTCACTTAATTCACAATGCTGCACACCTTGTAATAAGGTGGGATGGTAAATTCGAGGTACTCTCATAACTGCAATGATTATTTTATCTTACGCGATTTGTCATACTGCCTATCATAACAGAAAGGCAAGCGCTTAGTTAAACAAATGTATGGGCTATTTTGCTGTCATTTTAAGCAACAAAAAACAGAAATAACAAAATATCGGCTGAAAATCTGCTAAAATAACAAACGATTTAATGAGTTAAAGTTGAGGCAGCTTATCGAAAATTGGCAACGGGGTTTTGTCTTACATCGCAAAGCCTATAGTGAAACCAGCTTATTAGTTGAGTTATTCACCGAAGAAACAGGACGGCTGACCGTACTTGCCAAAGGCGCACGTGCGAAACGTTCCGCATTAAAAGGTATCTTACAACCCTTTACCCCTTTGCTCTTACGCTGGAGTGGACGCAGTGAACTGAAAACGCTCACCAAAGTGGAACCCGCTGCCATTGCCTTACCGTTACAACAAACCGCACTTTATAGTGGTTTTTATGTCAACGAGTTGCTCTGTCGTGTCCTTGAACCCGAAACTGGCTACCCTCATCTTTTTCAAGATTATTTACGTTGTTTAACAGGCTTAGCGCGCGCAGAACATCAGATTGAACCTAGCCTACGCCACTTTGAATTTCAATTATTACAAACCTTAGGCTATGGCGTGGATTTTTGTCATTGCGCAGGCTCTGGTGAGAGTGTAGATGAAAATATGACCTATCGTTATCGTGAGGAAAAAGGCTTTATCGCCTCGCTCATCAAAGATAATTTGACCTTTTATGGTCGCGAATTACTTGCTTTTGAGGCAAGACAATTTGATGATACGGCGACCTTGCAAGCGGCTAAACGTTTCACTCGCATCGCACTTAAACAGTATTTAGGGAATAAGCCCTTAAAAAGTCGAGAATTATTTACTCAATATATGTTGTATCAAAAATAAACTATGGTCTTACAGTATACCCCCCCTAAATCCGTGCCACGCCCCACTACATTGGTGGCAGATATTCTCGATCTTGATTATCAAGGTCGTGGTGTTGCCAAAATACAAGGTAAAACCTGGTTCATTGAAAATGCGCTACCACAAGAAAAAGTCGAAGTGCGCGTTGTAACAGAAAAGCGTCACTATGGTCATGCAATCAGTACCCATATTCTGTCTGCTCACCCTGCGCGACAAGTCGCAAAATGTGCTTATTATGCCCAATGTGGCGGTTGTCAAAGTCAGCATATTCCTATTGACATGCAACGCCATGCCAAACAACAGGCCTTATTTCAACGTTTACAACAATTACAACCACAAGCCACCTTGATGCCAATGATTGTAGCAGAACCTTGGCATTATCGTCGTCGTGTTCGTTTAAGCATGCGATTTGATGCCAAAACCAAACAGCTTGCTATCGGTTTACGTCAGAAAAATAGCCAACAGATTGTCAATTTACAACATTGTGATGTGCTTTCTCGCCCATTAAGCCAACTTTTACCTAAGCTACACCGACGCTTTGCAAACTGGTCCCAACCTAAAAACTTAGGTCATATCGAGTTAGTGTATGCGGATAATGGGATTGCGATGTTAGTTCGTCATACTGGAAATTTAGCACAAACTGACCGCACTTTATTGCACGATTTTGCGCAACAAGAAAACGTCATGTTGTTTGTACAAGACGATCAACACCTCACTCAACTGTATGGCGATGCACCTTATTACAGGCTAGGTGATGGCAGTAAATTACATTTTGATATTCGCGATTTTATCCAAGTCAATGCCACGGTAAATCAAAAAATGATCGATACGGCCCTTGACTGGTTGGAACTCACCCCGAACGATAGCGTATTAGATTTGTTTTGTGGGATGGGGAATTTCACGCTCTCCCTGAGTCGTCAAGCTAATTTAGTGGTTGGTATTGAAGGCGTGAGGGAAATGGTTGAGAAAGCAACACGCAATGCGGAACAAAATCAATGTGATAATGTCCAATTTTATCAAGCAAATTTAGATCAACCGTTTGCGAAACAACCTTGGGCAAACCAATATTTTAATAAGATTTTACTCGACCCACCACGTACTGGCGCGGCCTTTGCCTTAAATGCCTTATGTGAACTAGGGGCAGAAAAAATTTTATATGTATCTTGTAATCCAGCTACATTAGTACGCGATACGGCGATTTTATTACAACATCACTACCGACTGAAAAAAGTCGCCATGATCGATATGTTCCCGAATACAGGACATTTAGAATCCATCAGTTTATTTGAGAAAGAATAGGATAAGTTATGGTTGCAGTGCGAGGATCACATTTACTCAATCCCAAAGATTTTGTTATTGAAACCTGGTGTGCCAGTTTAGCGCTTTCCCCAGAAGTACGAGCAAATCTGGTTAATGCTTGGTATTACTCGCAAAAGTATATACAACAAGCCCAAGACATCTCTTCTTGCTCATTACATTCCGGTGTGGAAATGGTCGAAATTCTCCACAGCCTGAATATGGATGCCGACAGTCTGTTGACCGCAATGCTCTATCCAACCATTCATTATAAGCTCGTCGACCTCAACCAAGTTAAAGAAGACTTTGGGCATAATATCTATAAATTGGCAAAAGGCGTCATGGAAATGGATAACATTCGCCAACTCAATGCTAGCCAATCCGCTAATCACGCCCAAGTGGATAATATCCGCCGAATGTTGCTCGCGATGGTGGATGATTTCCGTTGTGTGATTATCAAACTGGCAGAGCGGATTACTTTCTTAAGGGATGCCGAGCAAACCTGTTCTGAAGAAGAGAAAGTGCTTGCTGCCAAAGAATGTGCCAATATTTATGCCCCGCTAGCAAATCGTTTAGGTATTGGGCAATTAAAATGGGAGTTAGAAGATTACTGCTTCCGTTATCTCCATCCTGAACAATATCGCAGCATTGCCAAATTATTAAAAGAACGCCGCCTCGATCGCGAACAATATATTGCTGATTTTGTTGCCGAATTAAGTGATTATTTACGCCATAACATTGATAATGCAGAAGTGTATGGAAGACCGAAACATATCTATAGCATTTGGCGTAAAATGCAGAAAAAGCATCTTGAGTTTAGTGATCTCTACGATGTACGGGCAGTACGCATTATCGTGCCTGAATTACAGGATTGCTATACCGCACTAGGTATTGTACATACCCACTTCAAACATATTCCCAAAGAATTTGATGATTATGTTGCTAACCCTAAACCAAATGGTTACCAATCTATCCATACCGTTGTCCTCGGCAAAGAGGGCAAGCCTGTAGAAGTGCAAATTCGTACCCAACAAATGCATGATGATGCCGAGCTTGGGGTAGCTGCACACTGGAAATATAAAGAAGGCACGACTGGTGGTCGTTCTGGCTATGAAGAAAAAATCACTTGGTTACGTAAACTTCTGGCTTGGCAAGATGATATTACGGATTCAGGGGAAATTATGGCAGAAATGCGTAGCCAGGTCTTTGACGATCGCGTTTACGTGTTTACGCCCAAAGGTGAAGTGATTGACTTACCAACAGGCTCAACCCCATTAGATTTTGCCTATGCGATTCATAGTGAAATTGGCCATCGTTGTATCGGGGCAAAAGTCAACGGACGCATTGTTCCTTTTACTTATCAACTGCAAATGGGTGATCAAATTGACATCATTACCCAGAAAAATACCACCCCAAGTCGTGATTGGTTAAACCCGAATTTGGGCTTCACCCATACCGCCAAGGCACGGGCAAAAATCCACGCATGGTTTAAGAAACAGGATCGTGAAAAAAATATTCCAGCGGGTAAAGAAATGCTGGAAAACGAATTAACTCGCTTAAATATCAGTTTAAAACAAATCGAACAACATGCCTTGGCTCGCTATAACCTGAAAAACCTAGAAGATTTATACGCGGGCATTGGTGGTGGCGATATTCGTCTTAATCATCTGATTAACTTTTTACAAAACAAATTGATCAAAACCACCGCGCAAGAGGTGGATGAAGAAATTTTACGTCATGTGGCAACGAAAAGTGCGGCCAATAATCAACAAAAAGAAAAGCCTCGAGGTTATGTCATCGTAGAAGGGGTTGGTAACTTAATGCATCACATTGCCCGTTGCTGTCAACCGATTCCGGGTGATCACATTATGGGGTACATTACGATGGGACGAGGAATTTCCATTCATCGTAGTGATTGTGAGCAATTTTTAGAACTGCAACAAGCCCACCCTGAACGTGTGGTAGAATCCATTTGGGGCGATCATTATGCCAGCGGATTTAAGATCAGCATTCGGATTATCGCCAGCGATCGTAGTGGCTTATTACGCGATATTACGACAGTCTTAGCGAACGATAAAATTAGTGTATTAGGGGTGTCTAGCCGCACGGACACCAAAAAACAACTCGCCACAATTGATATGGAAATTGAGCTGAATAATGTTCAAATTCTGAGTAAAATTCTAGCTCGTCTTGCAAAACTGGACGATGTGATTGAAGCAAAACGCCTATAATTCAGCCATTAAGGATAATAAAAATGTATAAAACAACTGGACTTACTCATCTCATTAAAGCTACAGGTTATTCACTCAAAGGGCTAAAAAGTGCGGTTAAATTTGAAACTGCATTTCGCCATGAACTGCTCGCTGCCATTTTTTTGGTGCCGTTAGCCTTTTGGCTCGGCGACAATGGGCTTGAAATTGCCTTAATGCTTGGCTCCCTTTTGTTAGTACTTGCCTTTGAACTGATTAACAGTGCGATTGAAGCAGTCGTTGATCGTATCAGTTTGGAGCATCATGAACTTTCTGGGCGCGCCAAAGATTTTGGCTCCGCCTCGGTTTTTATTGCCATGGTCAATGTGGTTGTGGTATGGGGACTCATCCTATTCTATTAAGCCGAAAGATAACGTGAATGGCATCATGAGAATAGTGGTATGCTTAACGCTGTGAATAAAAAAACCGCACCTCAAAGTGCGGTTCTCTTTTAACCGAGTTTTGTCAATTAGAGGACATCAACACAATTCAAATCTTCGAAAGATTGTTCTAAACGTTTAGACATAGATTCTTCCATTTTGCGTAACCAAACACGTGGATCATAGTATTTTTTGTTTGGTGCATCAGGACCTTCTGGGTTACCTAATTGAGCTTGGAGGTAATCTTTGTTTGCGTTGTAGAAGTTCAAGATGCCTTCCCAAGATGCCCATTGTGTATCGGTATCAATGTTCATTTTGATCGCACCGTAGCTGATCGCTTCACGAATTTCTTCACGGCTTGAGCCCGAACCACCGTGGAAAACAAAGTTAATAGATTTTGCTGGTAAACCACGTTCTTTAGAAACAAACTCTTGTGATGCGCCTAGAATAGATGGTTTTAATTTTACATTACCCGGTTTATATACACCGTGTACGTTACCAAATGCTGCAGCGATAGTAAAACGTGGGCTGACAGGATTTAATTGATCATACACATAAAGGACATCTTCTGGTTGCGTATAAAGTTTAGACTCTTCCACATCGGAATTATCGACGCCATCTTCTTCACCACCGGTAATACCGATTTCGATTTCTAAGGTCATGCCCATTTTGTCCATACGTGCAAGGTATTCACGACAAATAGCCATATTTTCTTCCATTGGCTCTTCAGAAAGATCGATCATGTGAGAAGAAAATAATGGTTTACCTGTTTCAGCAAAATGTTTTTCACCCGCATCTAATAAGCCGTCGATCCAAGGAAGTAATTTTTTCGCTGCATGGTCAGTGTGGAGAATAACAGGTACACCATATTCTTCTGCCAAGGCATGAACATGTTTTGCCCCTGCAATTGCACCAAGTACATCTGTACGCGCACCACTGGCTGGTTTTAGACCTTTACCTGCGTAGAACTGTGCACCACCATTTGAGAATTGAACAATGACAGGTGCTTTGACACGTGCTGCCGTTTCTAATACCGCGTTCACAGAGTCAGAACCCACACAGTTTACTGCTGGAATTGCGAAATTGTTTTCTTTTGCATATGCGAACACTTTCTGAACATCATCACCCGTAACGACACCAGGTTTTACAATATCTAATAATTTAGCCATTTTCTGCTTCCTTTATTTATTTGATTAGAGTGAAATTTTGTTTCTTGATAAGTCTCATACCTATCATTCAAAATAGAGAGGGGCGGCTATCGCCTGCCCCTACCCAATTAACCATTTGCGCGTTTTTCTAAGATTTCCACTGCGGGTAATACTTTACCTTCAACGAATTCTAAGAATGCACCACCACCGGTTGAGATATAAGAAATTTTATCTTTGATACCGAAGAGATCAATCGCCGCTAAGGTATCACCACCACCTGCAATTGAGAAACCTTCACTATTAGCGATGGCTTGAGAAATGATTTCCGTGCCTTTACGGAAATTCGGGAACTCAAATACGCCCACTGGACCATTCCAAAGAATGGTTTTGGCATTTTTGATGATGTCAGCCAATTGCTGTGCAGATTTATCACCAATATCAAAAATTGACTCGTTGTCTTGTACTTGATCTACTGCTTTTTCAGTTGCTTCCGCTGTTTCAGAGAATTCTAGCCCTACGCGAACATCCACTGGTACAGGAATGTCTGTGCTTGCAGCTAAATTCTTCGCCACAGGAATCAAATCTTCTTCATATAATGATTTACCTACATTGTGACCTGCTGCGGCGATAAAAGTATTCGCGATACCGCCACCCACAATAATTTGGTCAGCAATTTTAGACAAGGAATTGAGTACTTCTAATTTAGTTGATACTTTAGAACCACCTACAATCGCCACCATCGGACGAGCAGGTTCTTTTAATGCTTTACCTAACGCGTCTAACTCAGCCGCTAATAATGGACCTGCGCAAGCCACTGGTGCATATTCTGCCACACCATAAGTAGAGGCTTGTGCACGGTGTGCGGTACCAAAGGCATCCATCACAAATACATCACAAAGTGCGGCATATTTTTTGCCTAATTCTGGATCGTTTTTCTTCTCACCTTTGTTAATGCGCACATTTTCTAATACGACGATTTCGCCTTGGTTCACTTCAACGCCGTCTAAATAATCACGCACCAAACGCACAGGCACATCTAAATGCGCATTTAAGTAATCAACTACTGGTTTCAGTGAGTTTGTTTCATCAAATTCACCTTCTGTCGGACGACCTAAGTGTGAAGTTACCATCACTTTTGCCCCTTTTTCGAGCGCAAGTTTTAAAGTAGGAATTGTCGCACGGATACGTGCATCAGAAGTCACTTTACCGTCTTTGACTGGCACATTTAAATCAGCACGAATAAACACACGTTTGCCGTTTAAATCCAAGTCTGTCATTTTGATTACTGACATATATTATCCTCTTACTGGTTAAATTAAAAAATGAGAAAACTTAACTCATTATACCCCTTTCTAACTAGGCTGTACTGCGTTAGATCAAACAATTTTTATTATTTAACAAATAAAAATTAATATCCTGTGCGACTTCTTGGGCAATCGATTACGTGCCAATTTAAATCATAGCAAATAAACAGCTCATTACGACTTGCCCCTAAATAGGCCTGTTTTAAGTGTTTATTATTTTTGCGTAACCACTGAAAAAGCGCATTCCGACTCAATTCATAATGCGGTAATTTTAAAGTGCGGTATAATTCACGTTGTTTTTCAAAATACGCTTTTGCTTCATCAAAAGCACAAGCACCATGTTTTTCCCACTCACCTTGTAATAAATTCGCACTTGGCGATTCTGGTAAATATTGCTCGATAATCTCTTGTGGTACCATCGGTAAATCACCTCGACAAAAACGAGGATGATCAGACACTCGGCGAGCACGCTCATTTTGAGGCCATAAACCATGAATCACCCAGCCAAATTGCTGCGTTAAGCCACACTGATATTGTAAGGAATTGGGTAAATCATTACCGTAACGGCTACGTTGTTTCTCACAGAATGCAGGGGACCAAGATAACACAAAAGTATAATAATCCGTCGGCGCATTGGCATTTTGACCAATAGGATCATTTTTCATAATATAGTCGTAATTACGATCCACGATAATGTCGACGGCTTGTTTTTGTTTAGAAAAGAAATACCAACCGGCTAACAAAAACATTAGAAAACAAACCACAAAAATAGACAATTGAAGTGTTTTTTTCTCGTCCATAAAATTCCTATTTCACTTTTAGAGCGGATTGATTATAATCCTCCGCTTTCAATTGTAACACGACAAAGGACATACACCATGGCGCTTTTAATCACCGACAAATGCACAAATTGCGATATGTGTGAGCCAGAATGTCCAAATCAAGCGATCTCAATGGGAGAAGAAATTTATGTCATTGATCCTGCACTTTGTACAGAATGTGTGGGACATTATGAGATCCCCACTTGCCAAAAAGTCTGTCCAATTAGTCATTGTATCATCACCGATCCCGATCACATTGAAACCAATGAACAATTGTGGGAACGTTTTGTGCTCATTCATCATGCTGACAAATTATAACCAATTTTGAGTGTAACAAGTATTCTTTGTCTTGAAAATGAATTCAAACACCTCAACACTTATTTTGCCTACCTTTTGTTTCTCACTCATCACACGATTACACCACTATATTTCCCTAGCATATAAATAAAAAAATCGGGCAAATGCCCGACTCAATTAACCTAAACGATAATCCCATTGTGCTAATAAAATGCCCGTTGCGACCGCAATATTTAATTCTGCTTGCAATGGATTACCAAGAGATAATACCACTTGTTTATCCTCAGGCTGGGCAAGGCTTGCATCATGTTGTTCATTCAGTATAAACACCACTTTTGGCGCAAAGGTTAAGCTAGCGAGAGGTTGAGCTTGTTTATTGGAGGTGACATGAATCAGTTGATAACCCGCTTGGCGCAATTGTTGTAAAGCGCTTGCCACATCAGGCGTTTCTAACACGCGCACATATTCCATCCCACCTTCTGCCACACGCATTGCCGCTGATGCATTCAAATTGTCCACCAAGCCTTGTTCAAGTACCACACCTTTCACACCAAAGACCGCACAAGTACGCACCACACCACCTAAATTATGTGGATTTTGCACACCGTCTATTAACACAAGACAGTCTTGTTTGCGTGGAATGTCTAAATAACCCGATAAAGTAAAAGGACGGGCTTTTTTCACTAACATACAGATGCCACCATGATGCGACGTGCCACTCACTAACGCCAATTCCGCATTGTCCACGACATGATAGGCTTTTTTCTGCTCAGCTAAATAACTGAAAAGCGCACCGCTCTTTTTCGCCATTTCAACCGTCGCCCAAATACGCACAATGCTTTCTGGGCGCTGTGCAAATAATGCCAGACAGGCATTTTCACCGTACACTTTCATTTCTTCGGCACGGTTTTTCTTAATTTTTTCTGGTGCACGAGGTGAAAGTGGTCCCGTTTTCTTTTCACGTGGTTTTTCATTCAAGCCGGTGCTTTTCACCACCACTTTTACTTTCCCTTCTTCCCCGCTGGCGGTACGCATTGTGGTTTCGACAAGACGTGGCTCAAGCGTTTGAGGACGGCGCAACGCCTTATTTTTATTCGAAAAACGATGTTCCGCCTTATTATCACGTGATGACTGTTCGCCTCGCGTAACAGATTGTTGCGTAAAGTGCGGTGCTTTTTTGCCAGATTTTTCACCGACGGTACGTTCATTAAATTTTTTAGTGGACGTGTGTTGAAAGACAGGCGGGGTTGTTTTGCTCTTCATGTCGATATGCCTATTTGCTGATTTGAGAAAGCAAAACTGGGCAAAAAATCACCTAGTTTTGCAAGAAAGTGTGAGCATTATAACGAAAAAACCGCATTTTTCTACCAAGTCGCGAAGTAAATATTGTAAACTACAGAGCTAATCAAACTATAGAGAATGATTTTTATGCTGATAAACAAAACCAAACGAGCAAAACAAAATATCAATCGTTTATTCTGTTTACCTTTACAAGCTGAACACATTGAATTTATGTATTGTGCTGCCGAATTTAAGCAGCAAATCCTTCAGCTCATTAAACAAGCAAAATCACGTATTTATGTGACCGCACTTTATTGGCAGCACGACGAAGCGGGTCAAGAAATTTTAGATGCAATCTACCGCGCTAAACAAAATAATCCCTCATTAGAGATCAAGATCCTAATTGACTGGCATCGTGCACAACGCAATTTATTGGGTGCAGAAAAAAGTATGACCAATGCCGATTGGTATCGTGAACAACGTGCCAAATATCAACTCAACCAAGATTCCCCTCTCTTTTGGGGTGTCCCCGTCAACACCCGAGAAGTCTTCGGTGTGTTACATATTAAAGGTTTTGTGTTTGATGATACGGTCTTATACAGTGGCGCAAGCATTAACAATGTTTACTTAAACCAGTTTAATAAATACCGTTACGATCGCTACCATAAAATCACTCATCCTGAATTAGCCAACAGCATGGTGAATTTTATCAATGCTTATTTATTGGATCCGTTAGCTGTGCATCCATTAGATCAAAGCACACCTCCAACCACCAAAGAAATACGCCCCGCGATTAAAGAATTTCGCAAAACGCTCGCGTTTGATGCCCGTTATACATTAAAAGGGGCTCGCTTCTTAGAAGACATCCCAGAACAACTCTGTATTTCGGCTCTCTTTGGCTTGAGTAAATACAGTAATCAATTAAACCAAGTGATCGAGGATCTCTTCCAAATTGTGGAAGAGGAATTGGTGATTTGTACCCCTTATTTTAATTTTCCACGCACGCTACAACAAAAGATCCGCCGTTTGTTGAATAAAGGTAAAAAAGTGGAAATTATTGTCGGCGATAAAACCGCCAATGACTTCTATATCCCGCCTTCTGAACCCTTTAAAATGGCAGGTGCCTTGCCTTATTTATATGAAAGTAATTTGCGCCGTTTTAGTAAAAAGTTTGAATATGAAATCAACCAAGGTTTGTTAGTGATACGGACTTGGAAAGATGGGGATAATTCATACCACTTGAAAGGGGTTTGGGTCGATAAAAATTATGTGTTACTCACTGGCAATAATTTAAATCCAAGAGCATGGCGTTTAGATGCGGAAAATGGTCTATTTATCGCCGATCCAAAACAAGAGTTACGCGCACAATTTGAACAAGAGTTGGCACATATTCGCCAACATACACAAATATTACGCCATTATTCTGAACTGGAAGAAATGAAAGAGTATCCCGCACCAGTACAAAAATTACTGAAAAAATTTGCCCGTGTGAAAGCGGATAAATTAGTGAAGATGATTTTATAACATCTGCTCAGTAAGGTGGTGATGCCTTTTGTCTGAATAAAATAAGATAACAAAGACCGCACTTAGGCGGTCTTTGTTTTTTGAGGAGAAGTTATGATGAACTTGTTACATTTGTGTGTCATCAATGATTAAGTAGGCCTTCGCTACTGGGCCATGTACGCCCACCACTTTGATTAACTCAATATCGGCGGTTGAACTTGGTCCCGCAATCAAGTTAATACAAGATGGCATACGCTCCCCTTGTTGTGCTTTTTCATGCAAAATTTGCGAAAGCTGGGCAACGCGTGGCAAAATCGTACTTTTATTTAATACAACAATCGACACTTTCGGCAATAAACTCACTAAACGTCCACGTTGTGCATCAGAAAAGAGGACAATCCCGCCCGATTCGGTTAAACCATATTCCGCAAACACAATCCCGATATTGGCGGTATTGGCAAAAGTGCGGTTCATTTCTGCTGAATTTTCTGACCAAATATGGGTTTCGTATTGTGCTTGAACGGCAGGCGTGATGCCCGACTCTACCAAACGGCGGTCATCATTAACAATCACAGGTCCCCCACCATATGCTTCACATAGTGTCAATAAATCTGCGCTCGCCTTCTCTGGCGTGGTCACTTGGCAATTCACTAACATCGTTTGTGAAGCAAACTCAATAAATGCCTCGCAACGCTGCTCAAGGCTTAACTCCGTTAAACGGGTTGTCGGATGCGCATTTAATGGGTGATATTCACTGACCACTTGTGTCCGCGTCTCACGGCCTAATTGCTTGGCAAGGTGATCTAAAAACTGTTGTCTATTATGTTGATCTAACATTGAAATTCCTCACTTAATTAACGGTTTTTAAACCAAGAACGGAAGCTTTGCCCCTCAGCATCGGGTAAATCACGGGCTTTTGTCCATTCTGCAATCGCCCCCACTTGAACCGGCATTTTGCCATCGCGAATCGCTAACTTCGCGACTTTTGCGCCCACATTTATGCCAATTTTCCACAAGGCAGGATGGCTGTTAGCGAGCGTAAAGGCTTTTATCGCAAGACGTTCTGCGAATGGATTCATGCTAGATTCTGCAATATTGCGACGATGTTTTAATAACAAGCTGGCTAATGGAATTTTGACTGGGCAAACTTGGTTACAGGCTGTGCATAAGGAACAGGCTGAAGGTAAGTCTTTAAACGCTTCGTAGCCCCCTAAGATCGGTGAAATCACTGAGCCAATTGGCCCCGGATAGATCGAGCCATAACCATGCCCCCCAATTTGACGATAGGCTGGGCAGGTATTTAAACACGCACCACAACGGATACAACGTAAAACGTCGCGGAACTCAGAACCGAGCATTTTGGAGCGACCGTTATCCACAATCACTAAATGGAATTCTTCCGGTCCATCGGTTTCACCGGCTAAGCGAGGCCCCGTTAACCAAGTATTATAACCCGTTAAACGCGCCCCGACCGCACTACGCGCTAGCAAGGTAATCAATACATCCACTTCTTTGAACGTAGGCGCTAAACGCTCCATCCCCATCACCGCGATATGTGTTTTTGGCAGAGAGGTGGCTAAACGCAAGTTACCTTCATTGGTCACCAAACACACACTGCCTGTTTCTGCCACGGCAAAGTTACAACCACTGACACCGATATCGGCTTCTAAGAAATCATGACGAATAGTTTCACGAATAAATAAGGTCATTTCTTCAGGCGTGTCTGATCCCGTATAACCTAATTTTTCGGCTAAGACTTTGCGGATTTGATGACGATCTTTATGAATGGCAGGTACCACAATATGTGACGGCTTATCTTCTGCCACTTGTAAAATATATTCACCTAAGTCAGTTTCAACGACTTTGATCCCTTCGGCTTCTAACACGTGGTTCATGCCGATTTCTTCGGTGACCATCGATTTGGATTTGACAATTTTCTTGGCGTTTTTTTGTTTTGCGACTTGTTTAATGTAGTTAGTCGCCTCTTCTGCGGTAGTTGCAAAATACACATGCCCGCCATTTTCAGTCACTTTTTCAGAAAGCTGATATAGATACGCATCGAGATTCTCAATCACATGCTGACGAATATCTTTTGCATGTTCACGCCATTCTTCCCAATGGCCTAATTCTTCTACCATTTTTTGACGGTTTGCACCGATACGTTCTTGTGCCATCACCACGGCTTTACGCATAATGTCATTTTGAATTTCTTCATTAATGCGCGGTTTAAATTGAAGCTGACTGGTTTTAATTGACATCATTTTTCCCCTTAACGACTCATTAATACTTCAGCAATATGCATCACTTTGACATGATGCCCTTCACGTTTTAAACGCCCGCCGATATTAAGTAAACAACTGACATCTGCACCGATTAAATACAACGGTTTCACCGCCATAATGTGTTGCACTTTTTCTTTTACCATTTCACCTGAAATTTCGGCCATTTTGACCGAGAATGTGCCGCCAAAGCCACAACAAGTTTCTTGGTTATGGATCGGTAATAAGTGTAATCCTTCTACGTTTTGTAATAACGTTATAGGCTCTTCTTTCACGCCAAGTTTGCGGAATAAACTACAAGAAGGATGGTATACCGCGTTGCCCGGTAGTTTCGCGCCCACATTGACAATATTTAACTTATTCACAATAAAATCAGTTAAATCGTAAAAGCGATCTGCCACTTTCTTCGCGCGTTTTGCCCATTCTGGTTCGTCTTTTAAGTAGTCTGCATAGGTTTTAATAGCATAGACGCAAGAACCAGCAGGGGCGACGATGGGATAATCATTGACTTCAAAGGTTTCAATCAATTTTTTCATGGCGGGAATGGCTTGTAATACATAACCACTATTGAGGGCAGGTTGCCCACAGCAACCTTGTTGTTCAAGAAAGGTAATTTTACAGCCGAGTTGTTCCAAAAGAAGAACAGATTGTTTAGCGACATTGGCTTTTAAAGCATCACCAATGCACGTCACATAAAAATTGACATTCATGTTCATCACTCCAATAAATGCGAAATGCGGATATAGCTAACTCAAACAAGTTAGCTATATTTAAAAAAAGACATCAAAAATAAATTAGTAAATAACTACTGCGACTAAGGCGGCAATTATGCCGTAGAGGAACATTGGTACCACAGTACGTTTTAAAATCGAACCTTCTTGGTTGCTCACATTTAACACCGTACAAACCGCAATAATATTATTCAAACACACCATGTTACCCATCGCACCGCCCACCGATTGTAGTGCAAGGATTAAGGGTACAGACATGCCGGTGGTTTCAGCGATAGAAAGCTGGATCCCACCAAAAGTTAAATTTGAAACAGTATTAGATCCTGAGAAAAATGCACCGATTGCCCCCAGATAAGAAGAGAAATAAACCCATTTATCTCCAGTGACATCAGCAAAGGTTTTACCAATGGTAATGACCATAGAATCATAGTTCCCATTACCCACTAACATTAATTTTACCATAACTAAAGCGCCTAATAACGCAAAGAATGGTTTTTTCGTTTGTTGGTAGGTACTCACCACAATAGTTTTCGCTTTAGTTCCGTTGAGTTTAAACACCAAAATGGACACTATCACAGTGACAATAAACGGTAGCAAAGAAGGCACATACAGTGTTTTATAGCTTTCACTGATACCTTGTCCCAAAATATTATTCAGCGAAAGAATGAGCGCTTGGCTGACTTTAAACTCCCCCAATGCGCCTAAAGAGACCGAGAACCAGGTCGTGGCATCATTAAGTAATTGCTTAATCCCTAATTGATGAATACGCGTGATAATTAAAATGGCAATCAACATCATCGTTGGGAATAAGGCTTTTACCAGTGCGCTAAATGCCACTTTTTCAAGCGATATCTCGGTATTATTTGTTTTACTCACCCCGATACCCTTATTTGCCACAAGGATCGAGATAAACAAACCAATTGCGCCGCCCACTAATGCAGGAAACTCATAATTTACTTGGGCTAATAGGAAATAAGGAATGGTACAAGCGAAAATACTGATATAGATGAAAACCAGATTTTGTTTAATTTGTTGCCAACTGACTAAAAAGCGTAACGCCAAAATCGGGATCACAAATGCTGCAATAAAGTGAATGAATGCGGTTTTTTGCCCCAGTTCAAGGATTACCTCTTCACTTAAGCCTAATGGGCCAAAACCAAACCAGGTTGGCGTGCCGACCGCACCAAACGAGACAGGCACGGAGTTCATCACTAATGCGAGCATTGCCACTTGTAACGGTTTAAAGCCTAAGCCCATCAAAATAGGCGCAGCAATCGCCGCTGGGGTACCAAAACCACTCGCCCCTTCAATCATGAAAGCAAATGCCCAACCGATGATCATAATTTGCGCTACGGGATTTGGGTTAATATTGGCTAACCATTTACGTAACACATCGGTACCACCAGAGACTTCCATCATGCGATTAAATAAAATCGCACCAAAAATAATCGTAATCGGCGTTTGTGTAGCAATTAACCCTGCAATCACATTGGCATTTAAGCGAGTTAAATCTGTACCAAAATAAAATGCTTGTAATAAATACGTTAAAACAGCGATCAAAGGCAAGGCAATATAAGAAGGTAAGCTATTACGTTTTACCATTAAATAAATCAATAAAACAATCGGAAGAATACTTAAAAAGAAAACCATAAAAAAACCTACATAAAATGAAATGTGAGATAACATCAAAATATCAACACTACAGGCTAACTATTTATGCGTATGTATTTTATCTAAAAATAAAATTGCACAAATAATAAACCAACTCAAATGTTAATAAATTGTTATATTAAAGCAATTTCAAAAAAATGCTTTAAAAATCAGATTTTTTTATGTGATACCGCTCACACATCTTATATTTTTTGACTCATTTGATTATTTTACATACAAATATAAACCTTTTTCTTATTTTGATTAAAAAAGGATTATTTTTATTTTATGATTTTAAAAAAAATAAGGCGATGTAATATATCACATCGCCCTATTTTTTATTTACAATATTTATTGTCTATTATAATTTTTCCACTAATTCCACCGCTGCACCAATATAAGTGGCGGGTGTCATTTGTTGTAAGCGGATTTTTTCTTCTGCAGGAATCGCTAATTTCTCGATAAATTCACGCATGGCTTGCGCATCCACACGTTTACCGCGCGTTAGCTCTTTTAATTTTTCATACGGTTTTTCAATGCCATAGCGACGCATCACAGTTTGAATAGGTTCAGCCAGTACTTCCCAGTTTTGATCCAACTCATCACGCAAATGCTGTTCATTGACTTCTAATTTGCTGATCCCTTTACGTGTAGCGGCATAGGCAATTAAACAATAGCCTAAGCCCACCCCTAAATTACGCAATACGGTCGAATCAGTCAAATCACGTTGCCAACGAGAAATTGGCAGTTTCGCGCCGAGATGCGCCATCACCGCATTGGCTAGGCCTAAATTCCCTTCTGAATTCTCGAAGTCGATAGGGTTAACTTTATGTGGCATGGTCGAAGAACCAATTTCGCCCGCGATAGTACGTTGTTTGAAGTGATTTAAGGCAATATAACCCCATAAATCACGGTCGAAATCGATAATGATGGTATTGAAACGCGCCACATTATCGAAAAACTCTGCAATATAATCATGTGGCTCAATTTGAGTGGTATACGGGTTCCAGCTTAAGCCTAACGAGGTGACAAATTCTTCACTGAATTGATGCCAGTCAATCTCAGGATAAGCTGATAAATGGGCGTTATAGTTACCGACTGCACCATTTATTTTGCCTAAAATCTCAATCTGTTGTAATTGTTTATATTGACGTTGTAAGCGATACACCACGTTTGCCATTTCTTTCCCCATTGTTGAAGGTGAAGCAGGCTGACCGTGTGTGCGAGACAGTAATGGAATCGTTTTATAGTCATTAGCAAGAGCAGTGATATCGGCAATTACTTTTTGCCATTCAGGTAATAGCACCTCTTCCCTTGCGGTTTTTAACATCAAGGCATGCGAAAGGTTATTAATATCTTCAGAAGTACACGCAAAATGAATAAATTCACTGACTTTAGCTAATTCAGGTAAGGCTTCACTTTTTTCTTTGAGGAAATACTCCACCGCTTTCACATCATGGTTAGTAGTACGCTCAATTTCTTTAATACGTTCTGCATCTTGCACGCTGAACTGTTCAACGATTTGATTGAGGTAATCGTTTGCCTCTTTGGATAATAAAGAAACTTCTTTAATTTGATCGGTTGCCGCTAACTTTTGTAACCAGCGGACTTCCACTGTCACACGAAATTTCAACAAGCCAAATTCACTAAAAATTGAACGTAGTGAACTCACTTTGTCTTGATAACGACCATCAATCGGGGAAAGTGCAGTTAATGCATTAAGTTGCATAGAGGTTTGCTCCATAAAATAAAATGATTAAAGTGAAGAATAAATTTGTTGTGCCATGGCGATAATTTTGCGACGAGAGAATAACACTTGCCATTTTGTTCCCCCTACTTGGCGCCATAAGACTGCAGAACGAATCCCCGCTAATAAACAGGCACGAATACGGTGATGCATCGCCAATTGCTGCAAATAGAGAGTGGAACCCGTGACTTGGATTTTTTTACCCAATGGACTGATCACATCCACATAAATACTGGCTAATGTGGACAGCATTTGCTCATCCAGCAAATCGTAATGAGCCAATTGTGAAGGTAAATACTGAATGCGACGTGCTAATTCTGCTTTTGCCTGTGGGGTTTTATTCAGCTTACTCTCCAATGCCAGTAAACTAATCCAATATCGGCTTAAATCAGAACCTGTTCCATTCATTTGTTCCAATAAAGTTTCAAGCCCTAACTTGATATTCTGTGCTTTGCCACCAAATACCGCTAAAGTATCTTCTGGTTGCATTTGTAACAAGGTGTGAAGACTGATCTCAAATGCAGCCTGATCCGCTTGCCCATTATGAGCAAATTGCTGGACCAATTTTGCGGCTTGACACACCCCCGCTAGTGCTAAAGTTATATCGTAGTAATTCGTCATAGGATTGGAAACTTGATGATGAAAAATCGGGGGACAATATAGCACTTTTTATGCTGTTTTTAAAGCAAGCTCTTGTACACATCATGATAGATTTCACCTGTACAGGTTCACTTAGCCCATGCTAGGTGGCGATGTCATCATCGGACTGTAAAGGGCGATATCCGCCCATCAATTTGTCCCGTTGAAAATCGCAGTGCGCAATTTTTGTTTGAACGGGTATAATAGCAACATCTTATCTCACTAAACGAGGGAAATATGATGCCATTACGTTCGTTCCTTTGCATGCTATTCAGCCTTTGCTTGCCAACCACCTTGCTTGCCCATATTCAAGTTGAACATCCGATCGTGTTTGCCACCCAAGCCGGCGAACCCAGTGCCGTTTTTATGGATTTACACAATCACAGTCAAGAGCCGGTTCAACTTGCCTTTGTCCAAAGTAAAGTCAAATCACGCTTAGCCTTACATGGTATGCAAAAAGGTCACATGATTGACTTACCGACTATCCTGATCCCACCACATAGTACTGTACAACTGAAACGGGGCGGATTGCATATTATGGTCTTTGATCTTGAACAGTCCTTACAAGTGGGCGAACAATATCCACTCAGCTTGTTCTTCGACAATGGTGAAGTCATCGAGATCAAGGCTAATGTGGTTGCACCCTAAGCCTTATTCGTGGATACAAAACCATTTATCTGACTGACAAAGCAGATTACAATAAAACCTCTTTCGATAACACAATGGAATCACAATGAATATTTTAGTAATTGGTCCTTCTTGGGTTGGCGATATGATGATGTCGCATAGCCTGTATCAAACGCTCAAACAACAATATCCCAATTGTGAAATTGATGTGATGGCACCTAACTGGTGCAAGCCCTTATTGGAACGTATGCCTGAAGTGCGACAAGCGATTACTATGCCGATCGGGCATGGTGCGTTTGCCTTAGGGGAACGCTATCGTCTCGGCAAATCGCTACGTCATCAATATGATATGGCAATTGTTTTACCTAATTCATTAAAATCTGCTTTTATTCCCTTTTTTGCTCGTATCCCAATACGTCGTGGCTGGAAAGGCGAGAGTCGCTATTTTTTCTTAACCGATTTACGCAGTAATAAAAAAGACTATCCAATGATGGTGCAACGCTATATTGCATTAGGTTTTGAAAAAGGGCAGATTCCGAATGCAGCAGATTTACCATGTCCTGTGCCTTATTTACAAATAGACGCCGTTGCTCAACAACATACGCTAAAAAAATTTGAAAAACAGACCGCCCTTTTCGCCCAACGCCCAATCATTGGCTTTTGTCCGGGGGCAGAATTTGGTCCTGCCAAACGTTGGCCTCATTACCATTATGCGAAACTGGCTGAAATGCTAATTGAGCAAGGCTATGCAATTCGTCTGTTTGGTTCCGCGAAAGACGAAGCGGTAGGCGAAGACATTCATCATGCATTACCTGATACATTACGCCCTTATTGCGTTAACCTTGCCGGACAAACGAGCTTAAATGAAGCAGTGGATTTAATTGCGGATTGTGTAGCGGTGGTAAGTAATGACAGTGGATTAATGCATATTGCCGCAGCCGTTCAACGCCCATTGGTTGCGCTTTATGGCCCAACTAGCCCGACTTATACCCCACCGCTGTCTGACAAAGCGGTGATTATTCGTTTAATTGAAGGTGGCTTAATGAAAGTGCGAAAAAGCAAAGACAGCGACCAAGGTTATCATCAAAGTTTAATCGATATCCAACCCAATATGGTATTTGAAAAACTCATAGGATTACTGGCGAAAGCATGAAAATTTGTTTAGTCAAAACCTCATCAATGGGCGATATTCTGCACAGTTTACCTGCCCTGACAGATGCACAACAGGCCCTCCCCCATTTACAAGTCGATTGGGTGGTTGAAGAAAACTTCGCCGAAATTCCTCGTTGGCACAGTGCGGTCAGACAGGTTATCCCCATCGCCTTGCGACGTTGGCGCCAGTCGCCTTTTTCTGCTCAAACCCAAAATCAATGGAAACAGTACCGCACTTTACTACAAGCCGAACGCTATGATGCAGTGATTGATGCGCAAGGTTTAGTAAAAAGTGCATTGTTTGCCACTCGCCTAGCACAAGGCACCCGTCATGGCTACGATCGTCATTCAATCCGCGAACCGCTCGCAGCATTTTTCTACGATAAAAAATACGCCATCAGTTACCAGCAGCACGCGGTCGAACGGATCCGTCAACTGTTTGCACAAAGCCTAAAATATTCCCTTCCAGCTCACAAAGGGGATTATGGTATCGCAAGGCATTTCGCCATCAAACCCAATCCAACGCCTTATCTGTTGTTTTTTCATGGCACCACACGCCAAGATAAGTTTCTTCCTGATACACAATGGCGAGCATTAGCAGAAAAGCTCACCGCAAGAGGCATACACATTCGCCTGCCTTGGTCAAATCCTCAAGAAAAACAGCGCGCCGAAATGATCGCACAGAATCTTGAACAGGTGACCATTCTGCCGAAATCCACCTTATCCGAGTTAGCACAACACATTGTGAATGCCCACGCAGTTGTTTCTGTGGATACTGGGCTAGCACACTTAACCGCCGCCCTCGACAAAACCAATCTCACGCTCTATGGCGCCACCGATCCCAAACTGATAGGCACCTACGGTAAAAATCAGCATTACCTTGTTGCTGACAGTATGAAGAAGATCGAAGCAGATGACATTCTCCAAAAACTCACCGCACTTTTGTCACTCGACACAATTCAATTTAGCAAGATAATCCCAACAAACCCAACCGCTTGAATGACATTCAAGCGGTTAGAGGTGCTGCCTATACGGCAGTGAACGTGATATTCAATCTGTTGAATATCGTTCAAGCTTTCTAAGCTGCCTATACGGCAGTGAACTTCAGAGGATGTGATTATAGATGATGAATAAATTTCTAAGCTGCCTATACGGCAGTGAACCAAGCAACGCTTTTTCATCTTCTTTAAAACGCTTTCTAAGCTGCCTATACGGCAGTGAACACTTGAGCTGCTCTAACAAATAAGCGAAAAAATTTCTAAGCTGCCTATACGGCAGTGAACAGATGAAAAGCAGGGTTTATCCAAGCTGCGTATTTCTAAGCTGCCTATACGGCAGTGAACGATAGGTTACAACGTCATTTATTAGATGTAGTTTTCTAAGCTGCCTATACGGCAGTGAACTCAACGTCTCGCAGAACAGCAAGACGAGATGTTTTCTAAGCTGCCTATACGGCAGTGAACTTGGTGATTATATTGTATTCAATAATGCATATTTTCTAAGCTGCCTATACGGCAGTGAACTGATCTTTTCTGCTATCGCATGGCAAGAATCATTTCTAAGCTGCCTATACGGCAGTGAACTGTGTCGCAATCACAGACTACTTAATCAATAATTTCTAAGCTGCCTATACGGCAGTGAACCGACATATGATTGTGATATTAGATTAGATAATTTTCTAAGCTGCCTATACGGCAGTGAACGCTGTGCATTTATCCATGACGGGAGGGGCGACTTTCTAAGCTGCCTATACGGCAGTGAACCTACTGCTTATTATGCCATGCGTTGGGCTAGTTTTCTAAGCTGCCTATACGGCAGTGAACCTTTCGATTTTTTCACGGTTACAAGTTCACGTTTTCTAAGCTGCCTATACGGCAGTGAACCTATCAATTCCCAAGCAATCTTGAACAAGCAATTTCTAAGCTGCCTATACGGCAGTGAACTCGTAAAAATCCATTCCCGTGGATGAAAAAATTTTCTAAGCTGCCTATACGGCAGTGAACTTTAATCCCCCGTTTACGACAAAGTAAAATCATTTCTAAGCTGCCTATACGGCAGTGAACAATTCAAGCTGATTAGCCACGTCTTGGCACATTTTCTAAGCTGCCTATACGGCAGTGAACGGCATTAGTTACTGATAAATTATTTTCCAGTCTTTCTAAGCTGCCTATACGGCAGTGAACGCCTTGTTTAAGACGATTTAGGTGCATATAATTTTCTAAGCTGCCTATACGGCAGTGAACCTTTGTGAGTATTCAATACCTTACCACGTAATTTTCTAAGCTGCCTATACGGCAGTGAACTAATTCTTGATACAACCAATATAAATGATTTGTTTCTAAGCTGCCTATACGGCAGTGAACCTTTTGTCAATGGTAAGGTGGTCTGTTCAAACTTTCTAAGCTGCCTATACGGCAGTGAACTCTTACCCTCTTTATATGAACCAATTTCCAATTTTCTAAGCTGCCTATACGGCAGTGAACCAAACCTATCTGAACAATGGTGATATTCCTATTTTCTAAGCTGCCTATACGGCAGTGAACTAAGGTAGTCTAAACGACATCCCTTTATTCAGCAAGGGAGAAAGGGGTGAGGTTAGTAACAACCCTTTTTTTGGCTGTAAAAATAACCCTTTGATCTTATTAGGTAAATATTCCATGAAGAAAAAAGGGTTAAAAATTGGGTTTAGCTTATTCAGCAGAAGTGAGTTGTGAACTTGGTTTACGGCGTTTGCCGATATTTTTCGTGTCTTTATGACGCACTTTGGCTTTCTTCTTCTGTTCTTGTTTTTCTTCTTTCTTCACCTTGGTGCGCGCTTTTTGTTTTTTACTGACGGTTTTGACTTCGCCGTCTTTTGGTGCTTTTGTGCGAGGTTCCAAACCTTGCAAAATACGTGCTTTTAATAGCTCTTGGGTATAGCGTTTGATTTTACCAAGTAATTTGTAATCATGGGCTTCTACAAAAGACACCGCCACGCCTTTTTTACCCGCGCGGGCAGTACGTCCGATGCGGTGTAAATAGGTGTCGGCACTGTATGGTAAGTCAAAGTTCATGACATGGCTGACATCGTCAATATCAATCCCGCGTGCGGCGACATCTGTGGCGACTAAAACAGTGACCACACCATTTTTGAGTTTATCAATGGCGTTATTACGTTGTGTTTGTGCCATTTCACCTTCTAAATAAGTTGAACGAATACCGCGCTTACGTAGGGTTTCGGATAACTCACGCACATCTTCGCGACGACGCACAAACACAATACCTCGCGTCACCTGTTCTTCATCAATAAAACGCGCTAATAATTTGATTTTGTGCTCATTACTATCGGCATGATAATACCATTGCTGAATTTTCTTCCGCTCACGGCGACTTGGCTCCGCATCAATTTGCACGGGGTCTGTCAATAATCGGCTGGCAAAATCCACCAATAGATCACCTTCTAGCGTCGCAGAAAATAATAAGGTTTGTTTACGCCAACGTGTTTCTGCTGCAATTTTTTCCGCATCTTGGCCAAACCCCATTTGTAGCATACGATCCGCTTCATCAAAAATCAGCATTTCCACCGCTCGGCAATCAAAATTTTCTTCCTTAATGTATTGCAATAAACGTCCTGGGGTCGCCACAACGATATCTTGATTACTATTGAAGATTTCACCGTGATTTTGGTATGCCACACCACCCGTAATGGTCGCAATGTTTAACTGGGTAAATTCTGCCAATGATTCAGCTTGTTCTGCCACTTGCATGGCTAATTCACGGGTTGGGGTGAGAATTAAAATACGCGGTGCACCGGGTTTACGACGAGGATAATCTAACAAATGCTGAATGGCAGGTAATAAAAAGGCGGCGGTTTTCCCCGTACCCGTTGGGGCGGATCCTAACACATCACGCTGTTCCATCGCAGCAGGAATGGTGTCTTGCTGAATAGTGGTTGGGCGAGTATAGCCTTTTTTCGTTAAGGCTTTGAGTAAAGCGGGATCGAGATCGAATTCTTCAAAAGTTGCTAATGTCATGAGTATGGGTTTCTATCATTGTAAAATTGTGGCAGATTATAGCGCACTTTGCCCGCGTTGCGAAATGAAGACTCGGTTTGTCATGAAGTGCGGTCAATTTTAAGGAATGTTATGTCAGCAAAACAAACTGGTTTTACCTTTAAACAATTTCATGTTGATCATCATCGTTGTGCGATGAAAGTCGGCACAGACGGGATTTTATTGGGTGCTTGGACAGATGTCAGTCGAGCTAAACGTATTCTCGATTTAGGCACGGGCACCGGTTTAATCGCTTTGATGCTAGCACAGCGTAGCCATAAGGAAACGGAAATTCATGCGGTTGAGTTAGATCAAGATGCTTTCCTACAAGCCAAAGATAATATTCAAGCCTCACCTTGGGCAAAGCAGCTGCATTTATATCACCAAGACATAACGGATTTTTGTCGGAATACGGTGGATAAGTTTGATTTGATTGTGGCAAATCCGCCTTATTTTCCACAGGGTGTGGACTGTGCGACGCCACAACGGGATCTGGCACGTTATACTACCACTCACAGCCATGCTGATTGGTTACACTTCGCGGCACATTGTGTCACGCCACAAGGCAATATCAGTATGATATTGCCTTTTGACGCAGGCGAAATTTTATTAAAACAGACCGCACTTTATTGTGTTGCCCGTTGCGACGTGATCACCAAAAAAGGTAAAGCCCCGCAGCGTCTACTGCTTACCTTTTCCTTACACGCTCAGCCATTACAGCACAGCCAACTGATTATTTATGATGAAAACAATCGTTATCATCCTGATTTTATTGGCTTAACCCAAGATTTTTATTTAGCCTTTTAATAAAGGGAGCAGTGGAGGCTCCCTTATCAACAAAATAACGCTGATGTGTTTATTTGGCCACTTGGCGGTGGGCTCTTTCTAGTTTGGTCCAGTTGTAGTAGCCATAAAGTGAATTCAGCAAATAGGCAGAATACATCGTCATCATGGCAAGCGATCCCTCCTCAGCTTGCATCCACAACACAATTGAGATCACATTCAACGCAATCCACAAAAGCCACTGTTCACGGTAACGTAAAATCATCAACAATTGTGCCACCACCACAATCACCGTGGTTAAGCCGTCTAATCCTGTTGAGCTACCACCTGCGGCATTCAGCGCTTGCACAAACAAGAAAGTACCAATTGCAATCGTGCCTAATACAACGATCCAACCTTTTAAGGTTAAGGATTTGGCAATCACACTTTCCGCACCTTCACTGCCTTTTTGTAAATTATCACGCCATAAAAAATAACCAATAAATTGTGCAGGAATATACACATACAATACCGTATTCATCTCACCGAGATAGTTGGCTTGCCAAGCCACATAGAAGTAAGTGTAAGCAAAAATCAGCCCAAAGAAATAGTTACTCACTTTCCCTTTACTGACAAAAACAACACATAAAATCCCAGCAATACCTGAAATCATCGCCAAGATCGAATCTGGGTTTTGAATATAAATGACAATCTGTGCAATTAAAAACAGACTTAACCACACGACTTCAAACGGTTTCCACCCGCCAAGAAATTCATTTTTTACGGCTTGTAAATTCATGATGCTATTCTCCTACAATGAAATTTAGGCTGATTTTTACACTGCTTAAGACAAATGTCAACTATAGGCTACATTATTAATTTAAAATTATTTATGAAATATTTTTTTGTTATATACAGATGTAATACAAGGCTATTTTTTCTTCATTCACATCCAGACAGAGATTTCGTTTTATTTTTGAGTGCAAGATCGCTAAAATAGCCGGCTATTTTTTAATGAAAGCACACTTTTGGCCTCTTTTTATCAAGCCATTTTAAACAAAGAGAATTATAACATTATGACATTTGCAGTTGGTCAACGTTGGATTAGTGAAAGTGAGAACGATCTCGGCTTAGGTTTAATTGTCGCTATCGATATGCGCACTGTCACCATTTTATTTCCTGCCTCTGAGGAGCAACGTATTTATGCGTTAAACGCCGCCCCCTTAACCCGTGTATTATTCCAAATTGGCGATGAAATTACTCATCACGAAGGGTGGAAAGGGAAGGTGTTAGATATTCTCGATAATAAAGGCGTGGCGTTTTATTTGGTGAAACGCCATGATAATGATGAAGAAATCACCATTCAAGAAATGGATATCGCCCATCAAATGACCTTTAGTAAGCCTCAAGATCGCTTATTTACGACTCAAATTGACCGCAACGAACATTTCACCCTACGCTACCAAGCCCTGATACATCAACAAGCTCAATTTCAATCACCATTGCGTGGCTTGCGTGGGATTCGTGCTGGCTTAATTCCCCACCAATTACATATTGCCAAAGAAGTGGGACAACGTACCGCCCCTCGTGTGCTACTTGCTGATGAAGTGGGCTTAGGCAAAACCATTGAAGCGGGTATGATTTTACAACAACAATTATTTGCCGAAAAAGTGGAACGTGTTCTGATCATTGTGCCTGAAAGCTTACAACATCAATGGCTAGTGGAAATGCTGCGTCGTTTTAACTTGCATTTTTCCTTATTTGATGAAGAACGTTGTGCCGATTTTGAAGATCCGACGTCCGCTTTGTGGATCAATCCCTTTACCACAGAATCTCAGATTATTTGTGCCTTAGATTGGTTATGTGCAAAACCCAAACGGGTGGCGCAGTTACTTGAAGCTGGCTTTGATATGTTGATTGTGGATGAAGCCCATCATCTCGCTTGGTCTGAAAATAACCCAAGTTTGGAATATCAATTGGTTGAACAACTGGCTCGCCAAATTCCTGCGGTGTTATTGCTGACTGCCACCCCAGAGCAATTGGGACAAGAAAGCCATTTTGCCCGTTTAAGTTTACTTGACCCTGATCGTTTCTATGATTACCAAGCTTTTGTGCAAGAGCAACGGCAATACCAGCCGGTTGCTGAGGCGGTGCAAAGTTTGTTAGCGGATAAACCATTAAGTGCGGTGGAAAAAAATCATATTTCGGATCTCTTATCGGAACAAGATGTGGAACCGATGTTAAAAGTCATCGACTCACCTGCCAACGAGGAACAAAAAGCCCTTGCTCGCCAAGAATTAATCGATAACCTCATTGATCGTCACGGTACGAGCCGCGTGTTATTCCGGAATACTCGACAAGGCGTGAAAGGTTTCCCACACCGTACTTACAACCAGATTACCCTTGAATTGCCCAAACAATACAGTAATGCGGCAAACGTGTTAGCGATGTTAGGGGAAAAGGGCGAAAACGATTCTTTTTACCCTGAACACATGTTCCAAAAGCTCAATCCAGAGGCTCGCTGGTGGGAGTTTGATCCTCGCGTGGAATGGTTAATCACCTTCTTAAAAAATCACCGTGAAGAAAAAGTCTTGGTGATTTGCCGACAAGCCAACACCGCGATTCAGCTTGAGCAAGCGTTGCGTGAAAAAGAAGCGATTCGGGCAGCCGTATTCCACGAAAAACTCAGTATTGTCGAACGCGATCGTGCCGCGGCTTACTTTGCCCAACAAGAAGAAGGGGCACAAGTACTACTCAGCTCCAGCATTGGCTCAGAAGGCCGCAACTTCCAATTTGCCAGCCATTTAGTATTGTTTAACTTGCCAGATAACCCCGATTTATTGGAACAATGTATCGGCCGTTTAGATCGTATTGGTCAACGTCGTGATATTCAAATTCATGTGCCTTGTTTTGCTGACACCGCCCAAGTGGTACTTGCGCGTTGGTATCATGAGGGCTTAAATGCCTTTGAAGAAACCTGTCCAATGGGAATGAGCTTGTTTGAAGCCCAGCAAACCCAACTCAAGGCATTTTTACAAAAACCGACCGCACTTGAGGGCTTTGATGAATTTGTTAGCCAAACTCGCAAGCAACAACAAGCACTCAAACACGCCTTAGAAAAAGGACGTGATCGCTTATTGGAACACCATTCCAACGGTGGCGAACAAGCCCAGCAACTCGCCTTTGAGATTGCCGCGCAAGACGGTAGCACAGAATTAGTCAATTTCAGCTTAAACCTGTTTGATATTATTGGTGTCGATCAAGAGGATTTAGGCGAGAAATCCATTGTGATCAAACCCGCTAGCAATATGCTGGTACCCGACTTCCCCGGTTTAAGAGAAGAAGGAACCACGGTCACCTTTGATCGCCAACTTTCCCTCGCGCGTGAAGATCTCGACTTTATCAGTTGGGATCACCCATTCATTCGTCACGGCATTGATCTCATTACTTCTGGCGATATCGGCAAAAGTGCGGTCAGCTTATTAATTAATAAAGCCTTACCTGCAGGTACGTTATTGTTAGAAATGATTTATGTGGTGGAAGCACAAGCCCCAAAAGGCTTACAGCTTACCCGTTTCTTACCACCTACACCAATCCGTTTATTGTTGGATCAAAAAGGCAATAACTTAGCTGATCAAGTTTCTTTCACTAGCTTACAAAAACAGCTCAAACCGATTGGCAAAAACATGGCGAATAAAGTGGTCAAAATGGTGCGCCCGAACATTGAGCAATTAGTGAAACTGAGTGAACAAAAAATCGTTGCACCTGCGGAACAAATTATTCACAATGCACAACAACTTGCGGATCAAACCCTCAGTGCGGAATTAAACCGTCTCACCGCGTTACAAGCCGTGAATAAAAACATTCGCCAAGCCGAAATTGATGCCCTCGAAAATATTCGACACCAATCCCTCGTTCAGCTACAACAAGCTACATGGCGTTTAGACAGCTTACGAGTGATTGTCAGTAACAAAGAATAAAACAGGGTGAAAAAGTACCGCACTTTTAACGTAAAACGGCACAGGCAAACAGCTTGTGCCAGTCACATTGAGCAAAGAACATGGCATTAATCAGTTACACCCCACCCACCGATCCTTACCTTGATATCGTTCATTACGATGATCATTTTGTGGTGATCAACAAACCGAGCGGCTTGCTTTCCGTGCCGGGCAATCAACCGCAATATTACGACAGTGCAATGTCACGCGTGAAAGAAAAATACGGTTTCTGTGAACCTGCTCACCGCTTAGATATGTCCACCAGCGGCTTAATTTTGTTTGCGTTAAGCAAAGCGGCTGATCGCGAACTGAAACGCCAGTTTCGTGAACGTGAACCGAAAAAACATTATCAAGCGTTGGTATGGGGACATCTGGAGGAAGACCAAGGGGAAGTCAACTTGCCATTAATTTGTGACTGGGAAAACCGCCCTCGCCAAAAAATTTGCTTTGAGCGGGGTAAACCAGCGCTCACGTTATATGAGGTGCTAGCCCGCTATCCTAACAACACAACAAGAGTGAAACTCACGCCAATTACAGGACGTTCTCACCAATTGAGATTGCATATGCTTGCCCTTGGACACCCAATTTTAGGTGATAAATTCTATGCCCCACCACAAGCCAAAGCCCTCTCGCCTCGCTTGTGTTTACACGCAGAACAGTTAGAATTTAGTCATCCCATCACGCATGAGTGGCTAAGCTTTAGTGTACCGCCTACGTTTTAATTAAGTAAAACCGATTTTAAATGGTACAATCTACCATCAACGATGAATATAAAGAGAAAAGACTATGGCTCGTCAGAAAAAAACACGCCGCATTACCGATATTATGCCTGCGCGTAAAGCAGATAAAAAAGTGGAATTACCCAAAGGTAAAGCGGGCAAAAAGTTAACCCGTTATGAATTAGATGCGAAAGCGCGTGAAGAGAAAAAGAAAAAGAAACGCAAGGGCTTAGCCTCTGGCTCTCGTCACAGTGCCACCGAAAATAATCAACAGAATCAAGCAGTAGCAAAAAAAGATCCGCGTATTGGTAGTCGTAAAAAAGTGCCTTTAATTGTGGAATTTGTGAATAAACCCGAAAAAGGCATGACTATTCCACCAATGAAAGTTGAGGAAAAACGACCGAAACAGGATCCAATGCTGGAGTTGGAATTACTCGAAAATAACGAGTGTTTAAATCAATTGTTAGACGATCTTGACGCAGGCAAAACCTTGAGTAGCCAAGATCAACAATTTGTCGATGAATGTCTCGCTCGAATTGCACAATTAATGGACGAACTTGGTATTTCGGACGAAGACGATTCTGAAGAAGATTTATACCGCACCTTTGAAAAAATCGATATTAACCAATTTAGATAAACATCATGTGGACAACCCTTTTATTGATTCTCGCTGTTGTGATTATCGTGGCAATGGCAAGCTATGCGGGCTATTTACTTGTTGCCTTACAAAAGCAGAAAAAAGCCATAGCTAACATCCGTGCCGCCCGTAGCCAGCGTTTAACTGAGAGTATTGTGATCATTGCAAAAGCCATGCAAACGGGCGACTGTAACCATTCTGAAGGGGTTATTCGGTTAAAAATGTTACTGGACCCCTTAGGCAAAAAGCTAAAAGATTATCAAGCCATGTATCAGCTTTATGAAGTGGTGATGGATATGCCGACCCATGAAAAACGTCGTGAGTTAAAGAAAAATGAACGTATGCGTTTAGACTTGCAGCGCGAAAGTGCCGAGGCAGACTTAGAGCAAAAAATTCGTTTAGAATTACAGCAGTTATTAATTGATATGAAGTAAATTGAAGCTTATCGGGGGAAATCATGTCCGAGATTATTTGGGACTTGGCACTCATTCAAAAATATAATCAGTCAGGACCTCGCTATACGTCCTATCCGACTGCATTAGAATTTCATGAACATTACACCAACCAAGATTTTATTCAGGCGGCAAAACGTTATCCGAACCGTCCCCTTTCACTGTATGTGCATATTCCCTTTTGTCATAAACTCTGTTATTTCTGTGCCTGTAATAAAACGATTACCCGTCATCAACATAAAGCAGATATTTATCTCGACTTTTTAGAGCGAGAAATAGAAAGCCGCGCACCACTATTTAAAGATCGTATCGCGACCCAGGTGCATTGGGGTGGGGGGACGCCAACCTATCTCACTGAACAACAATCTGCACGCTTAATGGCGATGTTGCGCAAACATTTTACGATTGCCCCCGATGCGGAAATCAGTATTGAAATGGATCCGCGTGAAATTGAACTCGATATGCTCGATCATTTGCGTGGTATTGGTTTTAATCGCATGAGTATGGGCGTGCAAGATTTTAATAAAGAGGTACAAAAAGCTATTAACCGTGTGCAAGATGAAGACTTTATTGAAGCCTTACTCACACGCGCACGTCAGCTCGGTTTCCAATCCACCAACCTTGATTTAATTTACGGTCTGCCACTCCAAACTGTGGACAGTTTCATGTTCACGCTGCAAAAAGTGATTGCCCTGAATCCCGATCGTTTAAGTGTGTTCAATTACGCCCATTTGCCAAGCCGTTTTGCCGGACAAGCAAAGATTAAACATGAACAATTACCGCCACCAGAAACCAAATTAACGATCTTGCAAAACACCATCGAAACCTTAGGCAATGCGGGTTATCGCTTTATTGGCATGGATCATTTTGCCAAACCTGATGATGAATTAGCCATTGCCCAACAAAACGGTGTGCTACACCGCAATTTCCAAGGTTACACCACCCAAGAAGAATGCGACCTATTGGGCTTGGGCGTATCGGCAATCAGTTTGTTAGGCGATACTTACGCACAAAATCAAAAAGAATTAAAACATTATTATACGGCAATCGATAACACCGGTATTGCCTTATACAAAGGCTTAGCGATGACAGAGGAAGATTGCTTACGCCGCGATGTGATCAAGCAATTAATCTGTAACTTTAAATTGGATTATCAACCCATTGAGCAACAATATGGCATTCAATTTAGATCGCATTTTGCCGAAGATTTAAAACTGCTCGAGCCATTATGCCAAGACGGGCTATTAGCGATCGGTGAGAACGCAATTCAGGTGTCAGCCAAAGGACGTTTGCTGATTCGTAATATTTGTTTATGTTTTGATACCTATTCTAGGGAACAAGCGAAACGCCAACAGTTTTCCCGAATTATCTAAACACACTTTTTGAAAAACCACCGCACTTGGGGAGAAAACTATGCCTATTTCAAAAACGGATATTCTCGATGCTTTCCACTTTCGTCACGCTTGTAAGGCGTATGATCCGACCAAAAAAATCAGTGAAGACGATTTCCGTTTTATCTTGGAAACAGGTCGCCTTTCACCGAGCTCATTTGGCTTTGAGCCGTGGAAATTCTTAGTGATTGAAAAGCCCGACATTCGAGCATTGATCCGCGATATCGCTTGGGGCGCAAAAGACAAAGTGATGGATTGTAGCCATTTTGTGGTGGTGTTGGTGCGTCAACCCGACACTTTGCTTGCGGAAGGTGACTATGTGCAACATATCATGCGAGATGTGCACCATATCCCCGAAGATATGCGCAAAATACGCCAGAATTTCTACCGCACTTTTACTGAACAAGATTTTGCCTTAACGGACAATCCAAAAGCCTTTTATGATTGGGCCTGCCGGCAAAGCTATATTGCCATGGCGAATATGCTCACTAGTGCGGCCATGCTCGGTATTGATTCTACCCCAATTGAAGGGTTCCCTTTGGAAAAAATGGACCAGGCGTTTGTGGCACATGGGCTTTATGATCCGAACAGCTATAAACTCAGCGTGATGATCGCCTTTGGCTACCGTTTAAATGAAGCCAAAGCCAAAACACGCCAAGCCTTTGACGATGTGGTGGAATGGGTGAGATAACAACCCGCACTTTAGCGAAAGAAAACCAAGAATAGGCGCTTATGGCGTCTATTTTTATGACTTTTGAAAACTAAACTTTGGCTATTTTTTCCCCTTCCCCTATAATGAAATTCACGCAAGCTGAAATGAAGGAGGCAACTATGTACTATATCGGGGTCATGTCTGGCACCAGTTTAGACGGGGTGGATTTGGCATTAATGGATTTTTCCTGTCAGCAACCACAACTTATCCATGCAGATTTTTACCCTATGCCACCCGCAATACGGCAACAAATTTCTGCCTTATGTCATTCCGGAGAAACCACCTTACAAGCCTTAGGTGAGTTAGATCATCAACTGGGTTTGCTCTATACCGATTGCATTCAACAATTCTTACAACAACATCGGCTTTCACCAGAACAGATCATGGCAATTGGTTGTCATGGACAAACCATTTGGCATTCCCCAAATAGCCACTATCCGTTTACCATGCAAATTGGCGATGCTAACGTAATCGCGGCCAAAACGGGCATTACTACGGTGGCGGATTTTCGTCGTAAAGACATGGCATTTGGGGGACAAGGCGCGCCACTGGTGCCCGCTTTTCATCAATCGTTGTTTCTTAAACCGAATCAAGCGACTGTGGTACTCAATGTAGGCGGTATCAGTAATATTTCGCGTTTACTGCCCAATCAGGAAGTAATTGGCTATGACACAGGGCCGGGTAATACCTTACTCGATACTTGGATAGAAAAACATCAGGGCAAAGCCTATGATAAAGATGCAACATGGGCGAAATCTGGCACAGTAAATCATGCCTTATTAGCGGATTTATTGGATGAGCCATTTTTTGCACTCCCCGCACCAAAAAGCACAGGACGCGAATTATTCAATCTAGCTTGGCTAAACAAAAAGTTAGCCAAACATCCCGCACTTTTGCCACAAGATGTGCAAGCGACCTTGGTGGAACTCACCGCACAAAGCATTGTGGATCAGCTGAATCAAATTGAAACAGCGTTAGAACGCCATTTATTGGTGTGTGGTGGTGGAGTAAAAAATACGCTATTGATGGCACGCCTCACCGCCTTACTGCCACAGTGGCAAGTGCAAACTACCAACGATTACGGCTTGGATGCGGATTATGTGGAAGCTGCTGCTTTCGCTTGGCTCGCCTATCAACGCCTCAATGATCTCCCGGGCAATTTACCTAGTGTCACAGGGGCAAAAAGTGCGGTCAGTTTGGGGGCAATTTATCCGAAGGAAAAGGTCATAGCAGAATGACACTTGCCTCTTGTTGACACCCCCATCGTTAAAAAAGTGGGTGACATCCCCACTTTTTTGTTGCGCTCAAACCAACTTCTTCAACTGATACAAATATGCCAATGCTTGTTTTGGGCTGAGTTCGTCAGGATCAAGTTTTTCGAGCATTTCCCAAACCGCTGTCTTGCTGTCATCCTCTTCCATTAACGCCAATTCGCCTTGTGTTTGATTGAGTTGGCGTAAATCTTGAATACGTTGATCGGCATTTTGTTGTGATAGCTTTTCTAATTGCGCTAATTTTTGTTTCGCCAGTTTAATCACCGAGTGTGGCACGCCCGCCAATGCCGCCACGGCTAAACCATAACTCTTGCTCGCTGCTCCTTCTTGTACTGCATGCATAAAGGCAATCGTGTCATTATGTTCTATCGCATCTAAATGCACATTCGCACTGCCGGCAAGCTGTTCTGGCAACACCGTCAGCTCAAAATAATGGGTGGCAAATAAGGTGAGAGAGCGTAACTTTTTGGCTAACCATTCCGCACAAGCCCAAGCTAAAGATAAACCATCATAGGTCGATGTCCCCCGCCCAATTTCATCAATTAACACTAAGCTGTTGGCGGTAGCTTGGTGCAAAATATTCGCCATTTCAGTCATTTCCACCATAAAGGTCGAACGGCCTGACGCCAGATCATCGGAGGCACCAATACGGGTAAAAATACGATCAATCGGACCAATCAGCGCACTTTCTGCTGGCACAAAACTGCCCATATATGCCATCAACGTAATCAATGCGGTTTGACGCATATAGGTACTCTTACCGCCCATATTGGGTCCCGTGATAATCAATAAATGACGCTGAGGAGTAAGCAAAACAGGGTTAGCAATAAACGGGGCATTGAGCACGTGTTCCACGACTGGGTGACGACCTTGCTGAATATTCACGCCAATCTCATCACTAAATTGCGGTGCCACATAATTTAAAGTGTCTGCCCGCTCCGCTAAATTGGTCAAGACATCCAATTCCGACAGGGTTAAGCTCGCCAACTGTAATGCGCCTAAGTGCGGTAGCAATTCATCAAATAATTGTTCGTAAAGCTGTTTTTCTAACGCCAGTGCTGCGCTCTTGGCTTTGAGCACTTTATCTTCATAGGTTTTCAGCTCAGGAATGATATAACGTTCTGCATTTTTCAAGGTTTGACGACGCACATAATGCATTGGTGCTTTGTGTGCTTGTCCTTGGCTGATTTGAATATAGTAACCGTGCACCGCGTTAAACCCAATTTTGAGCGTATCAATACCGGTACTTTCTCGCTCACGTTGCTCTAGCTCATCTAAATAGCGCGTTGCCCCTTCCGATAAATTACGCCATTCATCTAGCTCAGCATGGTAGCCTTCGGCAATCACCCCACCATCACGAATCAACATCGGGGGATTATCAATAATTGCACGCTGTAATAAGTCTAATTGTGGCGAAAACTCACCAATTGGCTGCAAAAGTGCGGTCAAATTTGGCGAGGTTTGTCGCGCGAGAATCTCGCGTAAATACGGGATTTGCTCAAGGGCAGTGCGTAAACGGGTTAAATCGCGAGGTCGTGCTGAACGTAAAGCAACACGGGCTAAAATCCGCTCCATATCGCCAACTTGTTGCAAATAAGGCTGTAATTCTGCGACTAAATCCTGCTGTAAAATGGCCGCGATAGCCTGTTGACGAGCCATTAATGTTTCACGCTGACGAATCGGCTGGTGAATCCAGCGTTTCAATAAACGGCTTCCCATTGGGGTCACGCATTTATCTAATACGGATGCTAAGGTGTTTTCTATGCCTCCGCCGAGATTTTGGGTGAGTTCTAAATTACGGCGTGTCGCGGCATCTAATTGAATATTGTCAGCATGCTGTAATAAGGTAATACTTTGGATATGCGGTAACGCAGTGCGCTGGGTATCTTTGGCATATTGCAACAAACAGCCAGCGGCACAAAGCCCGAGAAGGGCTTTTTCCACCCCGAAACCACGCAGATCTTTGGTGTGAAATTGACGATTGAGCAATTGGATCGCCGTACCTAATTCAAACTCCCAAATAGGGCGACGGCGTAAACCTTTAAAGGGTTCAAGCAACGCCATATCGACGAAATCTTCACAATATAATAATTCTACTGGAGAAATGCGTTGCAACTCTGCTTGCAGGCTAGCACGGTCTTCGGGTTCGCTGATCTGAAAACGCCCTGAGGTGATATCTAATATCGCTAAACCAAAGCGATCTTTTTCTTGATATACGGTAGCGATCAGGTTGTCTTGTCGTTCGGGTAGGAGACTTTCATCGCTCACCGTGCCGGGGGTGACAATGCGCACCACTTGGCGTTCAACTGGGCCTTTTGACGTGGCTGGATCACCAACTTGTTCACAAATGGCAACAGATTCACCTAATTGGACTAATTTGGCTAAATAGCCCTCTACCGCATGGTAAGGCACGCCTGCCATCGGGATAGGTTGTCCGGCAGATTGCCCACGCTTGGTCAACGAAATATCTAGCAACGCTGACGCTTTCTTCGCATCATCATAAAAAAGCTCATAAAAATCGCCCATACGATAAAACAACAAAATATCCGGATTTTCGGCTTTCAGTGCTAAATATTGACGCATCATGGGCGTGTGCAAATCGACGTTATCCATTTCCTATCTCTAAAACATAATTAAAAGTGCGGTCTATTTTCGCATAAAATCACACGACAAAATACCGCTTTATGAAGGCAAAAAAATCAGGCGACATCATAGCCGCCTGGTTATAAGATAAGACAAGCTTATTCACAAATTTCCGCGGTTTGCACCGATTTCACTGCTTGGTTAATGAGTTCAGTCAGTTGTAACTCACTGTTCACCTCACGATTAAAAATGTGTCCCCCAGTCAGTGAAGCTAAGCAGTCAGTGGCATTCCACGGTGAATTAATGCTGACAATATTCACTTTCAATTTCGGTCTGCGTTGGATCTCTTGTTTAATCAGCTGACAAGGATCACGCAAAGTGCAATCACCATTGCCTTCCGTAATCAATAAAATCAAGGCTTCTCGCTCAACCCCATCCACCATCGTTAAGGCTTTTTCTAATCCTTCATAAATTGGTGTACCGGGCACTTGATTCTCGCGCACTTTCATTTGATTGATTTTTTGTTTCAACGTTTCACGTTGCTGAGCAGAAAAGACACCATGTGCCACCGCGGCTGAGGTCTTTGGCTTTCTGGTTAAACAGCTTTTCAGTTCCACTAAACCAATATCAATATGTGGGTCAATCGAGGCTAAAATGTTATTGACGGCCACTTTTGATGCGGTCGACCGATTTGGCTTGCGATACATATAATCAATCTCTTTACGTGGGACAGCTTCACGTTCTAAGCGTCGATCAAAGTCATCAATTTTTTTAATACCTTCTTTAATGGTGTAACGCATGCCTGAGGCATTATTGAAAACAATCACCATTTGTGGTGCTTGTGCAGGAATAATTTTCTGACGACACACCTTTTCTGGTGGAGCCTCAACGCTAGGTGGTTCGACTTTAGGTAATTCGACAGGTGGTGTTTCCTTGAGTGGCTGAGTATCCTTAGGCGGTTCTGCTAGTGGCACGATTGCGGCTTTCTCAACCAGTGGCGTACGCCAGAAAAACCACCAAAGCAATAAACCTAACAGTAATAACAAGAATGGCAGTAACCACCAATACCAACGGCTCGCCTTAGTAGGCACTGCGCTGACAGGCACAGGCTCGGCTATCCGCTCACCGAGTCCCCAACCCGTCATCACCGGGGTGTTATTGATCATATACACCTGCACGGTATTATGCTTTGCCCCTTCAACCAATTGCGTTAACAAGGTACTTTGATCTGGCGTCAGTAGCCCCTTTGCGCTCAAATCTTGATTCAAGTGATGAATCACATTTAAACATTGCTGAATATGGGGCTGAATTTGTGCGAATTGTTGCTGATCTGCCTGACTCTTGCCTAGTAGATGCGGTTGTCCCTGTAATTCTGTGTACCACGCCACAGTGGAACCATCCGCATTCACTTCTGGTCGCGCAAACAGGTCAACCGTACTTGGCGGCAAATGACGGCGTAATATAGACTCAATTTCAGCATAACGAGACAGTAAATTGAGGCCATTTTGATGAATATGTTGAAGAGTAAAAAAAGCTAGACGTTGCATACTTTCCTCTGATTACTTACACACTTCCACTTCTGTAATCGGTTTTACCGCTTGATTAATCATATTCGCTAATTGTTTTTGGCTATTGGCCGTAAACACTTTTCCCTTCGTGGCTTTTGCCACACAGTTAGCCGCTTTAGCGCCCCCAATATCCACCACATTAATTTTCAGACGAGGTTGTCGCTTAGCAATTTGCTGCGCCAACGCACAAACATCGCCTGTTTCGCACGAATCTTCACCGTCACTAATCAATAAAATAAATCCATCGCGTTTCTTGCCATCCACCATCGCAGCAGCTTGTTTTAGCCCACTATATAACGGGGTACCACCACTGCTTTCATCGCTGTCTGGTGCAGGCTGCATCGCATTAATTTTGCCGCGCAGTTGTTTTCGTTTTGCAGGTGAATAATAACCATGATTATGGGCTGTCGGGCAACCTCTTAATTCCACCAATCCAATGTCCACCGTTTTTGCAATGCTATTTATAATACCCGCGGAAGATCGTTTAGCGACTTCTAACCGGTTGGGTGAACGACGGATATAGGCGGTTTCTTCCGGTGTGGCTAAATAATGAATCCAACGACGCTCAAAATCAGCAATATTTTGTTTATTCTCCAACAGGGAATACAACATAGATCGCGAATTATCAAAAATAATCACCATTTGCGGATTCTCACCTGGTTTTGTTGAGATAGAACAGACTTTTTCCGGTGGGGTTGGCGTTGTCTCCGTCACCTTAGGCGTGTCATCCACTTTTTCTGGTACAACTGGCTCGGGCTTCGGCGGTTCCGGCACAACCTGCAAGGGTTTCGTCTCCTCCACTTTAGGCTCGTTAGGTTTCACGACATCCACTGGCTCAGGGACGTTAGGTTGTGTCACCACAGGTGGGGGAGACACTACCTCTGGTGTTTTAGCAGGCTGTTTAGTCGTCAGCCACCACCAAAGTAATAAACCCAATAACAACAAAAGCAACAAGAAAGACCATAGCCAACGAGAACGACTTGCCGGATTGCTTGGTGTCACAGCTGGGGAAACCGGTGGCATCACTTTCTGACCCATGCCCCATCCAGTTATCACGGGTTCATTATTGATCACATAGATCTGCTTCGTATCATGACTTGCTCCCTCGACTAATAACCTCAGCCGCTCAGATTGTGTGGGACTGATCAGCCCCTTTTTTAACAGATCTGCATTTAACTGCTCAATCGCGGTCAGTCGTTGGCTAATACGTGTGAGGACGCTATCGCGTTGTTGCGGCCCGACCTGATTCGCATGAAATAAATCGGCTTGTCCTTCTAATTCGCTATACCATTCAATGATCTTGCCATCGGATTGCACTTCAGGACGAGCAAATAACGTGGCGGTACTCGGTGGTAAATAGCGCACAATAATCTGCATTAATTCATCATAATGCGATAATAGCGCCACCGCGGCTTGATTCTCTTGTTGTAGGGGAATTCGAGCTAAACGTTGCATACTTCTTTCCAATAAACATGATAAAAAATAGGCAGCCCTGTGACTGCCTATTTAAAAGGGGCTAAATACCACTCGCGGCTTGTAATGCTTCAAGCTTACGCTTTAACGCTTTAATTTCAGCCTGTTTGGCCTCTTCACTCGCGGCAGAACCATTCACTTGTTTCAATTGTTGTTCGACTTTTCTCACTTCGGCAAGGACATCCTCTTTGCCTTTCGCTTTTTGCTTCAACTGCGTGGCATAATCCGTAACGGATTTATTTAACGCCACAAGTTCAGCTTTTTTCTTCGCTAAAGCTCGCTCAGAACCTTTCGCTTTCTTCTGTGTCTCTGCATAGGTCTTATGCAAGGCCGTTTGTTTAGCCTTTTCACTTTGCAAGGTACGCTCTTTTTCTTTAACACGATTATCATAGGTGCCAGAAGTCTTACAGGCCATTTTATTCCACACACTAGCCTCCACACTTGGATCACACTGTTCTGGTGTGACGGAACAGGCGGTTAACACGGTCAGACTTGCAATAAATAATGGTAACGTCAATCTTTTCATAGTTTATCCTATTTGAATCGCGGAACGTTGTTTAGAAGACGCATCAACTAAACGCTCATAAGTGGCAATTTGTTTGTTAAGGCTCGCAATCTCGGCTTCAAATCGTCCAACATTCAAGCCATTTGCTTTTTCTTGATTGGCCACCTCTCGTAAGGTTTGGGCACGTTTTTTCATGGAGGCAAGATTGTTGCGTGCTGCTTTAATATCTGCATCAATTTGAGCAAGCTGTTTTTTCGCCTCCGCTTGTTGAATCGCCCCTGATTTCAGCTGTTTATTTAAATTTGCTAACGCTCTATTATTTCGGTCTAGCTGTGTTTTCGCTTTGGCAGTGGCTTTTTTCACCATATCCGAATTTTTACGCGTTTCCGCAATATAGGCATTTAAACGATCTTCTTTTTTCGCATAAGCCTTGCGTTGTTTTTCGAGGTAATAGTTGGTGCCCATGAGCGCGCCACAACCTACAGCAGCCCCCGCTGCGCCGGCGGCAGTAGCGGTGCCTGCATCTTTACCAGATAATAACGCAACCCCCGCACCTAACACGGCACCGCCAGCTGCGCCCCACGCACACGCGCCCCAACCTGAGTCACTAAAAAACTCGGCTTCTTCGCCTGTGGACAGGTTGCTTTGCGAGCCAAAATAACTGCCACCTGTATTCTGACAACCGGCGAGCACGACCGCAGTTGAAAGCGTGAGTACACTTAAAATAGATTGGCGTGATTGTTTCATTTTCATCATATTAGTTCCCCTGTTTGACTTGAGTACATTTTTCTAACCATGTCTGACGACTGATCTTGTTATCTTGATAATATTGCTTAAGATGTTGCCAGTAAAGATTAACATAGTGCGTTAAATTTGCTTTTCCACTGCTGCTCACAATCGCATTCGTGCGTGAAACCTGTGTCTCAATTGTTTGTTTATTATACGTTGTTGAACTCGCCACGATTGTATCAGCATAATACTTCAACACAAAATCGCGTGCGTTTTCTGATTCGACTAAACGGTTTTTCGCATTTTGTTCTTTTTCACTATTGGGATAAAGTGCGGTCATCGCCTCAAGAATTTTCTTATTCTGTTCCACTTCGCCCTGTAAATCTGACACGTTGGCACACAAAAATGCCCCGAGCTGTAATGCCGAACGTACCGCAGAATCGCGCTGTTCATCACGTTCTAAATTGGCTGCACGTAATTGCTCTTTGGTGTTATTCAGTTCTTGTTTTAATTTTTCATCTAACGTGTTGTTAGCCAACTCCTCCAATTTATCCACAATTTTACTGTTTTCCCCTTTTTCAGGCTGTTGATGATCTTTACCCAACACAGCCCATGCGTTTTCCACTACTTTGATACGCGCACTGGAGGTCAATAAAGGTGTCGCCACTACCACACGAAATCCCACATCTTTGGCTTTTCTCGCCCCTTGTTGATCATAAAACGGCATTTCTAAACGTAATACATTATTCACATCCGTTTCTGGTTTTAAGTAACTTCCACCGCGGACAATCACCCCGCCGTCTTGTCCATGATAGCGGTTTAATTTATTCAGTTTAAAACTGTCAAACATCATTTCACTGGCATTACCTAAGGTGTCAAATAACCCTAAAGGATTAGGTTTTAACCGCCCAATCACTTGTAATCGACCATTAGCCGATTTGGCATTATTAAACCAAGCATAATTGACTAAGCCATCTTGCATTGGGAACGTATTTTCACGAAACTCCGACGGTGTCACCGCCACGCCACCACGAGAAGCAAACTCCCATTCCACATTGGTTGGCAAGCGTACAAATCCCGACATCCCATCTTCTGTTGGTAAGGCACCTTTCGCCTGCGTCAATAACCATTCATTGTATTTTTGCGTAAACGTCATGGCATCAAACCAACTAATATTCGTCACTGGCAATAAGCCCTTTATCGTTGGGGCATGACATTTTTCTGTCATCACAGCCTGATATTGTGCGTCTGTCACTTCATATTTCGCCATTAAAAAGAACCGCTCATGGTCCTTATTGGCAAATCCCCCGGCAATATAGTTTGGTGTGGCGTATTCGGCATAGCCATCTTGCTCACGATTGCCACCCAAAGTCACTAAGGTATCTTCTAACGGTTGTTGGGTATTGGTTTTCACCACCCGAAAGACCATCTTACCTTCGCAAGGCATTGGCAGAATAACATCCTGTTCTAAAGGTTGAGGGTTGTAAAATTTCTCTTCCCAAGCAGCGTGACTCACACTACTCACCACAGTTAAGCCCAACAGGGCATACCCATACTTACACATCTCGTAAACTCTCCGCAGGCTGAATTCGAATCGCACGCATTGCCCCAATGGCCGCCACAATTCCCGATAAAATGAAGGTAGTCATAAACGCAAATCCTAAATGCAAGGGCTGTAAATGACTAATGAAGTGAGTATCCGCTAAATTGCTGGTTAAAATTTGATTAAACAATTCACTCCCGACCCCAAAAAATAAATAAGAGATGAAAAAAGCGACACTACTCAGCATCAGCGCTTGTAAAATTAAAAAGCCTATGACCCCAATTGACTGAAATCCTAACAAGCGTAGAACGGCAATTTCTTTTCTTTTGCGATCAATATTGGCTAAAAATGCCCCTACCAAAGAAAGCACACAACCTACAATCGACGTCAGCGCAATGACCAGAAAAATCACATTGAGTACCGCATCAATGGCTTTGACATTTTCAATCGCTTTCGCTTCTGTTCGTGTATCAATATTTTTAGTACGTAATTTCAGCGCTAAAACAGCGACATCATCTAACTGTTTGGCATAAATACGTGCTCTGGCAAAAGTCTCCCTTACCTGCTCTCTCACTTGCCCTTGCATAGCAGGAAATACCTCTGTTTGAAAACCATCACGAAAATCTTCAATACCCACTAAAGTTTCCAAATCCACAAAGGCAGCCGGGCGTGAGAAACGGGTTTCTGGTAGGATATTTTCCACAATCAGTTCGAGGCGCCCTTTTTCAGTCAACCCAGCATAGTTTCGCGTTGCCAATAAGGTAATCTTATCGCCCGCTGCAACATGTAACTTTTCAGCAGCAAGCGCACTTAATACCACCGCTTTTTTTTGTTGAAGCTGAAGCGGGGCTAAAATAGGGTCATTGGGTGCAGTAGGCAAGAGTTCAACATCAGACACAAAATGGCGTGTCGCACTGCGTAAATCAACAATCGTATTCAATGAACGAGTTAAAGGGATCACGAACTGGGTTTCAGGTTGTTGTTGCAACCAATCAAACCATTCAGAGGATAAGTTTAAATTGCCCACGATTTTAATTTCTAAGTGGCGAGGATCATTCATCAGCTGTGCACGTAATTGAGACATCACACCATATTTCAAGCTGAATAACAGTAACAGGGGCGCAATCACAGCAATTAAAGAGGCAATAATACAAAAGGACACTTTGCGATCATAACGCAGATCACGCCATGCTAATTGAGTTAATAATTGGATTTTTTTGCCAAAAGAGATTGTTTGCATACTCACTCCCTCAACAGATATCAGTAAAAATCGCTTGTTGCGGGGAAAGTAAATTAGCCTGTAAGGTACGCAGTTGCCTGCGTTTCACCAATTCCCAGTCATGGGTGACTAACAAGACAGAAATATGTTGTTGTACCACCAGTTCTAAAATCAAGCCAAACAATATGTCTGCATGATAAGGATCTAAGGCGGAAGTGGGTTCATCTGCTAATAAAAGCAAGGGCTTATGTGCAACCGCACGAATAAAGGCAACACGTTGACGTTCACCAATAGACAATTGCTTAGGGTACTTTGCTAACAGATGATCAATATTTAACTCTTGGCACAACAAGGCTACCCACGCGTGATCAATTGGGGTCTGTAATAAGGCATTCGGCAAACGAATATTTTGTGCCACCGTTAAAAACGGCAATAATCCCCCATTTTGCAACATAAACCCCAATTTCTCAGCACGTATCTTGGCTAAGACATGCTGGTTTTGCTGTTGAATAAAGGGCTGAATGTCTAACAGGGTATCACCATTACCGAATTGGAAAGAACGCAATTGATCAGGCTGAAGAATCAGCCCGATCATTTCTAATAAGGTACTTTTACCACAGCCACTTGTGCCTTGAATGGCCAACACTTCACCGTCAGCCAGATGAAGTGTTGGCAATGATACGGTAAAACCTTGTTCCCCAACTCCGCGGGTTACCGACATATTTTCAATACAAAGCACGATCTTACCCTTACCTGATTATGGCAATGCTTCTAGTGGGACAGGATAGACAAAATCACGTGGATCACTGCCTTCCGATAAGGATATCCAACGACTTTGATCTTCATTAAAGACCCGATAATGACGTAACTTACTGTGTAATTCACGAATGAACTTTTCTTGTTCTTGCACGCTCATACCTTTCCACGTGTCTTCGTCAATAGCCGTCACTTGACTCTTATAAGGGATATCATCAAGGTACTCACCTAATAAGCCCAAATCAGCGATTTTGGTTGCACTTTCTGTCTTAATTTTACTTGGATCTTGTCCCATTGCCGCCGCAACAGAACGCAGTTGTGCAAACATATCATTGGGCGAAATTAAGCCTTCATTCGCCGCATCAGCGATTTTTTTCACCACATCACTTAGATCACTTAACTGCGCTTTAGTCAGTAATACACGCGCTTCGGCAGTCGGGACGGTTGGTTTGGCAAAATCTTTATCACTGATCCACGCTTTAAAGACTGGTGGGGCTTTGCTTCCTTTCGCACCGCCCAAATAAGCTAATTGCATGGCACGTCCTAATAGGATGGCATCTTGCTCAATTTCAGAAGTCGGCTCAGGCGTGGATTTTTTCTCTTTTTCCACCGCACTTAACGCACTACCTGCCGCCATTTCACCACGATACGCTAATTTCACTTGTGCCGTGAGAGCTTTCGCTAAGGTGCTAATTTTCTCACCAAACTCATTCACATCACCCGCATTCACTGGATAATACAAGGCTTTATTTAGATAATGATTAAACGCTAAATCCGTATATTGGGCTTGAGCTTGATCGTGGTTTTTCGCACCAGAAGGCGTTTTTAAGTGCAAGGCATAAATGGCGACCCCACGATGTTGCGCTTCTAAACGTAACTGCTTCGCATCCAATCCTGTAGTAGAAATAGGATTATCCCCTTCAATCGCCCCTGCGTCGGTAATTAAGACGATATAACGCGCACCAAACTGATTCCATTGGATTTCATTCAGCGCTTGGTTAATCCCCGCATACGCATCCTCACTAAATTCTTTACTCGACACTTTAGCTTGCTTTAATGAGGCGACTTTTTGCATAAAGTCTTTGCCGTCTTTCACGCTTGTCGGATCTACAAACATTTTTGAAGTATATTCCAACCCTTTAACCGCTTTAGTACTGGAACGGAATGCCACCAAGCCGAACTTCACTTGTTCGCCTAAATGCTCTTTTTCAATTTGATCGTACACTTGTTTAATGGCCTCTCGCGTACGATTAATATAAGGATCCATCGAGATAGTCGAGTCAATCACGAACACCACTGCAGCACGAAAACCCGTCACTTCTTGAGGGTTATCTTTTGTCAGTGTTTTTTGTGGATCCGATGACCCCGTCTTTGTTGTAGTGCTTGAGGTAGGTGATCTTGTTAATCCGCCCTCTTGTTTGCTGACGGAGGCGACCTCTAGCGCGCGTTCATAAAACCCTTTCGCATTCATCACCTCTTCACCTTGTAAAATCGGCAATAAGTAAAAGTTTTTCTGAAAATCAACAAATTCACTTGGCTCTTGTGCTAACACGGCAGGATGCGCTTTATTTGCAGTCAGCGCTTGACGTATTGGGTTCACCACTTGTACAGGATCTTCCGCATTAATCACTTGGTCCAATGCCGCCCGGTCTTTAAAAAAGAGGAGTGGCTCACGTTCCGCCGGATTGGTAAACACAAGTGTCATTTGCATCTGCCACGGCACAGCACAGCTTTCATCAAGCCACCCCACTGTTTTCCCAAACGTATCGGGCCCCACTTGTAGCATGCTTTTGCCCGCCTGATTTTCACGTTTATAAACATAGTAACGAGAAAATGCAGGAATTTTTTTGCCTGATGTTGCTTGTTGACTCTCCAACAATTCACAACTGGGTGTACTCAAAACACGTTGATAAAGGGTGGTTTTCCCTTCTTGCAATAACGGCTTTTGTTCCGCCAGTGCATTCAAACTCAAGGGCAATAAGCCACAGAGTGCATAAAGGGGGAGCAAATTCAATCTTGTCATGGGTTCCTCTCCATATTCGGCACGCAATTTGCCAACCGATTTATTTTCTTAATTCCGCTAAACCTTTTTTCGCAGCTTCATTATTCGGATCAATCGATAATGCCGTTTCGTACCAATAGATTGCGTTTTCTTTATCGACGCTGAAACAAGGACCACCTACTGCATACTCTTTGGCATAAGCCACGGCAAGTTCAACATTGCCACTTTGTGCCTGATGAGCATATAAACGTTGTGCAATGCTACATTTGTTGGCGGTTTTTGCTTCGGCAATGACGTCTAACAGGCGTTGATTATCTGGTTTGCTTTTCAAGCAAGCCTGAATAAAGGCTAACTCATCTGTGCTGTTTGCAACGCTGCATTCACTGACCACGGTTGTTTCAGTCTTACTGGATTGATGACCAAATAAGAAATACACGACTGCGGCCCCAATGCCTAATAATAAAATGAGTAACGCGATGAAAAGCCCTGTTTTACTTTTCTTCTGTTCTCTTGGGGTAGGTGCTATCTCCAAGGTCGTTGTCTCGCTATCGACTGATACAGCAGGCGGTTCATCAATAGGCGAGACATCATTTGCCGTATCAACAATAGGCGTCTCTTTTATTTCCACAGTAGCGGCTAGCGGCGTAACAGGCGCTGAAAAAGAGATGTCTCTTACATCACTTTCACGCGAGGAATCCCCCCCTGCCGAGGAAGCTAAGATGTTGCCAATTAAACTGAGTGGTCCACTATCTTCCACTTGCCCATCACGTACTTGTAATAAAAAGCGAACATTACCACTTTGACGGATTAATCCGTCCACAAGCCAAGGTCCCACTCGTCCCTGTAACGCATCGCCTACCACATTCAATTCGCTGGTTTTATGCCATACGGGTTCTGGTGTCCATTTATCCTCACCCGCAAAATAATGGCTGTCTTGGTTACGCTGAACGGCAAGTTCCACGTCATGACTACCTTTCCATTTACGTGCACTCAATTGTGCATAGCCTGGGCTGTCTTCTCTTAATTCAATTCGTAACACCGTCAATTCCTCTTTTGGTTATGCTGTCAGTTGTGCTGAACGGAAAGCGCGTAACACATGCCCTAATTGAGCATTTTGAGCGGCATTAATTTCACGCCCCGCACTATGTCCTGCATTATTTACGGCAAAATGCCCGAATGCCACGAGCCAATCTAACCGATAGTTATCATCATAATTGCTGGTCTGATCATTCAATTTAGGTAAACCATTATGTTGTTCCACTGGCCGTTGCTCAAAAATCATTTGTCCTACCAACACACGACTTGCTGGGCGTTGTTCCAGTGCAATATCTGAATAGCCGAGCCAAGCAATAAAATCGGTAATGGCAGTATTCATGGTAAACACTTGTCGTTCAGCCAATTGATCTCGTTTACTGCCACTACGCTCATTACGTAACGCAATTTTTGCCAGTTGTTCTTGTAATTTTAATCTTGTGGCTCCCGTCACTAATTCATTGACAACATTTTCTACATTCGCCACAGAAATCCCCAAATACTGCATTAAGCGGTGGTCAGCGCTTAAATTGCGTAAGTGGCTTACCCACGCCTTGAACACGGCTTGTGCAAAGCGCGATTCTTCTACCTTTTCAATAGGGGCTGGCGTACTGGCTGTCACTGGGGCCGGATCACTAAATAAATCAAACTCCTCCGCAACCGAGTAGCTCGGTTTAACCTCCTCTTCCTCGCTCAAAATCGCATCTAAGTCAGAGAAATACAGCGAACGTATTGTTTCTTCTGGCAATTGAAGATGGCGCAATAATTCCCCCATAAAAAGAGAACGTGGATTTTGTGGATGCAATTCTTTTGCTAATGCATTGGCTAATTGTCTTTTTTTCGCCACTTCTTCTTCGCCATCACTTTGATACCAACTGGCAAACCGATTCTCGACGACATGATAAATGCGTTCATTTAGCTGTTCTGTCAAACGAGTCACTTTCACTTCAGGTAGGGCGATCGTTTCGAGGTACTGGCTAATACGTTTCATCCCCCCGTCATTAAGCAACAACATCGCATCCCACGCGTCTTCTGGTTGGGCTACATGTTTGCGAATATCCGGATCTTGGCAGAAGGTGCGTTTTAACAAGGCAAGCTGTGCACTTTCACTCTGATTCACGCTGACTTCATTTTCCCCTTCAACATTTAAGAACGGGACTTTAAAGCCGGGTTTACGCACTAAGAACACATTGTCAAATGGCTTACCCTCCGCCCAGTTATTAAACCAGTCATAATTGCCAAAACGTTCTAAAATGGTTTGTTTTAATAATCCCCCCGATCCCCAAGAGATTTTCAATAATTCTTCATCTTTGGATAAATCCTGACTAATCCGCATGTCGAACATCGTAATCGCCCACAATAAACCGGGTTTACGTTCCGCACGCTGTTCTGGGCTCTCACCTTGCGTTTTGTGGATCCAACGCTCAAGTACAGGGCCTACGCTGTTGACATCTGATTGCTTCGTCGACGGTGTACACACAATCAAAATATTCATTTCCTGACTGTCGGTGTAACGTTCAAATAAATACGCCACTTTACCGCGTAGGATCAACTGTGATACAGGATTGCCCTCTTTCACTTCTGCTAAGGAAGTAATCGCTAAACGACCGCGATAACCCGGGAAATCCAATAAATCGACACGCTCCACCGCAGGTACGCGTGTTGGATTCATCAATGGGAAAACCAATTCCGCGGTCAGTGCGGTTAATTCCGCTAAAGAAATCGCCACAGGCGCACCGATCTCATCCGCGTATGCGGGTCGCACATCAATTTGTTCATCACGTGCGGTGCCTAAACGTTCTAGCATATCGACGTTCATAATACTGTCCGCCTGTGATAAGCCCCCTTCTGGGGTTTCTTTTACCACGGCGCTAAGCGGTGCATACACGCGTTCTGGATGCCCTAAACGCGCCAACGTGCTGGCAAATTGAATATAAATATCAGTCAGCTCTTGAATTTCACCCCAAAGAATAGCGAACAAGTTTGCACGATCTTGAATAGATAAATAAGGTGCAAGAGCGGTCGCATTTGCCCAATAATTGCCTTGTAACACTGATAATGATTTACCAAAGCTGTCTTGGGCGTAATCTTGTAAATCCACCACATCATCTTGATTAACACCTGACACTAAATTCGCCGAAACTCGCCCACTTAAGCTTTTCACTAATTGATTAATCCGCGATTGTGTAATTTCGTATTCCACCCGTTCTTTATCAAAGTCATTGAAATAGGCATTCACCAGAATTTTTGCCACTTCAATTTCACTGAATAAACGCAACTCTAAAGGGTAACCCGCCACACCTTTGGTTTCCTTACGGGTAAAACGGGTCACCAGTCCTGTCGCTTCCTTACCGCCACCGGGTGGGTTGATATGCTTAATAAAATCCAGTTTTTGTCCATCGAACAAGGTTTCTAATTTTCCGCGTTCATCGGCCGCTAAAGCAGAAATCAAAAAGGATTTACCCGCTTGTGATAAGCCGAAGAACCCCGCCGTAATCGGCTTATCCGACACCGCACCCAAACGTTTTGCGGTGTTACGCAAACGACGCAGTTCCAAAATTAAACTGTCTGCTTCATTATTTAGACGAACAACATTCGGGCGCACATCATCAATCCAATCAATCGCTGATTGTGATGCAGTAAAGACGTCATGCCAGGATTGTGCTAATTGTTTTGCTGTATTACTCATTATATCTCCCGTTTAATGCTGCCCGTATCTAACCAGTAAAGACTGTCTTTTAAGCCGGCATCGGTCATGGTATTCAAACTTAATTTAATTTGTGGATCACCTAGATCATTACGTCTTAAACGTATTTTCTTCACTTTGCCATCCAAGGTTTTTAACTCCGCATTGGCGATTTCAAAATGTTCAATCCGTTCTTTTTGTTTTGACGCTAAACCAAGTGCTTTCTTAATACGCAAGGTAATATCCAATACCCCACCATTGGCTAACTCACGATTGAGCCCATCATCTTCAATTGTCAAAATATACAACGGTGTCGCGCTCCAACGCTCCACATTCAATTGGCGGAAACCTAAACGAGCTAAACCACGCGCTTCAAAATGGGTATCGGGCAATTCATAATCTGGATTATCGAGATCAATATCACGATAGTAAATATTGCTGTCTTTCATCACGTTATTGTTATCCAATAACCCCACATACTTGACCGTAGAGTAAGCGACTAATGCCGTTGCCCGTAAATAGAAGTTTGGTAAACGTTGATGTGTACTTAAGAAACACAACATCGCGCCGACAGACGCGGTGGTTTTTGGATCATCAATCCGACCTTGTTTATGGAATGGATACCAGTTACCCGTACGGTAATTATGTAAAGGTAAAATCCGCCCCACTGGCAATGGTAAACGTGAACGGAAAAAAGCTTGTACACCCGGTAAACGTGAAGGACGTCCTGTCAGTAACAACACATCACATTGATAACAATTAATCACTTCACACAATGCATTAAAGGTCTTACAAATATCGTAATAATCACCACGCACAAAGCGGTTATGAATCTCACGCAAATTCACCTCAAGGGGTAAATCTAAAATACTAAAATGGGGATCATTTAACTCCCGTCTAATCGGTTCATTAATGTAATCTAAGACGCTTTCTGTTGGCGCATCCACTTCATTTAATAAGCTCGAAAAGTGTAAATCAGGTAAGCTGCCTTCACTGTAATAAGGATCAAAATTCTCATACTCTTTTAAAACGCGTAAGCCAATTGGCATAAAGACTTGCAGAGTTAATTGTTGACGTAATAATTTATCCTGAACCGACCGCTCTTCTGAACCAATTAATTTCGACAAAATAGAATCGGGTTCACGTATGCCTTTTTCTTTTAACCCTTTAGCCAGCGAATTGACTACCACATCACGAATGATATCGAGCAAAATATCATCCCCTGCCACTTTAAAACCGTCACGAAAGCGCTGTGTCGGCACGATATGCGCGTTACTGCCCCCCGTAGCCTGATGATTCCCATAATCTAAAGCATAATCATTGATGACTAAATCAGTGGTCCCCCCACCAATATCCACCGTCGCAATGGTAATTTTGCCTTTTTCTGGGTTATCGCTACGTCTTAATGCTTCAATAAATTCTTCTGGGCGACCGCCATAATTATTTTGGGTTTCATTAAAGAAATAGACCACTTGCCCACAAGTTGCCTCGTCCCATTGAATGACCACTTCAGGCAACATTGGCCAATAACTTTCGCGACTATCTTTTGAATCAAAATTGAGATCGTCATCGCTTTTATCCCAACCGAGACTTTTCCAAACAAGCCCAATCGCTTGATACACACTGTTACGGAAAATTTCGCGTTCAGGTTTTGGCATTGCAGGCGGCACCGTCAAAATAATCGAGCGTAAATAACGCGGTGTACGAGAATGCTCTAACTTCGCACGTTGTGTTGGGCTGTTAATTTGAATTAAGGCATGCATCAAAACTTCAGATAACATGAAGGTCATTAATGAACTGCGTGAATATTTGGGATGGAAAACCGGAATTTTACGTTCAAATTCCTCATCAATCGTATCATCCAAAATATGCAAGGCTTCGCCATATTCATTAATTAAGCCTGACAGCGGTTCTGCCGTAGCATGGGGTTCGTGATCCGTCTTCACATACGCGCTATTAAAGCGCCAACCTTGACCATACTGTTCGGTGTCCCAAAGATAACGTTTCGGGCTAGATAAGCCCGTCGAACCTTCATTCCCATTACGGCGGCTCGCCAAACGCGCCGCCTCTTTACCGACTCGCCCAATAGTTGCCCACTGGAAAGCATCACGACGGCCACTTTGGACCGAGAAATGCTCTTTACCAAAAAACGCTTGTGCAAATTCAACACGGCTTTCAAAAGGTTCGTTATACACCCGTTCTGGACTGCTTAAATCACGTAATTCCAGTTCATAACGTTTCTTTAAGCCGTCTTTTTCTTGCTTATGATCTTCAATCAGAATCCCACAGGTACGCGAATTGCCCACATCTAACACCATATCCACCGGAATAGCTTCTACAATATCATCGGCCTTTTTCGAGACGACCTTAATATTTGGCATGGATAAGCACGTACCCAAAATCGCCAATATATTCAGATAATGAGCTTGATGGTTTTTCAGTGTGATCGCATCGGATAATTCTTCAAAGTCAGTTAAACGAATGGTATGAGCCTGTTCTTTAAAAATTTCTAACAGCCATTCATTCACCCATTTGAAATCTAAAAACCATGACATTTGATTAGATTGGTGGGCTAAACCGAACACGACACCAGAACGCACATCTTCTTCTGTCGGTGCCAAGTAGGCAACATTTTGGCTATTTGGAAAGACTTTCGTATCAAACGCAAAGGTCACACGGTGAGTATGCCCATCTTGATCAGGATTCTCTAAACAAACAATACGCACACGTGCCCAGTTATACGGGCCTTCATCAAAACGGTCGGGGGGCACCGTACGTAAAAAAGGTATCGGTAACCAAATACCATCAAATAAGGTAAAAGCGTGTTCCACACTGATATCTTGTTCAGGGGTCACTATTCGACCAGGTTGAGAAGGATCATAATAGCCATCACGCACTTTATCTTCAATTAAACGGCGTAATGGCCCATTTTCACCGGAAGAAATAAAATAACCGCTAGCGATATCGCGCCATTCCCGAGCCTTCCAATCAATTTTCAAACCAAAATCAATAAACTGAATACCGCTATTCATCACCAGCGACACTTCTTTGCCTAAATAATGTAATTCTGGGAGCATTTTTTTATTCTCTCTTTATCTCGTCAATTTAAGGGGTTTTCATGGACATTGGGAAACGTTTCCCTGAACCATATTCACCTTCACAATCCGCCGATCCCGTTGCATCTGGCTTACAGCTCACATTAGGTAATTGATAGAATGAACCATCACTACAATTGGCAATGCCAGTGTTTGCAATACTTAAACTGCCACCTCGCATCGCTGCATTCACATCACCGACACATTGCACACCATCCCCACGTTCAACTCGTACTTGCCCTTTTCCTTTTTCAAATTCATAGTTGAGACGAAGGGGCTTGCCCGTGGTTTTATCTTGGATTCCAGCGCCCGCCTTCCATTTCCCATTTAGGAAATCCACGTTACCGGTTTGACTACTCTCGGCAGGAATCTGTAACGGTTGATTGGTCGCGGTAGGATCTTGTCCGGGTTTCTGATCCGTCATCAACGCTTTCGGTGGCGAAGCGGGCGGCGCCTCTTCTTTCGCAATTGGCTGGTTACTCTCAGGATGAGAAGGCAGCTCATTTGTTTTTAACGGATCCACTACCCGCCCTTCGCCTGAGTCTTTATCTGTCGCACTTGGCTGGCTCGCGTTGTCTGTCAAATGGGTGCCCGTCGTATCCACAGATTGAATCTTATTGATAGGGTGATCACCTGTCACCACGCTCCCTTTTTCAACGACTTTTGTCCCCGTATCGCTGACAAGTGTGCGGTTACAGTTTTCTAAATTTTGTGCGGTAGTTTGTGTTAAACGAGTAATCAACGTTTTATCTGTCACCGTTTGTCCATTGTCTTGGACTACCCACTTATCCTGCACAAAATGATACAAACGTCCGTCCAAACAAATTAGACGCTCTGTTGCAGATAACGCTTTTTCTGATTTGGTTGTTTTTTTGCTTGCCTCAATCGTCGTACTATCGCAGCTACGTAAAAAAAACAGGGCAAACAATCCCAAGAGTAAGAAAGGTAGTAACCACAATAACCAGCGCCACCATGGTTTCTTTTCCACCACATCGGGAGCAGGTTCAAGGGAAATCACAGGTGAAGCTGGCTCGCGCACAACGGGTTTTAAACACAAAAAAGGATGACCAAAGGCTTCTGTATTTTTTTCTAAAAATCCCCAAAATGTGATCACAGGGCGATTATTGACTAAATACACATACTCAGGACTAGGAAAACGTAAGGCTTTGAGATTATTCGGATCATGGATATCGTCAGGATGTTGATTGCTACACAATAAACGGGAAAAGAGCAACAGATCACCTTGTAAATTTTCACTCTTTTTCAAACTCAACCCAAACTGCAACATAGCTTGTTCAAATTGGCTTAATTCAGCAAACGCTGCCGCTCGTTCCTCATCTGTGGCGGCGGTCCAAGGAATAATGAGGTATTGACCGTCTGCACGATCGGACTCAAAAGGTACATACCAATCGATTTGGCTCCCCTGATCGTTACGTTGAGGAATGGCTAAATAATTAGCAAAACGCTTACCGATAGTATTGTCATTCGCATCCTTGACTCTAAACTTAATAGCATCACGCAATTGTGAGGCGACCGCATAGACCGGTGTCCCATCTTGCCCAAGTGCGGTGTAATTTTTTACATCGCCGCTTCGTAATAAAGCACTTAACATAGCTTGTCCTTGTTTAACCTGATTACAATAAATACAAAATCGTTATAAATATTGCACTACATTCGGATGATTCTAATAATCTTGCTGCAGAAATGCAAAGAATTTGTACTTTTTTGCACCACTGATATTTGTATGGATATCAAGGATCTAAAAAGTAAACTGCACACGTTAACTAGACAGAAGTAGGCGATGACGTCATTTTATTTTGCGATAAATAAGACAAATTTGATAAAAATCACTTGATACTGTTTATCCATACAGTTAATATAACTGGCAAATTCTGATGATGATTTTATTGAGGATTCAAACATGGCAACAAAAGAAGAAAAAAATAAAGCACTCATGGCAGCACTCGGTCAAATTGAGAAACAGTTTGGTAAAGGCTCAATTATGAAATTGGGTGATACCCAAGCTTTAGATGTGGAAGCGGTCTCAACAGGTTCATTAAGCCTTGATGTAGCACTTGGCATTGGCGGTTTACCTATGGGACGTATTGTTGAAATCTTCGGGCCAGAATCTTCCGGTAAAACCACCTTAACCCTTTCAGTGATCGCACAAGCACAAAAAGAAGGTAAAACCTGCGCGTTTATTGATGCAGAACACGCATTAGATCCGATTTATGCGGCGAAATTAGGCGTGAATGTAAATGAGTTATTAGTGTCACAGCCAGATAACGGTGAGCAAGCCCTTGAAATTTGTGATGCATTAGTACGTTCCGGTGCAGTGGATGTGATCATTGTGGACTCTGTCGCAGCCTTAACACCAAAAGCGGAAATCGAAGGGGAAATGGGTGACTCCCACATGGGTTTACAAGCGCGTTTGATGTCACAAGCCTTACGTAAATTGACCGGACAAATTAAAAACTCAAACTGCTTAGTCGTCTTTATTAACCAAATTCGTATGAAAATTGGTGTGATGTTTGGTAACCCTGAAACCACCACAGGGGGTAATGCGCTGAAATTCTATGCTTCTGTACGTTTAGATATTCGCCGTACCGGTGCCATTAAAGACGGCGAAGAGGTGATTGGTAACGAAACTCGCGTGAAAGTCGTGAAAAACAAAGTCGCTGCGCCATTCCGTCAAGTGGATTTCCAAATTCTTTATGGTCAAGGGATCTCAAAAACCGGTGAACTGATTGAGTTAGGAGTGAAACACAAGTTAGTGGATAAAGCGGGGGCTTGGTATGCCTACAATGGTGAGAAAATTGGTCAAGGTAAAGCCAACGCAATGAAATGGCTAGAAGAACACCCTGAAGAAGCGCTAGCGCTAGAAACGAAATTACGCAATGAATTATTAGCCAACCCAGAAAAAGTGCTCGCGGCAGATATTGCAGAACAAAATGAAAATACAACGGATGTAGAGACGGATTATTAATCCACTGTTACGCGTTCAATCCATAAAAGTGCGGTGATTTTTAATAAAATTTCACCGCATTTTTGTACAAATCAACTCAATACATAACAAATAAGAGGTTCGTTATCATGCCTTCTCCTGCCTTAAATTATGTAATTGGTTTACTCGCTCGTCGAGAATACAGTGAATTTGAACTTCGCTGTAAAATGCAAGAAAAAGGCCTGTCAGAACAAGAAATTGATGACACGCTTGCCTTTTGCCAACAAAAAAACTGGCAAAATGATCATCGTTTTGCGGAAAACTACCTCACTTATCGTGCACAACGTGGTTATGGCTTAACTCGCATCAAACAGGAATTGCAACAACTTAAAGGCATTTCGTCCACCATAATCAGTGAAGTAGAACAAACACTCGAACTGGATTGGCACGCTCAAGCATTACTGGTATTACGTAAGAAATTCCCACAATATGCGACCCTCACTGATTTAAAGTTAAAACAAAAAATTTGGCGCTATATGCTTTCACACGGCTTTAAACCCGATCACTTTGCCCATTATATTGGTCAGGGGGAGATTGAAGATCAGGGATATTAATCGTATTTGTGAGAAACACGCATAAAAAATGGCACTGAACGTTGGACATCCAATCCGCTCAGTGCCATGTTTTTCTGATCTACTGGTTATTTACTTTCTAAAAGTGCGGTGTGATTTTCTGCATTTTGTGAAGGAGCTAACGATGCAACCGCCATGGTTTCTTTTAAGCTTTCTTCACGCACTTGCTGTGCCAACGCCTTTTCACCTACTTGTTCGAACACATAAGCCGCCATATTCACATCAGTGGCTTCAAGCTGTGCTTTATTAGCAACAACGTGCTTAAATGCTTCGCTCGCTTGAGTGAAATCATTATTACGCACATATAAATACCCTAATGCACGATAAATACAACAGTGCTCACCTTCTTCGGCTTTGCTCACCCTTTTTTCCATCAGTTTAATCAACTTACTATTATCTTCTGGTTGTAAACGTGCAATTTGTGTACAGAGTAAACGATTTTCAGGGCTTTTATCTTCCACTTTTTTCAAAGTTTCCAGTGTCAATTCATAGGCCGTTTCATGATCATTACAGTCAATTAAACGTTGGATTAATGCTATTTTGAATGAAAGATCATTGCGACGTTTACGCGGTTGATCATGCCACCAAGCCAATAACCCATCCACGCCCTCTTCATTCATTTTCTCATCTAATAAACCATTTTCGACTTGACGTTGCAATCGAAGCAGATCTTGTGGTGCATATAATTCTGCACTTTCAACCTGATCCAATATTTTATCTAATGCCACATATGCCTTTGATTTTAAATAAATTTCTACAGCAAGCTTTAAGACTTCTTTATTACGGTTGGTCATCACCAACAAACTATCAACCGAACTGCGTGCAGCGGGTAATTTACCTTGTTGTAATAAAATGCGCGTTCTCGCTAATTCAACCATTAAATTGTCTGAACCTGCTAACTCCGTTGCTTCCATGAGATAACGGTTCGCCGAAAATTCATCACCACGTTGTTGGGCGGCTTCCGCTGCAGTAATAAAGTTCAAGACTGGCTCGTCTGAATGTTTTGCGTTTTTGCCGATTAATTTTTCTGCTTTAGAATAATCGCCCTCATTCATACGCATCAACCCTTCCAGGGTTTGTTTCTGTGCTTTAGCACGTTTACGGCGAGAAAACCAATGATAAGTATCACTGCTTAAACGTAAAAAACGCGTCACAATGACCTCAATCCCATAAATCACGGCCATCGCAATGACAAAAAACACCACTAACATCGTAATGGACATTTCAATGTTGTAACTGTTCGTTTCAATCAAGACATAGCCTTGTTGACCTGATAAATAGGGGCCTGCAATGAGACCGGCTAGTAACACCAGCATTAAAAATAGCACTCTAAACATAATCTATTTCCTCTACTGTTGCTCTTTGGTTGGAGATTCACTCGGTGCACTACCCGTTGGATGACTGTCGGTTTGTTCCTCAACTAATGCCTTATCCACAGAAAGTTCAATTTTTTTGACATCTTGTGAAGGTCTAGCCAGTAATTTGTCCAACGCATTGAGACTTTGTAATTGGGTCGGCACATCCACATAAATAGATTGCTCTGCCAATTCATCTAGTGTTTTCAAGAAGTTTTGTGCCACCTCTGAATTGGTATCAAAATAACTTCTGATCCAAGAAGCAACGGTTTCTAGTGATTGTTTATACAATTCATCTTGCTGGCGTGGTACTGCCATAATCGCAATTTGTAAACGCAAACGGATATTTTCACGTAAATAAATATCCTGATTTGGTGCTAATAACACTTTATCACTGGTATTTCTTGGCGTAATACGAATAAAGTGATTTAAGAAAGAAGTCGCACTTTTTTCTGCGTTTTCTTTCCAATCCTCTAACGAATCCGTAAGTTTTTCATTATTCACTGCATCAAAATTCACATCCAATACAGTCAATTCATCAATGCTATTGGCCAGTTGTGATAAGCGTTGCATGATGACATTTTGATCGACATTATTCACTGCCAATAATTGTTTTAAATCATTATTAATCGCGGCACGCACTGTACTAACCCGTAGATCTGACATTTTTTCCAAGGTTTCATCTGCGATTTTCAGCAAAGCAATCCCCGTATCAACGTCATTATCCAGAACTAACTTACGTAATGCATTATTTAATAGGAAATCCGCTTCCGACAATAACCAATCATTTGGCTGTTGTTGTTGCGCTGCTGCGCTGATGCGATTCACTTGATTTTGTAATACAGACAGCGCTTGCTCTTTGGTTGCAAGTGCTTTTTCTAAGTGCTGCAGTTTTTCTTCATTATCACGCACGTCACGCATTAATTGACTCATTTGCTGACGCTCTTGTTCAAATGTTGGAAGATCTTCTTTTGCTAGTGTGATATTGGCAGTTTGCTGTTTAAGTGCGGTGAGTTGCTGCTGAATGTTATCGACTTGCTGTAAACCAAAATAATAGCCTGCACCACCAAGACCAAGCGCAACCAATAATGCCAGTAACGCTAAACCACTACCGCCACTTTTCTTCACAACGACCGTTTCAGCGGGGTTATTCAATGCTGATGTTGCTTGCTTAGCAGGTTCTTTCACAGGCGGTTTCACCGGTTCTTTTACACTGTCTTTCATTTCATCTCGCATTTTGCCTGCATCCTTTTTCTCTGCTGTCTCGTTTTTCGCGCTTTCCGTCTGCGTAGCAGGCGCATCTTGCGCCACCGCCTGTTCTTTTGGATCTACCGTGACTTTTCCACTGGTCTTTTTCTTATCTGTACTCCCCTCATTTTTCGGTACAGTACTGCTTTCAGAAGAGGTTATTTTATTTTCAGCCATAATACCCATTTCCTTTATGATCATTAGAATTCAACACAAGTTAGTCCGCAGACAGCAATGTTTTAAGTAAATGCACATTATCTGCTCGAGGTGAAACCACCACATCACGCCAACCTAATTGTTTGGCTAAATTGGCAATACGCTGACTTACTGTCACCAACTGACAATTTTTTAGCCAATTATGTTCACTTTCTGGCACAAAATCCACCAGATACTGTAAAATTTCTGCACTGCTAATCACAAGCCGATTAATGCCAGCCCGCTTACAAATACTGATTTGCTCAGCATTATTGTAGGCAGTAGGCACACGCTGGTAACATTCGAGTGCGTCCACTTTGGCGCCACGTAATTGCGCCTGCTCAGAAAAATACTCACGTCCCCCATTACCACGTAAAATTAAAACGTGTTTTTCTGCCAAATTTTGCATGACCTCCAGTGCCAATACGCCTTCGCTACTTTCCTGTCGATAAGGATAAAGTACTGCACGTTCAATTTGACTGGCAAAAAATTCAGCACTGCGCTGACCTACCGCCAAATACACTAAATCGGTTCGCCAAGAAAATCCGGTCTTCTTCAAGGTGTCTACGGCATGCTGTACTGCATGTTTTGATACCGCAAAAACATAATCGCCCGCTTTAAGTTGCGACAGTTTGTTCGGTAGGTCATTCAATTCTCGTCCTGTTTCGATCGTAAAGAGCGGTAAATGAATAGCAAAGATTCCCGCTTGAATCAACATCTCTGTTAACTGTGCACCTCGCACATCAGGTCGAGTGACTAATACCGCCATTTTATTCTTCCCTTCCTTAGTTTGAATAAAGTGTTTGCAAGATCTTATCTGCGCCTTGCTGTAAAAGTTTTTCTGCCACTTGAATACCTACTCTTTCGGCATCCTCAATTGCCCCCCGTCCTTCGGCACGAAGAATACGGGAACCCTCTACCTCGCCCACTAAAGCACGCAAAAAGAGCTGTCCCTCTTCGATAATCGCATAACCTGCAATGGGCACCTGACATCCCCCTTGTAAATGCCGATTCATCGCACGTTCAGCCAATACACAAGCGGTAGTCTCCGGATCCGCTAAAGGGGCTAACAGTCGCTCAATTTCTGCCTCTTGACGACATTCAATGCCAACGGCGCCTTGCCCTACTGCAGGCAAACATTGGGTGACATCAATCAAAGAAGTGATACGTTGTTGTTGCCCTAAACGAATGAGACCCGCTGCAGCCAAAATAATGGCATCATAATCACCGTTATCTAATTTTGCTAAGCGTGTCCCCACATTGCCACGCAGTGAATGAATGCACAGATCAGGACGTAACTGCTTTAACTGACATTGACGACGTAAGCTAGAGGTGCCTACTACCGCGCCTGAAGGCAAGTCCATGAAAGTGCGGTAGGAATTCGATACGAATGCATCATGCGGATCTTCACGCTGACAAATCGTGCTAAGCATTAACCCCGCTGGAAACTGCATGGGGACATCTTTCATTGAATGCACTGCAATATCTGCACGGCCTTCCAGTAAAGCATGTTCTAACTCTTTTACAAAGAGTCCTTTCCCCCCCATTTTAGCCAGTGGTGTATCTAAAATCACATCGCCTTTTGTCATCATCGGCACAAGTTCGACCACTAAGTCTGTATGCTTTTTTTCCAACCGCGCCTTCACATAGTTCGCTTGCCATAATGCAAGCGGACTTTGACGTGTCGCAATTCTCAAGCGTTTTCTTGTCATCATCACTATCATTTTAGGTAGAAGAATTTGCTCTTATCCTAACATTGTTGGGGGTAAATGTCAGTTTCCATTTAAATTTTTTGCTTTCAGTTATACCAAGTGTTAGAGTACTGAGGTGAAGTGAATCTCGTCATATCTGTGAGTGGAATAGCATTTGAATTACGATCTCTTTAGTGCCCAAAAGAAAGTGGAGTATTTAGATAAGCTACGTATCGAGCGCGCATTATCTGGTTCTTCTGACGAATTTCAGCACGTTTTTCAATTACTTACGTTATTATTACATATTAACCACCCGAATCTCCCTGGCTATGTTGCTGACGCGCCAGTAGGGATTGCTGACTTTGTTATTTCCCCCTATCAAAAACAATATCTGCTCAATACGGTGCCGAGTTTAGATGCTAACCGGCCACTGCTCCCGTCCTTTTCTTACCGTAGCACCAACGCTATTTTAGGGGTCTATGTGATGGGTAGCATCGCATCTATTTCACAAACACCAAAATCAGATTTAGATACTTGGGTCTGCCATCGTGACGATTTAAGCGCTAAAGAAAAAGAAGCCTTACAACGTAAAACCCATTTATTAAAAAATTGGGCAAAACAATTTAATATTGAAGTCAATTTTTATTTAATGGATCAAAAGCGGTTCCGCTGCTTTCGTTATGCTGAACCTTTAACAGCAGAAAACTGTGGTTCAGCCCAATATATGTTATTGCTGGACGAGTTCTATCGTTCTGTGATTCGATTAGCAGGCAAACCATTACTCTGGTTACATTTATTAATCGAACAAGAAGAAAATTATGAAAGTGAAGTTGAACGTTTAGTGCGTACCCAACAACTGTGTCTTGACGATTGGGTTGATTTCGGTGGTTTAGGACAACTTTCTGCCAATGAATATTTTGGTGCCAGTTTATGGCAACTTTACAAGGGCATTGATGCCCCGTATAAATCGGTGATTAAGATCGTACTGTTGGAAACTTATTCATCAGAATACCCCAATACCTATTTAATCGCGCGTCAATTTAAAGAAGAATTATTAACTGGCAAACTCAATCCTACTCACCATTTTGATCCGTATTTAGCAATGTTGCAACGTGCGACACGCTACCTCACGAAACAAAAAGAATTCAAACGGTTAGGCTTTGTTCGTCGTAGTGTTTACTTAAAAGCCACCGAGGGGATGTGTTGGCAAGATCCCAATGCAAAAAATAATTGGCGCTTACGACTTTTACAAACACTTATCCAAGAATGGAATTGGTCGGATGCCTTAATTGAAGAATTGAATCAACGCGCTAACTGGAAAATCAAACAAGTCAAAAAAGCCCATAACAGCTTAATTAAATTCTTAATGCTCAGTTACCGTAACTTAGTGGCCTTTGCTCGCAAGCATAAAGTAAACTCGAGTATCATGCCACAAGATATCAGTGTACTTACACGTAAACTTTATACCGCCTTTGAAGAATTACCCGGTAAGATTACCTTACTTAACCCACAAATTTCACTCAATTTATCAGAGAAAAACTTGCTGTTTTTTGAAGTCAAAGGCAGTAAAACGTTTAAAGATGGCTGGTATGTGGTGAATCAAACACCGAGTGTTGCCGGCTTTGTGCAAAAACGTTATACCGAATACAGTGAAAGTTTAAACAAACTGGTCGCTTGGGCGTATTTTAATCGTATTCTCACCGCCAATACTGACTTACACATTATTAGTCCCAACGTGTCCTTAACAACCTTGCGGCATTTTGTCACCGATTTACGTCTCTCGTTTCCGGTCACGGTTTCCTCTGTGACCAATGAGGATTTAACTCATGCCTGCGAAATTCGGAGCTTAATTGTGGCGGTGAACTTAACTGTTGATCCGACCAAAAAAATTACCCAAGCCAAATCTCGCATCCAAGCCAGTGATTTATTTAGCTTCGGACCGAAAGAAGAAAGTTTAGTCGGCAGTATCGATATTACTTATCGTAATCTTTGGAATGAAATCAGAACCTTACATTTTGAAGGACCGAATGCAATTTTGTTAGCCTTGAAGGTGCTGTCAAATAAAATTCATCGCGGTGCCCCTTCACCCAAATTGATTCAAGTATTTTCTTATAGCCATCGCTACCGTCGAACCTTGAGTAATATTGTCACCGCCTTAATCAATCGCTGTATTAGTATCCAAATTGGTGATGCGCTTCCACCACAAAACAATTTATTGCGTGTAGCAGGTAAAAACTGGCAGTTTTTCTTTGAAGAACGAGGAATCAGTTTACAAGAAATTCATTCAAATGAAGAACTCAATGCCATTGGATTTGACACCGCGCTACAAACTGAAGTGGAAGAAAAAGAGAGCGCTTTACCCGATACCTCACGGACCTATCCCCCAGAGATTGATCACTTTGCTAGCGAGGGGTTTTTACAATTTTTCTTTGAAGATAATTCTGATGGTTCCTTTAATGTCTATATTTTAGATGAAGCCAATCGCATCGAGATTTACCGTAACTGCGATGGACAAAAAGAAAAGAAGATTTTGGAGATTAACCACATTTATCAGTCTTCAGGCTTGGATGAAAATAACAATCCGTATAAAATTGTACAGCGCGATTTCAACTATCCGCAGTTCTATCAATTATTATTACAAGAGAATGGCGTAAAAATCGTACCATTCCACAGTCGACTAGCGATGTCATAACATATTGGGGAGTTATATGTCAGAAAAAATGAAAGTGTTGATTATCGACGATCATCCATTGATGCGTCGAGGAATCAAACAACTTATGGAATTAGCACCGGATTTTGAAGTGGTTGCCGATGCCGGTAACGGTAGTGAAGGCATTAGCCTCGCATTACAAACGCAACCAGATTTGATTATTCTTGATTTGAATATGAAAGGTCTATCAGGATTAGATACGTTAAAAGCATTACGTGCCGAAGGTATTGATGCACGCATTTTGATTCTAACGGTGTCTGATTTAAAAAGCGATATTTTTACCTTAATTGATGCTGGAGCAGACGGTTATTTATTAAAAGATACCGAACCTGATGCACTCTTAAGTCAGATCCAACGTATCGCACAAGGGGAGGTGATCCTAAGCGATTCGATTAAAGATGCGTTAATTGAACGCCAAATGAACGAGGATCCTATCTATTCTCTCACCGACCGCGAAATGGATGTCCTGCGTTTAATTGCAACTGGACTGTCGAATAAACAAATTGCAGGTCAGCTATTTATTTCGGAGGAAACCGTGAAAGTACATATTCGCAATTTACTCCGTAAACTGAATGTACATTCTCGTGTCGCAGCCACCGTGCTTTATTTTGAGCATAAAGGACGCTAATCTTCCCCCTAGAAAAAGCCAATTATTCTGATAATTGGCTTTTTTTTGCCAACAATTTATGCAAGTTTTCATAAAAACTACCGCACTTTACGTTGCCAAAGCCTTTGCTTAAAAGGTACACTAAACTAATCTTTGATTTGAGGCGGCTATGAAATTATTCAGTAATATAACGGCATCATTGTTCACCAAAACGCTATTTCTTATTAGTACAGTACTTTTAAGTACCACCAGTTTCGCACAACAATTAGAAGTACAAATAAAAGGTATCCAAGATACAAAATTAAATAATAATGTGCGTATTTATGTTGGTATGATTGATAAAGAAGAGGCCGATGGTTCCGAGCGCCACAAGCAATTGGTGCGTGAAGCAATTGACAAAGCGCTGCGAGCCTACGGCTATTATCAGAGTGAAGTCGATTTTCAAATAGAAAACCAAAAACCCCCTAAGAAAGATCAACTCATTGCCCATGTGAAGATCGGGGAACCCGTGAAAATTGCTGAAGTCGATTTTATTTTACAGGGTGAAGCAAAACAGGATCCCGAGTTTCTCGCGGTTACTAAAAATATCCCTGCCAAAGAGAGTCCCCTCAATCACGAAACCTACGATGATTATAAAAAGAGCATCCAAAAAGTCGCGCTCAGTCGAGGCTACTTTGACGGTGACTTTTTAGTATCACGCTTAGAAGTCAAGCCGTCAACGCAACAAGCTTGGTGGCGTTTAAATTATGACAGTGGTGAACGTTACCGCTTTGGTGAAGTCACCTTCGAAAATGCACAAATACGCGAAGATTATTTGCGTAACATGATCAATTTCAATAAAGGTCAGCCCTATCTAATTAATGATCTTTCTACCTTAACCAACAATTACACCTCATCAAATTGGTTTAGTTCAGTCTTAATGCAACCTAATTTAGATGAAGAACACAAAATTGTGAATGTTGATGTATTACTGCAACCACGTAAAAAAAATAGCATGGAAGTGGGGATTGGCTGGGCTTCGGATGTTGGTCCCCGCTTGCAATTAGGTTGGATAAAACCGTGGATCAACAATCGTGGCCACAGTTTTCGTACCAATTTATATGTGTCTGCGCCCAAACAGACCTTAGAAGCCACCTATAAAATGCCCTTATTAAAAAACCCGCTCAACTATTATTATGAGTACTCGGCAGGTTTAGAAAATGAGAATAAAAATGATACAGAGTCGTTTGCTTCATCACTGTCTGCAATCCGCTATTGGAACCATGAAGAAGGTTGGCAACATTCGTTAGGCTTACGTGTCCGTTATGACTCCTTTATCCAAGCGAATGTGAAAGATAAAACGTTACTCGTCTTTCCAACAGCCTCTGTTAGACGAACTCGCCTACAAGGGGGACTTTTTCCAACGTGGGGCGATACACAAAAACTGACCGTCGATTTAGGTCGCACTTGGTGGCTATCGGATGTAGATTTCCTCAAAATGCAAGGTTCGAGTTTATGGGTGAGAACCTATTTACAGCACCATCGTATCGTCACGCGATTAGAACTGGGGTGGTTACATACCCAAAATATCGAACGAATTCCACCCGCCTTACGTTTTTTTGCTGGAGGTGATCGCAGTATTCGCGGTTATGGCTATAAAAAAATTGCCCCTAAAAATAATGCAGGGAAATTAGTGGGGGGCTCTCGCTTACTAACGGGTTCGTTTGAATATCAATACCAAGTGTATCCTGATTGGTGGCTCGCGACCTTTGCCGATACTGGACTGGCGGCCAACCAATTCACAACAAAAGAGTTACGCTACGGGGCAGGAATGGGCGTACGTTGGGCATCACCAGTAGGGGCAATTAAGTTTGATATTGCGACCCCTGTTAAAGATAAAGACAACAGTAAAAATATCCAATTTTATATTGGGCTCGGTGCAGAACTTTAATTATCACAAAATCCCGCTAACAAAGTATGACGTAGTGAAGAAAGACGGATAAGGTAACATGACAGAACATATCACAGCACAACAGGCTTCCTCTGAACAACCAAACCCAACGCCACCCACTAAGCGTAAAAAATCCTTTTGGCGCAAGCTGTTATGTGGTCTCAGTGCGGTCATTTTCTTACTAATTTTAGCGTTCTTTGTCACACTCAGCACCAGTACAGGGCAACGCTGGCTGATTGCCCTCGTGGATAAAGCATTACCTCAGCTCACGATTGCACAAGTAAATGGTGGCTTACAAGAAGGCCTTGTCCTAAATCAGGTTCGCTTTGAGACGGAAGGGGTACAAACAGAGTTGGCGCAAGTTCGTTTACAACTCGATTTGAGCTGTCTGTGGCGCTTACATATTTGTGTTAAAGAGATTGCTTTGCACCAACCACATATTCAAGTGAATAGCGCACTCCTGCCTCCGAAAGCAAAAGAGCAACCGACACGCGCGCCGATGCAACGTATCCATTTGCCAGTTTCTGTTGATGTCGACAATGTGGTCGTGGATCAATTACGGCTAGTGATTGATGATAATGCGATAGACTTAGCCCACTTCCAAACAGCGGCTAGTTTAAATAATGAATCAGGGTTAACCATTGCACCAACAACGATCCAAGCATTGTTAGTCAACGTTGTGCTACAAACGCCTGCGGAAACAGAAACACAACCTCAAATAGAAAAAGCCCCGATTGATTGGGTTCAGATAGAAAAACAGTTGAGTGCGCCTTTATTAGCCAAGTTAGAAAATATCGTGTTGCCTTTTGATATACACATTCAACATATTCAAGGACAAGACTGGCAATACCAGCAGGTGCGCGACCAACACACACAAGTGATTGACATTCCGATGTTTCAGTTACAAGCAAACGCCACGGACACACAGATTAAACTCAGCCAGTTTCAACTGGAAAGTAACTTAGCCAATTTAAACGCTAGCGGACAATTACAACTTGATGCCGATTATCCAGTAGATGTTACGTTACATGCGGATATTCATAGGTTAAATCAAGCTGAATCACTTGTCTTGCCCGCTAGCCAAGTAGAGGTGACATTATCTGGAAATTTAAAAAAACAGACCGCACTTACTTTACAGACACGTGGGGCATTACATGCCGATTTGAATAGCCAATTTGCCCTGTCTCAAGAAAAAACGCCTTTCCAACTGAAGTTAGCTAGCCAAGCCTTCCGTTATCCATTTCAACCCGATCAAGCGGCACTTATACATATCCCTCAACTGAATTTACAAATGGGCGGAAATTTACTGGACTACCAATTACAACTCAACAGCGAAGTGGAAGGGGCAACTATTCCCAACACCGCACTGCAACTTGACGCCAAAGGTGAATTATTATCACTTGATATTACCCAACTCCATCTCGATACACTGAAAGGAAGTGCCGATTTACAAGGAAAAATTGGTTGGCAAAATGGGGTGCAATGGTATAGCAATTTACAGCTCGATAAATTAAACCTGAGTGATTATTTGGCCGGTTTGCCAACTATATTGTCAGGACAATTGTTTTCGACTGGTTTAATTAATCAACAGCAATGGTTATTTGATATCCCACATTTAAATTTGGAAGGCACACTCTCACAACGCCCACTGGCACTCAAAGGTAGCTTGAGTATTGGTTCGGAAACCTGGTTACATCAATTATTGTTAAAAGTGCCGGATCTCGTGTTAAGTTACGGAGAAAATAAGATTGTTGCCACGGGTTTTCTAGGGGAAAAGTCCAACCTCAAACTTGATATTAATGCCCCTGATCTGCGTGGTTTAATGCCAAACTTGAACGCAAATTTACAAGGTTATCTCCAGTTAAATGGACAACTTGTACAACCTAGTATTGCACTAGATTTAGTGGGTCACCATATTCAATTGAATGACTTGAATATCAATCAAGTCAGCTTGAAAGGTGATGTGGATATCGCGAACCAAACTGCAGGCGAACTGGTATTACAGGTCAATAAATTCCAATCTGGTGAGGTAAAACTGGACACCTTAAATCTGACCTTGCGTGGTAATGAAGCACAGCATAGTCTAACCTTAATGTCTCAAGGTACTCCTGTTGCGCCTAAACTCACATTAAAAGGACAATTTGATCGTGCAACACAACGTTGGCAAGGCACATTAGAACAAGTGTCTATTGCCTCATTTATGGGGCATTGGCATACCGATAAAAATGTTGTTCTAGCTTATGATCACCCGACAACGCAAACAACGATTTCTGCACATTGTTGGCAAAATACCGATATGGAACTTTGCTTTCCACAAACATTGCGTGTAGGCAAAAGTGGCGAAGTGCCGTTTAAAATGACGAAACTCGATTTAGCCTTAGTCAATGATCTCCTCGAACAAGATCTGTTACAAGGCCAATTACAAAGTGAAGGGAAGGTTGCTTGGTTTAGCGATAAACCACTACAACTGAATATCCAAGTCAAAGGGGATAATTTAAGTTTCACGCAAAAAATAGATTACCGTACTTTTGGCTTAGATATCCCGAAACTGACCTTAAACGCAGATCTACAGAATAATCATTTAGTCGTTAATTCTAATGTTTTACTGCAAGACCAAGGCAATATCAGTGCCAATCTCGAAGTGAAAGACCTCACACAAACGCGCCAATTAGGTGGAAGCTTGGTCATTCACAAGCTGAATTTAGACATTTTCAATCAGTTGTTATCCACCAATGAGGTCATCACTGGTGATATTGTGGCTAACTTGAAATTTGCAGGTACCCTCAACGCCCCTAATTTAAACGGCCAGTTTAAGCTTTCCCGTTTAAATGCCCAAATAAAATCATTACCGTTTGATATTGAAGGCGGGGAACTGGTATTCAATTTTGCAGGCAACCGTTCAACCTTAAATGGTCATATCAAAACACCCGATAGTCGCTTAAATCTGAATGGTGAAGCTAGCTGGCAAAACTTAGATAACTGGACATCTCGTTTACATGCCAAAGCTGATCAATTTAAAGTCGATATTCCCGCGATGGCGAAGCTGAAAATCAGTCCGAATGTAGAAATCACTGCTAGTCCAAAACGTTTGCGTTTAACGGGTAATATTGATATTCCATGGGCGAGAATTGAAATTGAAAGCTTACCGGAAAGTGCGGTTTCGGTTAGTGCCGATGAAGTTATCTTAGACGATCAGATCGCACAAAAAGTCAGCACCAAGCTGCCAAATAAAACCAAATCAGGAATGGAAATCCTGTCTGATTTAAAAATCAATATTGGTCAAGATGTCTATCTGAACGCCTATGGATTAAAAACCCATCTCAATGGATTACTCAGTGTCCGCCAAGAAAAAGGCAATCTCGGTTTATTTGGGCAAATTCATTTAAGTCATGGTCGCTATGCCTCCTTTGGTCAAGATCTCTTGATCCGTAAAGGCATGATTAGCTTTTCTGGGCAACCTTCACAACCGATGCTAAATATTGAAGCCATTCGTAATCCTGAATCGATGGATACCTCTGGTGTAGTGGCGGGAATTAAAGTCCTCGGTCTGGCAGAAAGTCCCGAAATTAAAGTGTTCTCAGAGCCGGGAATGTCACAGGATCAAGCGCTTTCTTATGTGCTCACCGGACGCTCCTTGGAAAACAGTGGTGAAGCCGGTTCAGGGGGTTCGATTGGTGCGGCCTTACTAGGACTTGGGTTAGCAAAAAGTGGTAAGGTCGTGGGTGGACTTGGTCAAGCCTTTGGTATTCAGGATCTGAATCTAGGCACACAAGGGGTCGGTGACAGCTCGAAAGTGGTGGTCAGTGGTAATATTACACCTCGTTTACAAGTCAAATATGGCGTGGGTCTGTTTGATGGACTGGCAGAATTTACGGTTCGTTATCGCTTAATTCCTAAACTGTATTTACAATCTATATCTGGTGTCACCCAAGCGGTGGATCTGCTCTATCAATTTGAATTTTAAGGAAGAATATGAAAAGTGAAAATGTCATGGGGAAAAGCTCCGCACGTTCTCTCCCCTCCCGCCCAGAAACAAGGGAAATTGCCGCCATTGATTTAGGGTCAAATAGCTTTCATATGATTATCGCGCGCATTATGAATGGCTCTATTCAGATTCTTTCTCGTTTGAAACAAAAAGTTCAGCTCGCAGAAGGCTTAGATGAAAACAATGTCCTCAGCCAAGCCGCTATTACTCGTGGTGTGAATTGCTTAGCTTTGTTTGCAGAGCGCTTACAGGGTTTTGCAGCAGAAAATGTGAATGTTGTCGGCACCTATACCTTACGTCGTGCCGTGAATAATGATGAGTTCTTACGCCAAGCCAAAGCCGTTTTCCCTTATCCAATCAATATCATTACGGGGAAAATCGAAGCACAAACGATTTATGCTGGTGTTTCGCATACTCAACCTGAAACTGGAAAAAAATTTGTGATAGATATCGGTGGTGGCTCGACTGAAATGATTATTGGGGAAAATTTCACCCCCATTTTAGCGGAAAGTCGACATATGGGATGTGTCAGTTTTGCTAAACAGTTTTTCCCTCAAGGGCGGATTACCAAACAGCATTTTGACAATGCTCGGCGTGCAGCATTAATGAAAATTGAAGACTTAGCCTATGAATATCGTCATTTAGGCTGGGATGTGGTGTTAGGATCTTCTGGCACAATTAAAACCGTGCACCAAGTCATCATGGCCAATCTTGATCCAAACGGGCTTATCACCCCTGATCGCCTACAACACCTAATCGAACAAACATTACAACATACTCATTTTGACGATCTGAAATTATCGGGTTTAATTGAAGAACGTGCCGATGTGTTTGTACCAGGATTAGCCATTTTAAGCGCTGTCTTTGACACATTTGGTATTCAACAAATGCGTTATTCTGACGGTGCCTTGCGTGAAGGGGTCATGTATAGCCTGGAAAAGACCTTTCAAGTGAGCAATATTCGTGAGCGGACCGCGTTAGGTTTAGCAGAACAATTTACAATTGACCAAGCCCAAGCAGAACGTGTCTATCAAAGTGTCAAACTACTTAGTCAACAGTATAAGTATTGGAAAAAGCCAACCTTGCGCGCAGAAATGATGGATATTTTATTTTGGGCCGCGCGTTTACACGAAGTCGGGATTGTAGTGAACCATAAAGGGATGCAAAAACACTCGGCTTATATTTTACAAAACATGGAATTACCAGGTTTTGATAAGGAACAACAACGTTTATTAGCCACCTTAGTACGTTATCAAATTAACCTAATTAAGCTGACAGAATTAAGTAAATTTGCCCGATTCGATGAACAGGATGTATTAGCCCTAGTGCGTTTATTACGTTTAGCCATTATTTTGAACAAATCGCGCCAAGCCACGGAGAAAACAGAGCAAATCTCACTACGCATCAACCATCAGCTCACTCACTGGACGCTTCACTTCGCACAAGACTATCTACTCCATACGCCACTGATCTGTAACGAGTTGAAAGCGGAAAAACGTTTGCTGAATGAAATGGGATTAGACATCAGCTTTACCTAAACAAACAGCCCACCTAATGGTGAGCTGTGATAATGATCCGTTCTAACCACAAGTGCGGTTACTTTTTAACAATTTTAGTCGGGCGTTGCCAACCTTGAATATGGCGTTGTGGAATACGCGAAATGACTAATTCATCACAAGCGACATTTTTGGTGACTGTCGTACCCGCACCAATCGTCGCACCCTTTTCAATCGTCACCGGCGCCACAAGCTGAACATCCGATCCCACAAACACATTATCACCAATAATAGTCTTAAACTTATTTGCACCATCGTAATTACAGGTGATCACGCCTGCACCGATATTGCATTGTTGTCCTACTTCCGCATCCCCTACATAGCTTAAATGATTTACTTTTGATCCTGAACCAATATGTGCTTGCTTAATTTCAACGAAATTGCCGATATGCGTATGATCCGCTAATGCAGCGCCCGGACGCAAACGAGAGAAAGGACCAATTTGTGCGGATTGCCCAACGCTAGCCTCTTCTAATACAGAATAAGGTTTAATTTCTACATCATCACCAATTTGGCAATTTTTTAGTACACAACCCGCACCGATTTTCACGCGATCACCAAGGACTACCTTGCCTTCAATAATCACATTCACATCAATTTCCACATCTTTACCATGAGATAATTCACCACGTAAATCAAAACGATCGGGATCCGCTAACGCCACCCCCGCAAGTAACAATTTATCTGCTTGTTTACGTTGATAATAGCGTTCTAACCGAGCTAATTGTTGCCGGTTATTCACTCCCTCAACTTCCATAAATTCACTAGCTTGCACTGCGACCACCTGACAACCGTCTTGATTCGCTAACGCGATCACGTCGGTAATATAGTATTCTTTTTGTGCATTATTATTGGTTAATTGTGCTAACCATTTTTTCAAGCTTTTGCCTTCTGCTACCAAGACACCAGTGTTAATTTCTTGGATTTTTAATTGTTCCGCATTAGCATCTTTTTGTTCCACAATTGCCACTACATTGCCATTTTCACGCACAATACGCCCATAACCTGTTGGGTCATCTAATACCACGGTTAATAATGCAATCCCCTTTTCAGGTTTTGCCGCAATCAGCTTTTGTAAGGTTTCCGCTGTAATTAATGGGCCATCGCCATACAGCATCAAGATATTTTCGTCATCTGCAAAAAACGGGGCAGCTTGTTGCATAGCATGCCCCGTACCTAATTGCTCTGCTTGTAAAACCCAGTTCACAGGTTCCTCTTGCAAGCGAGTTTGCATCACTTCACCACCGTGTCCATATACTAAGTGGATATTTTTTGCATGAATGGATTTCACTGTATCAATCACGTGTTTTACCATCGGTTTTCCAGCGATGGTATGCAACACTTTGGGTAAATCAGAATACATCCGTGTACCTTTACCGGCCGCTAAAATTACGATACTTAATGCGTTCTCTTTCATAATGTTCTCTTTTTTCATGAATAAAATGGACTGCTTAAAATTATAATCGAACTTTACAATAAAAATAAGCATCTAGCACCCAAAACAGGCAACCTAAAGTAAGTAAATTGAAACAGAAAATAAAGCCGTGTATAGTAAAGAACCAAAGCGAAACATAATCATCTGATATTAAGGGGTAAATATGCAAACTTATTCAAAACTTGGCTTTTTATGCTTATTATCATTTGGCTTAGTGGCCTGTGATCAGATAACAGGATTCAACAGCACATCAAATACCGCAGATCAGACTAAGTCACCCGCCGTGACCTTGGATCCTAAAGCAGAATTCCATCTTTTTATTGATTTTCAAAATAAAAATAATGCCAAAATCGCCACACTCAATCAGGAAATCGCGCATGTGACACAGTCTGGTGATATGGCGAACCTTGCCCCGCTGGTAAACAAATTTTCAACGGAGATTAATGGTATTGTGAAAGAATTGGATACTCTCCCTATTTACAGTGCCGAAGTCCTTAAACTCAAAGAGAAAGCCAAAATTCTGTTGGTGATGTCCACTGAAGTGCTCAACGAGAATGTCACTTTACATCATCATCCTTCGCCAGAAGGCTCAAAAGCGCTACTACAGAAAAGGGATATCTTACTTAAAATCACCAATGAATTTGCGCAAATGAATGATGAATTGATGCAAAAATATGGTCCGCCACCGCAACCTTAATATGGATAGGTGACACAAAAACAAAACCGCACATTAAAACACCCTGTGCGGTTTTTGTATTGACGTATGACTTGATGGTATCGACCTTATTGGTCAACAGAAGCGTTTACGCTGTGACATAAATATCAAAACGATGATTTTTCGTTTCTCGACTAAACTGCGGTGATTGTTGTGCAAGATATTGTGCATAGTCAGGGCGTTTCACTACCACACGCTTTTTCGCCAAAGCTAAGGCAGGCGCCAATAAGCTATCGGCATCCAAATCAGCCCCCACTAAGTGCTGAAAGACACGCATTTCTTTTTTCACTAAAGCGCTTTTTTGTTTGTGTGGATACATCGGATCAAGATAGACCACATCCGCAGCATCAACAGTTGGATCTAATTGGGCAATATGATTAACCGGCAATAATCGCATATTTTGTTGCATCATTTCGCCAATTTCACGGTCAGAATAAGCCCGTTGCAAGCCATCTTGTAGTAATAAGCGAACGACAGGGTGACGTTCGACTAATCGCACTTGACAACCAATCGCCGCTAGCACAAAGGCATCGCGTCCTAGTCCCGCAGTGGCGTCAATCACACTTGGTAAATAACCCGATTTTATGCCAGCCGCTTTGGCAATCGCTTCGCCACGTCCACCACCAAATTTACGCCGATGTGCCATTACCCCACTGACAAAATCCACAAATACCGCACCGAGTTTCGGCTCATCTAATTTACGCAATACTAAACGAGCTTGACCTTGCTCATCATAAGCTTGTACCAATGCCAAATCACTTTGAGGATCGTGCACTAACCCTTGCGCCTCACAAAGTGCGGTGAATGTTTCAGGATTATCGGTTTCGCAAATCAGTTGAAGATGCATAAATTATTTCCGAATTAACCACACGCCCGCTTCCATATGTTCGGTATAAGGGAATTGGTCGAACAAGGCCGCTTTTTCAATACGATGGGTTTGACATAAGGTGTGTAGATTGTCGCAAAGAGTATGTGGATTACACGAAATATACAAAATACGATCATATTGCTGTACTAAGTTGAGCGTATCCACATCTAAGCCCGCACGTGGCGGATCCACAAAAATAGTGTTGCATTCATAGGCGTGTAAATCAATGTCTTTTAAGCGATGAAACTCACGCACGCCATTCATTGCTTGGGTAAATTCTTCGGCGGACATTCGGATAATTTGCACATTTTCAATGCTATTTTCGGCAATATTAAACTGCGCCGCTGCCACAGAAGGTTTCGCAATTTCGGTGGCCAATACTTTGCGGAAGTTTTGCGCTAACGCAATAGAGAAATTCCCATTGCCACAATACAATTCGAGCAAATCACCTTGACTGTGTTGAGTGCAATCCACCGCCCATTCCAACATGAACTGATTGACTATCGCATTAGGTTGGGTAAAGCTATTTTCCACTTGGCGATACACATAGACGCGACCATGCACCGTTAATATTTCATCGATAAATTCCTGATCCAAACAGATTTTTTGTTTGCTCGCACGGCCAATCAGTTGCACATCGAAACCTTGTTGTTGCAAATCGACTCTTAATTGTTTGGCTGCCTGCACCCATTGTGCATCAAGGGGTTTGTGATACAACAAGCTGACAATGATCTGATTACTTAAAGTGCTTAAATAATCAATTTGGAAGAGTTTATGATGTAGCACTTTGTCTGTTTTTAACAACGGTAACAGGCGACTCATCATCTGATTAATCAGTTGACTTGCGATAGGAAAACTATCGACACGATAACGTTGCCGCGTTTGTTGATCAAACATGATATGGTAAAAATCCCCTTTATCATGCCAAATACGAAACTCCGCACGCATACGATAATGCTGGACAGGCGAGGAAAACACCTTAACTCTCGGGGGGTTAAAAGGTGCTAAAAGTGCGGTCAGTTTTTGCTGTTTTTCCGCTAATAAAGAATCGTATTGTTCGATAGGAAGCAACGTTTGCATAGGATGAGTTCTATAATTGTGTCAGTGTGAAAGAAAGATAAAAGGCTCAGTCTGATTTGCCAAGCCTTTTATAATGATGAAAGGTAAGATTATTCTGCTGAGAAATCGTCCAAATTATCTGTACCGACCACACCTGATAAGGTATAAACACGTTTTGTGGTCGAAATACGCGCACGGTATTTCGCCCAGGTTTTCTCAAAAAAGGTCTCGGCAGGACGTTCACCGCGACAGAAGGCAACAAAGTGTGTTTCTTCTTTTGTCACAGGTTCACGCTCGCCTGACTCTAATGCTTTAAAGGCTTGCCCATATTGTTCAAGGACTTGTGATTCCTTGATTGTATAATCGCCATGACGCGAGAAGCCTCTCGGGTAATTTTTATCATCAAAAAAACGGCGTGTAACGCTAAAACTTTCTGCCATAGTATCCTCTACAATAAGCTATTCATTCAAAAAACGAGGCATTAAACCAATTTTTTGTTATTTTTGCAATAAACCTTTTACAGTTTCTACATAATCCGTGACAAACGCGCCATGACTGTCGTTGTTCAACCCTTCTGGATTGACACGATAGCGACCATTGACGTAAAAATCTGGCACACCACGGACGTTGAAGTGTTCCGCCGCTTTCACTTGCTTATTGGTTAATGCCGTGACAGCAAAGCTATTGATTCCACCATCAAATTGTTCCGCGCTGATGCCGTTACGCAAAAAGAGTTGACGAATATCATCCATACTGCGTAATTGATTCCGCTGTGCAGCCAAAAATAGCGGTTCTTTTACCTTATCTTGTGCCCCCATCGCCATTGCCAACGCCCACGCACGAGTAAGATTTTTCCCCATCTCACCGCCTAAAAAGTTAACATGATATTGTTGCAAAGCCACACCTTCTGGCAACTGCTGTGCTACTTTTGTAGGAATATGATATTCGTATTCAAATGAATAACAATGTGGGCAATAAAACGAGAAAAACTCGATGACCTCAGCTTGTTGTGCTGGCGCTTGATTTAACGTGACATACTGCTTACCCTCTGTTAAATTCGTTGCTTGCACAGAAACCGCAAAAAGTAATGAGGTCAAAGTAAATACTAGTTTTTTCATGCCAATCCTTATTTAATAATCCCACGCGCCTTAAGTAACGCTGTTTTAAAATCATCTTCGTAATCTTTTTTGATACCTGGGATAGGTGCATTTTTATCTGTCCCATCCATTTTTAGCTGATAAATCAACACTTCATCTGTTAACTCCGCTAAAGGTTTATCAAACCCTGCCTCATCGGCAATTTTTTGTAAAATTTGTAATAAATGCAGATCTGGGTCTTTAGACCAATAAGGTTGCAAAAGTTCCAACACCTCGTTCAAACGATGACATTTCATAAAGTTTTCCTTATGATTAAAAAAAATCTCAAGAATCATACTGTAATTAGCGAAAGAAGAAAATATGACAATCACATTTAGTGCAGTAATTTTAGCCGGCGGACAAGCACGTCGCATGGGGGGCGTTGATAAAGGGTTACAACTTTTTAGAAATAAACCGCTCTTTGAACATGTTTACCACCGTTTACAGCCACAAATCACCGATATTGCCATTAATGCGAACCGTAACCAGCATATTTATGCACAAAGCGGACTGCCGGTTTTTTCTGATGAATTAGCGGGTTTTCAAGGACCGTTAAGTGGAATCTTAACTGGATTACAACGTGCTCAAAGCGACTTTGTGTTATTTGTGCCTTGTGACAGCCCGTTTTTCCCCATAGATTTGTTTAGCAAACTCAAACAGGCGGTCATCAGCCAACATGCCCTACTGGCCTATGCCCATGACGGTGAACGGGAACACCCCACTTTTTGTTTAGTATCAACCACACTTGCCCCGGCTTTAGCAGACTATTTGGCAAGCGGTGAAAGGCGCATGTTAAAATTTATGTTACAGCACCATGCGATTGCCGTCGATTTTTCACATGACCACACGGCATTTAAAAATCTCAATACCTTAAGCGACTTACAAGCTTAAAAGGTGCATCTTACGCTTTTTCGCTTAAAGCATGGCAAGAGATTGGCTAATGCTGACTTTCACAGTATAATCGCAAAACAATGCACTAGACCAAACGAGGAACGCATTATGTTAAAGTCACTCTCTATTCTCACCGTCATCACGCTACTTAGCGCGTGTTCACTCTCTTCTTATGTCCCTTTCATGAAGGATAAAAAAGCGGTGATTGACTTAGATAGCGCACAGATTGATCAAAAATCCTATGCCACCGCCTATGAAGCCACAATTGAAACCTACAAAGGACGGGTAAACCAAGATTATGATGTTCACTCATTTAGTAGCGGGGTAAACGATTGGTATTTAAATCGTATTTTATTGCCAATTGAAAAAATCAAAGCGAATCTTTATCAAGGCGGACATGATTCGAATATTCATGCTTACTATAGTGGCGTAATATTTGCCTCAGCCTTACAGACTAACTTTAACAAACTCAGCCCAACTTGTTGGTCGTATCTTGATTCTGCAAGTGTGACACAAGGTGTATATGATGCGATGAAAGATCTACAAAAAGGTAAGCAACGCGCAGAAGACGATCCTTATATCGTACAAGGTGCTGAACAATTATTAAAACGTTGTACCCAATAAAACGAAAAACTGTTGATGTGAAAATCAGCAGTTTTTCGCTTTTGGCAATCAGGAGATTGATAACATTCTCTCAACGTATGCATAAGCTATAATGAAGAAGTACAGGAGTTGCCGTGTTTGAACTCACCGAAAACGACATTCACTTATCCTCTCAAGCCGTCAATAAAGATCAAGCTATCGAAATGGTTGCTCAAGCACTGATACAATCGGGTTATGTCGAACCAGGCTATTTAGCTGGTATGCTTGAGCGTGAAGCGCAAATCACTACTTATTTAGGGAACGGCATTGCTATTCCACATGGTTCTGTGACCACTCGTGCTTTAGTCAAAAAAACAGGGGTAACCATTTTTCAGTTCCCACAAGGTGTTGCGTGGGATAAAGAGAACCTCGCTTATCTTGTGATTGGACTTGCCGCGGATTCAGATGGACATTTAGCTCTCTTGCGCCAATTGGCTCATCTACTTCACGACACAGAAACGATCAAACACTTAATCACAACACAGGATGTATCAGCGTTTTATACTCGCTTAATGGGGAAAAACGCGCCTAACCCATCTGATTTGATTAGCTTGGATCTCGATACCACGAGCCTATTAACCTTGACTGCACGTAATGCGGAAAAATTACAACAGTGCCAAGCGGTCAATAACGAATTTGTGCGTGATGTACTTGCCAGCCCAGCATTGCCTTTAGGACAAGGTATTTGGCTAACGGATGCCACACTCGGCAATCAAAAAAATGCATGCGCCTTTAGTCGTGCTAAAAACGCCTTCTTACACCATGGTAAAGTCGTCCAAGCGGTACTCACCATTGCAACGATTGATGATAACATTCACCGTGTATTAATCCGTTTATTAGATGACAACGTTCAACAACAATTATTGACGGGCTCAAAAGAAGACATCGCCCTGCTATTAGATCCCGATGCTGATTTAACACATGCCACTGCACAGTCAGGGCGATTAAATGAACATATTGAACCCATTGAAGCGATATTTACCTTACGTAATCCACAAGGTTTACACGCTCGTCCCGCGGCAGTCTTGGTCAGCCATCTCAAAAAATATAATGCCTCGATTGCTGTACAAAATTTAGAGACGAACAGTCAACTGATCAGTGCGAAAAGTTTGCTTAAAGTGATCGCACTCAGTGCACAACAAGGACATCGTTTACGTTTTGTTGCAACGGGGGAAGAAGCCCAACAAGCGCTACAATGCGTACGCGAACTGATTGACAATAACTTAGGTGAAACATAATGGCAAGAGTGATGACGATCACCTTAAACTCCGCCTATGATTTAGTAGGACATCTCGCGCATTTAACACGAGGAGAGGTCAATCAGGTGGACAATTTAGGTCTTTATCCCGCAGGCAAAGGCATTAATGTTGGCAAAGTCCTACATGACTTAGGTGTAAAAGTGGCCTTAAGTGGATTTCTCGGTCAAGAAAATCAAACTGGATTTCAAGCCTTGTTCTCACGCTTACACTTGACAGATCTTTTTCATCGTGTTTCAGGGGCAACTCGTATTAATGTTAAATTAACCGAAGATAATGGGGTGGTGACAGATCTGAATTTCCAAGGCTATCATGTCAACAAACAGGATTGGCAAAAATTTGTTGACTTTTCTTTGCAACAAAGTCAAACCTTTGATGTGATTGCGGTGTGTGGCAGTCTTCCTTGTGGAATCCACGTAGATGACTTTACTGCTTGGCTCAATCAACTTAATGCAAACAACGCCAAAATCGTCTTAGACACAAGCCAACAGGCTTTTGCATCGGGTATACGCGCAAAGCCTTGGTTAGTCAAACCCAATCGACATGAGCTTGAAAGCTGGTATGGTTCGTCATTAACAACACAGCAACAAATCATCCACGCAGCAAAACAAATACAAAAGTACGGCGTCCCCCATGTTGTTGTTTCAATGGGCAAAGAAGGGGCAATTTGGCTACATGAAAATACGGTACTATACGCCCAACCTCCGCAAGACACTCATATCGTCAGTACAGTAGGTGCTGGAGATACTATGGTGGCGGGTTTCATTTATGGCATGCTCAGTGGATATGCGCCGGAAAAAACGTTGGCGTCTGCTACCGCACTTTCAACCCTGGCCGTTTCACAAAGTAATGTTGGTATCAGCGATTTGACATTACTCAATCCCATTTTAGAAAAAATAAAAATCACATTCATTTAAGGATAATTTCATGAACATTTTTCTGACACAAAAAGAAGACATTGGCAATGCAAAAGTATTCTTATTGCATCAAGTTATCACCGCTGCCGCTCATCAACAAGGTCACCAAATCACTGCATTAGAGGAGGCAGATCTGGTCATTGTATTTGGTGAAGCAATATATAACCCTCAATTTGTCGGTAAAAAATACTTTGTTGTCGATGCAGAAGAGGCATTTAATGCCCCTGAGAATACCTTAACCAACGCTTTCGCAGAAGCAATTCCTTATGTTGCAGCAGAACCGACGGAAAACGTTACGTCCTCCCTCACTACGCCTTATAACGTGAAACGCTTAATTGCGATCACTGCGTGTCCAACAGGCGTCACACAAACTTTTATGGCGGCCGAAACGATTATGAACTATGCGAAACAACAGGGTTGGGAGGTGAAAGTTGAAACACGCGGGCAAATTGGCGTGAAAGATATTTTAACAGAAGCCGATATTGCGGATGCTGACTTAGTCTTGGTGGCAACAGACGTAGAAACCGATCTGTCAAAATTTGAAGGAAAAATGTTATACCGCACATCAACGCGTGCTGTACTCAATAATGTAGAAGCGATTCTCCAGCAAGCACTGACACAAGCAACCGTTTATCATGCACCAAAAGAAGAGGAGGTAGCCATTATTACGCCACCACCCCGCGACTATCACAATGACTTTGCAACCTGTCATGCGACGAAAAAAATTGTCGCCATTACCGCTTGTCCAACAGGCGTCACACAAACTTTTATGTCCGCAGAAGCTATTATGATATATGCAAAAACACAAGGTTGGTGTGTCAAAGTCGAAACACATGGACAAATCGGTGCAGATAATCTGATTACCCCTGAAGAAGTGGACGCTGCTGACTTAGTCTTTGTCGCCGCGGATGTCGAAATAGATTTATCAAAATTTGCAGGTAAACCACTTTATCGTACCTCAACCAGTGCAACATTAAAAAACATTGCACAAGAATTTGATAACGCATTGACACAAGCAACGCCGTATGTACCAACGGCCAAAGCTGCGCTCAAAAAGCCATCTTGTTCATCTAGTACAACTCGCGAATGCTGCCAGTTAAAATGTGGTTTCGCCCGTTGGTTACCATGGCTACTCCTTGTTGCCATTATTATGGCCATTGTGGTTTATTTTAAAGGCTAGCCATAAAACGGCATGAAACAAAAAGCCCGACGAATCTGTCGGGCCTTCTTTTTCAGCCAGGTCCTTAACGTAGCACATCCGCTTGTAACAACAAAATCAACAAGACAATCACCTGTTGATAAAGAGTAGTCGAGGTTTTAACTCGTTGAACTTTATCATTAAACGGCAATAACCAAGGCAACACATAATCTTGGATCAGTGTCTGATAGGTAGCCCAATCTTCTACTTCGGCTAATTTGCACAGTAATTCCAAATAGACACACAGATGATCGCTTGGCTCTGGTTTCTCCCGATTCACTTGTAACTGAAAACGGGCGAGCAATTGCTCTAAAAAGCCAAAATGCGCGGCTAACTGTGATTCTGGCAAATACGCTGAAGCATAAGGTAAGGCACTGCTGTTGCCATCTAACAAAAAGAGTTGCGTATAATCCGCTGCCAATTCGAGATGAGCTAACTCAACCGCGTTTAACTGCTGTAATTGCTGTCGGATGTGCTCGACTTGTGCCGGAAAACCTTGCTCAGCTAAAAACGCGAAAAAATCATCAAACAGACCTTGTTGATATTGCGCTAATTGACTAGCTGACAATTCATGACCTAGCATATTGCTTAGCCATGTGTAGACAAATTGTCTTTCTTCGGAAGCAAACTGCATCATAAGGTTATCTCACGTGGGCCATGGAAACCGTTGACTGCAGGTGCCTGACCAACAAATTTCTCAATATTGACCAAACACGTATTGGCTGAAACCGCTTGAGCCAAACTTGAACTGCCGATATCTAAACTCATGGTATTAGGATCTCCATAAGTATCAAGTGCGCCAACTGTTTCATCTACTGGGGAATACCATGCGCCTTCTTGTAAACGTAACACGCCTTGTGGGAAGTTATCGGATACATGTGCCCCAACAATGGCTTGACCACGATCATTATACACACGCACTAAATCCCCATGTGCAATGCCTAAACGTTTGGCATCTTCTGGGTTGATAAACAATGGTTCACGATCGCCAATAGTATAGGTATCACGCAAGTCTTTGGATTCACATAACTGTGAATGCAAGCGTTTATCTGGGTGGACAGATTGTAGCCAAAATGGGTATTTCTTGGATTTTGGCCCACCGTGTGAACGCTCGGCTTTTTCAAACCACATTGGGTGCCCTTTGCAATCTTCATAACCATAGCTGGCAATTTTGTTACTGTAAATTTCAATAAAGCCTGACGGTGTGCCTAATGCGTGTAATTCGGGATCGTCACGGAAATCGGCATGACGCACCCAAGGTTCACCTTCTGGGAATAGCACATAGCCTTTTTTCCAGAACTCGGCAAAAGGTGGCATGTCAAATTTGCCTTGGTTGGCTTGACGGCACTCCTCGTACAGCTGAGTCACCCATTCCATTTCATCCATGTTACGACAATACTCTTTTTCTTTGCCAAAGCGACGACAAAGATCTTTAAAAATCTCAAAGTCAGAACGAGAGTCATACAACGGATCCACCAGTTTTTGCATAGCAATCACGCCTCGATTACTGTACGAACCATAAGCATCAATATCGTTACGCTCAAATGGGGTACAAGCTGGTAACACGATATCAGAGAAGCGACAAGTTGCCGTCCAGCTGTAATTGATCGAGACTATGGTTTCTAAACGTTGGAAAGCCTGTTTCATCTTGTTGCGTTCAGAATGACGGTGCCAATGGTTACAGCCTGTAAAAATTGCCATTTTATACGGTGCATAAGTGATTCTTTGCCCGTTATAGTGAATAGTTTCACCGGGTTGTAGTAAGGAATCGGTGATTCTTGCGCAAGGAATCACCGCACTATAGCCGTGATAATCGTTGTTATCGTATTTGGGTTTCTGTCCTTCATCTAAGTTCAATGGAAAAGCACCCGGCATGGCGGCACCCGAGCTTGGAATACCGATTGAACTATAATGGTGAGCATAACTAATCCCGCCTCCCGCTAAACCAATTTGGCCAAGCATTGCGGCTAATACTGCCCCCATCCAATAAGGCTGTTCACCATGTTGTTGACGTTGAATTGCCCAACCAAAAATCAGTTGTGTACGTTTACCCGCTAGCATTCTGGCAAATTGGCGAATCTCTTCTGCACTGATGCCACAGATTTTCGCCGCCCATTCAGCATCTTTCACCACGTTATCTTCGCTTTCTCCCAACAAATATGGCAAGAATTTATCAAAGCCGACGGTGTACATCTCAATGAATTTTTTATCGTATAACTGCTCAACATATAAAGTGTGAGCCAACGCTAACATAAAGGCCACATCCGTTTGCGGATTGATATATTGAAAATCGCAACCCAAATAATTTTGCGTTTTGCTTTTCACCGGATCAACACAAATGACATTCACCTCTTTTTCTGCCACTTTCGTTTTTAATCGCGCTAAATATTTATAAGCTTCGTGCGTTTCACAATTCCAACCCACTTGTAAGTTTTTCACTGGATCACTTGCCCAGAAAATAATATTCTCACTTTCTTTTAAAATAATTTCCCAAGAGGTGCCTTGTGAATACACTTCGGTTGAGCCAAGCACATAAGGTAAAATCACTTGCCCTGCCCCAGTGGAATAATCTCCACTGGTACTGACACTGTTACCATGCATCCCCACCGCACGGATCATATGGTTACCACAACTATGGAATTGCCCCGTTGAACGCCAACCCACGTTGCCCGTATGTAATGCCCATGGCCCGTAATTTTGTTGGATACGTTCTAATTCTTCATAAAATAAGTCTAATGCTTCATCCCAGGTGACACGCACAAAGCGGTTGTCTCCACGTTGTGCCGTATTACTGTTATGGCGATGTTTCAACCAATCCAAACGCACCATTGGGTAACGAATACGGGCATCGCTATAAATTAACCCTTTGATACCCTTGATCATTTCTGTTGGGTATTGGTCATATTCAAAAGGCTTGATATCCACGACTTTGCCATTTTGCACTTTGGCTCGAAGCGCGCCCCAGTGTGAACCCGTGATTTTCCATTCACTTAAATGTTCTGCTGACTGCGCCAATGCTTTTTGAGAGACAAGGAAATTGGACATCGCAAAGGTCGCCGCCATGGCTGACATATTTTTCAAAAATTGACGACGTGATTGTTTCATATTTTCTCTCCTACTTGCTCTCAGAATGGGCGTCAACGTCAGATGCATGTAATTGTAAATAACGCAAGACTTCTTTACTGGTTTGTTTATCCATATTGGTGAATCCCACCATGCCGTTGAATAAACCGATCCATGTGTTGGAATCAAAATGGGCCACATCAGGCTGTCTGTGACAGGTACTACATTGCGTTTTATAAACACTTTCTGCCGCCGCCCACACTGGTTTAACCTCTTCAATTAACTGTGATTTGGCTATCCACACTTGCATGTTGACTTGTTGCCATGTTAATCCCGTTAACGGATCCTCTTGTGTGCTTAACACCTCAAAGTGCGGTGCATTCTGCATAAATGTTTTGCTTAAGACAGCATCGGTAATATTTTTGCCAAATTGGTGATACCAAATACGTCCAAAGCCTTTGTTTTTCCGCCACATGGTCATTTCCACTAAATCCGCCCCTTGTCCCGCTTTGACAAAACGCACTGGCACCGCTGTTTCTAGCTGACCAATTTGGTCTTGCATGGCCTCATCTTTAAACAGAGTGACATTGGCTTTGCTGTAATAGATTTTCTCCGCTTGCGGGGCTTTTGTGACAAAGCGATCAAATTTTGATACATTACCTTCTGCCACGTCGAGTTTCGGTAAGTGGTGTGCCACCCCTTTATGACAATCCATACAGCTTTGATCTTTGGCTGCTGCAGGTATCATCGCTTTTCTCGCCGCCTCGGACATTTTGTCAAAGTTCATGCGTTCGTAACGATGGCAAGCTTTACATTCTTTTGAGCCGTTCGCCGCAAAGCGTGCCCATTCTCTTTCCGCCATTTCTTGGCGATGTTTCTCAAAAGAGCCTTCCTCATCATATTTGCCAGTTAATTCAGCAAACACTTCTTTCACCGCTTGGACTTTACGCGCATATTTGGCAGTTTTGTCATGCGGTAAGTGACAGCTTGAACACGTCGCCGTGACGCCAGAACGATTTGACCAATGAGCCGTTTGCTTCAGTTCCGATAAAGGTTGTTGCATGGAATGACAACCAATACAAAATTCTTCGGTACTGGTGTGGTCCATGAGATCATTGAATTGTTGCCAGCTTATTGCTCCCGCAATAAACCCGATACTGACTAAAATACCTAGCCCAATTTTGGCCGAAGGTTTAGTAAAAAATGACATAATTGATGTAAAAAATTTCATATCCACCCCGTTATGCGCCTGGTAAGCCAATGACGAACAGTTGTAATAACCAAACTATCAAGCCATAAGCCCCGACGCCCCCCATCATTAAAATCGGCAAAAGTATGCCGGCAAAGAAAAACGTTTTAATCACATCTTTCAAGGTTGAGTTTGTTTGTTGTCTTCGCATAAATAGATTCCCAATCTTGATTATAAGAAACGCGGATTATACAGAAGAGAGGAAAATCCTTATTGAGAAGGATCAAATAAGACAGGTTTTAAATGTCAAACTGATAAAAAATAGACAATAAGAATAGAAACGCGACAATGTAATATAATGTTTTATATAACAAAAAGATAAATCTACAAAAATAGCGCTTATTTACTAATGAAAAAAACGGGATATCACAAAATACCCCGTTCCTACTCATTAATTATACAATTATGCTACATCATAAGTCATTAATGCATTGGTTTTATCCATGGCTAAATTCATATAACGTTCATATTGTTTTAAGACATCCGCGATTAATTCATCTTTGGTCATATATTGCACATCGTAACCTTCTCGCCCATCAATAAAATAGGTAATCGGCTCATAAGAACGTTTAGAATCAATATTGGGCATCGCCTCATCTTCCACCACGAATGTGGATAATTCACGAAATTGACATTCGATGCCATATAAGAAATTACGTAAATTTTCTTTCATGACCACAAATTCAATTTTGGGCTTTTTCCCTGTAATTTGATCAACCTGTGCAGTTAAACCATGTTTTTCAAACTCGAGCACTAATTCCTGGAATGCAGGCAGGGCAATTTCATCAATAAAGTTACGTACATCAGCACGTTTCGATTGAGAAAGAATTTTTTCTAAGCGTAACTTCCAATGTTTTCCCGTCCAATTACTGCTACCTTGTGAAAAGGTTTTACTGAAATATTGGTTATCCACCATTAACCCTTTCCATAGACCAAAACACAATAACAACATAATCATGGTAAAAGGAAGCGCAATCACTAAGGTCATGGTTTGTAAGGCAGACAAGCCATCTGAACGTAATAAGGCAATCGCTAACACGGCCAATAATACCGCCCAAAACACACTTTGCCATTTCACGCTTTTTTCTTCCCCTTGTGAAGCGATGCTATTAATCACATAAATACCCGAATCGGCAGAGGTAATAAAAAATAATGCAATGATCAGAATAGCAATGACAGAGGCAACCTTGCCCCAAGGCAATAGGTCAAAGAAACCAAATAACAAGGCCTCCGTATTACCCGCAAGGGCGGTCAAATTTCCTGCCGTTTCGCCATCTAACCAAATCGCAGAATTGCCGAATGTGGTCATCCATAAGGCATTGAATAACGACGGAATAAATAACACACCCAAAATAAATTCTCGAATAGTGCGACCTTTAGAAATCTTGGCAATAAATAAACCAACAAATGGCGCCCAAGACACCCACCATGCCCAATACAACACAGTCCAACCACTAAACCAGCCTTGATTTTCAGGTTCATAAGCAAAGGTGCGGAAACTTAACGACACTAAATTACTCAGATAATAACCTAAATTTTCAGTAAAACTGGTCAGGAGCAACAAGGTAGGGCCGAGTACGATGACAAATAGCATTAACATTAAAGCAAAAAATAAATTAATTTCACTTAAACGACGCACGCCTTTTGCCACCCCCGTAATGGCAGAAATTGTGGCAAAACACATCACTAAAATAATTAACAGTGAAAGGGTGGAAAAACTGCGTGAATCAATCCAACCCAAGCTATTTAATCCCGCATCTAACTGCATCGCACCATAGCCTAGGGTCGTGGTGATACCAAAAATAGTGCTACACAACGCACAGACGTCAATGACATGCCCCCAAAAGCCGGAAATACGCTGTTTTAATAACGGATAAAAGCCAGAACGAATCGTGAGTGGCAACTTATAACGAAAACCAAAATACGCCAGTGCCAGACCAATCACCGCATAAATGGCCCAAGCATGGATCCCCCAATGATAAAAGGTCATTAACATGGCTTCTTTGGTTTTTTCTGCAGCAGTCATTCCCTGATGCAATGGATTGATATAATGCAACATCGGCTCAGCCACACCGAAATACATCAAACCAATACCCATTCCTGCCGCGAATAACATCGCTATCCAAGAGAGGAATGGATACTCAGGTTCTTCATTATCAGAACCTAAACGAATATCGCCTAATCGACTGTTACAAAGTAGCACCAGGAAAACAATAAAAATGGATACCGCTAGTACATAAAACCAACTGAAATGGCTAAAGATTTGTTGCTTAACGACATTTAACGTCACCTGGGCGTGTTGTGGGAAGAAGGAACAGTACAAGGTGACAAAAATAATGAAGAACAGACTGGGAAAGAAAATAGGTGCTTTTAATGTGCTGCGTTGTTGTAACTGCTTAAAAAATGTCAAAACGCCTCCTTAGTGACGAGATAATTGATATAACCTATTGGCATACAGAAATTTCATGTAGTTCATGAAAAATAAGGAAAAAACTGCACAAAATACAGTTTAAATGAGATAGTATTGTACTTAATCAAGATAACTAATCGCCATTAATATAACAAAAATGCATCAAAATCGCAAAAGTCCCTTTTTTCTCGATATCGAGGTAAACAAAGCAACTGAGTTTATTTTCCTGTCTTTCCTTGCTATATTTACGCAGTTTATATTTTCTAAGGATATCAAATGACTCAATACAACATGCTCAGAATTGAATGGGATTGTCGACGAGGCATGCTCGAACTGGATAATGTCATTATGCCGTTTTATCGACAGCACTTTGAGCGTTTATCAGACGTACAAAAGGACACCTTTATTCGTTTATTAGCCTGTAGTGATTTACAACTTTTTTCTTGGTTTTTTAATCGTGGCACAGCCACTGATCCACAACTACAACAAATGGTTGATTATATTCAACAAACTTTGAAACTCGCAGACTAATTTACCCCTATTTTATCTTTACAAAAAAGATTGAACTTTTTTTATTCTACACCGTCTAACTGTTTGCAAGAGCTTGCTGTCTTTGAATATTAAAGCTTGTTAGAGGTGATATAAGAGGTTATATGGCTGAACAGCTAACAGATCAGGCTTTGGTAGAAAGAGTACAGCAAGGAGATAAAAAAGCCTTTAATTTATTGGTTTCTCGTTATCAAAATAAAGTGGCTGGATTGCTGACTCGCTATGTGTCACAAAACGACATCCCTGATGTTGTACAAGAATCATTTATCAAAGCATATCGCTCGATTGATTCTTTTCGTGGTGACAGTGCTTTCTACACATGGCTATATCGAATCGCCGTCAATACGGCAAAGAATTATTTAACGGCTCAAGGACGTCGCCCTCCCAGTGAAGATATCTTAGCGGAAGAGGCGGAAAGTTATGAAATGGGCAGTAATTTACGGGATGTGGATACCCCAGAAAATGAAATGTTATCCAGTGAATTAAAGAAGATTGTATTTGATACGATAAACGGTTTACAAGAAGATTTAAGAACTGCCATTACACTACGCGAGCTTGAGGGTTTAAGCTACGAAGAAATTGCAGAAATTATGGATTGTCCTGTTGGAACCGTTCGCTCTCGCATTTTCCGTGCGCGTGAAATTATCGAAAGTAAAGTACAACCAATGTTGCAACGTTAAGTGCAATACAAAAAATCCAAAACCAAGTAAAAGTTGGAGTGTCCAAATGCAAAAAGAGTTACTTTCGGCCTATATTGATGGTGAACAAGTCAGCGCTGAATTGACCGAACAATTATGTCAAGATGCCGAACTACAGCAATCTTGGGCAAATTTTCATACTATTCGTGCGGTCATGCGTCAAGAAAGCCAAGTATTACTAGGTGCAGATTTTACTGCCAAAATGGAAGCGCTCATTGAAGCAGAGGAAATGAAGGTTGTCACACCGATGGTCTCACAGCCCTTGCCAGAGGAAGTGGCGCACTTACCATTTATGCAAAAACTTAAAGGGTTGTTTGCACCATTGGCACAAGTGGCGGTGGCAGCGAGCGTTTGTTTAGTCGCGGTGTTTGGCACACAATCCTTGATTACTGCTAAAAATGAAGCGCAACACAATGCAGATACACCGATTTTACAAACCTTACCGTTTAATAATGTCGTGCAACAAGTGAGCTATAATGCGCCGCTCAAAGATGTGGTCACGCCAGAGCAACTGGAACAAAAAAATAAACGTATTGGTGCGATGTTACAAAACTATGAAGTACAACGTCGTCTTTATGCTGACTCATTAATCTTAAATCAGCAAAATACACAAAAATAATGTTTTTCGTTCATTCACCTTCACCACCTTTATGGGTGGTGAATTTGTTTTATGGTGGCAACTTATGTTTAAAACACTTCAACAGTCCCTCGTCCTGTTCACGCTTGCTTTCTGCTCATTTAACCTGTTCGCGGATGAAAGCCTGTCGGCAAAGCAAATTCTACTCAAAATGCCAGAAGCGCGCGAAAAACTCAGTTATGAAATGGCTTTTGTGAAAACAACGCCTGCCAATATGGATTCTTTACGTTACCGTCATCTTCATATTGACGGAAAATCCTATGCACAGTTAATTACATTAGACGGCGTACAGCAAGAAATTGTACTCAGAGATAACTTAGTCAGCTATTTTCAGCCGAACTTTCAACCTTTTACCATTCATAGCGCCCAAATCATTGATAGTTTACCGGCATTGATGAATGCCAATTTTGAACGATTAGAAAAATACTATGACTTTGTCAAAATGGGGCGCAATCGCGTTGCCAATCGTCTTGTACAAACAATCCGGATTTTGCCGAAAGACGATTTTCGTTACCAATATGTGGCTTTTATTGATGAAGAAAATTATTTGTTACTGCAAAGTGATATCCTTGATCGCGATGGTAACTTATTGGATCAATTTCGTGTCGTCAATTTATATATTGGAGATGGCTTACAAGGTTTAGCCGAATACTTAGAGAATATTGTTTTCCCGCCACTCCTCATTGATAAAAAAGAAGAGCCAACACCGAAATTTCACTGGCAAACCAGTTGGTTGCCACAGGGCTTTATCAAAATAAATGAACGCGTTGGATTAGACGATCAACATCATATTGAAAGCCAATTATACAGTGATGGGCTGTTTTCTTTTACCCTCTACGTGTCTGATCCGATTGCTGACCTCAATTTCGATAATACCTGGAAGCAAGGCACATACACCATTTACAGTGAAATAATCAATGGCAAAGAAATTACCTTTGTGGGTCAGTTGCCGATTTCCACCGCAAAACGTATTGTGCAAGACATTCAGTTTAAAAAATAAGGCATCACATGTTAAAAGAAACGGCGATTGTGCTTGAATATCAATCCGGCAAGGCAAAAGTTAAATGCCAATCACAAAGTGCCTGTGGGGCTTGTGCGGCACAACATACCTGTGGTGCCTCTGCGCTGTCCGAATTGACTGGTGAAAAAGGCGAACACATTTTCTGGATCACCACTATTACCCCTCTCAAAGTAGGACAATTGGTTGAAATCGGGTTAGAAGAACGTTCGCTTATTTTCTCCGCACTTGTGGTATATATTGCCCCACTGTTCACCATTCTACTCAGTACGGTGATAGCAGAAAAATTATTCTCTCATGAATTAATCAGCGCATTATTTATTTTTAGTTGCACCGCGCTGTCCTTTCTGGCAATCCACACTTACAGCAAAAAGTTTAGCAAAACACGTCACTACCAACCCATTTTATTAAAAGTTTTGTAATTTTAATGAATCCTTTATAATGCGTAAAAATTTAAATATAGGATCATTTTATGCCGTTTATGTTAGGTATTACAGGTTATAGTGGGAGTGGCAAAACCACATTACTTGAACAGCTCCTTCCCATCCTCAATCAATCTGGGCTCAAGGTTTCCGTCATCAAACATAGTCACCACAACGCCCAAGTAGATAAAGAAGGAAAAGACAGCTGGCGGATGAAAGAAGCGGGCGCACATCAGGTGATGATGGCATGTGATAATCGTTGGGCATTAATGACAGAAACCCCCACACAACCTGCTGATTTAAGCTATTTAGCGCAACATTTTGACCCTAACTTAACGGACTTAATTTTGGTGGAAGGGTTCAAACAAGAACCGATTGAAAAAATCCTATTACACCGTCAAGATATGACCAAACCGCAACCCGCACTCGACCAATATGTGATTGCATTAGCCACCGACTACCCACTTTCAGCAACGGTCCCTGTTTTAGACATCAATAATATCAGTCAACTCGCCAGCTTTATTCAGCATTGGTATCAACAAAAGTGCGGTAACCAATAGGAAAATTTTATGACCAAACGTGAAAGTTATCGAGGGTTAGCTTGGATAGCCGCGATGGCACTTTTTATGCAAACCCTTGATGCCACCATTCTTAACACCGCTTTACCTGCTATTTCACGCGATCTCAACGAATCGCCATTAGAAATGCAGCTTGCAATTATCAGCTACGCACTCAGCGTGGCATTATTTATTCCACTCAGTGGTTGGCTCGCAGATAAATATGGCACCTTAACAATTTTTCGGATTGCCGTAAGTATTTTTGTAATTGGATCGGTTATGTGTGCCATTTCTGATACGCTGGATACCCTTGTCCTCGCGCGCGTATTGCAAGGTTTTGGTGGCGCTTTAATGATGCCGGTGGCACGACTTGCCATTATTCGCACAGTGCCTAAACAACACTTATTATCTGTTTGGAATTTAATGGCGATGTCAGGTTTGCTTGGTCCGATTTTAGGTCCAATTTTAGGTGGCTGGTTAGTAACCTATGCGACTTGGCATTGGATCTTCTTGATTAATATTCCGATTGGGATCATTGGGATAGCAATTGCGGGTAACTATATGCAGAATGTCACGGCTACCGTTAGTAAACTGGATTGGCGTGGCTTTATGCTCTTTGCGGGCAGTCTAGTGGGACTCACCTTAGGCTTAGATTTAATCGCGGAAAGAAGTAGCCATAAAGGGATCGCCTTTGCGGTATTAATGTTGGGATTATTCTTATTGTGTGCTTATTATTTCCACGCGAAAAAATCCTCAGTTTCACTTTTACCCCTGTCTTTATTTAAAATTAGAACCTTTACGATCAGTATTATTGCCAACCTATTTATCCGCTTATGTGGTTCTGGCATCCCGTTTTTATTACCTTTAATGTTACAAGTTGTTTTTCATTACAGCGCGGAATTATCTGGCTGGCTCCTCGCTCCGATTGCCATCAGTTCCGTGTTAATGAAACCCTTAATTAGCCCTATTCTTCATCGCTTAGGTTACAAAACTACACTGCTATTAACCGCCATTTGTCTCACACTGGCGATTGCTGTGATGGCGTTGGTCACTGTTGACACGCCAATTTGGTTGTTAGCACTTGCCCTCGCATTCTATGGTGCTTGTATGTCGGTGATTTTCAGTGCGACCAACACATTAGCGGTCAGCGAGTTATCTGAACAAAACGCCAGTGCAGGCTCCACTATTTTGAGCGTTGCTCAACAAATGGGGATTGGGATCGGGATTGCGGTTTGCTCAGTGATTCTAGGTATTTATCGCGACCATATCGGCGAAATTGGACCACAACTCCAACAATCATTCAGTTATACCTTTTTAAGCGTTGCCTGTTTTGGTTTTATTTTGATTTGGGTACTCACTTATTTAAAAGCCCAAGATGGTCAGAGTCTCCGTCGTTAAAATACAAGGCGATCATGAGAGTCCAATTCACTATATAACATATTGATTTTTAAAGAACCAAATTTTAACACCTTAAAATATAGTACTATTCCTAATACTATTTTTGTTTGCCACCCCTATTTTTGATTGTTTTTTATACTTTATTTCTACCTAATATCCCTCTCTAAAAATGAGTTTCTTCACATTATAAAAAGGGCTAATTAAAACTTGTTAAAAGGGTGTCAGCCATTGGCGGATACTTATCATATATACGTTAGGATAATTTTCCTAACGGTGAAGTACCTCACTCTTATCTATTTGCTAATAAGCGTTGTGCAAATTTACATATCGAACAATAACAATACGGATTATCTTCGTATGAGTACAGATAAAAAAACTAGTTATTAATGATCATTTACATGGGGTTGTTTTTAAAAATGACATTTTAACTACACTGAAGAAAATAGGGCGTTAATACATCAAAACAAAGCACAAATAGATTAGTGAATCGAAAATGGGGGGAATTTTTGATTGGCTAATGAATTGAGGGTAAAGAAAAACCGCCAGTGTGGCGGTTTGGGTTAAGCAGTGTAAATGTCAATATTATCACTTACCTTTTGAAAGTCTTTGTCATCAGTAATGATATTTGTGAGTCTTTTGTTTTTGATGAGCTGTAAAAAAATTGCATCATAAGCATCAAGCGGAGTAGCTCTTATTTCGGTAATAATGTGCTCCCCTGTTTCTTTTGATATAGAATGTTCAATGATAGTTGCGATATCTTTTATTGAGCACCAAGCAGTATGTATATCATCAACAATTTGTTGCCGTTCTTGGCTGATTGTTCTAAATTGTTTTATGTTTAATGAAGTATTATGGTTATAATTATATTGCTCCAGTGCTTTTCGTTCTATCGCATTTGCAAGTTCACTTAGACAAAGAGAAGACGTGAATAGTGATCCGCCATCTTCCTGCACTTTTTCAATAAAACGTGAGTAGCCCTTTAGCTTATCTTGATTATCTTTTGATAAGTTATAAGACTTGTTTGCCATATAAGCATAATATACCCACACATTTGTATCTACAAAATATTGTCCAGCGCAATGTGTTTTTCTGGGTATATCATTAATTAACATTAAATTTGCCATTAAACTTCCTTGATTACATTCTCAACAAGTTTATCGGTAAACTCAGCCTCTTGCGAATTACTGAAATATCTCTCAGCATTACGCTTAACTGCGGACAAAGTTTGTTCTGTCGATGGGCTTGTATTGATAAAAGTAATCTTATTATTAATTTCATCAGCAGTAAAATCTTTAAATAGTGCCCCAATACTCGCATTTAGAAAAGGGCTGGCTACCTTAACATCTGAGAAATCAAGAATAAGATTAAAGCCTTGATTTAGATTTTCGACTAACTTTTCGTGAAGAATAATTCCTTTATCCATTGATAAAGCAATCACCCCTCCAAGTAACTCTTTAATTACTATTATTTTGTTCATTGTCATTCTCTAACTCTCTTCCATATAGATATTGTACATTTTGGTGGCATTGTATTTGAATAGTTATTACTGTCCCACTAATAGAAATAGGCATCTTTTCTATTACGTATTCTCCATCAGGACTAAGGTAAACATGGCAAGAATTAGTATAAATATCTAAGCTACCTCCATTTTTAGAAATAAACTCTTGAAGTAAAGATAATCCTAATCCTCTTGGAATATTTTTTCCCAAACTATCTGTTTTTGTTGAATTCCCTTCTTGTAAAGCCCATTTAATTGCCTCTTGTTCACATTCGAAGTCAACTCCTTTACAGCAGTGGTAGTCTATTACCTGTTGTGCAATTCCTTTACCCATGTCCACTATACATAATGAGAGTTTTTTATCATTTTGCAAGTAGTCAGCACAACTAATTACACTTAAAGAATATTTGGCATCTTTAACGCCATGCCCAAAAGCATTAATAAAAAGTTCTATTATTTTAGTAACAATGTCTTCTTTTAGTGCTTCACTTAAAAGAATTTTTTCTGACGTCAATAACTCCCCCTCTATATGCTCATACAAGGCATTTTCATCTAGTTTATCTAACTTAGGATGAATTCTAAAACCTATGTATTTTCCTTTTGGATAAATAGGTTCATATTGATGATGGAAATAACTCAAAAAGTTACAACTCACTAATCGTTCTTTTAAATCACCAGACATTGTTTCTACATCAAACATAACACCAGTACTAAATCTTTTATCAGTCGAATGCTGTCTAATTGCTTGATATACAAAGGTTAGGTTTCCTTTAGGTTTTGGATAAATGCTATCTACAAAATTAGCAATAGCCCCTAACACAGCAATACTCGTACAACCTAAAAACTGGCATTTTGAAAAAGCAAAAGTGAAGCTATGTTTTGGATTGTGTTTGATTTCATTAGCAATAGCAAGAATTTTCTGAATATCTTCAGGAGACTCTTTTAAGGAAGGGAGATGGAATATTTTGGTATTCATATTTTCATTTCGTCACTTTGTCTTACTGCTACAAATACCCCGATGCTCAAACATCATGCCGACTAATCACAAAGTACGGACCACCAGAATACATAGCCTATCAACTACTAAGCAAAATTAAATAAAAAAGCGTAGGCAATAATACTTGTCTAAAAGTTAGATATTAATACTAAAGCAATAAACTTAAACAGACAAATATACGCTGTATGTTTTGTGATCCGCTTCAAAGAGTTAAAAAGGTCAAAAAACTGGAATAGCGATTTAAAGAGTTTTCGGGGGAGGTATTCAAGACTTTTTATCTAAACTTTTCCCCCACCCTCCTCCATATCTGAAAATTTTAATTTCGCGGTTGCAAAAATTGAGTTAGAGGGGCGGTTGCTAAAGTGGAAAGCTGTAGAGATTTAGCCTCCCCCTCTTTCACAAATTTAGCTTAGACTAGAGAATGATTTGCTGTATTGAAACAATAAAAAAAGGTAGACATCTTATGAATCGTCTCGGGCTTCAATTGCCCAATATGCTAACTAGCGTTGATAACCTTTATAGAACCAATATTAAAACCTAAACTGATTTAAGTCAATCCATTCCCCCAACATTCACCACTAGTGGATGTAAATATCCTCAATATATTATGTAGCATAAGCTCCCTCATTCTTCATAAATCCACCACCACGATTTTTATCAAGAAAAAAAGCAATGTGTATATATAAGCAAAAAACTATAGGACCAATAGGACCATAGGACCAATTCAGTATTGGCGCGGGTTGAACGCCTGTTTTTTGGTCCTATTCGATTTTAAAAAATAGGACCAGTAGGACCAAAATAGGACCACTTTTTAAAATGGTCATTTTTTAAGCTTTAAAAAATAGGACCAAAATCACTAAAAGTAGGACCAAAATGACTAAAAATAGGACCAAATTTTATTTATTTTTTACATAACTTATTGTTTTTTTTATCTATATATTATTTTCTGGTCCTATTGATCCTATAAAAAACTCATGCTCCTATTAAGAAATAGTTTTTTATGGTGTTGGTGGAAATAAAAAAGGCTAAATAAATTAGCCTTTGAAAGAATAGTGTTAAGCCACAACCTTAAGATGTTTTGGTGGTGGAATAATTGGTTCTGGTGCCTGACTTTCTACATAGTCCGCCCATTCTTGTAACATCACCGCCCTTTGTGAGAGATACAAGGATTTATCATAAGTACGTCTAATTTGATTTTTATCTTTATTTTGCTTGTGTGATAAGGCTCTTTCTATCCAGTCAGCTTTATAGTCTTTCTCGTTTAATGACGTGCTGAATAGATGGCGTATGCCGTGCGTAGTAAGCCGTTTTTCCCCTATCCCCTTGATAATGGCTTTTCGCATTGCCTCAATGCTTAAATGACCGCTTTTCGCTGTTAAACTGGCAAATACAAATTCGCTATTAATCCCAAGTGCTGTGTGTAATTGTTGCATTTTATTAAATATCCCAATTGCTTGGCGTGATAGTGTTACTACGTGCTCTCTCCCCTCTGGTAGATTCTTATTGCCTTTTTGGACTCGGTAGATCCACGTTTTCTCTTTGTAATGAATATCCGCCCATTTCGCTTTGGCTATTTCAGACGGTCGTCCACCAGTCAATACCACCAGCATAACCGCATAAAATGAAAACGGATTAAAACGCCTTTCATCTCTTGCTTTGTAAAAGCCTTGTAAAAACTCGCTTAATTCTTCAGGGGTAATGGTATTCATTCCCTTAGATACTGGCTTATCAAATTCCTTGCCTATTTCTGCTAACGGATTATGCGCAATCAATCCCCTATGAAGTGCGAACCTCATCACATTGTTAAGGTTGCCAATAGTCTTTTTAACAGTTTCTAACTTGCCCTCTTTCTCTAGTGGTTTAAGCGCATTAATGGCGATAAGTGGCGTGATTTCTGATATTGGATAATTGGCAAAGTGTGGGAGTAAATGGCGTTCAAATAAAGCCCACGTATCTTTGGCGGTACGTTCTGAAAAGTTAGCCTTTATCTTTCTATCTTCAAACCACGCTTTAGCCATCTTCTCAAAGGTACGATTTAACTTATCCGCCTGCGCTTGCGCTTGTTGCTTACGGTAGGTTTGTGGGTCGATATTATTCGCTAACAAGGCGTTATATTCATCACGCTTGGCTCTGGCTTGTGATAGGGATAAATCAGGATAGGTGCCTAAGCTTATTGTCGTGCGTTTCTTAGTGTAAGGCTGGGCATATCTAAAACGCCATAACTTTGCCCCTTTACGTGATACTTCTAAAAATAGCCCGTCACCATCATATAGTGGTTTGCTACTCGCTTTTGCGTTTTTAATCTCGCTGTCTGTTAGTTTCTTCACTAATCTAGCCATAAAAAAACTCCGTGTAGAAAGCGTTATTTTTAGAAAGCATACTCAAGATAGTACTATTTTTTGAATATTCAAATTATAGTACTAAACGCACTCAAGCCTTATCATATAAGGCATTGTGAGATTTTTAGTACTATAATTTAAAAGTTTTATTTTCTCATTTTGGGAGTAAATAGTACTAAAATGGGTTCTTTCTAAAATTATAGTACTAAAAATGTGGGTTAGAATGAATAAGTTTGATTAATTTTGCACTATGTAAAATGCGATAAACCTTGATTTTACTGGGTTTTATTAATTATTTTGGTGAGGTTTGATGAAGATTGATTTATGGATTGGCGGAAGATCATGGGAGTCGAACCCACCCGAGATTGCTGGCAACCTCAACAGGATTTGAAGTCCTGCCGCTTCACCGGAAACGACGATCTTCCGTGCTAGAAGTGGTAAGCACTTTAACCCAAATACACAAGGGATTCAAGTGGGTAAATAAAACTCGGGTAAAATTGACCGCACTTTTTTAACCGCCTCACAAAATTGGGCTTTCTTTTTGATTGCATACTGAATTTTCAGTAAAAAACGAGTATGATTAAATTCATTTTGTGCGCAATAAAAAGGAATCCGAATGTCACTTTACTCCGCTCTTCCTTCCATTGATAAATTATTAAAAACGCCAGAAGGCTCTAGATTGAGCAATGAATTTGGGCATACTGCGGTAGTGAATATTTGCCGTCAGTTGATTGAACAAGGGCGTGAATACATCAAAAACGAAAACAAACTCCCATCTTTTTTCCAAGATATAGGGCTGACCTTAGGTGAAGTTGAACAACAGTTACACGCACAAAGCCACGTAAAAATACAATCTGTCCATAATCTGACCGGTACTATTTTACACACCAATCTTGGTCGCGCGTTATGGTCAGATGCTGCCCAACAAGCCGCCCTCACCGCGATGTCACACAATGTGGCTTTAGAATATGATTTAGAGGAAAGTAAACGGAGTCATCGTGATCATTATATTAGCGATCTCCTGTGCCAATTAACAGGGGCGGAAGCCGCCTGTATCGTCAATAACAATGCGGCAGCAGTGTTACTTATGCTAGCCACCTTTGCCCAAGGGAAAGAAGTGATTATTTCTCGTGGGGAGTTGATTGAAATTGGCGGAGCATTTCGCATTCCCGATATTATGCAGCAAGCCGGTTGTAAATTGGTGGAAGTCGGCACCACCAATCGTACGCATTTGTCGGATTATCGTCATGCGATTAACGAAAATACGGCCTTTTTAATGAAAGTGCACAGCAGTAATTATCAAATTTGTGGCTTCACAAAGTCAGTGACGGAAGCAGAACTGGTGACATTAGCCAAGGAATTTAATCTACCAGTGATGACTGATTTAGGCAGTGGTGCATTAGTCGATTTAGCACAATATGGGTTACCGAAGGAACCGACCGTGCAAGAAAAGTGGGCACAAGGTGTAAATTTGATTTCGTTTTCTGGCGACAAATTGTTGGGTGGACCGCAAGCGGGGATCATTGTGGGTAAAAAAGCGATGATTGATCGCTTACAATCTCATCCTCTGAAACGTGCTTTACGTTGTGATAAAGTGATTTTGGCAGGATTAGAAGCCACCTTGCGTTTATATTTACAACCAGAGAAATTAAGCCAATACTTAACCACACTGCACCTGTTAACACAACCAGTAGAAGCATTACGTGAACAAGCCGAAAAACTCCACTCTGCCTTAGCCACAGCATTAACAGCAGATTACACCTTAGCTATCACAGACAGTATGGCGCAAATTGGTAGTGGCTCACAACCTATGGCAACGCTTCCATCTATTGCGGTCACCATTTCCACTGAAAAAGCGGGCAAACTGACCGCACTTTTACAGCGTTTTAAAGCCCTGCCACAGCCAATCATTTGCCGAGTAGAAAAAGAAAAAATTTGGTTAGATTTACGTAGCTTAGCAAATATAGATAAGCTCTTAGCCACACTGATACAACTATAAAAGAGCAAAAGGGGCATACACCCCTTTTTGATGCATTAACCAATACGTCTCAAGGCATCATAAATCAAGCCCCAAAATTTGTCTTTATCCAATTGCATTGCCACCTGTGTATGACAATTTTCAGGAATCGGATAACGAAAATCAGCCACTGTCATCCCCAATGTGTGGGTGCCAGTCAACTCAATATTAATCGGAACAGCTTTAGTCGTACAAACCGTCGGATCAATCACATAAGCCACGGCACAAGGATCATGCACAGGTGGGTAATCAAAATTTTGTGCTTGTTTATACATTTTGCGAAAAAACGCCAACAATTCGAGAACAAACTTGGCTGGTTTTGTTTGAATCTGTTCAATGCGTTCGATGACATCTTCTGTTGCTAAGGCCTGATGTGTCAAATCTAATCCCACCATGGTCAATGGCCATTTTTCATTGAACACAATATGTGCAGCTTCAGGATCAATCTTAATATTAAATTCGGCAACCGCACTCCAATTACCGGTATGATAACCTCCTCCCATTAAGACAATTTCCTTCACGCGTTCCACAATGCGTGGCTCTTTTCTCACCGCCATAGCTATATTCGTTAAACCACCAGTAGGCACTAATGTAATGGTTTTAGGGGGATGCGCCATCACTAGCGCAATGATTAAATCAACAGCATGGCGCGAGTCTAAACTCAGTTTTGGTTCGGGCAAAACGGGCCCATCCATCCCCGATTCACCATGAATACTTGGTGCAACCTCCACTTCACGCACTAAAGGTCGCACACAACCTTTCGCAATAGGTATGTCAAGGATATTGGCAATTTCTGCCACCGCTAAAGCATTACGACTGACTTTTTCCAATGTTTGATTACCCACCACAGTCGTGATTGCTAATAGATCAATTTCTGGATTGCCATGCGCTAACAGAATCGCAATGGCATCATCATGCCCGGGATCACAATCTAGAATAATTTTTTTCATGTTTATTCCTCTCCTACTTAGAATAACACTTTGTTTATCTTAATAATTTTTATTCAGCGTAGAGCGAATTCGGTTTGAGAACAATCCTTTAAGCTTAAAACTGTGAATAGGATCACAAGATTAAGCGTTGCTTCACTATGTTGCATAAGAGTGCAACAGAAAAAGTTATCCAATTAAGCGCTAAATGCTAAAATGACAATAAAAGCATTGAGGATAAAAGATGATTATTGTGACATCAGGCCATGTTGATCATGGTAAAACCGCTTTATTACAGGCGCTCACTGGCACCCATACTGCACATTTACCCGAAGAAAAAAAGCGAGGCATGACAATTGATTTAGGTTATGCCTATTTACCTTTAGAAAAAAACGGGAAAATTGACCGCACTTTAGGCTTTATTGATGTACCAGGGCATGAAAAGTTTCTCGTCAATATGTTGGCAGGCTTAGGTGGCATTCATTATGCCATGTTAATTGTGGCAGCGGATGAAGGTGTGCAAGCACAAACCCTAGAACATTTGGCGATTTTACGTTTATTACAACTAGAACAAATTATTGTCGTTATCACCAAAGCAGATCGTGCAAGTTCGGATCAAATTGAGCACCTTTCGCAACAATTAAAAGTGGATTACCCTATTTTAGCCAATTCGCCAATTTTTATTACATCCGCCCAAACAACACAAGGCATTGACCAATTACGACATTATCTCGCTGAATTGCCGAACTTAGCTGATCCTAATAAGCCTTTTCGTTATGCCATCGATCGTGTGTTTAGCGTAAAAGGAGTCGGGACCGTGGTAACGGGGACTGCCTTTAGTGGCCGTGTGAAAATCGATGACGAGCTTTTCTTATCCAATGGGCAGACAGTACGCATTAAAAATATTCATAGCCAGAATCAACAAACTAAAGTCGGTAACGCAGGAGAACGTTTAGCATTAAATCTAAATGTGGATTTAGATCGTATCACAATTGAGCGCGGAGATTGGTTGCTTTCTCAACCCCCCTTGCCACCGACATCACGTATTAGCGTGCTACTCAATGCAGAAACGACCTTACAAGAAAGTCAGCCCATTCATCTTTACCATGCCAGTGCGCGAACAACAGGTAAGTTAAATTTACTGCAACACAAAACTCTTTTGGCTCAACAACAAGCTTTAGCAGAAATCATTTTAGACAAGCCCCTATTCTTAGCCTATGGTGATAAACTCATTTTACGCAGTGGCGATGCGAAACACTTGGTCGCAGGGGCAAAAGTCATTGAGATTGACTCACCAAAACGCCATAAGCGCACTGAACAACGGTTAGCCTTCCTCCAAGCCTTGCAGCAAGCTAAAACTGGTACAGAACGTACCGCACTTTATTTACAAAATAAAGCAGTTCTAGCCAAAACCTTGATGTGGACAGAACAATTGAATGAAGCACAACTCACCGCTATCCTCGAAAGAAACCAGCAAGTGCGTTTTCAAGACTGGGTCTTTAATGCCGACTATCAACAACAACAAACAGAAAAATTATTGACCGCACTAGCACAATATCACCAACAGCATAACGATCAATTGGGGATGAGTAAGGCACGTTTATATCGTATTGCTACCCTCAACCAACCTGAAAAATTGATTTACCATTTTATTGAAAAGCTGCTCGCTGAGGGGAAATTACAACAAACACGCGGCTGGCTCCATCTGTCAGAACACAAAATCCAGTTTTCCGCCGAAGAACACGCATTATGGCAAGCCGTATTCGCACAATTCGAACAACAGCATGGTCAGCCTCTCTGGGTACGTGATCTCGCGAAAGTATTAGGATTAGACGAAACCACAATGCGCAATTTTCTCTATAAAGCAGGGAAATTAGGTTACCTGACACCAATCGTCAAAGATCGTTTTTTCCTCACAGAAACAATCTATGCTTATTCACGTTTAGTAAAACAATTTATTGCCGAACACGGGGCAATTTCAGTCAATCAACTCCGTGACGAACTCCAATTCGGTCGCAAGTTGGTCGTACAACTGATTGAATATTTTGACCGTTGTGGCTTTTTACGTCGTAAAGGAAATATTCATGTACTACGTGACGGTGATGTGTTTGATTTGTAACAAACGGTGAGGGAAAGCCTCATCGTTTGTTAGCGATTTGAGCTAAGGAGACTTAGTTATGCCTTGATAAGTGGATTGCCCCCACCATACAACTTATTTGGCATTGACCGCAACCATTACAGGATTGATTGAGGATGGGTTGTTTATGCTGAATCGATAGGGCATGTTGAGGGCAGTGTTGTTGACATTCAGAACAAACCTGTCCTTGCCTTACTAAACATTTTTCATCAAAAATTGGACGCAATTCCGTATCTGCTGAAAACGCTCGATATAAAGCGCCCGTAGCACAAGCATCGGCACATTTCCCACAAAAATCACAGGCTGAGAAATCAATTTCTAATACAGGTTTGCCTTCAACTAAGCGAAGTAAACCATAAGGACAGACATCAATACAATCCGCACATCCGTTGCAACATTGAAGTAATAAGGATTCTTTTGCAGCAAAGGGCGGTCTATTTTTTAAGCGTTTCTCTTGCGTGGTTTTACTACCCAATAAGCCACGCAATAAACCACGACGTGAAATAGTATGGTGAGAAAGATAGGCTTCATAATAACGTTCATCTTTCTGACTATTTTGACGATCTGAGTGATGACTTCGCATATTGTCCCTCACCTTAATTTAACGATAAAGATGTCTTGCATTTACCTCAACGTTAAAATATCGTTGCCATTGCTTTAATGTCGCCTGTGTCAATAACGCAAGACCTCGATAAAACACCGATGTTTGTTGGTTAGCTAAAAGTTGTAAGTAACGTGTTGACCAAGTAAAGACATGCTCACTTAAAAAGATGAGCAATAATTCTGGGCGATTCTCCGCTAAATATGCAGACAGTAACAACATTAGCCCAATATGATCCTCCGGTTCATTTTGTGTGGTGACAAACTCAACATGGTGTTGGCGTAAAAATTCGCGCAATTTTAGTAAAGAATCACCAAAAAGCACAGACTCAGGATCAAGATAGACCGACCCCCAAGGTGGAGCCCATAATGTGTTTGGGCCGATAAATAATGCTTGGTATTCCCTATCTAATTGCTCGCTTACTAAACCCTTTTGAATACAGTGGACAATATCTGAATCTACTTCATCCTCCCACTGTGTTTGCCAATCAGGTTGACGAAAAAAAGCTAAAATGGGCTCAAGCTGTGATTCAGTCGGCGAATAATAATATAATGCCCCTAATAATCGGCCTGACAAAGAAACCCACTTACAATGTTGTATGTTCATAAATCGACCCAAAAATTTAATAAAAAAGACCGCACTGTACTAACGAAAGGTAGTATGGGGAGGCCACCTTACTCTCCCCATTAGGCTTACTATGCCCCGACAGCCATTCCAACAGTCATATGCAATCCATAAAATAACGTCCGCCCAATCATTTCAGCGACGAATACCAATAACACGGCACAGAGTTTACTCATCCATGAAGCTGGTTTATGGAGCACATAGAATAAACAGGCTATTGCCAAACCCAATAACACAAAACGTAACGCACTTAAGGTGGCGAAATCTGGTACCAGTGCCGTCGCTTTTTGTGCTGACGTGACGACTGTGGATAAGGCGACCCCTTGATAAATAATGACGATTGCGGCTACTAACGTTGTAATAGAAACAATGGTTGGTACCCAAGAAATCACTTGGGCATCCGATCGTTCACTATGTAATAAACCGTAGCCTAGCGTAAAGCCTGCCAAAACAACAGTTAAATAAAATCCCCAAGTTGTAAAACTGGTATGCCATGTTGGTACCGTTGAAATGTGATAAACCTTATTCATCATATACATAAAGGCTAATCCCATCACAGAGGCACATACCAATAAAAAGTGTCCAAATGTCTTTGGTAACTTATCTAATAGAGCGAATAACCAATATACGCCCACTAACGCAAAGAACAACGCACCGGTGGCAATTTCATTGCTCAACATCGACTCACCTACTCGATTTAATGAATTAAATGCACGCAATGGTGAGCCTAAATGTGTGATAGAGGCAATAAAGCCTATGCTAAGTAACGCTAATAATACAAACATCGCTTTGTGCACATAAGCACGATAGTGTTTGTCTTCTGTCGTAAATAGAACAAGGGCAAAGAGTAAAAAAGCGCCTACAACTGATTGTGCTAATACGGTGAAAATCACTAAAGGTAATTCGTGTAAACCGTTCATCTTACACCTCCCTTGGATTCGCTAAGAAACCAGTTGTATCTCCCGTTGGACATGCATTCTTATTTGGTGTGATCACCAAATTAGGTCTGGTGTGTTCTGGTGTTGGTAAAGGCGCAATCGCGGCCAACTGACCATATTTTTTACGTAACTCACCAATCGGTGCAAAATCTAGAGCCCTTAATGGACATGCATCAACGCAAATCGGTTTTTTCCCCTCTAATATCCGAGAATAGCAACCATCGCATTTAGTCATATGCCCTTTTGTTGCATCATATTGTGGCGCGTCATAAGGGCAAGCCATATGACAATAACGACAGCCAATACAAATTTCCTCATTCACGATGACAAAGCCATCTGCGGTTTTATGCATTGCTCCCGTTGGGCAAACCGACACGCAAGCAGGATTATCACAATGATTACAAGAAATAGACAAATAATAAGCAAACACGTTTTGTTGCCAAGTACCATTTGCCTGTTGCTGCCAATCGCCACCCGCATACTCATAGATACGGCGAAAATTAACGTTTGTATCAAGGTCTTTATAATCCTTACAAGCTAATTCACAAGTTTTACAGCCGGTGCAACGATCAGAATCGAAATAAAAGCCATACTGAATACTCATCATTTACTCCTTACACTTTAGCAACTTGAACTAAGTTAGAATGCTGTGGATTGCCTTTCGCAAGAGGCGATGGTCGCTGCGTAGTCAGAACATTCACACACCCAGAATGATCAATTCTCTGACTATCTGGTGCATACCAAGCACCTTCACTTAATGCAACAACACCAGGAATAATACGAGGTGTTACTTTGGCATGAATCTGTACTTCACCACGATCATTAAAGATACGAATCATATCGCCATTTTTAATATGACGAGCCTCCGCATCAATTGGGTTAATCCATACTTCTTGCGGATTAGCCTCCTTAATGACATCAACGTTACCGTAAGTCGAGTGCGTACGAGCTTTATAATGGAAACCCGTCATTTGTAACGGATATTTTTCCATAAGCTTGTCGCCATAATGCTCAAAACTATCCGTATGGATTGGCAGTGGATGAATCACCTCATCCTCTTTAAGCACCCACGTTTTCGCAATCTCAGCTAATCGCTCAGAGTAAATTTCAATTTTCCCCGATGGCGTTTGTAGTGGATTGGCTTTTGGATCTTCACGGAATGCTTTATAAGCCACATAGGAACCGTTTGGATCCACTTTTTTAAATATCCCTTGCTGTCTGAATTCTTCAAACGTCGGTAATTCTGGCAAGTTTTCTCGGGATTGTTGATAAATATGACGTAGCCATTCTTCTTGCGTACGCCCCTCAGTGAATGCTTGCTTAACCCCCATTTTTTCAGCAAGATCACTTAACATGTCGTAAATATTACGGCACTCAAACGACGGCGTAATGACTTGGTCAGCAAAAATCACGTAATCCATATTTGCAATATATGCATCCAAGCAAAAATCCATCTGTTCAGATGCCGTGCAATCTGGCAACAAAATATCACTGTACTTCGCTGTCGAAGTCATATGGTTATCAATGGTAATAATCAATTCACACTGCGTATCATCTTGCAAAATGTCGTGGGTACGATTGATATCAGAATGCTGGTTAATAAGGCAGTTACTCGCATAATTCCAAATGACTTTGATCGGTGCTGTTAATTTTTCGACACCACGAATACCATCCGTTAATGCGGTCATTTCGTGAGCACGGAAAATAGCATCGGTCCATAAAAACATTGGGATACTGGCTTTCACTGGGTTGGTTAAGGTTGGCATACGCACAAATGGCATCGAATAAGCACTTTCTCTCGCCCCAGTATTTCCGCCGTGAATCCCAACATTCCCAGTCAGAATTGGTAACATCGCGATCGCACGAGAAATTAGCTCACCGTTACTACGGCGCTGTGGTCCCCAACCTTGAGCAATAAATGCCGGCTTCGTACTACCAATTTCTCTGGCAAGTTTAATGATGCGTTGCTCAGGAATACCTGTGATTTTCGCTGCCCATTCTGGCGTTTTTGCGATCCCATCTTCCCCCTGACCAAGAATATACGCTTTATAATGGCTATTTTCCGGTGCACTTTCCGGTAAGGTTTTTTCATCATAGCCAACACAATAAGTATCTAAAAATGCTTGATCGACTAAATCTTCCGTAATCATCACATAAGCCAACGCAGAAACTAAGGCAGCATCAGTTCCTGGACGAATAGGTATCCACTCGTCTTCACGCCCTGCACCAGTATCTGTATAACGCGGATCAATAATGATCATTTTCGCATTCGATTTTTGTCGCGCTTGTTCAATACAATAGGTTAATCCACCACCACTCATACGAGTTTCGGCAGGATTATTACCAAAAAGCACAACAAGTTTAGTATTCTCAATATCGGCTAATCCATTCCCTAAAGCCCAGCCACCCCCATAGGTATAATCAAGTCCTACCGCAATTTGTGCCGTGCTATAGTCACCGTAATGATTGAGATAACCACCTAGACAGTTCATAAAACGTGCAAGCATCGTTGCACTTGGTGGCCAAGAACGAGTCATGGTGCCACCTAATGTGCCTGTGCCATAGTTAAGATAAATTGATTCATTGCCATATTTCTGAATATTTTTACGTAATGACTCCGCAATTTCAGTTAAAGCTTCATCCCAACTAATACGTTTAAACTTACCCTCACCGCGTTTTCCAACGCGTTTCATTGGATATTTCAAACGATCAGGGTTATAGACGCGACGGCGCATTGAGCGTCCGCGTAAGCATGCTCTGACTTGGTGATCAACGTTATAAGTATCTGTCCCTGTATTATCTGTTTCCACATATAAAATTTTATTGTCTTTAACATGCATTCTCAGTGGACAACGGCTACCGCAGTTCACTGTACAAGCACTCCAAACTACTTTTTCCTGCATGTTTTCTATTGAAGAGGATGTCGCCTTATCTGTATTAGCGACTGCTTTGAAAGGTAATGATAGATTAGTCGCAGCGACAGCTGCACCAATTGAAGTTCCTTTAAGCAAAGAACGCCTAGTCAATCTTGAATTGACGAGTAATTTATCCATAACGTATCCCCCGATGGTTATGCTATAAAATGACATAGAAACGTCAATTTCATTAAACAACCAAAAAGAGGTAGGGAATATGACATAGATCAATGTTTATCTTTGAACCCAAAGGATAAAAGTCATTTATATGATAAAAATCAATTATTTATATAAATGATAATGATTGACTTTACGCCATCTAAAAATAAAAGACAGTCCATAATTTTCTGTCTATCAAAAAATCATAACCTGTCTTATAGAGGGATTAATTATCCAAATCAACACTCACCACTTCAGGCTCATTTTTTAGTAATAAGTACAGGTTCTGGAGCATGGTTTTATCTGTAATCAAACAACGCATATTTAAACGCACATCATCAGTATTCGGCAGGTCTTTTACACTTAAACTATCGAGCCGATAATTATTACTGATTAAAATATCCGTCACTTTACCAATTGCATTTGGGGTATTGAGCTGAATGGTAATTTTTGTTTTACGAATCTTATTTTTACGACGTACGAGACTTTGTACGATAGGGCTTAAGCGTACCGCAATTAAAATCATCATAGTGGCAATAATCGCATCAAAGAAAAAGCCTGCCCCACTGGCAATACCAATACCCGCTGCGGCCCAAATAATCGCTGCTGTGGTTAAGCCTGAAATCGCATCATTACTTTTACGTAAAATGACCCCCGCACCTAAAAAACCAATCCCGCTAATCACTTGTGCGGCTAAACGCATGGGATCAGTACGGATATTTTCTGACACTTGAGCATAATGCTCAGCGGCTTGAATAGAGACAATGGTTAAAACACACGTAGTGACCGCGATAATGACACAGGTCTTCACCCCGACCGCTTTCCGTTTTAATTCACGCTCTAAACCAATGATACCGCCTAATAACATTGCTATTGCCATTTTGGCTAAAATTGCAAAATGGGTTGAGGTTAAAAAAGCATTCAACAAATCTGTTACTATGTCCATAAATCTACTGCACTAAAATTAATCAATATTATCTCAATTCTAACAAGGAGATAAGATAAGTCTATACACATCTGAAAATATATTTTTTCAGCCATAAAAATGCCCCTAAGACTGCTTAGAGGCATGCTTATTTAAAACAAGGCAATTAATCTTCTTTGCCTAAAATTTGGTTGACTTCACTTTTATATAATACAGCCTTTGCACCAAAAATGGCTTGAATACCGCCACCCACTTCCAGTACATCAATGGCACCTAACGCTTTTAGACGCGCTTTATCCACCGCTTTCACATCTTTGACATTCACCCGTAAACGCGTAATACAGGCATCGACATGTTCAATATTTTCGGCCTTACCTAATGCCTCAATAATGTGATGTGCATTTTCAGTTAACGAAGAGTTAGTCGATTCAACCACCTCTTCCTGTTCTTCTGCTCTGCCTGGTGTCATCACATCAAATTTCGTAATCAGAAAGCGGAAGCTAAAGTAATATAACATGGCCCAAAACACACCGACAACGACGACAAGGATCCAGTTTGTGTTTGCATTGCCTTGTAAAATGCCAAATAAGAGGAAGTCAATAAATCCACCAGAGAAGGTATTACCAATCGAAATATTCAAGAAATCGGCAATAAAGAATGAAACACCATCTAAGAAGGCATGGAAAACATACAACCAAGGTGCCACAAATAAGAACATAAATTCGATAGGTTCAGTAATCCCTGTAATGAATGAGGTGAGCGCCGCACCTAAAAATAACCCGCCTATCAGACCACGGCGTGCTTTAGGGACACAATGATACATTGCTAAACAAGATGCGGGTAAACCAAACATCATGGTATCAAAACGCCCAGCAAAGAATCGTGTGCCTTCAGTAAACAACCCTTGATGATTTGGATCGGCTAATTGGGCAAAAAAGATTTTTTGTGCCCCAATAATCGTTTCCCCATTCACAATTTCCGTTCCACCTAATTCAGTATACCAAAAGAGTGGATAAATCATGTGATGCAAGCCAACCGCACCGCTCAAGCGCATCAGAAAACCATAAAAGAATGTACCAATCGCCCCCATAGACGAAATGCTCTCACCCGCCGAGACTAACCAACCTTGGAACGTTGGCCAAACGAGGAAAAAAAGGAACCCAACAAAAATGGCCGCAAATGCGGTGATAATAGGCACAAAGCGTGAACCGCCGAAGAAACCTAAAATTTGTGGTAGCTGGATATTATGGTAACGGTTATGCAACTTCACTGTTAATAACCCCATCACTAATGCACCAATAACCCCCGTATCAATGCCTTTCACTTCTGGTGAAAAAAGACTGATTAAAGCATTAATGGTCCCCGTCATAATTAAATAGCCAACTACTGCCGCTAATGCCGCGACCCCTTTATCACGTTTAGCCAGACCAATCCCCAAACCGATGCAAAGCAATAAAGCGAGGTTGGCAAAAACCACACTACCTGCTGCAGACATAATCTGAAAAATGCCTTGTAACACCGAATTATCTAAAACTGGATAAGCTTGCACCGTTGCCTTATTTGATAAAGCCCCACCAATACCTAACAGCAAACCCGCAGCGGGTAAAATCGCAATCGGCAACATAAATGCCTTACCAATTTGTTGAAGCTGTTTAAACATATGATCTCCTTTTTACGTCTTGAATTTGTTTAGTCTACTGCCTTTCTAAAGTCAACATAGTGAGATAAATCACAAATTTATGATTTATCCCTTTATCTCATCATAATAATCTCATTTAATCCGGGAGAATGAACTTTAATTCGGGATGATTTTGTAAAGAAATTTCAAAAAATTTGCAGTAAAATGAGCGCACTTTTAATTAATTTTTGGAAACTATGCCAATTTCTAAACAAAAATGGATTGCCTACGCACAGTTAATGCGATTTGATAAGCCAATTGGCACGTTATTATTACTCTGGCCAACCCTTTGGGCACTATTTTTATCTGTCAAAGGAATGCCGAATTTCTCGATATTGAGTATTTTTGTCTTAGGCGTGATTTTTATGCGCGCGGCAGGCTGTGTGATTAACGATTATGCCGATCGCCATATCGATGGCGCCGTCAAACGTACTTCCAAACGCCCATTGGCGACGGGAGCCGCCACACCTGAAGAAGCAAAATGGCTATTTGCCTTACTGGTCTTTTGTTCCTTTATATTAGTCTTGTTTTTGAACACCTATGCCATTGTGCTGTCATTTATTGCCGTCTTTTTAGCCTTTATCTATCCTTTTATGAAACGCTACACCCATTTGCCCCAACTGTTTTTAGGTATGGCATTTGGCTGGTCGATTCCCATGGCATATGGGGCGTCAATTGAAGCCTTACCACTCGAATGTTGGCTGTTATTTTTCGCCAATTTAGCCTGGACAGTGGCCTATGATACCCAATACGCGATGGTGGATCGGGACGATGATTTACGCATTGGTGTCAAATCCACCGCCATTTTGTTCGCCCAATATGACAACAAAATCATCTCATTACTGCAAATTCTCACCCTGTGTTTTTTAGGCACCATAGGCTACCTTTCACAACTGCACATCAGTTATTTTGCTGTGCTATTTATCGCCACCTTATTTTTCGTTTACCAATGCAAACTCATCAAAGATCGTGAACGAGAATCCTGCTTCAAAGCCTTTTTGAATAACAATTACTTTGGCGCAATGGTCTTTATCGCGTTTTTGTTTGGTCTTTTTTATTAATCCCAAAAGCCGTTTAACCCTGTTCTGCACAACGAAACGGCTTTTCTTTTTCTTTTCCCTTGATCTTTCCCATTTCATCGCCATATAGTGCTTTATTATTTGCAATAACAAAGGATACGAAATGACAACAATTGTAAGTGTTCGCCGTAATGGTCATGTTGTGGTCGGCGGTGATGGTCAGGTTTCATTAGGCAACACCGTGATGAAAGGCAATGCCCGTAAAGTGCGTCGTTTATACAATGGCAAAGTGTTAGCCGGGTTTGCTGGGGGCACGGCTGATGCCTTTACGTTATTTGAATTATTTGAACGTAAGTTGGAAATGCATCAAGGGCATTTGTTAAAAAGTGCGGTGGAATTGGCGAAAGATTGGCGTACCGACCGTGCGTTACGCAAACTTGAAGCGATGTTGATTGTGGCTGATGAGAAAGAAAGTTTAATTATCACGGGGATTGGTGATGTGGTGCAACCTGAAGAAGACCAAATTTTAGCCATTGGTTCAGGGGGTAACTTTGCCCTTTCTGCGGCACGTGCGTTAGTGGAAAACACCGATTTATCTGCACGTGAGATTGTGGAAAAATCCTTAAAGATTGCGGGTGATATTTGTGTTTACACCAACACCCATTTTACGATTGAAGAATTACCTAATAGCTAGGTCAGAGGAGTAAACATGTCTGAGATGACCCCAAGAGAAATTGTCTCTGAATTGGATCAACATATTATTGGGCAAGCCGATGCGAAAAGAGCGGTGGCGATTGCCTTGCGAAATCGTTGGCGAAGAATGCAATTACAAGAACCGTTACGCCACGAAGTCACACCGAAAAATATTTTAATGATTGGTCCAACAGGGGTAGGGAAAACCGAAATTGCTCGCCGTTTAGCCAAACTTGCCAATGCCCCTTTTATTAAAGTGGAAGCCACGAAATTTACCGAAGTGGGTTATGTGGGGAAAGAGGTGGATTCGATTATCCGTGATTTAACCGACAGTGCGATGAAATTGGTGCGTCAAACGGAGATTGAGAAAAATCGTTTCCGTGCCGAAGAAGCGGCTGAAGATCGTATTTTAGATGCCTTACTGCCACCTGCAAAAAATCAGTGGGGACAAGTTGAAACAACAGATAGCAATAATACCACTCGCCAAGTCTTCCGCAAAAAATTGCGTGAAGGGCAATTAGATGATAAAGAAATCGACATTGATGTCGCTGCACCGTCTATGGGGGTGGAAATTATGGCACCGCCGGGCATGGAAGAAATGACTAATCAATTGCAATCGATGTTCCAAAATCTTTCAAGCGGGCAAACCAAAAAACGCAAAATGAAAATTAAAGACGCGTTAAAAACCTTGATTGATGATGAAGCCGCAAAACTGATTAACCCAGAAGATCTGAAACAAAAAGCCATTGATGCAGTAGAACAAAACGGGATTGTATTCATTGATGAGATCGACAAAATCTGTAAGAAAGGTGAATACAGCGGTGCCGATGTATCACGTGAAGGGGTGCAGCGTGATTTACTTCCATTAGTGGAAGGCACAACGGTCAGCACCAAGCATGGTATGGTGAAAACTGATCATATTTTGTTTATTGCCTCTGGGGCATTCCAAGTGGCCCGTCCGTCAGATTTAATTCCTGAATTACAAGGTCGTTTACCTATTCGTGTGGAATTATCGGCATTAAGTGCGGTGGATTTTGAGCGAATTTTAACTGAACCAAACGCTTCATTAACCGAGCAATACAAAGCCTTAATGGCAACAGAAGGGGTGAATATTGAGTTTAGTGAAGGGTCGATTAAGAAAATTGCCGAAGCGGCATTCCGTGTGAATGAAAAAACCGAAAATATTGGTGCTCGTCGTTTACATACGGTCATGGAGCGTTTAATGGATAAAATTTCCTTTAATGCGAGCGAAATGCATGGTCAAGTCGTCAGCATTGATGAAGCTTATGTGCTTGATGCGCTAGGCGATGTCGTAGAAAACGAAGATTTAAGCCGTTTTATTCTCTAAACTTTTCCAAAACAAACCGCACTTTACTTGAACAGATAAAGTGCGGTCCTCTTTTAGCAATGCCGGGTTTAATGGGATTACTTACGTAATTTGACCAATTCCACCGCATGATCAGTGCCTTTGGTTAAAATTAAGTTTGCACGTTCTCTTGTTGGTAAAATATTTTCTCTTAAATTTAGGCCGTTAATGTCGTCCCAAATCTGGCTTGCCGTCTTGATGGCATCTCGTTCAGACAATGTTGCATAATGTTTAAAATACGAATTTGGATCACTAAATGCACTTTGACGGAACTTCAAAAAACGACTGATATACCATTCTTTTAAGAGATGTTCATCTGCATCGACATAAATCGAGAAATCCACAAAGTCGGAAACGAACGTTTGGCTTGAACGATCGCCGGTCTGTAAAACATTTAAGCCTTCTAAAATTAAAATATCTGGCTGATCAACCACATCAAATTGGTCGGGAACGATATCATAAATTAAATGAGAATAGACGGGAGCGGTCACATTGGGTTTGCCGGATTTAATATCAGCTAAGAAACGCACTAACCGGGCCGTATCATAGGAAACAGGAAAACCTTTTTTATGTAATAAATTATCTTGTTGTAATTTAGCGAGAGGGTATAAAAAACCATCAGTGGTGATCAAATCTACCTTACGGCATTCTGGCCACTGGGAAAGCAATGATTGTAGAATACGCGCTGATGTACTTTTCCCGACCGCCACACTGCCCGCAATACTAATAATGTAGGGCACTTTATCAGGATTGACACCTAAAAAGCGATTCATTACTTGCTGACGCTGGATACGTTCTTCAATGTAGTAATTAATTAAACGCACCAAAGGCAAATAAATAGTGCGTACTTCATCTAAAGAAAGATCTTCGTTAATCCCAAGCAGAGGCTTTAAATCCTGTTCGGTTAGGGTTAACGGCACAGATTTTCTTAATTCAGCCCACTGTTCACGGCTAAAAGAGAGAAAAGGAGTTAATTGGTTTGATAAAAAGGTTGAATTTGTTAAGTCCACAATCTGTTTCAGTTGTCACGTTGTCATAAATTGAGTATGAAATATACCCTATAAATCATAAAAAAAGGATAAAAATTTTCCAAAACTGACGACTTTATGAGAAAAGGTGGACTTTTTGAGTGAGAAATAGACGAACAAGTAAAAAAATCACTTTTTTTCAAAAAAACACTTGTCAGCGATGAAAATTTCCCTATAATACGCCTCACTTGCTTACGAGATGCCGACTTAGCTCAGTAGGTAGAGCAACTGACTTGTAATCAGTAGGTCACCAGTTCGATTCCGGTAGTCGGCACCATTCATTCTCGGCAAGTTTTCATTTAACGCGGAGGGATTCCCGAGCGGCCAAAGGGAGCAGACTGTAAATCTGCCGGCTCAGCCTTCGAAGGTTCGAATCCTTCTCCCTCCACCATTTTTTAAATGAAACTAGTTCTGATGGGTCAGATGAATTTAGGACTGCGGGCATCGTATAATGGCTATTACCTCAGCCTTCCAAGCTGATGATGCGGGTTCGATTCCCGCTGCCCGCTCCAAACGCTGATATAGCTCAGTTGGTAGAGCGCACCCTTGGTAAGGGTGAGGTCGGCGGTTCAAATCCGCCTATCAGCACCAGTCCTAGTATTTCCTTTCTGTCCTGTCCTTAATTAACAGCAAATTTAAATTTTGGTTAATGTGGTATATTGAACCATCCATAACCGTGTTTGTTTAGAGGGACTCTCAATGTCTAAAGAAAAATTTGAACGTACAAAACCGCACGTAAACGTGGGTACAATCGGCCACGTTGACCATGGTAAAACAACTTTAACCGCAGCAATCACAACCGTATTAGCAAAACACTACGGTGGTGCAGCGCGTGCATTCGACCAAATTGACAACGCGCCAGAAGAAAAAGCGCGTGGTATCACCATCAACACGTCACACGTAGAATACGATACACCAACTCGTCACTACGCACACGTTGACTGTCCAGGACACGCGGACTATGTGAAAAACATGATTACCGGTGCGGCACAAATGGACGGTGCTATCTTAGTAGTAGCAGCAACTGACGGTCCTATGCCACAAACTCGTGAGCACATTCTTTTAGGTCGCCAAGTAGGTGTGCCATACATCATCGTATTCTTAAACAAATGCGACATGGTGGATGATGAAGAATTATTAGAATTAGTTGAAATGGAAGTGCGTGAACTTCTTTCTCAATATGATTTCCCAGGTGATGACACACCAATCGTACGTGGTTCAGCGTTACAAGCGTTAAACGGTGTGGCAGAGTGGGAAGAGAAAATTCTTGAGTTAGCAAACCACTTAGATACTTACATTCCAGAGCCACAACGTGCAATCGACCAACCGTTCCTTCTTCCAATTGAAGACGTGTTCTCAATTTCTGGTCGTGGTACTGTAGTAACAGGTCGTGTTGAGCGTGGTATCATCCGTACAGGTGAAGAAGTGGAAATCGTGGGTATCAAACCGACAACGAAAACCACTGTAACAGGTGTTGAGATGTTCCGTAAATTATTAGACGAAGGTCGTGCGGGTGAAAACGTTGGTGCGTTATTACGTGGTACAAAACGTGAAGAAATCGAACGTGGTCAAGTATTAGCGAAACCAGGTTCAATCACACCACACACAGACTTTGAATCAGAAGTTTACGTGTTATCAAAAGAAGAAGGTGGTCGTCATACTCCATTCTTCAAAGGTTACCGTCCACAGTTCTACTTCCGTACAACTGACGTAACAGGTACAATCGAATTACCAGAAGGCGTAGAGATGGTTATGCCTGGTGATAACATCAAGATGACTGTCAGCTTGATTCACCCAATCGCGATGGACCAAGGTTTACGCTTTGCGATTCGTGAAGGTGGTCGTACAGTAGGTGCGGGTGTGGTAGCGAAAATTATCAAATAATTGAGCTTCACGTGCTTAAGAAGGCGTATCGAAAGATGCGCCTTTTTGTTTTTTTTTATCACATCAATAAATTTCAGATAATGATAAAGAATACATGAAATAAACCTCATACTGTAACGACAGATAGGTACTAAACAATAAAGTACATAGCGTAAACAATAATGGGATATATCAAAAAGCCGCTCAAAGCATGGAAAAATATGGGCAAGACGAAAGACACCAAAGACACGCCTCCCCCTTCTGCAAAAATAAAACGTGCAGTGAACAGGTTAACGTACTCACTACACGCTTATGCTTGATTGCTGCCTATTTTGCAGGAATCGCTGCTAACAATTTGGTGAGTAATTCCCAATAGGTTTGCACTGCGGGAATATGCACTTTTTCATCTGGTGAGTGCGCATTACGGATCGTCGGTCCAATTGACACCATATCCATATCTGGATAAATCTTTTTCAGTAAACCACATTCTAAGCCTGCATGGATCACTTTCACTGTAGGGGCATAACCTAACACATTGGCATAAATCTTTGCCGTTAAATCCACAATTGGGGCATCATTATGAGGTTCCCATCCTGGATAATAGCCACTAAACTGTACCTCCGCCCCAGCCAAGGTAACGAGCGATTTCAATAAACTACCAATATAACGATTACCACTATGAATCAGTGAACGAATCAAAATCGTCCCTTTAATTTGCTCTTCTTCGGTACGCAATACACCAATACTTAGCGAACTTTCCACCACATTCTCTAACACATCACTATTCCGGATCACGCCATTTGGTAGTACATTGAGTAAATGAATGACTTTTTGCGTCGTATTTTGTGAAAACACGGTATCCGCATTCTCGACAGGCTTCAGCGTCAAGGACAGATTAGGTTCAACTTTCACTAGCTCATGTTTCAATACCCCCTCAAATTCACTGACTGCTTGTTGTAGGGTTGCTAAATCCTCATTAAAGGCAAGTGTTGCAAAGGCTTCGCGAGGAATGGCATTACGTACTGAACCACCACGAATATCACTTAATGCAAATTGAAATTCTGGCTGTTCTTGTGTGAGTTTAGCAAGAAAACGCGCTAATACTTTAATCGCATTCGCGCGGCCAGTATGAATATCGCCCCCAGAATGACCACCAGAGAGTCCTTTCAACCCTACTTGATAGCTGTGCTGAAAAGTATTCAGTTTACGTTCAATTTGCAATGTAATATTGGCATTTTCACCACCAGCACACCCGATGTAGATTTCACCGTTTTCTTCTGTATCCGTGTTAATCATGATTTCGCTTTGTAGCCAGTTTGGGCGTAAACCGATGGCCCCTTCCATACCCGCTTCTTCAGTCATGGTTAATAGCACTTCAAGAGGAGGATGCTCTAAATCTTCCGCATCTAATACCGCTAATGCCGAGGCCATACCGATCCCATTATCTGCACCTAAAGTCGTACCTTTAGCTTTCACCCATTCACCATCAATATAAGGTTGAATCGGATCTTGAGTAAAATTATGCACCGTTCCCTCATTTGCTTGCGGTACCATATCCAAATGGGCTTGTAACGCGACGGGTACATGATTTTCCATACCTTCACTGGCAGGTTTACGAATCAAAATATTGCCGACTTCATCACGTTCTGCATAAAATCCTTTGCCTTTCGCCCAATGCATAATAAATTGTGCAATTTGCTCTTCGTGATAAGACGGATGTGGAATAGCACAAATTTGGCTAAACCACTTCCATAACAATGTTGGTTGTAGTGTTTTGATTCCTGACATTATGGTCTCCTCTTCAGAAATGTCTTCTCTAATTTCGTTCATAAAAACACGAAAAAAATCCGCAAAATGATAGCATAAAAGGCTATTTCGCGTTATCCTAACGCAATTTTTTAATTTATGGGTAAAATTTTACTCTCTCTTTTTAAAAAGGTGTATTTATGAGCGAAAAATATGTGGTGACGTGGGATATGTTCCAAATGCACGCACGTAAATTATCAGAGCGTTTACTACCAGCAACTCAATGGAAAGGCATTATTGCCGTGAGTCGTGGTGGATTATTTCCAGCAGCGGTACTCGCCCGTGAACTCGGTATTCGTCATATAGAAACCGTTTGTATTGCCAGTTATCACGATCATGTTGAACAAGGTGAATTAAAAGTATTACATCGTGCCGAAGGTGATGGCGAGGGTTTCATCGTGGTGGATGATTTAGTGGATACAGGCAATACTGCACGCGCTATTCGTGAAATGTACCCAAAAGCCAAATTTGTGACGGTATTTGCCAAACCAGCTGGTGCCGCCTTAGTGGATGATTATGTCGTTGATATTCCACAAAATACCTGGATCGAACAACCTTGGGATTTAGGTTTAACTTTCGTGCCACCATTGGCAAGAAAATAATCTGTGCCTTATCTTGATCTTCAAACATCAAAAAATGCGAGTCATTCACTCGCATTTTTTATCTAATCGTTTATCACATTTCAAAATAAACTTTTTTCAGAGCTAACTCTAATCCTCGAAATTCCGCTAAACCTTTTAGCCGACCAATTGCTGAATAACCAGGATTTGTTTTTTTATTCAAATCATCAAGCATTTGATGACCATGATCAGGACGCATTGGAATTAAACGACCTTTTCCATTAGCTTTTCGTCTGTATTCTTCTGTTAAGAGTGCTTTGACAACCTTAAACATATCCACATCGCCCTCTAAATGGGCCGCTTCATGAAAACTTAAAGGATTTTGTTCACGACAAGTTGAGCGCAAATGTGCGAAGTAAATACGCTCAGAGAATTGCTCTGTCATTTTAACCAAATCATTATCTGAACGAACACCATAAGATCCCGTACACATTGTAAAACCATTCGCTTCTAAAGGTTGGATGTTGACAATCCATTGCATATCTTCGATAGTCGAAACAATACGCGGTAAACCCAAAATTGGGCGAGGAGGATCATCAGGATGAATTGCCATTTTAATCCCCACTTCTGCGGCTATAGGAATAATTTCATTTAAGAAATAAGCCAAATGAGTCCGAAACTTTTCTGGTGTGATATTTTGATAGCGATCTAGCTGCCCTTGGAATTCACTTAAAGTATAACCTTCTTCCGCGCCAGGTAAACCCGCAATAATATTATTCGTCAATTGCTGAATATCTTGCTTACTCATTTTTTCAAAATAAGCTTTTGCTTGCGAACACTCTTCAACAGAGTAGTTTTGTTCTGCGTTTGGACGTTTTAGAATATATAATTCAAAAGCAGCAAAAGCTATATGATCGAATCGTAATGCTTTTGATCCATCTGGCATTTGGTATGCCAAATCTGTACGAGTCCAATCTAAGACAGGCATAAAATTATAACACACCGTATCAATACCACATTGAGCAAGATGACGTAGCGTTTGTTTATAGTTATTGATCCATTGTTTATATTGCCCCGTTTGTGTTTTAATTTCTTCATGAACAGGTACACTCTCTACTACAGACCAGACTAGACCTGCTTGTTCAATATCTGCTTTACGCTTTTCAATCTCTTCCACTGACCAAATTTGACCATTTGGAATATGATGAAGCGCAGTAACAACTCCCGTTGCACCAGCCTGGCGAATATCTGCCAGAGAAACAGGATCTTGTGGTCCATACCAACGCCATGTTTGTTCCATAAAATTCTCCATTCAAAATTATTTGTCCTATAAATAATGCTCACTCATCCATCAACATTGGTATCTTTCTTTCGCTACCTTGATTAAGGAGAGTTTACTTTTATCAGTTTTTCTAACTATTTTATTGATTATGATTTATAAGATTTATTGATGATATATTCTGGGCACATTTCATATTAATACAATAATCATTAAATTATTCTTAACAGAGTTATATATGATGTAATATGAAAATAGCTAATTCCTTTCCAGAAATTTATATATCCATTAAATGGACATCTCTAATAACTTAATTGGTACTGTGTTACTTAAACACATCATATTTAAAATAATCAATATTTATTTTTGAAAAATAAGTAACGATAAATTCATTATTTACTAGGCTGTACTAGATTAATGTAGTAAATATCATTTTTTTGTAAAAACGTTATTTGATGATTTAAGATCATATTCCAACAACAACAGGATTGCGATTAAACAAATAACCATCAAAATCAGGATCATCAAGGTCTGATAATTCAAATAATTTCTGTTTTACATTTTCAAGATGCTGCCACATAGCTTTTTTGGCAAGCGCAGGATCTTTTCGTTGGATACTATTGAGAATTGCCTCATGATCTTTTAACCATAAGTGACGATAATGATGCACTTGAATATGCGAATGAAGACCTTTCCACATTGGATTCGAACGATACTTCCATAGGTCTTTTTGCATCTGAATTAAAACTTCATTCTGGGTTATTTCCGCAATCGCAGTATGAAATTCTTCATCTTCAGAATAATCATCATTACCACCTTGCTCTAACGTAATATATTCACGCTTTAAAATTTCTTTCAATCGTACAATATCATTGCGGTTCGCTTGAATTGCTGCAAATTCGGCAATACTGCTTTCTAATAATTGTCGAGCTTGCAACAATTCAAATGGTCCTACATCTAAATAATCAAAACTATCATTACTGCTTGGTAAATTAATGACATAGACACCAGATCCCTTTCTAACAGAAATCAGGTTTTCTAGTTCCAACATAATTAATGCTTCTCTGACGACAGTGCGACTGACACTAAAACGTTCTGCAATATCACGTTCTGGAGGTAATCGTTCGCCAATTGCATAATTCCCTTTGCGAAGTTCATCTTTCAATAATTCACCAATTTTCTTATAAGATCGTAATAAATAGTTTTTACTCATAATGAAAAATCCTTAAGTTCCATAAATAACCATACAAATTCAAATATTGGTATAATAAATTATTAATATAACATAATTATTGTAATTTACGGATCTCTTCTACGATTTTATATGTATCAGGATCTGCTTTTTGTAACTCTTCATACATTGGGATAACCGCAGCTTTAAATGTCGATTTATCTACTTCCACAAATTTTGAGCCTTGCTTAATCGCAGATTCTCTTTCTTTATTTTCAGAAGCAACCCAAAGCTCTTGCATTTTAGCAGTCGCCTCATCAGCAGCTTGTTTCAATGCTTGTTGTTCTTTTTTACTCAAAGCATCCCATACTTTAGTTGAAATAACTAACACATCAGGGACCATAGTGTGTTCATCTAGACTAAAATATTTAGATACTTCACTATGACGACTTAACGTATAAGATGGAATATTATTTTCAGCAGCATCAACCACCCCTTGCTGAAGCGCAGTATAAAGTTCACCATAAGCTAAAGGTGTTGGGTTTCCTCCCAAAAATTGCACCATATTTACTGCTGTCGGACTAGGCTGAACTCGAACTTTTAACCCTTTTAAATCCTCAGGGGTTTTAATTGGTTTTGATGTATAGAAACTTCTTGCGCCGGCATCTAAGTAAGCTAAACCAATAAAGCCATTTTCTTTCGATGATTGTAAAATACTTTGTCCAATTGGGCTTTTCATCACTTTATAATAATGCGCTTTACTGTTAAATAAATAAGGCAAATTATATACGCCATATGGCTTACTAAACGCCTCTAGCTCAGCTGCGTTTGATTTTGCTAATGCTAAAGCACCTTTTTGTACAAGCTCTAAAGACTCACGTTGTGAACCAAGTTGGGCATCTGGGTAGACTCGGATTTTTAGTGCTCCATCTGTTAATGTTTCAGTACGCTTAGCCATGTATTGCAATGCTTCATGAACTGGGTGGGATCTATTTTGATTATGGCTTAATTTTAACGTAGTGCTCGCTAACGTATTAAAAGACAATCCTAGAACAACTGTCGTAATCACAGTATTTAATAAGAATTTTTTCATCTCTATCCCCTTTATGATTAAATTCACATCAGACCAAAAAATATTTGGTATACCAATATTTGTATTTTTTCACATTTCAGTCAAAACAATTTATCTTAAAATGAGATAAAGATCACAAAAAATACAAAATTGGAATTCCAATTGTAAAAATGTGACATCGATCTCATTTAAAATAAGAAAATAATTATAAAATTCACTTTATATTTATATAGACTCTAAGGGGTTTTTATGGAAAAACTTTTAAAATTGGTGAACCAAACATTAATCTATTTCTTAGTATCACTTTCCTCCGTTCTCGTAGCCTGTGTCATTTGGCAAGTTATCTCTCGCTATATTCTCAATGCAGCAAGCATTGTAACTGATGAACTAGCTCGTTTTCTCTTTATGTGGGTAGGTCTTATTGGAGCAGCTTATGCAACAGGGCTAAAAAGACACCTTGCAATTGACTTATTACTCATGAAAAGTAAAGGGAAAAATAAGACTCTTCTTGAGATCTTCATTTCTGGTGTGATGCTCTTTTTTGCAGGATTTATTCTCGTTTATGGTGGCGCTAATCTTGCATGGGATACACATATATCTGGACAAATTTCGCCATCACTTGGTATAGACATGGGGATTGTTTATCTTTGTTTACCTGTTTCGGGAGCAATTATGGTGTTCTATATTCTTATGGACCTTGTTTCAAAATTTGATAAAACTGGTCAACAACCTAATTAAGGAGCAATTATGGAATGGACAAGTATTCTCGCCCTTTTTGGCTCTTTCATTTTAATGTTAGTGCTTTCAGTACCAATTTCTTTTGCGATTGCAATTTCAACATTAATTACAATTATGATCAGCTTACCGCTAGATAGCGCTTTAACTGTTGTCACTCAGAAAATGGCATCTGGTTTAGATAATTTTGCATTGTTAGCAATTCCCTTTTTCATTTTAGCAGGCAATATAATGAATCGAGGTGGCATTGCCATCCGCTTAATTGCACTGGCTAAAGCATTAGGAGCTAGATTACCGGGCTCATTATTCCATAGTAATGTTCTTGCTAATATGTTATTTGGCTCAATTTCTGGCTCTGCCGTTGCTTCAGCTGCTGCAATGGGTGGAATTATGTCACCTTTACAAAAAAAAGAAGGCTATGATCCTGAAATTTCAGCTGCAGTCAATATTGCATCTTGCCCAACTGGATTACTTATTCCACCAAGTAACACATTGATTGTTTACTCTCTTGTTTCAGGTGGCACATCCATTTCAGCACTCTTTCTAGCAGGTTATTTACCGGGCATATTAATGGGATTGGGCATCATGCTTGTGGCCGGTTTTATAGCCAAAAAGAAAAAATATCCACTTGAACCAACTCCAAGTTGTAAAGATGTTATGCTAAAAACCATTGATGCGTTACCCTCTTTATTACTTATTTTCATTGTGATTGGTGGCATCATTGCTGGAATATTTACTGCAACAGAAGCCTCTGCCATTGCTGTAATCTATACTTTAGTGCTTGCTGTTGGATTCTATAAAGAAGTAAAAATTAAAGAACTCCCTACGATCATTTTAGAATCAAGTATAACAACTGCAATTGTTCTATTACTCATAGGCGCGTCATCAGGCATGTCTTGGGCAATGGCAAATGCGGATATCCCTTATTTGATTCAAGATGCTTTACTCGCTGTTTCTGCTAATCCAATCGTTATTATGTTATTTATCACTGTACTCCTACTAATGGTTGGTACTTTTATGGATATGACGCCAGCAGTATTAATTTTCACACCCATTTTCTTACCCATTGCAATGGAACTAGGCATCGATCCCGTTCATTTCGGTATCATCATGACATTTAACCTTTGTATTGGTATTTGTACACCACCTGTTGGTAGCGCTTTATTTATTGGCTGTTCAGTAGGTCATGTGAGCATTGATCGAGTATTAAAACCTATGTTGCCATTTTTTGTTGCACTCATTCTTACATTGTTAATGGTGACATTTATCCCTGATATCAGTTTATTATTACCTAAATTATTCCTTAACTATTCGCCAATGTAATTAAATTGTTTAGGTAAACATCGAATACTATTCTTAATAAGGAAAACTTATGCAAATTCCATTTAATCATCAATTTAAAGACAAAGTTATCGTCATTACTGGCGCTGGCGGCGTATTATGTGGTTTCTTATCTAAGCAACTCGCCAAAACAGGCGCTAAAATCGCCTTATTAGATATTAACCTGGAAATGGCAAACTATTTTGCAGAAGAGATCAATCAATCGGGAGGTATTGCTAAAGGTTATCAAACTAATGTGTTAGAACTCAGTAGCATTCAAGCAACAAATGAGCAAATTAAACAGGACTTTGGTTCCTGCGATATCCTCATTAATGGTGCTGGCGGTAATAATCCTAAAGCCACAACAGATAATGAATTTCATGAATTTGAATTACCTGAAAAAACCAAATCTTTTTTTGACTTAGACAAAAGTGGTGTCGAGTTTGTTTTCAACCTCAATTACCTTGGCACACTTCTTCCGACTCAAGTTTTTGTGAAGGAAATGATAGGAAAACAAGGCTGTTGCATTATCAATATTTCTAGCATGAATGCATTTACCCCACTCACTAAAATTCCTGCCTATTCAGGAGCGAAAGCCGCTATCACTAATTTTACACAATGGCTTGCTGTACATTTCTCTCATGTTGGTATTCGTTGCAATGCGATCGCACCAGGTTTTTTAGTAAGCAATCAAAATCGTACTTTGTTATTTAATACTGATGGCAGTCCAACAGCGCGAGCACATAAAATTTTAACCAACACGCCAATGGGGCGTTTTGGAGAAGCAGAAGAGTTAGTAGGAGGCATTTTATTCTTAATTGATGAACGCTATTCAAGCTTTGTGAACGGCGTTGTCTTGCCTATTGATGGTGGTTTCTCAGCTTATAGCGGTGTGTAATAAGTTATTTTAAGGAGGAAATAAGATGAAATCCTTTCTATGCGAAAACTTCTTACTTTCAACAAGAACTGCAGAAAAACTGTATCATGACTATGCAGAAAATATGCCTATTTTTGATTATCATTGCCATCTCAATCCCAAAGAAATTGCTGAAAATCGACAATTTAAAGATTTAGCAGAAATTTGGTTAGAAGGCGATCACTATAAATGGCGTGCAATGCGAACTGCAGGCATTGAAGAACACTTCATTACAGGTTCAGCTACTCATTATGAAAAATATTTAGCTTGGGCAAAAACGGTCCCCCTTTGTATTGGTAACCCCATTTATCACTGGACACATTTAGAACTACGTCGTCCGTTTGGCATTCATAATAAGCTCTTTAATCCTGAAAATGCGGTAACAATTTGGCATGAATGTAATGAAATGTTGCAACAACCCGAGTTTTCTGCACGAGGTATTATGCAGCAGATGAATGTCAAACTCGCAGGAACGACGGATGATCCCATTGATTCTTTACACTACCATAAAGTAATTGCAGAAGATAAAACATTTGATATTGATGTGATACCAAGTTGGCGACCAGACAAAATTTTTAAAATCGAACTCCCAACATTTAATGATTATATACAACAACTTGCTGAAGTCGCTGATATTGAAATTACTAATTTTTCAACATTACAACAAGCTATTTTAAAAAGGCTTGATCATTTTGAACAACATGGTTGTAAATCTGCCGATCATGGTATTGAAATTGTCCGTTTTGCTGACATCCCAACAGAACAAGAACTAGACAAAATCCTACATCACCGTCGCCAACACCAACCATTGACAGAACTACAAATTGCGCAATTTAGTACCGCAATATTAGTTTGGTTAGGGCAAGAATATCATAAACGTCAGTGGGTGATGCAATTTCATATTGGCGCGATTCGTAATAATAACAGCAGAATGTTTAAACTATTAGGTGCTGATAGTGGTTTTGATTCTATTGGCGATCATATGTTTGCAGAACCTCTCTCAAAACTCTTAGATGCAATGGATAAAACAAATCAATTACCTAAAACAATCCTATATTGCTTAAATCCTCGTGATAATGAAGTGATCGGTAGTATGGTGGGTAACTTTCAAGGTGGGGGCATTGCCGGCAAAATTCAATTTGGTTCAGGCTGGTGGTTTAACGATCAAAAAGATGGCATGGAGCGTCAATTAGAACAACTATCGCAACTGGGATTATTAAGTCAATTTGTTGGTATGTTGACAGATTCTCGTAGTTTTCTTTCTTATACTCGTCATGAATATTTCCGTCGTATCTTGTGTGAAAAAATAGGATGTTGGGTCGAAAATGGAGAAGCACCAAATGACTTAAGATTATTAGGTAATATGGTTCAAAATATTTGTTTCAATAATGCAAAACGCTATTTTAAATAAGGAAAATCTATGAAAAAAATAGCAATTATTGGTGAATGTATGATTGAGCTAAATGGCGAGGCATTTGGTCACATGTACCAAACCTATGGTGGGGATACACTAAATACCGCAACCTATTTAACGCGTATCACACCATCAACAGCACTTGAAGTACAGTATATCTCAGCAATGGGAACTGATAAACTTAGCCAACAAATGATTGAGCATTGGCAAGCTGATGGTATCAATACCAATTGGGTACTGCGTGACCCGAAACGGCACGCAGGCCTGTATTTAATTCAATTGGATGCGCAAGGTGAGCGAACATTTTTATATTGGCGAAATCAATCTGCTGCTCGTTATTTGTTACAACATATTGATATTAAAAAAGTATTTGAAGCACTAATAACTGTAGATATGATTTACTTAAGTGGCATTTCATTAGCCATTTTACCTGATAATGACAGAATGTCATTGCTTACAGAATTAACTGTACTTGCAAAACAAGGTGTAAAAATTGCTTTTGATAGTAATTACCGCCCTGCACTTTGGGAATCACAAGAAAAAACACAAGAAATTTATACCGCACTTTTACCTATTGTTGATCTGGCATTAGTCACATTCGAGGACGAGCACGCAATTTGGCAAGATAAAAATGCGATCGATACCATCAAGCGCTTAAAACAAATGGGAGCTAAAGATGTCGTTGTCAAACAAGGAAAATCTGGAGCAATTTTTAGTGATCATCGTGGCAATCAATACGTAGTACCAACACAAGAAGTCAAAAATATTGTTGATACAACTTCCGCAGGCGATGCATTTAATGCTGGTTTTCTTAATGGTTACTTACAAGACAAGGCATTATATGCTTGCTGTGAACAAGGTCATCAATTAGCAAGGCTCGTCATTCAGCATCAAGGTGCAATTATCGACAAATCACTAACAGCTCATCTAATAAATAAATTCAACTAATCATATTTAAGGATATCTATGAAATATAATACTGCTCAAATTATTGAAAAGTTAAGAACAATTAAAGTTGTGCCAGTTATTGCAGTAGAAGAAGCAGAGGCAATTTTACCCTTAGTAGAAACTTTAGCAAAAAATGGCTTACCTGTTGCAGAGATCACTTTTCGATCTGCAGCAGCAGAACAAGCAATCCGTTTAGTTCGTCAACATTACCCAGATATATTAATTGCGGCAGGTACGGTACTTACATCAGAACAAGTCATCCAAGCTAAAAATGCAGGTGCCGATTTTATTGTTACACCAGGTTTTAATCCTAACATTGTCAAACTTTGCCAAACATTACAACTTCCTATAACACCAGGTATCAACAATCCAATGTCGATTGAAGCAGCGCTTGAAATGGGCATTACAGCAGTAAAATTCTTCCCAGCCGAAGCTTCTGGTGGCGTAAGAATGATTAAAGCCTTACTGGGTCCTTATGCACAATTACAAATTATGCCAACAGGGGGAATTAGTTTACATAACATTCAAGAGTATTTAGCGATTCCAAATGTTGTCGCTTGTGGTGGTTCTTGGTTTGTAGAAAAAAAATTAATTCAAGAGAAAAATTGGGAGGAAATTGGACGTTTAGTTCGTGAAGTTTTAGACAAAGTTAAGTAATGACCCTATCAAATAAAAATGCGAGTGATTTACTCGCATTTTTTGTTGTCTATTCTTCGACTTAGTTGGTGAATTTCGCCTTTAACACGTCTAATAATTGATCTTTAGCAATCATTTCTTTTTCCCCTGAACGACGATGTTTATATTCAATTTCGCCTTTCTCAAGATTTTTCTCACCAATCACAATCATATGTGGCACGCCAATCAATTCCATATCCGCAAACATCACACCTGGGCGTTCTTTACGATCATCAAAAATCACGTCCACGCCTTGTGTGGTTAAAGTGCGGTATAATTCTTCGGCAAATTGTTGCACGCTTTCGGATTTATACATATTCATCGGCACAATCGCTACTTTAAACGGGGCAATATTGTCTGGCCAAATAATACCTCGCTCATCGTGATGCTGTTCAATCGCAGCGGCAATCACACGGGTCACCCCAATGCCATAACACCCCATAATCATGGTTTGTGGACGACCATCTTCCCCTTGTACCGTCGCATTCATCGCTGCAGAATATTTAGTACCTAATTGGAAAATATGCCCCACTTCAATGCCACGTTTGATTTGTAGCACACCTTTACCGTCTGGACTTGGATCCCCTTCTACCACATTACGCAAATCCGCAATGTGTGGCACAGGTAAATCACGTTCCCAGTTAATACCAAAATAATGTTTACCGTCTTGATTCGCCCCTGCAGAGAAGTTATCCATATTGGCGACGGTGCGATCAATCACTATCGGCATTGGTAAATTAATCGGACCCAGTGAGCCCGTACCCGCGCCCACCACCGCACGAATTTCTTCGTCTGTAGCGAATTGTAACGGGCTTGCCACGATATCGACTTTTTCCGCTTTAATTTCGTTTAACTCGTGATCACCACGTACTAATAACGCCACTAATTTATGACCGCTTTCTTCTGTCGCGTGTACTACTAAGGTCTTCACGGTTTTCTCAATGGGTTGATTAAACTGCTCCACCAATTCGGCAATGGTTTTCGCATTTGGTGTATCGACTAAATGTAATGCTTCTGTCGCTACACCACGTTCGCCTAATGCAACTGCTTCTGCTAATTCAATGTTTGCTGCGAAATCTGACTCGGTGGAAAACACCACATCATCTTCCCCACTTTGTGCCAACACTTGGAATTCATGAGATGCGCTACCGCCAATCGAACCCGTGTCCGCTTGCACTGCACGGAAGTCTAAGCCTAGACGGGTGAAAATATTAGAATAGGTTTCATACATCACCTCATAGGTATTTTGCAAACATTCATGAGTGGTATGGAAAGAATAGGCATCCTTCATGACAAACTCACGCGAACGCATCACCCCAAAACGAGGACGTACTTCATCACGGAATTTGGTTTGGATGTGGTATAAATTGAGTGGTAACTGCTTGTAAGAACTCAATTCACGGCGCACTAAGTCGGTAATCACTTCTTCATTGGTTGGTCCAATCACAAAATCACGCTCGCCACGATCTTTAAAACGCAATAACTCCGGACCATATTCTTCCCAACGACCAGACTCTTGCCATAATTCTGCTGGTTGCGTGACCGCCATTTTCACTTCTAACGCACCGCTTTTATCCATTTCTTCACGGATAATCTTTTCTACTTTATTTAAGACACGCAACCCGGTCGGCAACCAAGTATAGAGCCCCGATGCTAACGGACGAATCATGCCCGCACGTAACATTAATTGATGGCTAACAATACTCGCCTCAGCAGGCGTTTCTTTTAAGGTTGAGAATAAATATTGACTTGTACGCATTGAGATACCTGTTAAATGAAAAACGGTTTATAAATCGAAAAAATTGTGGCTTAGTTTATCACTGAGTGGGGTTTGCATAAAGAATTATAAAGCGATTCTGAGGTAAAATAGCCTAAGTGAGATAGGGAAAATCCTCTTCAAGTTTCGCTCAGAAAAACAAAAACAGATTAAATATCACGTTTATTTAATCTGTTCCATTGTTTCAATCACAAGCTTAATAGTATTGTTTTAACTTCTCCACATATCTCGCATAAACTTTCTCATATTCCACCGCACTTTTTGGATTAGGTTGTACACGTGAAGTGGCATCAAGATGCACAAAGGCGTGACATAAATCAGCTAACTCCCCTTCACCATTCGACCACATGGCTTGGATTGCGCCACCGAGTGCGGCAGCTTCGTCTTCTTTCAAACAAACCACTTCAGTATTCATGATATCCGCAATCATTTGACGCCAAACCGCACTTTTCGCCCCACCACCAATTAAGCGGATTTGTGACGTTGATAAGCCTGCCTGACGGAATAAATCTAAGCCATAACGTAAAGTAAAACTAGCGGCTTCCATCATCGCTCGACATAAATTCGGCTGGGTAAAATTAGCAGCATCTAAACCTAAGATACCGGCTTTCGCTTGGGGTAGAGGAGGCACACGCTCACCATTGAAGAAAGGCAGAATAGTAATACCTTCTGCGCCAATTGGGCTTTGTTGAATGAGTTCGTTAAATTTAGCCACATCAATCTGCAACAAATCCATTAAATTTTTATTGGCGGAGGTCATGTTCATCACGCACACCAACGGTAACCAGCCATCTGTACTAGAACAGAAATTCGCAATTTCAATCGGTAAATCCAACAGTGGCTTATCGGTATAAGCATAAAGCGTACCCGATGTGCCTAAACTCATGGTGACGATGCCTTGCTGAATATTGCCCGTCCCAATCGCCCCCATCATATTATCGCCACCACCCGTGGACACAATAACATTTTCTGATAAGCCTAATAGGGCGGCAATTTCAGCACGTACCTGACCAATCTTTTGTTGGGCAGAACGTAATGGCGGTAAAACTTGATGTGGGTCTAATTCTGGCGCCAGTAATTTGAACGCCTCGAGATGCCACTGACGTTGCACCACATCAAAATAACCTGTCCCTGAGGCATCACCATATTCCATACAAAAATGTCCCGTTAGCCAATAATTCAGATAATCATGTGGGAGCATGATTTTAGCTATACGGCGATATTGTTCAGGATAGTGTTTTCTAAACCATAAAATTTTTGACGCGGTGTAGCCCGTTTGCGGCATGATACCTAATTGCGAGAACGCTTTTTCTTGCCCACCCAGTAATTGGATAAATTCTGCATTTTCTGGCGCTGTTTCGGTATCGCACCACAGTTTGGCGTTATATAAGGGGAGATCATTGTTATCTAACATCACCAAGCCGTGTTGTTGTCCTGATACCCCGATCCCTTTAATCAAGTGCGGTTCAATTTGAGCAAGTTTTATCGCTTGTTGAAATGCCTCGACTAAGGCTGCTGTCCACCACTGAGGTTGCTGCTCACGGCGCCCATCGCTGTTCTCGATAATCTGATGACTGGCATAACCTACACCAATCACCTTTTTCTGCTGGCTATCTAGTACGATAACCTTCGTGCCTTGTGTACCACAATCAATGCCGATATACATATTCTTTCCCCCAAAAAAGTGCGGTATAAAATATAACAAAAATTATACCGCACTTTTATGATCTATTTACTGAAAATATAGTGATTAACGAGGTTTTCCAAATATTCTTGTTGACCCGAAATAGGTTGTGGATCGAATCCCTGCACTTCTACTCGCTGAGCCAGCTCAGCTAACGAAGTTTGACCTAGTAAGATTTGTTGACCAAGCGATGATGCCCAACCAGCATAACGTTGATTGACGACTTTTTGTAAAGCTTGTTCTTCAAGCATTTTCGCCGCACATTTTAGTGATAAGGCAAGTACATCAATCGCGCCAATATGTCCATGAAATAAATCGTAAGGATCCGTACTCTGCCGACGAATTTTAGCATCAAAATTAAAACCACCGGTTGTAAAGCCCCCTGCTTTGAGAATTTCATATATGACCAACGTGTTTTCTTCTACGCTATTAGGGAATTGATCTGTATCCCAACCTAATTGTGGATCACCACGATTTGCATCAATAGAACCAAAAATATCTAACGCTGTAGCCATGGCGACTTCATGCTGGAAAGTGTGTCCAGCTAATGTTGCGTGATTAGCTTCAATATTCACTTTAATTTCTTTTTCCAAACCAAACTGCTTTAAAAAGCCATAAACGGTCGCCACATCATAGTCATATTGATGTTTCGTTGGCTCTTGTGGCTTTGGTTCAATCAGCAAAGTCCCGTTAAAACCGATTTTATATTTATGCTCAACCACCATTTGCATGAAACGTCCAATTTGCTCTCGCTCCTGTTTTAAATTGGTATTTAATAACGTTTCATATCCTTCACGTCCTCCCCACAAAACATAATTTTCACCACCTAAACGCTGAGTTGCCCCCATGGCAGTAAATACTTGTGCAGCAGCCCAAGCAAAAACTTCTGGATTCGGATTTGTTGCAGCACCAGACATATAACGGGGGTGTGTAAAACAATTTGCAGTACCCCACAACAATTTGACGCCTGTTTCTTCTTGTTTCTGCGCTAAAACATCGATCATTGTATTAAAGTTCAACAAATATTCTTTAAATGAATGGCCTTCTGGCGCAACATCAACATCATGAAAACAATAATAAGGTATGCCTAATTTACTGAAAAATTCAAAAGCGATATCTGCTTTTTGTTTTGCACCTGCTAATGAATCACTCGCCTTCTGCCAACAACGATCGAAAGAACCGACACCGAACATATCATTCCCTGTCCAACAGAAAGTGTGCCAATAACAGACAGCTAAACGTAAGTGTTCAGCCATCGTCTTACCTAAAATAACTTGATTAGCATCATAATGCTTATATGCAAACGGATTAGATGAAGTTACACCTTCATAATTTACTTTTTCAATTTTGTCGAAGTAAGTGGCCATAAATGATTTCTCCTGAACAAATAAGTTTCAGAGACATGATTTAGTAAAACAATGGGAGGATCAATTACGTTATTTCACTTAACAATTAAGATTATTGGTTATTGTGGCTTATATCACAAAAAAGAAAAAACGTAATAGAAATACCAGATTTAACAATTCCAACAATCTACCTCAAGTTCTAAAGTTTATATAAATCCAATATTGGAGAACATGTATGACGGATAATTTGTTTGATGTTTTTACTGATAGATCAGATTGTCATAGTGCTAAATGGGCAATTACTCGTAAATACGGCAAGGATATGATTTCAATGTCTGTTGCAGATATGGATTTACCTGCGCCTCAAATGCTCATCAATTATTTAGCAAAACAAAATAGAACAGGAATCTATGGCTATACGGTATTACCTGATAATTATCATAATATTGTAAGAAGATATTTACTTCGCCATTATCAGTATGAGATCGCAAATGAGCACATTATTTTTTGCCCGAGAATCATTCAAGCGATTTCTATTTATATTAAAGAGTTTACTTCTCCAACAGAGCGTATCGCTGTTCTAACACCTTCATATGCGCCTATTGTCAACGCTATCTTATTAAATAAGCGAACAGTTGAACCTTGTGCATTAATTTATCAAGCAGGCAAATATACGATTGATTTCTCTCAATTAGAAAAATGTTTCCAAATAGCCAAAACTTTTATTTTAATCTCACCACATAATCCAACCGGTACCGTCTGGTCACATCGTGATTTACAACGAATTGCTACGTTAGCTGAAAAATATGGTGTGTTTATTTTATCTGATGATGTTCATGCTGATTTCGATTTTTCTGGTAGAAAACATATCATCATTTCGGCAATAAGCTCATATGTTGAAAAACATTCTATCATTTGTACATCGCCCGCCAAAACATTCAATATCCCCGGACTAGAAATTTCCAATTTACTTATTTGCAATAAAAATGTCAGAGATAAATTTCAAGGCCATATGCAAGCTTTAGGTATGCATAATCCAAATTTCTTTTCCATTCCAGCACTTCAGATTGCCTATCAATATTGTGACGACTGGCTTGATGAATTAAGAGATTATATTTTTCATAACAAATTGATTGTCAAAAACTTTTTCACCCAGGAGATACCACAATTAGAGATGATAAACAGTGAAGGAACTTATCTTATTTGGGTTAATTATAGCAAGCTACAGATCAGTGAAGAAAAATTGAGACATTGGTTTCTTGATTTATCCCATATTGAAGTGTCTTGGGGAAGTGATTTCGGTAAAGAAGGTCTGTCTTTTTTTAGAATGAATGTCGCTATGCCACGTGCTTTATTAAAAGAGAGTTTGGAAAGAATGAAACAAGGTCTAGCGTTATTAATGCAAGAGGAGCTTAATCATGAATAATGAAATAAAAACCCCCACATTACCACAAGCTTTATCTCCTATATTAGTTATGTTGGTTCTATTAGGTCTAGGTTATGCATTCTTTGACTTACCGCCTGAACCATTGATGGTAATTTCCTGTGTCTTTGCTGGATTTTTAGTAAAACATTTAGGGTACAATTACAGCGATATCTTAAACGCGATCGCAGCTAAAATAGCTAAAACAATGCCCGCATTGTTAATTTTAATTACTGTTGGATTATTAATCGGTACTTGGATTGCTGGCGGTACAATCCCCATGATGATTTATTACGGTTTAAAAATTATCGACCCTCAATTCTTATATATCACCGCACTTGTTTTAACCTCTATTGTATCTGTTTGTACTGGTACATCTTGGGGATCGGCTGGCACTGTTGGCGTTGCCTTTATGGGCGTGGCAATCGGATTAGATGCGAATTTAGCAGCAACGGCAGGCGCAGTCGTTGCGGGTGCATATTTTGGAGATAAATTATCGCCATTATCCGATACAACAAACATCGCTTCAGCTGCAACGGGTGTTGATCTTTATGAACATATCGCTCATTTGCTTTATACCACGCTACCTTCTTTCATACTTTCAGCGATCATTTATGTTGTTTACGGTATGAGTGGTAATTTTCACGATGTTGCAACACCAGAAAAGGTGTTAGCGATGCTTGCGGGATTAGAACAAATTTACCATTTTAATGTCATTTTGTTAATTATTCCTGTCATCATTATTCTATGGGGATCCATTACTAAAAAACCAACAATTCCTGTAATGCTACTTTCAGCCGCTATTGCAATATTAAATGCATTAGTTATTCAAGGCTTTTCATTACATGATGTGGTCAATAGTGCAGTTAACGGTTTTAATGTTTCAATGATCAAAAGTGACATACCAATTAGTGCCGATTTAGCTCGACTTCTCAATCGAGGCGGAATGAACTCTATGATGGGAACGTTATTAATCTGTTTCTGTGCATTATCTTTTGCGGGTATTTTGTCACTGAGCGGTGCGTTAGACGTGATCATCAACTATTTGCTTAAACTAGTAAAATCAACAGCCTCTTTAATCTTTACGACTATCCTTTGCGGATTAACAATGATTGGGGTGACATGTAATGGACAAATTTCTATCTTAATTCCAGGCGAAATGTTAAAAGAGGCTTACATAGAACGCGGATTACATCCTAAAAACCTCAGTCGAACCGTTGAAGACTCTGCTACAGTCATTGAGCCGATCCTACCTTGGACAGCAGCGGGGGCATATATGGCAGGTACACTCGGTGTAGCCACACTCTCTTATCTACCTTGGGCTGTATTGTGTTGGAGTGGCATTGTCTTTGCGATGTTATGGGGAATAACTGGATTTGGTATTGCAAAATTAAAATAAGTCCTCTTTTTTAGTGGGAATGATATCACCGTTCATAGCGTTGAACGGTGATTTTTTTATTGCTAATAAAAGAAACTATGTTACTTCACTCCGAATCTTAGATTATTCGTTATTGTGGCTCATATCACAAAAAAGAAAAAACGTAATGCTATTACAAGATCTGATAATTGCACTTCATTTGCAATCTGCTCAAACTGGACATGAGTCAACAATGACGACTCAAAATATCACTCATTTAACGACTTTGAGGTGGCTTATGAAAATGAAATCAACATTATTAGCTATTGCTACTGCATTCATGTTCTTAAACAATCCTGCTATTGCAAAAAATTTAAAAATCGGGATGTCTATTGATGATTTACGCTTAGAACGTTGGCAAAAAGATCGTGATATTTTTGTAAAAAAAGCTGAAGAATTAGGGGCAAAAGTCTTTGTACAATCTGCTAATGGTGATGCAACTGCACAAATTTCTCAAATTGAAAATATGCTCAATAAGGATATTGATGTACTGGTAATTATCCCATTTAATGGCGAAGTATTAGGTAACGTTATATCAGAAGCGAAGAAAGAAGGCGTGAAAGTATTAGCTTATGACCGATTAATTAATAATGCAGACATTGATTTCTATGTTTCTTTTGATAACGAAAAAGTCGGTGAATTACAAGCACAAAGTATTATTGAGAAAAAGCCCGAAGGGAACTATTTCTTGATGGGTGGTTCACCGGTGGATAATAATGCGAAATTATTCCGAAAAGGACAAATGAAAGTATTACAACCACACATTGATAGCGGCAAGGTTAAAGTAGTAGGCGATCAATGGGTTGATTCTTGGTTAGCAGAAAAAGCCTTACAAATTATGGAAAATGCTCTAACTGCTAATAAAAATAATATTGATGCAGTAGTTGCTTCAAATGATGCTACTGCTGGCGGAGCAATCCAAGCATTAAGCGCGCAAGGCTTAGCGGGTAAAGTCGCAATTTCTGGACAAGATGCTGATTTAGCGGCAATTAAACGCATTATTGATGGTTCACAAACCATGACGGTTTACAAACCGATTACCAAGTTGGCAAATAAAGCTGCCGAAATAGCAGTTCAATTAGGTAAACAACAAAAAGTCGAGTCTAATTCAGTACTCAATAATGGTCTGAAAGAGGTGTCTAGTTACTTGTTAGAGCCTGTTATTGTCACAAAAGACAATATTGATGACACAGTCATTAAAGATGGTTTTCATAGTAAAACTGCAATTTATCAATAATCCTTTCGACTCAAACAGGATGGTAGATTACTTCTACCATCTTTTTAAGGAAAAATAGATTATGGCGAAACTATTAGAAATGAAAAACATCACAAAAAAATTTGGTGACGTTATTGCTTTAAATAATATTTCTATTTCGCTAGAAATGGGTGAGGTCCTTTCCCTCTGTGGCGAAAATGGTTCTGGCAAATCAACCTTAATGAAAGTGCTATGTGGGATTTATCCACATGGTGACTATGAAGGAGAAATTTACTTTTTAAATGAGCGTCTTATCGCAAAAAATATTAAAGACACCGAAGTAAAAGGTATTTCAATTATTCATCAAGAACTCACTTTAGTGAAGAATATGTCTATTCTTGAAAACATGTTCTTAGGTAATGAAATAACACAACTTGGATTAACCAATGACAATGAAATGTATCTTCGCTGTAAAACGTTATTACAACAAGTACAATTAGATGTTGACCCTCATACAAAAGTAAAAGAACTCGGTCTAGGTCAACAGCAGCTCGTAGAAATTGCTAAAGCACTAAATAAGAAAGTTCGTTTACTCATCCTTGATGAACCCAGTGCTTCACTCACGGAAAAAGAAACAACAATTTTATTAAACCTCATTAAAGATCTACAGGCCCATAATATTGCTTGTATTTATATTTCACATAAACTGAGCGAAGTGAAAGCCATTTCCGACAGTATCTGTATCATTCGTGATGGTGAACATATTGGTACACATCCCACTAGAGAAATGAGTGAAGATAACATTATTTCTATGATGGTTGGCAGAGAAATCACCTCTCTTTATCCTCACGAACCCCATTCTATTGGCGAAGAAATTCTACGTGTTGAAAATTTAACCGCATGGCATCCAACAAACACACATATTAAACGTGTCGATAATGCAAATTTTTCCTTACATAAAGGTGAAATTCTTGGTGTAGCAGGGTTAGTGGGGTCAGGACGTACAGAACTGGCACAATGCATTTTTGGTTCCTATGCGGGAAAATATCAAGGCAATATTCTCCTTGAGAATCAGCCTATCCAGATTAAAAATTGTGCTCAGGCTATTTCAAATAATATTGTTATGGTACCAGAAGATCGTAAAAAACACGGTATTATTCCAATTATGGGAGTAGGCCATAACATTACACTTTCATCACTCACTCAATTCTGCTTCCGTAAAAAAATCATTAATACACCGCTTGAAGAAACGATTATCAATCAATCCATTGCCAAATTTACTGTCAAAACATCATCAACGCAACTTGCAATCGGGCGCTTAAGTGGAGGTAATCAACAAAAAGCTGTTCTAGCAAAATGTTTACTATTAAACCCTAAAATTTTAATTTTAGATGAGCCAACAAGAGGAATCGATGTAGGCGCAAAATATGAAATTTATAAACTAATTAATCAACTTGCTAAAGAAGGTATGGCAATTATTGTCATTTCTTCCGAATTACCTGAAGTACTTGGCATCAGTGATCGTATCTTAGTCATGCATCAAGGAAAAATCAAAGCAGATCTTGTTAATCATAATCTGACTCAAGAACAAGTCATGGAAGCGGCGCTTAAGGAGTAATCAATGCATAAATTAAAATCCATTAATTTACAAGTCTATATCATGTTTATTGCCATCGTGATGATTATGACATTTTTCTCATTGGCAACTGACGGTGCCTATTTAAGTGCAAGGAATATCTCAAACTTACTACGTCAAACATCAATTACTGGTATTTTAGCAATTGGTATGGTGTTTATTATTATCTCTGCAGAAATTGATTTATCCGTAGGTTCCCTAATGGGGTTACTCGGTGGTTTTGCAGCCATTACGAATGTTTGGTGGCATTGGCCATTACCGCTAACTATCTTAATTACGTTAATATTAGGCCTTGTATTAGGTGCATGGAATGGTTGGTGGGTTGCCTATCAAAAAGTCCCTTCTTTCATTGTTACTTTAGCCGGGATGTTAGCCTTTAGGGGGATTTTAATTGGTTTAACCCATGGAACAACAGTTTCTCCGATTAGTTCAGACATGACATCTATCGGGCAAGGCTATTTACCAGATAGTTTAGGCATGTTCTTGGCTACACTTATCCTGTTCTGTTTTATTGTCTGGGGAAGATATCAACGTAAAGCTCGCCAAAAACTGAATTTACCCGTACAACCAGTCACGAAAGAAACACTCACATATGTAACAGTCACAATTCTTATCCTTGGTGCAATTTATTTATTAAATAGTTATCGAGGCGTTCCATTTCCTGTGCTAGTACTCGCTTCACTTACAATCATTGGTACATTTTTAGCTAGAAAAACTGCTTTTGGTCGTCATGTTTATGCGATTGGTGGTAATATTGAAGCCGCAAGATTATCTGGCATTAGCGTAGAAAAAGTAAAACTAACCATTTTTGCGTTAAATGGTTTTTTAGTCGCGATTGCAGGTTTAATCTTAAGTGCACGTTTAGGTGCAGGAGCTCCCTCTGCGGGTCAAAACGCAGAACTTGATGCCATTGCAGCTTGTGTGATTGGTGGCGCTAGTCTCGCTGGTGGTATAGGAACCATCTATGGTGTCGTAATAGGTGCATTTATTATCGCATTACTTGATAATGGAATGAGTATGTTAGATGTCCCAACTTTCTGGCAATATATCGTAAAAGGTGGGATTCTACTTCTTGCCGTATGGTTAGATACAATCAGTAAAAAGAAAATGTAATTTACACTCAAATCTTATCCAAATCTACCGCGCTTTGTTTGGCTTAATAAAAGTGCGGTAGATTTTTTATCATTTTGCTAAGTTTATTTTTTTATCTTATAGTGAAACAAGCAAAGGAGATAAAAATGTCAGAACAACCTTACAAAGTTGCCCTGCTGTTTAATGCAAATAAGATTTATGATCGTAGTGTTATTAAAGGTATCGGACAATATATTCAAGCATCCCAATGTACATGGGATATTTTTATGGAAGATGATTTCGTTTACCACAAAGAAGATATCCAAAACTTATCTATTGACGGCATTATCGCTGATTTTGATGATATTGAAACCGCAGAATTACTTCATAATATTGAGGTCCCTATTATTGCTGTAGGTGGCTCATACCAGAATCCCGCTTATTACCCTGATCTTCCTTATGTTGCAACAGACAATTATGCGCTAGTTGAAACGGCCTTCCTTCACCTAAAACAGAAAGGAATTAATCGTTTTGCTTTTTACGGTTATCCTGCTGAAAGTGAAAAACATTGGTCACTAGAAAGACAAAACGCGTTTATCCATTTAATGAGACATTATGAACATGAACCTCAATATTATCTCGGAGATAAAACCAATTCACAAAATTGGCTAGAATCACAAAATAAGCTTTGTGAATGGTTAAAAACACTTGCAAAACACACTGGGATTATTGCGGTGACGGATGCTCGAGCAAGGCATTTATTACAAGCTTGTGAACAGCTCAAAATCGTTGTCCCAGATGAGCTTTGTATTATTGGCATTGATAATGAAGAATTAATTCAATATTTGTCAAGAACATCACTTTCCTCTGTTGTTCAAGGAACCAGTCAAATTGGTTATCAAGCTGCGAAACTTCTCCACCAAAAACTCAGTAAACAGACTGTATCACATAAGCCTATTTTAATCCCTCCTACAAGAGTAGAAGAACGTCGCTCAACAGATTATCGCTCTTTACAAGATCCTTTCGTTATTCAGGCTATGCATTTTATTCGCCATCGTGCTTGCCAAGGTATTAAAACAGAACAAGTATTAGATCACTTACGGATCTCTCGTTCAAATCTAGAACAACGTTTCAAAATAGAAATGAATAAGACAATTCATCAAGTCATTCATGAAGAAAAGCTCAGTCGAGCACAATATATGTTACGCTTTACTGACGTTTCTACTCAAGAGATTGCTGAAATGTGTGGCTATCCTTCACTACAATATTTTTATGCCGTATTTAAAAAAGAATATGGTAAAACACCAAAAGAATTTAGAGTAAAATCGTCTTTTTAGTCATCATTTCAGCAGTGTTATTTTTTAGTTGCAATAAAATGCTGTAATGTTTGATAACTCACCGCACCACCTGTTGCGGAGACTGAAAATAAATTAAAGTAAGCTAATCCATGTCCTAATTTTAATACTTCAAGCAGCGGTAAATTGTTGTGCAAACCATAAAGCACCCCTGTGCAGAAGGCATCGCCTGCGCCTAAGGTACTGACGATATGTTGCTTTTCCACCCAATAGGAAGGAACCGCAATTTTTTCACCGCCCTTGTTAATAGCGACCGCCCATTTTGGATCGTGAACGATAACGGTATTACGGACACCTTGTTCGATGAGTTGCTGAGCCATTTGCAGTAAGAGTTGTTGACTAGAATCGCTTTTTTCAGCGTTGGTCAACCATTTGGCTTCAATATCATTAATAATCACATAATCCACATAAGGTAAAATCGGCAGAATTTGTTGGGTAAAAATCTGTTTATTCGCGACAGAAACTAAATCAATAGAAATGAGAAACCCTTTTTGTTGCAAGCAGGTCAGGGTGTGTTTTAACACTTCCACATCAAGCAATTTGGGTAAAAGTGGTAAATAGGCAATATGGGCGATTTTGGCAGGATGCTCAATTTGCAGAATGTGTGCTGCCTGATATTCTGCCATCGCGCCAACATAATGAAAAAAGGTACGTTCACCCGTTTGTGAATTGATCATGACATCGGTAAAGGATGTCGGTAGATTTAATTCAACCACATTATCAACATTAATATGATGTTGCTTCGCTTGTTGTAAAATCAGCTGTCCTTCGCCATCTTGACCAATGCCTCCCGCGAGGAAAAGGGGTAAGTGCGGATCAAGTTTTGCCAAATTAAATAACACATTGGTACAACCACCGCCACAATGAAGCTCCATGTTAGAAATAGTCGCTAACATGGACTCTTGTGGATAATCCGAAATCAACAAAGCACGATCCACTAATAAATTACCAATGGCGAGAATGCCATTACGTTGTTGCATATAAATGCGCCTTATTGATGCTATTAAAGATGTTCATTTGCTCTGCAACGGTCTCTGAAATAGCCTGTTGCATACGGTTCATCATAATGAGGTAATAATGATATTTTGTTTCGAGATCGGTATGTTGCATATCTTTTTCAAGTGACTGCAACGCGGCTTGTGACATGCCTGTAAAGAAATTGATTTTACAAATGCCGCGCTGAATGGTCTTGCGGAAATCGTCCGCACTTAATCCCGATCCACCATGTAAGACTAACGGCACAGATACCGCTTGATGAATTTGCTCGAGACGCTCAAAATCCAATTTTGGTATGCCTTTATATTTACCGTGAGTATTCCCAATCGCTACTGCTAAGGCATCAATCCCCGTTTCCGACACAAACTCGACGGCTTGCTCTACCTTGGTATAAAGCGCCACATCCGCACAACTTTCTAATGCACCATGTTCATCTCCTCCTACTGCACCAAGCTCACCTTCGACAGAAAGCCCATAATTTTGGCAAAGCTCAACCACTTTACGTGTTTGCGCGATATTTTCCGCATACGAAAGGGATGAGCCATCAAACATAATAGAAGAAAAACCGCATTTTACTGCACGTTCTACAGTAGCGAAGGTGACACCATGATCAAGGTTTAAACAAACTGGTACGCCTGCTAGCATGGCTTTTTTCTTGATATATTCTGCGGTTGGCTCTAAATCAATATATTTCAAATGTACCTCAGCCACATTAATAATCACTGGTGACTGATGATGTTGCGCGCTAGTCAACACGGCATCAATAAAGTTAGAATCAATGGCGTTGAATGCTCCGACAGCGAATTGATGTTGATTTGCAACAGCAAGCATCGATTTTAAGTTCAATAATCCCATATTATGCTCCTGATAAATACTGAGGGTAATCACTGCAAAGTAAATGAAGAGGGGGTTCATCTTCTTCAATTTGTGAAAAACGTCCTAAGGGTGCTAAAAAACGGTTATCGGTTAAATCGTCATTTGCCATAGACACTTCTCCCGCTAACACCACGCCGTCTTCAGCCCAAAAGCTGTGATATAACAACGGGGTTAAACAAATACTTTGTCCCGGCTTAAGCTTAACCAAACCACCCGCTTGCACAGTGATTTGTTGACCGTCCACCGCGACTTGAATATCAGACATTTCATCTAATAAGTCAGTTTGTTCATCACGTCTATATAAACGGATCACTAAAGTGCCGCCCCCTCGATTAATAATGTCTTCCATTTTTTTCCAATGGTAATGCATCGGGGTGACTTGTCCCTCTTTTACCATCATAATTTTTTCCGCATAGGGTTTCTGATTGGTGGAGGATTGATTACGAATAGTGAATAAGGTCAAGCCACATTGAGCAAAATCATTTAAATTGAAATCCGTGACATCCCAGCCAAGGCGGGCATCGAGTACTTCTTGCTGCGCGACTAAATCGGCTTGTTGCCAATCTGCCAAGCAATAATCCGCAAATGCCGGCAAATGAAAACAAGCGCGTTGGAGCAAGGCTTTAAATTCCGCTAACACTTGGTTAATCTCAGAACGTTTCATTCATTCTCTCCCCTTAATTCAAAACCAAACAAAGTGCGGTCAATATTCAGCCATAATTATTTTTCTAATGGCCACAGCCAAGCCGCACCACGCACACCGCTAGAATCACCATGCAGCGCTTTACGAATTGGGGTATGAAACTCTTGCCCGAAAATATACTGTGGCATCAATTTCGGCACATTGGTGTAAAGTCTGTCGACATTACACACCCCACCCGCAAACACAATGACATCTGGATCAAGCATGTTGACATAAGACGAGAGTGCTTTGGCTAAACGACGTTCATAGGCTTGTAAAGATTGCTCGGCTAATTCATCACCTTGCAATGACAAGGCAACAATCTCATTTCCTTTTAAACGTTTACCCGCACGGCGCTCATAGTCATCGCACAGACCTGTACCAGACACAAATTGCTCAATACAACCACGTTTACCGCAGTAACAGGCCTTTTGTTGGGCAACCGCTTTTTCTTCCTCATCCATCCAAGGTAAAGGATTATGTCCCCATTCCCCTCCAATACCATTCCCACCATGATGTGGTTTGCCATTAATCACGATGCCCGAACCACACCCCGTGCCTAAAATCAAGGCAAGCACCACCGCACAGTCTGCTCCTGCACCATCGGTGGCTTCCGAAACCGTCATGCAATTTGCATCATTGGCAATGCGGACTTCGCGTCCTAATAACACACAAAGATCTTTGTCGAGTGGTTGACCATTTAACCACACGGAATTGGCATTTTTCACTTTATGACTGAAAGGTGAAATCGTACCAGGAATCCCAAGCCCGACCGTACCAGTTTGCCCTGTAGCCTGTTCTGCATCATCAACTAATCCTTTAATTGCAGCTAATGTTGCTTCATAAGATCCTCTTGGCGTGGGTACCCGTTTTCTGAATAACTCTTTGCCTTCATCAGACAGGGCGATTACTTCAATTTTGGTGCCACCTAAATCGATACCAATACGCATAACTACCTCATCGTTTTCTATTTTGTTGCTTGATGAATATGATTTCTGCTCGAAATTATATATACTGAAAAAATAACCTGTTTAAGGAATGGATGTACGAATGCAACAAAATACTTCTCTTCTTGTCATTGATGACGATGTTCAAGTGTGTGAATTGCTAACCGATATTTTTGAGGAGCACGGCTATACGGTGACTACCGCCCAAACCGGTCAGCAAGCGTTAGCTTTGTTGCAATCGACACCGCACTTTTCATTAATTTTCCTTGACTTAATTCTACCCGATGTCAATGGATTAGTCCTTTTACAACGTCTAAAAAACCTGACTTCTGCCCCTGTTATTATGTTAAGTGGGCTAGATTCAGAGTCAGATATTGTGGTTGGCTTAGAAATGGGTGCCGATGACTATATTTCTAAACCTTTTTACCCTCGCGTTGTGGTGGCAAGAGCCAAAGTCGCATTACGTCGACATCAACCACAATCTTTTTCAACAAGCACCATATCGCAAGGCTTTCGCTTTCATCATTGGGTGCTTGATACCCAAAATCGTAAATTATATTCCCCACAAAAAGTGGATATTGAACTCACACAAGGTGAATATACCTTATTACACGCGTTAGTGTCGCATGCACAAAAAGTGCTTTCACGTGAAAAGTTACTTGAGCTTACTCACTCAGAAAGTTTAGAAATTTTCGACCGCACTATTGATGTCCTGATTATGCGGTTACGTAAAAAAATTGAGCCCAACCCCAAAGCGCCCACCTACATTCAAACTATTCGTGGCATGGGTTATTTGTTTGCCGTTGCTGTCGAGCGTTGCTAACACCTCACGATGACACAGAATCTCCCCCTCCTAAAAAAGAGGGGAAGAAACAAAAGGCGTGAAATTATTTCACTGTCCACCCTTTATAATCTTTAATGTTATCGCGTGTAATTAAATGTACTGGGATTAACACAGGATCTTTCGGTGCGGGTTTGCCTTGTAAAATATCATAACCAATTTTCACCGCTTCAGCGGCCATCACTTGTGGATCTTGTGCTGGTGTACCGCGGAATAAGCTGTCTGGTAATTTTAAGGCTTCTTCACCATCTGGTGAACCGTCCACCCCCATAATAAAGAACTCATTACGTTGTGCTTGTTTAGCAGCTAAATCTGCACCAATCGCGGTTGGATCATTGATCGCAAACACGGCATCAATTTTCGGATGGGCGATTAACAGGGATGTCATCACCTCTAATCCCCCTTCACGGCTACCTTTCGCGTTTTGGTTATGTGATAACACTTTGATATCATTATGTTTTGCAAATACATCTTGGCAACCTTGGACACGATCTTGTACCGCAGAAACCGGTGGGCCGTTGATGATCACCACATTCCCTTTACCATTCAATTTATCCACGATAGTTTGACAGGCAATTTCACCCGCTTGATAGTTATTTGAGGTCACGGTGGCATCTGCCCCATCCGCAGCCACGTCAACGGCTACCACAACAATGCCCGCTTTACGTGCGCGCTCTACTGCCGGTCCAATCCCTTTTGAGTCTGCTGCGTTAAGGATAATCATGTCTGTTTTGGCTGCAATAAAGTTATCGATTTGTGCCACTTGTTGACCTAAATCGTAACCACTGGATACAGAAACAACATTTACTTTGTCGCCGGCAAGCTCTTTTGCTTTTAACTCCGCCCCTTTTGCAATTTGCACGAAGAATGGATTGGCTAAATCACCCACGGTCACACCGATTGATTTTAATTCTTTCGCTTGTGCAAAAGGTGCAATAGCTAACATTAAAGATACTGCTAATGTTTTTAATTTCATTATAACGTCTCCTATATTGGATGTTGTTTAAGCTGAACGGGTACGGTATTTGTCGATCAATACTGCCACAATGATGACCCCACCTTTAATAACGAGCTGCCAGAAATATGACACTCCCATTAAAGTCATACCATTATTTAAAGTGGCAATAATTAATGCACCGATGAGCGTCCCCATAATGGTACCGATACCACCCACGAAACTCGTGCCACCTAAAATAACGGCTGCAATTGCATCAAGTTCATAGCCTACCCCAAGATTACCATTGGCGCTATACAAACGTGATGCACTCATTACGCCACCTAAGCCAGATAATAATCCGCTAGCCGCGTAAACGAAAATTAATACTAAAGACACTTTGATACCCGTTAAGCGGGCCGCTTGTAGATTTCCCCCCACCGCATAAATATGGGTACCTAAGGTCGTACGACGTAAAATAAACCAACACACTGCAATTACTGCAAAGGCGATGATCACCAACCAAGGCACCGAGCCAAGATAGCCATTGCCTATCCAACTAAATGAGATTTTAGAGTTGATCACGGTGGTACCATCTGCCACTAAATAGGCGGCACCACGCAATGCGGTATAGGTGCCGAGTGTCACAATGAAGGGCGGTAAGCCAGCATAGGCAACTAATAAACCGTTAAACACCCCCATGCCCAAACCAGCAAGCAACGCCAGTGGTACCGCAAATTCGGCCAGTGCGGGATTGAGTGACGAGACTAAACCGATCACCGCGGTGACGCCTAAAATGGAGCCAACGGAAAGGTCAATTCCCCCCGTCAAAATGACAAAAGTCATCCCGGCAGCAAGTACTATATTAATCGACGCTTGACGCGTAATATTCATCATATTCGCTTCGGTCATAAAGTTTGGTGCCACAAACGAAAATACGATCACAATGAGAATCAAGATGGGCAAAATCCCCATTGCTTGCATCGCATCGGCAATTGCCAATTTTTTAAAGCCCGGTTTAACCGGTTGTGTTGTTCCCATGGTTACTTCTCCTAACTAAGGTTCTTTTTATTTTTTCATTATGATTGTGCGCCACAAGCCAATGCCATGATACGCTCTTGATTAATGTCATCGCCTTCTAATTCACCCACTGTATAGCCCTCACGCATGACATAAACGCGATCGCTCATACCCACAATTTCAGGCAACTCACTGGAAATCATTAAAATCGCGACCCCTTTCTTCGCCATTTCAATCATCATGCGATAAATTTCACTTTTCGCCCCGACATCCACACCGCGCGTCGGTTCATCCATAATAAACAGTTTAGGTTCAATGGCCGCCCAGCGTGATAACAAGACTTTTTGTTGATTCCCACCAGATAAGCCACTGACATTGACATTCGCACTTGGCACACGCATTTTTAACCCTTCAATAGCGGCCTGCGTAGTTTGTTTACCTTTACCTTGGTCTATGACCAACATGGTCGCATCACGTTCTAAGGTCGCCATGGTGACATTTTTAAGAATATTTAAATCTAAAAATAACCCTTCTTCTTTCCGGTTCTCTGGTAATAACGCAACATGATGAGCGATTGCCTCACGTGGGGAAGAAAAACTGATTTCCCCACCACTCAAATAGATTTTACCTTGTGTGGCACGTTTGACACCAAACAGTAAATGCGCCAATTCGGAACGACCCGCCCCCACTAAACCGGACAAACCAACAATTTCACCCGCTCGCACCACTAAAGAGGCACTTTTCAGTTTATGACCATCGGATAAGTTTTCGACCCGTAATACTTCCTCACCAACCGGGACTTTCTCTTTATTAAATAAGTCCGTTAAGGGGCGCCCCACCATCATCTGCACAAGGGTCGCAGAATCTAAATTATCACGGCTTAACGAGCCCACATATTTACCATCTCGCAACACGCTCACTCGATCAGCCAGTTCATAAATCTCTGCCATCCGATGACTGATATAAATGATCGCCATGCCTTCATCACGTAATTTTTTAACTAAGGCAAATAACCGCTCTGTTTCTCGAGAAGAAAGCGCAGCAGTCGGCTCGTCCATTACCAAAATGCGACTTTTGCGATATAACGCCCGGGCAATTTCCACTTGTTGTTGTTCTGCAATCGTTAATGAAGACACTTTTTGTGTGGCGAAGAACTGGGCACCTAAACGATCGAGCACTTTCTGTGATTCTTCCGCCATGGTTTTACGATCGAGCCCAAACAAGGTTTTGATCTCACACCCGAGGAAAATATTTTCTGCTACAGTTAAATTAGGTGAAAGATGAATCTCTTGATAAATCAAGGTGATACCTGCCTTAATGGCATCTTTTGGCGAGGAAATAGAAAAAGGTTCTCCATCAATTAAAATTTCACCCGCAGAAGAAGTATAGGCCCCTGCAAGAATTTTCATTAAGGTACTTTTACCCGCCCCATTTTCGCCCATTAAGGCATGAATTTCGCCACGATAAATAGCTAAATCCACATCTTGTAATGCATAAAAGGTACCAAATCGTTTGGCAATACCTTTCATTTCCAAAAGAGGACGAACAGGGGGGGTTGAACTAACGTGCTCCATCCGACAAATCCCTTGATAAAATAAACATAAGCGCATTTAACCATAACAATATGAACGGAAAATGTTGAATCCCGTTCATAATTGTCATAATTGATAAGATTTTTTGAATTTGTGAAATTGATCACAAAACCTGACTTTAGCCTTTGATTTAAATCAAAATTTTCCTCGATATACTTCGAATAAGGTATGGAAAGCGTGTTTTGGCTTGACTAAATTAACGCGAATAAACCTGAGTGTAACACTCAACTATTGTCATCAAACCAAGGAAGAAAAAATGTTAGATCAACAAACACGTGACATAATTAAAGCCACCATCCCTGTTTTAGAACAACATGGTACAACGATTACGAAAACCTTTTATCAGAATATGTTTAGTGCCCATCCTGAACTCTTAAACGTATTTAATAAAACAAATCAAAAACAAGGTCGCCAACCGATGGCTCTTGCGAGTACTGTCCTGGCTGCAGCCAAACATATTGATAATCTAGGGGCAATTCTTCCTCACGTCACACAAATCGGGCATAAACATCGTGCTTTAGAAATCAAGCCAGAACATTATCCGATTGTGGGAGAGAATTTATTAAACGCGATTAAAGCTGTCTTAGGTGAGGCAGCGACACCTGAAATTATTGATGCTTGGCGCAAAGCCTATGGCGTGATTGCTGATGTGTTTATTCAAGTAGAACACTCGATGTATGCCAATGCGGCATGGACAGGTTACCAACCCTTTAAGGTAGTCAATAAACGTACGGTTTCAGATCAAATCGTTGAATTTACTGTCAAGCCTGATTTTCCCTTACCTCACTTACAAGCAGGACAATATATTACCGTACGTGTGCAACCAGAAGGGGAAGAAAATACCGCCTGGCGCCATTATTCCCTCTGCTCAATTAATACCACGGAAGGCATTAAATTTGCCGTGAAACGTGAAGGAGCGGGGGAATTGAAAGGGTTAGTTTCCCACTATTTACATGATCACATCAAAATTGGCGATACCCTTGATCTTACTGCTCCTGCGGGGGATTTCCTACTAGAGCAAAACCACAAGCCATTGGTATTCATCAGTGGTGGGGTGGGGATCACACCGCTGCTCGCCATGCTCGAACAGCAAGTCCAAACGAATCCTCAACGTGAGATCCATTGGATCCATTCTTGTCGTCATGCCGACAATCATGCCTTCAAAAAAGAAGTCGATGCCTTACTCGCAAAAGCAGCCTATGCACAGCAACACGTTATTTATACTGCTCAGCAATCGCGCATTGATGCTGATTTCATGCACCGCTACTTACCTAAAGATGCCCAAATCTATGTATGTGGTTCCATGCCTTTCATGGAAGGGATGATTAAGTTATTGCAACAACAAGGTTGGTCAGAAACAGATATTCATTTTGAACCTTTTGGTCCCAAAATGAGTGTCGTTAGCGTTTAATATTTATTCAAACGACCTATGTAACAGTAGGTCGTTTTCTTGCTATCACCGATTCATAATTGTTCTGTATTTTTTCTTGATTCACCGTACAATATTGGCTGTATCATTCAAGCGTCAAACTAAAGTGCGGTCCATTTATGCAACATTTCCCAAACGCCATCTTGCCCAAATCATACAGTGTTCGCTTTCGGCTCGTGATCTTTTTAATCACGGCTATTTTTCTGATTATCTTTATTAGTGGCACGGCCATTATTGGTTTAAATAGCACCTATAAGGCATTATCAAATTTACGCGACAGTTCATTAAACCAAATGTTCTCCTCAATGACTTTAGGGGTAAAAACCGCACAAATTTCTACTTATGCAAAGCGTCTTACCCAAACAACGGGCGCCTTAGAGTATCAAGAAGAATCCAAAACCTTGGCACACCATGCCGAGCAATTACAAATGTTGTTAAGCAAAGCGAAACAATCGACTCCGCAGGATACACGCTTTTCCAACATTATCGCTCATATCGACTTACTAGAAAAAAGTGTACAAGATTTGCTCTTACAAACCCACCAACGTCATGTGGTGCTCAACACCAAAATCATCAGTGAATTGAACCAAGGATTACTTCACATTCAACACCTCAAAAGACTGGAAAAAAATACTGCACTGCCTGAACAGATCCCCGCAACCTTTTTACCACAGCTCAATCGAATGGAAAAATTGATTGAAGATGCCATGAAAAGTAATTTCTCAACCAATATTTTTATCAATATAAAATCCCATTTTTTCCTCTTGCCAAACATTGATCACTTGACTGACCTTGCTCAAGAGCTGAGTAAACTCAAGGCACTTTTCCCACAAATGATTGACAATGCCAAAACGCTCGAAAAAATTAATTTACGTGTCCAATTTCTCACTTTTCAAATCGATGCGCTCGTGCAACAAATCAATCAACAATATACACAACTGGCAAAAGAACAGGTGGACAGTGTCGATATTGATTCAGAACAGATTCAACAACGCTTATTTACACTGACTTTATCGATCTTACTCTTTTCATTATTCACCATTTTATTGATTATCATACTCGGGCACTATATTTATTCATTGATTGGTAAACGCTTATATTCCATTACCGATGCCTTAAAACGCTTATCGCAAGGTGACAAAAATGTCACGGTCCCCCAACAGCAAACCCAAGATGAAATTGGTGATTTAGCGCGTAGTTTTGATATTTTCCATCAAAATGTGCTGACATTAGAACGAACTGACTCATTATTAAAAGAAAAAAGTGAATTGCTGGAACACACGTTCTTAGCTATGCGAGATGGTCTGGCGATTTTTGACAAACAGCTCAACTTAGTGTCTTACAATGCCCAATTTAACACCCTGTTAGGCGCTTTTTTTACCTATGCCCCACAACAAAGTTTGCATACCCTTGTGGACTATTTTAATCATCAACACGCCAAAGTCGCAGGTTGCGATCAACCCATTGACTTAGCGTTATTGAAAAAAGTCCGTCAAGCAGAAGATTTTCTCGAAATTGATTATTTACAACAAGTGTTAGAATGGCGAGTAAGCCCACTAAAAGATGGTTTGGTCGCCTTTTTGATTGATCGCACCCAGCGCAAAAAGTTGGAAAACGAAATTGCACATAACCAAAAAATGCGGGCTATTGGTCACCTTACGGGGGGGATTGCTCATGATTTCAACAATTTTTTAGCCGTGATTATTGGTAATTTAGACTTAATTGATCCAACAGCCCTGGATGAACGCCAAGCCAAACGTTTACAGCGTGCCTTGAAAGCGGCAGAAAATAGTGCCACTCTCACACAGCGCCTGTTAGCTTATGCGCGTAAACAACCCTTACACCCTACGGCGTTAGATCTGAATCAATTGGTCATGGAATTTACTGATTTGATCAAACATACCCTTCCACCAACGATTAAGCTTCAACTCGAATTAGGCGAACCGTTACCGTTAGTCTATATTGATAAAAACCAACTTGAAACCGCCTTAGTGAATTTAATTGTGAATGCGAAAGATGCACTCAATCACGAAGGGAATATTATTATTCGCAGTACACAATTAAGAGTACAACGTGCCCATTGTCAAGAAGAGATGGTACAACTTTCCATTATCGACGACGGTTGTGGCATGGATGAACAAACACAAAAACGCGTCTTTGAACCATTTTTCACCACCAAACAAAATGGTCGTGGCAGTGGGTTGGGCTTATCCATGGTGTATGGTTTTATTCGTCAATCAAAAGGACGTGTACTGATTGATTCTCGCCCGAATCACGGTACGGCTATTCATTTACAATTGCCGATCGCACACTCGGTACAAAACGAACCCGCGCTGACATCCCAAGACTGTCTGAACTGCGACACACAATATCAAATTTTGGTGGTGGAAGATAAAGCCAGTGTACGAGAAACCCTATCAGAACAATTACATGAAATGGGCTACCAACCTATTTTATGTGAATCCGGTGAACAAGCGCTGGCTTTATTAGAACAAGGCTTAACCATCGACTATTTACTCTCTGATATTATGCTATCAGGCAAATTGACGGGGGTTGATGTGGCGAAATGGGTTGAGGCACACTTGCCACAGGTCAAGATCCTGCTAATGACAGGACATACTGAGCAAAAAGAAAAAGCAGCACAATTTCCTGTGCTCATCAAACCCTTTAAACAAGCCGAATTGCAACAAAAGCTCACCGCTCTTTAAATTATCACGCATAAAAAAATCCACTTTACTTAACAAAAGTGGATTTTTCTGGCTCAAGAAAAAAGAATATTAACCTTTTTTCGCCCCTTGCATATACAGCATTTCTAGTGCCAAGGTTGCTCCCGCTAAGGCAGTGATGTCCGATTGATCATAGGCAGGAGACACTTCAACTAAATCCATGCCCACGATATTCACCTCTTTCAACGCACGTAAAATTTTCAGTGCTTTGTCTGTACTTAATCCACCACAGACTGGCGTACCTGTGCCCGGTGCATACGCGGGATCTAAACAGTCAATATCAAAAGTTAAGTAAACCGGTAAATCACCGATCACCTCTTTGATTTTTGCAACCGTAGTTTCCACGCTGTCATCATTGACTTGTGGCGCAGAAAGCACCGTAAACGGTAAATGGCGATCAAATTCAGTACGAATACCAATTTGTACAGAATGGGCGGCATCAATTAACCCTTCTTTTGGTGCATGGTAAAACATGGTACCGTGATCATAACGGCTACCATTTTCATAAGTATCGGTGTGCGCATCAAAGTGAATCATTGCTAATTTGCCAAAATGTTTGGCATGCGCACGCAATAAAGGTAAGGTAATGAAATGATCGCCGCCGAACGTTAAACAACGCTTACCCGCTTTTAATAAAGCGGTGGCGTGTGCTTCTAATTCTTCTACGAAATTTTGGTTATCACCGAATGAATAAACCAAATCGCCACAATCCACGATCTTCAAACGTTCACGCACATCAAAATCCCATGGAAAACGGTAGTGTTCCCACGCCAAATTCACTGATGCGCGACGAATGGCTTCCGCACCAAAACGTGTTCCTGCCCGGCCAGAAACAGAGGCATCAAATGGCACCCCCGTGATCACCCACTCCGCATCGGTGTCAACTGGATTGAAGTGGACAGGTAAACGTAGAAAACCAAAATTATTTGAAACTAATGAAATATCTTCTTTATTGTTTAAGGTATTGTACATAGTGAATCCTGTTATGTTAAAGTGCGGTCAATTTTTTGAAAAACATACCGCACTTTTGCTGATTACTCGTCTTCTAAATAGGTATAACCATTCAAGCCCACTTCAAGTTCATTTAAGAACTGAATGGCCTCTGAGGCGGGTAGATTTGAATGCTCAATTTGTTCACGGTAGCGATCCAATAATTTTTTCGGATCGAGATAAACATATTCCAACATATCTGCCACCGTATTACCTTCATCGTAGTCCACAATGCAAGCCTGATCTTGTTCATGAACTAACACATCAACCGTACTGGTATCGCCAAATAAGTTATGCATATTCCCTAAGATTTCTTGATATGCCCCCACCATAAAAAAGCCTAATAACGGTGGATTATCTTCTTCATAATGTGGCATTGGCATGGTGGTCGTAATACCATCCCCATCAATATAATGATCAATGGTGCCATCTGAATCACAGGTAATATCTAATAATACTGCACGACGGCTCACTGGTTGATTTAAATTGGAAATTGGACAAACTGGGAAAAGTTGATCAATTCCCCACGCATCAGGCAAAGATTGGAACAAAGAAAAATTCACGTACAATTTATCCGCAAAGCGTTCTTGTAATTCATCAATAATGGTGCGATGAGAGCGATGCTTTTCATTAAATAACTGCCCGACTTCATGACAAATATTCAAATACAGTTGTTCTGCCCAGGCACGCTGTTCTAAATTCAGCAACCCTACATTGTATTGATTATGCACATCTGATAAATCAAATTGGCTTTCGTGAATCCAGCTGCGTAACGACCGTTTCTCACGTGAGGATTGAATATCTACCCAGGTTTCCCACATACTGTGTAATACGCTCGGTGCTTCTTTCGCTGGTGCCTTTAAGGTTTCAAATTTATAGCGCTCTACACCAATTACATTCGAGACTAAAACAGCATGATGTGCGGTGACGCCACGACCTGATTCGGTGATAATAGTAGGATGTGGTAAACCATGCTCACGGCAGGCTTGACCAATGCCCCACACAACCGTATCGGCATATTCATTTAGCCCATAGTTGACCGAACAGTCTGATTGTGTGCGATTTCCTTCATAATCCACACCTAAGCCACCGCCTACATCAAAACATTGAATATTGACGCCTAATTTATGCAATTCGACATAAAAACGAGCACTTTCTCGCACGCCTGTCGCCACATCACGAATGTTGCCAAGCTGTGATCCTAAGTGGAAATGTAGTAGCTGTAAACAATCGAGACAGTCATGCTCTTTTAACATCTGTACCAAAGACAAGACCTGTGATGCCGACAAACCAAATTTCGATTTCTCACCGCCAGACGATTGCCACTTACCCGAGCCTTGCGAGGCCAACCGGGCACGAACCCCTAAACGCGGTTTCACCTTCAGTTTTGCCGCTTCTTCTAAAACTAACTGGATTTCAGAAAGTTTCTCAATCACGAGATACACTTTGTGTCCAAGTTTTTCGCCCATTAGGGCAAAGCGAACATATTCCCGATCTTTATAGCCATTACAAACAATCACGGTTTGTGTGATACCCGCATGGGCTAAAACCGCCATTAATTCTGCCTTTGATCCAGCTTCTAAACCAAGCGGTTGACCCGAACTAATTAATGACTCGACAATACGGCGATGTTGATTGACTTTGATTGGATAAACAAGGAAATAATTTCCTTCATAACCAAAGTCTTCGCGTGCACGTTTAAATGCTTGATTAATCGAGCGTAAACGGTGTTGAATAATTTGAGGAAAGCAAAATAGGGTGGGCAAATGTGCCGCTTTTTCTCGTTGCACTTTTTCAGCTAACGCGGCCAAAGACACACGATTTTGTGGTTTATCAGGATCGGGACAAACAAAAATATCCCCTTTTTCATCTACGTTATAATAACGCATCCCCCAGTAATTGATGTTGCACACTTCACGTACGGTATTATCAGCAAACACAGATGAAGTGTCATCAGACGTTAAAGTAACCTGTTCCAATGTCTTAGTTTACCTCTTAAAAAGGAATCAAAAATTCAAGCGCCCATGCGCCATCTTTTGTTTTTCTGCCCAATAGAAAACACAGAAAAACGCTTGCAAGAATAAAGCAAAACAAAGGGAATAACTAGTTTTTTCTGATGACTTTTCCTATTGCGAGATTAACGATATTTATCCAAAAAACGATAATATTTTGTCCCCACAAACAAGGTGGCTTTTTGCAATAACTTACCACCATGTACGCTCGGCACTTTCAGTTGCTCAAACACATGTAAACGCTCATCATTCCCTAAAATCGCCTCCGCAACAATGCGACCCGCTAATCCCGTTAACGCCACGCCATGCCCAGAGTAACCTTGTGCAAAATAAATATTCGGTGCAATGCGACCAAAATGCGGATTCGCGTTTAAGGTCATATCAATAGGTCCCCCCCAACCATAGTCAATTTTGACATTCTCTAGCTGTGGAAACACATGCAACATATTACAGCGCATCACCGTCATCATATCTAGCCCCGGACTGGCATCACTACCAAATAACAAACGATTATCCGCACTCAAACGGTAATAATCTAAAAAATAATTGTTATCACATACTGACATCCGATTGCGAATCAAACTCTCCGCCATCGCGTCACTTAACGGTTCGGTGGCAATAATAAAACTCTCGACTGGTAAAATCTTACGGGCAATACCACGATGCAACTTTTTCGGTAGCACGCGAATATAGGCATTGGTGGCTAACACTAAATCTTTTGCAATCACGGAGCTTTGATCGGTTTTCACTTTGACTTTTGCTTTACCAATACGGAGATCAATGGCAGGAGACTGCTCATAAATTTCCACACCTAAATCTAAACACGCTTTAGCTAGCCCTAAACAATAGTTAAGTGGGTGCAAATGACCAGAACTGGCATCAAACAATGCCCCCGTATAGATATCGCTACCGAGATTCTCAGCCAATTTGGCTTTATCCCATAATTGCATATGAGGATAGGCAAAAAATTCACGACAGGACTTCTCAATTGCAATTAAGTCATCCATACGCCGAGAATTTAACGCTAAAGTGGCATACCCTCTATGCCAATCACATTGAATATGATATTTTTTAATCCGCTCTTCGATAATTGCTAACGCTTCTAGCGACATTTGCCACAATTTATGTGCGGTCTCAAATCCCACCGCATCAATATAATCGCCAATATCTTCTTCAAAGCCATTGATCGCTTGTCCGCCACTGCGTCCAGAGGCACCAAAGCCCACGCGTGCGCCTTCTAACACAATGACTTTTTTGCCTTGTTCAGCTAATTCAAGTGCGGTCGATAAACCAAAAAATCCCGCACCGATAATGCAGACATCGGCAGATTTTCGCTGTTGTAGAGAAGGAAGGGTGAAATGAAGATGACGAGAGTCAGAATAATAAGTTTTGATATGTTCTTGATGGGAAAAGGTTAACATAAAATCACTCGCTAATAAAACTAGCCGGCAGTTTACGCCTACTAGGAAATATGTCAATTTAATTCAATCGCTTTGTAAAGTTTGCTATACTCAGCGCGAAGTTGTTAAACTTAATATTCATGCGGATTGCTTCCCAAAAATCCGTTCATTTTTAACCGCACTTTATGTCTTGAGACATTGAGGGACTCAAAATTGAAAAGACTTTTTGCTAATGTCATCAAATTACTTGTCTTCACATCCCTTTTCTTTTTCACTCATTCCGCCTTCGCAAACAAAAAGCTTTACGTGTACAACTGGACGGATTATATTCCTTCAAGTTTAATTGCTGATTTTACGAAAGAAACAGGTATTGAAGTCATCTACTCCACGTTTGAAAGTAATGAAGAAATGTATGCAAAACTTAAATTACTTTCTAAAAATAGCGGTTATGATCTGGTTTTTCCATCAAGCTATTACATCAACAAAATGGTCAAAGATGGCATGCTACAAAAATTGGATCATGCTAAATTAACCAATTTACATCAAATTCCGCCCCACTTACTGAATAAAGAATTTGATCCGCAAAATCAATATTCCTTACCTTATATCTATGGGCTGACGGGCATTGGTCTGAATGCAGAAGAAATTGATCCTGCCAAAATTACCAGCTGGGCAGATTTATGGAAACCTGAATATAAAGGTAAGGTGTTACTTACGAGTGATGCGCGTGAAGTGTTCCATATTGCCTTACTGTTAAATGGTAAATCCCCCAACACCACCAAAGAGCTTGAAATTAAACAAGCTTATGAAAAACTGGTCAAACTCATGCCAAATGTATTGGTCTTTAATTCAGACTCACCTGAAGTCCCTTATGTACAGGGTGAAGTTGCCTTAGGCATGATTTGGAATGGTTCTGCCTATTTAGGTAATAAAGAAAATCCAAACATTCAATTTATTTACCCAAAAGAAGGCGCAATTTTCTGGATGGATAACTACGCCATCCCGAAAAAAGCGAAAAATGTCGAAGGTGCATACCAGTTTATCGACTTCTTATTACGCCCTGAAAATGCCAAAATTGTGATTGAAAGAATGGGCTTCTCTATGCCAAACGAAGGGGTTAAAAAGCTACTTGATCCAGAAATAGTCAACAATCCTGTACTCTTCCCACCAGCAGAAGAAGTGGAAAAAGGCATTATGCAAGGTGATGTCGGCAGAGCGGTAGATATTTATGAAAAATACTGGAACAAGCTGAAAACGAATTAGTTGTTATGCTTAATAAAAAGTGCGGTCAGAAATAGCAAATTTTTGACCGCACTTTTTTATCTTGCTTTATTACCGCTCAGCTATTACACACCATACTTTTGACGATAACCCACTAAATCTTCAATCGTTACCACAGGGAAACCAAATTTTTTCGCAAAGGCCACGATTTCTGCAGCTCGTGCCATTGAGCCGTCATCATTGGTGATTTCACAAATAACACCCGCTTCTTTGTAACCGGCTAAACGGGCTAAATCCACCGAGGCTTCCGTATGACCACGGCGTTTTAACACGCCACCTGTCATCGCACGTAATGGAAAAATATGGCCCGGACGGCTTAGATCGCTTGGTTTGGCATTATCGGCAACGGCAGCACGAATGGTTATCACACGATCAGAAGCAGATACGCCTGTCGACACGCCTTTGGCAGCCTCAATCGTCACGGTAAAGGCAGTCTTATTTACGCTAGTATTTTTAGTGACCATTGGTGGCAAATCAAGTTGTTGACAAAGCTCATCACTTAAACATAAACAGACAATGCCACTACCATAACGAATTAACATTGCCATTTGTTCTACCGTAATAGTTTCAGCGGGGAAAATAAGATCACCTTCGTTTTCACGGTCTTCATCGTCTAGCACTAAAACGCCCTTTCCCTGTTTGAAAGCATGAATGGCCGCAATCACGCGTTCTTCCGACTGACCAAAAGAAGATAAAATAGACTGATTCATAGTAAATTCCTTGAAATATAAAGATATTTAGATACCAGAATCAGGGCTGATGAGAAAATTATGTGGCTAAGAAAATCTTAAACAAACAAAAAATACAGGTTTTGAACACAAAACCTGCTTATTCTCTTTCATCCAGACTATACTGTCGGCTTTGGCTTTTCACCAAATCTGCTGACTTTACTATCTACTGTAACACGCAATAGTAAACGCTCGTGGGCTTATGTTATAACATTTACCACCGGTAGGGAATTTCACCCTGCCCTGAGAATGCGCCAATAGTATAACGCAAACTTAATCTCGAAAAAATGTTTTTATTTGTAGCAAGATTACATACAATAGACAAAATTCTGCAAAATATGAGGCGATTATGCTAAATCCGAAAAAAATAGAGCAAGTTATACAACAAATTCAAGATTCCTTACCGCAAGGTCTTAAAGACTTGGGACAAGATGCGGAAGCAAAGCTCAAACAAACATTACAAGCCCAGTTGGCAAAACTGGATCTTGTCACACGCGAAGAGTTTGATGTACAAACACAAGTATTAATGCGGACGCGAGAAAAATTAGTGGAATTAGAAAAGCGAGTTGATGAACTCCTTGCACAACAAAATAAAGCATAAAATACCGTCTGTTGCTGAAAAGTGCGGTTTTCACTTTACCATTTCTGAATAAGAGGAAAGTATTATGTCCAATTTTGCCTACTTACAACAAAAGCGTAAGCAACTGAATTTAAAAGTTAATGAGATCTGTGCACAAGCCAATATTACACGAGCATATTTCAATCAACTGGTAAGTGGAAAAATCAAAAACCCAAGTGCAACAAAACTCAGCGCCTTACATAAAGTGTTGCAGATCACTGAACCGAATAATAAGAAAGTCGGTGTGATTTTTGGCAAATTTTATCCGGTTCACACTGGTCACATCAATATGATCTATGAAGCGTTTAGTAAAGTAGATGAAATACATGTCATTGTCTGTAGTGATACCGAGCGTGATTTAAAACTCTTTTATGACAGTAAAATGAAACGCATGCCTACAGTGCAAGATCGCTTACGCTGGATGCAACAGATTTTTAAATATCAAAAAAACCAGATCTTTATTCACCACCTTGTTGAAGATGGTATTCCAAGCTATCCAAATGGCTGGGAAGCGTGGGCGTTGCAAGTCAAAAATCTCTTTAACGAGAAACATTTCAATCCGACCGTGGTGTTCAGTAGTGAAGTACAAGATAAAGCACCTTATGAAAAGTACCTTGGTTTAGAAGTATCATTAGTGGATCCTGAACGTCGATTCTTTAACATTTCTGCCACCAAGATCCGCAACAACCCTTTCCATTATTGGAAATTTATTCCAAAAGAAGTCCGCCCATTCTTTGCCAAGACGATTGCCATTTTAGGCGGAGAAAGTAGTGGGAAAACAGTATTAGTCAATAAATTAGCCACGGTTTTTAATACCACATCTGCTTGGGAATACGGACGGGAGTTTGTGTTTGAACAACTCGGTGGTGATGAACAAGCTATGCAATATTCCGATTATCCGCAAATGGTTTTGGGGCATCAACGCTATATTGACTATGCGGTACGTCATGCACATAAAATCGCAATCATTGATACCGATTTCATTACAACCCAAGCCTTTTGCATTCAATACGAAGGAAAAGCACATCCGTTCTTAGATTCGATGATCAAAGAGTATCCATTTGATGTCACGATTTTATTAAATAACAATACCAAATGGGTCGATGATGGCTTACGTAGTTTAGGCAATCATAAACAACGCCAACGTTTTCAACTCTTACTAAAAAAATTACTGGACAAATACAATGTGCCTTATATTGAAATTGAATCGCCAAGTTATTTAGAGCGTTATAATCAAGTCAAACAGATTGTAGAGAAAATCCTAAATGAAGAAGAAATCCCTAATTTAATTAATGATCATGGGGCAACATCCATTTTTGAGGAAGAATAATGATTTTATTTGCCGGTGATCCACATGGACGTTTTGATCACCTTTACCCTTTCATCAAAGAGAGACAGGATATCGCTTTAATTATTTTAGGTGACTTACAACTCACCACCGTAGACGAATTAGAAAAACTCGCTAAACATTGTGATCTTTGGTTTATTCATGGCAATCATGACAGTAAAACAGTCGATGCGTTTGAATCCATTTGGGAGAGTGAGTGGCAATCACGTAATCTACATGGCAAAGTAACAGAAATTCAAGGTAAAAAAATTGCAGGATTAGGTGGCGTTTTTCGTGGGCAAATATGGATGCCACCCAATAAGCCCTTATTTTTTGATCCTATCCATTATTGCCAATATTGTTCACAAGAAAAAATATGGCGAGGTGGTGTACCATTACGCCACCGAACCTCGATCTTTCCCTCTGATATCGAAGCATTAGAACAGCAAAAAGCCGATATTTTGATTTGCCATGAAGCTCCTAAACCGCACCCTAGCGGTTTTTCTGTGATCAATACGTTAGCACAAAAAATGCAAGTCAAGCATATTTTCCATGGTCATCATCATGAGAATTTTGATTATGACACACTAAGCGAAGAAGCGTTTAAAATTACGAATGTCGGCTTTCGTAGTTTATGTAATATTGAGGGAGAATATTTACTACTCGGTGTTGATGATCGGTAAAGTCACTAGAATTCTTGTTTTTCCCATTAAACTTTAAAGAAACAGACCGCACTTATCATGCTGAACAAAAAAGTGCGGTTTATTTTTTTCTGTTATAGCTAAATAACCGCCATTCTCGCATGAGAATTTTTAAGAAAAAGAAATTCGCGATTTCTAAAAACGAACCATAAGAAAACCCACTGATAAATATCAGTGGGTTTTATCTGGAATCTAAGTTAGAAAATCTAACTTAATCTAAATGATTACTCCGCAGTTGCTTCTTCAGCAGCCACTTCTGGGCGATCAACTAACTCAATGTATGCCATTGGCGCGTTATCACCTGTACGGAAACCACATTTCAAGATGCGAGTGTAACCACCTGCACGTTGAGCAAAACGTGGACCTAATTCATTGAATAATTTAGCAACAGTTTCAATGTTGCGAGTACGAGCAAAAGCTAAACGACGATTTGCAACGCTATCTACTTTTGCTAATGTAATTAACGGCTCAACTACACGACGTAATTCTTTAGCTTTTGGCAACGTAGTCTTGATAATTTCGTGACTAACTAAAGAGCTTGCCATATTACGGAACATCGCTTGGCGATGGCTGCTATTACGGTTTAGTTGACGACCACTCTTACGATGGCGCATGACCTTATCCTTCTCAGAAAAATCTTTAACCTATGACCAAACTAGTCTTCAGCAATACTTGCTGGTGGCCAATTTTCAAGGCGCATACCTAGTGATAAGCCGCGTGAAGCAAGAACGTCTTTAATTTCAGTAAGTGATTTCTTACCAAGATTAGGCGTTTTTAATAACTCAACTTCAGTACGCTGTACTAAATCACCGATATAGTGAATTGTTTCTGCTTTCAAACAGTTAGCAGAACGAACTGTCAACTCTAAGTCATCAACAGGACGCAACAGAATTGGATCGAATTCTGGTTTTTCTTCCTTAACTTCTGGTTGACGAACATCACGCAAATCAACGAACGCATCTAGTTGCTCTGCTAAAATTGTTGCTGCACGACGAATTGCTTCTTCTGGATCAATAGTACCGTTAGTTTCCAATTCAATCACTAACTTATCTAAGTCAGTGCGTTGTTCAACGCGCGCTGCTTCAACATTATAAGCAATACGGTCTACTGGACTGTAACAAGCATCTACTAATAGACGACCAATTGGTCTTTCTTCATCTTGAGCATGCACACGCGCTGATGCGGGTACATAACCTCTACCACGTTGAACGCGAATACGCATATTAATTGATGCGCTTTCGTCAGTCAAATGGCAAATAACGTGCTCAGGATTAACGATTTCAACATCTCCATCATGGGTGATGTCAGCTGCAACAACAGGGCCAATTCCAGATTTGTTTAATGTCAGAAATACATCATCTTTATTCTGAACTTTAACCGCTAGGCCTTTTAAGTTTAGAAGTACTTCAAGAATATCTTCCTGAACCCCTTCTTTACTGCTGTATTCGTGCAATACGCCATCAATTTCTACTTCAGTTACAGCACAACCTGGCATTGAAGATAGAAGAATACGACGCAATGCATTACCTAAAGTGTGGCCGAATCCACGCTCTAACGGTTCTAAGATCACTTTAGCATGAGTTGAGCTAATTTGCTCAATATCAACTAAGCGTGGCTTTAAAAATTCTGTAACAGAACCCTGCATTTTATCCTCTCTTTGCTTCTAAGCTTTAACTATTATTTAGAGTAAAGCTCAACGATCAGATGTTCGTTAATGTCTGCTGATAAATCAGAACGTTCAGGAACACGTTTGAACACACCTTCCATTTTAGCAGCATCAACTTCTAACCAAGTTGGTTTTTCTCTTTGTTCTGCTAATTCTAATGATGCTTTAATACGTGCTTGTTTTTTAGATTTCTCACGAACAGCAACTACATCATTAACTGAAACTTGGAATGATGGGATATTAACAACACGACCATTTACAACAATCGCTTTGTGACTCACCAACTGGCGAGCTTCAGCACGAGTTGCAGCAAAGCCCATGCGATAAACAACGTTATCCAATCTACCTTCCAATAATACTAGTAAGTTTTCACCAGTATTACCTTTTAAGCGGTTTGCTTCTTTATAATAATTACGGAATTGACGTTCTAAGATACCGTAAATACGACGAACTTTTTGTTTTTCACGTAATTGACTACCATAGTCAGATAAACGCGGTTTACGAGCACCGTGTTGACCTGGTGCGGTATCAATTTTACATTTTGATTCAATCGCGCGCACACCTGACTTAAGGAATAAGTCAGTGCCTTCACGACGGCTTAGCTTGAGCTTAGGACCCAAATATCTTGCCATTTTCTTTCTCCAACTATCCTATGACGCCATTAAACACGACGTTTTTTCGGTGGACGACAACCGTTATGAGGAATCGGAGTCACATCAGTAATATTCGTAATACGGAAACCCGCTGCATTTAATGCACGAATAGTAGACTCACGACCAGGACCAGGTCCTTTCACCATAACTTCCAAGTTCTTTAAGCCGAATTCTTTTACAACTTCAGCACAACGTTCAGCAGCAACTTGTGCGGCAAACGGGGTAGATTTACGAGAACCACGGAAACCTGAACCACCTGCTGTTGCCCATGCAAGAGCATTGCCTTGGCGGTCAGTAATAGTAACGATTGTATTATTGAAAGATGCGTGGATATGCGCTACGCCATCTACAACTTGTTTTTTTACACGTTTACGTGCACGAACTGGTGTTTTAGCCATTTTACCTTACCCCGACTTATTTCTTGATCGGCTTACGAGGACCCTTACGGGTACGCGCATTAGTTTTAGTACGTTGACCACGTACCGGTAAACCACGACGATGACGTAAACCACGATAACAACCTAAGTCTAATAGACGTTTGATGTTTAGTGTTACTTCACGACGCAAGTCACCTTCAACGGTAAATTTACCAACTTCGTCACGCAGTTTATCAATCTGCTCTTCAGACAATTCGCTGATCTTAACATCTTCGGCAATACCTGTTGCAGCACAAATTGCTTGTGCGCGAGTTTTACCGATACCATAAATTGCAGTTAAAGCGATTACAGTGTGTTTATGATCAGGAATGTTAATGCCTGCAATACGGGCCACTATGCACTCCTATTATTTTAACTAAGTTGACACTTTGATCTTGAAAAGCCCGTTTTCAGGATACTCAAACAAAGTGTCAAGGACATAAATGAGCTGAGCAGTATAACTGCTCAACTGGTTCTTTGCAAGAAAAAATATCAATTAACCTTGACGTTGTTTATGTTTAGGGTCGCTACAAAGTACACGAACAACACCTTCACGTTTAACAATTTTACAGTTACGACATAGTTTCTTCACGGAAGCACGAACTTTCATTGCTTATCCCTTTTATTTAATGGACAGATTACTGTCCGAAACCTTTAAGGTTTGCTTTCTTCAGCGCAGATTCATATTTTGTCGACATCAAATGACTTTGAACCTGAGCGATGAAATCCATAATTACTACGACAACAATCAGAAGAGAGGTTCCACCAAAGTAGAACTGCACATTCCATGCTGATGTCATCACGTAAGGAACCAAACACACGAATGTAATATACAAGCCACCAATTAAGGTTAAGCGAGTCATGATTTTATCAATATAACGTGATGTTTGTTCACCTGGTCTAATTCCTGGTATAAATGCACCAGATTTTTTCAAATTATCCGCTGTATCACGAGGATTATATTGCATTGCGGTATAGAAAAAACTAAAGAAAATGATCGCTACGGCATAAACAAGCAAATAAAGTGGTTGACCTGGATGCAATAACATTGATAGATCTGTTAACCATTCTAAGCTCGATCCCTCACCAAGCCACTGCGCTAATGTTGCAGGGAATAAAATAATACTTGATGCGAAAATTGCTGGAATCACACCCGCCATATTCACTTTTAATGGTAAGTGCGTTGAATGTCCACCTAAAATCTGACGACCTTGTTGGCGCTTAGCATATTCAACTTTAATTCTTCTCTGCCCTCTTTCAACAAAGACGACAAAATATGTGACAGCAAATACAATAACGGCGATCAATAAGAGAACTAATAGATGCATTTGACCTTGGCGAGTTTGCTCAATTGTTTGCCCAATCGCAGATGGTAAACCTGCAACAATACCCGCAAAAATAATCAAAGAGATACCATTACCAATACCACGTTCTGTAATTTGCTCACCTAACCACATTAAGAACATTGTTCCTGTGACAAGGCTAATAACTGCAGCAAAATAGAAACTAAATCCTACGTTAGGTACAAGTCCCGGTAGCATATTAGGTAAGCCTGTTGAAATACCAACCGCCTGTAATGTCGCAAGGACTAACGTTGAATAACGCGTGTATTTACTGATTTTACGACGTCCAGCCTCACCCTCTTTTTTTAGTTCTGCAAGTGCAGGATGAACCGTAGTCAATAGTTGGATGATAATCGATGCTGAAATATACGGCATGATACCTAACGCAAAAATTGACGCACGGCTCAATGCACCACCAGAGAACATGTTAAACATATCAATGATGGTGCCTTTTTGTTGTTCAATTAATTGAGCTAACACGGCCGCATCAATACCAGGAACCGGAATGAAAGAACCAATACGGAACACAATAAGTGCGCCTAATACAAATAATAATCTGCTTTTAAGTTCACCTGTACCGCTTTGAGTACTTCTACTTTGATAACCTGGTTGCTTAGCCATTTATTTATTATTCCTCAACTGAACCGCCAGCAGCTTCAATTGCTGCTTTAGCTCCTTTAGTTACGCGTAAACCACGAACAACTACTGCACCTTTTACTTCACCTGCCAAAATAACTTTAGCAAATTGAATGTCTTTAGTTAGAATGTTCGCTGCTTTTAATGATTCTAAAGTTACTACGCCACCTTCCACTTTGGCTAAATCATTCAAACGAACTTCTGCAGTCACTGCAGCTTTCATTGAAGTAAAACCAAATTTTGGTAAACGACGATATAAAGGCATCTGACCACCCTCGAAACCGCGACGAACACCGCCACCAGTACGAGATTTTTGACCTTTGTGACCACGACCACCTGTTTTACCTAAACCAGAACCAATACCGCGACCTAAACGTTTAGCACTATGCTTAGCGCCTTCAGCTGGTGATAGAGTATTTAAACGCATTCTATTACTCCTCCACTTTAACCATGTATGAAACTTGGTTAATCATACCACGTACTGCTGGAGTATCGATTAACTCAACAGTATGATGCATATGGCGAAGACCAAGACCACGCAATGTAGCTTTATGCTTCGGTAAACGAGCAATCGAACTACGAACTTGAGTTACTTTAATAGTTTTAGCCATTATCAATTACCCCAAGATTTCATCAACGGTTTTGCCACGTTTTGCAGCAACCATTTCTGGTGATTTCATATTTGCTAGTGCATCAATAGTTGCACGAACAACGTTAATTGGGTTGGTTGAACCATAAGCTTTAGAAAGAACGTTACGAACACCTGCCACTTCTAATACTGCACGCATTGCACCACCTGCGATGATACCTGTACCTTCGCTGGCTGGTTGCATAAATACGCGAGAACCCGTATGTGCACCTTTAATTGGATGTTGTAATGTACCTTCATTTAAAGCTACATTGATCATATTGCGACGTGCTTTTTCCATCGCTTTTTGGATCGCTGCCGGAACTTCGCGCGCTTTACCATAACCAAAACCTACGCGACCGTTACCATCACCTACTACAGTTAATGCAGTAAAGCTCATAATACGACCACCTTTAACAGTTTTTGATACACGGTTTACCGCGATTAGCTTCTCTTGCAGTTCACCAGCTTGTTTTTCGATGTTTGCCATCTCAAATTACCTCTATTAGAACTGTAGACCAGCTTCACGGGCTGCATCCGCTAAAGTTTGGACACGACCATGATATTTAAAACCAGAACGATCAAAAGCAACGTCTTTAACGCCTTTTGCTAATGCTCTTTCTGCAACAACTTTACCAACGACTGCTGCTGCATCTTTATTTCCGGTATATTTCACTTGCTCACTAATTACTTTTTCAACAGTTGAAGCAGCGGCAAGAACTTCTGAACCGTTCGGTGCAATCACTTGTGCATAGATATGACGTGGAGTGCGGTGAATAACTAAACGCGTTACACCCTGCTCTCTCATCATATGACGTGCACGAGTTGCACGACGGATACGAGCTGATTTCTTATCCATAGTGTTACCTTAATTATTTTTTCTTAGCCTCTTTGATACGTACCACTTCATCAGCGTAACGTACCCCTTTACCTTTATAAGGCTCAGGACGGCGATAAGCACGAATATCTGCAGCAACTTGACCGATTAGCTGCTTGTCTGCACCTTTCAACACGATTTCGGTTTGAGATGGACATTCAGCTGTAATACCTGCTGGTAAAGCGTGCTCCACAGGGTGAGAGAAACCTAAACTTAAAGCAACTGCATTGCCTTTAATTTGTGCTCTGTAACCTACACCCACCAATTGTAACTTCTTAGTGAAGCCTTCAGTAACACCGATAACCATTGCGTTAACTAATGCACGTGCAGTTCCTGCTTGCGCATCTGCTCCAACAATGCCTTCACGTGGAGAAAAAGTTAATTCGTTATTATCTTGTTTAACTTCGACTGCGTTATGAATGGTACGAGATAACTCGCCATTTTTTCCTTTAACTGTTAGTAGCTGACCGTCAAGTTTTACCTCAACGCCGGCAGGAATACTAACAGGTGCTTTTGCAACACGAGACATTTTCCTACCTCTCTATTAAGCTACGTAACAGATAATCTCACCGCCTAAACCCGCTTGACGAGCGGCACGGTCAGTCATCACACCTTTAGATGTAGACACCACTGCAACACCTAAACCACCCATTACTTTTGGTAACTCGTCTTTACGTTTATAAATACGTAGACCTGGGCGGCTAACACGTTGAATGCTTTCTACAACTGGTTTGCCTTGGAAATATTTTAAAGTAATTTCCAATTCTGGTTTAACACCATCTAAAACTTTAACGCTTTCAATATAACCTTCTTCAGCTAATACATTGGCAATCGCCACTTTTAGCTTGGATGAAGGCATACTGATCGCAACTTTGTTCGCAGCTTGACCGTTGCGAATGCGAGTCAACATATCTGCGATTGGATCTTGCATACTCATTGTATTTTTACTCCGATTCCAAAATAAAGTGGTAAATTACCAACTAGCTTTCTTAAGGCCTGGGATTTCGCCGCGCATCGCAGCTTCACGCACCTTAATACGGCTTAAACCAAACTTACGAAGCACACCATGTGGGCGTCCTGTTTGGCGGCAACGGTTACGCTGACGGCTTGGGCTAGAATCACGTGGTAAAGTTTGTAACTTTAACACCGCGTTCCAACGGTCTTCGTCAGAGGCATTTACATCAGAAATGATCTGTTTTAATTCAACGCGTTTTGCGTAGAATTTCTCAGCGAGTTTTACACGTTTTACATCACGTGCTTTCATTGATTGTTTAGCCATGATAACCTGCCTTATTTACGGAATGGGAAATTAAAGGCAGCAAGTAGTGCTTGACCTTCTTCATCACTTTTCGCAGTCGTGGTGATAGTAATATCTAAACCACGCACACGATCCACTTTATCATAATCGATTTCAGGGAAGATGATTTGCTCACGCACACCCATGCTGTAATTACCACGACCATCAAATGATTTCGCGCTTAAACCGCGGAAGTCACGAATACGTGGAACAGCAATTGTAATTAAACGTTCAAAGAACTCCCACATACGCTCACCGCGTAGTGTTACTTTACAACCGATTGGATATCCCTGACGGATTTTAAAGCCTGCAACAGATTTGCGAGCTTTTGTAATCAAAGGTTTCTGACCGCTAATCGCTGCTAAATCCGCTACTGCGTTATCTAGCAATTTCTTATCGGTCAATGCTTCACCCACACCCATATTTAGGGTTATCTTTTCGATTCGTGGGACTTGCATGACAGATTTGTAGTTGAATTTGTCTTTCAATTCATTCACTACTTGATCTCTGTAGTAATCATGCAGTTTCGCCATCGCATTACTCCAGTTTGTTAAATGATTTCATTGTTAGACTTGAAGAAACGCACTTTTTTGCCATCTTCAAATCTAAAACCTACACGGTCAGCTTTATTTGTTTTTGGGTTAAAGATAGCAACATTTGACGCATCAATTGCCGCTTCTTTCTTCACTAAACCACCTTCTTTGCCTAACGCAGGAACTGGTTTTTCATGTTTAGTGATGATATTTACACCTTCAACAATCACTTTACCATTTGGTAACACTTGAGTTACCTTGCCACGCTTGCCTTTGCTTTTGCCAGCAAGCACGATTACTTCATCGTTTTGACGAATTTTTGCAGCCATTTGTCACTTCTCCCTTACAGTACTTCTGGCGCCAAAGAGATGATTTTCATAAACTTCTCTGAACGAAGTTCACGAGTCACCGGTCCAAAAATACGAGTACCGATTGGTTGCTCTGTGTTATTGTTTAAAATTACACAAGCGTTACCATCGAAGCGAATGACTGATCCATCTGGGCGACGAACACCCTTCTTGGTGCGCACAACAACTGCTTTTAATACATCACCTTTTTTCACTTTACCGCGAGGAATTGCTTCTTTCACAGTAATTTTGATGATATCACCAATAGCAGCGTAACGACGGTGCGATCCACCTAGAACCTTGATACACATTACACTGCGAGCGCCTGAGTTATCAGCAACGTCCAGCATAGTCTGTTCTTGGATCATCTTAGTACTCCGCTAAAATTAATAAAACCCTTTCGGGACGAATCTATCTGCACATACACAGATAGGACGTGGATTCTATCACAATAAACAATATTAAAGCAACATAATGTGCGGTAAAAAAGAGAAAGATTTTTAATCAATCTTTGCTTACTCACACATCTTCCACGTGCTCTTTTTTATGAACAAAAAAGCCAAAGGTTAATCCCCTTGGCTTTTTGATTTTTATATTGAGCTGATATTAAGCAATTACTGCTTTTTCAACTACACGAACTAAAGTCCATGATTTCGTTTTAGAGAGTGGACGACACTCTTTAATTTCAACGACATCACCTAATTTAGCTTCGTTGTTCTCGTCATGCACATGTAGCTTAGTTGTGCGGCGGATAAACTTACCGTAAAGTGGGTGTTTAACCTTGCGTTCAATCGCAACAACGAACGATTTGTCCATTTTGTCGCTTACAACTTTACCTTGCACGCTACGAATTTTATCAGTCATTACTCACCCGCCTTTTCGGTTAATACAGTTTTTACTTGTGCAATACTACGACGCACTTGTTTTAACTGATGGGTTTGTTGAAGCTGACCGGTGGCTGCTTGCATACGCAATTTGAATTGTTCACCTAAAAGGTTCACTAACTCAGCATTCAGCTCTTCAACATTTTTGTTACGTAGTTCTTGAGCTTTCATTACATCACCGTCTTAGTTACGAAAGTGGTCTTGATTGGCAATTTCGCCGCTGCTAATGCAAATGCATTTCTTGCGATCTCTTCAGACACACCATCCATTTCATATAGTACTTTACCCGGCTGGATTAAGGCTACCCAGTACTCAACGTTACCTTTACCTTTACCCATACGGACTTCTAATGGTTTTTCAGTAATTGGTTTATCTGGGAATACACGGATCCAGATTTTACCTTGACGTTTAACCGCACGAGTCATCGCACGACGTGCTGCCTCAATTTGGCGAGCTGTTAAACGACCACGGCCAACTGCTTTCAAACCGAAGGTACCGAAGCTTACTTCTGTACCTGCTGCAATACCACGGTTACGACCTTTGTGGACTTTGCGGAATTTTGTACGTTTTGGTTGCAACATCTAGCGATTCTCCTTACTTACGACCTTTGCCGCGTGGTGCCTTTTTAGGCTTGTCAGCAGGTTGTTGTTCTGGTTGCGCAATTGCAGCCATTCCACCGAGGATTTCACCTTTGAAGATCCATACTTTAATACCGATTACACCGTATGTAGTATGTGCTTCAGCAGTGTTATAGTCGATGTCCGCACGTAAAGTATGTAAAGGTACACGACCTTCACGATACCATTCAGAACGTGCAATTTCTGCACCACCTAAACGACCGCTTACTTCAACTTTGATACCTTTCGCACCTAAACGCATTGCGTTTTGTACTGCACGTTTCATCGCACGACGGAACATGACACGACGTTCTAATTGAGAAGCGATGCTATCTGCAACTAATTTTGCATCTAATTCAGGTTTTTTCACTTCAGCAATGTTGATTTGCGCTGGAACGCCTGCGATAGCCGCAACTGCGTTACGTAATTTTTCAACATCTTCACCTTTCTTACCGATAACGATACCTGGGCGAGCTGTGTGAATTGTGACACGAATGCTTTTTGCTGGACGCTCAATAGTGATGCGTGAAACAGAAGCATTCGCTAATTCTTTATTCAAGAATTTACGTACGTTGAAATCGCCTTCTAAATTATCAGCGAAATCTTGTGTATTCGCAAACCAAGTAGAGCTCCAAGGCTTAACAATACCTAGGCGAATACCATGTGGATGTACTTTTTGACCCATTGCTATTCCTCTACTTATTAACGATCTGACACAACCACAGTAATGTGGCTAGTACGTTTTAAAATACGATCTGCACGACCTTTAGCACGTGGCATAACACGTTTCATGCTAGGACCTTCATCTACGAAAATCTTCGCTACTTTAAGATCATCGATATCTGCACCGTCATTGTGCTCTGCGTTAGCAATTGCTGATTCAAGCACTTTCTTCACTAAAGCTGCTGCTTTTTTGTTAGTGAAAGTCAAGATTTCTAATGCTGCTGCAACTTTCTTACCACGGATTAAATCCGCAACTAAGCGAGCTTTTTGCGCTGAAGTGCGAGCGTAACGATGTTTTGCAATAGTTTCCATCTTTTACCCCTTACTTCTTAGCTTTCTTATCCGCAGCGTGACCGCGGTAAGTACGAGTCGGTGCAAATTCACCTAATTTATGACCGATCATTTCATCCGATACATAAACAGGAACGTGCTGACGACCATTATGGACTGCGATGGTCAATCCGATCATTGACGGAATGATCATTGAACGACGGGACCAAGTTTTAATTGGTTTTTTATCCCCGCTTTCCACCGCCTTCTCTACCTTCTTCAACAAGTGTAGGTCAAGGAAAGGACCCTTCTTGAGAGAACGTGGCATGGCTAATCCTCTTTATTAATTAATATTATTTACCACGACGACGTACGATGAATTTATCAGTACGTTTGTTATGGCGAGTTTTCTTACCTTTAGTTTGAACGCCCCAAGGTGTGACTGGGTGTTTACCAAAGTTACGACCTTCACCACCACCGTGTGGGTGATCTACTGGGTTCATTGCTGTACCACGAACTGTTGGGCGAATGCCTCTCCAGCGGTTAGCACCTGCTTTACCCAATACGCGAAGCATGTGTTCTGAGTTACCAACTTCACCAATGGTCGCTGTACACTCAGCTAATACTTTACGCATTTCGCCTGAACGAAGACGTAAAGTCACATAGTTACCTTCACGAGCGATAATTTGTACATAAGCACCAGCAGAACGAGCGATTTGACCGCCTTTACCTGGTTTTAATTCAACGTTATGTACAGTCGAACCAACTGGGATATTACGCATTGGTAACGCGTTACCCACTTTAATTGGCGCATTCGCTCCAGATTGGATTGTATCGCCTGCAGATAGACCTTTAGGTGCTAAGATATAACGGCGTTCACCATCTTTATAAAGCACTAAAGCGATATTTGCAGAACGGTTAGGGTCATATTCAAGACGCTCAACAACCGCTGGAATATCTAACTTGTTACGTTTGAAATCGATTAAACGGTAATGTTGTTTATGACCACCACCAATATGGCGAGTAGTAATACGTCCGAAATTGTTACGACCACCTGTTTTAGATTTTGTATCTAAAAGTGGTGCGTAAGGTTTACCCTTGTGTAATTCAGGGTTCACGATTTTAACAACGTGACGACGACCAGCGGAGGTCGGCTTACATTTAACGATAGCCATTATCTTCTACTCCTCCGAATTACTCTGCACCTTCAACAAAGTCAAGTGATTGACCTTCTTGAAGAGTTACATAAGCTTTTTTCCAGTCACTGCGACGTCCCATTCTTGCACCATGACGTTTCGTTTTACCTTTCACGACAACGGTACGAACAGAATCCACTTTCACTTCAAATAATTGCTCAACAGCGTTAGCAATTTCAACTTTATTTGCATCTAAAGCCACTTTGAAAACGATAGTGTTAGACTTCTCAGCGTTATTTGTTGCTTTTTCAGAGACATGTGGTGCTTTTAACACTTTTAGCAAACGTTCTTGTTGAATCATGCTAACATCTCCTCAATTTGTTTCACAGCATCTACAGTGATAACAACTTTATCGAATGCGATTAAGCTGACTGGATCGATACCTTGCACATCACGAACATCAACTTTGTAAAGGTTACGTGCGGCTAAGAATAGATTCTCATCTAAGCTTGCTGTGATAATTAACACATCTTCAAGTGCTAATTCTTTTAATTTTTGTACTAAAACTTTCGTTTTTGGCGCGTCAACTTCGAACTTCTCAACCACCACTAAACGGTCTTGACGAACAAGCTCAGAAAGAATGCTTTTGATTGCACCACGGTACATTTTCTTGTTCACTTTTTGACTGTGATCTTGTGGTTTTGCTGCGAAAGTAACACCACCAGAACGCCAAATTGGTGATTTGATATCACCTGAACGAGCGCGACCTGTACCTTTTTGACGCCAAGGTTTTTTACCTGAACCAGACACTTCAGCACGAGTTTTTTGCGCACGAGAACCTTGACGAGCACCTGCTGCATAAGCAACAACAACTTGGTGAATCAATGCTTCGTTGAACTCACGTCCGAAGGTAGTTTCAGAAACAGTTAGTGCGTTTGCACCTACAACTTGTAATTCCATCTCTATCTCCTGACTTATGCTTTAACTGCTGGTTTAACGATAACATCACCATTAGTTGCGCCTGGAACAGCACCTTTCACTAATAGTAATTTACGCTCAGCATCAACACGAACAACTTCAAGTGATTGAACGGTTACACGCTCATTACCTAAGTGTCCTGCCATTTTTTTACCTTTAAACACACGACCTGGCGTTTGGTTTTGACCAATCGAACCAAGTACACGATGTGATAAAGAGTTACCATGCGTAGCATCTTGAGTGCGGAAGTTCCAGCGTTTAACACCGCCAGCAAAACCTTTACCTTTAGATGTACCAGTAACATCAACTTTTTTAACATCAGCGAAGATGTCAACATTAATTTCTTGACCTAAAGTGAATTCTTCACCTTCAGTAGTACGAAATTCCCATAAACCGCGACCAGCTTCAACACCTGCTTTCACGAAATGACCCGCTTCTGGCTTCGTTACACGACTTGCTTTTTTAGAGCCAGTAGTAACTTGAATTGCAGAATAGCCATCTGTTTCTACAGTTTTAACTTGAGTCACACGGTTGGCTTCAATTTCGATAACGGTAACTGGAATTGAAACGCCATCTTCATTGAAGATACGAGTCATACCAACTTTACGACCGACTAAACCAATCATTGTAATAACCTCTTAATTAACCTAGGCTAATCTGCACGTCAACGCCGGCAGCTAGATCTAAACGCATTAATGCATCAACAGTTTTTTCTGTTGGCTCAACAATATCAACCAAACGTTTGTGAGTACGAATTTCGTATTGATCACGTGCGTCTTTGTTCACATGTGGAGAAATCAACACAGTGAAACGCTCTTTACGAGTTGGTAACGGAATTGGACCACGAACTTGTGCACCAGTACGTTTAGCTGTTTCTACGATCTCCGCAGTAGATTGATCGATCAAACGATGATCAAATGCTTTTAAGCGGATACGGATTCTTTGGTTCTGCATTAGACCAGAGCTCCAATCAAAATTTAGCTAATAAAAAACTAACACCGACACTTTTCTTACTTCTTAAAACGAAAAGGGGTGCAAGTTGACCTGTTTATAGTTTCCCAATTGGAAACATTTTACGTATTACCTATCGTAATACTCGTTTAATAAATGATTACATTAAACGGCTCTCTGTGAGAAAGCTTGCGAATTCTACTAAAAACCACCGCACATTGCAAGTCTTTTTTATCACCAAATGGACGACATCGCACTGATGAGCGGTTGAATATTTAGCTAGATGGAATTTTACGCTATAATTTGTCTCTCTCTTCCTGACAACATCAATCATCTATGTTTTTGCCAACTCAATTTAATAGCAAAGTGCGGTATGTTTTACATAAAAAATTACGTCAGACTCACCGTATTTCTCGTAAAAGTTTAGAATTTAGCGCACTCCTGATCGGTGCCGCTTTAGTCGCCCTTTTCTCTCTTGGTTTTGCTAAATTAGCGGATCTCGGGTTAGAGTGGAATGCACATTGGAGCACCCAATATCCTCTCGCCGTCTGGTTTGTGTTGCCATTAGGCTTGGCGTTGCTTGCTTGGTTTACCGCCAAATACACGCCTTATGTCGCAGGCAGTGGGATTCCACAAGTGATCGCAGCAATCAGTTTGCCTCACGGCAATAATAAAAGCCGTCTTGTGTCATTTTGGCAAACGCTTTGGAAAATTCCGCTTACCTTTCTGGCCATGTTGATTGGTGCCTCTGTGGGACGTGAAGGACCGTCAGTACAAGTGGGGGCGGCCGTAATGCTCGCTTGGGGCAATCTTTGTCGGAAAAAAGGCATTGCCTTTAACGGTCTGAGTGCCAATGAGCTAATGGCAACCGGTGCAGCTGGTGGGTTAGCAGCAGCCTTTAATGCCCCATTAGCAGGCGTGATTTTTGCCATTGAAGAACTGGGACGAGGGGTATTATTACGCTGGGAGCGCCGTGTCTTGTTAGGTGTATTAGCTGCCGGCTTTATTTTAGTGGCGATTGAAGGAAACAACCCTTACTTTCCTGAATACCAAGGGGAAACCTCCGTGCCTTATCTGTTCGTGTGGGTGAGTGTATGTGGTGTGGTGTGTGGTTTTTTTGGTGGTGTCTTTGCCCGTTTATTAGCCAAAGGTTTGGCAGGGCTGTCACCTGCAAGCATGCGGGGCTGGATTCGTCGCCACCCCATTTATGTAGCATTTATTTTAGGGCTATTTTTGGCTGCCCTAGGCACCTATACACAAGGTAAAACTTACGGCACAGGCTATTATGTCGTGGCGGATGCCCTTGATGGGCAAGCCCTCAGCAGTGAATTTGGGGTATTAAAACTGTTGTCCACTGTCGCCACCTATTGGACAGGTATTGCCGGTGGCATCTTTACGCCGGCACTCACCACCGGTGCGGGTATTGGTGCACAAATTTGGTCAATGACTGGTGGTCTTGTTGATCAACGCCTACTGGTTTTATTATGCATGGCAGGTTTTTTAGCAGGGGCAACACAATCTCCAGTGACGGCCAGTGTAGTGGTGATGGAAATGACGGGTTGCCAGCCTGTGTTATTTTGGTTATTGATTTGTTGTTTAGTTTCGTCCATTATTTCACGCCAATTTCATCCAAAACCTTTTTATCATTTTGCGGCTGGACGTTTTCGCCAACGCATTCAAGAAGACACTAGAGAACAAGAAAAATGATCCAAAACCCAGCGCACTTTTATCGTGGGCGCTTTTCCGTCGCCCCAATGCTTGATTGGACAACCCGTCATTGCCGTTATTTTCACCGTCAATTTAGTCAGTATGCCTTACTCTATACCGAAATGGTGACCACGGGGGCGATTATTCATGCTAAATATGACCACCTTACATTTTCGCCAGCAGAAAACCCCGTGGCATTACAATTAGGCGGAAGCGATCCTGCCCAACTCGCCCAATGTGCAAAAGCTGCAGAACAACGTGGCTATACTGAAATTAATCTGAATGTAGGCTGTCCTTCTGATCGGGTACAAAATGGTCTGTTCGGGGCGTGTTTAATGGCAAAGGCGGACTTGGTTGCTGACTGCGTGAAAGCCATGCAAGCCGAGGTAAAAATTCCGGTGACGGTGAAAACACGGATTGGCATTGATGACTTGGATAGTTATGCATTTCTATGTGACTTTGTGCAAACAGTAAATGAAGCAGGCTGTCAGGAATTTATCATTCACGCTCGCAAAGCGTGGCTTTCTGGCTTAAGCCCGAAAGAAAACCGTGAAATTCCTCCATTGGATTACGAACGGGTTTATCAACTCAAGCAGGATTTTCCTCACTTGTGCATGAGCATTAACGGTGGCATTAAAACGATTGAAGAAATGCAACAACATTTGCAATATATGGACGGGGTGATGATTGGACGTGAGGCATACCAAAATCCAAGTTTGTTGGGGTATGTTGATCAAGCCTTATTTGACCCAACTCGCCCTATCGTCACCCCACGAGAAGCAGTAGAAAAGATGTTCCCTTATATTGAACAACAACTCCGCCAAGGAGTGTATTTAAATCATGTCGTTCGCCATATGCTAGGTGCCTTCCAAGGTTGTAAAGGGGCGCGCCAATGGCGCCGCTATTTAAGTGAAAATGCACACAAAGCGGGGGCAGGCTTGGAAGTGGTCGAAAAAGCGTTAAGTTTTGTGGCACACTAACCTTAAAAGAAAAAGGTATCCTAGACAAAAAGTAGGACTTTCATTCAAACGTTTTAAATGTGTTTAAAAAACTACCGCACTTTAAAAAATAAAAAGGGCGCAAAATAAATTGCGCACCTTAGTAAATTATCTTCTCTTAAGATTAAGCTTTACAAGCCTAGCAACATATCAAACGCATTGATGGTTTTTTCCTTTGTTTTGTAATTTTCTTTATAGGCTAATTTTGCACAGCTAACCGAGTAGAAATTTGTCGCCAGTTCCAGAAGCCGTAAATGCAGTTGAGTAAGTTAATAAAGTGCATCAGGATAATTAAACCAGAAGGTTCGTCGCCAGAAAAATACACCATAATCCACATAGCCACTTCTAACACATTCACCACAATCCACATAAACCATTGTTCTGCATAGCGTTTCATATAGAGATAGCTGGCAATCACCGCAACAACGGTAGTGAGAGAATCCATGAAGGCGAAACTGCCGCCCATATATTTTAAGACTTCCGCATAAATGAAAATCCCTGCAATGGTGGCGATGGTGGTGATGAGCATTTCGTTTAGGCTCATTTTGCGAAATTCGACTTCCCCCGTACTGGCTAAATGATGTCGCCACAAATAGATGGCGGCGGCACTGATTGGAATGCTGTATAACATGTGGTACATCACTTCGCCGTAAAGCGGAATGCCATAACATTGCCACGCATACATTGCACTATTAATAATAGCAAAATAGAGCCCTTCAATTTTCCCTTTTGCCCCCAATACGAGGTTGAGTGAGCTGGTGAGTGTCATAATTAACATAAAGGTGGTTTCATCTTGCACAAACCAAGCACCCGTTTGGAATAACAGGACAAAGGCAAGCCAAGCACGTTCTTTCCAACTCCAATCACGGAAATAGTCGCTGATGATGTTCATCTATTAATACTCCATTTTAAGAATGTTTTATGATCCACTGTTGCGCCTTCAACGCCGACAATGGCACTGGCGATACGATTAGCTTGTTGTAACGCACGCTCCCACGGCTCCCCTTTGCTGAGGTATGCCATTAAGGCGGCAATATGACTGTCTCCTGCTCCAACCGTATCAACAACCTGAGTAGGCACAGGCAGAATGAAGGTGGTTTGCTGGTTTTGATGCCAAGCCGCGCCTTCCGATCCAAGCGTTACCACAATATGATTTTGGTTTTTTGCATAAAGCAATGACATCGCAGAAGTGAGCGATGTGGTGTGGGTATATTGTAATATTTCCTTGCGGTTTAAATGCACAATGGGTTTTAAGGCAAACAGACGATCCATCACCGTTTCATCAATGGCATTGATGACAGGACCCGGTGCAAACACAATCTGAGTGGTGGTGTTGTGCAGTGATTGGGTTAGCCAATCGACGATAATGTGCCCACTTTGCCCCGTCATTTGATAGCCGACTAAATAGATATAGGCATATTGATTTGCGTTGATCTGTGCTAACCACTCTCGTTTGAAGGTGCCTTCCACGCCTTCTACGGTAATAAAGGTTCTTTCGCCATTCTGTTCAATGAGACAAAGACAATAACCATTATCCGCACTAGCATCTTCTTGATAACGGTAACCACCTTGCTGTAAAGCGTGTTTGATGATATTGGCATAAATCCCTTGTCCAACAGGGACGCATAATTCGTGTGGCACTTTTAAATGTGTCAGCATACTGGCCACATTAAAAGCACAGCCGCCTACCACCGATTTTGTTGCTTTACACAGTACATCATCACCGCGTTGTGGCAGTTTATCTAGCCACATCATGTGATCCACAATGACCGCACCAATGAGTAATATTTTCATTTCGTACCATGTCCTTTAGGTTGAGGCTAATAATTGACGACCTGCTAGCAGAATATTGACATAGGCATCAAAATCAATGTCATTTTGTGTACAGAGTAACGCACGCCATGCGGGGTTAAATTGACTCAATCCTGTAAACGCCCCACAAATCGCCGTTGCCATCGCACCGATGGTGTCCGTATCCCCACCTAAATTGGCACATAAATAACTGCATACATTGGGATCTTGAGCATAGTAGGCGAGGGAAATGGCGGCGGGAACAGATTCGATAATTTGCACACCTGTGCCCACAATATCGTAGATTTTTTGCAAAAATGCCTCGTCAATTGACCGATTACGATGGACTATTGAGGGAATTTTTGACCAATTTTTTTGCTTTTCTACCGCACTTTTTGAGGATGTTCGCATTGCCAGCCGTCTGTTTTCTTCCGCTTGGACATACTGTGCACGATAAGTACGGGCCAGTTCCACGCCGAGTGCGGTGCGTTCACGCAAACGGGCACTAAAGGTTTCTGCCCCTTTGGCATAACCTAGGGGTTCCACTGCCAGCACATCTTGTAGGACGAGATCGAAATCATCGTGCACAATGGCAGAGGCGACCCCCATCGCAATCATCGCCGCCCCGGCAATGGCAACATCGCTAGTATGAGTAGCTTCTGTCACCGCATACACATAATCCACCAGTTTTTGAGGGTTTTGTGGCAAAAAACAGGCCCCCAGTGGGGCAATACGCATCGCTGATCCATTTGATAAGGCTTGATCGGTGAAAACTTTCGCATTTTTCCCTTCTCGAAAGGCGGCCAATGCCACTTTACTGGTCGGACCTAAGAGATTTTTTTCAAAGGCATTTTCTTTTTCTGCCCACGCCAGTAAACGTGCTGCAATATCTTTGGGATTGGGGACGAAATGCGTTGCTTGTAACGAGTCTAATAAGATTAAAGCTTGTGCGGTGTCATCGGTGAATTGTCCTTTCGCATAATAAGCTGCTACGTCATTGTCTGCTGGCCCCTCTAACATCTCCGTAATGAGCCCACCAAAATAGTGGCGAGCTTTCTTCTTGCCCCAGAGTTCCGCAGGCATCCCCATGGCATCACCCAACGCTTGTCCAAATAAGGCGCCTGCGACCTTGTCATGTAATATATACGCTTTCATTTCACCAAAAAAACCAAATAAAAAACGAAATATATAGCACAAATACCACATTGTCCAGTAAGCGATAACGATTTATCCGCCACACTAAAAAGACAATCGCCCATCTAGGCATAGCGACGCCGACTTATGGGTTTAGTCTCATTCCCATGGTTGCGTATACAAAATAAAAATCTGCACCTTAATCAGTGGGACATTGAGTCCAACTTTTGGGGTGCAGATCCAATCTTTTGGCTTCTTTTTATTTTAGGTTGAAAGCTTAACCTTTAAATGCAGGTAACATGCCAAACATCGCTAAGAAGTGGAAGAGTGCAGTCACTATACCAAACACGATGACAATGACGATCGTGGCATTGCCTCCACCGACCATAAAGCCCCTTTGTCCATTTGGCATACTACGTGATTTTTTGGCTAACAAAGCGGGAATAATACAGGTCCAAATAGTTGCTACCGCGCCCGCATAACCAATTGCTTTTAAGAAACCTAATGGGTAAGCAACGGAAAGGAGTAGTGGGGGTAAGAATGTCACTGCCCAAGACTTCGCCCGTCCTTCTTTCGTGTTATCAAATTTAAAGAAATCCGCTAAGAAATCAAACACGCCTAAACCGACACCAATAAATGACGATAAAATAGCCGCAATAGAAAACGCATTAATCGCCTGTTTGACTGAGGCCGATTCAATCACATTGCCCAATGCACCGAGTAATACGTCTAAATTTCCATCACTGGCTAATACGGGGGCAAATTGATCACGTGGTAAGTTTCCAAAAATTGATACGACCCATAAAAGATAAAGGGTTAATGCTATTCCTGTTCCACCTAAAATTGCATATTTTGCTTTACGTTCCTCACCATAGTAGGCCCGCATTGTAGCGACAGAATGATGATAACCAAAGGAAGTTAGGGCAACCGGCAATAATCCCATGGCATACATTGCATAATTCGATTCGGTCCCTTTGCTATCAAATAGGGTGGCTAAATCAATATTGACGGTTAAACCAAAAACACTCAAGAGAAATGAAAGCGCCATAAAGATGATAAGTAAAACAGAAACACGGTCAACAATACGGGTTGAATGCCAAACAAAAAAGGAAAAAACAAGGACAAAAATCACTGACCAAATACGCGAATCGAGTTCAACATAGGGCGCGGCTAACCCGTTTAAAATACCGCCTGATGCAGTAGTATATGCATATAACAAAATCCCCCCGACAAAATACACGGCAAGGTTATTGATTATATTGACCGAATTACCGAGCATATTTTTTGTTACGGTATTAAATGAGGCTCGTAAATCATAATGCTTATAGGCTTCGAGTAATAACCAACCTGAAATCGTCATGGTAAACATGGTAAAACAGATGGTAAGAATGGACCAAATTGTCCACGCGCCAGCCCCAGAACTTGGTAAGCCTAGCATTCCCGCACCGACACACACACTGGCAATAATGCAGGCACCACCGAAAATGGAAGGTGTCTTTTTCATAATGCGTTTCCTTTCAAATCAAATAGAATAAAAAAATGCAGTTTCTCATCGCTCAGAAACTGCATTAATGTCGTTATACTTCTGTTAAGCGTGCCGTGAAGTGACGTAACACTTTCGGCTCATAAGTAAAGGTTAATCCTTTAATATTTTCCGCATTTTCTTTCACCTGTTTAAATGCTTCAATAATGAAATCCATATGCGTTTGGGTATAGGTCGCACGCGGAATAGTTAAACGCAATAACTCTGCTGGACATGGTAATTGTTGACCGGTTTTTGGATCACGACCCAATAAGAATGAACCAATTTCTACTGCACGAATCCCTGCGACTTTATAAAGTTCACAAGCTAGGGCTTGTGCTGGGAATTGCTCAGCTGGGATATGTGGTAATAATTTTCCTGCATCGACAAACGCTGCGTGACCACCCGGTTGTTGGCATACGACACCAATCGCTTCTAACCCATTCACTAAATATTCAATTTGATTAATACGATAAGCCAACCACTCTTGACGCATACCGTCGCGTAAGCCCACCGCTAAACGTTCCATGGCCCCCCCTTCTAAACCACCATAGGTTGGGAAACCTTCTTGCACAACACAAAGAGTACGGCATTCGTTATATACTTCTTCCATGGATTTATCTTTAAAGCAAAGCAAGCCCCCCATTGGCACCATTGCATCTTTTTTCGCAGACATGGCTAATGCATCGGCATATTTATAGCTTTCATAGGTGATTTGCTCGATTGTCCATTCTTTATAACCTGGCTCACGTTGTTGAATAAAATACGCATTTTCAGCAAAACGTGCCGAGTCCATGACCACTGGAATGTCGTATTTTTTCGCAATGTCATACATAGCACGCATATTGGCCAATGAAACCGGTTGCCCCCCTGCTGAATTACACGTAATGGTGCATACAATATAAGGAACATTTTCTGCCCCGACTTCTTGAATCCCTTGCTCTAATTTTTCAAGATCGAAGTCGCCTTTGAAATCTGCATTCACACTGGTATCAAACGCTTCTTTGGTATAAACATTACGCACTGTTGCACCATTGATTTGGCTATGACCTTGAGTGGTATCAAAGAAATAGTTAGAGAACACCACCATTTTGCTCCGATCTAAGCCTTTTTCTTGCTCACGTTTTTTAATTAAAACGGGAATATAAATTTGTTCTGCACCGCGCCCTTGGTGAGTTGGGATCGTATAGTCATAACCAAAAATCTCTTTCACGGCTTTGGTTAACGCATGATAACTGCGACTACCACTGTAAGCTTCATCGCCACGTAACATCGCGGCTTGCATGTCCTGTGTTACTGCACCTGTGCCACTATCAGTTAAGAGGTCAATAAACACATCTTCACTGTCCAATAAGAACGGATTCATACCCGCTTTTAAAATCGCCTCTTCACGGTGTGCACGGGTGGTTCTTTTCACTGGCTCAATGACACGAATACGAAACGGTTCTGGTAAATGTTTGAAGTTTTCCATAAGCAAATCCTTAACATGAAGATAAAAGAAGAGAGAAATAAATTGAGATTTATTCCGATAAAAATATTAACAATACGAAATAATAGGATTAGCGCGTTATGGGAAAAAAGAAAGACAGTTTTGGATCAACAATAATCCAAACTTGATTAGGAGATAAGATCGACATCATAACATTACCCTTTTTAAAGTAATAACAGATAACAACTTATTGTTGAGAATGACTCTCGAACATAAAGTAACCACCTGTACAAAATTTGTCATCTTAAAAATACTCGAGTTGTGAGTAAAATCACAAAAATTGCGCTTTCAAACAGAAACATTTCACTCTAGTATTAAAATAGTATATAAAGATAAAGTGCTTTTATTTCAAAATGATATAAATAATTGGGTTAATTATATTCAAATGTTATACTGAATCTTTCGTAACCAAATGAAGTAGAAATTTTGACCTAGACCAAGAAAACTTTGATTAAATCAACCGCACTTCTTTTTTGTGACTGATATCAAATTTTTTATGTTAGAAAAGAAGTAATATTCCACATTATTATGTAAAAAAAGGAGCCAAACATGACAAATGCAGAACTTCTGCAAGAAGGCATTAATCTAATGTTTGCTGGCGTTGGATTTGTAATGCTATTTTTGTTCATTCTTATTTACGCTATCGAATTGATGTCTAAACTGGTCAATACATTCTTTCCAGAACCCGTAAAAGCACCTTCAACGAAACCTATTCAAACCGACAATCATGATTTAGACCGTTTACGTCCCGTTATCGTTGCCGCGATTACACATCATCGTCGCCAACAAGGGCTAAAATAACTCACAAAGGAAATTAGAAATGACTACTCAAAACAAAAAAATTGCCATTACTGATGTTGTGTTACGTGATGCTCATCAATCTCTTTTTGCAACTCGTATGCGTCTTGATGACATGTTGCCAATCGCGCATGAATTAGATCAAATTGGTTATTGGTCGCTTGAAGCTTGGGGTGGGGCAACCTTTGATGCGTGTATTCGCTTTTTAGGCGAAGATCCTTGGGTACGTTTACGTGAATTAAAACAAGCTATGCCAAATACACCATTACAAATGCTATTACGTGGGCAAAACTTGCTAGGTTACCGTCATTATGCAGATGATGTGGTTGATCGCTTTGTAGAACGCTCCGTGAAAAATGGGATGTCCGTTTTCCGTGTGTTTGATGCCATGAACGACCCACGTAATATGAAACAAGCCTTACAAGCGGTCAAACGCAATGGTGGTCATGCACAAGGCACATTAAGTTATACCACTAGCCCTGTCCATAATTTAGAAACTTGGTTAGACATCACAGAGCAGTTATTAGAAATCGGTGTAGATTCGGTGGTGATTAAAGATATGTCAGGAATTTTAACACCAGTCGAAGCCTATAAGTTAGTCAGTGAAATTAAAAAACGCTACGATGTTCAGCTCCATTTACATTGTCATGCCACCACGGGTATGGCTGAAATGGCGTTATTAAAAGCAGTCGAAGCGGGGGTTGATGGCATTGATACCTCTATTTCTTCTATGAGTGGCACTTATGGTCATCCGTCAACCGAAGCATTAGTTGCGACGCTACAAGGTACCCAATACGATACCGGTTTAGATATCCATAAATTAGAACATATTGCCGCCTACTTCCGCGAAGTGCGGAAAAAATATGCTAAATTTGAAGGCCAATTAAAAGGCTCGGATAGCCGTATTTTGGTGGCACAAGTTCCAGGGGGCATGCTCACCAACCTCGAAAGCCAACTGAAACAGCAAAATGCGTCTGATAAATTAGATGCAGTATTGAAAGAAATTCCAAGAGTACGTGAAGATTTAGGCTTTATTCCATTAGTGACCCCAACCTCACAAATTGTTGGCACACAAGCAGTGATTAACGTATTAATGGGTGAGCGTTATAAAACCATCGCCAAAGAAACCGCAGGGATCTTAAAAGGAGAATATGGTCGCACACCGGCACCGGTCAATGCAGAATTACAAGCCAAAGTGCTCGAAGGGGGACAACCGATTACCGATCGTCCAGCTGATCATATTGAGCCAGAAATGGAAAAATTAACAACAGAAATCAAACAACAAGCCAAAGAAAAAGGCATTAAGTTGGCAGAAAATGACATTGATGATGTGTTAATTGTGGCATTATTCCCACAAATTGGTTGGAAATTCCTTGAAAATCGTGGCAACCCAGCGGCCTTTGAACCGGCACCGACCTTAGAAAGTGCAAAACCTGCGGAAAAACCAACCGCACCTGTGGCAAATGCACCTGTTTCAGGTCCTGCCGTCTATACCGTGGAATTAGAAGGTAAATCCTTTGTCGTGAAAGTCAGCGAGGGCGGTGAAATCGGTGATATTACACCGACGACACCACCTGCTGCACCAACAGCACCACAATCGGCTCCAGCAGCGACCGCAGGTGGCACGCCGGTTACAGCACCAATGGCTGGCAATATCTGGAAAGTGGTCGCACAAGAAGGACAAAAAGTGGCAGAAGGGGATGTGTTGTTAATTTTAGAAGCCATGAAAATGGAAACTGAAATTCGCGCAAGCCAAGCGGGTATCGTGCAAGGGATTAATGTGAAAGCTGGCGATACCGTTGCTGTTGGCGATACCTTAATGACATTAAGCTAACGAGGTTAATATGGAAAGTATTTTGTCATTATTGCGGGGAATGGGGATCATGCATCTGGAATTGGGTCAAGCCCTTATGATGCTGATAAGTCTCGTCCTCTTGTGGCTTGCCATTGCAAGAAAATTCGAACCCTTACTCCTCTTGCCGATTGGATTTGGTGGGTTATTATCCAACATTCCAGAAGCAGGACTGGCAATGAGTGCGTTAGATAACTTGCTACACCAAGGTAATACTGAGCAAATAGCGATCATCGCGGCAAAACTTCACACTGTCGCTGATCCCGCCTCAATTAAGGCTGCCCTCGGCAGTGCCTTACCCTCTGTCCAAAATGAGCTTGAAATTATGGCAGGTGATATGGGGTATAATGCCGGGGTGCTCGCCCTGTTTTATAAAGTGGCAATTGGGTATGGCGTAGCACCACTTATCATCTTTATGGGGGTCGGAGCAATGACGGACTTTGGTCCATTACTTGCCAACCCACGCACCTTATTACTCGGTGCAGCTGCGCAATTTGGTATTTTTGCCACCATCATCGGCGCCTTACTCCTGAACTGGACAGGGATTATTAGTTTTACCCTGCCACAAGCTGCCGCAATCGGCATTATTGGGGGCGCAGATGGTCCAACGGCCATTTATCTCTCTAGCAAATTAGCGCCTGAATTACTCGGTGCGATTGCCGTGGCGGCGTATTCTTATATGGCACTGGTGCCATTGATTCAACCACCGATTATGCGTGCACTGACTACCCAAGCTGAACGTAAAATTAGAATGGTTCAACTTCGCAATGTGAGCAATCGTGAGAAAATTTTGTTCCCGATTGTCTTGGTGACGTTAGTGGCGTTGCTTTTACCTGATGCCGCACCATTATTAGGCATGTTTTGTTTTGGTAATTTACTGCGTACCAGTGGTGTGGTTGAGCGCCTTAATGATACGGCACAAAATGCGCTCATCAATATTGTGACTATTTTCTTAGGGTTATCAGTCGGCTCTAAATTGGTTGCGGATAAGTTCTTGCAACCCCAAACATTGGGCATTTTATTACTTGGTGTCGTCGCATTCTGTATTGGTACAGCCAGTGGTGTGTTAATGGCGAAATTGATGAATAAATTTATTAAACACCCTATTAACCCACTTATCGGTGCGGCTGGAGTATCCGCAGTACCAATGGCAGCACGGGTGGCAAACAAAATTGGCTTAGAAGAAGATCACCAAAACTTCTTATTAATGCACGCAATGGGTCCGAATGTGGCAGGCGTGATTGGTTCGGCCATTGCCGCAGGCGTGATGTTGAAATACGTTTCTGCCTTGATGTAAGCCTATCACGGTCCATCAAGCGCGGTGTAAACATGCTGTTTTTTTGATAAAAAAATCCTCGTTAGACATCATCCTAACGAGGATTTTTCTTAGATTTGATGTACAGGCTGCTTCAATCAGGATTAGGGTAAAACCTGTTCCAATGCCCACAGTTCTGCCAGTTTTTCACGACGACGGATTAAATGGACCTGTTCGCCATCGACCATCACTTCAGCAGTACGGGAACGTGAATTATAGTTAGAAGACATACTGGCACCATACGCACCCGCAGAACGTTGCGCTAAATAATCACCCGCAGCAATCGCCAACTCACGTTGTTTACCTAAGAAATCCGAGGTTTCACAAATTGGTCCCACAACATCGTAAATGGCTTTATCACGCGCTAACGTGCGGTCAACTTCAATAATATTCATGTATGCCTGATACAAGGCGGGACGAATCATGTCATTCATCCCCGCATCGACAATCGCAAAATGACGATCTTCATTCTGTTTGAGGTATTCCACCTTCATCACTAAAATACCCGCATTTGCGGTGATCGCTCGTCCTGGCTCAAGGATAATCTCAAGCTCTTTGTAGTCTTTTAACTTATTTAACAGGGCTGAGGCATATTCACTCGGATGCGGAGGCGTTTCATCGGTATAACGCACGCCCAACCCACCACCTAAATCCAAATGTTTAAGCTGAATGCCATCTTGTTTCAATTGCTCCATCAATAGGATTAAACGATCTGTGGCATCTAAAAAAGGCTGTAATTCAGTCAACTGTGACCCAATATGGCAATCCATACCCGTGATCTGAAGATAAGGTAATTGGTTTGCTAATTGGTACACGTTGCGGGCATCGGCCACACTGATACCAAATTTATTTTCTTTTAAACCTGTTGAAATGTAAGGATGAGTACGCGCATCTACATCAGGATTAACACGCAATGAGATAGGCGCAATTTTGCCCATTTCGCCTGCCACTTGGTTAATTCGATGCAATTCCGCCACCGACTCCACATTAAAACAACGTATGCCCACCTCTAATGCACGGGCAATTTCTGTTTCAGTTTTCGCCACGCCAGAAAAGACTATTTTACTCGGCTCGCCACCCGCGGCTAATACCCGCTCCAATTCACCTTGGGAAACAATGTCAAACCCCGATCCTAAGCGTGCCATGATATTTAAAATCGCGATATTCGGATTGGACTTCACCGCAAAGCAAATCAAGTGTGGATGATCCCCTAACGCATGATTAAACGCATGCCAATGACGTTCTAAAGTGGCACGAGAGTAAATATACAACGGTGTGCCATAGCGTTGAGCAATCTGCTGTACTGGCACGTTTTCCGCCATCAGTTGTGCTTGTTGATATTGAAAGTAATCCATTTCTTACCTGCTTTTATTGTGTTTGTTGTACTGGCTCATTTTCGGCGAAATACAAAGGACCTTTCACACCACAGCCCACGCTTAACACACATATCGTCCCTAACAAGAAAATAGCCACCCATTTTTTCATAACCTGTTCCTTACTCATTTAATTCGATAACACTTTTTACCATTAAATCCGCCTTTGTGCTATCACAATAATGCGAAAATCTTTATAATCTTTATTTTCATGCTAACCCCAAGAGGTCTTTATGAACGTAACCGAATTTCATCAAAATATAGAACAAGTATGGGCAAAAATTGAAGAACAATTAGAAGCACAAGAGTGCGATGTGGATTGTGATACACAAGGTTCGGTCTTTAGCATTACCTTCCAAGATCGCAGTCAGGTGGTGATCAATAAGCAAGAACCGTTATTAGAATTATGGTTGGCAAGTCGTGTCGGTGGTTTCCATTTTCGTTATCAACACAATAACTGGATTAGCAATGATGGAAAAGACTTTTGGGTATGTCTAGAAGAGGCATGCGCTGCCCATGGTGAAACCGTTAATTTTAGCTAAGGAGACCGCTTGCAATGTACACTACAAAAGGAATTAAAATGTACAACCCCACTCTTATCTTGGTGATGCTCGCTGCATTGATGAGTCATAGCACATTGGCAAGCGACAGTGTTGCTCGCCCCTACAAAAGCAAAGCGGAAGTATTATTAACCCAGTCAGATGCCTTTATCGGTTTACTCGGTTACGAAGAAAACTATCTGATGGGCACCTATTCAAATCAGCATTTTCTTAAACGCGAGAAAACCCAAAAAGATGAAATTAAATTCAAAATTAGCTTAGCCCTCCCGCTTTGGCGTGGGATCTTAGGTGACAATTCGGTCTTAGCTGCCTCTTATACACAAAAATCTTGGTTCCAATTAAGTAATGTGGATGACTCCTCTCCCTTCCGTGAAACCAATTACGAACCCCAACTCTTTGTCGCTTGGAAGACGCACTATGCATTACCTTTTGGTTGGATGCTACAAGATGTGGAAACAGGAGTAAATCATCAATCTAATGGACGCGATGACAAGGAAAAGTTGTCTCGCAGTTGGAATCGTCTTTATGCTCGCGCCTCTGCGATAAAAGAGAATTGGACGGTTGAAATCAAGCCTTGGTGGCGTATCCCTGAAAAAAACAAAAATGATGATAATCCAGATATCAGCCAATACCGTGGCTATTTTGATTTAGCCGTGGGGTATTATTATCACGATCATCAATTTAAACTATCTGGACATTACAATCCCGCCTCCAATAAAGGGGGGGTGGAAGCCAGTTACAGTTACCCAATTACCAAAAACATTCGCTTCTATACCCAATACTATAACGGCTATGGTGAATCCTTAGTGGATTATCAACAACATATCCAGCGTATTGGTGTGGGTATTTCCTTAAATAATGTCTTCTAGTTCCCTCCGCCCAGAAGACAACAAAAGTGCGGTTGATGTTCAGGATATTCCGTTAAAACAGACCGCACTTGGGATGTTACATGCCGTTTTCGGTTACCAAAGTTTCCGTAAAGGACAAGAAGAGGTGATTGATGCGACGCTAATGGGTAAAGACAGCTTGGTGATTATGGCGACGGGGAATGGCAAATCCTTATGCTACCAAATTCCAGCTCTCTGTTTTGAGGGACTCACCTTAGTAATTTCCCCCCTAATCTCGTTAATGAAGGATCAAGTAGATCAATTACTCGCCAACGGGATTGAGGCCGACTATCTCAATTCTAGCCAAACGTTTACTGAGCAACAACAAGTACAGAATAAATTGATGTCTGGCACGTTAAAATTACTGTATGTGTCGCCTGAAAAAGTGATGACAAACAGTTTCTTCCATTTAATCTCACATTGTAAGGTGAGCTTTGTCGCCATTGATGAAGCCCATTGTATTTCGCAATGGGGGCATGATTTCCGTCCAGAATATACCCAACTGGGTGGCTTAAAAAGCTGTTTTCCCCATGCCCCTATCATGGCGTTAACTGCCACCGCAGATCATGCCACACGACAAGATATTTTACGTCACCTCAACTTACACACACCGCATATATATATTGGCAGTTTTGATCGCCCGAATATTCGCTATACTTTAGTGGAAAAATTTAAACCCATGGAACAACTTTGTCGCTGCGTTTTGGGGCAAAAAGGCAAGAGTGGCATCATTTATTGTAATAGTCGCAGCAAAGTCGAACGCATTGCGGAAAGTTTACGCAATAAAGGAATATCCGCACAAGCGTACCATGCAGGTCTAGAAAGTGCACAACGTGAGCAAGTTCAGCGTGCCTTCCAACGTGATAATGTGCAAGTGGTGGTCGCAACCATTGCATTCGGCATGGGCATTAATAAATCCAATGTCCGTTTTGTTGTCCATTTTGATTTACCCCGCAGTATTGAATCTTACTATCAAGAAACGGGACGGGCGGGACGTGATGATTTGCCCGCAGAAGCAGTTTTATTTTATGAACCAGCAGACTACGCTTGGCTACATAAAATCTTATTAGAAAAACCCGACTCGCCACAACGCCAAATCGAAGCCTTAAAATTACAAGCCATTGGTGAATTTGCTGAAAGTCAAACCTGTCGACGTTTGGTCTTACTGAATTATTTTGGCGAACATCAACAAAAACCTTGCCAAAACTGTGATATTTGCCTTGATCCGCCTAAACAATACGATGGGTTAATTGATGCACAAAAAGTCATGTCAACCATTTACCGGATTGGGCAACGCTTTGGTGTACATTATGTGATTGCTGTGTTACGGGGTTTAAGTAACCAAAAAATCAAGGATAATCAACATGAACAACTGAGCGTGTATGGGATTGGTAAAGACAAAAGCAAAGAACACTGGCAATCAGTCATCCGCCAACTGATTCACTTAGGTTTTGTCAAACAAGTGTTTGATCAGTTTAATGCCACGTTACAATTAACCGAAAATGCCAAACCGATTTTACGAGGCGAGCAACCTTTATCACTCGCCATGCCTCGTCTTTCTTCTCTTGCTTCGGTAGTCGCAACACAACGCCACACTCTCGCACAATATGACAAAGACTTATTTGCTCGACTACGTTTCTTACGTAAACAAATTGCAGATAAAGAAAATATCCCCGCCTATATCGTGTTTAACGATGCCACCTTGCAAGAAATGGCTCAATATCAACCGACTACCAAAGCGGAAATGCTAGCCATCAATGGCGTAGGTGCAACTAAATTTGAGCGCTTTGCCCAGCCGTTTATACAGATTATTCAACAGCATAAACAGGCATTAGCCAACAACGGCACACCGCTTACCTTAGATTAAAAGTGCGGTCTATTTTTCAAGAAATGCTGAAAAATCGCACCCGCACTAATGCCCGATAATACAGCTTAGAAACGCAGATTCAGCCCAAATATAACCGCACGCCCTGGTTGAGGCACAAAAGGCTGAAACGAGGTATGTGAATACACGCGCCGGTTGAGTAAATTATTCCCCTGTAAAAAGAACTGATACCCTATTCCCGCAAAAGTATCGCGATATTCTAGCCCCATATTCAACATACTATAAGCGGCAGTTTGATGCTCTAATGGTGCAACTTTATGTTGCTTATACACGTAAGTGTAGTCAAGTGTAGTAGACAGCTTTTCCGTCAGCTCAGAGCTCACTCGGAACCCTAAACGTGCCGGTGGAACACGTGGGGCGTCCTGATCGGGTTGCGCAATTGGAATATGCGTAGTAAATAAGGCATCTCTCTGATAGGTTGGGGGAAGATCAAATAACTTACCTCGCACATAATCACCAAAAATGCCCAGTTTTGTTGCGGGGGTCAGCTGATAATCAAGACGTCCTTCCGCCCCATAATACTTCGCTTGCGATTGGGTATAACGCGTCTGTGTTAAATTGCCTTCGCGTCTCAAAATTTGCGAAAAAATACGGTTTTTAAAGCGATAATAATACACACTCACTTGATAGCTGAGCTTTTCCCCTATATAGCTTAACCCCAACTCAATATTGTTAGACACTTCTTTTTTTAAGTCTTTATTACCATATTTAAATGAATTAGTGGCTAAATTACGGCCATGGTGATACAGCTCCATTGGGGTTGGTGAGCGCTCATTATGTGAATAGCCCAACATCAAGGCATAGTCAGGTGTCATACTCCACGTTGTGGATAACGAATAAGATGTCGCACGTTCGACTCGTGCTGATAAATCAGGGGTATTCACCCGAATTACTGCTTTGCCATCACAAGGTGAAAATAAACATGTTTTCCCCGATGCACGTGCTTTTGCTTGCTCAATTGCCCCAATATCATAATCAATCGCAATTTTTTGCTTTTCTGTTCTCACTCCCGCTTCAACTAACACCTTCTTCCAGCGCCATTGCTCGACAGCAAAGAACCCCATTTGCTTAAACTGATGTGGAGGTAAAACCCAAGCAGCATGCCGTTTTTCTGCGGTAAGTTTTTGTGTACAACGTGGTTTAAATTTGGGTTTTTCACCAAAAGGCACCACTTCATACCGATTCGTGCAATGAGCAATACGCGGTAAGTTTGCGCTACGCTGTTGTTTCTGATATTGCACACCCCAAATTCCGCTTAAACCTGCCATAGGTTGATGTAAAAATTCAAAACGTACATTGTCTCCTTTGGCAACAAATAGATTGACTGGAATGTTTCCATCTCGCTCATCATGAAAATAATCGGTATTTGAGTAACTCAATCTGAATTTATCTATGTAGCTCACTGGGTTATTTAATTCCGCACGGATGTCATAACGCGTTGATCGTAAACGCACGTATGGCCCTGCGACCGAGTGTTCATGTGGTACGCCATAGGGCTGCTCATGACTAAAGCCAGCAGAATGTGAGTGGTCATTACCACAATGAAAATCATGGGGTGTCACTAAATCGGTATCACCCATTAAATGTGGATACAAGTTGAGATAATAGTCATTTCGCACATTGCCCCCCCAAATATGAGGACCACAGCTATCATGAAAATGGTTATGTCCCGGAATACCGTATTTTTCTGCGCGTTGATTATAGGCAAACCCCACATAGCCGCGTTCACCTATAAAAGATAGCCCATAGCTGGTTGCTTGTGTTTTATTGTAAGTATCGGGGGCATACTTCAGTACCTGATTCGATTTGAAATAAGGCACATGATAGTCCTTGGCATCTCGCCCCAACCCTTCAAAACGTAAAGCGATATGTTGACCTAAGCCGACACTGAGACCTAGCGTTGTCAATTTTTCCGCATTATTTAAGTTATAGCGCCAACCTAAATCCACCTCATAGCCTTTATCTGGGAGACGGGTTGGAATACGCTTATCCACCACATTAATTACCCCTGCTTGTGAGGCAGTTGCATACAAGAGTGTCGATGCACCACGTACCACTTCAACACGATCCGCTAATAACGTATCCACGCCAATCGCATGATCAGGGGAAAGCTGTGACATATCAATCACATCGGATCCATTTTGCAACACCTTCAATCGCACGGTTTCTTGTCCACGAATAATTGGTGCACTGGCGCCCCCACCAAATTGGTTACTATGTACACTTAATTCACCCGCTAACGCATTGCCTAAGGTACTCGAACCCGTTTTGAGTTTCTGCTTACTGACTAAAATGTCATTCTGCTTTGGTAAGCCAGAAATGGGATCACCACTCAACGCCACACCTTGCGACTCCACACTAATTTCATCTAAAAAAACCACTTGCTTATTTTCGGCATGAGCGAGAAGTGCTCGCGAAAGACAAGATGCCATCAAAACGGCAAAAAATGGACTTACTTTACCACTTGTTACAGTCATTTAAATAGAACTCCTTTTCTTAATTTGAGGATAAAACAAGGCAAATCCTTTTACTCAAAAAGCAAACTTATTTTTTGATAAAAAATAAGATGCTTCATATTACAAGCCTGAAAGGAGAAAGAAAAGAGCGCGCGCACTGAGAGAGGTGAGATTGCTTTTTTATTAGCTAAAAAGCACAAAAAAGGCACAATACTGTGCCCTATTTAATCAGAAAATACGGACTAACGCACGGAACGCGCAAATTCAGCGGCCTCAGCGATCAAGGCTTCATTTGGTCGTTGATGTGTGTAGAGTTCGAATTGCTCGACAGCCTGCAAAACGATCACTTCCGCGCCCGAAATGGTTTGCTTATTTCGTTGTTTCGCATATTGAATTAACGGTGTTTGTGCCGGCAACGCCACAACATCAAAGATGGTGTTCGCTTGATCGACTAGACATTCTGGAAAAGCGAGCAGATTTTCTTCTTTACCACACATCCCAATTGGCGTGGCATTCACTAAAATGCTCGCGCGCATATCTTTAAGATCATTGATATAGCGATAACCGTATAAGCTAGCTAAATGCTGGCCTGTGGTGCCATTACGTGCATAGACGCTCACCTTTTGAAAGCCGGCATGTTTAAACGCAGCCACTACCGCTTTAGCCATCCCGCCACTTCCCTGTACAATGACAGCATCTTGTTGCTCAAGTTGATACTGTTGGATCAGTTTGCTAATGGCGATGTAATCAGTGTTATAGGCTTTCAAATAGCCATTTTCATTGACGATCGTATTCACCGATTCTATCGCTTTAGCAGACGCGGCAATTTCATCAAGAAATGGCATACAGCTTTCTTTAAATGGCATCGATACCGCACAGCCACGAATACCTAATGCACGCACGCCTTTCACCGCATGTTCAATATCCGCTGTAGTCAATGCTTTATAAATATAGTTTAAGCCTAACTTTTGATAGAGATAATTATGAAACGCTGTACCAAAATTGCCCGGTTTACCTGCCAGTGAAATACACAGCTGGGTTTCTTTATTAATCATAAAATCTCCTTGTGCTGACCTCTCTTCCTCACCAAAAAAGTGCGGAAAATGACCGCACTTTTTGCTTTACTGACACATTACGCATTCGCCGTGTCATCATCGCCGTTAAAATATTGGTTCATATCAAAAGCAGGTTTCGCTGCCTGATCACGTGCAATCACACGAGCAGGCACGCCCGCAGCGGTGGTATATTCTGGCACAGGCTGTAGTACTACCGAATTGGCGCCAATTTTCGCATAGCGTCCAACCTCAATGTTCCCTAAAATTTTGGCCCCCGCCCCAATCATTACGCCTTCACGAACTTTAGGATGGCGATCACCACATTCTTTACCGGTGCCCCCCAAGGTGACACCTTGTAAAATCGACACATCGTTTTCAATGACCGACGTTTCGCCCACCACAATCCCTGTTGCATGGTCAAACATAATGCCACAACCAATTTTGGCCGCGGGATGAATATCCACATCAAAGGCAACCGAAATTTGGTTTTGCAAATAGACCGCTAAAGCTTGACGTTGTTGTTGCCATAAATAATGGGTAATCCGATAACTTTGTAAGGCATGAAAACCTTTGAGATATAACAATGGGGTAGAATATAACGCCACCGCAGGATCGCGTTGACGCACCGCACGGATATCACAGGCCGCACTGGCAATAATATCAGGATCTGCTTGATAGGCTTCCTCAATAATTTCTCGCAAGGCGATAGCCGGCATAATCGGATTGGCTAATTTGTTGGCTAAAATATAACTCAACGCATTACCGAGATTGTGGTGTTTCAAAATCGTTGCGTGAAAAAAGCTGGCCAAAATGGGTTCATTTTCTGCTAAGGTTTTTGCTTCCTGACGGATGTCAGTCCAAACAGCTAATGGCATGTGACTTACCTCAATCCTCTTGCCTTGTTATTCCACTTTACGTTCACGGCCAAGTAAACTTGCCGCCACCTCTTGTGCATTTTTACCACAAAATAAGACTTGATAAACTTGCTCGGTAATCGGCATTTCGATGCCTTGGCGTTGTGCAAGTAAATAGGCTTCTTTCGCGTTATAAAAGCCTTCTACGACTTGTCCAATATTATCCATAGCCGTTTGTGCCGAAAAACCCTGTCCTAGCATAATGCCAAAGCGGCGGTTACGCGATTGGTCGTCCGTACAAGTTAGCACTAAATCACCTAAGCCAGACATCCCCATAAAGGTATTCGGATTCGCCCCTAATGACACGCCTAAACGACTGATTTCCGCGATCCCCCGGGTAATCAATGCGGTTCTAGCATTCGCACCAAATCCCATGCCATCCGACATCCCCGCGCTGATCGCGATCACATTTTTAATCGCACCGCCTAACTGCACGCCAATCATATCTTGATTAATGTACACCCTGAAGTGCTTACTACAATGAATCCGCGCTTGGAATTCCAAGGCAAATTGTTCGCTATTCGACGCAAGCGCAATGGCAGTAGGTAAACCCGCGGCCAACTCTTTAGCAAAGGTAGGTCCTGACAAGACCGCCAACGGATAAGCCGTACCGAGTTTTTCCTCAATCACTTCTTGCAATAAACGTCCGGTATTTCGCTCTAGCCCTTTGGTTGCCCACGCGATACGATGATCTGGACGTAAGTAAGGTTTAATGTTATCAATCACCTCTCCAAATACATGGCTTGGCACAACAATTAATACATCGCGTGATTGACTTAATGCGCTCGCTAAGTCAGATTCAATATGCAATGCATCTGGAAAAGCAATATTCGGTAAGAAAGCGTTGTTCTGACGTGCTTCACTCAAACGCTGCATATGCACCGGATCATGTCCCCACAGATAAGTAGGGAAACCATTTCGAGAAAACGCAATCGCTAATGCAGTCCCATAAGAACCCGCGCCGAGAACCGTAATTGGCGAAGTAGCTACCGTCGTATTCATGTTATACTCCCGAAAAATGATGAAAGTAAGTGAAGTAAGTGGACATCATCTTAATAAATTAAGTGATAAAATTTCGCTCTCACAGCGAGAGCGAAAAGAGATAGATTAATGAACGTCTTTGTGTTCTTCTTCTGTGGTTTGTTCAGCTTGTTCTTGGCGTTGTAAATATTCCATAAATAACGCATCAAAATTCACAGGGGAAAGATTTAATGCTGGGAATGTACCGCGATTAACCAAACTTGACACTAATTCACGTGCATATGGGAAAAGCATATTTGGACATTGCGAGGTTAAACAATGTGCCATTTGCATCTCTTCTAAGCCACTAATGGTGAATACACCCGCTTGTTTGACTTCACAGATAAACGCCACATCACCCGAACTTTCCATGGTTGTTTCAACAGAAATATTTAAGCACACTTCATATAAATCATCACCGACTTGTTTGGCTTCTGTGCTTAAATCAAAACTTAATTTTGGTTCCCAATCTTGTTGGAAAATATGCGGAAGATTAGGTGCTTCAAACGACACATCTTTCACATAAATACGTTGAATTTGAAGTACTGGCTGTTGTGTTTCTTGCGCATCTACCGCATTCACTTGATTTTCTTCAGACATATTTAAATCCTTAATGATCTATTTTTTAATTAAAGGTAAATTTGCAGAACGCCACCCTGTAATGCCTTCTTTTAAAGTATAAACGCGGCTAAATCCTTGTTTACTCAATAATTCAGCAGATGCCCCCGCACTCATGCCAGTTGCACAAGCCAGAATAACAGGCGTGTCTTTATGTTGGTGAATTTTTCCTACATTATTCTTTTTAATTTCTGCAGGTAGAATATTCAAACTGTTAATAATATGACCTCGCTCAAATTCATCAATCGAGCGTAAATCCACCACAACGGCATCTTCATTATTCATTAAGCTTACCGCTTCTGCATTTGTTACCACTTTGACTTTTGAAGTGAAATCTTTCACAAAAGTATAAATGACCATAAAAAAGACCATTACCCACGCAAGGACCATTAAAGTATGATTTTGGGCAAAGGCTTTTGCCATTGGAATAAATTCTTGCATTTTTTTCTCAGGATTAAGTTTAAAATAAGAGCTTAAGTATAACCGCACTTTAAATATCTTTCAAAGCAAAGTATTCAAATTTTAATTGATCTACATTATAGATAGCCTACCTATTTATTGCTATATTAACCCCCTATTCTACGCGAGTATGAAGGTGACAGATCGTTTCTTTTCCTCAATCTTTGTTCAAACTTATTACAATAAGGATATATTATGTTCTTCATTCAATTTGGCATAGTTTTACTATGTATTTTAGTCGGGGCACGTATTGGTGGTATCGGGCTCGGTGTTATGGGGGGCTTAGGACTTGCTATTCTCTCCTTTGGCTTTGGTTTAAAACCAGCAGGCTTACCTATCGACGTCATGTTTATGATTATGGCGGTTGTTTCGGCGGCGGCCGCAATGCAAGCATCAGGTGGTTTAGATTATATGATCAAAATCGCTGCACGTATTTTGCGCCGTAATCCAAAACATATCACGTTTATGGCACCTGCTGTTACTTGGACATTTACTGTCTTAGCGGGTACAGGTCACGTCGCCTACTCTGTGTTACCCGTAATTGCCGAAGTAAGTCGCCATAACGGTGTACGTCCAGAGCGCCCACTTTCCATGGCAGTCATTGCCTCTCAATTTGCGATCGTTGCCAGTCCCATCGCAGCCGCAGTGGTAGCCGTCGTAAACTTCCTTGAACCACAAGGGATCACCTTAGGAAATGTGTTATTAGTCACCATTCCTTCAACGGTGTTAGGGATTTTTGTTGCCTGTTTATTCGTCAATAAAATGGGTAAAGAATTGCATGAAGATCCAGTTTATCTCGCCAAATTACAAGATCCAGAATACGTTAAAGAAAGCCAAGCACAATCTACGATTGGTGAAGGTGATGTGTCAAGCACTGCCAAAATTTCTGTCAGCATCTTCTTGTTTGCGGCCTTATTGGTGGTATTAATGGGGACGTTCCCAAGCCTGCGCCCAACCTTTGATGGCAAAGCAATGGGGATGGCACACACGATTGAAATCGTGATGTTGTCAGCAGGTGCACTGATTATGCTCTTCTGTAAACCAGACGGCACTGCAGTGACAAAAGGGTCAGTTTTCCATGCAGGTATGCGTGCTGTTATCGCAATCTTCGGTATCGCATGGTTAGGTGATACACTCATGCAAGCGCATATCGTTGAAGTCAAAGAGTCTGTGAAATACTTGGTTGAGACCGCACCATGGGCATTTGCCTTTGCACTTTTTGCCTTATCTGTGTTGGTTAACAGCCAAGGGGCAACGGTTGCCACCTTATTCCCACTCGGTATTGCTCTAGGTATCCCAGCGCCAATTTTGATTGGTACCTTTGTGGCCGTAAACGGTTATTTCTTTATTCCAAACTATGGCCCAATCATTGCTTCGATTGACTTTGATACCACAGGGACAACCAAAATTGGTAAATTTATTTTCAACCACAGCTTTATGCTCCCTGGCTTATTAAGTATGGCATTTAGCTTAGGTTTCGGTTTACTGTTTGCCAATCTTCTTCTCTAAGTAACTCACCGAAACATCCAATCGAAAAAGTGCGGTTTGATTTAATGTCAAACCGCACTTTTTTCTTACCTAACATGTTGCAAAATATTGACAACACCTAGCTAAAGATGACTGCACGTTATTTCTTCAAGGCACCTAAAATACCGCGCATAATTTGTTTGGTCACTTGACTACGGAGACTACGCCCAACCGATTTTGCCACACCACTGACAATTTCCTCGGTAACCGTCAATTTTTCACCTCGTTTTTTGTTCCCAAAAATCATACGACTTAAACTGCCCATGAATCCACTTTCTTCCGCTTGTTGTGCTTGCTCCGCTTGTTTTTGTGCAACAGCGGCTAAATCAGCTTGTTGATTTAACACTTCAAACGCAGACTCATTATCAATGAATTCATGATAAAAAGGATACACATCATCCGCTTTCACCCAAGCATCACGTTCTTCTTGTGCGATCGGTTTTAGCTGACTACGTGGCGGAAAAATAAACGCGACCTCAACGGGTGAAGGCATCCCTTTCTCATCCAAAAAAGACACCAAAGCTTGTCCGACACCCAAAGTCGTGATCGTTTCAGTCACATTAATCTTTGGATTCGTACGGAACGTTTCGGCTGCCGCTTTCACCGCTTTTTGATCACGAGGCGTGAAGGCACGCAAGGCGTGTTGTACACGATTACCTAACTGACCTAATACGCTATCTGGCAAATCTAATGGGTTTTGTGTTACAAAATACACCCCTACGCCTTTAGAACGGATTAAACGCACCACTTGTTCCACTTTATCCACTAACACCGCTGGTGCGCCATCAAACAATAAATGGGCCTCATCAAAGAACATCACAAATTTCGGTTTGTCAGGATCCCCTACTTCAGGTAACGTTTCAAATAACTCTGACATTAACCATAATAAAAAGGCGCTATACATTTTCGGTGAGTTAATTAACTTTTCCGAATTTAATACATTGATGACACCCCGCCCATCTCGCGTTTGTAACCAATCTTCTAAATTTAGGGCGGGTTCACCAAACAGACTTGCGGCGCCCTGATTTTCAAGGGTAAGCAAGGCACGCTGAATCGCCCCCACACTGGCTGCAGATACATTGCCATATTCCACCTGAAATGTTTTTGCATTGTCTGCCACATACTTTAACATGGCACGCAAATCTTTTAAGTCAATCAGCAATAACCCTTTATCATCTGCGACACGAAAGACTAAATTGAGCAGACCTTCTTGCGTTGCATTTAAATTCAACAGGCGAGATAACAGTAACGGACCCATTTCAGAAATGGTGGTGCGAAGTGGAATACCCGTTTCCCCAAACACATCCCAAAATGAAACTGGATAGCCTTTAAGGTAACTTTCGTCGCCCAATCCAAATTGGACAATCCGCTCTGCAATTTTTCCTTGAAATTGGCCAGCTTTGACTAAACCGGATAAATCACCTTTAACATCCACTAAAAATACTGGCACGCCATCGTCACTAAAGGCCTCCGCCATAGTACGTAAGGTAACCGTTTTTCCTGTCCCCGTTGCACCTGCAATTAAACCGTGTCGATTTGCCATTTTGGCGGTGATGCCCAAGTGTTGTCCTTGCTCTGTTTGCGATAAAAGATAGTGCATAAAATTGTCCTTAAACAAAAAATAATCGGTTCATCATAAGGAAAAACCGCAAGCGGGTCAAAATGTGAAAGGCAAAAATCACGCTTGACTCACAAATTGAGACCACGCTATCTTGATTTTATCTTTTGTTAAAAAAATGTTATATTGCCGAACTTTTAAACACGAGAAACTTTCCTTATGTCCGCATTTTCTGAAATCACACCGCAACAAGCTTGGCAATTGATGCAACAGCAACAAGCTGCTTTATTAGATATCCGCAATGAAACACATTTTGCCATCGCTCATCCTGTGCAGGCTTTTCACTTAACTCAGCAATCTTATGGTGAATTTGAGATGCAATATGAAGATGAGCATCCGGTCATTGTCATTTGCTATCATGGCGTTAGTAGCCGTGGTGCCGCAATGTATTTGATCGAACAGGGTTACACCCAAGTTTACAGTGTAACCGGCGGGTTTGAAGCTTGGGAACGCGAAGGGTTGCCGATTAAACGCGTGGGTTAACGAAACCCACCCGCCACATAAAATAACATGCTATAAAAAACCACTGCACTCAACAATAACAGCCCACGGGCGATAGCCGGTTTATGTTGATGAATGCGGTAAGCGAGTCGCGCAATCAGCGCCAAGCCAAACGGATAGGCCCATAAAAAAATCGACATCAACGTCGCGTCTGTTTCACTCAGACGAGGATTTTTCAACAAATTCGGTGAAATGGTTAAGGCCAACGGCCATAGCAAAATAGGCAAACAAAATAACGCCATCGCCCAACTAAACCCACTAAATCCTGTTGGTTTATTTTCTCTTTCCATTCTCTACTCCATCTCGTTACAATAATCACATCTCAATACCGCTATGGAATATAACAAATGCAATATTTATTTGGTAGTGAAATCCCCACATTGGCTTTTCGTTTTCGTGATTATATTCGTGCACAATTTAATGTTGAACTGGTGCTACGCGAGGTCAATGACAAAAACGGACCACAGATTCAGCTTTTTTTGTCCGAAAATACACCGCACTTTGCGGCGATTCTTGCCGAAGTGCCACTTTTTTTGGCGGATCCTTTGCATGCCAAATATGAACAGGCGAGTTGGCAACGTGGGGATACCTCTTCAACTCACACCTCATTAAAGGGTATTTTGCAACAATCAGGCCTGACGTTCAGTACATTACTTAACCGAGCACAGACTGGTCCATTTACATTCTTTATCACCGTACTCTGCCTACTGATTTATCTGTTCCAGCTGAGTGGCTATCAAGACAGTATTCTCAACGTTATGCATTACCCTGAGAATACCTCACAGGATACACAAATTTGGCGTTATTTATCACATACATTGGTTCATCTTTCGCCACTGCATATTCTGTTTAATCTTATCTGGTGGTGGTTGTTCGGTCACATGATTGAACGTCATTTTGGCACAGGCAAAGTGGTTCAGCTCTTTTTAATAGCGGGGTTACTCAGTGGCGTTGCCCAAAATCTTGCCTCTGGGCCTTACTTTTTTGGTTTATCTGGTGTCGTGTATGCCGTCTTAGGTTATGTCTTCATTTACGATAAGTGGGGGAAAAAGGCTATTTTCACTCTCCCGAGTGGATTTTCCTTAATGTTAATGGTTGGGATTGTCAGTGGCTTTATCAGTCCACTCTTTGGGGTTGAAATGGGCAATACTGCTCATATTACCGGCTTAATGGTCGGTTTTCTGCTCGCGGGGATAACGATAAGACCCACACGAAAAGGATGATCAGCCAATCAAAATAGCATAAAATGCCATCAAACCTAGATACTATGAAGACAACACATGAAACAATCTATTCGCCACCAAAAAATTCTTGATCTTGTTACACAAAAAGGCTACGCCAGTACCGAAGAACTCGTCAGTTTATTAGATGTCAGCCCTCCCACTATTCGTCGTGATTTAAATGAGTTGGCGGAGAAAAATTTGATTCGTCGCCATCATGGCGGGGCGGCCTCGCCCTCTACCGCAGAAAACAGTGATTATGAGGATCGCAAAAGTTTCTTCTTGAAAGGGAAAAATTGCATTGCACAACGGGTTGCTAGTTTAATCCCAAACGGTGCGTCCTTGTTTATTGATATTGGTACCACACCAGAAGCCGTGGCGAATGCGTTATTACATCATCAGAAATTACGCATTGTAACCAATAATATTAATGCGGCGTATATCCTGATGCAGAATGAAACATTTGATATCATTTTAGCCAGTGGTTCCTTACGTCAAGATGGCGGCATTATTGGTGAAGCGACCGTCGCTTTTATTTCGCAATTCCGTTTAGATTTTGGCATTTTAGGTATTAGTGGTATTGATTTAGACGGGTCACTATTGGATTACGACTACCATGAAGTCCAAGTTAAACGCGCGATTATGGAAAGCTCGCGCCAAACCTTATTAGTCACTGATCACTCAAAATTCTCACGACGGGCAATGGTGCGGTTAGGCTCAATTGCAGATATTGAACAAGTCTTTACGGATCAGACTCCGCCTGAACCGATTTTAGAAATCTTAAAAGCAAACCACGTTAAATTACATCTTTGCCAGTGAAAAAGAGGGGGACAAGGTCCCCCTAAAAATCGCTCTCACGGAGAGCGACGTTCCTATTTGTTATGTGTTAATGCCATCGCTAATAAACTGATTGGATGCAAACAAGTCACATTGGTTGACATGTCAATTTGCCATTTACAGGTTTCACATTCCGACACAATATAATCAAATCCCCCCTCATTAATCAGCTTGAATAATGGGTTGCCAATGGCTTGTGCCACATCATAGTTTTCCGATTTAAACCCATATGTCCCTGCGATACCACAGCATTGTGATGGTAGCATCACAATCTCAATGCCCGGGATCTGTTTTAGCACGGCTAAGGTATAAGGTGCCCAACCGGCTTTTTCCACATGGCACGCGGTATGATACGCAATGCGTAGCGGTAACGTTTTAAACGGAAATGTGCGACCTTGTTGGATAAGCTGATAAAGATAACGTGTCACAATATGGATATGTGGTCGAACTTTTTGGTTATCCATACCTAAAATATGATGATATTCATCACGTAAATTCATAGTACAGCTTGATGATGTCCCCACAACCTCTAAACCACGTTCATCAATGGTTTTGCCAAGGTATTTGAGGTTAAATTCCGCTTGTTTTTTGGCACGTTGTGGAAAACCGTTCACGGATAATGGCAAACCACAGCATTTTTCTTTTTCCAATAACACGACACCAATATCTAGCGCGTTAAAGACGTGAATCAATTCTTTGCCTAATTGTGGATTGTTATAATTCACATAACAGCCATGGTAGTAAGCCACTTTTTCTTTATAAAGGCTTTGTTGCTCGGCAGCTTTTTTCACATACCAGTTACGGAACGAACCAAAAGCATATTTTGGTAAGGTACGATGTTTACTGACATTTAAGGTTTTTTCTAACAAAAAACGCGTGGCTTTTAAGCCCGTAATCGTGTTCACAATTGGCGCAAACGGAGTATTCATTTTGCCCATGATATCGGTATTGCTTAACACCGCATCACGCAACTTATGCATAAACGGCTTATTTTGGCGCTCAAGATTGTTATTTCTGGCACGCACAATTAAATCGCCGATTTTCACATCCGACGGGCAAGCAACTTCGCAACGTTTACAATTCGTACAATATTTCAATGCCTCATCATAGAGTTCCGCACTTTTTAGCCGTAAGCGTTCACCATCCGGCCCGGCTTGTTTGGGGCCGGGATAAACGGGATTTTGCCGCGAAACAGGGCAAACGGCCGTACAAGCCGTGCATTTAATACAACTCTCAAAACTTTCATCCACGTGATGCTGCACGGACGGTGTCGAGATGTCCTGTCTAGCATGATCAATCAATTGTTGAAGATTCATTACTCACCTCCAATCTGTTCTGCTGCCACTAGCGCGGTGACAATCGCAACACCAGAACCACAACCAAGTTCAATCCCATTGAACCCGCCCACAATATTGCCAATGGCATATAAATTTTCAAAAAATTGACCGCACTTGCTTGCTCGGCAACGGTCATCAATCACGACACCTGTTTGCTGATAAGGTTGAGGGGCGGAAAAACGGGAATCCGTCCAAGTCATTCTGTCTTTTACATTGAAACCGTCATTTTCCACTAAATCTAACGCAAAAATCGGTTCACGAATCTTCTCAAATTCCGCCACCAGCCCTTTACTAAAAAAACTGCCACTGGCGAGTACAACGTCTTTTGCGGTAATCGGTATTTCTTGGTGAAGTTGGGTATACACCCTTGTGACACGCTGATTATCGACATCCGCTGCAATGACTTTATCCCCATTCATCATCAAGCCACCCAGTTGTTTGAAATACTGGGTTAATTGCTTATGTTGACGCATCCCTAATAAAGACGGGGGTAAGGTTGGGAGCTCGAACAGTTCAAGCTCGGTTGCCTGCTTAAGTGCGGTAAAAAATTCTTGCGTTTCCAAACCAAAACAAGCTGGGAGAAACACGGCAGACGCCCCATTAGCGGCTTCACGAATTTCACGCACTAAATCACTAAATGCTAATTTATGCTCAAGGAGCTGTGCGATATTGACGCTACGAAACTCCCGTGATTGCTGACGAAGCTGATCTAACTCGGGAATATTTAAATAGCCCGTTGTTAGCTCACAATGAGCAAACGGCGCCTGTTGCACTAAATTTTCTGCCAGCAATTGTGGTTGAAAATCGTGATATCCCTCAATCCCAAGTACCGCAATCTTACGATGTGGAAACATCTCTTCATTTGTCACAATCGGTACACTGTTGGGCGATAACCAGGTTGGACGTAGCCCCCCCAATGGTGTCACCCGAAAGTGATTTTTATCACAGGTGCCCACAAGTCCTAAATTTAAGGTTTGAGCGAGTTGTTCAAACTGACGTGCTTTTTCAATCACTTTATCCTTACCCACTAAGGCATAAGGATGCTGTGCCGCTTGTTGATAAAGTGCTGTATAGTTTTGCTCAAAATGTTGGATTTGACGCCCACTTGGCAACTGCCCCAATAAATCGAGCGAGCCAGAAGAAAAATCAATCGCAGCCTGACCATTGTTAATGATCACACAATGCTTACCTTGTTTTTGTAAGGCGATGCCACATGTTAAACCGGCCAGACCACCGCCAATAATTACAACATCAAAATTCATTGTCATCCGTCCCTTGCTGTGCTTGTTGTTCAAGCGGTTTTACATCATTTAAACCGAGTAAGCTGTAATAAACCCATGAGGTAAAATCCGCTTCTCGCATCGCTTCGCCCCATGCGATCGGTTCAATCCCACGCCAACGTTCTTCCATAAAAGAGGCAAGCTGGGTTGTCGATTGACGTGGTGTCGCAACACCAAAACGCGCCATTAATCCCGCAGCACGACAAGCACACAACTCAGCTTGACAGGTTCCCATGCCTACACGCGTACGACGACGTAAATCCACTAAATTATTCACACTCAGTTCATCGACGGCATAGCGGACTTCCCCTGCGGTCACGGCCTCACATTCACACACCAAAGAGCGGTCGAGTCGGTCTGTTTGTAATAATCGGGTGGCGCGAGAACCGTGTCGATAAACCGCGGAGTAGCGAATGGTGCTCGGTAATGACATCACACGTTTATTGGTTGCTAAACGACTTTCACTTGAGCCAGGTAAAGGTTGGGTTGCCGTCACACAAGCCGCCGTTTTATTTAACTTTTTACACACTAAATCCGTTGCCCATTCAGCCATTAAGCGATACGTCATCAGTTTACCACCCGTAATGGTGACAAAGCCTTCCAACCCATCCCGTTCTGCATGATCCAGCAACACAATGCCTCGGCTGACATTACGACCAGAAGGATCATCATCGCTCGCCACCAATGGGCGTACTCCCGCATAAGCACGTAGCACTCGAGTATGACGTAATGACGGTGCTAATTTCTCTCCCTCACGGAATAAAATATCCACTTCTTCAGGGGTCACCACCATATTGTCAATTTGGTCATACGGAATACGGCTAGACGTGGTACCGATCACGCAAATCGTATCTCCCGGCACCAAAATATCTGCATCGGCAGGCTTACGACAGCGGTTAATTACCATTTTATTAATGCGGTGTCCCATTACCAATAATGCGCCCTTAGCAGGGAACATACGAATTTTTAAATCCGCATAGGCAGCAATCCCTTGTCCCCAAATTCCACTCGCATTGACCACCACAGGCGCAAAGAATTGTCGATTCACTTTATATTTATGATCGTAAACGCTCACGCCAATCACGCGCCCCCCTTCTTGAATTAAGTCTTTTACTTCACAGTAAGTAAAAATGCGCGCGCCATTTTCAGTGGCATCGAGCATATTAGAGGCAGTTAAACGGAAAGGATCAATTGAACCATCAGGCACCACGACTGCACCGACTAAATCGGGATTCACGGAAGGTTCTAAATGTTTGGCAAGATCAGGATCAATCGCAATGGCTTCGATGCCAGCTTGGCTACAACTTTCGATAAATTGCTTTTGATAAGAGAGGTCATCTTCGGGGAGAGTAATAAACAGACCTTCTGTTTCATCCACACAATGGTGGGCAATACGTCGTAGAATTTTATTCTCTTCAATACATTCTTTGGCAGACTCTGGATCATTTACCGCGTATCTTGCCCCACTATGTAACAATCCGTGATTACGTCCTGTTGCACCTGTTGCGATATCGCGCCGTTCTAATAAGACACAGTTTACACCACGTAATGTGCAATCTCGCGCAATACCTGCGCCGGTGGCCCCCCCACCAATAATAATCACATCCGTCGTTATAGGGCTTGTATCTGCGGTACTTTTATACATCTGAGGTGATATTGTCATCGTTCCTCTCCCACATAAACAAAAAAACAATCAAAAAAACATTACTTCTGCTGTCATTTTAGGCTAAACACGCACAAACAAACAATCATTTGATTGAAAAAGAAAGTTTAATTGTGACAGATATCACAAATTATTTTCTAATCAGTTCAAACACGCGATGTTTTTTGTGAAATCACTCACAAATTAGCATAATTTCGCTTTTCAGTTTTTTCTTTTCCCTTATTATTTATGTGAGTTTCTTTTAAAAAGAACGCTGTATATACAAGGTTAAAAATATTAATTAAACTCGATTGGAGAAGATTATGTTTGGTCCATTTAAACCCGCACCGCATATTGCGGAGCTTCCTGCGGACAAAATCGATGCTCGCTATCGTTTTTTGCGTTGGCAAGTGTTTGCTGGCATCTTTTTTGGTTACGCGGCGTATTATTTCGTTCGTGCAAACTTCGATTTAGCACAAAAAGGCTTGATTGAAGCCGGTATGTATAACAAAGCTGAACTGGGGATTATCGGTACAGGGGCGGGATTAGCATACGGCTTATCAAAATTCTTTATGGCATCCATTTCCGATCGCTCAAACCCAAAAGTCTTTTTACCTTTCGGTTTACTCTTATCTGGTTTGTGTATGACGATGATGGGCTTAATGCCGTGGGCAACCTCTGGTATTGCCGTCATGTTCATCATGATTTTCTTAAACGGCTGGTTCCAAGGTATGGGCTGGCCACCATGTGGTCGTACTATGGTGCATTGGTGGTCTAAATCTGAGCGTGGTTCGATCGTGTCAATTTGGAATACCGCACATAACTTAGGGGGAATGGTGCCGGGTGCAATGGTGTTACTTGCCAGTGCCGTTTACTTCAGTACACACGGCGTTGAAGCCACCGCAAAAGATGTTTGGCAACAAGCCCTTTACTATCCTGGTATTGCAGCGATGGTTGCAGCCATTCCAATTTATTTAGTGATGAAAGACACACCGCAATCTTGTGGTTTACCACCCATTGAAAAATGGCGTAATGATTACCCAGATGATTACAACGAAAAAACGTATGAGCATGATTTAAGTACCAAAGATATTTTCGTGACCTATGTATTAAAAAATCGTCTTCTTTGGTATATCGCGATTGCTAACGTATTCGTTTATTTGATCCGTTATGGTGTTTTAAAATGGTCGCCAGTGTACCTTGGCGAAGTGAAACACTTCAACATTAAAGGAACCGCATGGGCATACACCATTTATGAATTAGCCGCCATTCCAGGCACCTTATTATGTGGTTGGGTTTCGGATAAAGTGTTCAAAGGAAAACGTGGTTTAACTGGCTTTATTTTCATGATTTTAACGACGGCTGCCGTGGTAGCACTATGGTTAAACCCAGCAACACCTGAGCATGAGTTAGCTCAATATGCCGGTCATGCGTGGTATGAAAACCCATATCAATTAATGGACTTCATTCTCATGACAACCATTGGTTTCTTAATCTATGGTCCGGTCATGCTGATTGGTTTACATGCCCTTGAGCTTGCACCGAAAAAAGCGGCAGGGACCTCCGCAGGTTTCACGGGGTTATTTGGTTATTTAGGTGGTACCGTCTCTGCCTCCGCAGTGGTTGGTTGGGCAGCAGAATACTATGGTTGGGACGGTGGTTTCTACGTCATGATCGCAGGTGGGGTACTCGCTATTTTATTAATGTTTATCACTATGGTTGAAGAAAGTAAGCATAAAGCACGTCTTGAAGACCATTACGGTAAATAAGAACGGTGACAAAAGGAAGAAGACCATTCTTCCTTTTTTGTTTGTCATCAAATTGCAATGAAATGTTTTTACACTTCACCCTGTTTCACACCGTAGTATGGTGGCTGAAACAAGGTGTCTATCCACTCATTCAAGAGGATGCTTCTATGAAACTGAAACCCCTTATGGCAATATTAGCCCTATCCACCTTAACGGCCTGTTCAAGTTCAAGCATGATGAAAAATGATGATAAATTAATTATTGCCCACCGTGGTGCAAGTGGTTACTTGCCCGAACATACTTTAGAATCAAAAGCGCTCGCCTTTGGTCAACAGGCAGATTATTTAGAACAAGATCTCGCGATGACCAAAGATAACCATCTGATTGTGATTCACGATCACTTTTTAGATGGTTTAACCGACGTAGCAAAAAAATTCCCGAAACGCGCCAGAAAAGATGGACGCTATTATGTCGCGGATTTCACTTTAAAAGAAATCCAACGCTTAGAAATGACAGAAAACTTCAAAGTTGAAAATGGTAAACAGGTACAGGTCTATCCAAACCGTTTCCCACTTTGGCAATCCCATTTCCGTATTCATACCTTTGAAGAAGAAATCGAGTTTATTCAAGGATTAGAAAAATCCACGGGTAAAAAAATTGGTATTTACCCTGAAATCAAAGCGCCTTGGCTCCACCACCAAGAAGGCAAAGATATTGCACTTGCGACCTTAAAAGTGTTGAAAAAATATGGTTATGACAAGAAAGACTCACGCGTTTATTTACAAACCTTCGACTTTAATGAGCTAAAACGGATAAAAACAGAACTGTTACCAAAAATGGACATGGATATCAAGCTCGTTCAGTTAGTCGCTTACACCGATTGGCATGAGACCGAAGAGAAAAACGCGCAAGGCAAATGGGTCAACTATGATTATGACTGGATGTTCAAACCGGGAGCGATGGCGGAAGTCGCCAAATATGCTGATGGCGTTGGACCAGGTTGGTATATGCTGATCGATAAAGAAAAATCGAAAGTGGGCAATATCGTTTATACCCCATTAGTGAAAGAACTCGCTAACTACAATATGGAGCTACACCCTTATACTGTGCGCAAAGATGCGTTACCGGAGTTCTTCACTGATGTGAATCAAATGTATGATGCCCTGTTAAATAAAGCCGGAGCAACAGGCGTCTTTACGGATTTCCCCGATACGGGTGTCGCGTTCTTAAAAAGTACAAAATAATCCAAGGATAGGTTGTCTTAATTAAACAAGGAGGTAAAAGAGCGGTCAATTTTCACAATGTTGTGTATTGTCGGAAATGACCGCTCTTATCATGATCAAACATTAATCAATTTAATACATTCCATTCAAATTCGCATTTATTTTTACTTTAAATCCTGTTAGGAGTATCGACATGGATAAATCATTAAAAGCCGCCTGCATTGGCGAGTTCTTAGGTACCGCATTACTTATCTTTTTTGGTGTAGGTTGTGTCGCGGCATTAAAAGTCGCCGGTGCCAATTTTGGACAGTGGGAAATCAGTATCATGTGGGGGTTAGGCGTTGCACTGGCGGTTTACGCTTCCGCGGGACTTTCTGGCGCACATCTTAATCCCGCCGTGACCATCGCTTTATGGCAATTTGCCTGCTTTGATGGCAAAAAAGTACTGCCTTATATTGTGGCACAAATTGCAGGCGCATTTTGTTCTGCAGCCTTAGTTTATTTTTTATATCACAATCTCTTCATTGATGTGGAGATCACCCATCAATTGGTACGTGGTACCCCAGAGAGTCTGTCTCTTGCGAGTACCTTTTCTACCTACCCTCATCCCAGTATCAGTGTATTCCAAGCCTTTATGGTCGAATTTGTGATCACAGCTGTCCTCATGGCATTAATTCTTGCCCTCACGGATGATGGCAATGGCTTACCAAGAGGACCCCTTGCGCCTTTATTGATCGGCTTTTTAATTGCGGTGATTGGTGGGGCGATGGGACCATTAACAGGTTTTGCGATGAATCCCGCACGCGATTTTGGACCTAAAGTCTTTGCTTCACTTGCGGGCTGGGGCGAAATTGCACTCACTGGAGGTAGAGAGATTCCTTATATTTTTGTACCGATTATCGCCCCTATCCTCGGTGGATTATTTGGTGGCTGGATTTATACCAAATTCGTCGGCAAAAACTTACCTTGTAACTGCCAATAATTCACGTTCATTTAAACAGAGGAAAATATGATGACTGATAAAAAATATATCATCGCCTTAGATCAAGGTACCACCAGTTCAAGAGCCGTTCTCCTTGATCACGATGCCAATATTGTTGAAATTGCCCAACGTGAATTCACGCAAATTTATCCGCAGGCAGGGTGGGTAGAGCATAACCCAATGGAAATTTGGGCAACACAAAGTTCCACCTTAAATGAAGTAGTTGCCAAAGCCGGCATCACCGCAGACCAAATTGCCGCAATCGGCATTACCAATCAACGCGAAACGACCATTGTGTGGGAAAAAGAAACTGGAAAACCAGTTTATAACGCGATTGTATGGCAATGTCGCCGGACGACTGATATTACCGATAAACTGAAAGCAGACGGGCATGAGGACTATATCCGTCAAACTACCGGCTTAGTCGTGGATCCTTATTTTTCTGGCACCAAAATCAAATGGATTTTGGATAATGTAGAAGGTGCACGTGAACAAGCCGAACGGGGTGAATTATTGTTTGGTACGGTGGATACTTGGTTAGTGTGGAAATTAACCCAAGGGCGTGCTCATGTTACCGATTATACCAATGCATCTCGTACCATGCTATTTAACATTCATACCCTTCAGTGGGATGATAGCATGCTAGCCATTTTAGGTATTCCGCGTTCGATGTTGCCTGAGGTGCGTAATTCTTCCGAAATATATGGTCAAACCAATATTGGTGGCAAAGGCGGTGTACGTATTCCTGTGGCAGGGATAGCGGGCGATCAACAAGCTGCCTTATATGGCCATCTGTGTGTGAATCCAGGGCAAGCCAAAAATACCTATGGCACGGGCTGCTTCATGTTAATGCACACTGGCGATAAAGCAGTGCAATCACAAAATGGTTTGTTAACCACCGTTGCCTGTAATGCCAAAGGTGAACCTGCCTATGCTTTAGAGGGTTCCATCTTTATGGGCGGTGCATCCATTCAATGGTTACGCGACGAACTCAAGATCGTGCATGACAGCTATGACTCAGAATATTTTGCCACTCGAGTACCAGATTGTAATGGGGTCTATGTGGTACCTGCCTTTACGGGATTAGGCGCACCATACTGGGATCCTTATGCAAGAGGGGCAATTTTCGGACTTTCACGTGGGGCGAACCGTAACCACATTGTCCGTGCGACCTTGGAGTCCATTGCTTACCAAACTCGCGATGTATTAGAGGCCATGCAATCTGATTCGGGTCAAAAATTGCAAGCTTTGCGAGTGGACGGCGGGGCAACGGAAAATAATTTCTTAATGCAATTCCAAGCAGACATTCTAGCCACGCAAGTAGAAAGACCGAAAGTGAAAGAAGTGACGGCCTTAGGTGCCGCCTATCTTGCAGGTCTTGCGACGGGATTCTGGCAAAGTTTAGACGAGTTACGCAATAAAGCCTGTGTCGAGAAAACCTTTGTTCCCGATGGCGATGAAGCCAAACGCACCCGTCGTTACAAAGGCTGGAAAAAAGCAGTCAAACGTGCGCTTGAATGGGAAAAAGAGGAAGAGTAGTACGGGTTACTAGCTAAAGAGAGCGGTCGAAATTTTGCCAATTTTGACCGCTCTTTTTGTATCAAGATCATTCATCCACTAATTCAAACGCAATCACCCAAAAGTTATCCTCTTGTGGATAAATTTCCTTAATCACCTGACGAAGCTCAGGGAGCGTCATATTTTCCTGTTGCGCATGTTGTTCGGATAACTGGTCGAAATGAATCGGGGTCACCGATAACACTTTAATGTTGGCAAAAAAGCGATCGCTTTCATTGGTGTAAACCGCCAACATTTGATTTGGCTGAAAAGACGACTCTGATTTATCACGAATGGTGATAGTTTTACGCCCCGCCAAAATATCTTGTTCAAAGCGGGTAAAGAAGGTGATTTTGTTTAAATTCATACATCCCCCCTTATTTCTTCCAATTCTTCAACGCATCGGCAAAGGCGTTGCCCATGGTGCTGTGGTTAGATGAACGATCACGCCCTTTGGTGGAAGGGTTGCTACGTGATTTAGCCGATAAAGTGCGGTCATTTTTAGACAGATTTTTATCTACGGGCTTTTCCTCTAACCGCATGGTCAGTGCAATACGTTTGCGAGGCACGTCCACTTCTAACACTTTCACTTTCACAATGTCGCCCGTTTTCACCACTTGGTGAGGATCTTCCACAAATTTATCCGACAAAGAAGAAATATGCACTAAGCCATCTTGATGCACGCCGATATCTACAAAGGCACCGAAGTTGGTCACATTGGTCACGGTACCTTCTAAGATCATGCCTGCTTTCAGGTCGTTGATGTCTTCCACGCCGTCCATAAAAGTGGCGGTTTTAAATTCACCTCGTGGGTCACGCCCCGGTTTTTCCAATTCTTTGAAAATATCCTGCACCGTTGGCAAGCCAAATTGTGCATCAATAAATTTTTTCGCATCGAGCTGACGAACGGCACTGGCGTTACCCATCAAATCGTGGATTGATTGCTCGGTGGCTTGCAGAATTTTTTCTACCACAGGATAGGCTTCTGGGTGCACGCCTGAGGCATCGAGTGGATTTTTCCCTTCTGCAATACGCATAAAGCCTGCACATTGTTCGAACGCTTTTGGTCCTAAACGGGGTACTTTTTTCAGTTGCTCACGACTGTCAAAACGCCCGTTTTCATCACGATAGGCAACAATATTTTGTGCTAGCGTTTTGGTCATGCCTGCCACACGTGCCAATAATGGGGCAGAGGCGGTGTTTAAATCCACGCCCACGGCATTCACACAGTCTTCCACCACCGCATCTAATTTACGGGCTAATTGGCTTTGATTGACATCGTGCTGATATTGCCCTACGCCAATGGCTTTCGGTTCGATTTTCACCAACTCAGCAAGGGGATCTTGCAAGCGACGAGCAATGGATACCGCCCCACGCAAGGACACATCGAGCTCAGGAAATTCGGCTGCGGCTAATTCTGAAGCAGAATACACGGAGGCGCCCGCCTCGCTCACCACCACGGTTTGCGGTTTATTGCCTTCAATAGCTTTGATCACCTCTTTGGCAAAACGTTCTGTTTCACGAGAGGCGGTGCCGTTACCGATCGCAATCAGTTCCACTTGATGTGCTTTAATCAAACGGTAAATCGTTGCCATGGCATTATCCATTTGTCCAGTATGTGGATAAATTGTGTCGGTAGCAAGTAATTTCCCCGTGTTATCCACAACCGCGACTTTCACACCTGTACGCAAGCCCGGGTCTAAGCCCATGGTATTTTTCGCTCCCGCCGGTGCTGCCATTAACAATGCGGTTAGATTGCGAGCAAACACATCAATGGCTTCGTCTTCCGCTTTTTCTCGTAAACTTGCCATTAATTCGGTTTCGAGATGTAAAGCGACTTTAATTTTCCACGTCCACGCAATCACTTGTTCACGCCATTTATCGGCAGGTTGCCCGGTGAAACGCACGCCTAAATGTGCACGGATAATTTCTTCACAATAACTTTGACGCACGCCTTCTTCTTGTTCGGGATCGGCATTTAAACCTAATTGCAGAATGCCTTCGTTACGCCCACGAAACATGGCAAGGGCACGGTGTGATGGCACATTTTTCAGTAATTCTTGGTGATCAAAATAATCTTGGAATTTTGCCCCTTCTGCTTCTTTGCCCTCCAGAACTTTAGAAAAAATGACCGCACTTTGTTGTAAATAAGCACGCACTTTTGCGAGTAAGACAGCATCTTCGGCGAAACGCTCCATTAAAATGTATTTTGCTCCGTCTAAGGCGGCTTTGCTGTCCGCCACGCCTTTTTCGGCATTGATAAAGGAAAGTGCGCTAGTGTCGGGATCCTGTTCAGGCTGGTTCCAAAGCAAATCCGCTAATGGCTCCAGCCCTGCTTCAATGGCGATTTGTCCTTTAGTGCGGCGTTTGGGTTTGTAAGGCAGATATAAATCTTCGAGTTCAGTTTTGCTTTGTACTTGCTGAATTTGGCGGCAAAGCTCGTCAGTTAATTTGCCTTGTTCTTCAATGGATTTCAAAATCGTTTGGCGACGATCTTCTAATTCACGTAAATAAATTAAACGGGTTTCAAAATGGCGTAGTTGGGTATCATCTAAGCCACCCGTCACTTCTTTACGATAACGGGCAATAAACGGAATGGTGTTGCCGTCATCGACTAATTGGATGGCAGCGAGAATTTGTTGTGGTTGAACGGTGAGTTCCGTGGCAATAATGTGGCTAATTTGTTGGTTAAGCATAATGTAATACTCAGAAAATAAAAGTCAGAAAAGCGAGCGGATGCCCGCTTTTATCCTAGGTTATTGTGTGACCTGACAAGCAATCGCTTTTGCCTGATTATCGGTGACCGCACCCATTTGATGGTTAGTTTTGTTGACCAAATACAGTGCGCCATTTAAGCAAAATAAATGTTGTTCGCCCACCATACCGACCCAAGCAGGATTACTGCTATCTAAGGCTTTAAAAGTGGCAACACCATTATTATTGGGTTGTGGATTCAGTGTTTGTAACGGTTGCTCTGTTGCCGTTTGCGCTTGTGCTTCAGTTGGTGATAAGACTTCACTTAATAAGTAACCGGCGGCTGCGCCAGTAGCAAAACTGGCTAAACGATGATTAGGGTTGACTGTGGTATTCGTCGCCACGCGTTGTCCATTTTGTTGGCTAAATGTGGCATCAGGTTGCTGAGTTGGTTGTTGTGTTTGCGTTTGTTTAGGCGGGGTAGCTAGTTTTGTTGCCACTGCGCGAGAAGCCCCACTCGAACGCACACCACGACCGCCTTTTGCTTCACTGATTGCGGTGACAGATAAGGTTAAAATTGCCATTAAAGCAATGCACTTTTTCATTCAGATTCCTTGTTAAATCGTTACTTATCATAAAAGGGTCATTATACAGAAAAGCGGAAAATAAAAAATAGTCAGCCCGCTTACCCTCAAAGCACACAATGCGGTAGAATAACCCTATCTTTTTAGATGGGTGAACAGTATGGCAAAATCGAATTACATCACACGTTCTGGCTGGAATGCCTTAGATCAAGAACTCAAATTCTTATGGAAAGATGAACGTCCGAAAGTGACCCAAGCGGTATCTGATGCGGCCGCCTTAGGCGATCGCAGTGAAAATGCGGAATATATTTATGGTAAACGCCGTTTACGCGAAATCGACCGTCGTGTGCGTTTTTTAACTAAACGTTTAGAAGTCCTGCAAATTGTGGATTATCACCCTAAACAAGAAGGCAAAGTCTTTTTTGGTGCTTGGGTGGCGTTAGAAAATGAAGCAGGGGAAGAAAAACACTATCGCATTGTCGGTTGTGATGAATTTGATCCCGCCAAAAACTGGATCTCGATTGATTCACCAGTGGCGCGCGCCTTAATTGGTAAATCCATTGATGATGAGATTAAAGTCGAGACGCCTTCAGGTTTAGTGGTGCTTTACATCAACCGAATTTGGTACGAAAAATAAAAGAGGCAGAAATCTACCTCTTTTTCACTTATTTATTTCTCTTTAGCTTGTGCAAATTTCTGACTAAAGAAATGCGTGTGTAACGCAATAGAGTCTTGCCAATAAATCCACGTATGTCCACCCGGTTTTTCGGTGTAGTGATGCGGAATATTTAAATCCAATAATTTTTGATGCAACGCTCGGTTTGGCTCAATAAAGAAATCATCCACACCGCAATCAAAAATAATATTGCTCTTGGTGAAAATCAAACCATGGGCAAGATCTTTGATGTTGTAATCTTGCCAATTATCATAGATTACCGCACTGATGCCCCAATTATTTTTGTATTGTTCAACATTCACACCCCCACTCATACTGCCAACATGACCAAAACGATCTTGATTTTTGATACCGATATATAAGGCACCAAATCCCCCCATACTCAATCCAGTGATCGCACGCTGTTCTTTATTGGTGTACGTTGAGTAGTTTTTATCCACATAATCCACCAACTCTTTCGACACAAACGTATAATATTTTGACTCTTTTTTCAGTTCGCTATCCACATACCAACTGTCATAATTGCCGTCTGGCGACACATAAATTACATTGTATTGATCGGCTAACTCGCCAAGTCCTGTTTTCTCGGGGTAGTTACGATTATTCCCTGACCAACCGTGTAAGGTATAAATGGTGCTGTATTTGTTACTGTTTGCATAACCTTCCGGTAACACAATCGTGACGGGAATATTTTTATTCATTGCTTGACTATACACTTCCACATTTTTCTCACTAAATGCAACTGTAGAAGCTGAATAACAAAGTCCTATGCTTAAACTTGAAATGAGTATCCCTTTTTTCATAAATACGACCCTCTACTGATTAAAGAATTGACATCCAATAATGAGATACGGCGTATATTCTCAATGAGCAATATAGTCCGACATTGGCGTGAAATCAAACCGATTAATGAGACTTATCGCCTATACTGCGAGAAAGAAAAACTAGATTTTACCTGAACACAAAGAGAAAAGAAAAAGGGAGCATTTGCTCTGCTCCCTTAACTGAAATAGATATCTTATTTTTTCGCACCGATAGGTAAAATTTCGCGCCCGTAAGAGTCGATGAACATTTCTGCAGCCGCTAAATAGAAGGCACAAAGTGCGGTAATCAACCCTAGATAGCCCCCCACATTGACAATGCTGTGGTTACCTGTTGCATCCCCAATCGCTAAGGCATAAAACGTTAAGGTTAAAAAGAAGAAAATTGCTTGTAATGCGCGAGGTTTGCTAAACGTAGCAAAGAACATCATTAATGTGAATGTTCCCCAAACCGCTAAATACCAACCAACAAAGGTTGCTGGTGTATTGCCTTTGAAGAAAGCCGTAAATAATGCCCATGACCACCAAAACGCACCATAACTAATAAAGGCGGTAAACCCAAAGGTATTGCCTTTTTTATATTCAAACATACCCGCGATCATTTGTGCCGTACCACCAAACGCAAACGCCATGCCAAGTACTAAACCAATACTTTGGGTATCAAAAAAGCCCCCGTTAATTAAACACAATAACCAAGTTGTTAACGCGAAACCACATAAACCCAATGGACCTGGATTAGCGTATTTATCTTTTGATGATGACATAAAAAATTTCCTTAAAATGTAATTAAAAATAAGCGAGTGAAAAGGGGCGATAGTATCCTCGATCTTTATCAAGAAAGAAAGAGGAGAACGAAAAAATACTGTACAGAAAACAGGCATGCCTAAAAAATTGATCAAAATCACACTTTGGGCAAATTTTATTAAATTTACTACTTTTCGGGTAGTGAATTGAATATAATTTTTTCAGTTTAAATAATTTATATTTTCTAAAAAAGTAGGAGAAATCATTATGAATCACACCGCTGAAATCGAAATCAGTCCAGCACAGGCCGAAGTCAATGCTCTGGTAGAAAAAGGATTGGTGGCATTAGAAGCATTTCGTAAACTTGATCAAAAACAAGTCGATTACATTGTCGCGAAAGCCTCAGTTGCGGCCCTAGATCAACATGGTGTTTTAGCCATGCATGCTTATGAAGAAACAGGGCGTGGGGTATTTGAAGATAAAGCGACCAAAAACCTGTTTGCTTGCGAATATGTGGTCAACAATATGCGCAATTTAAAAACAGTAGGTGTGATCAGTGAAGATGATGTAACCGGTATTACGGAAATTGCTGATCCTGTTGGTGTCGTTTGTGGTATTACACCAACAACCAACCCAACTTCCACTGCTATTTTCAAAGCCCTTATCTCTCTTAAAACCCGTAACCCAATTGTTTTTGCCTTCCACCCTTCTGCGCAACAATCATCTGCTCATGCGGCTCGCGTTGTCTATGAAGCTGCTTTAGCTGCAGGTGCACCAGAAAACTGTATTCAGTGGATTGAAAAACCTTCTATGGAAGGGACTGCGGCTTTAATGAAACACCCGGGCATCGCAACCATTCTTGCCACAGGTGGTAACGCCATGGTGGAAGCTGCCTATTCTTGCGGTAAACCAGCACTTGGTGTAGGGGCAGGTAACGTGCCAGCTTATGTAGAAAAAACAGCAAACATCAAACAAGCAACACATGATATCGTCATGTCAAAAGCCTTTGATAACGGGATGATTTGTGCGTCTGAACAAGCAGCTATCGTCGATCAAGAAATATACGATGAATTTGTGGCAGAAATGAAATCCTACGGTGTTTACTTCGTCAATAAGAAAGAAAAAGCCTTGTTAGAAGAGTTTATTTTCGGAGTAAAAGCGAACAGTGCAAATTGTGGTGGCGCAAAATTAAATGCCAATGTCGTCGGAAAACCAGCAACATGGATCGCGGAGCAAGCCGGCTTCAAAGTCCCAGAAAAAACCAATATTTTAGTGGCAGAATGTAAAGAGGTGGGCGAAAGAGAACCACTTACTCGTGAAAAACTCTCTCCTGTCCTCGCCATTTTAAAATCGACTTCAACAGAGCATGGTTTCGCCTTATCAGAAGCGATGGTGAATTTCCATGGTTTGGGGCACTCAGCTGCGATTCACACAAAAGATGCGAACATTGCTAAAGCTTATGGTGAACGAGTAAAAGCCATTCGTGTGATTTGGAACTCACCGTCTACCTTTGGTGGTATTGGTGATGTGTATAACGCGTTCCTCCCATCACTCACGTTAGGTTGTGGCTCATACGGTAAAAACTCCGTGGGTAACAACGTCAGTGCAATTAACTTATTAAATATTAAACGTGTGGGAAGACGGAGAAATAATATGCAGTGGTTCAAAGTGCCTTCAAAAATCTATTTTGAACGCGATTCAATTCAATATTTACAATCCATGAAAGGCATGGAACGTGTGGTGATTGTCACAGATAGAACCATGGTCGATCTTGGCTTTGTAGAAAAAATTGCTAAACAAATTACCGCGCGCGGTAACCGAGTGACTTATCAATTGTTTGCCGATGTTGAGCCGGATCCATCTATCGAAACCGTTCGTCGTGGTGCCGAGTTAATCCATAATTATCAACCAGACACCATTATTGCGCTAGGTGGTGGTTCAGCGATGGATGCCGCTAAAGTAATGTGGTTATTCTATGAACAACCTGAAGTTGATTTCCGTGATTTAGTACAAAAATTCATGGATATCCGTAAACGTGCGTTCAAATTCCCACAATTAGGACGTAAAGCTCGCTTTATCGGTATTCCAACTACATCAGGTACTGGTTCAGAAGTCACGCCATTTGCGGTTATCACCGAAGGCGATAAAAAATATCCAATTGCCGACTACTCCCTCACACCAACTGTCGCCATTGTGGATCCAGCCTTTGTCATGAGTGTGCCTGCTCACGTGGCCGCCGATACAGGGTTAGACGTGTTAACGCACGCCACTGAAGCCTATGTTTCGGTTCTCGCGAATGACTATACCGATGGCCTTGCGTTACAAGCAATCAAATTAGTATTTGAATACTTAGAACGTTCGGTGAAAGATAAAGATCCTGAATCACGTGAAAAAATGCATAATGCATCAACCATGGCAGGGATGGCATTTGCTAACGCCTTCTTGGGTATGAATCACTCCCTTGCACACAAAATTGGGGGACGTTTCCACACTCCTCACGGTCGTACCAATGCGATCTTAATGCCACACGTAATTCGTTATAATGGTACACGTCCACAAAAAACGGCAACGTGGCCAAAATATAACTACTACAAAGCGGATGTGAAATACCAAGATATCGCTCGCATGCTCGGCTTACCGTGTGCCACACCAGAAGAAGGGGTGAAATCTTTCGCACAAGCCTGTTATAACTTAGCAGTGAGTGTGGGAATCAACATGTCTTTCAAAGAACAAGGCATTGATGAAAAAGAATGGATGGATGCACGTCGTCAAATTGCCCTACTGGCCTTTGAAGATCAGTGTTCACCAGCAAACCCACGTTTACCAGTCGTCACAGATATGGAAACAATCTTAACCAACGCCTACTACGGTTATGATGTCAACCAATACTAACTCACTCTCAAAGTGCGGTCAGTGTTGAAAACCGACTGATTGCACTTTTCTAGAGCGATAAAAAAGAAAGCGCTGTGAACACAGCGCTTTCATTGTTTTACCCCCCGTTATTCCACCGGATACCAATGCAATCGGGTAAAGAGCAGTTGACAGTTTTCCCCCTCTTTCGGTCCAGGATCACGACGCCCTTTTTGCACACGTAATTCTTGATCACCCACCACAATATTGTAGTCAATCACTTCGCCCAAATACGAACGCCGTTTCACCATCCCCGTCACCCCACCTTCATTGACAAAATCAATTTCTGACGGGCGAGTGGCGAGAATCGCTTGACCTTGTTGCACCAGTTCGATTGGTGGTGGAGGTTGAATATGAAAAGTCCCCTCCAGTCCGGCAAAAGACACCCCTTGAGTAGATAAAGTGACCTGCAATTGATTCGACAAGCCAATAAAATTAAACACAAATTTATTACTTGGATTGTTATACACATTCAACGGTGTATCAATTTGCTCAATCATCCCCTTTCTCATGACCAAAATCCGATCCGATAACGCCATCGCTTCAGCTTGGTCGTGGGTCACATAAATAATGGAAAAACCAAATTTACGCTGTAGCGCTTTAATTTCGAAACGCATCTCTTCCCTTAAGTGAGGGTCTAAACTGGATAAGGGTTCATCAAGCAACATCACATCTGGGTTTAACGCTAAGGCGCGCGCTAAGGCGACTCGTTGCTTTCCCCCCCCAGATAAATCATCTGGGCTTTTTTGTGCAACATTCAGTAAATTAGTATGTTTTAGGGCATCATTCGTCCGTTTCTCAATTTCCTGTCTTGACATCTTTTTCAAAGTCAGAGGAAACGCCACATTGTCATATACGGTCATATGTGGCCAGACGGCAAACGCCTGAAACACCATCCCAAAGTTACGTTTTTCAGGTGGCAAATAGAAATTCTTGCTTTTGGAAGACAGTAAACGATCGCCAACACGAATTTCTCCACCATCTAAATCCTCAAATCCTGCGATCATGCGTAATGTCGTGGTCTTACCACAACCAGACGGTCCCAACATCGAAAAACATTCTCCTTTTTCAATACTCAGGCTAAGATCTGGAATGGCTATGACATCGCCGAATTTTTTCATCACATGATTAAGTTGAATATAGCTCATCATTTTCTCCTTAACATTCGGCTATTTCTGTGTTTTCTTATCGGCATACCGCTTAATCACAGTTTGCCCAAACACAATAATAATTAATGCAATACCCGCTAATGCCGCAGAATAGACCGTTTCACCATCTTCATTCAGGGTATAAATTGCCACCCCAATGGTACGTGTTGACGGACCATATAGCATCACCGAAACCGTTAATTCTCTTAATGCGGGTAAGAAAATTAAGAAGAAAGCGGCAATCATACCTGGACGCACTAATGGCACCACGATATCTTTCAGCGATTGCCACATACTTGCACCACAAGCACGCGCGGCTTCCACTAAAGAATCATGTACTTGTTCTAGTGCCGCGGAGTTGGCTTTGAGCGAAAACGCCATGTAACGCGCAATATAGGCAATCAGGATAATCCAAACGGTGTTATATAAATTAATACCAAATTTACCGCTCCAAGCTAAGATCACCCCTAACGCAATCACCGAACCAGGCACGGAGAATGGCAACATGCCGAGGAATTCAAGAATCCCTTTACCTTTCACACGCATTTTCACAATCACATAAGAAATCATCACACCGGCAAACATTGTAATGACTGCAGCGGCTAAACCTAATAACACACTATTCCGGATCGCATCTTTGGTGAGCTGCCAATCAAACAAGATAAATTTATAGTTTTCCAATGTGAGATTTTCCCAAGTAATGGGTAAACCATAGGTTTTTAATCCACCCACGATAAAAATCGTCACCGTTGGCAACACAATAGTGAAAGCAATATAGAAGATACAAATCAGCAATAATGGCATTCTTAAGCCTCTCAGTTTCACTTCCACCGGTCGGAAACTTTTACCGGCAATGATTTGGAAACGTCCGCGATTCAGAATTTTATTTTGTAGCCAAATGATCAAGGCTGCCGTCGCCACTAATACCGTTGCTAACACGGTGCCTGTACGAATGGCCTCAAAACTCCCCGCACTTTGATGGATACGCTCATAAATCAGGGTTGGAATATTGAAAATGCCATTTTCTACCCCTAATACCGCCACCGTACCAAAGTGCGCCATAGAGTAAAGCATAATCAATAAGGCACCTGACACGATACTCGGCATCACTAATGGGATAGTAATTTTACGCGTAATGGTAAAAAGACTGGCGCCAGAAATACGTGCGGACTCTTCTAATGTTGGATCCATACGCTCGAGTGCGCCACACACCTGAATGAATACGAAGGGAAACAAATACATGGTTTCCACCGCCATAATGCCGGTATAACTATAGATATTAAAGATCGGCTCCTCCAAGCCAAAGGTATCCATAAAGAAACGGTTAATATAGCCTGCACGCGGAGAAAGTAACATTTTCCACGCCAATGCCCCGATAAAAGACGGTAGCATAAAAGGCACAAGAAACATCACTTTCATCAGCCCTTTATAAGGCAAATCCGTGCGAGTGACTAACCAAGCAAAAAAGGTGCCTACCATGGTACTCATGATCGTCACACCCGCGGCAATGAATAATGAGTTCAATAACGCTTCATAAGTTTCTTTCTGCTTTAAAATATTCACGACATCAGTGACATTAAATTGCCCATTGACCCAGAATGAATTAATAAAAATTAATAACACGGGAACAGCAACAACGATCACCAAAATACCGATAGATAATGCTAAAATTGCATTCGCCACATTAAATGGACTTTTTTGAATCACGGCAGCCATTACGCCCCCCTTGGTTGCTGAACAGGTTGTTGATTCTCAAAAAACCAAAGCAAATCATGGAAAGTGACGTAACAGTCATCACCCTCTTGAAACATCAAATCATGTTGCAATGCCTTATTGGTCGAGACTTCTGTACGTAAAGCGACACCATCAATATCAATCATGTAATCCATTACGGCACCGAGGAAACTGGCGCGCAAAATTTTACCTTTTAATCCTTCGCCAGTTTTACTCAACACAATATCTGAAGGGCGACAACCTAATTTGCCTGATTCTGCTGGCAGATTATGCCATTGCAGAACTTGCTTACCTTGCCCAACAAGATGTTGGCCTTCTTCATAACGGACATGGATAAAATTGGCGAGCCCCATAAATTTAAACACCATTTCATTGGCGGATTTTTCATAGATCTCCCAAGGGGTACCAATTTGTTGGATATCACCATTTTTATCCATAATGGCTAGACGATCGGAAATGGCGAGCGCAATCTCTTGGTCATGGGTCACATATAAAATCGTAATGCCCAGTGTCTTTTGTAGCTCTTTGATTTCAAAACGCATTTCTTCTCTCAAATTCGCATCAAGATTATTTAATGGTTCGTCTAATAACATCAAAGAGGGCTTCGCCACCAACGCACGTGCCAATGCGACACGTTGTTGTTGTCCACCTGAAAGCTGAGAAGGTAAACGCATTTCCAGTCCGGTTAGATTCACCAGATTCACAACTTCCATCACCTGTTGCTGAATTAAGCTTTTATCTAACGCCTTCAGCTTTAAGGGATAAGCAATATTATCGAAAACGGTCATATGTGGCCAAACGGCATAGTCTTGGAAGACCACCCCAAGACCTCGTTGATCAGGCGGAATATCAATGCCTTGAGCAGGATCAGACACCACATGGTCATCAATTAAAATCCGTCCAGAATCAGGCACATCAAATCCTGCCAATAAACGAAGTAACACGGTTTTGCCACAGCCTGAAGGGCCAAGTAAGGTAAAACATTCACCATCTTTGACGACAAGCGATAAATCTTTTAACACCTCATTCGAACCAAATGCTTTACTGACTTTCTCGAATGTGATTGTTGCCATAGCACACTCCTGTTTTATTGACGCCCTTGCAGAATTTGGGTGAATTTTTTCACAATCTCTTCTTTTTCGCTCAAGATCGCTTGATAATCAATTGGGATCGCACGACTAATCGCATCTTCTACCGTTGGCATCCCCTCTAAGGTGGCAATACCTTTTCTCACCGGTAATGTGCCCTCATGCGCAATAATGTGTTGTGCATCTTCAGACAGTAAGAAATCAATGAATTTTTTAGCTGCGGCTGGATTTTTGGTGCCTTTAAAAATGGCGGCGGGACTCGGGATCACTAACATTTCTTTTGGATAAACCAATTTAAGTTGTGCACCTTTTTTGATTTTGTCATTCGTAATGTAATCCACCGCTAAAGAGGCCAATAAATCACCTGATGCGGTATCATCCACTACCTGACCTGAGCCTTTACCCACTTTACCTTTATTGGCTTTAATTTTTTCGAAGAATTCCCAACCAAAAGTGGATTTTAGGAGTGCCACACTCATATAAGACGTGCCAGACAAGGCCGGATTCGCAATACCAAAGGCCCCTCTGTATTTTTGTCCTGTAATCTCATCCCAACTGCTAGGCGGCTCTTTCACAAAGCGGGTATTATAGGCAATACCTAAGGTGCCTAAACGAATAGGGGTAAAAGAGCCATCAAAATCCGGAAGCGGGTTCACAATATGCGCCACTTCAGGTGACACATACGGCTCTAACATACCGTTGGCTTTCATTTTAAAGAAATCGGGCACCTCACTGGTCCAAATCACATCTGCCATAATTTGGCCCGATTCTTTTTCCGCTGCAATTTTTGCCATCAGTTTTCCCGCGCCAGCAGATTGATAGTCCATGCTGATATCTGGATATTTTTCATTAAATTTGCTTTTTAATGCCCCAATTAAGGATTCTTTCATTGAGGTATAGACAATCAGTTTCTCATTGGCATGTGCAACACCAGTAACAGCAATACTTAACCCAAGTGCAATGATGATTGAAGATAATTGTTTATTCATAATCTAATCCTGCCTATTTTGTTATTGATCACAATGATAGAGGGGGAAATACAGCTAAACACATTTCACATTTTGTGTGAAATTCAACCTACAATAACGTTCAACAAGACAAAAAAAAAGCACAGTCAAGGCCGTAAAAAACAGTCAGAATTGACTCATTTTGATAGGCATTAATGGCTAAATTTGACACATTTAAGCGAGACGATGTGATCTTTTCGTCATTCATCATAAAAGCACCTATAAATGACTCAAAAAATTGCGTAACCATTTAAAATATAAATTCTATTTTTTTGAAATGGATCACAAAAAAAGCCCCCTCTCGCCGCACTATTTTGAGTAAGATGAGTCGTATCTCGGTCAATTAATGTTCTCACTATGCGCACCAAAAGACAAAGATTCATCACATTCTTAACGGTTACACTCTTGGCTTTTGTTCCTCCGATAAAAGCGGAAGAATTGGTGATCGGTACAACATTTGCCTTAGAAGGTGTACAACACCTAATCAATGAATGGCATAAACAACCTGATAGTTTTCCAGTCACTACCTTAAACCGAACAAGTAGTTCATTAAGCCAGTTGTTATCGACTGACAAAGCAAGGGAAGTCGATCTTATCCTTAGCTCATCCCCAATGCTATTTTATAATTTACAGCGTAAAAACAAGTTGGCAGCCTTACCAGACAACCTTGCCCATAACACACGCTTTTTGCCCGATCTGCTTAAACCCAACACGGTGGCCTTTGCATTATCGGGTTATGGGATGCTGTTTAATCTTCCTTTATTAGAACAAGCCCATTTACCCTTACCGCAATCTTGGCAAGACCTCACTCATCCTAATTTGCAAGGACTCGTGATTATTAGCAGTCCCACACGTTCAGATACCAATCACATTATGATAGAAGCCCTCTTACAACAATATGGTTGGCAACAAGGGTGGGAATTAATTGAGAAGATCATGTTGAATGTAGGCACCATTTCATCGCGGAGTTTTGGGGTGGTGGATAAAGTACAAGCGAATTTAGGTGCGGTAGGGATTACTATTGATAACTATGCACATATTTTAACTGCCCAGGCACAATCTCATTTGGCTTTTCATTATTTCCCCCACTTTCCCATTTCCCCTACGTTTATCGCCGTGGCCGCAGAGAGCGACAAAAAACCACAAGCATTCCGCTTCATTCGCTTTTTATTGAGTCCAACCGGTCAACATATTTTAACCGACCCACAAATGAGCAAATATCCGATTATCCCACTCCCCGCGGATCATCCTAAAGCGGGATTACAGCAGCAATTATTTGCCCAGCCACCACTTAACTATCCGTTACTGATCAAACGGCAAGAATTAGTTAAATTACTCTTTGAACAACACCTAATCCATCGTTTAAATTTGCGCAAAGCGCATTGGCATTTATTACATCAAAAAGAACATGCGTTAAAACGACCGCTCCCAGAACTGCGCCATATTCTCACCGCATTACCGGTTTCTGCTGAGCAAGCGGAAGATGATGAGTATTTAACGCATTTTAATCGCAGCCAAGAATTACTTAACTGGCAACATTTTTTTATTGCCCAACAATTGGGCTTCGTTAATGCATTGGAACATCTTGAATGAAAAAATGGTTGAAACATTTAGATCTAAGCACCGGCTTACAACTGTCTTTTCTGATCAGTGGACTGCTTTGTCTGTTTGTGGGTGCGGTGGGACTTTATACTTGGCAACAACAACGTACCGAAATCAATTTCGCACTAGATAAAGATTTCCCCAAAGTACAAGCCGCCTTCCAAACAGAAGAACAAATTAATCTTCTCCACCATGCCTTTATTCATTTGGTTAATGTGAAAAATACTCATCAGAAAGTGGAACGTTACAATCACGCAAAACAACAACTGGCTACCTTAAAAGAGCTGATCATTGAATTAGACGAAAATTTAGATGATGACTTGATGGATTTATTACAACAACAAGCCTACCTTTTAGAGCAAATATCACAAAATATCACCCGAACCCTCACCTTACATGATGAACTCAATAAAATCACTTCTCAAATCAATTGGTTACATAATGATTTTCATCAGGAATTCACCGCACTTTTGCAAGAGATGAGCTGGCAACAATCGACCCTAGCGAATACCATTGTCCGACAGCCACACAACACACAAACAATCGAGCAATTAAAAAAACGGCAACAAGAATTGCTGTTAGTTTACGATTTCACGACTTATGAAGAACAAATTATCAGTGAATTACGCACCCAAATCGCAGACCCCAATGAAAGTAATACGATTCGATTACATAATTATTTGAGCTATTTATCCTTATTAATTAATAACCGCATTCAGTTACTGGGGCGCCACTCCGCCACTTCAACCATTAAACAAATTTTAGAGGAATTAATTAAATTTGGCTTGAACCCACAGGCTCTACCCGCACTTTTTGCCATACGAACGGAATTAAACCAACAACGTGCGTACTTAATCCAGCAAAGTGATAAGGTGTTTGAGGCCTTTCGCGAACAAATCAGTACGCAAGTGGGCAACAGTAAACAACAATTACATTTACTGCATAATATTGTCGAAAAAAGTAGCACATTGAATGGCGCATTAATTTTACTGGTGATGTTATTAGCCGGTATTTTTGTTATCGCGATTAACTTCTTTTATATTCGGTTACGTTTATTAAAACGTTTTCAACAACTTAACCATGCGGTTGTTCAATTAACCAATGGTGAACCTAATGTCAACATCGCTGTTTATGGCAATGATGAATTAGGGCGTATTGCAAAATTATTACGTTTATTTCTGTTTGAAATGAATCAGAAAACAGAAGCATTAAAATCACGTAATCAAGTCCTCTTAGATGAAATTGAGCACCGCATTGAAGTGCAAACCGCCTTAGAAAATACCCAAAATGAACTGACACAAGCGGCAAAACTGGCCGCTGTCGGCAAAACTTTAACCTCGATTAGCCATGAAATCACGCAACCGCTCAATGCCATGAATGCCTATTTATTTAGCGCTAAAAAAGCAGTGAGTAAACAAAATACGGCAGCTACACTAGAATATCTCAATAAAATCAATCAATTAGTTGAACGCACTGCGCTCATTATCAAGCGTTTAAGGCAATTCTCACGTCAAGGGACGGGCAAAATGCAAGCAGTCAACTTAATGGATTGTATTCAAAGTGCGTGGGAGTTATTGGAATCGCAACATAAACCACGACAAAGTCAGCTTATCTTACCAGCCCATTTACCCCTTGTTTTAGGCGAAGATGTGCTGCTCGAACAAGTCTTTGTGAATCTCTTTTTGAATGCCTTAGAGGCAATCGAGCAGCTTCCGCCTCAAATTCATATTGAAGTTGATACATATAATGAGGACGAGCTTTGTTTATGGATAACCGACAATGGTCAAGGTTGGCCATTAACCGACAAATTATTACAACCCTTTTCCAGCAGTAAATCGATCAATTTAGGTTTAGGGCTTTCCATTAGTCAATCGATTATGGAACAATGTCAAGGCGCATTGACCATTGCCTCCACCCTCACCCATAATGCATTGGTCATATTAACATTTAAGGTGGCTCAACATGTTTAATCCTACTTATAACGTGCTATTAATTGATGATGACTTGGATATTCTTGAGTCTTATCAGGATTTATTACAGCAAGAAGGCTATCAAGTCATGACATGTGCAGACCCGATGGATATTGTGGCGCAAATTCCACAAAACTGGATTGGCGTGATACTTTGTGATGTGTTATTACCCACTATTTCAGGTTTACAACTACTAGATCAGATTATTCAACACGATGCTCACCTCCCCGTGATTATGATCACGGGCCACGGTGATGTCCCTATGGCCGTGGAGGCAGTCAAAAAAGGCGCTACAAATTTTCTTGAAAAACCGATTGCGCCAGAAAATTTACTGCAGCAAGTCGCACAGGCATTGGAAAAACGCACAACTTTAATGAAAAACCGCCAATGGCAATTAGAAAAATTGACTGAAAGCTTCATTGGTCAAAGTGAGTGGATGATGGCAATGCGGCACCAATTACAAAAACTCGCCGACATTGATGTCCCCCTCTTTTTATGGGGAGAAACGGGTACTGGACGTTATCATTCTGCGACTTACTTACATAAACTCAGTGCGCGTCAAAACGCCCCTTTTGTTTATTATGAATGTTTACCTCAAACCGATTGCAACCTAGACAGACTACTTGAGGATGTGCAACAAGGTACATTGGTAGTGAAAAATATCCATTACTTACCTCAAACGATACAACAACATTTAGCCAATGCCTTAAATATTGAAGGATGTGCATTTAGGCTGATCTTGCTCAGTGATTCATCACTTCTCACACTGATTCAAACACAACAGATCAGCTCAGAACTGTATTATTTGTTTTTACATACACAATTTGAGTTGCTTCCCCTCAAAAAACGTCCAAGCGATATTCTGCCTATCTTTTGTCATTATGTGCATAAAAGTTGTGCTCGCTTAAATAAAGATGATGTCGAACCTAATAAAAAATTAATCCAGTATTTACTCACACAGACCTGGCCCGGTAATGTCAAAGAGCTCATCCATGTGGCAGAACTCTATGCGATTGGTCTATTTGCTGAGCAACATGCACCGATGACTGTCCCGCTTAAAACAACGCAGATCAAACCACTTGACGAACAGATCAATGAATATGAAAAACAGATCATTGAAGATGCGTTAATTTTTTATCAAGGTCGAATTAATGATGTGGCGACTTATTTGAACATTCCTCGTAAAAAACTGTATTTACGTATGAAAAAGCATCATATCGACAAAAAGCATTATAAATGTTAGGTCACAAACTGAAAAAACAGGATGTGATGGCTTTCCATCAGGTAGGTGATTCATTGTTATCATGCTAAATAAACATTAATCCCGCCGCTTATCACAATCTGTTTTACATCTCGCCAAAATCACTTTATTCTTTTTATCCACCATGACTTGTATCAACAATAACGATGATGAAAAAAAATACATTCTTTCTTGGCTTAGCCTTTATTGCCGTCTTAACTTTTCTGGTGAATGTCCTCGCCAAAACGCCCTTTGCCCTCAACGCGAATATCAGCGCACTGACCATTGCGATTCTATTAGGTATTTTATTTGGTAATACCTTTTACCCTCAATTTTCGCAGTACACCGCACAAGGCGTGATGTTTGCCAAAGGCACCTTATTGCGCTTAGGGATTATTTTGTATGGTTTTCGCTTAACCTTACAAGAGATCAGTGACGTTGGATTCAATGCCATTGCTACTGATGCGATTATGCTAGTGAGCACGTTTTTACTGACCTTGTGGTTAGGAATACGCTATTTAAAAATGGATAAACAGATTGTGTATTTAACTGCCGGAGGTTGCAGTATTTGCGGTGCTGCCGCGATCATGTCGATGCAACCCGTGACTAAAGCCGCATCCCATCAGGTGTCGATTGCGGTCGCGGTGATTGTGATTTTCGGCACCCTTTCCATGTTTTTATATCCCATGATGTACCCTTATCTCGCTACTTGGCTAAGCGAACATCAGTTTGGTATTTATATTGGTTCGAGTGTGCATGAAGTGGCACAAGTGTACGCAGCGGGTGGTAACATTAGCCCTGCGGTGGCAGATACCGCCGTGATCTCTAAAATGATCCGTGTGATGATGCTCGCCCCATTCTTACTATTGGTGTCTTGGCTGCTGGCGAAGCAAAGTGACAATCCACAAACTCGTAAAATCACCATTCCTTGGTTTGCCTTTTTATTTATTTTCATGGCGGTGATCAATTCCTTTTCTCTGATTCCTGCCCATATCGTCGCTTGGATTGTGGAAATTGACGGCTTATTGCTAATCGCCGCCATGACCGCATTGGGCTTAACCACGCATATCAGCGCGATTAAACAGGCCGGCATCAAACCACTCATTCTCGGCGCATTCGTGCTATGTTGGTTAGTGATCGGTGGCTTTTTCGTGAATGTGGGCATTAGCCAACTGCTCTAGCCAGCCGAAAAATCAGAAAAGTGCGGTCAATTTCAAAAATATTTTGTGCTTTGAGAAATTGACCGCTTTTTGTATCAGATAAGGTGATATCATCAATTCAGATCACGCTCGAGTCCACACGAGTGTGCTTTTTCAGGTGTTAGGGATGAGCGCTCGCTTAAGTGAAGCGCTACACTACCCGCTAGAAAGTGCGGTTTGTTTTTTCAAGAAGTTAATTTTCCAGCCAATTGCGTAATAGCTGCTCGCCATGTTCGGTCATAAAAGACTCTGGATGGAATTGCACGCCGTAAATGGGTAACAGCTTGTGCTGAAATGCCATCACCACCTCTTCGGCACACTGGGCTGTAATGGTGAGTGCGTCGGGAAAATTGTGTTCACGGATTGCCCAAGAGTGATATAACCCAATTTGAAACTCGCTGGGGAGCCCTTGAAATAGTACAGAAGGTGACCGCACTTGCAAGCGTTGGCTACGCCCATGACGTACCTTGTCTAAATTGTATAATTCTCCGCCAAAAAATTCGCACAAGGTTTGATGACCCAAGCATACCCCTAAAATGGATTTTGATTGGTGGTAGCGTTCCAACAGCGCAAACAATTGCGGATAAGCGCGTGGCACATCAGGACCTGGCGAAATCAGAATATGACTGTAATTAGCGACTGCGTCCACATCCAATTCTTGCACGTTGACCACCTCAAAAGGCACCGCTAATCGACGGATCACATCCACTAAATTGTAGGTAAAAGAATCTTGATTATTGATGATCAGAAGTCGTTTCATATCTGCGCCATATTCCATTGCGAAAGAAGGCAAAGTATAAAGGAAAATGCGGATTTTTGTTTGATTTTCCGTTACACTTTGCCTTATTTTTTCAATTGTAGCTAATTTATGTCTTTCCACGCTTTTATTCAACAAGCCAATCATTATGGTGAACAACGCCTGCCTTTTTTCTTTCTAATTGACTTTGAACAGCAACAACCGATCCTTTGCCCATTAACACAGGCGGCAGACTTGGGCCTCTTTTTTTCGATACGAGGTCAGCAGAATGTCAATTGGCAGGCAGAAACGCCTTGTGATCCTTTTACGTTACATAAATTTCCAATGGCAAAAACGGATTATCTGCGTGGCTTTGACTTGGTGCAAAAAGAGTTGCAAAAAGGTAATTCTTATTTGTTGAATCTCACCTATCCGACTGAAATTAACATGAATTGGCGTTTGGAACAGGTGTTTCAACAAACGACAGCCCCTTATAAATTGTACTATCGGGATCGCTTTGTGTGCTTTTCACCCGAATGCTTTGTCAATATCCATCAAAATCACATTTATACTTACCCGATGAAAGGCACTATTGATGCTACCTTGCCTGAAGCGGAAAAACGCTTGTTAGATTCTGATAAAGAGCGGCAAGAACATTACACCATTGTAGATTTGATGCGCAATGATTTGGCGACGGTCGCCGAGAAAGTGGAAGTGACACGCTTTCGTTATGTGGAAAAAATTCAGACACAAAAAGGGGCAATTTTGCAGACAAGTTCGGAAATCCGTGGCAATTTGGCAGACAATTGGCAAGCCCGCATTGGCACGATGTTAGCCACCTTGTTGCCTGCAGGCTCGATTAGTGGGGCACCAAAAGAAAAAACGGTGCACATTATTCAAGCCGCCGAGCAACAGCCACGTGGTTATTACACTGGGATTTTTGGGCTGTTCGATGGCGAATCGTTACAAAGTGCCGTGGCAATTCGCTTTATTGAGCAAGTGGACGATAAATTTATTTTCCGCAGCGGTGGCGGGATTACGATTCTCAGCGAGTTAGAAGACGAGTACCAAGAATTGATCCAAAAAGTGTATGTACCAGTAGGATAAGTGATGAGATTTCCTTTATTTGAAACGATCGCTATTGTGAACGGTGAAATTCAGCATCTTGCCCTGCATCAACAACGTTATGTGGCAAGTTTGGCGACCTTTTACGGCGAGAAAGGAGCGAAAATACAGGATCTTGAGAAAATTATTCAGATTCCGACCGCACTTGAACACACTCAACATGCGCCGATAATCCGTTGTCGGATTGATTACAATCAGCAAGCGTATCAAGTGCAGTATTTTGCTTATCAACGCAAAATTTACCGCACTTTTCAACCGATCATTTGCGATGAAATTAACTATGATCTGAAATATGCTGATCGGGCATTATTAAATCAGTTATTTGCTCAGCGTGGGGATTGTGATGAGATTATGATTATCAAACATGGCAAGGTGACGGATTGCAGTATTGGTAATCTGGTGTTTCGTCAAGGTGAGCAATGGTTTACACCAGATAGCCCATTATTTTGTGGTACCCAACGGGCATGGCTATTACAACAGGGTAAAATTCAGGCTCGTCCAATTTTGTTGCAAGATATCACACAATATGAGGAAATTCGGCTTATTAATGCTCTAAATCCACTGTAAATTTTCCTTGAACAGCGTAAAATAAAACAACTTTTTCAGTCAGATAAAAGGAGATAAACGACATGACGAAAGTAATTCATACTGACAATGCCCCAGCCGCCATTGGTCCTTATGTACAAGCGGTAGATTTAGGCAATATGCTGTTAACCTCAGGTCAAATTCCCGTCAATCCCAAAACCGGTGAAGTGCCAGCGGATATCGTCGCACAAGCCCGTCAATCCTTAGAAAACGTAAAAGCCATTGTGGAACAAGCGGGATTACAAGTCGCAAATATTGTGAAAACCACGGTGTTTGTCAAAGATTTAAATGACTTTGCGGCGGTCAATGCGGAGTATGAGCGTTTCTTTAAAGAGAACAATCACACTAGCTTCCCTGCTCGTTCATGTGTGGAAGTGGCACGTTTGCCGAAAGATGTGGGGATTGAAATCGAAGCCATTGCAGTCAGAAACTAAAAAACATAAAAAAATCACCGCACTTATTAAACTGCGGTGATTTTTTTTACTCATTTTTTCAGTGCTAAGGGAAAAACAACGATAGTGGATGTTGTTTAATCAATTTCCAAACACATTGCGCGATATCACACCAACTCTCAATTTCTGTTTCTAAAGAACGCAGCGCAACCCATAACGCGATAAAGAAACTGACAATCAAATTCACAATACCAATCAATAACACGAACACTAAACCTTGTAAAAACATCTGCCAAGTGAATGCGCCACTGATCGCCATATAGCCCAAATTCGCAGAAGAAAACGCTACATGGCGAATATCTAGCGGTAAATTAAGCAAATACCCAACTAACCCCGTAAAACCAAGCAATAAGCCAAAACACAGATTTCCCATAATCGAACCATAATTATCATGCCAGTATTCTGCAAATTTATAGCGCATATTGCGGGTCAACAGACGGCGTAAAATAGGGTGGTTACGCAATCGCATTTTTAGATTCAAATAATTGCTACGATTATCAAAATAACCAGAAATAATCCCAGAAAAGAATAACCAGAAACCCGCAATGGCGGCAAACCATAAGGCCCCTTGCATTGGATCAAGGGATTTTTGTTGGTAGGCAATTTCCGCTTCGCTCAATAAAGGTGTACCAACATAATGTTGATAGCCTAGCGCAAGCAAACAAGCCACAGAAATCGCTAAGGTCACATTGCCCAATACTGCGACGGTTTGCGAGCGAAACACATCGATCAGTAGTTGAGCTAATTGCAGATTAACGGATTTGCCTTGCCCATTATCCACTGTTTCCGCAAAACGTGCGGCTGTCATCGCAGGCTGTTTAGTTGCGACGGTGCAATGCAACATAAAAATCAGAGTAAAACCAATGCCATAATTCAGCCCTTCGGCAATCCCACGCCAAACACGATCTTCAATTAGATCACCTAAATACAGTTTAAATAATGCCATTAAGGCAATTAAAATGCCTCCACCTGCTGCCGAAAAAAACATGTTACGGTATTCTTTTCCATCGCGCGTAATATAGTGTTCACCGTGATCACTTTTATTCTGAGTAATACTACGCGCGAGCAGTTTGACACTTTGTTTCCATAAATCCACCGCACTATGGCTTTGTGCAGACGCCACCGCCAATTCACCTGTTAACATCAAAATACGGCGTGGCGGCACGCGATCTCGTTGGAAGAGATCCATAAGTGTAGCCAAACGATCGAGTGTTTGATCTAAACGGGTTAATAAATGGGCAACCCCGAGAGTCGATCCTGCACTGGCGCCTCGTTTATGTAAACGATCGATCTGATCACGGCATTGCTCAAACATCACTTGTAAATGCGCATCATCATAATGACAGTGTTGACGACGTGCACTGACCCAGTGCGAGACCTCACGTTGTAATGCCACAAAAGGTGAATCCGCATCCAATAATGTCGGATCTAAACGCATCAGCTCAGGTTCTAATTCTTCCGCCGCAATCCAAATGGCAAGCATTTCAATGGCAAACAAGCCTTCGTAGCGTAAATGGTTATGCACATTTTCTCGCTCACGTTCTGTGCAGTGTTGTTGTAATACATCCAATAGTCTCACCCAATCTTGAATCGGTACCGCATGTAACCAATCAGCATCTTTTTCTTCACAAAAAAGAACAAAGAAAATATCCCGTAAATCGTTTAAATCTTTGAAAGAAGGGTTGAAACGCTCGTAGAGACGTTTTTGAATGTCGCGTCCAAAGCCTTCTCGGCCTAAAATGCCACAGCTAATAAATAAGGGATATAAACGCAATTGGCAAATCCATTGACACAAAAGGGAGGCGGTTTTTTGCGCCAATATATTGTCATCATAGAATGGTTGCGTGATGTGATGAAAACGTTGTACGGCTTCTTTTTTACCGCCTGCACGCATCCACTGACAAGCGGCATTTAACAAGGTAAACGCATTTTGTTGCTCAATCTGCGTGGTCAAAAAAGGGAGAATATTGTGTTTGTCTAAAGGGTATTTTTCGATCATATAGAGGAGATAACAGTAAACAATGTGGTTTTTGTTTGAGCATAATAAGGGAATCATGAAAAAAAACAAAGTCACAGATTCATATTATATACAAAAAGTGATGCGTTATCGTCCAGATAATAATATGCCTGCTTTTTGGGGTGCCCTTTAAGATAAAGAAAAATCGTGTAAATGATGCATAAACCTTAGCCAAGGCATTGTAATATGTTGATTGGCATCGCGAGGTGTCTGCAGATAAGGGATGACGAGTTATGACAGCTTTTTCATAACATATTTTGACTAGCCTGATCTGTGTTTTTATCCGCGCTATTCAACCACTTATAAAAACATTAAAATGAGGTGACTTTACGTTGCTTGTTTATTGAAAGGAAGGGAAGGAAAAAATGAATATCATACAATCATTCACGCACAAATTACGTGATTTAATCAAACAATACCCTCTCGCAATGTTGTTTATTTTCATCAGCACAGCATTTATTCCATGGATACAAGATGAAAGTATTTCTCGAGATATGATTGTGATCTTATTGCTCCCAATCTATTTCTCTACTGCGTTACTGTTAACAAAGTACAAATACGCTAATGGGCTCACCCTTGCTTATGCCATTCTGATGACACTTGCTTTTTATTTTGCTGACCGCCCGATTTATGATAATGACGCTTATTGGGGGCTACTACTCATTCATTTTGTGCTGTTTGTTACCTATCCACTGGCAAAAGAGAACCGACTGTTTGTGTATAATACGGTATCGCGTTTAACTCAACTTGCCCTGGCTATTGTGCTAGCTGGCATCATTTGTATATGCGTTATATTGGTTTTAAACAGCATAGAATACTTATTTAATATCAATCTATTACGCCACCAAATCGTCCCCAAAACGATCCTATTTATCATGTTCTTTTTTACCCCAGTTTTCTTTCTGATTCTTGAACAGCGCTTAGCCCAAAACTTTCAAGGTGAACGCTTTCACTATGTGATCGAATTGATCATTAACTTTATTTTTTCACCGGTTGTGATTATTTATACGCTGATCGTGTACCTGTATTTGGCTAAAATTCTGTTGAATTTTGAACTGCCAAAAGGTGGCGTAGCGTATATTATTATGCCATACATCGCATTGGGCTTATGTTGTCAAGGATTACGCTTACTGCTGATTGACGCAAAATGGACTGGTTTCTATCGCTCTTTTAGCTATCTCGCCATTGCACCATTGATTTTACTTTGGCTAGGGATCAGCACGCGTATTACCACTTATGGTTTAACTGAAGTCCGCGTTATGCTTGTCATGCTCGCCAGTATGCTGACCTTGTTTATTTTATTTTCTATGACCCAGCGCTTACGACAATATCGCTTATTTAGCCTGATTGCCTGCTTGCTTCTTTTTGTCAGCACAATACTCACCTCCCCCTATTATTTGGCACAGCAACATCAATTAGCACGTTTTGAACGCTTGCTCAGTGAACTAAATATCTTGGATGAACAGCAACAAATTAGCGCAACCATCTTTGACAGTCAGTTCGCTAAGCAACTTAGCACAGAACAAGTCGAAAAATATAAACAATTAGATGGGATTATTGGACACTATATCAAAACCAATCCAGCGGCCGTCGCCAAATATGGTCAAGACAAACTCGATTATTTACATGGCTTTTATTACAACCAAATAATTTATAATAATCCGTACCAAGATGAAGATGTCTCGATCACTTTTTATGCTTACGATACTGGTAGACAGGATAACTATGCCATTGATATCGCACCTTATCAGACACTGCATTTGATCAACGGTTATGTTAATAGTGGCGATCCAAATGAGCTTGAGACACAAGAGAAATCTACACTATTTCAACGTCAATTTGATCTGATTGATAAGCAGAACAAGTACAGTTTTGATGAACGCTATTTTGTCGAGGTGTTTAAAGCAGCCGGCCTCGATATTCACCAAAAATATTCACAGGACAAGTTACTGCCGTTAGCGAAAGAACTGACCCAAGTACCCACAACGGAAGGAGGATTGCTCATTTTTCGTGATATGGACTTTAAATATGAAGTCCACGGTGATATGAAAGGTTATGTCTACCAAGGTGGCTATATTGAGTTTTATCTCGCCCCATAGCAGCACCAATAAAGTGCGGTCTATTTTGCTAACATGTTGTCAAAATAGACCGCGGGTTAAAACACGCTTATTTATGGCGTAGTCATACTACACATCATAAGTTCCCATGATAACCGCCTGATCTAAAATATGCCCTTGCATGGCAAAATGCAGGTCATTAAAACGAAACCCGCTGTTAAGATCCAACTTACAGTCTAATGCATACACGATAAGTTCATAGCGATGTTGGCAGTTAGGGGGTGCCATACCGCCATAAAAAGAGGCTTCTGCAATGTCAAATTGACCCAACACACTTGCCCAAGAATTTGCCCCTTGCACATAATCCGTTGCCGTTAAACTTTCGTTTTCTTGCACAGTAGTACGTGTTAAATTTGCGATTAACCAATGAATCCAGACAAACCCACTGGCCGTAATCGCATCTTTATCCTCCAATACCACGGCAAACGATTTTGTGCCTTCGGGTGCCTCACTAATTTCAAAGGGAATCGAATAAGTTGGCATACCATTTGGGCTAAATTGATTGCCTCGTTTGCCGTATTTGTCTTCAAATGCACCATTTTTAATGGCTGAACAGGTGACTTTCATTATTTTCTCCTTTATTTATGGTTAAAATATCAACACATTTTGACAAAGTTCATGTTGTCTCTTTATGTTCCTCCCATTCACACATCGCTTATAAAACAGCTATCTTTCATTTCTCCCTCAGTATCAATCTTAGCGCAGTCTTCATTTTTATTGATCATACTTTCCTTAAGAAAAGTTTATAACTTAACACTGTGTACTTGTTTCTCGAAAATATCGCCTATATTATGATATTACGCTTTAGTCACATGACAAAAAATAACCTTATTTTTTAATTTGACTCAATTCACCCATTTATTCGGAGATAAGTATGTCAAGTATTCTGCTGTTTAACGCGAGCAATAGCTCTCGGTCTATCCACCAAACGCTATTAAACGCCATTGTACCGTTATTATCCACCCACCAACTCTCTTCTGCTTCAAGTCTTGATTTTGATTTACCTTTTTATAGTGAAGATGCAGAAAGAGAACAAGGCTATCCACAAGCCGCGAAAGATTTTGTTACCTTATTACATCAACATGATGCGATTATTTTAGCTTGCCCAGAACATAATGGCACTCCACCCGCTATTTTTAAAAATTTATACGATTGGGGAACACGTGCAGCAAAGGCCGAGGACAGCACTTTATTTAACCAACGTAAGTTACTGATCTTGACCACATCAGGGGGAGAACGTGGCGGATTGACGGTACAAACCTACTTAAAAAACATCACACCATTTCATGGCGCGACCGTCGTTGCGGCCTATAGTATCGGAAACTATTACGAAAACTTTGTTGATGGTCAACCTACCCCTGCCGCTAATCAAATTTTACAGGCAGCAGTTAATGACTTAGAGCAAGCGTTAGCTTAGGCTTTACGCTTTCACGGCCTTGCGTTTTTTGTGCACAAACAAAAAGTGCGGTCTGTTTTCGAACATTTTACCAAACAGACCGCACATTGAATTAAGCTGATTGAGGATAGTTTATCAAGTCAATTTACGACATACGCCCATTTTCAATCTGAATCACCTGATCACAAATCGCCATGGTCGACGCACGGTGGCTCACTAACACAATCAATTTTTCCGCTTTTACATTTAACAGCGATTGCAAAATAATGGCTTCGTTTAAGCTATCTAAATTGCTAGTTGGCTCATCAAGTAAAATAATCGGGGCATTGTGTAAGAATGCTCGCGCTATACCAATCCGCTGTTTTTCCCCATCAGATAAATTGCTGCCAAGCTCGTTGATTTGGGTGTCATAGCCTGCTGGTAAACTCATAATAAAGTCATGAATTGAGGCTTTTTTTGCCGCCTCGATCACTTGCGCTTTGCTAGCAGTACGATTCGCCATCAGAATATTGTCATAGATGGTTTCGTTGAAAATATAGGTTTGTTGGGTGATGTAAGCAATATGCTCACGCAAACTTAAGGTATTAATCTGCTTCAGATCGGTACCATTGATACGGATTGTCCCCGTTTGAGGATCATAAAAACGCATCATCAATTTTAACAATGTACTCTTACCGCTCCCACTACGACCATGAATCCCCAGAATTTGCCCTTTTTGCAGACGTAAATTCAGATTTGATAGAATCTGTTCATCTGTATAAGCAAAACTGACATTCTCGACCTCAATATTTTCAACCGTCTGTAAATCCACCCCTTTCACCACGTCTTTGAGATGCGGTTCTTCACTCAATAAGCCAAGTACACGCTCACCACTGGCAAGTGTTTGCAATAGGTTATTGGAGAGATTACTTAAGGCGATCACCGGACCATAACTCGACATTAATAAAATCACTGCAATTAATAATCCAGCAAAGTTAACCTGTTGATTTAAATAGAGCGCAACACCGGTCACCAAGATGAGAATATTAAATACGGATACCGCAATTTCCGTGTAAGTACGCACCTTGCCTTCTTGCTGTTTGATTTTTAAGAAAGCGTTATCAATTTGCTCACTGCGTTGATGAATGCCAGCTAAGCGTTCTTGTTCATGGCCAAACAGTTGTAACTCTTTCATGCCTCGTACGCTATCGAGGAAATAATCGTTCATTTCGCCCACTAATTCACGATAAACCCGGCCGTCCTCACGTGCCATTTGGGTGGTCACAATCGGTAAAATCACACCAATCGTTAGATAAGCCAAAAAGGCAATCAGGGTAAACCAAGGGGAAATATGGGCAAACACCGCAAGCAAAATACTTGAGGTGAACAAGGCAATCATAATTGGCGCAATGGTGTGAGCATAGAACACCTCAAGCAATTCAATGTCATTAGTCACTAACGACAACAATTGTCCTGATTGTTTGCCTTGCAATTTCACAAACGCCAATTTACGCAATGCCGTAAAAACCTTGTCGCGCAATAAGGCTAATAATTTGAACGCAATGTAATGCCCTGACATCTGTTCGAGGTAACGCAAAATCCCTCGTGCCAGCGCCAACACAATCAGTGCGGTCAAAATTTGCGAAAAACTGAGATGCACAGGGAAATCAAGTAAATTCACCAAGCCCATAGCACCCAATACCATGATGAAGATCGCTGCTAAAAAGCCGAGCACACCCATAATAATGGTAAACGCCATAATATGTGCTAGCGGAGTGACTAACTTCAATAATTGCCACATAATCACAAAACCATTCTTACGCATGATCACCTCCGTGGCGGATATTTTCTAAATTTTTCTGTTGGGTAAACATCTCGGCATAAATACCCTGTTTCGCCATTAAACTTGTATGCTGACCTTGTTCGACCAAACGTCCTGCTTGTAGCACATAAATTTGATCTGCTTTGACTGCATTCGCGAGCCGATGCGAAATCATCACGATGGTTTTTTCCGCTTTTAAGCGTTGAATAAATTGCAGAATAATGTCTTCACTTTCCACATCAATGTTGCTGGTTGCTTCATCAAAAATATAAAAATCCGCATCATGCAATAAGGCACGCGCCAAGGCCAAACGTTGAATTTGTCCACCCGATAAATTGCTCCCCCGACTTAACAACGGCATGTCTAATCCGCCGTTTTCACGCACAAAGTTTGCTAGATTGACTTGCTCAAGCGCAGTGTAAATTTGCTCATCAGTGGCGGTTAAATTTGCCATCAACATATTTTCACGCACGCTACCTTTGAAAAGATAAGCGCTATGACTCACCAATGACACATGACGATAGAAGGAATGACGCTCAAGATCTTGAATGCCTTGTTGGTTAAATAAAATCGTGCCTTGTTGCGCTTTATGGAACCCCATTAAAAGCGAGACTAAAGTCGATTTACCACAACCACTTTTGCCCACAAACACCGTGAGTTTTTTCGGTTCAATGGTGAGGGTTAGACCATTAATCGCCTGTTTTTCTGTCTCATAAGCAAAGTGCAAATCTTGAATGTCAACCCGCACTTGATTTCCTGCTTGAAAAGGCACCGCATTTGGGTTAGTTTCCACGGGAGTATCTAACAAGGTGAAGATCTTATCGGATGCGGCTTTACCGTTCATCGCCACATGAAAAAAGGATCCCAATAAACGTAATGGAATGAAAAATTCAGAGGCTAATAAGATAAACAAAATCACGCCGAAAATGCTTAGACTGCCCGCTTGGAATTGTAATAGTGCAGTCAATATCCCGATGGCTGAACCACCGTAAGCTAATAAATCCATGATCGATACAGAGTTAAGTTGCATCGTCAGCACTTTCATGGTGATAGTGCGGAATTTCTCCGCCTCTTTGTCCATTTGCTTAGCTTTATAATCATCATCTTGATAAATTTTTAAGGTGATTAAACCCTGTAAATTATCTAAAAAGCTACTTCCTAGTCCAACATAAATAGACCAATATTTATGTAATAACCGCTTGGCGATTTTATTCACAGCAATAATAGAAAATGGAATCAGTGGCACACAGATCAAGAGAATCAGTGCCGTCTGTGCATTAAACCAAACTAAAAATACAAAGAGGGTGAGCGGTGCCAACAAGCTATAAAATAACTGTGGTAAATAGCGCCCAAAATAGATTTCAAGTTGCTCAACCCCTTCTGATGCCACCTGAATAATAGAAGAGGTAGATTGTTGATTCACTTGATTGAGTGGCATGGCAGCCAATTTTTGAAAAATCAAGGTACGCAATTTATGTTTAACATGGGTACTGGCTTGATAAGAGGCTTTCACTGCCATTTTTCCTGCCATAGCACGCACCATAAGAGCAACGATGAGATTCATTGCGTAACTAAACAACCCGCCCATAGTAAGCGTTTGTTGAAAAGCTTGTTGCAAGCAAAGAGCAAAAATAACGGCACTGACAATGCTGGCAATGAGCGTGATCCAGTTCCAAAGAACCGTTTTTGCCACCCATTTTTTGCTATCGGTTACCGTATTAATCAATCGCTTATCGATCATCATAAAAAGGTTATCCTTTAAAAAGTCTAGGTGAATTTCAAGTGCGCTATTCTAGCATAAATGAGAATGGGATTGATTAAAAATACAAAGAAAAAGCCTGTATATTTTGACTATCACACAGGCTTTTTTAGTGAAATGAAAGGGTTATTGTTTTCTTGTTAATTTTGGCATCAAGCTAGCAATCAGTGTTGCACTGATAATGATGAAAATACCAAACCAAGAAAGAGGCGACACACTTTCGCCTAATAAGATGATCGCTAAAGCCACCCCAAAAATAGGTTCAAGTGCGGTCAATAATCCTGTTAAATTAGTATGCGTTGAATTTAACCCCTTATTCCATAACCAATAGGCAATCCAACTACAAAAAATGGCAAGATAAAATAAGCCTGCCACACCTGGCCAGTTCCAATTGATGACCCAATCTTGCGTTAAAAACAACGTGAAGGGTAAACAAGTGATCGCGCCTAGCACAACGGAAATAGCCGTATAAACGGGTGCAGTAATTTGATTAATCATGGACTTTGTCCAACGCAAACAACTGGCAAATAAAATACCCGCTAGCAAAACTAAAAAACAACCTAATACGGTAATTTCACCTTCATTGCGACCGCCTGAAATTAAAATCGCTACCCCGATAAATGCCATTGTACCAAAAAACCAATGATACCAACGGGCTTTATCTTTAAAGAAAACATGACCCACAAAAACGATCAGTAGAGGCTCTAAACCAATAATGGTGGCGGCACTGGCCGCAGAGGTGTAGTGTAAACCTACAAATTGCAGTAAAAAGATAGCGGGATAATTAATAAAACCAAGCCACCAAAGCTGTGGGCGAAGACTTTTATCCACTTTTTTCCAATGCCGTAGGAAGAGCGGAAAAATTAATAATGTGATAATAATTAAGCGGGCTTGCACGGTTAAAACCGGATCAAGCATCGTAAACGCATATTTGCCTGCGACAAAAGAACTTGCCCAAATAAAGAGTGCAATAATTTGGTATATCATGGAGTTATATGAAAAAGTACGGTTAAAATGAACTTTATTTTAACCGCACTTAATGAAATGAAAAGCAGATTTTATGCTTAAATATCTAAATTTGCATGTAAGGCATTATTTTCGATAAATTCACGACGTGGTTCAACTTCATCACCCATTAAGGTGGTAAACAATAAATCTGCCGCCACCGCATCTTTAATTGATACTTTCAGCATACGACGCGCATTCGGATCCATGGTGGTTTCCCAAAGCTGTTCTGGGTTCATTTCACCCAATCCTTTATAACGTTGTACCATTAAACCACGACGAGATTCTTTCACCAACCATTCGATCGCTTGTTCAAATGAACTGACTTCCAGTTTACGCTCACCTCGCATGATATAGGCACCTTCTTCAATTAAACCGGTTAATTGTTTGCCTAATTTCACAATACGTGCATATTCACTGCCTGTCGCAAATTGGAAATTGAGGAAATAATCCGTATCAATTCCATGTGTTCGTACCGTTAATACCGCCTCATGCAAAGAACGCTCGCTGTTAAACACGGTACGATAGCTATAATGGTTACCGTTACTTTCTTTCGCCACCAACTTAGCAACAAGAGACGAAATCCACTCTTCTACGGCTGGTTGATCCGCCATGACATTACTGGTTAATTCTGAGTGATAAATTAATTCTTTTAACACGGCTTCAGGATAATAACGCGCTAAACGGCCAATCATTTTTTGCACCGCATTGTATTCGGTTACTAAGCTTTCTAATGCTAAGCCACTCATTGCCGGTGCATTCGCATTGACATAAAGCGCGGCATTTTCTAACGCAAGTGCGACTTCATATTGCACCATAGCTTCATCATCTTTGATGTATTGCTCTTGTTTACCTTTTTTCACTTTATAAAGTGGGGGTTGGGCAATATATACATGACCACGCTCAATCAGCTCTGGCATTTGGCGGTAGAAGAAGGTTAATAATAAGGTACGAATATGCGCTCCATCCACATCGGCATCAGTCATGATAATGATACTGTGATAACGCAATTTTTCAGGGTTATATTCATCACGACCAATCCCACAACCTAGAGCAGTGATTAATGTCCCCACTTCGGCAGAGGAAAGCATTTTGTCAAAACGGGCTTTTTCTACGTTTAGAATTTTCCCTTTTAACGGCAAAATGGCTTGGTTTTTACGGTTACGCCCTTGTTTTGCTGAGCCGCCCGCAGAGTCCCCCTCCACCAGATATAATTCCGATAAGGCGGGATCTCGTTCTTGGCAATCGGCAAGTTTACCTGGTAACCCGCCTAAATCTAACGCCCCTTTACGACGTGTCATTTCACGCGCTTTACGTGCGGCTTCACGTGCACGGGCGGCATCAATGATTTTACCGACAATGATTTTGGCATCCGCTGGATTTTCCAATAAATATTGTTGTAAATATTCATTCATCACCGATTCCACCGCACTTTTTACTTCGGAAGACACCAATTTATCTTTCGTTTGTGAGGAGAATTTTGGATCGGGCACTTTTACCGAAATAATCGCCACTAAACCTTCACGCGCATCGTCCCCTGAAGTCGCCACTTTCGATTTTTTATTATGACCTTCATTGTCCATGTAGTTATTTAAGCTACGTGTTAAGGCGCCACGAAAACCAGCCAAGTGAGTACCGCCATCGCGTTGTGGAATATTATTAGTAAAGCAATACACATTTTCGTTAAAGCTGTCATTCCATTGCATGGACACTTCCACACCAATACCATCTTTCTCTGTCGAAAAATAGAAAGGTTTTTGATGAATTGGATTTTTATTACGGTTTAGATATTCAACGAATGCTTGAATCCCGCCTTCATAATGGAAGTGATCCTGTCGGTCATTACGTTTATCAAATAATTTAATTGAAACACCTGAATTTAAGAATGACAATTCACGTAAACGTTTTGCCAAAATATCGTATTCAAATTCAATGTTATTGAAAATGGTTGGGCTTGGCCAAAAACGCACGGTAGTCCCGGTTTGATCCGTTTCACCAATCGCAGCTAAAGGAGCTTGTGGTTCACCTAAATGATAAATCTGCTCATGTACTTTACCTTGGCGACGAATAGTCAGTTGTAATTTATCAGACAAGGCATTAACAACCGACACCCCCACTCCATGTAAACCACCGGAGACTTTATACGAATTGTCATCAAATTTACCGCCTGCATGTAATACGGTCATGATAACTTCAGCGGCAGAAACCCCTTCTTCAGGGTGAATATCAACTGGAATCCCACGTCCATCATCTTGCACCGAAACAGAATTGTCAGTGTGAATAGTAACGGTAATATCCTTAGCATAACCAGCTAAGGCTTCGTCAATGGCGTTATCCACCACCTCAAACACCATGTGATGTAAACCCGTACCATCATCCGTATCCCCAATGTACATACCAGGACGTTTACGTACGGCATCAAGTCCTTTTAAGACCTTAATACTATTCGCACCATAATTTTCAGGGGTATTATTTGACATCGTTTCTCTCTTTTTAAACCATAAAAAATTGCTGAGATTATAGCAAAATTTTGGCAAATTAGCTAAGAATAAGTGCGCTTGATTTTGGGTAAACGTTTTTCATCACACAATTATCTTTGTAGATTTCACACTCGCATCTTGAATAAAAAACCACCCCTTAAACAAATCCTTATAACAAAATTTATACAAATTTATTACATTTTATGTTGATTTATTATTCATATCAGCTATCTTTTATATTTATAAAATATAATATTAAAAAAACAAAATATAATAAATTACTGTGATCAGGCCAATCAGCGCAAACATCAATTTCTTTGCACTGGGGCAACAGTGATCACCATAAACGCAATTAGTACATCAGGTCTTGCTATCTGAAGTAGCCATGGCTTCACTGCTTAACATTCGTTCTTCGGCAAAAACAGTAACAAGGTGGACATTTTTATGAAAAGTATAATACCGCAAGTCAAAGCATTTTTTGATGAACCAACGAATACATATAGCTATGTTGTTCACGACACAGATACACGAGCCTGTGCCATTATCGATTCAGTTTTAGATTTTGATTATGCCGCGGGTAAAATCAGTACCAACTCAGCGGATACTATTATTGCTTATATTCAACAACAGCAATTGACGCTTGAATGGATTTTAGAAACTCATGTACATGCGGATCATTTATCTGCCGCGCCTTACTTACAAGAAAAACTTGGTGGAAAAACAGGTATTGGTCAACATATCACAACCGTACAAAATGTATTTGGTACAGTATTTAACGCAGGCACGGAATTTGCACGTGACGGGCGACAATTTAATCAATTATTTCATGATAGTGATAGATTTTCTCTTGGTAACCTTCCAGTTAAAGTCATCCATACCCCTGGACATACCCCTGCCTGTGTCAGTTATTTAATTGGAGATGCGGTGTTTGTGGGCGATACACTATTTATGCCAGATTATGGCACCGCCCGTTGTGATTTTCCTGGTGGCGATGCTAATGTGTTATATCAATCTGTACAAAAACTGCTTGCTTTACCAGAAGAAACGCGCATGTTCTTATGCCATGATTATTTACCTAAAAATCGGCAAGAATACTGCTATGAAACCACTGTTAAAGCACAAAAAGAACAAAATATCCATATTCATCATGGGATAGCACAAGCTGAATTCGTGAAAATGCGACAAGCCCGTGATGCAACATTATCCATGCCAAAATTAATTATGCCATCGGTACAAGTGAATATGCGAGCAGGCCATTTACCACCAGCAGAAGAAAATGGCCAAGTTTATTTAAAAGTACCAATTCATTTCTTTAACACTTAATCGACATAAGGGAAAAGCTATGACTATTCAAACAATTTGCGTAAATGAGGTATGTGAAAAACTCAAACAAGGCGCGATTTTAGTTGATATTCGTCAACCAGATGAATATTTAAGAGAACATATTGAAGGCGCTGAACTACACCCACTCTCACAATTAGAAAAAGAAGGATTAACTGGTCATGCCGTGAACGCAAATGTTGTCATTTTTCATTGCCGTTCTGGTCGTCGCACACAACAAGCTAGTGAATTATTAGCAGCGCTTACAACGGGAAAAGAAGCCTTTATTTTAGAAGGGGGATTAGAGGGTTGGAAAGCTAATAATCAGCCAACTCGCTTAAATCGTTCTCAGCCTTTAGAAATAATGCGCCAAGTGCAAATTGCGGCCGGAAGCTTAACCTTAATGGGTGCCGTTTTAGGTTGGCTAGTTTCCCCAGTATTCTATGGTTTATGTGCATTTGTTGGTGCAGGCTTATTACTCGCAGGTGCCACTGGATTTTGTGGCATGGCGCGTTTACTTGCCCTCATGCCTTGGAATCGCCCATAACCACACATACTCGGAAGTAGAAAGCGATATTTTCTGCTTCCTTTTCTTGTCTTCAATAATGAAATATAACTCTCTTTTTATGCTACTTAAGTAAGCAATTTAATCAAAAAATAGGCAAACTAACAAAAATGGCATATCATACCAATCTGAATGCATTTAAGTACATAAGTCAATTTTAGATAACATTTAATATTAATTGGTTTTTATAAATTTTCTTATCCTTAATAAAATTATTACTTTTTATTTTAATTAAATATAAATAAAAAATTATTCAAGAATAAATATCTGTTGGGGAAAAATAATGGAAGAAATATTTTCAAAATGTGATGAAGCAACGAAATTTTTAAAATCTTTTTCAAATCAAAATCGATTAATTATTCTATGTTGTATTCTAGATCAAAAACGCAATGTTACCGAAATTACACAGCTCACAGGCTTACCACAAGCCTCTGTATCGAATCAACTGGCTTTATTACGCGAAAATAAATTGATCGATTGTGAAAAACGCCATCGTGAAAGATTATATTATATTGCTGATCCAAGAGTGCTCGAAATCATGCAACTGTTACATAAATTCTTTTGTCAATAAAATAAAAAATAGCTTTTTGCACCTTAAAATATCGCCTTGTCATTAAGGTGCAAAAACCATTTTCTTTACAGCTAAGCACCAATAATACGATAAAGTGCGGTATCTTTTCTGTCCAAATAATGCACTGACTGGATTCGGCGAATGGTACGAGAACGACCGCGGATCAATAATGTTTCTGTCGTAGCAAGATTACCCTTGCGGTGGATGCCTTTTAATAAGTCACCATTAGTGATACCTGTTGCAGAAAAAACCAAATTATCATCACGTACCAGATCTTCTAGTTTTAATACTTGATTAACGTCAATGCCCATGTCTTGGCAACGACGAATTTCCTCCTCAGCAAGCGCTTGATTTTCAGCTGTTTGCCCTTTTACCTGATCACGAGGTAATAAACGGGCTTGCATATCGCCACCTAATGCACGTACAGCCGCTGCCGCAATTACCCCTTCCGGCGCACCACCAATGCCGTATAGCATATCGACACCGCCATCTGGTAAACAACACAATATGGATGCGGCCACATCTCCATCAGGAATCGCCAATACTTTCACACCTAATTGTTGCATTTTTTTGATCATCTCATGATGGCGAGGCTTATCTAAGGTAATCACCGTCAGTTGAGACAATAATTTGCCCATTTTTGACGCAACACGACGTAAATTCTGTTCAAGTGGTAAATTAAGATCCACCATGCCTTTGACTTCTGGCCCTACCACCAATTTTTCCATATACATGTCTGGTGCTTTTAGAAAGGTTTCTCTCCCACCAGCGGCTAAAACTGATAATGCATTTGCCTGCCCCATGGCGGTCATTCTTGTACCTTCAATAGGATCAACAGCAATAGAAATTTGCTCACCTTGACCATTTCCTACTTTTTCACCAATATAAAGCATCGGTGCTTCATCAATTTCACCTTCACCAATCACCACCTCGGCATCCATTTCAACTTGATTTAACATTAAACGCATTGCTTGTACTGCAGCATTATCCGCGGCATTTTTATCGCCACGACCTAACCACGCAAAACCTGCAAGTGCAGCGGCCTCGGTCACTCTTGAAAATTCAATCGCTAACGCTCTATTCATTTTATTATCCTTTGGGTTGATTGATGAAAATTCAGCGCTATTTTAGCACCTAGCAAACGGTTGCGTAATGAAAAAATAAAAAAATACATATAATTTTTTCGAACCTCACTCGAAATTATGGTAAGGTGGCAAGCAAAATGCTACTCATCTGTTTAACATCCCTGTTAACTAGAGTAAAATAGACGCACTTAATTACATTGTAGAGGAAGCCTTATGTCTTTAGAAATTTTAGATCAGTTAGAAGAAAAAATTAAACAAGCAGTTGAAACCATCCAATTACTCCAATTGGAAATTGATGAATTAAAAGAAAAAAATAATCAATCACAACAAGCAAATGATGCGTTACGCAGTGAAAATGAACAACTAAAGAGTGAACATCAAAACTGGCAAGAACGTTTACGCTCACTATTAGGTAAAATTGATAACGTATAATTCACTTCTGACTAAGGCTTAGTTTTTCTAAGCCTTATTTTTAGGAGAAATTAATGAAAACAAAAATATGTATTATAACTGGTAGCACGCTTGGTGGTGCAGAATACGTGGCAGAACATATTGCAGATGTATTAACAGATCAAGGCTATGTTATACGTTTAGAACATGGACCTTCTTTCGAAGCAGTCATGAATGAAAGGTGCTGGCTTGTTGTGACATCTACCCATGGTGCTGGCGAACTGCCTGATAATATCAAACCGTTATTTGAAAAATTAGCCCTTTATCCGAAATCCCTTACTGACTTACGTTTTGCGGTGATCGGGTTAGGAAATTCTGATTACGATACGTTTTGCCAAGCGGTAGATCATGTTGAACAATTACTGCTAAGTAAAGATGCGTTGCAGATCTGTGAATCCCTTAGAATGGATATGTTAACCATCACTGATCCTGAACAAACCGCTGAAGAATGGCTTCCTCAGTTTCTGACCAAACTATAATTTTCTCCTCAAATAACATGGCATATTTCACAAGATGTGCCATTTTTTCATCTTTATAAGTTCAGTATTTAATCAATCAATTCGATCTTTTTACTGTGGATAACTAGGATCTAAACTGTATAAAACCTGTTTTTATACCCTGAATAAGATAGTTTGTTTTTTAATCTGTGGATAACTAAGCAGATTATACACAGCTTTTTTGTGGCAATTTATGATGATCTTAACAACATTAAAAATGATCTAACGTCTTCATTTAAAAAAAGAAAAGGATCTTAATCACAGATCTAAAGGATCATAATAATAGTAACAATAAGATCTCTTTATATAAAAAGATCCTATCTATATTAAGTGATGATCTTTTTCGCGATCATCATTCAACCCTGAACAAAAATGTTTCTTTCATGGATCCGTAAATTTCAGTAGAATAGCCAACCAGCAAAAAGGATGAAAGATCCATGGAATCCGAGATAAATTGACAAAGGTTATTATGTTTTATACTGAAAATTATGATGTAATCGTGATTGGTGGTGGACACGCAGGTACAGAAGCTGCACTCGCACCAGCACGCATGGGACTTAAAACCCTATTATTAACCCACAATGTAGATACATTAGGACAAATGTCCTGTAATCCCGCAATTGGCGGGATCGGAAAAGGCCATTTAGTCAGAGAAATTGATGCAATGGGTGGGTTGATGGCAACCGCAGCTGACCAAGCAGGGATCCAATTTCGTACTTTAAATAGCAGTAAAGGTCCCGCCGTTCGTGCAACTCGTGCACAAGCAGACCGTGTGTTATATCGTCAAGCCGTACGCATTGCATTAGAAAATCAAGAAAATTTGGATATTTTTCAACAAGAAGTAACCGATATTATTTTAGATCAGGATCGTGTTTCCGGCGTAACGACCAAAATGGGCTTAAAATTCCGTGCAAAAGCGGTGATTTTAACTGCAGGTACATTCCTTTCGGGTAAAATCCATATCGGTTTAGAAAACTATACTGGCGGACGTGCAGGTGATCCAGCTTCAGTCATGTTAGCTGATCGTTTAAGAGATCTGAATTTACGTGTGGATCGTTTAAAAACGGGTACACCACCACGTATTGATGCACGCACCATTGATTTCTCGATATTAGCGAAACAACATGGTGATGAAAAACTGCCTGTTTTTTCATTTATGGGATCCGTTGATCAACATCCACGTCAGATCCCATGTTTTATTACCCATACCAATGAACAGACCCATGATGTGATCCGTAATAACTTAGATCGCAGTCCGATGTATGCTGGGATCATTGAAGGGATCGGCCCACGTTATTGTCCATCGATCGAAGACAAAGTGATGCGTTTTTCTGAGCGTAATTCACACCAGATCTATCTTGAACCAGAAGGCTTAACCAGTAATGAAATCTATCCAAATGGGATTTCTACTAGCTTGCCTTTTGATGTGCAAATGAAGATCGTTAATTCGATGAAAGGGATGGAAAAAGCACGCATTATCAAGCCGGGTTATGCGATTGAATATGATTATTTTGATCCAAGAGATCTGAAACCTACTTTAGAAACAAAATCAATCAATGGCTTATTTTTTGCTGGACAGATTAATGGAACAACGGGGTATGAAGAGGCCGCTGGACAAGGTTTATTAGCGGGAATTAATGCTGGTTTATTGGTGCAAGAAAAAGAAGCTTGGTTCCCACGTCGTGATCAGGCCTATATTGGCGTATTAGTCGATGATCTTTGTACTTTAGGGACAAAAGAACCATACCGTGTGTTTACCTCTCGTGCTGAGTATCGTTTATTGTTGCGTGAAGACAATGCCGATAGCCGTTTAACGCCAATTGCCCACCAATTAGGCTTAATTGATGAAAAACGCTGGGCGAGATTTAATCAAAAAATGGAAAACATCGAATTAGAAAGACAGCGTTTACGTCAAATTTGGTTGCATCCACGTTCAGCGCACCTTGAAGAAGCCAATAAGGTGTTAGGCAGTCCATTAGTGCGTGAAGCCAATGGGGAAGATTTATTACGCCGTCCAGAAATCAATTACGCCATTTTGACCTCTTTAACCCCATTCCAACCTGCAATGGTAGATCAAGAAGCGGTAGAGCAAGTAGAAATTGCGATCAAATATCAAGGTTATATTGAACATCAACAAGAAGAAATTGAGCGTCAAAAACGCCATGAAAATACAGTTATTCCAACTGGCTTTGATTATAGCGTCGTCGCGGGTTTATCGAATGAAGTGCGTGCAAAATTAGAACAACATCGCCCTGTTTCTATTGGACAAGCTTCGCGTATTTCAGGGGTAACACCTGCGGCTATCTCTATTTTATTGGTGAATTTGAAAAAACAAGGCATGTTAAAGCGTGGTGAGTAATTATCGAGGTAACTATGAAAAAAATATTATTATTTTTTTCAACATTATTTTGTAAATCAAAGTATTTTCCTGTTGAAATCTTTCCTAAAGAACTTGATAAAAATTGTAATGGTGGGTTAGCTCAACTTTATGATGAATGTGGAAATCAGCTTGTTATTCTAAATAAAGCACTAGAAACTGCTAAAAAGCAAAATAAACATGTTTTGGTTGTTTATGGTGTAGAATGGTGCCTTTGGGATCATGTTTTCAACAAATACATACAGGGTGGCATTGGAAAATTTATTTATAGATGGCGTGCGGATACTGGCGACTTCGTGGGATGGAATATGAAAGAAATTACAACCAGAAATGATTATCAACAGGCTGAAATACTTAATAAATTTGTTGCTGAAAATTTTGTTATAGCCAATATTGAAGCTGAAAATACAAATGGTAAAGAAGTATTAAAACAAATAGGAATGTCCGATAATATTTACTATTATCCTACGATTATGATTCTAGATGAAAATGGAAATTATAGTGCAACTTTAGCTGCAACAAGTTCTATTGATGGTTTTCAAATTCGTCAAAGTGGTAGTGAAGAATATAGAGGATATGATCGTAAAATTTTACTTGAGCAATTACAAATTTTGAAAAACGCAGTAAAGTAAAATTATTTTTAATTTAAAGAATATAAGAAATGCTTACTCTTGAACAAAAACTCACTGATAAACTCGAAACTTTATTAAAACAGACCGCACTTTCGATAACCGATCAACAGAAAGCACAATTAGTGAAATTGATTTTATTACTAAACAAGTGGAACAAAGCCTACAATCTCACTTCCGTGCGAGATCCGATGGATATGCTAGTTAAACATATTTTAGATAGTCTTGTGGTCAGCCCATATTTAAGCGGTGAACGTTTTATTGATGTTGGCACAGGTCCGGGTTTACCAGGATTACCGCTTGCTATTATTAATCCTCATAAACAATTTGTACTTTTAGACAGTTTAGGTAAACGAATTAGCTTTATTCGTCATGCTGTTCGTGAGTTAGGTTTGCATAATGTCGAGACCGTATTAAGTCGTGTTGAAGAATATCGTCCTGAGCAACTATTTGATGGGGTGTTAAGCCGTGCTTTTGCTTCTTTAAAAGATATGACGGATTGGTGTCAACATCTACCAAACCAAGATGGTTATTTTTATGCTTTAAAAGGGCTTTATCATCAAGAAGAAGTAGAAGAACTCGGTGAGAAATTTACTATCCAACAAGTGGTTCAATTACAGGTGCCAACGCTAGTTGGAGAAAGACATTTGGTAATTGTTAAGTAAATTTTAAAGGAATGTTTAAAAAATATAATTTTGTGATCTTGTTCACATATTTTAATTTCTAATAGGGTTAAAACTAGCGTATAATCCGCAGTAATTTTGTTTTGTTTATACCGTGTTATTGCAGTGAATACAGGTAATGTCGCAAGTAATTGATCGAGCTAGGAAGAAGTATAAAATGACACTCTGGGTAGAATTGGGAGTGTTATTAACCAGTTTTGTGTGCTTAATAGGGTATAAATGGTTAATTGGTGTTTCTTTTTTATTAGGTGCTTTAGCGATAGCTATTCCACATAGTCTGTTTGTTTGGTTGGTTTTTTTTACAAAAAAACAACAAATTTCAAATAAACTAACAACATTTTACCGTGGAGAAGCCGTTAAATTCATATCCACCATTTTTTTTATTGTACTTGCTTTTAAATTAGTTGATTCAATGCATGTTATTGCATTTTTTATAGGATATTTTATAACAATAGTTTTAAATAATCTTCTTCCCTTTTTAGTAAGTAAGTACTTAAATATATAACGTTTTTATAAATATCAAAAAGGATTAGTTATGGCAGCAGAGCTTACAACAGCGGGATATATTGGGCACCATTTAGAATTCTTGAAAACAGGGGATTCTTTTTGGCATGTTCATTTAGATACCCTTTTCTTTTCTATCGTAGCGGGTGCAATTTTTCTTTTCATTTTTTCAAAAGTGGCAAAGAAAGCAACACCTGGTGTACCAAGTAAATTACAATGTTTCGTTGAAATTTTAGTTAGTTGGGTTGATGGTGTTGTGAAAGAAAACTTCCATGGACCAAGACATGTTGTTGCACCACTCGCATTAACGGTATTTTGTTGGGTGTTTATTATGAATGCGATTGACTTAATACCTGTTGATTTCTTACCTCAAATTGCCAATTTATTTGGTATTCATTACTTAAGAGCCGTGCCGACAGCCGATATTAGTGCAACTCTTGGGATGTCTATTTGTGTATTTGCTTTAATTATTTTTTACACAATAAAATCAAAAGGTGTCACTGGCTTTGTGAAAGAATACACACTTCATCCATTTAATCATTGGGCATTTATTCCTGTGAACCTTGTACTTGAATTAGTGACCTTGCTTGCAAAACCTATTTCTCTTGCATTCCGTCTGTTCGGTAATATGTATGCAGGCGAATTGATTTTCATTTTGATTGCAGTAATGTATTCTGCCAATATGGCAATTGCCGCCTTAGGTATTCCATTACATCTAGCGTGGGCGATCTTCCATATTCTGATAATTACTTTACAAGCGTTCATCTTTATGATGTTGACGATTGTGTATTTAAGTATCGCTTATAATAAAGCTGATCATTAATAACCATTACAGTAAGTAAAGACTTACTGTAATTTACTGTTTTTTTTACTAACCAGCCTTTAGGCTAACTTTTTTAAATCTATAACTGGAGAAACTTATGGAAACTGTAATTACAGCAACTATTATCGGTGCATCAATCTTATTAGCATTTGCTGCATTAGGTACGGCAATCGGCTTTGCGATTTTAGGTGGTAAATTTTTGGAGTCATCAGCTCGTCAACCTGAATTAGCAAACAGCTTGCAAACTAAGATGTTTATCGTTGCTGGTCTTCTTGATGCTATTGCGATGATCGCTGTAGGGATTTCATTATTATTCATTTTCGCAAACCCATTCATCGATTTATTAAAATAATTGTCGGTTTGCCAACAATTGCAAAATTACTCATTGAGTAATCTAAACGACAATTATTAAGGAGGGGGTTGTGAATTTAAATGCAACACTGATTGGTCAACTGATTGCGTTCGCAATATTTGTTGCGTTCTGTATGAAATTTGTTTGGCCACCAATTATTAAAGCAATTGAAGAGCGTCAACGTTCAATTGCCAATGCGTTAGCATCGGCAGAAGCAGCAAGAAAAGAGCAAGCCGATACGAAAGCTTTAGTTGAGCAAGAAATCACTGAAGCGAAAATGCAAGCGCAACAAATTATTGATTTAGCCAATAAACGCCGCAATGAAATTTTAGAAGAAGTTAAAGTGGAAGCTGAAGCAACAAGAGCGAAAATTATTGAGCAAGGTTATGCAGAAGTGGAAGCCGAACGTAAACGTGTTCAAGAAGAATTACGTGTTAAAGTTGCATCACTTGCGATTGCGGGTGCGGAAAAAATTGTGGGTCGTACAGTTGATGAAGCGGCAAACAATGACATTATTGATAAATTAGTTGCAGAACTATAAAAGGTTGGGCTTATGTCAGAATTAACTACAATAGCTCGCCCTTATGCGAAAGCAGCATTTGATTTTGCTATTGAGCAGAATGCAGTAGAAAAATGGGCAACTATGCTGCATTTTTCATCTGAGTTAGTCAAAGATGAAACGATGCAAACATTTTTAAAAAGTGCTCTGTCTGCGAATAAACTTGCTGATGCAGTCATTTCAATTTGTGGCGAACAACTTGATCAATATGGGCAAAATCTTATTCGGTTAATGGCTGAAAATAAGCGTTTGGAAGTACTTCCTGCTGTTTATCAAACATTTCAATCTTATGTTGAGGAACACCAAAAAACAACTGAAGTACAAGTCATATCAGCTCAACCATTAAATGCAACACAAGAGCAAAAAATTGCTGCAGCAATGGAAAAAAGATTAGCTCGTAAAGTTAAATTAAATTGTAGCTTAGATAGTTCACTCATCGCAGGTGTAATTATTCGTACAGATGATTTTGTTATCGATGGAAGTAGTCGTGGACAACTGACTCGTCTAGCAAATGAGCTACAATTATAAGAGGAATAAAAGATGCAACTAAATTCTACAGAAATTAGTGAATTGATTAAAAAACGCATTGCCCAATTTGATGTTGTGAGTGAAGCTCGTAATACTGGGACAATCGTTTCTGTGAGTGACGGAATTATCCGTATTCATGGTTTAAGTGAGGTCATGCAAGGGGAAATGATTGCATTACCGGGCAATCGTTATGCGATGGCACTTAACCTTGAGAGAGATTCTGTGGGTGCGGTAGTCATGGGATCTTATGCAGATCTTGCAGAAGGTATGGAAGTCCAGTGTACTGGTCGTATCCTTGAAGTCCCAGTCGGTCGTGGTTTATTAGGTCGCGTAGTTAATACCTTAGGTGAACCAATCGACGGTAAAGGTGAAATTGAAAATGATGGATTTTCTCCTGTTGAAGTGATTGCACCAGGTGTTATTGATCGTAAATCCGTTGATCAACCAGTACAAACTGGTTATAAAGCCGTTGACTCTATGGTGCCAATCGGTCGTGGTCAGCGTGAATTGATTATCGGTGACCGTCAAACAGGTAAAACCGCATTAGCCATTGACGCAATCATTAACCAACGTGATTCGGGGATTAAATGTATCTATGTTGCGATTGGTCAAAAAGCATCAACTATTGCAAACGTAGTACGTAAATTAGAAGAACACGGTGCCTTACAAAATACCATTGTTGTCGTGGCATCCGCCTCAGAATCTGCTGCACTACAATATTTAGCACCATATTCTGGTTGTGCCATGGGTGAATATTTCCGTGATCGTGGAGAAGATGCGTTAATCATTTATGATGATTTGTCAAAACAAGCGGTTGCGTATCGTCAAATTTCACTATTATTACGTCGCCCACCTGGTCGTGAAGCCTTCCCTGGTGATGTATTCTATTTACACTCTCGTTTACTTGAGCGTGCTTCTCGTGTTAACGAAGATTATGTTGAGCGTTTCACTCACGGTGAAGTAAAAGGTAAAACTGGTTCTTTAACTGCGCTTCCAATTATCGAAACCCAAGCGGGTGACGTTTCTGCATTCGTTCCAACCAACGTTATTTCGATTACTGATGGTCAGATCTTCTTAGAATCTAACTTATTTAACTCAGGTATTCGCCCTGCGGTTAACCCGGGTATTTCGGTCTCTCGTGTAGGTGGCTCGGCGCAAACAAAAGTAATTAAGAAATTAGCAGGGGGTATTCGTACCGCACTTGCTCAATATCGTGAATTAGCGGCATTTGCTCAATTTGCTTCAGATCTTGATGATGCAACACGTAAGCAATTATCACATGGTCAAAAAGTAACTGAATTATTGAAACAAAAACAATATTCTCCATTATCAGTAGCACAACAAGCATTAGTGTTATTTGCAGTAGAGTTTGGTTACTTAGAAGAAGTCGATTTAGATCGTATTGGTTCGTTTGAATCAGCACTTTTAGAGTATGCTAACCATAACTATGCTGATTTTATGCGTGAGTTAACACAATCTGGCAATTACAATGATGAAATTAAAGATTCATTAAAAGCCATTTTGGATAGCTTCAAAGCAAACAGTGCATGGTAAGTTAACACTTTAAATGGAGAGACAAAATGGCAGGTGCTAAAGAGATAAGAACCAAAATCGCGAGTGTAAAAAGTACACAAAAAATTACGAAAGCGATGGAAATGGTTGCTGCCTCGAAAATGCGTAAAACGCAAGAACGCATGTCTTCTTCACGTCCTTATTCAGAAACAATACGTAACGTGATCAGCCACGTTTCAAAAGCAACGATCGGTTATAAGCATCCATTTTTAGTGGATCGTGAAGTAAAAAAAGTGGGCATTATTGTTGTGTCCACAGATCGTGGACTTTGTGGTGGCTTAAACGTGAACTTGTTTAAAACCATATTAAATGAAATGAAACAATGGAAAGAAAAAGGTATTCCTGTTCAATTAAGTTTAATTGGTTCTAAATCTATCAACTTTTTCCAATCAATGGGGGTTAAAATTTTAACCCAAGATTCAGGTATCGGTGATACACCTTCTGTTGAGCATTTGATCGGTTCAGTGAACTCGATGATTGATGCTTATAAGAAAGGTGATATTGATGTTGTGTATTTGGTTTATAACAAATTCATTAACACCATGTCGCAAAAACCTGTATTGGAAAAATTAATTCCATTACCAGAATTAGATAATGATGAATTAGGCGAAAGAAAACAAGTGTGGGATTATATTTACGAACCCGATGCGAAAGTATTATTAGATAATTTATTGGTTCGTTATTTAGAATCTCAGGTTTATCAAGCAGCAGTTGAAAATCTTGCTTCTGAGCAAGCCGCTCGAATGGTCGCAATGAAAGCAGCAACAGACAACGCAGGTAACTTAATTAATGAGTTACAGTTAGTCTATAACAAAGCTCGTCAAGCAAGTATTACAAATGAATTAAATGAAATTGTTGCGGGTGCAGCAGCAATTTAACAAATAGAGGATCGGTAATGGCAACTGGAAAAATTGTACAAATCATCGGTGCGGTTATTGACGTTGAATTCCCACAAGATGCAGTACCAAAAGTATATGATGCCTTAAACGTTGAAACAGGCTTAGTGCTTGAAGTTCAACAACAATTAGGTGGTGGTGTAGTTCGCTGTATCGCAATGGGATCATCTGATGGATTAAAACGCGGTTTAAGCGTCACTAACACAAATAGCCCAATTTCTGTTCCAGTCGGAACAAAAACATTGGGTCGTATTATGAACGTATTGGGTGAACCAATCGATGAGCAAGGCCCAATTGGTGCAGAAGAAAATTGGTCTATCCATCGTGCGCCACCAAGCTACGAAGAGCAATCTAACAGTACTGAACTTTTAGAAACGGGGATTAAAGTGATTGACTTAGTTTGTCCGTTTGCGAAAGGGGGTAAAGTTGGGTTATTCGGTGGTGCGGGTGTGGGTAAAACCGTTAACATGATGGAATTAATCCGTAACATCGCAATTGAGCACTCAGGCTATTCAGTCTTTGCTGGGGTAGGTGAGCGTACGCGTGAAGGGAACGACTTCTACCATGAAATGAAAGATTCTAACGTATTAGATAAAGTCTCTCTTGTTTATGGTCAGATGAATGAGCCACCAGGTAACCGTTTACGCGTTGCATTAACAGGTTTAACGATGGCAGAAAAATTCCGTGATGAAGGTCGTGATGTTTTATTCTTCGTGGATAATATTTATCGTTATACCCTTGCAGGTACTGAAGTATCCGCATTGTTAGGTCGTATGCCATCTGCGGTAGGTTATCAACCAACCCTTGCAGAAGAAATGGGCGTGCTTCAAGAACGTATTACTTCAACCAAAACAGGTTCTATTACCTCTGTTCAAGCCGTTTACGTACCTGCCGATGACTTGACTGACCCATCACCTGCAACAACCTTTGCGCACTTAGACTCAACCGTGGTCTTAAGTCGTCAAATTGCGTCATTAGGTATTTATCCTGCGGTAGATCCATTAGAGTCAACTTCTCGTCAGTTAGACCCATTAGTGGTAGGTGAGGAACATTATCATGTAGCACGTGGTGTACAAACAACATTACAACGCTATAAAGAATTGAAAGATATCATCGCTATTCTTGGTATGGATGAGTTATCTGAAGACGATAAATTAGTCGTTGCGCGTGCACGTAAAATCGAACGTTTCTTATCACAGCCATTCTTCGTTGCAGAAGTATTTAACGGTACACCAGGCAAATATGTGCCATTAAAAGAAACAATTCGTGGCTTCAAAGGTATTTTAGACGGTGAATATGACCATATCCCAGAACAAGCGTTCTATATGGCAGGTAGCATCGACGAAGTATTAGAAAAAGCGAAAAAATTATAATTGCTTCTGAAAGCAACTAATCAGGCTTGAAGGAGAAAAAATGTCAGTATTTAACTTAACCGTAGTAAGTGCAGAACAACAGATTTTTTCTGGTCAAGTAAAGAGTATGCAAGCAACAGGTATTGAGGGTGAACTGGGCATTTTAGCCGGCCACACCCCACTACTTACGGCGATTAAACCGGGTATTGTGAAATTGACTCTTGAAGACGGAAAAGAAGAAGTGATCTATGTTTCCGGTGGTTTTTTAGAAGTTCAACCGAATGTGGTTACCGTATTAGCGGATACGGCAATTCGTGGTGATGAATTAGATGGCGATCGTATTTTGGCTGCGAAAAAACGCGCAGAAGAAAATATTCGTACTCGTCATGGTGATGCAAGCTATGAAATGCTCGCTTCTAAACTATCTAAAGAATTAGCGAAACTACGTGCTTATGAATTAACGGAAAAATTAGTGAAAAATAAGCGCTAATTTAACCGCACTTTACAGACTAAAAAGACCACGTTTTGTGGTCTTTTATTTTTTAGGTTTATTTTCCTTTTTTTACCCAATATTGAAATGGAATTTGTTCAACTTCACTTTTCAATAGGGTATGTTCCATAAATTGGCAAAAGCTAGGGATATCTCTGGTGGTGGCAGGATCATCTGCAATAACCAATAGAACGTCACCTTCTTCCAAAAAGCGTATATGCTTTCTCACTAACATAACAGGCTCAGGACAACGTAGCCCTAATGTATCCAATGTTTGTGTTACCCTAATTTCATTCATTGATTTTTATCATTGGTTGACTATATTTAGGCGCTATAATACACCAAACTCAAATTACGTAGAAGTTCAATAAGAACATGATTGAATATAATATCCCAAAAAGTGCGGTCATTTTTGAAGAAGAAATTAAAAAAAGCCATTTCATTACTTATCTTCAACATGTAGAAAATCTGACACAAGCAAAGGCATTTTGGCAACAAATTAAATTACAACATCCACAAGCTCGCCATCATTGTTGGGCGACTGTTGCCGGAGCACCAAATGATTCACAACAATTCGGTTTTTCTGATGATGGTGAACCTACAGGTACAGCAGGCAAACCGATGCTATCCGTTTTACAAGGCAGTAAAATTGGTGAAATTTGTGCCGTAGTTGTTCGTTATTATGGTGGTATTTTACTGGGAACAGGCGGTTTGGTGCGTGCTTATAGTAATGGTGTACAGCAAGCGTTAAATTTATTAGAAACATCCGTGAAAGTGCAACGTCAACGCTATAAACTGTGCTGTGATTATGCTCAAATTAATGCTTTGCAGCAACTTTGTGAAAAACAGGATGTAATGATTACAAATCAACATTTTGTTGATCGTGTAACATTTGAGTTAGGGATCAGAGATGATAAACTGACGGCATTTCAACAAGCCTTAATTGAACGTTTTAGTGGGCAACTGCAATTAGAAAGAGAGTAAGTTTTGAGAATATTATCCATTATCCGTATTGTTGGCATTCTTGTGATGTGTTTTTCCCTTACCATGTTAGCCCCTGCTTTTGTGGCTTTATTATATGGAGATGGCGCGGGTAAAGCGTTTATGCAAACTTTTGTGATGAGTGCGATTGTTGGGATGTTATTATGGTGGCCTTGTCACGATCATAAAGAAGAATTACGTTCTCGAGATGGTTTTTTAATTGTAGTGGCATTTTGGTTAGTTTTAGGCAGTATTGGTGCCATTCCCTTTCTATTATTTGAAACGCCTCACCTTTCCTTTTCTTCCGCAATTTTTGAGTCTTTTTCTGGACTAACCACGACTGGTGCAACCGTCATTGAGGGGTTAGATCAGCTACCGAAAGCCATTTTATTTTATCGTCAGCTTCTCCAATGGCTAGGGGGGATGGGAATCATTGTACTTGCGGTAGCCATTATTCCCCTGTTAGGTATTGGTGGAACACAGCTATATCGTGCCGAATCCTCCGGTCCACTAAAGGAGCAAAAATTACGTCCCCGCATTGCCGAAGTGGCCAAATTACTGTGGATTTTATATTTTTCCTTAACTGTTCTTTGTGCAATCGCCTATTGGTTTGCGGGAATGAATGCATTTGATGCAATTGGGCATAGTTTTTCTACAGTAGCTAACGGTGGCTTTTCAACCCATGACGCCAGTATGGGACATTTTAATAATTCGACTATTTATCTGATTACAACCTTTTTTATGCTGATTGCGGGGATTAATTTTAATTTGCATATTTCAGCGCTCACTTACCTTGGTAAACAAAGTCTTTGGAAAAATTATTGGAAAGATCCAGAGTTTCGTTTTTTCTTAGCCATGCAAGTGCTGTTTATTTTATTATTTTCCCTCTCTTTATACTTTTATGATGTGATGACGAATTTAAGTGATGCTTTTATTCAAGGGTCATTACAGTTAACTTCAATGTCCATGACTGCAGGTTATACAATTTTTAATTTGAATAACTTACCTGCATTTTCTGCTATGCTCTTAGTCATTGCGAGTGTTATCGGTGGATGTGGCGGTTCTACAACGGGAGGATTAAAAACCATCCGTGTTTTGATTTTATGGTTACAAGTCAAAAGAGAATTACGTAGTCTTGTTCATCCAAATTTAGTTCAGCCGATAAAATTAGGACGAAATATTTTGCCAATTCGGATGTTAGAAAGTATTTGGGCATTCCTGATGATTTTTATTTTGGTGTATTGGGTGTGTGTATTTGCAGTCATTCTTTGTGGGATGGATGTGTTTGATGCGATGGGCTCTGTGTTTGCAACATTAACCAATGCAGGTCCTGGACTTGGTGTAATCCATCAAGATTTTCTGAATGTGCCTGAAAGTGCCAAAATCGTCTTTGCCTTTGCCATGATTTGTGGTCGTTTAGAAATATTCTCATTACTGGTTCTTTTTACCCCTGCTTTCTGGAAAGAATAATGAAAACACTGATTCTCTATTCAAGTCGTGATGGACAAACAAAAAAAATTGCCCAATTTATTGCCTCTAAATTAAGTGGAAATGTACAAATTCAGGCGTTGGCTGAAGATACGGATATTACAAATGCAGATCGTGTGCTAATAGGTGCTTCAATTCGTTATGGGCATTTTGATAAAGTCCTCAATAAATTTGTTAAAAAACAGACCGCACTTCTGAGCCAAAAAGCGAATGCTTTTTTTGCTGTGAATCTGACTGCACGAAAAGTTGGAAAAGACACACCAGAAACCAATGTCTATGTCAGAAAATTTTTACAACGTATTGACTGGCAACCTCAATTAGCAGCTGTTTTTGCGGGCGCATTGTATTATCCTCGCTATTCGTTTTTTGATCGTACAATGATCAAATTAATTATGAAAATAACGGGTGGTGAAACCGATACCCGCAAAGAAATTGAATATACAGATTGGCATAAAGTTGAATATTTCGCAGTACAGTTTGAAACGTTTAAATAAAATACGCTTTTTGTTTGATTTTATAGCGGTAAGATTGTTTTTGCTTAAGAAAACAGCTGTTGATAAAAAAAATGAAAAAAGCACTTGCGTCAAAATCTGAAATCCCTATAATGCACCTCCGCACCGCAAGGGTGTCAAGCGAAAGGAAAGCGGGATGCTTTTTGTTGTTTTAAAATGTAAGCAGTATTTAAAACAAAACGCTTGACATAGAAGAGAGATTTGATTATCATTTTCGTCCTTGCTTAGTGCAACGTTCTTTAACAATCTAACAGACAATCTGTGTGGGCACTTGTTGATTGATTTCATTTTAAAAAAATTTTAATTATTGAAGTCTTAATAG